>CAVTSR010000006.1:0-679651 GCA_963737485.1 uncultured Alphaproteobacteria bacterium | reverse complement strand
CATCCCCATCGCCAGCATGCTGCCGGCAACGAAGATCGAGACGCTGGCGCGGGCGACGGGAAGAGAGCAAATCCACGGCGATGTTCTAGGGTTGAGTAAGAACGAGCGCGTTTTCGAGGTCGGGCGAGTAGGGCAACGGGGTGCGCGCGACGGCATCCCTCCCGACAAAACGCGCGCCTTGTAGCCTTACTGTGCGGCGACATCCGTGCCGACATAGTAGGCGCGCTGGCCGGACCGGCAGTACGCGCCGATTTCCCGATCCTTCGGCAGTTCGGCCAGACCCGCACGCACCTGGCCGATAGGAATGTGGACGGTGCCGGGGACGGCGCGTGATCGTTGAGATATATCGAGATGGACGTACCCTCCGCTGCTCGCCGCAAAAGCACACCGGGTCACCTCGCCGCTCTCGGTATAGTCGCCGAACCCGGTCAAATCCGGGCATGCGGATGAACTCGAACTTGACCACCGGATCGGTCATCTCGAGCGGGGCGGGGATGACCGAACGCAGCCCCTCGGGGTCCGTGCGGTAGGTGACGATGAAGAACTCGCGGTTGACGAAGCGGTACGGTCCAGGCGGAAACCCCGGGCTCGTCAGCCGCATCGCGAAGGCGGTCTTCCTCCACTTCGGCCTCGTCCATGAAGGCCTCCTAGAGATGATCAGAGATCGAAAGCCCGGACGCCGTTGCCGAGGTCGCTGACCCGGCACGCCAACGGATTCGTCATCACGTGGCGGATATCGTCCTCGCCCCCCCGCCACAGGTCGGTGACGGTGGCCGGCGGGAGACTTCGTAGTCCTTGAAGTTCCGGGACTGGGTGTCGTGCCGGTCCTGGAGTTTGAAATCAACGCCGGCGTCGCCTATCCGTGCTGGTCGAAATCATTAGTTCCTTCCAGCAGGCTTCGGCGATGAGCTGGCGGGCAGCTCGACGCACGGCGCAGGTCGGGGCCTTGATGCAAGCCAGAGCCAGCCAAGCACGCGTCACTCTGCTGTTCGACGTGCCGGCGAAGTGCGTGGGCATGGCCAGCCGCGCCAACCGTTCCCGGGCTGCCGGGCGTGCGGCGGTGCCGACCCGCTCGGTCGGGCGGTTCGCGGACTTTGGCCGCAGCGGCGACTATCGATGGCCCCGCAAGGGCAACCTCAGACCTGACGGAGGTCGCGTTTCTTCGTCTACTGGCGCAGCGAGGTTCTTGGCTTGTCCGCGGCGGATGGATAGCGCATTGCGAGCGCCGTTCACGGGCTCGGGATGGCCTATTTTCGCCGCACCGAATTCCCGCCGTCGATGATCCGGTTGATCAGGGCCGCGACGGCCTGGTGCAGCACCGCATGGCCGTCATGGCCGGGGTCGTTGGCATGGGCCGCGGACGCGTCCCGCAGGATACCGATGATCTCGTGCTCCGGCAGGACCTTGCGGTCGTTCAGCGCCAGCAGCAGCAACTCGCAGATGGCAAGCGCCGCGGTCCCCGACACGTCCGGCAGCGGCATCGGCGCAAATTCGGGTCATCGACAACCTCTTCGATCATGGCGGGCGGCGATCGAGCGCCGATCCCGCCGTTTCATGCGTCGCAACTGTCGCAGGTTTGCGGTAAAGGAAACTGATCCACGGCAGGACCCCCGGAAAAAAACTCTGCCGACCCAAATAACCGAGGCTGGTGCCCCGCAACGGTGCCGTCGGAGCAGAGGGGGCCGATGTCGACCGCGCACAGCCCCCTGGCCCGCAAGCTGGGAAACTTCGTCGCCCTCACCAGCGTCGAGTTGAAGGTGCTGGACGACCTGCACGGGCGCCGGCGCAAGTTCTCTGTCGGACGCGATCTGGTCCTGCAGGGTCAGTCGGATCAGGCGGCCTATATCGTCGCCGAGGGCTGGGTCTGTTCCTACAAGCTGATGAAGGACGGTTCTCGGCAGGTGATCGACTTCCAGATCCCCGGCGATTTCCTGGGCCTCCGGTCGGTGCTGCTGCGCACCGCCGACCACAACATCGAACCGGTCACCCCGGTCGAGGCCTCCGAGGTGCTGGCCAGCGACCTGCTGGACGCGTTCAGCAGCACCCCGCGGCTGGCAACAGCGGTGCTCTGGGCGGCGTCGCGGGACGAAGCGATGGTGGTCGAGCATCTGGTCGGCATCGGCCGGCGCAACGCCATGGAGCGGACCGCGCATTTCCTTCTGGAACTGGGCGCGCGGCTGAAGCTGGTCGGACTGGCCACGCGCGAAGGCTATGCCTGCCCGCTGTCGCAATACATGCTGGCCGATGCGCTGGGTCTGAGCGCGGTGCACGTCAACCGGGTGCTGCGAGAGTTGCGCGAGACCGGATTGTTGAGCTTCCAGAAGGGCCAGGTGACCTTCCTCGACTTCGACGGTGGTCGATCTTGCCGAGTTCGACCGCGCCTACCTCGACCATGACGGTCCGTTGCTGCGCTAGGACGGCGCGACCGGTCCTCAGCCACCGTTCGTCGCGGGGTTCGCCGAAGCGGGCGCCAAGGGCACGGCCGCGGCCGGTGTCGTCGCTGTCCGGCCGGTCACCTGGAGAATCCTCGGCCGTGATGCCGGGGGCCACGTTCAGGAACGCGACCAGCGACCAGATCTCTTCATCCGATTTGGTCGGGGCGAAGGCCGGCATGCCCGTCATCTTCACGCCATGCTTGATGAACTGGAAGTTCTCGGCCGGGTCGGGCTCGCGCGTGGCCCCGAACAGATCGGGCGGCTGCGGATTCAGACCTTGCGAGATGGCGGTCGGCGCCAGACCCGGACCGCCGTGGCAGACGGCGCAGTTCGCGAGGTAGATCGCGCCGCCCGCGGCGCCGTTCGCCGGCGTGTCGAGATCGGCCGGCACGATGTTTGCGCCCAGCCGGCGCGCCACGGAATGCTCCATGGTCTGATGGGTGGCCCAATAGACCAGGCCGGAATCCGGCGTTGTCGCCGAGACATCGTAGATGCCGGAATTGACGAAGGCATAGGCGGCACCCATCGCGACAACTGCGCTTGCCGCGAGGGTGCCGAGGATGATGGTCAATGTGCGCGTCATGTTGTCACTTCCTAGGGAAACGGCGGGCGGCCTTGCGCCGCGGCTCGCGGTCAGGTGGCGATGATGACCTTCAGCGCCTTGGTCTTTGCCGCATTGCCGAACGCCTCGTAAGCGGCCACCCCTTCGGCCAGGGTGAAGCGGTGGGTGATGAGCAGAGTTGGGTCGATCTTCCCCGCCGCGACCGTCTTGAACAGCATCGGGATCGTCACGGTATCGACCAGCCGCGTCGTGATCGCGATGTTGCGGTCCCAGAGGGTTTCCAGATGCAGGCTGGCCGCGGCGCCATGCACGCCGATATTGGCGATGGTGCCGCCCGCGCCGACGATCTGCTCGCACATCTCGAAGGTCGCCGGAATGCCGACCGCCTCGATCGCGGTATCGACGCCCGCGCCGTCGGTCAGCTCCATCACCGCCTCGGCGGCCTTGCCATCGGCCGAGTTGATGGTGGCGGTGGCGCCGAACCGCTTGGCGATCTCCAGCCGGTTGTCGTCAAGGTCGATGACGATGATCCCGCCCGGCGAATAGAACTGCGCGGTGAGCAGCGCCGCCAGCCCGATCGGGCCGGCGCCGACGATGGCGACCGAGCCGCCGGGCTGGACCTTGCCGTTCAGCACGCCGCATTCGAAGCCGGTCGGAAGGATGTCGCTGAGCATCACCAGCGCCTCTTCGTCGGCGCCTTCGGGGATGTGGTAGAGGCTCATGTCGGCATGGGGCGTGCGGACGTACTCGGCCTGCGTGCCGTCGATCTTGTTGCCGAGGATCCAGCCGCCGGTGGTGCAGTGCGAATACATCTGCCGGCGGCAGAAGCTGCAGGTGCCGCAGGCGCTGATGCAGGAGATCAGCACGTGGTCGCCGGGCTTGAACGCGGTGACGGCCGCGCCGACGCTGTCGATGACGCCGACGCCTTCATGGCCGAGGATGCGGCCCGGCGTGCAGGTGGGCACGTCGCCCTTGAGGATATGCAGGTCGGTGCCGCAGATCGTCGTGCGGGTGACGCGGACGATGGCGTCGGTGGGGGCGATGATCGCCGGCCGGGGATGGTCGACCAGCGCGATCCCGTCAGGCCCGGAATAGACCAGCGCCTTCATGGTCCCGGTACCGACCCCTTGCGCGGGTCGGTCTCGGGCGTGGTGCCGACATTGGCGGCGGCCTGCGCGGGGGCGTCAAGCTCGGCGGTGGATGCGTTCTGTGCCATGGTTCAGACCAGCGCCTGTTCCGCGGCCTTGCATTCCTTGATGCAATTCGCCTCGTCCTTCTTGGGATGCGCCTTCTCGGCGGCCTCGTAGTGCTTCAGCGCCGCCGCCTTCTTGGCGCCTTCGGGCGCCTTGTCCCAGGCGGCCTTCACGGATTTCATCCGGTCCACCGCGGCGGTGAACGATGGCTCGGGTTCGAAGTCTGCGTCGGGGTCATTGCGGTTCTCCTGGTCAGGTGTTCGGACTGGTCCCGCCGCCGGAGACGCTGCGCCCCTGAGTAGGGGTCTTCGGATCAGGCGTGTGCGGAAACATCCGGTGCACCTCGCTTCTGGGCCTCCGCGGGGTCTCGCGCACTGATCCAGACTGGTCTGCGACCGAATATTGTCCGTCTCCGCGTCTGGCGGCGGCGGCGTTCGCGGGTGTGCGCGAGCCGGACCGGTCGAAACACTATTTCCGGCTGACGATTGGAATTGGCGAACATATTTGGTGCGTGCGACTGGAGATCGCGCAACGTGCGAAACACCGCGCGATGCAACAACCAGTTCGGACTCTTGCGGGAGACAGCAGGCCGATCACCGCCCCTTGTGACGGAGTGCCCCTGCGACATGCGCCACTGCCGCTTTGACCTTTCCCCGCGATCAGGGCCGCGCTGAGCTGGAATCCTCCGGTTTGTGCGCTGAACCCGAACTTTGGACCGCCCGGGGCTGGAAAGTCCGGGCTTCATCATGGCGTGGGGCCGGCCTCGCCGCCATGGTTAGTCAACGCGATCGGGACGTTGTAGCCGATCGCGCTGTGGGGTCGGTCCTCGTTGTAGAACCTTCGCCAAGCCTCCATCTTTTCGCGGGCGTCGGCAAGCGTCAGGAACCAGTGCGCCGACAGGCATTCCTGGCGGAGCTTGCCGTTCAGGCTCTCGACGAAGGCGTTCTGCACCGGCTTGCCCGGCTCGATGAACCGCAGCCGGACGCCGGTGCGCTCCGACCAGTCGAACATGGCGCGGCTGGTTCCCTCGGGACCGTCGCCGAGGACGATCTCCTGCGGCAGCGCCATGGAGTTCCGACCCTTGGAAGACCAGCAGCGGGCCCCGGTCCTCGACCCATGTGCGCCAGCCGGGCCGCAGGACGAGCCGGGTCTATGCGCCGTCGACCCAATAGGCGACGCTGCCGTCCTAGCCGGCCCAGTCCCGGTGGCGCCCGAGGCGACGATGTAGTGATCGCCGTCGGCCGGGCTGGCCGGCGGCGCGGTCAGGTCGCGGTCGAGTACGGCAAGCTGCACCAGCCCGTCGAGCGGCCGCAGCGCCTCGTTGTGGGTGCCGTGCTTCCGTGCCTGGCTCGCGAGCAGGTAGGGCAGCAGGAGGTGGGTGCTGGTGTCGGGCATGGGACTTCGCCGTGGGAGCGAATTGGTCGTGCCCCGAACAGAGGAGGGCGGGGAGGCGCATTCGCAGCGTTGTTCCGGGCCGCGTGGCGAACTTGTGGAGCCGAAAGCCTGCGATTAATGTTGCGCGCAACACCCGCAGCATCGATGGGCCCGATCGACTTCGGGCACTTACGAGGCTGGACCGAGGGCAGCATCATTTCAGGAAGGACCACCATGGCCCGAGACAACGCCGTCAGCAGAAGCGAACTGCTCGCCCCCACCGTCAAGATCGTTTCGGCGCACGTCGCCAATAACGCGGTTGAGCGAGACGAGGTCGCGCCGCCGATCCAGTCGGTATTCGATAAGTTGAACACGCTCGCCAGCGACGAGGAGCCGGCGTCGGTCGAGCTCACGCCGGCGGTTCCGATCCGGCGCTCGGTCACCGACGACTACATCGGTTGCCTCGAAGACGGGAAGAAGCTGAAGATGCTGAAGAGGCACCTGGTGACCGCCTACGGCATGACGCCCGAAGAATACCGGGCGAAGTGGGGCCCGAAGCCGACTACCCGATGGTGGCGCCGAACTATGCCGCCAGGCGCCAGGAACTCGCGAAGCAGATCGGGCTTGGCCGGAAGCCGGTGGTGGTCGCTCCCGAACCCGCACCTAAGCCGCGGCGCCGTCGCAAGGCTGCAGCCTAACGCGGATGGGCTGCACAACGTTGTGAGAAGAGCCGCTTTCGCCCTCTTGCTGATTGCGGGTTGCGCCGCGCGCGGGTCGATCGTGGTAGACCCCTCAGCGGCACAGACGGCTCGTTGCACCAAATCTTCGTCGCGAGCACGCGAGACGCCTTGGATGGGGATGCTGCGGTCACTCGCGGTCGCTCCGACGCGGTCCACTTCTTCGACTTCGAAGTGTCGGTCCCACCAAACCGTGCGCTGGGCACCGTGACCTACCCGCACCGCATGCCCGCGAACCCAGCCAACGACTTCTTGACCGTATCGGCGACGCCGCTTGCTGGATCACGCGACTTCGTGACGGCGGTGAACCGGGCAGCTGGGCGTTTGGCGGGCCGGAGCGCGAGGCTGTCGTCTTTGTCCATGGGTACAACACAAACTTCGCTGAAGGGCTATATCGGCAAGCGCAGATCAGCCAGGACTTCGGCACCCAAGGCATCTCGGTCAACTACTCCTGGCCGTCAGCAGCGGACTTTCGCGCCTACGCCTATGACCGTGAGAGCGCGCTCTTCGCGAGAGACGGCCTTGAGCAAACGCTTGTCGCTCTCGCGAGATCGAACGTTTCCCGCATCGTCGTGATCGCGCATTCCATGGGCGCCCAACTCCTCATGTACACGCTGCGCCAGATGGCAATCCGGGGCGATCCGGCCTTCTTCCACAAGCTCGGGGGAGTGGTTCTTGTATCTCCTGACCTGGACGTCGACGTGTTCCGGGCACAGGTGCTGCCGCTCGCACCGCTCGGGGTCGAGATATACGTCTTCGTATCAACCCGCGATCGGGCGCTGCGGTTTTCGTCGTTCCTGCGCGGGAACCGGGAGCGCGTGGGATCGATCACCGACCCAGGCCGCCTCGGAAATCTGCCGATCCTGGTCGTGGACGTCTCGCACCTGGACCCGCAGAATGATCCGCTTCAGCATTTCAAAGCGGGGAGTTCGCCGACCATGATCAAGGTCATGTCGGGGATGGGAACGGCTGGCCTTCAGATGCTGCGAGAGGACGGACCGTTGGCGGGAGCCGCCCGGGACTGCTGACGAATGGCGGGGAGGCTAGAGGGCAGCCGCCCCGCGCGGTCCCGGTCGGCGCCGACGGCGGTCTCCCGCAGGGGGTGCACTCATCGGCGCGCGCTACCGAGAGGGCCTGCTGCTCAGGCGGCGGAAGCAGTCGAGCGGCGCGCGCCGCATGAAGACAGGCACCCAAGCGGAGCCGCAGCCCGCCTGATGCTCGACCCCGCCGCTCGGCCTGTGACGCCGCATCCCGACCGAAGTGCGGCGCATCCGGTTCTGCTCTTGGTCGGCAGCCTCAACCATCACCTCCGGCCAGGCCCGACGCCGAGCTGGACGGTGGCGGGGTGCTTACGACCACAGTCGCCGGCCTCGAAGGCATCGAGCGCGGCGCCGCCTGCGGCGGCGTCCAGCGCCTTGTAGATCTCCTTAAGCGCCGCGGCGACGGACTTGCGTCCTTGTAGGACACGAAGCCGAGGCTGTGACGCAGCAGGTGGACGATGCAAGTCTGGACCGTGGTTTCCGGGAAGACCGCGACGATTGCCTCGGGGAAGCCCTTCAGACCGTCGACGACGGCGAGGCAGCACGTCTTCGGACGCCGCGAATCCCTAAGTACGAACCGAGCACGCTATTCCAGAAGGAGACAGGCGTGAGAAGAGCCGGTTTATGGAAGCGCAGATCCTCGGCGTGCCGTGGCCGAAGCGGTCCCGACGCGTCCCGAACGACGCGACGACCCCGGCGAGCGCCCGGGGAAAGAACCGGCGAGGGTTTCACCCGAGCCGAAGGGCGGCGTGAGCCGGCCTCTGCCCTCACGGGTCTGCACGCTGTCGCATTGGCCCGCAGGCGCCCGCGCAAGCGAACCCGCGGTTTGCGTGCCCGCCGGCGCGAAGCAGGCCCTACCCCGACGCGGGCTTCTCGCCTTTGCCGAAGTCGTCGAGGATCGGCACTCCCGCGTCGCGCAGGATCGCGTCGATCTGCGCCTGGTTCCGCCGGATCAGGCTGTTGAGCTGGCGCTTCCACTCGTCCTCGCCTGCCCGCACCCCCATGGTGATGCGGAAGACGAGCCGCGGCGGCGCCACTTCCTTCAGGAGCGGCGTCGCCTTCAGGTCGGGATGCCCCTGTTTCACCAGCGGCCCGCCGATCGGCCCCCAGAGCAACGCCGCGTCGATCTTGCCCGACTCGACGTCGGCGAGCATCTGCCCGGCCGGATCCTCGACCCTGCGGTCGGTCATCAGGTTGTACGGCTCGGCGTCCTTCATCATCCCCAGGCGCGCGACGTGCGTCGCGGGCGGCGAGCCCACGACGACGCCGAGCTTGCGCCCCTTGAGCCGGGGATCGGTCAGCGTGTCCACGTCGGCGAGATCGCCGTCCGCCTTCACCACGATCACGTGCGTCGAGGTGTAATAGTGGTTGGTGTTGAGCACGAGGTCGTCGCCCTGGGCGTAGCCCATCACGACGTCGCACTTGCCCGCCTGCAGCGTCTGGCGCAGGAAGCCGGTCACCTGCGGAAACCAGGTGTACTGCACCGGCACCCCGAGCTTCTCGGCGAAGAGCTCGGCGATCTTGTTCTCGAAGCCCGAGCCGTCCTCGGCCGACAGCGGCTTGTTGCCCGGATCGGCGCAGACCCGGAACGCGCTCCGGTCGACGAGGTCGGCGACCTGCGCCGCCGCCGGCAGCTGCCAGCGCCAGCGCCGCGGCGACCCCCCCGATGCCCAGCCAGCGCACGCTACTGGTCCATGCAGGCCTTCTCCGCCTCGGCGAAGGCCTCCGACTTTTCCTCCCGCTTCGCCGGCCGGCCGCGCGGAATCGCGTCGGCGCCGCGGGCGCGGAGATAGGTCCAGATGTCGTCCAGGTAGCACATCACGTTGGGGTTGGTGCCGAAGGCGGGCATCACGTTGTTCTCGCTGGTGTTGACCACCTGCCGGCCGCTCGCGACGGTGGCGATGAAGTCGTAGTAGTCCATGCGCATGACCGAATTCTTCAGCGCCGGGGCGTAGCTCGAGCCCTCGCCGTCCGGCCCGTGGCAGACGTGGCAGTCGGAATGGTAGCGCCGGAAGCCCGAGAAGGTCGGCCAGTCTACCGTTCCGTCCTGCTCGATCTTGAAGGTCGGCACATCGTCGGAATTGAACCACCGCGTCCCGTCGTTCGTGACGGCCTCGGTGTTGGCCGACCCCGTCGGGGCGTCGGGTGCGGCGGCCGCTGTCGGTGCCGGCGCGTTCTGCGCCGAAGCGGCACCGGCGACGAGCACGGCAAACGCCAGAAGCGGCGCGGCTGATCTCATCCCATCCTCCCGAGTTGTGGTTGCAAAAACGCTAGCCGCCTGCCCCGGGCGCGCAATTCAGACTTTAGTCTGGCTCGCCCCGGCGCGGCTCCGCCCCCGACGCGAACGCCGCCCCGGGGGTTCCGGGGCGGCGCGCAGAAACGCGGTGAGACTGAAGGGCTCAGTCGGGCAGCGCGAAGACGGTCAGCTGGCCGCCGAGCGCGGTATAGTCGGAGAGCGCCGCATAGCCGCCCACCGCGCCGAGCCCGTCGGTCGCGTTGGTCAGGCCCGCCGCGAGCCCGATCCCGGCCCAGCCGCCGACACCCGACAGGATGCCCACGTACTGCTTGCCGTTGCGCTCGTAGGTGAAGACGTTGCCGATGATCCCCGACGGGGTCTTGAACTTGTAGAGTTCCTTGCCCGTCTCGGAGTCGATCGCCTTCAGGTAGCCCTCGAGCGTGCCGTAGAAGACCACGTCACCGGCGGTGGCGAGCGCCCCCGACCAGACCGAGAACTGCTCCGGCAGCGACCACTTGATCTCGCCCTTCAGCGGGTCCCAGGCGATGAAGTTGCCCATGCCGCCATGGCTGTTCGGCGCCGGGAACATCGACAGCGTCGCCCCGACATAGGGCTGGCCCGCCGCATAGCTGACCCGGAACGGCTCGTAGTCCATGCAGACGTGGTTGGTCGGCACGTACATCAGGTGCGTCTTCGGCGAGTAGGCCGTCGGCTGCTGGTCCTTGGTGCCGAGCGCGGCCGGGCAGATGCCGGTGGAGTTGGTGTCCTCGCCGTTGTGCTCGGTGGAAAACTCCGCCACCACCGCCGGCCGGCCGTAGGTCGCCGACTTCGGGTCCATGTCGACGCCGGTGGTCCAGTTCACCGCCGGGTCGTACTTGTTGGCGACGAGGAGCTCGCCGGTGTCGCGGTCGAGCGTGTAGGCGAGGCCGTTGCGGTCCGGGTGGAACAGGAGCTTGCGGTCCTTGCCGTCGACGTTGCCGTCGAAGAGCACCATCTCGTTGACCCCGTCGAAGTCCCACTCGTCGTGCGGCGTCATCTGGTAGAGCCACTTCGCCATGCCCGTGTCGGGGTCACGCGCGAAGATCGTCATCGAGTACTTGTTGTCGCCCGGGCCGCTGCGCCGGGTTCCAGGTCGAGGGGTTGCCGGTCCCGTAATAGACCAGGTTCAGGTCGGGATCGTAGCTGTACCAGCCCCAGGTGGTGCCGCCGCCGATCTTCCACTGGTCGCCTTCCCAGCTCGCGAGCGAGCTGTCCTTGCCGATCGGCTTGCCGAGCGCGGTGGTCTTCTCCGGGTCGACCAGCATGTCGGCGTCGGGCCCGGTCGAATAGGCCCGCCAGGCCATCGAGCCGTCCTTGATGTTGTAGGCCGTCACCGACCCGCGCACGCCGAACTCGCCGCCCGAGATGCCGACGAGCACCTTGTCCTTCACCGGCAGCACCGTCGCGGTGTTGGTCTCGCCCTTCGACGGATCGCCGTTCTTGACGCTCCACTTCACCTCGCCGGTCTTTGCGTCGAGCGCCACCAGCGTGGTGTCGGCCTGGTGCAGGAACAGCATCCCGTCGGCATAGGCGAGGCCGCGGTAGACCGTGTCGCAGCACATCACGCCGATGACGTTCGGATCCTGCTGCGGGTTGTACTTCCAGACGATCTTGCCGTCCTGGCTCAGGTCGAGCGCGTAGATGGTGTTCGGGAACGGCGTGTGGACGTACATCATGTCGCCGATGACCAGCGGCGAGCCCTCGTGCCCGCGCAGCACGCCGGTCGAGAAGGTCCAGGACACCTGGAGGTTCTTGACGTTGTCCTTGTTGATCTGGTCGAGCTCGGAATAGCGGGTGTTGGCGTAGTTGCCCGCCTGCATCGCCCACTGGTTGGGGTCGCTGGTTTCCTTCAGCACCGAGTTGTTCGCGATCGCCGGCGCCGCCACTCCGAGGAGGAGTATGGCCGCGACCGAAAGTGACCAACTTTTCATCTGGATCCTCCCATGCGTCCTGTGACGTTCTATGCAGGTCCCGGGCGTCCGACCGCCCGTTCCACGGACGATCACCGACCCGACTGCCTCCATATTAATCTCTTATAAGATTCCGGCCGGGCCGCCTGTCAATCGCGCGCCGCCCGGTCTCCGACCAAAGTATGAGCACGCGGCAGCCGCGTATCGCGCGGGGGGCCGGGATCGGCTATCTCTTTGATCTTGCTGCCATTTATCGCCATGGCTGCGCATCGCGACTGATCGCAGGCGCCCGCTCGCGCCCGCGCCCGACCCGGCGTCGGAAGGTCGCCGTCGCGGGGCCTCAGCCGCCGCTGGCGCTCTTGATGTAGGCGATCACGTCGGCGCGATCCTCCGGTTTCTTCAGGCCGACGAAGGTCATCTTGGTTCCCGGATACTTCGCCTTGGGGTTCTCGAGAAAGCTCGAGATCTCCTCCTCGGTCCAGACGTGCCCGTCGGCGCCGGCCTGCTTCAGCACCTCGGAATAGCTGAAGCCCGCGAGCGTTCCGGTGGTGCGGCCGACCACCCCGTAGAGGTCCGGCCCGATCCGCGACTTGCCGCCCGCATCGAGGGTGTGGCAGGCGGCGCACTTCTTGAACACCTTCGCGCCCGCGGTCGGGTCGCCCTCCTGCGCCCGCGCCGGCACGGCCAGCGCCAGCGCAACCGCGGCCATGAGCGCCCCGCGCCCGATCATGCTCATCCCAAGCTCTCCTCTGGCCTTCCCGTCCGGCCCGCCCGCCCGGGGCGAAGCCGCATACCTCAAAGCGCGGCCGCGTGCCAGCGCACGTGCTCGCCCATCACGCTCGCCACGTAGAAGTAGCTGTGGTCGTATCCCTCCAGCATGCGGAACCGCATCGGCTGCCGCCGCTCGGCCGCGGCCGCCGCCAGCGCCTCGGGCATCAAGAGGTCGAGAAACTGGTCCTTCGCCCCCTGGTCGACCATCACCGGCCGGGGAAAGCCCTTCTCCCGCATCAGCAGGCTCGCGTCGTGCGCCGCCCGGGCGTCCTCGTCGCCGCCGAGATAGGCGGCGAACTGCCGGCGCCCCCAGTCCGACCGCGTCGGGTTGGCGATCGGCGAGATCGCCGACAGCGAGCGATAGCGCTCCGGCCGCGTCATCGCGATCGTCAGCGCCCCGTGCCCGCCCATCGAGTGCCCGGTGATCCCCTGCCGCTCGCGCTCGAGCGGCAGCTCGCGGAACAGCAGATCCGGCAGCTCGTCCACCAGGTAGTCCCACATCCGGAAATGCGGCGCCCAGGGCGCCTCGGTGGCGTTGAGGTAGAACCCCGCCCCCTGCCCGAGGTCGAACGCCGGATCGTCCGCCACCCCCTCGCCCCGCGGCGAGGTGTCGGGAAACACCACCGCGATCCCCGCCTCGGCCGCCCACCCCTGCGCCCCGGCCTTGGTCATCGCGTTCTCGTGCGTGCAGGTCAGCCCCGACAGGAACCAGAGCACCGGCACCTGTCCCCGCTTCGCCTGCGGCGGCAGGTAGACCGCGAAGGTCATCTCGCAGCCGCAGACGTCCGAGCCGTGGCTGTAGACCCCCTGCACCCCGCCGAAGCTCGCATTCTCCGATACCGTCTTCACGATCCGCCTTGTCTCGTTCCGCCGCCATAGGGCCTCGCCGCCGCGGAGGCGTCAACTCGTGCCAAAGGTGGAGGCCCCGCAACCCCCCGGTATGCCGCCGATCGCAAATCGTGTAGCCTGCCCCGGGGAGGAAACATCACCATGGATCCCGTCACCATCGGCGCCCTCGCCGCCGCCGCCCTTTCCGCCGGCGCCGGCGAAGCCGGCAAGGCCGTCCTCGGCGCCGCCGCCCGCGACGCCTACGACAAGCTCAAGTCCCTCGTCGCCGCCTGGGCCGCCCCCGACGTCACCGCCCTCGAAACCCGCGCGCAAGAGGGCGCCCCCACCAAGAACCCGCGAGGCCGTCCTCGCCGAAGCCATCGACGCCCGCCCCGCCCCCGACCGCGAAGCCGCCCGCACCCTCGCCGAAGCCCTGAGCGCCGCCCTCACCGCCGAAGGCCGCGGCGGCGCGCTCGACCACGACGCTCAACCAGTTCAACGCCTACGACCAATCCCGCCAGTACAACGCGCCCGGAGGCACCCAGATCTTCAACGCCCCCGCGGCAAAACCAGACGAAGAGCCATAACCCTCCCGCACCCATGAAGACCTACGAGGCCCGCGACAACGCCACGCAATACAACGCCGAGACCCAGCTCTTCGGCGCGACCCCCGAGGAGGTGCGCGCGCTGATCGCAGCCGCGACCGCGCCTCTCGCCACCCTCAACGCCACGCAGCAGGCCGAGATCGTCCGCCTTTCGATCGCCATCCATCAGGCCGGCCTGACCGACGCCCGCCTCCTCGACTCTCGCCCGCCGCGCAGGCGAGGTCACCGACACCGACCAGGCCTTCGCCGAGCTCGACCGCCTCGTCACCGTCGCCATCGAGGTCCAGGCCCGCGGCGCCGCCGGCTCCAACACCGGCCACTTCGTCGACGAAGTCCTCGCCCGCATGGCCGCGCTCTCCGCCGAGAACCGCGACACCGAGGCCGCCGCCGAGGCCGACCGCGCCTTCGCCGAATGGGAGGAGCGCCAGCGCCTCGAAACCCAGAAGGGCATCGCCCTCCTCGAAGCCGGCCTCCGCGCCGACATCCTCCGCCGCGACCCCGCCTCCGCCGCCCGCCGCATCGCCCGCAAGCTCGCCCTCGAGTCCCCCGACCCCACCCGCCGCTTCGCCGCCCTGCGCGCCGAACAGGACGACTGGTACGTCCGTGGCCGCGACAAGGGCCTGAACTTCGACCTCGAAGTCTCGATCGACCTCGCCCGCATCGCCCACGACCACGCCCGCGACCCGGACGAGCGAGGCGCCGCGCTCAACGACCTTGCCGTGTCGCTCTGGACGCTCGGCGCGCGGGAGAGCGGCACGGCGCGGCTGGAGCAGGCGGTCGCCGCCTACCGCGCCGCGCTGGAGGAGATGACCCGCGCGCGCGTGCCGCTCGACTGGGCGATGACGCAGATGAACCTCGGCACCGCGCTCCAGACGCTCGGGGCGCGGGAGAGCGGCACGGCGCGGCTGGAGGAGGCGGTCGCCGCCTACCGCGCCGCGCTGGAGGAGCGGACCCGCGAGCGCGTGCCGCTCGACTGGGCGACGACGCAGATGAACCTCGGCAACGCGCTCCAGACGCTCGGGGAGCGCGAGAGCGGCACGGCGCGGCTGGAGGAGGCGGTCGCCGCCTACCGCGCCGCGCTGGAGGAGACGGACCCGCGAGCGCGTGCCGCTCGACTGGGCGACGACGCAGATGAACCTCGGCACCGCGCTCCAGACGCTCGGGGAGCGCGAGAGCGGCACGGCGCGGCTGGAGCAGGCGGTCGCCGCCTACCGCGCCGCGCTGGAGGAGAGGACCCGCGAGCGCGTGCCGCTCGACTGGGCGACGACGCAGATGAACCTCGGCAACGCGCTCCAGACGCTCGGGGAGCGGGAGAGCGGCACGGCGCGGCTGGAGCAGGCGGTCGCCGCCTACCGCGCCGCGCTGGAGGAGCGGACCCGCGACGCGCGTGCCGCTCGACTGGGCGACGACGCAGATGAACCTCGGCAACGCGCTCCGGACGCTCGGCGAGCGCGAGAGCGGCACGGCGCGGCTGGAGGAGGCGGTCGCCGCCTACCGCGCCGCGCTGGAGGAGCCGACCCGCGACGCGCGTGCCGCTCGACTGGGCGACGACCCAGATGAACCTCGGCAACGCGCTCGCGCTCGCGGCGACGCGAGACCGGCACCGCGCGGCTGGAGGAGGCCGCGCCGCTACCGCGCTGGCCGCGATCGACGCGGCGCTGGAGGCGTGCCGCGCCGCGGGCGCACGACCGCGATCTCGCGATCGCGCCGCGGCGATCCGCGCGCCGGCGTCACCGGCGACTCGACGATCGCGGCGCCGGCGTGTTCGAAGCCGCCGGCGACCCTGACGGCCCTCTCCGCGCAAACCGCGGGACCATGACCCCGCGGCCCGTCGTTAACGTCAAACCCGACAGATTTTGTCTACATACGCTTTCCATACGCGTCCCATACGCGTTCCATACCGAGCAAACCGCCGTAAACCTTTGATATCGCGGCTGGCGTTCAGTACACCACCACCGACCGGATCGACTCGCCCGCATGCATCAGATCGAACCCCCGGTTGATGTCCTCGAGCCGCAAGCAGATGCGTGATCATCGGGTCGATCTGGATCTTCCCGTCCATGTACCAGTCGACGATCTTCGGCACGTCCGTCCGCCCGCGCGCCCCGCCGAAAGCCGTGCCTTTCCAGACCCTTCCGGTCACGAGCTGGAACGGCCGCGTCGCGATCTCCGCCCCCGCCGGCGCCACCCCGATCACCACCGAGACCCCCCAGCCGCGGTGGGTGCACTCGAGCGCGTCGCGCATCACCTTGACGTTGCCGGTGCAGTCGAAGCTGTAGTCCGCCCCGCCGATCTGGTCCGCCTTGGTCTTGGTCAGGTTGACGATGTGCTGGACGACCGACCCCTCGACCTCCTGGGGATTGACGAAGTGCGTCATCCCGAACCGCTCGCCCCACTCCTTCTTGTCATTGTTGAGATCGACGCCAATAATCATGTCGGCGCCGGCCAGCTTCAGGCCCTGAATGACGTTGAGCCCGATCCCTCCCAGCCCGAACACGACTGCCTTGGCGCCGATCTCTACTTTGGCGGTATTGATCACCGCCCCGATGCCGGTCGTAACCCCGCAGCCGATGTAGCAGATCTTGTCGAAGGGCGCATCCTCGCGCACCTTCGCCACCGCGATCTCCGGCAGCACGGTGAAGTTGGAAAACGTCGAGCAGCCCATGTAATGCAGGATCGGATCGCCATCCAACGTCGAGAACCGGCTGGTCCCGTCCGGCATCAGCCCCTGCCCCTGCGTCCCCCGGATCGCCGTGCAGAGGTTGGTCTTGCGGCTGAGGCACGAGGGGCACTCGCGGCACTCCGGCGTGTAGAGCGGGATCACGTGGTCGCCCTTCTTCACGCTCGTCACCCCGGGGCCGACCTCGACCACCACCCCCGCGCCCTCGTGGCCGAGGATCGCCGGAAACAGGCCCTCGGGGTCAGCCCCCGACAGGGTGAATTCGTCGGTGTGACAGATCCCGGTCGCCTTGATCTCGACGAGGACCTCGCCGGCCTTCGGCCCCTCGAGGTTCACCTCCATGATCTCGAGCGGCTTTCCGGCGGCAACGGCCACGGCGGCGCGCGTTCGCATGGGCATTCTCCATCGGTCGATCAGGGCGTCCCGCCCAAAGGCGAGTAAACGGCGCCGGCCGGTCCGCGGCAACCCGGGAGGATGGGGCGCGTTGCGGGACCGGCCGGGCTCAGGGCGTGCTCAAGCGGGGAGCGCGCCCGACTTCTTCGCAATGTGGGTCGCGATCGCATCCATCAGCGCCGGCGACAGGCAGTCGTAGGGATCGAGGCCGAGATCCCGCAGCCGGCCGCGGATGCCCTCCATCCGTGACGGATCGACCCCCGATTCGATCACCGAGGACACGAAGGCCGCGAACGTCGGCTCCGACCACCCGCCGGCCGGTGACAGCTCGGTATGGACGAAGTCGAGGCCGTAGAACGGATGCTCCTTGTTCTCGATCCGCCCGTACATATGCACGCCGCAGCCGGTGCAGGCGTGGCGCTGGATGGTCTTCGAGGCGTCCACGACCTCGAGCTTCTCGGCGTGGGCGACGACCTCGACGTTGTCGCGGCCGACGACCGCCACCTGGCTGAAGACCGAACCGTCCGGTTTCCAGCATTGGGTGCAGCCGCAGACGTGGTTGTGCGCGGTCTGCGCGCCGATCTTCACCTCGACCTTGTCGGTGGCGCATTTGCAGCTGAGGGTGCCGCCGGCAAAGTTCGGATCCCCCTTCTTCACGCCCCCGTCCACCGCGGGGTGGATTTTCACGCTTTCGTTGCCCATTCAGCGTCCCTCCTGTTTTCGGCAGCAGTTTCACCCGCGGAAGTGGCTCTCGTCCATTCAGCCAAAGGTCGGATGGCGTCCGCGCCACGCCCGGCTTGCGCGCGGGCGGGGGATGGCTGAGAAAACAGCATGGCTGACCAGGCTCGAGCCCTGCCACCGCGACCGCGCGCGCGGTCGGCCGCCGCGCGGCCGGCGCAGGTGCCGGTCGCCGTGCTGCGGCTCGGCTTTCTCGCCGTCGTCCTGCTGCTCTGGTGGCTCGCCGCCCGCGCCGCGCCACCGGGCCTCTTCGCCTCGCCGCTCGCCGTCGCCGAGGCGCTCGCCCGGCTGATCGCCGAGGGCCGCCTCTGGCCGGCGTTGCGCCAGAGCCTCGCGATCTATCTCGCCGGCACCGGCGCCGCCATCGTCGCCGGCATCGCCATCGGGGCGCTGATGGGTACGGTGCGGCCGGTCGGCCGGACGCTCGACATCTACGTGCACGGCCTCGCCGCCACCCCCCGCGTCGCCTTCATCCCGCTGATCATCGTGATGCTCGGCCTCGGCTTCCAGGCCAAGCTGCTGGTGGTCTTCCTCGGCGCGGTGATGCCGGTGATCCTCAACGCCTACGCCGGGGTCCGCGCCGCCGACCCCGATCTCGTCGAGATGGCGCGCGCCACCGGCGCCTCCGACGGCCGCATCCTCGCCCACGTCGTCCTGCCCGGCGCGCTGCCTTATCTCATCGCCGGCGTGCGCATCGGCGCCACCATCGGCCTGATCAATACCGTGGTCGCCGAGCTCTACACCGCCGTCTCCGGCCTCGGGGGCCTGCTCGCGCTCTACGGCAGCCGCTTCCAGATGGCCGAGTATCTGGCCGTCGTCGTGGTGCTGGCGATGATCGGCGTCGCCATGACCGAAGGCCTGCGCCTGGCCGAGCGGCGGATGCTGCGCTGGCGCGGATCGGAATGAAGGCGCGCCACCGCGCCCAGAGGGAGAGAACCATGCTGAAACGCCTGATGTCGGCCGCAGCGCTCGCCGCCCTGCTCGCGCTCCCGGCCTGGGCCGAGCCCTTCCGGTTGATCGTCACCGACATGGAGGTGCCGCTGGTGCCGAACTCGGTGATGGAGCTCGCCAAGCAGGAGGGTTACTTCGACCGCGCCGGCGTCGACGTCGAATTCGTCCGCGTGCAGCAGACCCCGCTCGCGATGGCGGCGCTGCGTTCCGGCGAGGGCGAGATGGCCAACGTCGCGCTCGAGGCGCTGCTGCAGGCGACCGCGCAGGGGGCGACCGATCTCCGCGGCGTCATGTCGCCGAACCGGTCGCTCCCGTTCCTCATCGCCGGGCGCGGCGAAATCCATGCGCTCGACGACCTCGTCGGCAAGCGCTTCGGCGTCGGCCGGGTCGGCTCGGTCGACCAGCTCCTCTCGACCAAGGTGCTCGAGGGCGCCGGCGTCGACACCTCGAAGATCGAGTTCGTAGCACTCGGCCAGCCGCAGGCGCGCGCCCAGGCGCTCCTCGCCGGCCAGATCGACGCGACCACGATGAGCATCGGCACCTATACCGCGATCGACGACGACCCGTCGGTCTCGGTGCTCGTCGACGTCGACGCCTACTACCGGGCGGCGCCGATCCTCTCCAAGCTCAACGTGGTGCGAAGCGCGACGATCGCCGACCGCGGCAAGGACCTCGAGGCGGTGATCGCGGCGATCACCCTCGCCTCCCGCGACTTCGCCGCCGATCCCTCGCGCTGGGTCGCCGCGATGAAGAAGGCCCGCCCCGACGTGCCGGAAGCGGATCTGAAGCTCCTCGCCACCGCCTTCGCCGGCTCCTGGAGCACCGACGGCGGCATCACTCCGCCCGAGCTCGAAGCCGCGCAGGCCTGGCTGCAGACGAGCGAGGACTTCGCCGGCATCGCCCCCGCCCCCCTCGACGCCTGGGCGGACTTCGCGCCGCTCGACCACGTGCTCGCGAAGATCGGTCCCGCCGAGCCCGCCGACGTCCCCACCCGCTGACCCCCCTTGCGCGACGCCGCCCACCTCGTCCTCGCCGGCGTCGCGCTGACCCTGGGCGGCCGGCCCGTCCTCGACGGCATCGGCTTCTCCGCCCGCCGCGGCGAAACCGTCGTGCTGCTCGGCCCCTCCGGCTGCGGCAAGACCTCGCTGCTGCGGCTGGTCGCCGGCCTCATCGCCCCGGACCAGGGCCGCATCCTCGTCGACGGCGCCGCGCCGGCGCCGGGCCGTGCCGCCGCGATGGTCTTCCAGTCCTATCGCCTGCTGCCGTGGAAGACCGTGCGCGCCAACCTCGCCTTCGCCCTGCCGCATCTCGCCGGGCCCGAGCGGGCGGCGCGGGTCGACCGCGCGCTGGCGCAGGTCGGCCTCGCCCGCGTCGCCGACGCCTGGCCGCGTGAGCTTTCCGGCGGCATGCAGCAGCGCGTGGCGCTCGCCCGCGCGCTCGCCGTCGAGCCCGAGCTCCTGCTGATGGACGAGCCCTTCGCGGCCCTCGACGCCCAGTCGCGCGAGCTGATGCAGGCCGAGCTCCTGCGTCTGACCGGCGGCGGCGCCGGGCCGACGGTGCTCTTCGTCACCCACTCGGTCGACGAGGCGCTGGTCCTCGCCGACCGCGTCCTGCTCCTCTCACCCCGTCCCGGCCGGGTCGTCGAGGAGATCGCCGTCACCTTTCCCGCCCCGCGCTGGCAGCACGACCCGCGCGAGGCCCCGGGCTTCCCGGACCTCCGCCGCCACCTCTGGGAGCGGCTGCGCGCGATGGTTCTCTCCGACCCGCAGTCCGACTTCTTCCGCGGCGACCCCTGACCCGAGTTCAGCTCGATCCGTTCCGAACGAAGCGTCTTTCGCCAGGACGATCCCGCAATGCGGTCTCCTGGCAACGGGATTGCAGGTGCATGGAATGTACCTGCGTTGTACATTTGTGGTACATGACGACTTTCGCGCAACTCCCCGGCTTTGGAGAGCTTTCGCCAGCAGCCGCCGCGCCCTCGTTCCGCCGGGCGGTCCGATCCACCGGGGGTCCGCGTGACCGGCCGTCGGGCTTGCCGCTTCAACCTAAAGTCTGACCTCCGCCCGCTGGAAACCGCCCCGGCCGCATGCCACTCTCGCCTCGCTCATGTTGATCGGGAGGACGGCGTGACGCTCCACGAGCAAGGGATCGCCGATCCGCTCGCCCCCCTCGCGCGCCTCACCGAGGCCATCGCCGCGCGGCTCGTCGGCCACGAGCGCCTCGTCGAGCGCCTCGCGATCGGCGTCCTCGCCGGCGGCCACCTCCTCATCGAAGGCCCCCCCGGCCTCGCCAAGACCCGCGCCGTCAAGGCCCTCGCCGCCGGCCTCGACACCAGCTTCGCCCGGATCCAGTGCACCCCCGACCTGATGCCGTCCGACATGACCGGCACCCAGGTCTTCCGCCCCGACGACGCGCGCTTCGACTTCGTCCCCGGCCCGCTCTTCCACGGCCTCGTCCTCGTCGACGAGATCAACCGCGCGCCGCCCAAGGTCCAGTCGGCGCTTCTCGAAGCCATGGCCGAGCGCCAGATCACCGCCGGCGGCGTCACCCGCCCGCTGCCCGACCCCTTCATGGTCGTTGCCACCCAGAATTCCATCGAGCACGAAGGCACCTTCCCCCTCCCCGAGGCCCAGCTCGACCGCTTCCTCCTCCACGTCGCCCTGACGCTCCCCGGCGCCGACGCCGAACGCGCCATCCTCGAACTCGTCGAGACCGAAGGCCGCGACCCCGCTCCCGACACCGGCCCCCGCCTCGGCGCCGCCGCGATCCACGCAGCGCAGGCCGCCACCGACCGCATCCACCTCGCCCCCCCGCTCAAGGACTTCATCGTCCGCCTGGTCATCGCCACCCGCGAGACCGACGGCAGCCCGCTCCAGGGCCTCGTCGAGCACGCCGTCTCCCCGCGCGGCACCCTTGCGCTCGCCGCCGCGGCCCGCGCCCGCGCCGCCCTCCGGGGCCGAGACCACGCGCTGCCCGAAGACGTCGAGGACCTCGCCGCCGACGCCCTCTCCCATCGCCTGGTGCCGAGCTGGCGCGCCACCTCCGACGGCGTCACCCCGCGCGACATCGTCGCCCGCGCGCTCGCCCATGTCCGCCCCTGGTGACGCCGCCCCCGACCGCGCCACCACCGTCAGCGCCGCCGCGCTGATGGCGCTGGCCGCCCGCGCCGCGCGGCCCGACGGCGCGCTGGCCGAGCGCCCCGGCATCGCCCCGACCCGCAAGCGCGGCCAGGGCCACGAGATCCGCGAGATCCGCCCCTTCACCGACGGCGACGACCCGCGCCACCTCGACGCCGCCGCCACCGCCCGCAGCGGCACCCCCCAGGTCCGCAGCTTCCAGGAGGACCGCGAGCGCACGGTGCTCCTCATCGCCGACTTCCGCCGCCCGATGCTCTGGGGCACCCGCGGCCGCCTGCGCTCGGTTGCCGCGGCCGAGGCCCTCGCCCTCGCCGGCTGGCAGGCCGTCCTCGGCGCCGGTGCCGCCGGCGTCGTCGCGCTCACCGACGCCGGCCTCCTCGCCGAGCGCCCGCGCGCCCGCGACGCCGGCATGGCGCGGGTGTGCGGCCTCCTCGCCCGCGCCCACGCCCAGGCGCTCACCACCCGCGCCCCGGTCCGCGACCTCGCTCCCGATCTCGTGCGCGCCGGCCGCTTCGCCCCGCGCGGCGCCGGCATCGTGCTCGCCACCGGCCTCGACGCCCCCGGCCCCGGCCTGGACGCGGCGCTGGCCGGCCTCGCCCGCCGCGGCCCGCTCCGCCTCCTTCTCATCGAGGACGCCTTCGAGACCGCACCCCCCGCCGCCGCGCTGCCCTTCCTCACCGCCGACGGCCGCGTCGCCCGCGCCCGCTTCTCCGCCCTGCCCGAGGCCCGCGCCGCCCGCCTCGCCGCGCTGCGCCTGCCCGGCCTCACCGCCGAACGCCTCGCCACGGCATGACCCCGCCGATCGTCGCCGAGCTGCACCCGCCGCGCCTGCCGGCCGCCTTCATCGCCACCGGCTGGCCGGATCTGCTCGCCGCCTTCGGCCTCGGCCTGCTTCTCGCCGCCCTCGCCCTCCTCCTCCTCGCGCCGCTCCTCCGCCCGCGCCCGCGCCGCGAGACCGTCGCCCGCCGCCTCGCCCGCGCCGGAGCGCTGCCTCCCGACCAACGCCTCCTCGCCCAGCTCCGCCTCCTCGCGGAAACCGACACCCCGCTCCCCCCCGACCTCCGCGCCTCGCTCTACACCGCCACCCCGCCCGACCCCGCCACCCTCGACACCCTGATCCGCCGCGGCCGCCATGCCTGAGTTCGCCTGGCCCCTCGTCCTCCTCGCGCTGCCGCTGCCGCTCCTCGTGCGCCTGCTCCACGCCCGCGGCGCCGGCGGCCAGGCGCTCTGGCTCCCCCCCGCCATCGCCGCCGCCGCAGGCCCCGCGCGCCGCCCGCCGCCTCGACCGCCCGAGCAAGCTGCTCATCGCCCTCTGGATCTGCCTCGTCACCGCCGCCGCCGGCCCGCAGCGCCTCGTGCCGGTCCCCGACCGCACCGCCTCCGGCCGCGACATCATGCTGGCCATCGACCTCTCCGGCAGCATGGCGATCGAGGACTTCACCCTCGACGGCGAGACCGTCTCCCGCCTCGACGCCGTCAAGCGCGTCGCCACCCGCTTCGTCGCCGCCCGCCGCGGCGACCGCGTCGGCGTCGTCATCTTCGCCGACCGCGCCTACGTCGCCGCGCCGCTGAGCTGGGACCTCACCGCCGTCGCCCGCGCCATCGACAGCGCCGAGATCGGCCTCACCGGCCGCTCCACCGCCATCTCCGACGGCCTCGGCCTCGCGCTGAAACGCATCCTCGCCGACCCGGCCAAGTCCCGCGTCATCGTGCTGCTCTCCGACGGCCGCGACACCGCCGCCCGCCTCGACCCCCGCCAGGCCGCCCGTCTCGCGGCCGAGAACGGCGTCCGCGTCCACACCATCGCGCTTGGCCCCGAAGACATGGAGGAGCGCCCCGCCAGCCGCGACGCCGTCGACATCGCCACGCTGCGCGCCATCGCCGAGATGAGCGGCGGCACGACCTGGCGCGTCCGCAACATGGCCGACCTGACGGCGATGGCCGCCGACCTCGACAAGCTCGAACCCAACCCCTCGGAACGCCCGCCGCTGATCGAGCAACGCCCGCTCTGGCCCTGGCCCGCCGCCGCCGCCCTCGCCTTCGGCCTCGCCGTCGCCCTGAGGCGCGCATGACGTGGCGCGCATGATCCTGCTGCGCCCCCTCTGGCTCCTCGCCCTGCTGCCGGTCGCCGCCACCGCGCTCTGGCTCTGGCGCCGCCGCGCCGCCGGCGACTGGACCCCGGTGATCGACCCCGTCCTCCTCGCCGCGATGCGCCGGCTCGGCCACCTCGGCGCCGGCGGCACCGACGCCTTCCCTTCCTCGCCTGCGCCGCCGCCGCGCTGCTCGCCCTCGCCCTCGCCGGCCCCGCGATCCCGCGCGCCGGCGCCGACACCTACCAGCGCCTCGACCCCATCGTCCTCGTCCTCGACCTCTCCCCCTCCGTCGCCAGTGGCCCGGCCCTTGCCGACCTCCAGGCCGCCGCCGCCCAGGTCCTGCAGTCGGCGAATGGCCGCCCGGTCGGGCTCATGGTCTACGCCGCCGACGCCTACCTCGCCTCCGCCCCCACCAGCGACACGTCGAGCCTGCAGGGCCTGATCGCCGTCCTCTCGCCCGCGACGATGCCCGTCGGCGGCAGCCGCCCGGACATCGCGCTGGCCGAAGCCCGCGACATCTTCGCCACCCGCGAAGGCCCCTCCGACCCCGGCGGGGTCGATTTCATCTTGATCTCCGACGGCGGCGGCGCCGACCGCGCCCTCGACGAGGCCCGCCGCCTCGCCTCCGAAGGCGCGCGCGTCTCCACCCTCTCGCTCGCCCCGCAAACCCCCGGCGGCCCGCCCCCGGATCCCGCCGCCCTTGCCGCCCTCGCCCGCGAAGGCGCCGGCGCCGCCGCGCCCGCCCGCGCCCCGCGCCCGGTCCTCGACCGCATCGAGGCCGCGCGCATCGCCCGCATCGCCGTCAGCCCCGACGCCACCCGCGTCTTCCGCGACCTCGGCCCCTATCTCCTCGCCCTCGCCGGCCTGCCGGCGCTCGCCCTCTTCCGGCGCCGCCTCTGATGCAGCTTCCCGTCGCTCGCCGCCGGGGCAGGCCGCTCCAGACCGCGATCCCCTCCAGCCTCCCCCCGTCGGGCAGGTTCACCCCGCCCCTCGGGGCGGGTTGGGGAGCCGCGCGCAACGGCGCGCACGGCCCCCGCGCCGTGCGCGCGGAGCGAGCCTGCCGGAGCGCAACGGCGCTCCGGGCACCTCCCCCTTCTGCCCAACCCCCCCGCTCCCACGGCCGCGCCCTCCCGACCGCGGCTCCGGCCCGCCGTCCCCTCCCTCCTGCCCCCGCATGTCGGGCAGGTTCCCCGCCCCTCCCCGCCCCTGCGGGCGGGCGGGAAGGGAGCGTCGGCAGACGCGCGCAACGGCGCGCAGGGGCCCAGCGCCTTGCGCGGGCAGAACGACTGCCGGAGCGCAACGGCGCTCCGGCCGCCTCCCGCGTCCCGTGGTCGCCGCTGATGCGCCTCCCCCTCCTCCTCGCCGCCGCCGGCCTCGCCGCCCTCGCCGCCGCCGGCCCTACCGCCCTCGGCCGCCTCGCGCTGATGGCGGGCCTTCCCGGCCTCGCCGCCCCCCTCCTCGCCGACCCCGCGGTGAAGGGAGTCGCCCTCTACCGCGCCGGCGACTACGCGGCGGCCGACGCCGCCTTCGCCGCCGCCGGCCGCAGCGCCACCTTCAACCGCGGCGTCAGCCTCGCCGCCACCGGTAACTACCCGCTCGCCCGCGCCTATTTCGACGCCGTGCTCTTCGCCGCCGCCGGCGACAGCGAGGCCCGCGACAACCGCAACCTCGTCGACGCGCTGATCCCGCCGGTGATCGGCCAGGGCAACGAGGCCGGCCGCATCTCGGTCACCCCGATCGCCACGCCGGGCGGCATGCCCACCAACGCCGACACCCACGTCCACGGCCGCCGCCTCGACGCCGGCGGCCTCGTCGCCGACCTCGCCTGGCTCGCCGGCATCTCCGACGACCCCGGCGAGTTCCTTCGTCTCCGCCTCGCCGACGAACACCGCCGCCGTCTCTCCCTCGGCCAGACCCCGCCCGAGGAGGGCGACCTCTGGTGACCCGCGCCCTGCTCCTCCTCGCCCTCCTCATCCCGCGCCTCGCCGCTGCCGAGAGCCTGACCCTGAGCTTCGAGGCGCACCCGCGCCATGACAGCGTCATCGCCGGCGAGATGGTCCCGGTCACCCTGCGCGCCGTCTACGACCGCAAGGTCGCCCGCGACGCCCTCGAGATCGCCCCCTCCGACAGCTTCGACTGGGTCCAGTCCAGCCCCGACCACTGGCAGGAGGAAGAGATCGGCGGCAAGAACTGGATCACCATGGAGCGCGGCCTCTCGCTCGTCCCCAAACGCGCCGGCGTCCTGCGCTTCGGCCCGGCCACCCACACGCTCACCATCATCGACGAGGCGAGCCAGCGGCAGGACCGCACCGTCACCGCCCCGCCGCTGTCGCTCTCGGTCGGCGCCTACCCGGCCGAGCGCGGCTGGCATTGGGTCGCCGACGCGGCCACCCTCACCGAAGAGCTCTCCACCGACCCCGCCCGTCTCGCCGACGGTCAGACCCTCACGCGCACCGTCACCCTCCGCGCCAAGGGCACCCTGCCGGAATCCCTGCCCCCGCGTCCGGTCGTCTCCGAGCCCTGGCTCATCACCTTCGCCGCCCCGGTCGAGCGCCGCCTCATCCTCACCGCCGACGGCCCGGTCGCCGAGGCGGTCTGGACCTGGCAGTTCCGTCCCGAGACCGGCGAGCCCGGCGTCCTCCCGCCGGTGACCATCCCCTATTTCAACGCCACCACCCGCAAGATGGACGCGCTCGAAATCCCCGCCCTTCCGATCGGTTACGCCAGCTTCTTCACCAATCAGGTCCAGACCGGCCGCTTCGGCGCCAGCAGCCGCCTCGCCGAAGCCGGCGCCCTCGCGGCCGGCCTCCTCGCCGGCGCCGCCCTCGTCCTCACCCGTGCGGCTCCCGACACCACCCGCGATGCCGTTGCCCGCCTGCGCCGCCGCTGGTCGCCGCTTCGCCGCTGGCGCTTCCACCGCGCCGCCCGGCGCGGCGATCTCCTCGCGCTCCGCCGCCACCTCGCGGAGACCCGCCCCGACGCGACCCGCGCCGCCGCGCTGCTCGAGACCGCAATCTACCGCCCCGGCTCCAGCTTCGATCCCGCCGCCTTCCGCCGCGCCCTCCGTCGCGCCGGCTGAACGCGACGCGCGGCGGCGACGGTCCGCCCCCGGCGCGTCCCGATCAGAAGCAGAGGATCTCCGCCTCCGCCTGCGCCCGGCGCAGGTTGGCGGCGATCTCCCGGACCGCCGGCGTGCCGCGGAACAGCGCCCCCTGCTCCCCCGGCGCCTGGCGCATCCGCAGCACCGTCTCCGCCTCGACGTAGCCGTCGTAGGGCAGGATGGTCGCGATCTGATCGATCGAGCAGGAGCAGCGGTTGAGCGCGTCCTGCGTCTGGCCGTTCACCGCCATGCAGCCGAAGACGTAGTCCGCCCGCGCCGCGGTCGGATAGTCGTTGACCACCGGCGGCGCGGTCGGCGCCACGCCGGCGCCGCCGGCCGCGAGACAGACTGCCACCGCCAGAAGGGCTCTCAGCACGTCACTCCTCCGCGATCAGCACCATCTTCTCATGATAGCCGCCCTGCTGCCGCGACGGTATCAGCCGAAAGTTCGAGGATGCGCGCCGGTTTCGCCGGGTCGAAGCCGATCCCGATCGCCAGATCGCCGAAGGCGCCCATCCGCGCGCGGTTGGCATCCGCCGCGAACGGCGTCAGGGTCACCTGCCGCGCCTCCCCCTCGGGCGCCCCGAGATCCGAGGCCACCAGCGCCTCGCGAATCCGGTTGCGGATGTAGTAGGGACTTCCCCCGGTCGCCTCCGCCATCACCTGCACCGTCGTCTCCAGGAAGTAGAGCAGCGTCGGATTGGCGACGTCGACGGGAAAGCTCCCGAGCGGCGTCACCGCGCCGCCGACCTCGCGCACCAGCCGCAGCTCTCGAGCGTCGGCGCTGTCCACCGCCTCGAGCCGGATCCGCCCGTCGGCCACCGCCTTCACCGTCATCCCCTCGACCTCCGGCACCGAGCGATCCTCGGCATAGGCCACCACGTTGCCGGCCGGCGCCCCCGCGAAGATGCCGGGCGGCATCAGCAGGTCGCTCAGCGGCCCCGCATTGGCTGCAACCGGCAGCAGCAGCGCCATCGAAACCAGTGCCTTGAGCATCATTCCTCGTCCTTCGCAACAAGCTGGAATCCCCGCCCGCGCAGCGTGCGAAGGGCGAGCCCGTAATCGGTCAGGTTGTCGAGCTTGCGCCGCAGGTAGCCGACATAGACGTCGACCACGTTCTCGGTCGCCCCGCCGTGCGGCGCCCAGAGCGCATCGAAAATCTCGCCGCGCGTGGCCAGGGCCCCGCCTCGCGCGATCAGCCAGGCGAGCAGCTCGCCCTCGCGCTCGGTCAGCGTCACCGGCCGCGGCCCGCCGGCCACCACGCGGGTGACCGGGTCGTAGACCAGCCCCGCCAGGCGCAGCGTCTCCTGCCGCGGCGCCGCGCGGTGCAGCTGCACCGCGAGCCGGGCCAGCAGCTCGCTCAACTGGAAGGGCTTCACGATATAGTCCTGCGCCCCGGCATCGAGCCCGCGGGCGCGATCCTCGACCCGCGCCAGCGCGCTCAGCATCAGCGCCGGCATCCGGTGGCCGCGCCGGCGCATCTCGCCGAGCAGCGCCGCCCCGCTCTCGCTCCCGAGCATCATGTCGACGATCGCCGCGTCGATCCCGCCCGCCTCGACCCGCGCGAGCGCCGCCTCGCCGGTCTCGGCCCAGTCCGCGGCATAGCCCGCGGCGCCGAGCCCGCGGCAGAGCAGCGAGGCGATGTCGGGATCGTCCTCGACGATCAGCACCCGCGCCATGCTCAGGCCGCCTCCGTCTTCGCGAGCGGCAGCGTCATGACGAGCCGCAGGCCGCCCTCTCCCGGCGCCTCCGCGCGCAGGCTGCCGCCATGAGTCTCGACCACCCACCGGGCGAGCGCAAGCCCGACCCCGAAGCCCGGCGCCGCGCCGTCGTCGCCGCGCGCGAAGCGGTCGAAGGCCGCCTCCAGCCGCCCGGACGGCATTCCCGGCCCGTCGTCCGCGACCGTCACGACCGCGCGATCGTTCTCCGCATGTCCCTCGATCGCGACGGTCGCGCCGCGCCCGGCATACTTGCCGGCGTTCTCGAGAATGCCCGCCAGCACCTGCCGCAGCCACTCCGCGTCGCCCGTCACCACCAGCGCCGGCACGCGATCCGCCGTGGCCGTCACTCCGACGCGGGCGAGGACCGGGGCGGTATCGGCGAGCGCCGCGGCCGCGACCGCGGCGAGATCGACCGGGCTGCGCTCGAGCTCCAGCTGCCCGCTCTCCGAGCGGGCGATCCGCAGCAGGTCCTCGATCCGCCGAAAGAGCCGCATCGCCCGTCCGCGGATGGTCTCGAAGCCCGCGCAGATCGCCGGGTCGGCCTGCCGGGCGCCGAGCTCCGCCTCGCCGAGGATCACGGTGAGCGGCGTGCGCAGCTCATGGCCCACGTCCGCGAAGAACCTCCGCCGCTCGGCATCGGCGCGCGCCAGCCGGGCGTTGGCGTGGCGGAGCGCCGCCGTCCGGTCGGTCACGGTGGCGTTGAGCCGGGCGCGGTCGCGCGCCACCCGCGACGCCACCCGCCGCACCCGCGCGAGCAGCAACCCGAGCTCGTCGTGCCCGCCCGGCCCCGGCGCCGGCGCGCCCGCCGCGAGCGCATCCGCGGCGGCGGTCGCCGCGGCCAGCCGCCCGAAGAGCGGCCGGAACACCCAGAGATACAGGCCGGCCAGCACCAGCGGCGCCGCCAGCCCCACCGTGATCGCCAGCGGATGCAGCCGCCGCCTGAGCCCGTCCATCGCGGCGGCCGCCCGGTCGCGCCGCCGGATCTCCACCTGCACCTGTGCCGCTGCGAGCGCCGGCACCTGCGCGGCGTTGTAGGCGGCGGCATCGGCCGCCGGCGTCCCCTGCGGCACCCCGGCGACCGACCGTTCCAGCCGGTCGAGGAGCGCCCCGATCCTCGCCGGCGTGGTCCCCTGCCGCGCGCGCTCCTCTGCCTCCCCCGGGCTGCGGGCCGCGGCCACGTCCTCGTCCACCAGCTCCTGCAGCGCCGCCAGCGCCGCGCGGACCTGCCCCGTGTCCGGTGGCGCGCCCGAGGGCGCGAGCCAGCCGAGCATCCACTCGTTCATCCGCGCCGACAGCGTCCCGTAGGCCTCGATCCGCCGCTGCGCCGCCAGCGCCTCGGCCGCCAGCGTCTGCGTCCGGGCGAGCCCGTAGACGGCGAGCCCGGCCGCCGCCACCGCCAGCACCGCCAGCACCAGCGCCCCGAGCATCAGCCGTGCGCGCAGCCCGGGCCGACACCTCACGCCTGCTCCCCGAGCAGATCCTGCACCACGCGCCGGAGCTCGCCCTCGGCCACCGGCTTCTCAAGCACCGGCACCCCCAGGGGATCGGCCAGCCGCCGGATCGCCGGTGCCCCCTCCGCACTGACGATCAGCGCCGGGACCGCGGCGCCGAGGTCGCGGCGAAGCGCCTCGATCACCTGCACCCCGGTCGCCGCGTCCTCGAGCCGGAAGTCGGTCAGCACCAGCTCCAGCGGCGCTCCGGCACCGGCGACCGCGCGCGCGTCGGCCACGCCGGCGGCGTCGTTCACCTCCATGCCCCAGCTGCGCAGCAGCATCCCGAAGGCCTCGCGCATCCCGGCGTCGTTCTCGACGACGAGCACCCGCCGTCCCGCCAGCCCTGCCGGAATCTGGCCCGGCGTCTCCGACCGCCGCCTCGGGCATCAGGCAGACGTTGCGCATCACCGGCAGCCGCACCCGGAAGCGCGAGCCGCGCCCCGGCGCGCTCGCCAGCGACACCACGTGCCCCAGCTGCTGGCACGCCCGCCTGACGATCGAGAGTCCGAGCCCGCTGCCGGGCGACGTCGTCCGCGGCAGCCGCTCGAACTCGTTGAAGATCCGCTCCTGGTCGGCCGCATCGATGCCCGGCCCGGCGTCCTGCACCGTCAGCCAGGCGTCGCCCCCCGCCCGCTTCAGCCCGACCACCACCTTCGGCCCGGTCGAATACTTCAGCGCGTTGATGATCAGGTTCTGCGCGATCTGCCGCAGCAGCACCGGGTCGCTGAGCACCGCCTCCGAGGACGCCACGAACCGCAACTCGATCCCTCGCGCCTCGGCGAGCGGATGCAGGTCGCTCGCCAGTCGCTGGAACAGCCGGCTGATCGCGACTGGCCCGGGATTCGCCTTGAAGGCCTGGCTGTCGAGCCGGGCGATGTCGAGAAGCGCCCGGATCAGCTCCTCGGCGCTCGCGAACGAGGCGTTCACCCGCTGCACCAGGTCCGCCTGCACCGCGTCGGACGCGAGATCGCCGAGCTGCCCCACGAACAGCCGCCCCGCGCTCAGCGGCTGCAGCAGGTCGTGGCTCGCCGCCCGCAGGAACCGCGACTTCGCGCGGTTGGCCTCGTCCGCCGTCTCCCGCGCCGCGGCGAGCTCGGCGTTGCTGGCGCTGAGCTCGGCCAGCGCCCGCTCGAGGTCGGCGTTGCGCGCGAGGACCTCGCGCTCCAGCATCGCCGCGGTCCGCGTCAGCGCATAGGACGAGGCGCGCGTGTCGTCGATCCGCTCGAGCCGCTGGATCAGCGCATCGTTGATCCGCGTCAGCTTCTCGATCTGCCGCGGCGCGTCGTCAGTCTGCCGCAGCATGCGCGTCGCCCGGTTCGAGGAAGGCGAGCCCCACGAAGGTCTGGTTCACGTGCAGACCGCCGTGCTGCTCGCCATAGGTGTTGAACCCCGCCACCCGGTGGCGCCGGTAGATGCGGCCCACGTCCGCGCCCAGGCCCGCCTGCTCGAGCGCGATCCGCCGCAGCACGCAATCGAAGCCGAGGATCAGCGCCGTCGGCCCCAGCGCGCTCATCCGCGCCTCGAGCCCCTCGGTCAGGTTCTGCGCCCGCCCGAGCGTCATCGTCGTGCCGCTCTCCACCGAGGACATCAGGCTCAGCCCCCGCTCCGGCGTCACCGCCTGGATCGCACGCACCACGTGCCGTCCGCCCTGCCGCGTGAGCAACGGGTGCGCCGCGAAGGCGCGCGGCCCGAGCTCGGCCTCCTCGACTCCGATCAGCCGGGCGTATTCCTCTGCCGCCGGCTCGGCGTTGATCGACAGGATCACCCGCTCCTCCGGCAGCGCCTCGGTCACCACCATGCGGCCGCCCAGCGGGTTGAAGTGGTCGAAGACCACCTCCTCGACCGGGAAGGCGCTGGCGATCAGGCAGAAGACCGCGCTTTCCGGATAGCTCTCGCCGTCGAGCGCGAGATGCGTGCGCCCGAAGCGCAGGCCGTCGCCGGCCGAACCGCCGAGCACCGGCAGGTCGCCGAGCGCGGCATCCACCGTCGCCGCCACCACCTCCTCGCGCCGGCAGAGCCCGTCGATCATCAGAAGGCCGAAGCGCGACCAGCCCGGCGCCGCGGCGCCGAAGTCCGCGGCGAGGCCGCGCAGCCCGCGGATCCAGTCGAGCGCCATGTGCTGGCGCAGGTTGCGCAGCCAGACCGCCTCGGCGCGGAACGCCGCCGCGGGGAAGGCGATCGCGACGATCTTGTCATCGCGGTAGCCCCCGAAGGCGAACCCCCCGGCCGATGAGCAGCCGAGCACCCGGCAGCCCGGGCCGAAGGCATCCTTGAGTTGGCCGGTAAGCGGCGCGAGCATCGCGCCCTCGGCGGCGAAAACCAGCAGGAGCGACGGCGCCACCCGCCCGAGCGCCGCCGTGATGGCGCCCGCCGCCGCAGCGGCGTCCATGCCCACCGCGATCACCCGCGGTCGGAGCCGCGATCGCCGGCCACCGGGCATCTCGGAAACCATCCGGAGCGATCCCGCCGCCCTCGCCTCAGCGCGTGAAGATACGCGCCTTGCTGGCGAGGAGCGCCGCCTGGGTGCGGTTGCGCACGTTGATCTTCGCCATGATCGCCGCGATGTGGGTCTTCACCGTCGCCTCGGCGATCGAGAGCTCGTAGGAGATGATCTTGTTCGGCCGGCCCTGGCAGATCAACCGCAGGATATTGAGCTGCTGCGGGGTGAGCAACGCGAAGCCGCGCGCCAGCGCCGTCGCCTCGCAGGCCTCCGGGCCATCCGGCTCGCAGCCTTCGGGCACCACCGTCTCCCCGGACCAGATGCGGCTGAACGCCTCGACCATCTTCGTGCGCGGCAGCAGCTTTCCGACGTAGCCGTCGGCGCCGGCGCCCAGCGCCGCCGAAACCAGCTCGGGCTCGAGGTCGGCGGAGATCACCGCGAGCGGAACGTTGGCGGCGAGCTTGCGCAGCGCGAGCACGCCCTCGACCCCGACCGCATCGGGAAGGTTGAGATCGAGGACGATCGCATCGGGCACGCCCTCCTCGCGAACGCTCGCGAGCGCGGCGGCGATGCTGGTGGCGACGCGAACCCGGCGCAGCCCGAAGGCAAAGCCCAGCGTCGCCGACAACGCGTCGCACATCAGCGGATGGTCTTCGACGACGAGAACGTCCGCGATCGAATGCTCGGGCGCTGCCCGCACCGCATCGCCGGCGAATGCCCGAACGGACCCATGTTCCAAGGTTTGCCTCCCACTGGCAGCAGGATTCTTTGCCTGCATATCTACCGGTGATACTAGGGCGCGGCGCGATCAAAGCCATGCCTTTTTCCCTGCACCCCCCGAACGCGCCGCCCTCCGCCGACCCTCGCGTCAGTCCGCCTTGGGCAGCCGGCTCTCGACCATGCGCCCGATCGCGAAGGCGCGCTGCTCGAGGATCACCGGCGACTCGCAGACATAGGTCAGCGACTGCTGGCGGTCCTGGAAGATCCGCGTCGACCAGTCGAGATCCTTCTCCACCGCGTCGATGCGGTCGAAGTCCTTCGGCTGCGCCGCGTCCAGCCTGGCGAATTCGTGCCGCAGATCCTCGATCTGCGCCGTCGAGCGCCTCCTGCTTGTGGGCATAGCGGGTGATCCCCTCCAGCACCCGCGCGCGCGTCCGGTCGATGCGATCGAAGGTCGCGGCGAAGAGCGCCACCAGCGCCTCCGGATCGTGGCTCGCCGCAAAGCTGCCGATCGCCGCCTCCGCGTCGGCGAGCGGCGTCCGGCGCAGCGCGATGACCTGCGCCACCGCATCGATCTCCGGTGACTGCGCCAGCTCCGTCTCCGCGTCGTCCGGCACCGGCCCGGCCCAGACCTGCGCGATCGACAGGTGCGGCTGCAGCCGCTGCTGGCAGGGCCAGTCGGGATCGGGCGGCCCCGCGGCGAAAGCGGGGCCGGCGGCGACGAGCCCCAGGAGCAGGCTGCGGATCATGGTGTCACCCCCTGCCGGCCGCGCCAGAGGCCCTTGGCCGGATCGTACATGAAGACGGTCGCCCCGAAGAAGACCACCGTGCAGCCCGACCACCACCGCGAAGGCCGTCGGGTTGAACTGGCCATAAAGCGCGAAGCGGATCAGCTCGACCGCGTGGCTGAACGGGTTCGCCGCGCAGATGTCGTGCAGGAGCACGCTCGAATCCTTCATCCGCCACAGCGGATAGAGCGCCGTCGAGGCGAAGAACATCGGGAAGATCACGAAGTTCATCACCCCGGCGAAATTCTCCAGCTGCCGGATCGCCGACGAGATCAGGAGGCCGAGCGAGCCGAGCATGATCCCCGCGAGCACCAGCGCCGGCAGCACCGTCAGGTAGCCCAGAAGCGGCGCCTCCACCCCCCAGACCCAGGCGATCAGCAGGAAGGCGTAGACCTGCAGCACCGCGACCAGCACGCTCGCGACGAGCTTCGAGCCGAGCAGGAACCAGCGCGGATACGGGCTGACCAGCAGCGTCCGCATCGCGCCGGTCTCCCGGTCGTAGACCATCGAGAGCGAGGACTGCATTCCCGAGAACAGCAGGATCATCCCGACGAGCCCGGGCGTCACGTAGTCCTCGTAAAGCACGTAGGTCTCGTAAGGCGGCGTGATCGAGAGCCCCAGCACCGAGCGGAAGCCGGCCGCGAAGATGAAGAGCCAGACCAGTGGCCGCACCAGTGCCGCGAGGAACCGCTCGCGCTGGTTGGCGAAGCGGAGCGCCTCGCGCCGGGTGATGCCCGCGAAGGCGATCGCCGCCCCCGCCCTCATGCCCGGGCCGCCCCGGCACCGTCGCCGGTCAGCGCGAGGAACCGCTCGGCCAGCGTACGATCCCCGGCAATCGCCGCCGCCGTGCCCGCGGCGAGGACCGCCCCCTGGTGCAGGATGACGACCTGGTCGCCCGGCGCCACCTCCTCGAAGACATGCGTCGCCCAGAGCGTCGAGACCCCCTCCTCGGCGATGAGCCGCCGCACCAGCGCCTGCAACTCGGCGCGCGCGCGGAGGTCGAGCCCGGCGGTCGCCTCGTCGAGCAGCAGCAGTTCCGGTCCGTGCAGCAGCGCCCGCGCGATCTCCGCGCGCCGTTGCTGCCCCCCCGAAAGCGCGTTCGCCTTCACCCCGCCGCGCTCGGCAAGCCCCACCAGCGTCAGCACCTCGGCGATGCGCGCCTTCGCCGCCCGCCCGCCGATCCCGTGCAGCGCCGCGTGATAGGTGAGGTTCTGCCGCAGCGTCAGGTCGCCGTCGAGCGCCCGGCTCTGGAAGACGACGCCGAGCCGGGCCAGCGCCTCCCCCGGCTGCCGCCGCGCATCGAACCCCGCCACCTCGATCCGCCCCGAGGTGCTGTCGTAAAGCCGGGTCACCAGCGAGAACAGCGTCGTCTTGCCCGCCCCGTTCACCCCGAGCAGCGCCGCGAACGCGCCGCGCGGCACCGTGAAACTCACGTCGCGCAGCGCCTGCACCCGGCCGAACCGATGGCTCACGCCCGCCACGGCCAACGCCGGCGCCGACGCCAGCGCAGGCTGCGATCCGTCCAGCGCGCTGCCCTGCAGTTCAATCATTTCAATCGGTCGACCCCTCTGCACGCTTCGCGCAGACCGTGCCCCTCACTCTTTCCGTTCCTCCCTAACCGTATAGTCGGCGTCGAGTTTCATGTCGTACTGCCCGCTCGCGCACATCACGTCGTCGAGGTCGAAGCCGCCCTCCCCCACCTCGACGTTCGCCGGATCGACCTCGCAGGACTTCGCCGTCAGCACCGCGTCGATCTTCGCCATCTGCGCCTCGCTGGGCCCTTGCTCCGCCAGCGCCGCGAAGGGAACCAATGCCAGCGCCATGCCCGCGATCGGAAGCTTCGCGCATTCGTCTCTCCCTCACCTGATCACGAAGGTCACGGCCTGGCTGTCGCCATGCGACTGCGGCACCGACAGCTTGTAGGTGCCCGGCACGATGGCGATGAACGAGACCTGCGCCGTGCCGGCCTTGTCGAACTCGATCGAATGCACCCCCATCGGGCGGATCTCGATCGAGTTGATGACGATCTCGTTGATCCAGATCGCCCGGAAGAAATCGCCGCCCGACAGCGCCAGCTCCTGCGTCCCGTCCGAGGTGATGTCGATCCGGTAATACACCCCCGACTTCAGCTCGTAGGTCCCGTCCGCCACCGGCTTGCCCGCCGACAGCGTCAGCGGCGGCAGGTCGGTGCGGTTGTCCCGCGCCATCAGCCCGGCGAAGCCGTAGTCGTGCGCCCCCTTCGGCACCTCGATCTTCGCGTCCCCGGCCGCCGGCGGCTTGGCGTCCTCCGCAGCGGCCGGCAGCGCCACCGCCGCCAGCGCCGCCGCGGCGATCCATCGCCTCATCGCGCCCTCCCGTCATCGTTTTTCATTTTACCGCGACCACGCCCCACGGCTGCTCGCCCACCTGCACCGACTTCACCACCTTGTCGGTCGCGGTATCGATGATCGAGATGTCGTTGGAATTGCCGTTGGTGGTGTAGAGAAACTTCCCGTCCGGCGAGAAGGCGAGCTGCCACACCCGCTGCCCGACCAGCAGGTAGTCCTTCACCTCCCAGGTCGCGGTATCGATCACCGCCACCCGGTTCGCCGGCCCGAGCGCCACATAGGCCTTCTTGCCGTCCGCGGTCACCCGGATGCCCACCGGCTGCAGCGCCTCGGGCAGAACCCCCGGCACCTTGAAGCCGATCTTGTGCACCACCTCGTTCGACGTCGTGTCGATCACGCTGACCGTCCCGCCGATCTCCGCCGAGACCAGCAGCATCGAGCCGTCCGGCGTGTACTGCGCAAACCGGGGCCGGCTGTCGACGAGCACGTTCGCGACGATCTCGAAGGTCGTGGTATCGATGAAATGCGCCATGTTCGTCGTCTCGGAGGTGTTGACGACGACCTTGCCGTCCGGGCTCACCCCCATGCCCTCGGGCTCGACGCCCACCGGCACTTCCGCGAGCACCTGCTGGGTGTTCACGTCCACCACGGTGACGATGTTGTCGTCCTCGTTGGCGATATAGAGCGGGTTGCCCGTCGGGCTCAGCACGAAGAGTTCCGGATCCGCCCCCGAGGGCAGGCTGGGCTGCTCCTCGTAGGTCTCCGAATCGAACACCCGCACCAGGTCGTCGTCCGACGAGCAGACGTAGATATGCTTGCCGTCCGGTGACGCGGTGATCCCCCGCGGCCGCTGCAGCCCCTCGATGGTGTGGATCACCTCGTAGGTCCCGCCTTGCAGCACGGTGATCGTGTTGCCCTTCTCGTTCGAGACGAAGATCCTCTCGGCGAACGCCGGCCCGGCGAGCAAAGCCGCCGAGGCCAGCAGCAACCCGAACCCTGCCTTGCGCATCCTTCTCCCCGTCATTTCCTGCAGGCCGTCTCCGGGCGGTCGATCCCCAGCGTGTCGAGCTGGCTCACCTGATGCAGGAACGCCGCCTGCGGCGAGACCGACACCACCACCTTGTCGGTGGTCAGCAGGATCGGCTGCCGCAGCTGCCCGTCCCAGTCGCGGAAGCTGAGCTTCTGCCCCTTGAAGGCCGCGAGGTCGAACTTGTCCGACAGCACGAAGTCGCGGATCGTCGCGAAGCCGCCGCCGTTGGTCCGCGTCGCCGCCTCGCCCAGCACCCGCATCGCCATCCAGGCCTGGTAGTCCTCGTCCCGCGCCGGCCGGTGCGCTTCCTTCTCGAAGCGGGTCTGGAACTGGGTCGCACCCCAGGCCTCGTGCGCCGGATTCCAGCTCGACGGCACGAGCCCCGCCGAGCCGGTCACCGGCCGCGGGTCCCAGGTGTGATAGGGCAGGAGCACCGCGAAGACCCCGGCCCGGTCCGCCGCCACCACCACGTCATGCTTCGGCGCGCGCTGGGTGAAGGCCGGCATCTGCTCCTGCACCTGCACCGAGCCGGAATCGGTCCGCCGCGCCCCGCCGGTGTCCTCGTAGACCCTCTCCTCGACGATCTTCGCCCCGAACTTCTTCGCGGCGCGCTTGTAGGACGCCGCCAGCGCCTGATCCTCGGGATGGCTCCCCTCGATCAGGAACCAGGCGTTCCACCGCTTCCACACCAGGTACTGCGCCAGCGCGTCGGTCAGCATCGCGTCCGACGGGGCGGTATGCAGCAGGTTCGCCCGGCAGTCCTCGCCGCGCAGCCGGTCGTCGGTCGCCCCGGCGTTCAGGACCAGCGCCTTGTCGCCGGCCAGGTCGGCGAGCTTCACCGTGGTGTCGGCGTCGGCCAGCACCACGATCCACCAGACGCCCGCGTCGAGGAGCTTCTGCATCTCCGCCGCCGCCGTCTCCGGTGTGGCCACCACCGTCTCGGTGGTGAACGTCTGCTTCATGAAGCCGCCGGTCGTGGCGTCGTCCGCCGTCCCCAGCGCCGCCCCGGCGAAACCGAGGTCGTCCGGCGGCAGGTCGAGCCGCGAGATCGGCATCCGCCCCGGCGCATCGACGCGCAGCACCGCGGCCTTGTAGTCGGTGTCGGCCGCAGCCCAGCCTGCCGAGACGGTCAGGGCCGCGGCGGCCAGAAGCCATCCGCTGCTTCGCATTGCTACCTCCCGCCCGCATTGAACCGGCCCCGGCGCGACGGGTTAAGGAAAATCCGCTGATAAGTTTCTCATAAGCCAGTCGATTCAACGGCTCATACTTTCGGCGGACCGAGCCCCCGGCCGTCACCCGGTCCGGATCGCCTCCAGCTCCGCCCGCACGGCCGCATTCCCCGCCACCAGCCAGTTGCCCTTGCGCAGCCCGTCGTTCGCGAGGAAGTCGTTCGACCCGAGCCCCGCGGCGTAGACCACCGCCAGCGCCCCGACGCAGTCCCACGCGTTGATGTGCGGCTCGATGTAGCCGACCAGCCGCCCCGCCGCGACGTTGCACAGCATCAGCGCCCCCGACCCGTCGCGGTAGTACATGCCCCCCCGCTCGATGAAGCGGCCGAACATCGGCAGGAACCCCTCCGGCCCCACCCGCATCGAATAGCCGAACCCGGTGATCCCGTCGCGGATCGACCGCCCGGCGTGCCGCTCCACCGCCGCGCCGTTCAGCGTCGCCGCGATCCCGATCCCGCCGGCGAAGAGCTCGCCGCGCGCGGGCGCATAGACCGCGCCGAACAGGATCGTCGCGTCGCGGACAAAGCCGATCGAGACGCACCAGCTCGAGAGGCCGCAGACATAGGGCTGCGTGCCGTCGATCGGATCGACCACCCAGATCCCCTGCCCGTCCGCGAACTCGGTGGCGCCGGTCTCCTCGCCGAGAAAGGCGTCCGCGGGAAAGCGCTCGCCGATCCGGCGCTTGATCAGCAGCTCGGTCTCGAGGTCGGCCTGGCTCGCCATGTCCTGCGGCCCCTTCGACGTGATCTCGAGCGCGCCGCGATCGGCGAGGAAGTCGCGCGCGAGCTCGCCCGCCTCCCGCACCAGGGCGAGCGCGAAGTCGAAGCGGGCGGCGATGTCGGGATCGGGGGTCATCGGTTTTCCTCAGGGCCAGAGTCGCGCCGCACCGCGGACGCCGCTCGCGTCGCCGTGCCGCGCCTTGCGGATCGGGGTGTGAAAGACGGTCGAGAAGATCCGCGCCGCCAGCCTCGGCGGCAGGTCGCGGTAGAGCTCGTCGACGTTCGACATGCCGCCCCCCATCACCAGCACGTCGGGATCGAGCGTGTTGACGACGGTCGCCAACCCGCGCGCCACGCGATCGACGTAGCGCTCCCAGATCAGCCCCGCCAGCCGGTCGCCGCGCCGCATCAGCTCGACGACCGCCGTCGCCTTCAGCGCAACGCCGGCGTGCCGCTCGTACTCGGCCTCGAAGGCCCGCCCGGAGACCCAGGTCTCCATGCACCCGTGCCGGCCGCAGTAGCACGGCCGTCCGGGGATCTCGGTGGTGTCCGGAAAGGGCAGCGGGTTGTGCCCCCACTCGCCGCCGCTGTTGTTCGGCCCGTGGTGCGCGCGCCCGCCGACCGCGATCCCGGCTCCCGAGCCCGATCCCAGGATCACCGCGAAGACGACGTTGTGCCCGGCGCCCGCCCCGTCGATCGCCTCGGAGACCGCGAAGCAGTCGGCGTCGTTCTCGACCCGGACCTCGCGCCCGAGCGCGGCGCGCAGGTCCGCCTCGACCGGCTTTCCCAGCACCCATGTCGAGCTGCACCCCTTGCCGAGCCGGCTCACCGGCTCGAGCGAGCCCGGCATGCCGATGCCGACCGTGCCGGTCTCCCCGGTCCGCGCCTCCAGTCCGGCCACCATCGCGCCGATGGCGGCGATGCAGGCGGCGTAGTCCTCGCGCGGCGTGTCCTGCCGCAACCGCGTCAGCTCGCGCCCGTCCGGCTGCATCGCGACGCCCTCGATCTTGGTGCCGCCCCAGTCGATTCCGATCAGCATCTTCAGCCCCTCGGCCCGCCGCCGTCCCGCACCCAGCCGAAGTAGTCCGGGCTCCCCATCTGCCCGCCCTTCAGCGCGAGTTCCAGCCCGTCGTGCGCCCCCTCGCCGTGGGCGCGAAAGATCGCCGCCCCCGGGATCGTCGGCGCCAGCGCCGTCAGCGCGAAGATCCCGAGCTCCCGACTGGCGAACCCCGAGGTATCCCCGCCCGAGATCACCGCCCGCCGCAGGCCGGCGCGCCGGATCACCGCGTCGAGCACGCGCCCGAGCGCGGTGCCGATCCGCACGTTGGCTTCCCCGACCTCGAGGCCCGCCGCGCCGAGCGCGGCATTTAGCGCCGGCACCGCCGGGTCGTCCGGCCCGCGCGCGGTGTAGATCAGCGGATCGCGCCCCTCACCCACGGCCGCCAGCGCGGCCGCGACCGCCGTCGCCTCCGCCCTCGCCAGCGCGGCGGCGTCGGTCACCGCCCGCGCATCGAAGGCGATCCCCTCGAACCCATGCCCGAGCGACCAGTCGATCTGCGCCGCCGTCACCGGCGACACCGAGCCCGACACCACCGGCATCCGCCCCGCCGGGCCCAGCCCGCCCACCGCGGGCGGTTCCGGCATCAGCCCCGCCGCCTGCCAGTAACGGGTGAGCGCATACTCCACCCCCTGCGAACCCACCGCGAGCTGGTGCGCGCCCCGTGCCTCCCAGATCAGTCGCCCGCAGGCCGCGAGGCTCAACGCATCGATGCAGTCGAGCGCCATCACGCCCGCCCCCGCCGCCACGTTCGCCGCCCGCGCCGCCTCGGCGGTCTCGGGCGCCGCGAGGTCCTCGAGCGTCAGGAGCCCGATCCTTCTTTCCGTCTGCCGGGCCAGGTGCCGCGGCACGTCCGCCTCGTGCATCGGCGTCACCGGATGCCGCGCCATCACCGGGTGCCGGTCGAGCCGGCTCACGCCTCCCGGGCCCGACGCGAACAGGTTGCCGAACGCCTGGTATCGCCGCATCGGCGGCGCCGCCACCAGGACCGGCGTCCACGCGCTCGGGATCGCCGCGAGGGCGAGGTCGATCGCCCGCCCGACCGATCCCGTCTCCGGCGAGGAGTTCGAGCGTCGAGCACATCTTGTAGTGGGTGACCTCCGCCCCGAGCCCTCCCAGCAACGCGAACGCCGCCGGCAGGTGCGCGTCCATCCACGCGACGCCATGCGCCCGCGCCGTGCTCGCGATCCCGATGCCGCGCACGCCCGCGAAGCGCGCCAGCCGCTCCGGCGTCGGCAGCTCGAGAAACAGCACCGACGGCAGCCCGGCGAAGCTCAGGACCTCCATCACCGCCGCCGAGCCGGTGAAGTCGTCCCCGTACCAGGCGACCAGCAATCCCTCCGGCAGTGCCGTCATCGCCGGTGCTGATAGAGCGGATTCGACCGCTTCAGGTGCGCGTCCATCGCCGCCGCCGCGGCGTCGGCATCTCCGGCCTCGATCGCGTCGACGATCCCGCCATGCTCGGCGAGCGTCAGATCCTCGTGCCCCGACCAGAACAGGAGGTCCGAGTGAAACCGGAACAGCCACCCGAGCATCGCCTCGCTCACCGCCGACAGGATGCGGTTTCCCGACAGCGCCGCGAGCTGCACGTGAAACGCGATGTCGGCGCGGATGAACGCCGCAGGATCGCCGAGCTCCCCACGCTGCGCCTCGATCAGCCGCCGCAGCTCGGCGACCGCATCGGCCGACGCCCGCGGCGCGCCCACCCGCACCATGCCGAGTTCGAAGAGCCAGCGCGCCTGCTTCAGATCCTCGAGGTTCTCCGGCGCCGCGGACAGCAGCATCCGCGCCACCGCATCGCCCTGCCGCAGCACCGCATCCGGCGCCAGCTCGTTGACCCGGCTGCGCTCGCCGTGCGTGATGGTGATGAGGCCCATCGTCTGCAGCGACTGCAGCGCCTCGCGCACCGCCGGCCGGCCGACCCCGAAGCGGTCCATCAGCGCGTGCTCCGAGGGCAGGGTCTCTCCGGGACCGATCTCGCCCGACAGGATCAGCTCCTGCATCCGCTCCAGCACCTGATCGGAGAGCTTGCGCCGGACGATCTTGTCGCTGCCATCCGCTTGCATCAGGTCGCCAGCTCGATCCGCTGCACCTCGAACGGCCCGAGCCTCCGTTCGCCGCCAAGCTCGCAGCGCAGCACCGCGGGCGTGAGATTGGCCACCATCGCCACCGTGCCGCTGCTGCCGCGGACCGCGAGCACCGCAAACCGCCGCGCGAGCAACGGTCCCGCGCCGAGCACCTCGGCCCCCGCCAGCCGCGCCAGATCCCGCACCACTTCGCCCACCGGCAACAGCGCTCCCTCCTCGTCCAGCAGCCCGCGCGGCCCGACCAACCCCGCCGGCACCCACACCGCCACCCCCGCCGGAGCAATCGCCGCGGCGTAGCCCGCCGTCCAGGCCGCCGCGAATCGCCCGCGCTGCCGCGGGTCGTCCTCCGCCATCGCGATGCGCTCGCCGCCCGGATTCGGCATCGTCCGCGCCCCGTAGGGGTTCTGCCGCATCGCGATCGTCGACGGTCCGATCCGGTAGCCTCGATCGCCGATGAAAGCCCGCGTCGAGCGGGTAATGTGCGGCAGCGCCTCGAGCGTCTCCATCACGCTGTCGTCGTCCGCCGCATGCACGATCGGGTTGGTCGCGTGCGTGACGAAGTCGAGCATCGCCACCGGCGGCCGCTTTCGGTTCAGTTCGGTGAAGTAGCTGAACATCCCGCCCCCGAGCGCCACCCCCGGAAACGCCGTCCGCGCCGCCGCATAGATCTCCTCGAGCGGCGGACACGCCGGCCATTCGCTCCCCGGCGGCGTCGACTTGCGGTCCACCGACGGGCAGACCGCCACCGTCGCGAGCCCGAGCCCGGCCTGCTTCAGCCCCCGCGCCACGCCGCCAAGCTCCGCCGCGAGATCGCCATCGCCCACGACGACGCATTCCAGATCGTAGGCCGCCCCGGGATACGCCGCCTGCAACCGCGCAAAGGCCGCCAGCGCCTCCGGCCCGTCGCCCGCCGTCGGGTCATAGGCGCAGAGCAGCCGCTGCGGCCCGATCTCCCGCAGCCGCGCGAGCGCCGCCAGCGCCGCCGGGACCTCCGCCGCCGTCACCACCAGACCGACCTGGGGAAACCGCGCCCCGACCGGCTCGCCGATCTCGACCGCGATCGGCCCGCTCGGCACCGCCGCCACGTCGGCGACCGGACGCAGCGAAACCGCGACCGACTGCTCGATCGGCACGCCGGCCGGCAACACGAACGGCCAGGGCAGCTCCAGCGGCCGGCCGTAGGTCTTGAACGAGGCGTCCGACCAGTTGCGCTGGTCCTCCATCTCGAACGCCTCGCCCTCGAGCCGGCAGGTCACCTCGTACCCGCCGGCACGGTGGGTGATCTCGCGCATCGCGAGAAACGGCCGCCAGGGGTCGATCAGCTCGGGAAACGCCGTCGCCTCGCGACTGCCGTCGACGTGCTCGATGCGCGCCGCAGCCCCCGCCGCGGCTGCCGGGTGCAGCACCACGAAGCCGCAGCGGTTGGTCTCGAAATCGCCCTCCGGCACCGCCTCCGCCGCGAAGCTCAGCGACCCGTCCGCCCGGCCCTCGATCCGCGCGCGATAGCGCAGCAGCGCCGGCCCGCGGCACACCGCGGCATAGCTTACCACGAAGCGCTCCGGCTCCTCGGTCACCGCGAGCTCCGAGATCTCCGGCGCATAGGTTCCCCAGTCCCGGTCCCGCACCACGAAGCCGATCGCGCGCAGGATCTCCGTCCCGCCGAAGGCAAGGTAGCGCAGGTTCCCCGCCACCAGCGCCGCCTCCAGCCGCCCGGCCTTCAGCGCCCGCGCCTCCACCGGCGGAACCGCCGTCCCGTAGAGCTCGACCAGGCTCCCCGCCGCCCCGCGCATCACCCGTACTCCCGCATCGCCACGGTCCGCCCGCCGTCCGCCGCCGAGTCGTAAGCGGCATACACCAGCCCCAGCGTCCTGAGGTTGTCCGCGCCGCAGGTCTCGGGCGTCCGCCCCTCCCGCAGGCACGCCACGAAGTGCCGCTCGATCGCCGCCACGCTCTCCTGGATGTTGTGCCACGGCCGCTCCGCCCACGGCAGCAGCGGCGGCGCCGCGTCGATCTCCCGCATCTCGCCCCCCGCGTACACGCTGAGCCGATATCCCGCCTCGAGCCGCAAGCTCCCCTCCGTCCCCTCGATCTCCAGCAGCGTCTCGGGGAAGTTCTCCCTTGGCAGCCGGCTCGCATAACTGCAATCGACGACGCTCGTCACCCCGCCCTCGTGCGCCAGCAGCATCGTCGCGACGTCCTCCCCGCGAATCTCCGGATTCACCCGCTGCGTCGTCGCCGCCAGCGTCGCCACGTCCCCGAACAGGAACCGCGCCACGTCGAGGATGTGGATCCCCAGATCCTGGATGATGAACCGCGCGTCGGTCGCCAGATACGGCTGCGCCGCATAGACGTCGAAGCCGGAGCGAAAGCTCACCCGCCCCCAGAACGGCCGCCCGATCGCCGCCATCTCGGCCTTCGCCCGCCGGATCGCCGCCTGCCAGCGGAAGTTCTCGTGCACCATCAGCACCCGCCCGGCACGCTCGGCCGCCGCCACCATCGCCCGCGCGTCCGCCATCGAGGCCGCGAAGGGCTTCTGGCACACCACGTGCACCCCCGCCCCCGCCGCCAGCTCGACCAGCGGCCGGTGGCTCGCCACCGTCGTCGCGATGTCGACGAAGTCGAGCGCCTCGGCCGCCAGCATCTCGCCGGCGTCGGCATAGGTCCGCGCCACCCCGAACCGGGCCGCCGTTTCCGCCAGCCGCCCCGGGTCGCGGTCGCAGAGCGCCACGATCTCCGCCCCCTCCGCGTCGCGCCAGCCGTTGAGATGGTTCGCCGCGAAGAACCCGCAGCCGATCAGCCCGCCCCGCAGCATCGCCTACCTCCCCAGCGCCGCCTGCCGGCGCAGCGCCACGTTCGCCTGCAGCCGCTGCTGCGCCTGGTCCACCACCACCGCCGCGATGATAACGAGGCCCTTGATCACCGTCTGCCAGAACGAGCTCACCCCCATCATCACCATCCCGTCGGCGAGGATGCCGATGACGAAGGCGCCGATCACCGTGCCGCCGACCTTGCCCCGCCCGCCCGACATCGAGGTGCCGCCCAGGACCGCCGCGGCGATGGCGTTGAGCTCGAAGGTCTCGCCGGTCGCCGGATGCGCCGCGACGAGCTGCGAGGTGATGATCAGCCCGACGATCGCGGCACAGAAGCCCGAGAACATGTAGACGAACATCTTCACCCGGTTGACCTTGACGCCCGACAGCGCCGCGCTCCGCTCGTTGCCGCCGACGGCGTAGATGTAGCGCCCGAGCGGGGTCCGGGCCGCCATGTAGGCCGACCCGAGCGCCAGCACGACCATGATCCAGATCGGCCAGGTGATGCCGAAGAGGCTGCCCTCGCCGAGCGCCGGAAAGCTCGCCGAGCCGTAGTCGGGATTGCCGTTGAGGTTGGGGAAGGTGCCGCCGTCCGACGACAAGCAGCGCCAGCCCGCGCGCGACGTAGAGCGTGCCCAGCGTCGCGATGAAGGGCGCGACGTTCAGCCGGGTGATCAGGAGCCCGTTGACCGCCCCGACCGCCATGCCGACCAGCAGCGCTATCCCGATGATCTCGAAGGTATTGAGCCAGAGCGTGTAGCCGAGCCCGAGAAAGGCGAGATCGATGCCGTTCAGCACCAGATATCCCGCCACCATGCCGCACAGCCCGACGATCGAGCCCACCGACAGATCGATCCCGCCGGTGATGATGACGAAGGTCATGCCGATGGCGAGCATGGCGTTCAGCGCCACGTGCTTGGCGAGGATCACCATGTTCGCGGCGCTGAGAAAGTTCGGCGCCGCCAGCGCGAAGAACACGAAGACCAGGATCAGCGCGATGAAGGTCCGCGCCCGGAACAGCAGCAGCAGCGCGGAGTCCCCGCCCAGCGTGGACGCCGGCGCGGCGTTGGCCTCGGAACTCATGCGTGCATCTCCCCTGCACCGGTCGGTGCGTGCCCGACGGCCGAGGCGGCGACGATCTCCGCCTCGTCCGCGCTTGCGGCGGTGAACTCTCCGGTGATCCTGCCGTTCGACATCACGAGGATGCGGTCCGACAGCGACATGACTTCCTCGAGATCCGAGGTGACGAACAGGATCCCCAGCCCCTCCGCCGCCAGCTTTCGCATCTCGCGGAAGACCTCGGCCTTGGCACCGACGTCGATGCCGCGGCTCGGCTCGTCCATCAGCAGCACCTTCGGCCGCGTCATCAGCGCCTTGCCGATCACCACCTTCTGCTGGTTGCCGCCCGACAGCGCGCTGATCGGGTTCTCCGGGCTCGCCACCTTGATCGCGAGCTCCCGCACGAAGTCCCGCACCCGCCCCGCCTCCGCCGCGACGTTGAGGTGAAACCCCCGCGTGAAGTCCCCCAGCGATGCCAGCGACATGTTCTCGCGCACCGACATGATCTGGATCGTTCCGAGCGCCTTGCGATCCTCCGGGATCAGCGCGATCCCCCGCGCGATCCGCCCGGCCACGTCCTTGGCGTCGAGCGGCTCGCCTTCGAGAAAGAGCCGCCCGGTCGCATGGCGGTGCTGCGCCATGATGACCTCGAAGAGCTCGGTCCGCCCCGCGCCCATCAGGCCGTAGATCCCGACGATCTCGCCCGCGCGCAGCGACAGCGACACCTCGTCGACCGCCCGCCCGCCGCCCGGTCGCGGCAGGGTGATCTTCTCCGCCCGGAACAGCTCCTCCCCGAGCACGTGCTCCCCGGTGCGGGCATAGTCCTTCGACGCCGCCCCGATCATGTTCTCAACGATCCAGGGCACGTCCACCCCCGCCATCGCCCGGCTGCCGGTGATCCGCCCGTCGCGCAACACGGTGATCCAGTCGCCGATCCGGATCAGCTCCTCCAGCCGGTGCGAGATGTAGACGATCCCGACCCCCTGCCGCCGCAGATCCGCGATCACCCGGAACAGGATCTCGACCTCCGCCGCCGACAGCGCCGAGGTCGGCTCGTCGAGGATCAGGATCCGCGCGTCCTGCGCCAGCGCCTTGGCGATCTCGACGATCTGCTGCTGCCCGATCCGGAGCTCGCCCACCAGCGTCTGCGCCGGGATGTCGTGCTCCAGCCGCTGCATCAGCGCCCGCGCCTCCGCCCGCTGCCGCCGCCCGTCGATGTCGATCCCGCCCCGGGTGTGCTCGCGGGTGATGAAGATGTTCTCCGCGATGCTCAGGTTCGGAAACAGGTTCAGCTCCTGAAACACGATGCCGATGCCATGCGCCGCCGCGGCGCTGGTGCTGGCGAAGCGCACCGGCTTGCCGTCCATCCGGATCTCGCCCGCGGTCAGCTGCTCCACCCCGGCGATCACCTTCATCAGCGTCGACTTGCCGGCGCCGTTCTCGCCGACCAGCACGTTGACCGCCCCCATCCGCACGTCGAAGTCGACGTCGTCGAGCGCGCGCGTGCCGGGATAGACCTTGACCGCCCCGCGGATCGAGAGCCCGATCTCGCTCACGGCATCACCTCGAAGCTGACCGGCGTGATCAGCACCGGGTCGCTCGCCGCCTTCATCGTGAAGGCCCCGACCAGCGAAACCGTCTTGCCGACCAGCGCCTCCTTCGGCACCGCCGCGAGCGCGTTCTTGTAGGCTTCGTCGTTCAGTGCCCGCGCGAGTTCGGCGTAGGCGATCTGGTCGCGATAGGCGGTGAAGTCGATGAACGGCTGCACGTCGCGCAGGGTCGTGCCGCGGATCACCGGCCCGAGCTGCACCGTGGCGTCGGCCGTGCCGTCGCCGTCGATGTCGATGTCCGCCGTCGCCGCCCGGGTGTCGGTCTTGGCCGCAACCACCGTCCCCTCGGCCTTCACCGCAAAGTTCCACGGCGCCCCTTCGCTCTTGGCGCGGAACCCGTGCGCCGCCCCGGCCGCATCGAGGCTCGCCGCGATCGCCGGCTTCAGCACCGCGAGCTCGGTTGCCGCCTCGTTCATGTGCGGCAGCACCTGCGCGGTCCACATCGTCGCGACGTCCGCCCCGCCGCCCTCGCTCGCCGCCGCCGCCTTGGCCGCCGCTTCCGCCGGATCGGGGTTCTTCACCAGCTTGCAGGCTGCCGGCGCCGTCGCTGCCAGCAGCGCGGCGATGAGGAGGGTCGGTCGCATCGGCATTCTCCGCGAGAGCCGGGCGGAGGCGACACGCGCCCCCGCCAGCCTCAGCCTCAGTTGGTCAGCGCGAAGGTTTCGAGCTTGCTCGCATTGTCGGCGTTGATCAGCTCGCAATCCATCAGCTGCTTCTCCTCCTGCCCGGTCGAGCCGGTCTTGAGGTACTTGTCGGCCTGCTCGACCGCGAGCTGCGCCTGCCGGTAGGCCGGCTGCAGCACCGTCGCCTTGATGCCGCCCTTCTCGATCGAGTCGCGCACGTCGTTCGAGCCGTCGAAGCCCACCACGATCACGTCGGTCCGCCCGGCCGCCTCGAGCGCCGCCCAGGCGCCCATCGCCATGGTGTCGTTGCCCGAGATCACCCCCTTGATGTCGGGATTGGCCTGCAGGATCGTCTCCATCTTCTCGAAGGCTTCCGGCTGGCTCCAGTTGGCCGACTGCTGCGCCACCATCTTCAGATCCGGATACTGGTCGATCACGTCGTGATAGCCCTTGGAGCGGATCCCGGCGTTGGTGTCGGACTCCTTGCCGACCAGCTCGGCGAAGGTGCCCTTCTCGCCCATCAGCTTGACGAACTCCTCGGCGCCGAGCTGCGCGCCCTGGTAGTTGTTCGACACGATCTGGCTGACCGCGACGCCGCTCTCGGTGATCTCGCGGTCGATCAGGAACGACGGGATCCCGGCGTCCTTCGCCCGCTTCACCGGCGCCACCGACGCATCCGCCCCGGCATTGTCGAGGATGATCGCCTTCGCCCCGCGGGCGATCGCGGTGTCGAACAGCTCGCTCTGCTTGTTGGCGTCGTCGTCGTGCACCAGCACCAGCGTCTCGTAGCCGAGCTCCTTGGCCTTGGCGTCGGCGCCCTCGGCCTCGGCCTTGAAGAACGGGTTATCGGGCGACGGCGTGATGATCGCGATCAGATCCGCCGCCGACGCCGCGAGCGGCGCGGCGACGAGCGTGACCGCGGCGATTCCCGACAGCAGCAGTCTCCGGGTGAAGTTCATGCGTAGCCTCCCTGGTTGAAGTTCGACCGGCGCGTCTTTCCGCGCGTCGGTCATGGACGTCTCGTTGGTGCATGCGAAGTACGTGAAATGTACATGAGATGTACGTCGAGCAATTCGCCGTAACCCCTTGCCGTCACGTGATCCGTCGGATGCTCTCGGCGATCTCCGCAGGCTCGAAAACCCCAAGCCAGTCCTCGCGAAAAATCCGCGGTTTGCCGTTCTCGATCGCCTTGTTGCAGGCGTCGGAAAACACCCCCGGGACCTCCTCGAAGGTAACCGCCGCGAGGATATTCATGTGTCCGATCAAGAAGTCCCGCGCACAAGTTCGATCGACCCCGCGCCGCACCACCTCGTCCATCGCGTCCTTCATGCCGGCCAGCAGCGTCGCACAGACCGTCTCGCTCAGCCCCGGCTCCAGCATCGCCATCTGGTCGACCGAGACCCGGTGCGAGCGCAGGATCGGCGCCCATATCGTCTTTGCAATCTCCTCGCCCACCACATAATGCGCCTCCGGCCCCTGCATCAGCGCATTCACGATCGCCTGCCGCGCCGCGATGCCGCCAAAGTGGTCGTTGCGGGCCTCCGAGGAGGATTCATCATTGAAAATGGGGGGATGGCAGGGATGCGTCACGAAGTAGGTGACGTCATCGCGCGCTGGCAGGTGCCCGGCATAGGGCGCGGCAGCGTCGAGGATCATCAGGATCGAACCCGGCGCCATCTGCGGTACGACCTGCGCCGAGACCGCCTTGATTGCCGTATCCGGCACCGCCAGAACCACCGCTTCGGCCGCCCTCAGCCCCTCTTCGAGTGAGACGCAATCAGCCCCGGTCGCTTGCTTTACCCGGGTGCGGCCGGCCTCGCTGACTTCGACGTAGCTGATATCATGGTCCGAAGTCTTCAGGTTGTTTGCCAGGCGGATGCCCATTTTGCCGCCGGCTCCGATCAGTGCGATTTTCATGCAGCCTTTCTCCGGTTCGGTCGCGGAGAAGGTGTCGCCAACCATCCACCTTGTCAACAGGTATGATGATCATTAGTGTGACCACCGCAAGGCGTGATGGGTTGGCAGGGAAGACGAGGATGGCCGACGCCCAGATTCGGGTGCACTACCGCATCGAGACTTCGGGCGATCCCGAGGCGGTCGCGACCAAGATCGCCTCCGACCAGTCCACCGGCACCTTCACCGAACTCCCCGGCGAAACCGCTGCAGTGCGGGCGCGGTGCGCGGCGCGCGTCGAGATGGTCCAGCCGCTCGATCCGGTCGATGTCCCTTCCCTCCCCGACCCGAGCGGCAGCGGACCGTATCAGCGCGCCGAGGTGGTCATCGCCTACCCGCTTGAGGCCGTCGGCACGGATATCGCGGCGCTGATGACGATCGCCGTAGGTGGCGTCTTCGCCGTGCGCGGCCTGACCGGCCTGCGCGTTCTAGATTTCGAGCTCCCCGACGCCTGGTCCTGCCATCCCGGTCCGCAGTTCGGCATCGAGGGATCCCGGCGGCTGATGGCCGTGCCGGTAGGGCCGATGATCGCTTCGATCATAAAGCCGTCGCTCGGCCTGCTGCCCGAGGAGACGGCGGTGGTCGTCCGCTCGCTCTGCGAGGCCGGGGTCGACTTTATCAAGGACGATGAGAAACTGATGAGCCCAGGCTACTCGCCGCTCGAAGCGCGAGTCGCGGCCATAATGCCGGTGATCCGCGACCATGAGCAACGACACCGGCAAGAAGGTGATGTACGCCTTCGGCATCTCCTCGGCCGATCCCGACACCATGCTGCGGAACCACGACCGGGTGGTGGCTGCCGGCGGCAACGCCGCCGTCGTCAACATCAACTCGATCGGCCACGGCGGTATGAGCTTCCTGCGCAAGCGCTCCACGCTCTGCCTGCACGCGCATCGCAACGGCTGGGACCTGCTGACCCGTCATCCCGGCTTCGGGATCGACTTCCGCGCCTACCAGAAGATCTGGCGCCTGCTCGGGGTGGATCAGTTCCAGATCAACGGCATCCGGGCGAAGTACTGGGAACCCGACGAAAGCTTCGTGCGCTCATTCTTCGACTGCATGACCCCGATCTTCTCGCCCGCCGATCGACCGCTGCCGGTGGTCTGCTCCGGCCAGTGGGGCGGCCAGGCGGTCGAGACCTACGAGCGAACGGGCCGGACGCTCGACCTCATGTACCTCGGCGGAGGCGGCATCCACGGTCATCCGCAGGGTCCCGCCGCGGGCGTGCGGGCGATAAGGCAGGCGTGGTCCGCCGCCGAGGCAGGCGTTCCGCTCGCGATCTGGGCTCGGGACCATGCGGAACTCGCCGCCTCTCTGGCGAAGTTCGGCGACGGCGGCGGAGCCTGACGGCCCGGCCTACTCGCCGCCGAGATCGGTCTTCAATTGGCCGAAGTCGATCGCCATGCCGTTTAGGAAGGTGCTCCAGTGCCGGGAAACCGCCGCCACGGCTACCGCCTCGGAGATCTCCTGGTCCGTTGCGCCGGAGTCGCGCGCCGATTTGGTGTCCTCCCAGATGCAGTACTGGCACGGGATCTGCGCCGAGACCCCAAGCGAGATCAGCGCCTTCTCCTTCGGCGAAAGCGCCGTCCGGTCGCTCAACTCGGGATCGCTTGCGCGGGCTCGATGCCCTTATCGACGGGTGGACCGGTGTCCGTCAGTCGGCGGAGTCGTCCGCACCGGAGCCTAGCTCTGAGGGGTCGAACTCGTAGTGGGCGCCGCAGAACTGGCAATCCGCGGTGACCGTCCCCTCGGGGGTAATCATCGCGGCGATGTCGCTCGGCGGGTAGATGGCCAAGGAGCGGATCACCTTCTCCGGGGAACAGGTGCAGCCGAAGCGCACCGGCTGGGCGGGGTAGACACGCGGGCTCTCGTCGCTGAAGAGGCGCAGCAGCAGTTGCTCGGCGCCGACATGCGGGCCGATCAGCTCGGTCGCCTCGACGGTCTCGAGCAGCATCACTGCCCGCCGCCAGTTTTCCGCGTCCGAACCGTCGAGCAGGTCGTCGGCGGCGAGCAGGCCCTCCGGGCCGGTTGCCTCCTGCTTTGCGTAGGGGGAGGCCTTGGGCATGTGCTGGAGGAGCACGGCACCGCCCCGCCAGTGCACCGCGCCGCCGGGCTCGACCGCCTCGCCCATCGCCAGCGCAAAGCGGGTCGGCAGCTGCTCGGACTGGGCGAAGTAGGTCTCGGCGCAGTCGACGAGCGAATCGCCGGCGATCGGCGTGATCCCCTGATAGGGGCTGCTGCCCGGACCCTGGTCGATGAGAATCGCGAAGACGCCCTGACCGAGCAGGGCGAGCGGTCGCTCGACCTCGGAGGGAAGGAGGTCGGGGTCGAAGCCCGCGTAGGCGCGCATCCGCGCCGGCTGGCCCTCTTCGGAGGGGCCGAAGTAGTCGGTGGCGATCAGCCGCACCGGCCCGTCGCCGCGCACCTGCAGGCTGAGGCGCCAGCGCAGCTTGATGGTCTGCCCGATCAGCGCGGTGATCATCGCGGCCTCGGCGACAAGCGCCGCGACGGGCGCGGGGTAGTCGTGCTGGCCGAGGATGGTCTCGAGCACCGAATCGAGCCGCCCCACCCGGCCGCGGATATCCGCGCGGTCGAGCTGAAAAGGCAGGACCGTGTCGTCCCAGGCAATCCGGCCGGCAAGGCTCATCGAGGTCTCCAGTGGCTTTCGGCCTGAAATAGGCGCTCGGTGCGCCGAGTGCAAACCGGGACTGGCCGCCACCCGCGCCGCCCCCTAGACTGGGGATCATGCGGCGTTTCGGCGAGGCCATCGTTCCCGGACAGCGCTACCGCGAACGGCCGGGCGCCTATGCGGTGATCCGGGACGGCGACGACGTGCTGGTGACCGAGCAGCGCGAGCCGCGGCTGGAGTTCCAGCTCCCCGGTGGCGGCATCGATCGCGGCGAGGGGCCGCTGAGCGCGCTTCACCGCGAATGCTTCGAAGAGACCGGCTGGCGCATCCACCCGCTCCGCCGGCTCGGGGCGTTCCAGCGCTACTGCTACATGCCCGAGTACGACCGTTGGGCGCACAAGATCTGTCACGTCTGGCTGGCGCGGCCTGTCGGCCGGGTGGGACCGCCGCGCGAGGCCGGGCACACGGCGGTCTGGATGCCCTTCGCGAGCGCGGGGGACCTGCTCGCGAGCGACGGCGACCGGCATTTTCTCGAGCTTGCCTGGCGGCAGACACGGCCTCCCCGCTCGCGCTGCTCGCGTGCGAGCAGATCGGTAAGCCTATTGAAAAACAACGATATTTCATTTTCTACGTTAAGCACTTTTCAACGTATTTCGACATTCGGCTCAGCGGGCCGGCGGCTGGCGAAGCAGTCCTTCGAGGGCGTCGAGAAAGCGGGAGCGGTCGGCGCGGGAGAAGGGGCGGCCGCCGCCCTGGCGGAAAGGGTCGGCGGCGCGGAGGTCGGCCATCAGGTCGCGGGTGGCGAGCTTCGCCCCGGCATTTGCCGAGGTCGTGACCGCGCCGCCGGGCGCGATGGCGCGAGCGCCGCGCTCGACGCAGCGGGTGGCGAGCGGCACGTCGGCGGTCACGCAGAGATCACCGGGGCCGATGCGCTCGGCGATCCAGCGGTCGGCGGCGTCGGCGTCGGCCGGGACGATCTGGATCGAGGCGAGCGGGTGGCGGACCGGGCGGATGCCGCCATTGGTGACGTAGACGACGGCGACTCCGTGCCGCTCGGCGACGCGCAGCGTCTCGTCGCGGACCGGGCAGGCGTCGGCGTCGACGTAGATCATCGCAACGTCCTGCCGGCGTGTCGGGGTCCGCCATCCGGCAACGATGCCGCGGCGTTCGCAGGTGTTTTCCGCCCGTTCAACGGGCGAAGGACGTCAGAATCGGACATGGCCCGGATTTTCCCTCGCCGCACTCGGTCGCCAGCCGCCGAAGCGAATCGCGAGCGCGCTCAAGCTCGGCGATCCTGGCATCGAGCGCCTTGATCTGCGCGTTCGCGAGGTCGCGGGCGCGGCTGCGGTCCTCGCCGGCGTCGAGCTGCAGCAGCTCGCGGATCTGCTCGAGGGTGAAGCCGGCCGCCTGGGCCTGGCGAATGAAGTGAAGCCGCCGCTCGTCCTCGCCGCCGTAATGCCGGATGCCGCCGGTGCGCCCGGGGGTCCTGAGCAGATTCCGGCGCTGGTAGAACCTGACGGTCTCGACTCCGACCCCCGCCGTTGCGGCGAGTTCTCCGATCGTCAGCAGCTCCGGACCTTGACTCCGTACCATGGTACGGTCCCTATATGCATGCCGACTGCAATGCAAGGGAACGGAACATGTCGGCCAGCAATATCCTCTCACCCGCGACGAGCCGCCCGGCCACGGGGACGAAGGCAGTCCTGTACCGGATGGTCATGCCGGAGCACCTCTGTCCCTACGGCCTGAAGTCGAAGGATCTGCTGGCGCGGTCGGGCTACGAGGTCGAGGACCACCCTCTGACCAGCCGCGATGAGGTCGACGCCTTCAAGGCGCGGACCGGCGCCGCGACGACGCCGCAGACCTTCATCGCCGGCGAACGCGTCGGCGGCTACGACGCCTTGCGCGCCTTCCTCGGCAAGCCGGTGGCCGATCCCAAGGCCACGAGCTACCGGCCGGTCGTGGCGATCTTCGCCTTGACCGCGCTGATGGCGATGGCGGCGAGCTACGCGGTGGCGGGAAGCCCGTTCACGCTGCTCGCGGCGCAGTGGTTCATCGCCTTCTCGATGACGGTTCTGGCGCTTCAGAAGCTGCAGAACGTCGAGGCCTTCTCGACGATGTTCCTCAACTACGACCTGCTCGCCCGGCGCTGGGTGCCGTACAGCTACATCTATCCGTTCGCCGAGGCGCTGGCGGGCGTGCTGATGATCGCGGGAGCGCTCACCTGGCTGTCGGTGCCCGTCGCGCTCTTCATCGGGACGGTGGGTGCCGTTTCGGTCGCCAAGGCGGTCTACATCGACCGCCGCGAACTCAAGTGCGCCTGCGTCGGCGGAACGAGCAACGTCCCCCTCGGCTTCGTTTCGCTGACCGAGAACCTGATGATGATCGCGATGGCCGTCTGGATGGCCCTCGGCTGGTTCGGGCTGCCGGTGGCGGCGACGCACGGGATGTAGGTAGCGGCGCCGGCGCGGACGCCGGCCAGGCGATCGCCTCAGCCGACGTGGTAGAGGGTGTCGAAGAGCCGCGGGTCGTAGCTCGACTGCTCGAAAGTCTTGCCCATCGTCAGGATCGAGACCGCGTCGTGCGAATGCAGCGACTCCTGGTGGCTCGCCACGACGCGGAAGTCGCCGATGCGCGCTTCGCCTTCCAGGCTCGCGCAAAGCAGGCGCACGGCGTCCTCGACGAAGATCGGGTTCGAACCGTTGAGCTCGGCGAAGGCCTGCTCGTCCTCGCGCTTGACCATCACCTGGGTCTCGGTCGGGATCGCGGCGTTGCAGAGATCGACCGAGATCCTCGAACCAGAGCACCTCGTCGCCGGTGAGCTCGACCGAGACCCGCGCCACCGAACGCTGCGAATGCGGCGTCGCGATCTGGCCACGGGTGCGCCGGGCGTGCTCGGAGAGTTCGAGCGAGCACGGGCAGGTCGAGGAGTAGACGTAGTCGAGGTGCACGATGCGCTGAGTCGCCTCGCGGGTGCGCACCATCTCGAGCGCCACGTTGTAGTACTGAAAGCCCTCGAGGCCGCTGCGGAGCGACTTTTTCAGGATCGGGTAGCGCAGCCGCATCATGATGCGGGCGTCGAAGCTGCCGTGGTCGGCGATGTAGCCGTCGAGCACGGCGCCGATCACCTCGAACGAGAACGAGGTCTCGGCGTGGCGGTAGAAGGTCCGCATGATGCGGCTCATGTTGATGCCCTTGCGGTCGGCCTCGAGCGAGACCGAGCCGGTCACCGCGGTCTCGAGCAGCACCTCGCCGCCGGCGCGGGCGCGGAAGCGCACCGGCAGCCGAAAGTTCGAGATCCCGACGTGCTGGATGCCGGTCTTCGCACCCTTGATCAGGGATTCGGGTCCGTTCTGCAGGTCCGGCAGGGTCGCGACATAGGCCTTGTCGGCGACGAAGCCGCGCGGATAGCTCCGGTTCAGCGCCGGATCCCCCGCGCCGCGGGTCAGGATCGCCGTCAGGTCGACCAGGCCGATCCCGGTCGGCTCGCTGCCGGACCAGAGAAGCAGGGTGCGTGCCGCCGCCTCGGCATCCTCCTGGCTGGGCCGTGCACCGTCGCGGTCCGATACGTCCGCCTCATCCGCCCGCGGGTTGTACATCTTCATGGCGTCCGAACTCCCGTTTAGGCGTCAGGCTAGATGGGATGCTCCTTCCCGATTGAAAGGAGCTACCCGCATTTGGCGCCGATCGTTGCACTTCGAGAACAACCACAGCGGGAAAAACGACAAAAAAGCAACCGCGATGATAGAACGCGGTTTATTTTATGCTGACGCGCGGTCCAGCGCACCGAGGAGGTCGGCCTCGAGGTCGGCGGGATCCTCGAGGCCGACCGACAGGCGGATGAGCCCGTCGCCGATGCCGAGCCGCGCGCGCTGCTCGGGGGAGAGCCGCTGGTGCGTGGTGGTCGCCGGATGGGTCATCAGGCTCTTGGAATCGCCGAGATTGTTCGAGATGAGCACGATCTCGAGCGCGTTCAGGAGGCGGAAGGCTGCCGGTTTGCCAGCGGCGAGGTCCAGCGAGAGGACCGTGCCGCCGGTCTCCATCTGGCGACGGCAGAGCGCGGCCTGCGGGTGGTCGTCGAGCCCGGGGTAGATCACCCGCGCCAGCGCCGGGTGGCCCTGCAGCCGGCGGGCGAGGCGGTCGGCGGTCGCCGCCTGGGTGCGGCAGCGCAGGTCGAGCGTCTCGAGGCCCTTGAGCATCACCCAGGCGTTGAACGGGCTGAGCGCGCCGCCGGTGTGCTTGAGGAAGCCCTCGAGCGGGCCGCGGATGAATTCGCGCCGCCCGAGGACGATGCCGCCGAGGCAGCGGCCCTGCCCGTCGATGTGCTTGGTGGCCGAGTAGATCACGATGTCGGCGCCCTGCTCGAGGCAGCGCTGGAAGATCGGCGTCGCGAAGACGTTGTCGGCGATCACCTGCGCGCCCACCGCATGGGCGAGGCGGGAGACGCCTGCGATGTCGATGACTTCCAGCGTCGGGTTCGAGATCGTCTCGAGGAAGGCGAGCTTGGTGTCCGGGCGGAAGGCGCGTTCCCAGGCGTCGAGGTCGGTGCCGTCGACGAGGGTCACCTCGATGCCGAAGCGCGGCAACAGGGTCTCGACGATGAAGAGGCAGCTGCCGAAGAGCGCGCGGGCGGCGACGACGTGGTCGCCGGCCTTGAGCAGGGAGAAGAGCGCGCCATGCACCGCGGCCATGCCGGAGGCGGTGGCGAAGGCGTCCTCGGCGCCTTCGAGGATCGCCATGCGCTCCTCGAACATCTTCACCGTCGGGTTGCCGTAGCGGGCGTAGATGAACTCGTCCGGGCCCGCGGCGATGAACCGCTGCTCGGCGGTTTCGGCGTCCGGGTAGACGAAGCCCTGGGTCAGGAAGATCGCCTCGGAGGTCTCGCCGAACTGGCTGCGGCGCGTGCCGCCGTGCACCAGCCGCGTCCGCGGGCTCCATTCGTCGCTCATCGTGTCGCCGTCCGGGAAAGCCCCGCCCCCCTTCGCCCGCGCCGGACCGGCCGGGCCGAAGGCGGCTGTTACCCGATGCGGGGCCGCAGCGTCAATCGCGTTCCCGGGCGCGCCGGCGCCCGTCACCGGCGGTTCATGTCCGGGTCACAGGCGATTCACGCTGCCGTCACCGTCGGTTAACGGCGTTGCGCTAGATTTGACGCGGATCCACCGGCAGCGGGGGCGACGGCAGCAATGGCCTACTTCGGCATCTCGGCGACCGAGCAGGGGCTGCGTGCCGCGGTCCCCGGGGTGGACGTCGGCGCCGGGCTCAGGGCGGCGCTGGCGGGGACCGGCGAGGACGCGCCGGTGGTGGTGCTGATCCACGGCTACCGCTGGCATCCCGAGGAGCCCGGGGCCGATCCGCACCGCTCGCTCTTCGCGCTCGCGCCGGAAGCGGGGCACTGGAAGGCGCGCAGCTGGCCGGAGGGGCTGGGGTTCGCCGACGACGCCGGCGAGAGCGGCCTCTGCATCGGCTTCGCCTGGCCGGCGAGCGCGCCGCACCTGCGCAGCCTCGTCACCGGCGGGCGGAACGGCTTCGCGCGGGTCTACGCGCGGGCGGGCGCCCTCGGCGAGCGGCTGGCCGAGCTCGTGCGGCTGGTGCAGCGGGCGGCGCCGGGACGGCCGGTCGACGTGCTCGCGCATTCGCTCGGGGCGCGCGTGGCGCTGGCGGCGCTGCCGCATCTCGCGGAGGCGCCGGGGCGGATGATCCTGCTCGGGGCGGCCGAGTTCGACAGAGCGGCGCGGGGGTTCCTGACCGCGTCGCCGGCGCCGGTCGCGCCGCAGGTCTACAACGTGACCGCGCGGGCCAACGACCTCTACGACCTGATGTTCGAGACCTTCGCGCCGCGCGGCGGCTGGCACGACCGGGCGATCGGGCTGGGGCTGGCGGACCCGCTGCCGGGCTGGATCGACCTGCAGCTCGACCGGGCCGACGTCACCGCCTGGATCAACGCGCGCGGGATCGCGCTGACCGCGCCGGAAGCGCGGCTGTGCCACTGGAGCTTCTACACCCGCGAGGGGGCGCTCGCGGTCTATCAGGCGATCCTGCGCCGGCGCCCGGGCTGGGACGTCACCGGGCTGCGCGCGGCGCCCTGCTTCGGCGTGCAGGACCCGCGCTGGAGCCGGCTGCTGCCGCGGCGGCGAAGTGCCGCAGGCGACCGGCTTCCGCTCGGCGGACGGCTCAACGACGCTTGAACTGGGCCGCTTCCGCCGCATGTTGCACCGCCGAACTGATGCGACTTAGGCGGAATACGATGGCACAACCGATTGAGCTCCACTTCTGGCCGACTCCGAACGGCTTCAAGATCAGCATCGCGCTGCACGAGATGGACCTGCCCTACGAGTTGAAGCTCGTGAACATCGGCAAGGGCGACCAGTTCAAGGCCGACTTCCTGCGGCTTTCCCCGAACAACCGGATGCCGGCGATCCTCGATCCCGAGGGGCCGGACGGCGCGCCGATCTCGGTCTTCGAGTCGGGGGCGATCCTGCAATACCTCGCGCGCAAGACCGGCCGGTTCTACGGCGCGAGCGATCGGCAGCGGGTCGAGATCGAGGAGTGGCTGTTCTGGCAGGTGGGCGGCGTCGGCCCGATGGCCGGGCAGGCGCACCACTTCCTGCGCTACGCGCCGAGCATGGAGCCGCCGCACGTGCTGCCTTACGCGCAGAACCGCTACCGCAACGAGGTGGGGCGGCTCTACAGCGTGCTGAACCACAAGCTCGCCGACCGGGAGTACGTGGCGCGCGACTACTCGATCGCGGACATGGCGATCTGGCCGTGGGCGCGGGGCTGGGAGCGGCAGGAGCAGGACATCGCGCGCTTCCCGCACATGGCCCGCTGGCTCGACCGGATGGCGGCGCGGCCGGCGGTGCAGGCCGCGATCGAGATCGGCAAGAACGCGCGCGGGAGCGACCTCACCACGGACCGCGAGGCGCAGAAGCTGCTCTTCGGGCAAACCGGGCGGAGCTGAGGGGGGTCGACCCTCCCTCCCTGCCTGCGAAGCGGACTGCGGCCCCGCGCCTCAGCCGCTGCCGATGAGGATGCCGGCGGCGAGCACCAGCGAGCCGCCGACCAGCACCTGCAGCGCCGCGCGCATCCAGGGCGTCTCCATGTAGCGGTGCTGGATCCAGGTGATCGCCCAGAGCTCGACGAAGACGACGACGATCGCGACGGACATCGCGGTCCAGAACTCGGGAATCAGGAACGGCAGCGCGTGGCCGAGGCCGCCGATCGCGGTCATGATCCCCGAGGCGAGCCCGCGCTTGATCGGCGAGCCGCGGCCCGAGAGCTTGCCGTCGTCGTGCGCCGCCTCGGTGAAGCCCATCGAGATGCCGGCGCCGACCGCCGCCGAGAGGCCGACGAGAAAGGTCTGGTGGGTGTCGCCGGTGGCGAAGGCGGCGGCGAAGATCGGCGCGAGCGTCGAGACCGAGCCGTCCATCAGCCCGGCGAGGCCGGGCTGCACCAGGGTGAGGATGAACTGCCGCCGCTCGGCGTGCGCCTCGTCGGCGCGCACGTCCTCGGGCGTGTGCACGAGCCCGAGCCGGTGGGCGAGCGAGACGTGCCCGCGCTCGGCGCTGGCGAGGTCGCCGAGGAGCTTGCGCGTGTCGGCGTCGGAGCTGCGCGCGGCGGCAGCCTCGTAGAAGCGGACGGCGTCCCCTTCCATCCGCTCGGCCATGTCGCGGGTCTTCTCGATGCCGAGCGGCCGGACCAGCCAGTCCGGCGTGCGCTGCAGCGTCCCGCGCACGTGCTCGCGGCGGATCAGCGGGATCGTCGGGCCGAAGCGCGCGGTGTGCAGGTCGATCAGCCGGCGGCGGTGCACGTCCTCCTCGGCCGCCATCTCGTCGAAGACCGCGGCTGAGTTCGGGAATTGCTCGCGCAGCCCGTCGGCGTAGGCGCGGTAGATGCGGCCGTCCTCCTCCTCGGAGGAGATCGCGAGCGCCAGCACTTCCTGCTCGCTCAGGCTGTCGAACGGACGCCGGCCGGAAGAGAAGAATTGCTGCAGCATCGTCGCTCCGCCGGCCTTTTCGCGCAGCGCACTTTAGAATCATTCCAAGAAGGTGCAAGGCCGTCTTGTCCTCGGGCGGACCTCCGGTCTATGCCGGCAGCATGCAGACGCTCACGCTCCGCCGTCCCGACGACTGGCACCTGCACCTGCGCGACGGTGCGATGCTGCAGGGCGTGCTGCCGGCCTCGCGGGATTTCGCGCGCGCGATCGTGATGCCGAACCTCGTGCCGCCGGTCGCGACCGCGGCCGACGCCCGCGCCTACCGCGGGCGGATCCTCGCGGCGCTGCCGGCGGGGCAGGACTTCGATCCGCTGATGACGCTCTATCTCACCGAGGAGACCGACCCCGACGACGTGGCGGCCGCCGCCGCCGAAGGGATCATCACGGCGGTGAAGCTCTACCCGGCGGGCGCGACGACGAATTCGGCGCGCGGGGTGCGCTCGGTCCGGGCGGTGATGCCGGTGCTCGAGCGGATGGCCGAAATCGGGCTGCCGCTCTGCGTGCATGGCGAGGTGACCGATGCCGAGGTCGACATCTTCGACCGCGAGGCGGCGTTCCTCGACCGGGTGCTGGCGCCGCTGAAGGGCGAGCTGCCGGAGCTGCGCGTGGTGCTCGAGCACGTCACCACCGCCGACGGGGTGCAGTTCGTGCGCGACGCGCACGGCGTCGCCGGGACGCTGACGGTCCACCACCTGATCCTGAACCGAAACGACCTGCTCGTCGGCGGCATCCGGCCGCACTACTACTGCCTGCCGGTGGTCAAGCGCGAGCGGCACCGGCTGGCGCTGCTCGAGGCGGCGACCTCGGGCGACCCCCGCTTCTTTCTCGGCACCGACAGCGCGCCGCACGCCCGCGGCGCCAAGGAGGCGGCCTGCGGCTGCGCCGGGGTCTTCACCGCCCCGGTGGCGCTGGCCTGCCTCGCGCACGTCTTCGAGGCGGACGGAGCGCTCGACCGGCTGGAGGGCTTTGCCAGCCTGCACGGACCGGCCTTCTACCGCTTGCCGCCGAACGCGGCGCGGATCACGCTCGAGCGGGCGCCGGGACCGGTGGCGCGGCTCGAATCCGTCGAGACCGGCGCGGGCCCGGTGGTGGTTTTCGATCCGGGCTTTCCGCTGCACTGGCGGGTCGCCGACTGAAAGGAGCGCGGATGTTCGGTTATGGCTTTCCCCCCGATGCGGAGATGGCGCGGCTGACCGCGCGGATGCTGCTCGAGATCAAGGCGGTGAACTTTCGCGCCGACGAGCCCTACAAGTTCACCTCGGGCCTCGCCTCGCCGGTCTACATCGACTGCCGCAAGCTCATCTCGTTCCCCGCGGTCCGCGCCACGCTGATGGACTTCGCCTGCGCCAAGCTGTTGCGCGACGCGGGCTTCGCCCGCTTCGACGCGGTGGCGGGCGGCGAGACCGCCGGCATTCCCTTCGCCGCCTGGATCGCCGAGCGGCTGGCGCTGCCGATGCTCTACGTCCGCAAGAAGCCGAAGGGTTTCGGCCGCGACGCGCAGATCGAGGGCGCGATGGGCGAGGGCCAGCGGATCCTGCTGGTCGAGGACCTGACCACCGACGGCGGCTCGAAGCTGCGCTTCGCCGAGGCGATCCGGACCGCGGGGGGCGAGGTCGGGCATACCTTCGTGGTCTTCTTCTACGGCATCTTCGCCCGCACCGAGGCGGCGCTGCTCGAGCACGGGCTGCGCCTGCACTACCTCGCCACCTGGCGCGACGTGCTGGCCGAGGCGCGGGCGGGCGGGCACTTCGACGCAAGGACGCTCGCCGAGGTCGAGGCGTTCCTCGGCGCCCCGCTCGAGTGGTCGGCGGCGCACGGCGGCGTCACCGAGGTCGTGGGCTGAACCGGTCGCGGACGCGGGCCGTGACCCGGGCGATGCGGCCGCCCGTGCGGGAACTTGGCGCTTGCTAGATCGGCGACGTTGGCCATACTTGGCCCGCCGCAAGGCCGCCTTGGGAGGGGCGCATCACGAGATCCTGTCGATCGACGGCGCCGGAGAGAGTGTCGCGGTCGGAGCAACTCGCTGAGGCCACCGGGGACAAAGATGACTCTATCCCTCCATTCGCTGCCTGCCCCAAATCCGCGTTCGGACGATCCGGAGATCCTCGCCAGGGAGATCGTCGACCGCCTGACCTATCGCGTCGGCAAGGATCCCAAGGTCGCCAAGCCGCACGACTGGCTGCAGGCGGTGATCCTGATCACCCGCGACCGGGCGATCGAATACTGGATGAATGCGACCCGCACGACCTATCTCGATGGCGAGAAGCGGGTCTATTACCTGAGTCTCGAGTTCCTGATCGGTCGGCTGATGGGCGACGCGGTGTCGAACCTCGGGCTGGCCGAACCGATGCGCGAGGCGCTGAAGCTGCTCGACGTCGACTATGACGAGATCGCCGCGATGGAGGCGGACGCGGCGCTCGGCAACGGCGGCCTCGGCCGGCTCGCCGCCTGCTTCATGGAGAGCATGGCGACGGTCGGCGTGCCGGCCTACGGCTACGGCATCCGCTACCGCCACGGGCTCTTCCGGCAGGAGATCATCGACGGGTTTCAGGCCGAGATGCCGGAGACCTGGCTCGAGCACGGCAACCCGTGGGAGTTCGACCGGCGCGAGGCGGCCTATGACATCGGCTTCGGCGGACACGTCGAGTATCACGACGCCAACGGTGCGGCGGAGCATTTCGTCTGGCACCCGGCGGAGCGGGTGACCGCCACCGCCTACGACACGCCGATCGTCGGCTGGCGGGCGCACCGGGTGAACACGCTGCGCCTCTGGAAGGCCGATCCGATCGACCCGATCCGGCTCGACGCCTTCAACGCGGGCGACCACATCGGCTCGCTGACCGAGAGCAACCGCGCCGACGCGCTGACGCGGGTGCTCTATCCGGCCGACGCCTCGCCGGCGGGCCAGGAGCTGCGGCTGCGGCAGGAGTATTTCTTTTCGTCGGCCTCGCTGCAGGACATCCTGCGCCGGCACAAGCAGCAGTACGGCCGCTTCGACAATCTCTCCGAGAAGGTGGCGATCCAGCTCAACGACACGCATCCGGCGGTCTGCGTCGCCGAGCTGATGCGGCTCCTGATCGACATCCACGAGCTCGAGTTCGCCGAGGCGTGGGAGCTGACCAAGGGGACGATCGGCTACACCAACCACACGCTCCTGCCCGAGGCGCTGGAGACCTGGCCGGTGCCGCTGTTCGAGCGGCTGCTGCCGCGGCACATGCAGCTCATCTACGAGATCAACGCCGACCTGCTGAAGGAGGCGCGCAACGTCCACAAGATGACCGACGCCGAGATCCGCTCGATCAGCCTGATCGACGAGACCGGCGAGCGGCGGGTGCGGATGGGCAACCTCGCCTTCGTCGGCGCGCATTCGATCAACGGCGTCGCGGCGATGCACTCGGAGCTGCTGAAGGTGACGGTCTTCAAGGACCTGCACCGGATGTATCCCGGCCGGATCAACAACAAGACCAACGGCATCACCCCGCGCCGCTGGCTGATGCAGTGCAATCCCGAGCTGACCGAGCTCATCACCGAGACCATCGGGCCGGCGTTCCTCGACGACATCGACAAGCTGCGCGACCTGGAGCCGTATGCCAAGGACGCGGGCTTCCAGGACGCCTTCGCCAGGGTCAAGCGGCACAACAAGGACCGTCTGGCGAAGGTGGTGCGCGAGCGGATGGGGATCCGGCTCGACCCGAACGCGATGTTCGACATCCAGGTCAAGCGCATCCACGAGTACAAGCGGCAGCTGCTCAACATCATCGAGGCGGTGGCGCTCTACGACCAGATCCGCTCGCATCCCGAGCTGAACTGGGTGCCGCGGGTGAAGATCTTCGGCGGCAAGGCGGCGCCGACCTACCACAACGCCAAGCTGATCATAAAGCTCGCCAACGACGTGGCGCGGGTGATCAACTCGAACCCGATCGTGCGCACCGTGCTGAAGGTGGTGTTCATCCCGAACTACAACGTCAGCCTCGCCGAGATCCTGGTGCCGGCGGCGGATCTGTCGGAGCAGATCTCGACGGCGGGGATGGAGGCCTCGGGCACCGGCAACATGAAGTTCGCGCTGAACGGAGCGCTGACGATCGGCACCCTCGACGGCGCCAACGTCGAGATCAGGGAAGCGGTCGGCGACGACAACATCATCATCTTCGGGCTGACCGCCGACGAGGTGGCCGAGAAGCGCGCCGGCGGGCACGATCCGCGCAAGGTGATCGAGAGCTCGCCCGAGCTCAGCCAGGCGCTGACGGCGATCTCGTCGGGGGTGTTCTCGCCCGACGACCCGGGCCGGTACCGCGGGCTGATCGGCGGGCTCTACGACCACGACTGGTTCATGGTCGCGACCGACTTTGACGCCTATTCCGCCGCGCAGCGCGAGGTGGACACGCTCTGGTCCGATCCTTCGGCCTGGTGGCAGAAGGCGATCCTGAACACCGCACGGATGGGGTGGTTCTCGTCGGACCGCACGATCCGCCAGTACGCAAGGGAGATCTGGGGCATTGACGTATAGCCCTGAGTCCGCCTGAGAAAAACAACGAGTGGGGAGAAGGCGCCGGTGACCAAGGAACCCGCAAAGCGGAGCCGCCGAGCGCGGGCGCCGCTCGGCCTGATCGACATGGCCGAGATCGAGGCGATCGTTTCGGGAACGCACGGCGACCCGTTCGCCGTGCTGGGGCCGCACGAGGCGGGCGACCGCCTGGTTGCGCGCGCCTTCGTCGACGGTGCGACGGAACTCGAGGCGTTCACGCTGACGGGCGAGCCGCTCGGGACGCTGGAGCGCCGGCACGACGCCGGCTTCTTCGAAGGTCCGCTGAACAGCCGCGAGCGGCAGCCGCTGAAGTACCGGGCGCGGAACGCCGGCGGCGAGTGGTGGGTCACGGACGCCTATTCGTTCGGGCCGGTGCTCGGGCCGATGGACGACTACTACATCCGCGAGGGCAGCCACCTGCGGCTCTTCGACAAGATGGGCGCGCACCCGATACTCCACGAGGGTGCGGAGGGGGTCAACTTCGCGGTCTGGGCGCCGAACGCGCGGCGGGTGAGCGTCGTCGGCGACTTCAACGGCTGGGACGGGCGGCGGCACACGATGCGGCTGCGGCGCGATACCGGGATCTGGGAGATCTTCATTCCCGACGTGCAGCCCGGGCTCGGCTACAAGTTCGAGCTGCTCGGGCCGGACGGCACCCGGCTGCCGCTGAAAGCCGACCCGTACGCGCGCGCCTCCGAGCTTCGGCCCGCCACCGCCTCGATCGTGGCGGCCGAGCTCGACCACGAATGGGGCGACGCCGCGCACCGCGACTTCTGGGCGGAGGCCGATGCGCGGCGGATGCCGATCTCGATCTACGAGGTACATGCGGGCAGCTGGCAGAAGGAGGGCGAGGGCTTCCTGTCGTGGGACGAGCTCGCCGACCGGCTGATCCCCTACGTCGCCGAGATGAACTTCACCCACATCGAGTTCCTGCCGATCAGCGAGCATCCCTACGATCCGTCGTGGGGCTACCAGACCACCGGGCTCTATGCGCCGAGCGCGCGGTTCGGGCCGCCGGAAGGGTTCGCGCGCTTCGTCGACGGGGCGCACCGGGCCGGCATCGGGGTGATCCTCGACTGGGTGCCGGCGCACTTTCCGGTCGACGAGCACGGGCTTTCCCGCTTCGACGGCACGGCGCTCTACGAGCACGCCGACCCGCGGCAAGGCTTCCACCCGGACTGGAACACCGCGATCTACAACTTCGGCCGGCAGGAGGTGTTCTCGTTCCTGATCAACAACGCCCTCTACTGGACCGAGAAATTCCACGTCGACGGCCTGCGCGTCGATGCGGTCGCCTCGATGCTCTACCTCGACTACTCGCGGCGCGAGGGGGAATGGGTCCCGAACAAGTATGGCGGACGGGAGAACCTCGAAGCGGTCGCCTTCCTGCAGGCGATGAACCGCGCGGTCTACGGCAAGCACCCCGGACGCGTCACCTTCGCCGAGGAGTTCGACCTCGTGGCCGAAGGTGAGCGCCCCGGTCTATGACGGTGGACTCGGCTTCGGCTTCAAGTGGAACATGGGCTGGATGCATGACACGCTGCAGTACATGTCGCGCGAGCCGGTCTACCGGAAGCACCACCACAACGACCTGACCTTCGGGTTGCTCTATGCCTTCTCGGAGAATTTCATTTTGCCGCTCAGCCACGACGAGGTGGTGCACGGCAAGGGCTCTCTGATCGGAAAGATGCCGGGGGACGGCTGGCAGAAGTTCGCGAACCTTCGCGCCTTTTATGCGTTCATGTGGGGATACCCCGGCAAGAAGCTGCTGTTCATGGGGCAGGAGTTCGCGCAGGGGGCCGAGTGGTCGGAGGAGCGCGGACTCGACTGGTGGCAGCTCGATCTCGATCCGCACAAGGGGATGAAGGCGCTCGTCGGAGACCTCAACCGTCTCTACCGCACGACGCCGGCGCTGCATCAGCGCGATTGCGAGGGCGAGGGCTTCGACTGGCTGATCACCGACGATCGGCAGAACTCGGTGTTTGCCTGGCTGCGCAAGGCGCCCGGGCAGCCGCCGGTCGCGATCGTCTCGAACTTCACCCCGGTGCCGCGCAGCGGCTACCGGGTGCCGCTGCCGCAGGCGGGGCGGTGGAAGGAGATCCTCAACTCCGATGCCGCGATCTACGGCGGCAGCGGGGTGGGCAACATGGGCGGGGTCAGCGCCGAGCCCGGTGATGCGGGCGTCTCGGCGACGCTGACGCTGCCGCCGCTCTCGACGATCTGGCTGCAACTGGAAACGGACTGAGGGGCCGTCGGTCCCGGGAACGACACTGGCGAAGAAAGACTGGGAGGGTGAGTTGGAAAAACGCACGTCACCGCTCGCGCGCGATGCGATGGCCTACGTCCTGGCGGGCGGCCGCGGCAGCCGGCTGAAGGAGCTGACCGACCGGCGCGCCAAGCCGGCGGTCTACTTCGGCGGCAAGGTCAGGATCATCGACTTCGCGCTGTCGAACGCGCTGAACTCGGGCATCCGACGCATCGGGGTCGCGACCCAGTACAAGGCGCACAGCCTGATCCGCCACCTGCAGCGCGGCTGGGACTTCCTCCGCCCCGAGCGCAACGAGAGCTTCGACATCCTGCCCGCGAGCCAGCGCGTCTCCGAGACGCAGTGGTACGAGGGCACCGCCGACGCGGTGTTCCAGAACCTCGACATCATCTCCGACTACGAGCCGGAGTTCATGGTCATCCTCGCGGGCGACCATATCTACAAGATGGACTACGAGCTGATGCTGCAGCAGCACGAGGACCAGGGCGCCGACGTCACCGTCGGCTGCCTCGAGGTGCCCCGGATGGAGGCGGTGGGCTTCGGCGTCATGCACGTCGACGAGAAGGACGAGATCACCGCCTTCGTCGAGAAGCCGGCCGACCCGCCGGGCATCCCCGGCCAGCCCGACATGGCGCTGGCCTCGATGGGCATCTACGTCTTCCGCACCAAGTTCCTCACCGACCTGCTGCGGCGCGACGCCGAGACGCCGGGCTCGAGCCGCGACTTCGGCAAGGATCTCATCCCCTACATCGTCCAGCACGGCAAGGCGGTGGCGCACCGCTTCGGCGCGTCCTGCGTGCGGTCCAGCAAGGAGGCCGTCGCCTACTGGCGCGACGTCGGCACGGTGGACGCGTACTGGGAGGCGAACATCGACCTCACCGACGTCATCCCCGAGCTCGACCTCTACGACACCGCCTGGCCGATCTGGACCTATGCCGAGATCAAGCCGCCGGCAAAGTTCGTCCATGACATCGACGGGCGGCGCGGCAGCGCGGTCTCGAGCCTGGTCGCGGGCGACTGCATCATTTCCGGGGCCGCGATCCGCCACTCGCTGATCTCGACCGGCTGCCGCATCCACTCCTACGCCGGACTCGAAGAGGCGGTGATCCTGCCGGACTGCCACGTCGGCCGGAACGCGCACCTGCGCCGGGTGGTGATCGACCGCGGGGTGCAGATCCCCGAGGGGCTGGTGGTCGGCGAGGACGCCGCCCTCGACGGCTCGCGCTTCCGGCGCACCGAGTTGGGGATCTGCCTGATCACCCAGCCGATGATCGACCGCCTCGGCTGATGCGGGTTCTTTCGGTCGCCTCCGAGGTCTACCCGCTGATCAAGACGGGCGGCCTCGCCGACGTCGCCGGAGCGCTGCCCCCGGCGATGGCGCGCCGGGGAATCGAGATGCGCACGCTGATCCCCGGCTACCGGTCGGTGATGGGAAACCTCGGCAGGCCGCGGGTGCTGCACGAATATCCCGCCCTCCTCGGCGCGCCGGCCCGGCTGATCTCCGCCGAGGCCGCGGGGCTGGCGCTGATCGTGCTCGACTGTCCGGAGCTCTACGACCGCCCCGGCGGCCCCTATGTCGGGCCGGACGGGATCGACTATCCGGACAACTGGCGCCGCTTCGGCGCGCTGTGCCGCGCCGCCGCGGACGTCGCGCGCGGCATCACCGGGGAGTTCGTGCCGGATCTCGTGCATGCGCACGACTGGCAGGCGGGGCTCACGCCCGCCTACCTGCGCTACCACGGGATCGGCAAGCCGTCGGTCGTCACCATCCACAACATCGCGTTCCAGGGCTGGTTTCCGCCCGGGGTGTTCGGCTACCTCGAGCTGCCGCCGCAGGCCTTCGCGCTCGACGGGGTCGAGTACCATGGCGGCGTCGGCTACCTGAAGGCGGGGCTCGCGAGTGCGAGCGCCATCACCACGGTCAGCCCGACCTATGCCGAGGAAATCACCACGCCGGAGTTCGGCATGGGGCTGCAGGGCCTGATCGCGACGCGCAAGCCGGTGCTGCACGGCATCGTCAACGGCATCGACACCGAGGTCTGGAACCCCGAGACCGACCCGCTGCTGCCGGCGCACTTCTCGGCGCGGAAGCTGCGCGAGCGCTCGAAGAACCGCGATGCGGTGGAGCGGCGCTTCGGGCTGCAGGCCGACGGCACGCCGCTGCTGATCGTGATCAGCCGGCTGACCGGGCAGAAGGGCATCGATCTGCTGGCCTGGATCACCTACCAGGACATCGTGCGGCAGGGGCTGCGCCTCGCGGTGCTCGGCAGCGGCGACGCGGGGCTCGAGACCACCTTCCTGTCGCTCGCGGCCGAGTTCCCCGGCCGGGTCGGGGTGGTGATCGGCTACGACGAACCGCTGGCGCACGTCATGCAGGGGGGTGCCGACGCGATCGTCATCCCCTCGCGCTTCGAGCCCTGCGGACTGACGCAGCTCTACGGGCTGCGCTACGGCTGCGTGCCGATCGTGGCGCGGGTGGGCGGCCTCGCCGACACGGTGATCGACGCCAACGTCGCGGCGGTGAACGCCGGCGTCGCCACCGGCTTGCAGTTCACGCCGGTCGATGCGGCGCCGCTCGCGGGCGCGATCCGCCGCGCGACGGCGCTGATGCGCGAGCCGGCGGTCTGGGCCGGAATCCAGCGCCAGGGGATGAAGGCGGACGTCTCCTGGGACCGCAGCGCCGCGCTTTATGCCGACCTCTATTCCTCTCTCGTTCCGGGCGAATGAAATGATCAACACCAAGCCGACCAAGCCCTACGACGACCAGAAGCCCGGCACATCGGGCCTGCGCAAGAAGGTGCCGCACTTCCAGCAGCCGAACTACGTCGAAAACTTCATCCAGTCGATCTTCGACAGCCTCGAAGGCTTCGAGGGCAAGACGCTGGTGATCGGCGGCGACGGCCGCTACTTCAACCGCGAGGTCATCCAGACCGCGCTGAAGATGGCCGCCGCCAACGACTTCGGGAAGGTGCTGGTCGGGCGCGGCGGGCTCCTGTCGACCCCGGCCGCCTCGAACGTGATCCGCAAGTACCATGCCTTCGGCGGGATCATCCTGTCGGCCAGCCACAACCCGGGCGGACCGCAGGAGGACTTCGGGATCAAGTACAACATCGGCAACGGCGGACCGGCGCCGGAGCGGATCACCGAGGCGATCTACGAGCGGACCAGGCAGATCGACGAGTATCGTATCCTCGACGCGCCGGATCTCGACCTCGACACCGTCGGCAGCCTGACGCTCGGGAAGATGACCGTGCAGGTGATCGACCCGGTCACCGACTACGCCGAGTTGATGGAGAGCCTGTTCGACTTCCCGGCGATCAGACAGATGTTCGCCGGCGGCTTCCGAATGGCCTTCGACGCGATGTCGGCGGTCACCGGGCCGTATGCGACCGAGATCCTCGAAAACCGGCTCGGTGCAGCGCCGGGAACGGTGCGCAACGGCACGCCATTGCCCGACTTCGGCGGGCATCACCCGGACCCGAACCTCGTGCACGCCAAGGCGCTCTACGACGAGATGATGGGCAAGGACGCACCCGACTTCGGGGCGGCCTCGGACGGCGACGGCGACCGGAACCTGATCATCGGACGCGGGATCTTCATCACCCCGTCCGACTCGCTGGCGCTGCTCGCGGCCAACGCGCAGCTCGCCCCGGGCTATGCCGGGGGCCTCGCGGGGATCGCGCGGTCGATGCCGACGAGCGCCGCGGCCGACCGGGTGGCGGCCAAGCTCGGGATCGGGATGTACGAGACCCCGACCGGGTGGAAGTTCTTCGGCAACCTGCTCGACGCGGGCTTCGTCACCATCTGCGGCGAGGAGAGTGCCGGCACCGGCTCGAACCACGTGCGCGAGAAGGACGGCCTCTGGGCGGTGCTGCTGTGGCTCAACATCCTCGCTGCGCGCAAGGAGTCGGCGAAGGCGATCGTCGAGGCGCACTGGAAGGAGTACGGACGAAACTACTACGCCCGGCACGACTACGAGGGGGTCGACACCGCGGGGGCGAACGCGCTGGTCGAGGGGCTGCGCGGCAAGCTCGCCGATCTGCCGGGCAGCAAGGTCGCCGGGCTCAAGGTCGAGGCGGCGGACGATTTCACCTACAAGGATCCGATCGACGGCTCGGTCTCGGCCAAGCAGGGCATCCGGGTGATGTTCGCGGGCGACAGCCGGGTGGTTTTCCGGCTGTCGGGGACCGGCACCTCGGGCGCGACGCTGCGGGTCTATATCGAGCGCTTCGAGGACGACCCCGAGAAGCTCGGCCTCGAGACCTCGACCGCGCTCGCCGACCTGATCCGGGCGGCCGAGGAGGTCGCGGGCATTCGCGCCCATACCGGGCGCGCCGAGCCGGACGTCATCACCTGAGCCCGGCAGGCGGACCCGGCGCCGCAGCCCTCGGCGCGCGGCCGGGCCCGGACGGGCTTGGCATCACCGTATGGTCCGGCACCGCCGAGCGGATCTGGGCCTGCCCGTTCGACGGCGAGCGTGAGGCCGGGCGCAGCGAGCTCGCGCGCTCCGAGGGCGGGATCTTCGCCGGCACGCTCCCCGGCCTCGGAGCCGGCGCGCGCTACGGGCTCCGGGCCGACGGGCCCTACTGGCCGGAGCGCGGGCTCTGGTTCGACCCCGAGAAGCTCCTCGTCGATCCCTACGCGACCGCGATCGACCGCCCGTTCGCCTACGACCCCCGCCTCTCCGCCCCGCGCGAGGCCGGCATCGACACCGCGGCGCTGATGCCGAAGGCGGTGGCGGCAGCGCTGCCGCTGCCCGAGCGGCCCGCCCCTCCGGTGTTTCGGCCCGGCGGCTTCATCTACGAAGTGCCGGTGCGGCCTTTCACCCGGCTGCACCCCGAGGTGCCCGAGACGCTGCGCGGCACCGTCGCGGCCGCTCGCGCATCCCGCCGTGGTCGATCACCTCGTCCGGCTCGGCGTCGATGCGGTCGAGCTGATGCCGATCACTGCCTGGATCGACGAGCGCCACCTCGGGCCGCTCGGGCTCACCAACGGCTGGGGCTACAACCCGGTCGCCTTCCTGGCGCCCGACCCGCGGCTTTGTCCGGGCGGCATCGCCGAGCTGGCCGCGACCGTCGCGGCGCTGCGCGACGCCGGCATCGGCGTGATCCTCGACGTCGTCTTCAACCACACCGGCGAGAGCGACGTCTTCGGGCCCACGCTGTCCCTGCGCGGCCTCGACGCCACCGCCTACTTCCGCCACGCGCCCGACGGACGGCTGATCAACGACGCCGGCACCGGCAACACCCTCGCCTGCGACCATCCCGCGACGCGGCGGCTGATCCTCGACAGCCTGCGCCATTTCGTCGGCCATGCCGGCGTCGACGGTTTCCGCTTCGACCTCGCGCCGATCCTCGGGCGCGGCGCCGGGGGCTTCGACCCGCACGCCGCGATCTTCGCCGAGATCGCCGCCGATCCGCTGCTCGGCGACCGGGTGATGATCGCCGAGCCCTGGGACATCGGCCCGGGGGGCTACCAGCTCGGGCGGTTCCCGCCATCCTGGCTGGAATGGAACGACCGCTACCGCGACCGCGTGCGCCGCTTCTGGCGGGGCGATTCGCACATGCTCGGCGCGATGGCGACCGCGGTCGCCGGCTCGTCGGACGTCTTCGACCCGCCGGCGACCCGCAGCGTCAATTTCATCGCCGCCCATGACGGATTTCCGCTCGCGGACCTCGTCGCCTATGCGCACAAGCACAACGAGGCGAACGGCGAGCAGAACCGCGATGGCCACAGCGAGAACCTGTCGTGGAACAACGGCGTCGAGGGCGCCAGCGACGACCCGCAGGTGCGCGCGATGCGATCGCGCGACCGCCGCGCGCTGCTCGCGACGCTCTTCGCCTCGCGCGGCACCATCATGCTGACCGCGGGCGACGAGTTCGGCCGCAGCCAGGGCGGCAACAACAACGCCTATGCCCAGGACAACGCCACGACCTGGCTCGACTGGGAGGGTCGCGACCGCGAGCTCGAAGCCTTTACGGCTGGACTCGCGGCCTTTCGCCGCGCGCATCCGGAGCTCGCCGGCCCCGAGTTCCTCACCGGCCGCACCGATGCGGGCGACATCCCCGACGTCGCCTGGCTCACCGCCGCCGGGCAGCCGAAGACCGCCGCCGACTGGGAGGCGGCGCAGCGGGGCCGCGCTGGCGATGCTCCTCGGCGTCGCGGGCAAAGCGCGGCTGGCGGTCCTCTTCAACCGCAGCGGGCACGAGATCGCCTTTCACCTGCCGGCGCGTCCGGGATACCATTGGCCGGCGGCTGCGGGCGGGCGCCACCGCGTCGGGCCGCGCGCGGTCGCCTTCGTGGCCGAGCGTCCGGGTGCGGTGCAGCACGATGAGCGCGTCCGCCCCCTTGAGGCCGAGAAGACAGGGCCTTAAATCGCGTGGCGTTGAAGCCGCAGCCTTTTCCGGAGAGCAGGACATGGATCGCCGCACCTTCGTGAGTTCCGCGGTCGCGGGCTTTCTCGGCGCAGGACTGACCTCGCTGCCACGCGCCGTGGATGCTGAGGCGACCCCGGCCCCGGCCAACTTCGACTTCGAGTCGGTGGTCGTCCGGGCGCACGACATGGCGGCGCTCCCTTACCGGCGCCCGCTGATCAAGCTCACGGAGCCCTTCGCCGACCTCAAGTACGACCAGTACCGCGCGATCCGCTTCCGCGAGGACAAGCGCCTCTTCTCCGACGGGCGCCCGTTCCAGGTCGACCTGCTGCCGCCGGGCTTCACCTTCCAGGACGCGGTCGACATCTTCGTGGTGAAGGATGGCGCCGCCGAGCGCGTCCCCTTCTCGGTCGACTATTTCGACTTCTCGCCCGACTTCTTTCCCTATCCCGACGGGAAGGCCCCTTCGAAGCTGGCGCAGGATCTCGGCTTCAGCGGCGTGCGCATCCGCAACGCGATAAACCGCCCCGGCGTCTGGGACGAGTTCGCGGTCTTTCAGGGCGCGAGCTACTTCCGCGCGGTGGCTCACAACACGATCTACGGCCTCTCCGCACGCGGCCTCTCGATCGGGACCGGCGGTCCGGATGCGGAGGAGTTCCCTATCTTCACCGCCTTCTGGTTGCAGGAGCCGCAGCCCGGCGACCGCGCGCTCCGGATCAGCGCGCTCCTTGACAGCGACTCGGTCGCCGGCGCCTTCGACTTCTCGATCGCCCCCGGGGTCGAGACGGTGATGCAGGTGCGCGCGGTGCTCTTTCCGCGGCGCGATATCGCCACCGTCGGCATCGCGCCCCTGACCTCGATGTACTTCTTCGGGCCCGACCGGCGCGGCAACATCGACGACTTCCGCAACGCGGTGCACGACAGCGACGGGCTGCGCATCGTCAATGGCTCCGGCGAGCGGCTGTGGCGGCCGCTGCGCAACCCGACCAAGGTCGAGACCTCGGCCTTCGCCGACGAGAACCCGCAGTCGTTCGGGCTGATCCAGCGCGCCCGCAGCTTCGACGACTTCGAGGACGGCGAGGCGCACTACGAGCTCAGGCCCAGCGCCTGGGTCGAACCCGACAGCGGCTGGGGCCGGGGCGCGGTGATGCTGATCGAGCTCCCCAGCGCCGACGAATACGCCGACAACATCGTGGTTTCCTGGCGGCCGGAGGCGCCGCTGGTGCAGGGTTCGCGCAACGAATTCCTCTACCGCGTGACCTGGGGCCACGATGAGCTCGAGGAGCTTCCGCTCGCGCGGGTCGTCTCCACCCGCAGCGGCCTCTCGATCCTCGACGCCCGCGAGCGGGTCTTCATCGTCGACTTCGATCTTGGCATGGTCGAGTTCCCCAGCGTCGTGCCACGGCTGCAGGCCAGCGCCGGCGAGATCAAGAGCGTGAACATCACCCGCCTGCCCGACGGCAACCAGGCGCGCGTCGCCTTCCACTTCGTCGCCGGCGACGAGCCCTCGGCCGAGTTCCGCCTCTGGCTCGACAGCGAGGAGACCCGCGCCTCGGAGATCTGGCTCTACCGCTGGAGCGCCTGACCGGGCGCCGTACCCGCGGCGGTGGATCGGCCGCGGCATTCACTCTTCACTTCGCCCGACGCTCCGGGCCCGCGAGGCCGGGACCGGAGATCCGCGTCGCCGCGACCTACAGCCTCGCCGAACCGAAGGGGTGAGCGCCCGCCAGGAGCCGCCTCACCGGCGGCACGGCTTCCGCGAGCCTCCGCCCCTCGCGCGAAGCAGCCGTAGCCGCGCGGGCCGCCTCGCCGGGCGGCGAGAGCACGCAGTCGAAGACGACGTCCGAGTCGAGCCCGTAGACGTGCGTCTCCGGCCGCAGCGCGTCCGCGAGGCTCGCCAGCGGCGCGGTGCGGAGCCCCGAGGGCCCGGCGCCGATGATGACCGGCGCGACCGCGACGTGCAGCCGCTGCAAGAGCCCCGCCTCGAGGAAGCCCGCGATCGTCACCCCGCCGCCCTCGATGAGCACGCGCTTGAGCCCGCGCGCCGCGAGCGCCGTCCGGATCGCCGAAGGATCGATCCACCCCGACGGCGCCGGCAGCCGCACGACCTCGACCCCGGCCGGGCGCGGGCGGTCGCAGGCCTGCACCACGATGCGCCGCACGCTCGCGTCCGTCAGCGCGCGCGCCGTGTCCGGCAGCCGTCCGCGCGGGTCGATCACCACCCGTGCCGGGCTCGGCCCCGGCACCAGCCGCACCGTCAGCCGCGGATCGTCGCCGAGCGCGGTTCGGACGCCGACCAGCACCGCGTCGGCGAGCGCCCGGCAGCGGTGCAGGTGGCAGAGCCCGTCCGGTCCCGAGACGTCGGTCGCGTCGCCCGACGGCGTGGCGATGCGGCCATCGAGCGACTGGCCGACCTGGGCGAAGAGATAGGGCGCGCCGCGCCCGTCCGCCGCGAGCGGGGCATAGAGCGCCCAGGCGGCACGCGCGGCCTCCGGCCAGTCCGGCGCCGGCGCGGGTGGGCGCTTCGCCCGCGGCCAGCGCGAGGAGCGCCGCCCAGACTTCGGGCGTCACCTCGGCGCGCTGCATCGCTCCCACCCCCTGCTTGCTCCGCCGTCCCGGTGCCTGCCGCGACGGTCCCTCAGGGCAGGATAGCGTGCGGCCCGCCGCCGTAAAGCCCGCCCCTCAGCGGGCGGCGGCGTGGAGCGGGACCGGTCCCTCGCCGAAGGCCGCGAGGAAGCGGTCGCGGAAGGCGTCCATCGGCCAGACCGGGGCATCGGCGGCGGGCACCAGCCCGGGCGTGAAGCCCCAGCCGTCCAGCCGGTCGAGCAGCGCCGGCGGGCCGATCAGGTGCAAGGGCACGTCGCGGCTCTCGCTGTCCTCGGAGACGAAGGAGGCCGGCTGATGGTCGCCGAGGACGACGAAGAGCGTCGGGCGCGGCGCGAGGCGGGCGGCGAAGGCCGGCACCACGCGCAGCACGTAGTCGAGCGAGCGACGGTACTGCTCGCGCACCCGGTCGCGGTCGCGCCATACCACGTCGGGCGGATCGCCGGCGGTGGCATAGGGATCGAAGATGCGGCCGTCGCCGAGCGCGTCCCACGGCACCACCGGCGGAATCGGGGTCCAGGGCGCGTGCGACGAGATGAGCGCGGTCTCGACGAAGGCCGGTGGGCGCGGACCCGGCGGCAGCAGCGCGCGCCGGAGCGCGTCGAGGGTGAACTGGTCGGGCATGGTGACCCAGTTGAACGGCTTGCCGCGGTAGCCGAGGTCGTTCGCGGCGAGCACCCGGTCGTAGCCGAACCAGCTGGCTTCGGGCCAGGCGCGGGTGATCGCGGGCATCACCGCCGCGGTCTGCCAGCCGGCCTTGCGGGCGAGCGCCAGCAGCGACAGGCGCGGGCTTGCGATCAGCGCCCGGTAGCGGCCCTCGCCGTCGATCCAGAGCCCCGAGAGGACGCTGGCGTGGGCGAGCCAGCTTTGCCCTCCCACCATCGGCGCTGTCATCCAGGCCGAGCGCGCCGCGAGCCCGGCGGCGGCGAGGCCGGCCTCGCCGTCGGCGAGCGCCGCGGTCACGGTCGGGGCGTAGCGCGGATTCTCGAGCGCCGAGCGGCCGTAGGATTCGACGAAGACGACGATCACGTCGGTGCCGGCCAGCGCCGGCAGGATCGCCGACGGCGGCGCGGCCGCCCAGGGATCGGCCGCGGCCTCGGCGCGGAAGCGGGCGAGGTCGGCGCGGGCGGCTCCGGCGGCCGCGACGTGCTGCCAGGCGAGCCGCGTCGTCGCGGCGCTGCCCGGCGGATCGAAGCGCGGATCGGGAGCGGCATCGAGCGCGACGAGCGCCACCGCCGCGACCGCCGCCACCGCCAGCCGGCCCCCGCCGTCGCGGGGCGAGCCGCGCGATCCGCCCGGCGCCCCAGCGCAGCGCAAGGACGAGGAAGACCGCCGCCAGCACCAGCGCGGCGACCGCGGCGAGCGCGAGCGGCGTGCCGAGGCTCCCCTGCCCGAGTTCCCAGGCGGAGCGGACGAGCCCGAGGTCGAGCACCGGGTTGAACGGGCGCAGGTAGGCGCTCTCGGCGGCGACGTCGGCGAGTTTGAGCAACGCGATCACGCCGAGGACGAGCGCCACCAGCCAGGCAAGTCCGCCGCGCAGCCGCCGCGGCGCGGCGAGGAGCAGGAGCACCAGCGCCGGCAGCTCGAGCGGCAGAGCCGGCAGCGGCGGCGCGGGGCGGTCCGGCAGCACCAGGACCGCGGCGAGGAGCGCCGCGCCCACCAGCACCAGCGCGACGGCCAGCGCCCCTGCACGCCGCTCAGGCATCGCTGCGCCGCGCGTAGACGTCGCCGGGACGCCGGTCGCCGGCGCGGGCGGCCAGAGCGGCGAGGATGCCGGCTGCGTCCTGCCAGCGCTGGAGGGCGAAGGCCTGCGCCTCGCCCTGCACCAGGTTGAACTCGTAGCGCCCGAGGCCGGCCAGCCGCGCGACACAGGCCGCGGCGAGCTCGGGGGCCGACGGCAGGTACTCGAAGGCGACCCAGGGCACCGGCTGGCCGAGCCCCGCCAGCACATCGGCCTCGAAGCCTTCGACGTCGATCTTCACGAAGCGCGGCAGCCCGTGCGCGGCGATGAGTGCGTCGAGCGTGGTCACCTCGACCGTCTCGGCCGCGTCCCAGCGGACCGCGGCGAAGCCCGGGACCGCCGCCATCCGCGCCGGAAAGCCGGTCGCGAGCGAGGAGACCGTCGGGTGCAGCCGCGAGACCGCGAGCTCCGCCCGCCCCGGCGCGCGGCCGGCGGCGAGCGGCAGGAGCGTCACGCCCGGCGGCAGGTCGCGGCGCAGGAAGGCGTGGAACAGCCGCTGCGGCTCGAGCGCCACCACCCGCGCGCCGGCGGCGACGAGCGCGCGGGTGCGGTTGCCCGCATGCGCACCGATGTCGAAGGCGAGATCGCCCGGCCGCACGATCGCGCGATAGAAGCGCGCAAGCCGGGCGATCCGCCACGGCCGGGCACGGTAGATGACGAGCGAACGCCCGAGGCCGAGCCAGCTGCGGAGTGCACGCTGCCATCAGCGGTGCCGGACCAGCCAGCGGATATCGACCGCGAACGAGGCCGTGACCACCGCCAGCGCCGCCGCCGCCAGCGCCGCCGAAAGCGGCGGCCCGACCGGCGGCGCGAGCAGGAGCCCGAGCGTCGCCACCTCGAAGCCGCAGATCGCGCTGCGCCGCCGCGACGGCGGCAGCGGCCGGGCCAGCGGCGGCCACGCCAGGCCGGCCAGCACGAAGACGTAGCGCATCAGCCCGAGCCCGAGCACCCAGGGGCCGGCCTTGCCGAGCCCGAGCGCCAGCCCGGCGAGGGCGAGGACGAGGAGCGCATCGACCTCCATGTCGAAGCGGGCGCCGAAGGCGGAGGCGAGCCCCTCGCGCCGCGCCGCCCAGCCGTCCACCGCGTCGAGCGCGAGAAGCGCCGCTACCGCCGCCGCCACCCACCAGCCGCCGCTCCCCGCCGCGACCTCCGGCTCGAGCGCAAGCGCCGCGATGCCGGCCGCGCCGGCGGCGCGGGCGAGCGTCACGCCGTTGCCGAGACCGAACCGGGGGTGCGGGTGGTGGACCGGCAGCCGGTCGAGCACGACGAGCCCCGCCACGGCATAGAGTGCCAGCCCGGCGGCGGCGGTTGCGCTCATCGCGAACGGCAGCGCCGCCAGCGTGGCGGCGAGCGCGCCCCCGAGCACGAGCACCAGCGCCAATACGCGACGCATTCCGGCGCTGGCCGGGCGCGGGCTTTCTGCTAGGCTCGCCCCGCCGGCGCCGGCGGCCGGTCCGGAGTGATAGCGATGGGATACGACAATGTCGCGCGGCTTTTTCACTGGGCGACCGTGCTCCTCGTGCTCATCATGATACCGGCGGGGCTGGTGATGATACAAGACGTCCCCCGCTGGCTGCAGGATCCGCTGTTCATACTGCACAAGGGGCTCGGCCCGCTGGTCTTTCTGGTGGTCCTGGCCCGCCTCGGTTGGCGGCTGCTCAACCCGCCGCCACCGCTGCCGGCCAGTGTGTCGCGGGTGCAGGCGCGGGTGTCGGAGGGGGTGCATGCGGCGCTCTACTTCTTCCTGCTGCTGCAGGCGGCGAGCGGCTACGTCCGGATAACGACCGGCGGATTCCCGATCGAATCGACTGCAGGCGCTCGGCATCCCGCCGCTGCTGCCGCGAGCGAAAGGGGTGGCCGACATCGCCCAGAACATCCACCTGATCAGCGCCTGGATCCTGATCGCGCTGATCACCGTCCACGTCGCCGCCGCGCTCTACCACCGCCTCGTGCTGCACGACGGGGTGCTGGCGCGGATGTGGCCCCCGGTCGTCGAGCGCCGGCGCCCCGGCTGATCCCGTCTCACGCCGGCGGCAGCGCCAGGAGGTCGCGATGCCCGACCGTGCAGCCACCGCCGGCCGCCCGCCGCGCCTGCGCCCAGTCCGACGCCGGCGTTCCCGCCGCTTCCGCCGCCGCCGCGACGCCCGCGACCAGCTCGGCGGCGAGCGCCGACGCCGCCGGCCCCAGCCGCCAGTCGCTCGGCGCGGTCTCCACCCGGAAGCCTTCTCGGCGGAAGGCCGCGGCCGTCGCCGCCGTCGCCGCCGGCCCCAGCGCCGGCCCCAGGCCCTTGTCGCCCCGCTGGTGCGCGTTGAACGCCGCGATCACCGCCGCATCGCCCGGCAGCGGCCGCTCCCACGCCATCCGGCCGTCGTAGCTCAGCGCCGCATGGAAGCCGACACCGGCCGCCGCCAGCCGCGTTGCCAGCGCCGCGACCCAGCCGGCCGAGACGAGGTCGAGCAGCGCCGAGGCGGTGACCAGCCCGACCCCGGCCAGCGGCAGCCCGCCGACGTTCGGCGAGATCGCCCTCGACGGTCTCGCCCCGGTCGCCGACCCGCGCCGCCGCCACCGCCAGAAGCGCAGCGTCGCGGTCGAGGAGCCGCCAGCGCAGCCCCGGCACCGCGTCGCCGAAAGCCCGCGCCGTCGCGCCGGTGCCGCAGCCGAGGTCGAGCGCCAGCGGCCGCGGCGCCTCCCGCAGGCGCGCCGCCGCCGCGGCGAGCAGCCGCGGGTCGCGCGCCGCCCGGTCGGCCGGCTCGCGAAGGTCGAGCCAGGCGCGGCTGAAGCTCACCGCGCCGCGCGCGCCAGCGCCCCGGCGACCAGCGCCGCGGTGTCGGCCCAGCCGGGCAGCGCTTGCCCGGCCTGCCAGGCCGCCGCGGCCGCCGCCCGCCGAGCCGTCGCGTCATCGAGGAGCCGCCCGAGCGCGACAGCGAAAGCGGCGGCATCGCCCGGCGGCACCAGCCCGCCGGCGGCCTCCGGCACCAGGTCGGCGATCGCCCCGGCCCGGCAGGCGACGACCGGAAGCCCCTGCGCCAGCGCCTCGGCGAAGGCCATGCCGTAGCCCTCGTACTCGCTCGCGAGCGCGAAGACGTCCGCTGCCGCCAGTTCGGCGCGGGCATCGGCGACCGCGCCGACCAGCGCCACCCGGTCCTCGAGCCCCGCATCGGCGATCTGCCGCCGCAGCGCCGCGGCGCAGTCCGGGTCGAAGCGGTCCGATCCGACGATCCGCGCCGTCCAGCGGCGGTCGGCGAGCCGCGCCAGCGCGTCGATCAGGACATCGTGCCGCTTGCGCGGGATCAGCGAGCCGACGCTGACCACCACCGGCGGGTCACCGATGCCGGCCGCGCGCGCCGCCGGCGCGGTCCCCGGCGGCGCCACGGTGATCCGCTCGGCCGCGACCCCGAGCGCGCCGAGCCGGCGGCCGGTCGCCACGCTGGTGCAGACGACCGCGCGCACCGCGGCGAGGCCTCGCGTCTCCGCAGCGATCAGCCGCCGGCTCTCGGCAGCGGAGAGCCCGCTTTCGTCGCCGAGCGGGTGGTGCACCAGCGCCACCAGCCGCAGCCGCCCGGACTCGCGCTCGAGCGCCTCCGGCATGGCGCCGAAGGCGAGGCCGTCGCCGAGCACCAGCGCGCCCGCGGGCAGCGCCACCAGCGCGTCCGCCGCCGCCGCGCGGGCCGCGGCATCGGGAAACGGCCAGCCGCCGGCGAGGGCGACGTGCCGCGCCTGCCACCCCTGCCCGGGCAGCTCCGCGAACAGCCGCCGGTCGTAACCGTAGCCGCCGGTCGGTGCGTCGAGCGCGCCGGGGATGACGAAGTGCACCGTCGCGCCGGCGGTCACGGCAGGTCGGCCTCGTACCAGGCGCGGGCGGCGTGGCTCTCGTGCAGCGTGATGCGCAACCGGCGCAGGCGGCCCTCGTCGCCGAGCCGCCCGAGCCGCACCGCCGCCGCCAGTTCCTCGAAGACATGGCGGCAGACCACCTCGGTGGTGGTGAACTTGCCCGCCAGCTCCGCCAGCTCGTCGAGGTTGCGGTAGCGCAGCGGCGCCAAGACCTCGCCCAGCAACGCGGTCGCCCGGCCGATGTCGACCACCAGACCGTGGACGTCGACGTCGTCGGTCATGAAGGCGGCATCGACGACGTAGGTCGCGCCGTGCAGCCCCTGCGCCGGCCCGAAGACCGCCGCCGGGAGGCTGTGGGCGATCATGATGTGGTCTCTCACCTCGACGGCGTACATCCGCTTTCCCTCAATAGATCACCCGATGGCAGAGCGTCCCCGGATCCGCGAGGATCGCCCCGTAGCTTTCTGCGAGGGCGTCGAACCGGGTCTCGCCGCTGATGAGCACGTCGAGCTCCGGGGCGGCGAGCAGGCCGAGGGCCGTCTCCAGCCGCCGCCGGTTGTCCCAGCGGGCGCGCCGCGACGCGGGAACCCGGCCGACCTGGCTCGCGACCAGCCGCAGCCGGCGGCTGTGGAAGCCGCCACCGAGCGGTACCGCCGGTTCCCGGTCGCCATACCAGCTCGCTTCCACGACCGTCGCCTCCAGCCCGGCCGCCGCGAGCGCGGTCGCGAGGCCCGCGCCGCTCGCGCTCGCGTGGATCACGAGATCGCGGTCGCCGGGACAGTCGTCCGGCGCCGCAAAGCGGCAGCCGAGCGTCACCGCGAGCGCCGCCCTTGCCGGATTGACGTCGACGAGCGTCACCTCCGCTCCCGGAAGCCGGGCGCAGAGCCAGGCGGCCAGCGCGCCGACGACGCCGCATCCGACCACCGCGATCCGGTCGCCGGGCGCTGCGGCCGCATCCCAGACCACGTTGAGCGCGGTCTCCATGTTGGCCCCGAGCACGGCCCGCTCCGCCGGGACGTCCTCCGGCAACGGCACCGCCATCGCCGCCGGAACGACGAAGCGGTCCTGGTGCGGATGCAGCACGAAAACGTCGCGGCCGGTCAAATCCGCCGGCCCCGCCGTCACCCGCCCCACCGCCGCATAGCCGTACTTCAGCGGAAAGCCGAAGCTGCCGGCCTGCATCGGCGCCCGCATCCGCGCCCGCTCGCCGGGCGGCACGCCGCCGCGAAACACCAGCGCCTCGGTGCCGCGGCTGATGCCGCTGAACCGCGCCGCGACGACCACGTCGTCCGGGCCGGGCGGCGCTACCGTCTCCTCGCGGATCTCGGCTATTCCTGCCGCGGCCATCCAGAGCGCTCGCGCCACCGCGTTCCTCCATTGGCGCCGGGATGATGCACGGGCGCGCCGCCCCGGATCAAGCGCCCGCCTTGCAGCCGTCGGGACGAAAGCGCCAACGCATGCAACACGGCCCGCGCCGCCGCCATTGCGACCGACGCTGATCGGCCGGAACGGGCGCCGCCGCCGAGAGACGCCGGAGCGTCCGCGACCCGGCGCTCTCGCTGCCGCGTCAGCTCGCCGGCGTCAGCCGCGTCTGCCCGCCGCCCTGGATGATCTGCACCCGCTGGCCGACCGCAAAGACCGGCTCGGTCTGGATCACCGAGAGTCTCTGGCCGCCGTCGGTCGTGACGAACCATTCGGTCGAGGTCGTCCGCTGCGCGTTCGCCGCCGCCTGGTTGCCGATCGCGGCCCCGGCGGTCGCGCCGATGCCGGTCGCCACCACCTTGCCGGTGCCGCCGCCGACCTGCTGGCCGAGTGCCGCACCGGCGACGCCGCCCGCGACGGTGCCGAGCACCGCACCCACGCCGCCCTTGTTCGCCTCGACGGTGACCTGCCGGCTGCCGGTGACCGTGCCGAGCAGCACCGTCTGCGCGGTCTGCTGCTGATTGGCACTGACCGTCGTGCCGCTCGTCGGTCCCATCTGGCAGGCCATGAGCGGGAGCGCAGCGAGCGCCGCGACCGCCGTGGTCCTGAGGTATGTCGTGTTCATCTCGTGCCTCCGCGGGCGGCCGTGCAGGATTGCTCCGCCGCGCGTTGCGCAGCCTATCCGCCCGCATCGCAAGCGCAAGCGGCCTCCGCCCGCCTTCACGCCGCCGCGCGGAGGCCCGCTGGCGTCGGCGATCGGTCGGCGGAACGTCCGCCGGACGTGAATTCATGCCCTCACGCCGAAAGGCGTTCGGCAAGCTCAACCGCAAAAAGCAAAGGCGCGGGACGCCTGCACGCGCCCCGCGCCGAAAACCACTCACAACGCACCCTCGCCAACACCCTCGGTCGCCAGTCAGGCTGCGCGACTGGCGGGTCTCACTTCGTCCACCGTGACCAGCGGGGCGATGGCCCTCACCAGCCGGGACGCCATTTCCTCGAGTTCCGTCGCGGGTACGTCCGCGAACCTGCGGAACCGGCCGAGTTCCTCTTCGATCGTCGCGCGCAGCCGCGCGGTAGGGTCGTCTATGCTCTGCTCAAGCACGATCGGGCCTTCTCCCTGTTGCCCTCGCTTACCGCCGTATTCATTTCGCAAACGCAGCATGGACGCAAGCGCGATTTTGTTCAGGAATGCGCGGTCAATGCAGAAAGCGCCGGAACCGCTTCGGAACGATCAATTTATGCTCGCAAAACGATCGATTCGCCACAAAAATGCGCATCCGCACAACGCCGCGGCTACATCCCAAGCGCCTGCTTGTAGAGTTCGAGGATCGCCTCCTCCTCGCTCACCTCCTGGGAATCGCGTTTGCGCAGGGCGATGAGCTTCTTGAGGACCTTGACGTCGTAGCCGCGGGCGCGCGCCTCGGCCATCACCTCCTTCATCTGGTCCGCGAGATCGCGCCGTTCCGAATCGAGCCGCTCGTAGCGCTCGATGAACTGGCGCAGCTCGCCCGCCGTGACCCGATACTGATCGCGCGCCTCGTCCTCGAGGATCTCTTCCATTTCGGTTGTCCCTGCCTGTGGAGGCGCGGAAGGTATCCGCCGCCGGCGAAGCCGGCAAGAGAGCGCGGGCCTTGCGCAACCCGGCCGCAGACCGTACCCCTCGGGGCCGCCCGCCGCTTCCGGAACCGCCCCCTTGCACCTCCTCGCCCCGATCGGCCTCCTGCTGACGCTCGCCGGCCTCGGCGGGCTCGGCTGGTGCATCCTGCAGGGACTGCGCATCCGCCGGGCCGCGCTGCCGCCGGCGGAAATCCATGCCCGGCTGCACCGGATGCTCGCGATCAACCTCGGCTCGGTGGCGCTGGCGGCGCTCGGCCTCGCGGTGCTGGTCGCCGGCCTGCTGCTCTGAGCGCTCAGGCGGCGGCGCGGGTCTCGGCCGCGCGCCGCAGGTAGGCCGCGATCAGCTGCGCCCAGGCCGCGCTCGCCACCGGCCGGGACAGGGAGGCCCGCGCAGCAGCTGAATCGGCGAGCGGAAAGGCGGTCCCGGCCCGGAGCGCGAGCAGCTCGTCCATGAATTCCGGCCCGAACTCCGGATGCGGCTGCAGCGACACCGCGTCGGGCGACTCGGGGTCGCCATAGGCGACCGCCGCGATAGCGCAATGCGGCGAGCGCGCCAGCACCGTGGCGTCGGGCGGCAGGGCGACCACCTGATCCTGGTGCAGCGCGCTCACCGCAAAGCGGTCGGGCAGTCCGGCCATCCACCCCGGCCGCGCCACCACCTCGTAGTCCTGCACCCCGAGTCCCCAGCCACGATCGGACTTGACCGCCCGGCCGCCCAACGCCTCGGCGAGGACCTGGTGGCCGAAGCAGATGCCCACCACCGGCACCCGCGCCGACACGCAGTCGCGGAGGAAGGCCTTCAGCGGCTCGATCCACGGCAGGTCGTCGTAGACGCCGTGCCGCGACCCGGTCACGAGCCAGGCATCCGCCTGGCCCGGCGACGCCGGCATCTCGCCCGCCACCACCCGCACCGTGGCGAACTCGAGCGTGGGGTCGGCCGCGCCGAGCAGCTCCGCGAACATCGCCGGATAGTCGCCGAACCGCCCGCGCAGCTCGGGCGCGACCTCGCCCGTCTCCAGAATCCCGAGCTTCATCGCCGCCTCTTTTCGCTCCTCGCCGAAGATATGCCGGCGTCGGCCGCCGTTCAATCGGTGCGGTTCCGCCACGAAAGCGACCGGTCGGCACCACCCCAAGGCTGAATACGCTCCGGCAGTGCGTCAGCCCCGGAGGCTCGCCGCGATCCGCGGTGTCAGCGCCGCGATCTCGTCGAGCACATCCCCGATCGCGACCCGCGTCAGCGCGCCGTCCTCCACCACCTGCCGGCCGCCGACGAAGACGTGGCGCACGTCCGACTTGGCGCAGGAGAAGACGAGATGCGTCAGCGGATCGAACAGCGGCATCGCGTGCGGCCGGCGCAGGTCGATCAGCAGCATGTCCGCCGCCTTGCCGATCTCGAGCGACCCCAGCCGGTCGTCCGCCCCGAGCGCCGCAGCCGCGTCGAGCGTCACCATCCGCAGCGCCTGCCGGGTGCCGACCGCGTCCACCCGCCCGGTGGCAGCGCGATGCAGCGTCGCCGCCAGTCGCAGCGCCATCCAGAGGTCGAGGTCGTTGCCCGAGATCGCCCCGTCGGTGCCGAGCGTAACCCGCACCCCCGCGTCGAGCATGTCGGCCACCCGCGCGATTCCGCTCGCCAGCTTCAGGTTCGAGACCGGATTGTGCGCAACCGTCGCCCCGCTGCGGGCGAGGATCGCGATCTCCTCGTCGTCGAGCCAGACGCAATGCGCCAGCACGGTCCGCTCGTCGAGCACTCCGAGGTGGTCGAGGTGGGCCACCGGCGGCCGCCCGTAGCGCGCCTCGACGTCGGCGCGCTCGGCGCGCGTCTCCGCCGCATGGGTCGAGAACAGGCCGCCGTGCGCCACGGCGAGCGCGTGCGCCGCGCGCAGGCCTTCCGGGGCGACGGTATAGGCGCCATGCGGAAAGGTGCCCGGCAGCACGTCGTCGGCCCCGGCGAACTCGTCGAAGAAGGCGCTTGCGTCAGCCGCCCGGTCCGCCGCGGCCAACCCGTCGATCCCCGGCGGGTCGAAGAACATCCCGCCGGTCGCGACCCGCATCCCGAGCGCCCGCGCCGCGGCCACCCCCGACCGCGGATGCCAGAACATGTCCATGACGGTGGTGACGCCGCCGAGCAGCAGTTCGGCGAAGCCGAGCGTCGCCCCGAGCCGCACGGTGTCGGGATCGAGGATGGCGCGCTCGGCCTTCCAGACGCTCTCGAGCCAGGGCTCGAGCGGCAGGTCCTCGACCAGCCCGCGGAACAGGCTGTCGCCGCCGTGGCAATGGGTGTTGATCAGCCCCGGCATCAGCAGCATGCCGCGCGCCTCGATCACCCGCTCCGCGCCGCGGCCGATGGCGGCCGCCGGCCCGATCCGGGTGATCCGCCCGCCGTCGATCGCGACCGCCCCGCCGTCGATCACCGTCATGCCCGGATCGGCGGTTACGACGAGCGCGTCGGTGATGATAAGCTCGGTCATCGTGGCGGCAGCTCCCCCGCGGGTCCCGAAGGGGTCGCACGCTCCCGAGACGGCTGTCAACGCGTGAGGTTCCCGATGCCCGACTGGCTGATCCCCGGTCCGATCCCGGACGAATTCGCCACCTCAGAACGGTGCCGGATCACCGAGACCTGCAACCTCGCCGAAAGCCCCGAGGCCTCGCTCGCCCTGGCGCGCGTGGCGCCGGGCGTCACCACCCGACTGCATTCGGTGGCGGGAACGATCGAGCGCTACATCCTCGTGACCGGCAGCGGCCTCGTGGAAGTGGGCGGCGTCATCGCCGCCGTCGGCCCCGGCGACCGGGTGGTCATCCCCGCCGGGATACCGCAGCGGATCACCAACACCGGCGCGGAGGACCTGGTCTTCTGGTGCCTCTGCACCCCGCGCTTCCGGCCGGCGGCCTACCGCGACCTCGAGGCCTGAGCGAGAGCGCAAGCGCCGGCGTCGGCCGGCGCGTCAGACGCTGCCGCGTTCGATCGAGGTGACCCTGCCGTCGTCGTCGACGAAGCAGGTATAGGGCACGAGGTTCACCGTCGCGTGCACGCGCGTGCCCCGGCCGACGTCACCCTTCTGGTTCCTGATCTCGACATCGGCCGCCGAGACGCCGAGCTTCGCCGACAATGCGCCGATGCAGGACATCTCGACGTCCTGCGCCGGTGCCGGGCTGGCGGCGAGCCCGGCGAGAACGACCGCGAGCGTGGCGCCGCCGGTCCGTTGCATCGTCCCCTCCCTTGCCGAAGTGCGCTTGCCGAGGCTAGTCGGCGGCGGAAAACACCGTCTTCCAGTCGTCCTTCATGCTGATGACGTGCCAGCCCTTCGCATCGGCCTCGTCGATCAGGTCCTGCGGGAAGGTGCCGAACGGGCTGTCGGGCAGGCCGTTGGCGGGGCCATAGGCGTACTCCCGGTCGGCGTCGTCGTGCAGGAGCAGCATCATCAGGCGCGCGCCGTCGCCGGCGCCGGTCCATTCGAGCATCTGGCGGTCGCCGGCGGAGTTGCCGAAGGCGGCGATCGGGCGGCGGCCGATGTGGGAGTTGATCCCGATCGGCTTGCCCTCCTTGTCGTTGATGAAGTCGATCGCTGCGGTGCGGAACAGGATGGGCGTGCCGTTCTCGACCCGATACTCGGTCTTGATCGACGAGCCGACCACCTGCTCGGGCGGGATGTTGTAGACCCGTTCGGTCCAGGGGCGCATGAACTCGATGCCGCCGCCCGAGACGATGAAGGTCTTGAAGCCGTTGTCCTGCAGGTAGTGGATGAGCTCGACCATCGGGGCGTAGACGAGCTCGGTGTAGGGCCTGTCGAACCTCGGGTGCTTCGCAGTCGCTATCCAGTCGGTGACGATCGCCTCGAAGTCGGCGGTGCTCATCCCGGCGTGGGTCACCGCGACGATCTCGGTCAGGCCCTTCTCGCCCGACGCCGCCAGCGCCTTCAGGTCACCCTCGAGCACCGCCTTGAACGGCTGCTGGTCCTTCCACTCGGGATGCTCGGGCGCCAGCGCCTTCACCCGGTCGAGCGCGAAGGCGAGCTGGGTGTACATCGGGTGCTCGACCCAGAGGGTGCCGTCGTTGTCGAAGGTGGCGATGCGCTCCTCCGGCGGCACGTAGTCGGCGCCGCCTTCGGTGGTGACTGCCGCGACGAAGTCGAGGATCGACTGCCGCGTCGGCCCGTCGTTCCACAATGCCAGCGCCTGCTGCGCCGCGAGCGGCAGTGGAGCGGCGAGAACGGCAACGGCCGCCACCGCGCCGGCGAGAAAGCCGCGTCGTGCGATCACCGCGAGGCTTCCGAAGATCTGCTGCATGTCGCCGTCTCCTCCGCTCGAGGGCCGTTCTGCGCTTGGGCGGCAGCGCCACTGAGGCGATCCTGGACCGTCGCCGTGCCTGCCCGCAGGCGCGGGCCGGGCACCAAAGCGCCCGGCCCGCCCGGATCAGTTGCCGGTGGGCAGAGGGATGCTCACGCCGTCCTTGGCGAGCTGTTCGCGCACCCACTGGTACTTCTGGTAGTTCGAGATAGTGATCGGGCCGGTGTAGGTCAGGCTCTGCAGCTTGCGCGGCGGGTACTCGACGTAGGTCTTCATCAGCTTGTCGATCGCGGCGGAGATGCTGACCATCGCCCAGGTCTTCTCGGTGAAGTTGTTCATGAAGACGTCGTAGCGCTCCTGCGGGTCGGCCCAGAGGTCGAAGACCTGCGGGACGGTGGCGACGTAGCTGGACGCGCCCTTCCAGCCGAGGTTGGAGTCCACCGCGAGCCCGCCGGTCGGCTGGCCGTCGTCGCCGCGCAGGTTGAACACCGCCTTGAGGTGGCCGACGCGGGCGGCGCCGGGCGACAGCTCGTCCTCGGTGAAGTAGAACCACTCGTTGCGCGGGCTGGGGCCGGTGCCTTCCAGCACCGGGGTCATGTCGTAGCTGTCGAAGATGATCGGCTTGTCCTCGCGGTCGTTCTTGGGCAGCTCGATGCCCGCCACCGAGGCGAAGGTCGCCATCAGGTCGAGACCGCCGATGATCTCGTGGTTCTTGGTGTCCGGCTTGATCTTGCCCGGCCAGACCGCGATTGCCGGCACCCGGTTGCCGCCTTCGCGGACCGTGCCCTTGGTGCCGCGGAACGGGGTGTAGCCGGCGTCGGGGTAGACGTCCTGCCAGGCGCCGTTGTCGGTGGTGTAGAAGATCAGCGTGTTCTTATCGAGGCCGAGCTCCTTGAGGTGGTCTACGATATGGCCGATGCGCGAGTCGAGCTCCACCACCGAGTCGGCGTATTTCGACTTCGCCGGCGACTTCAGCTGGTACTCCGGCGCCGGCATGTTCGGCTGGTGCACCTTCATGAAGTTGACGTTGATGTAGAACGGCGTGTCCGGGGTCTTGGCCGCCTCGTCGAGGAAGCCGAGCGCCGCCTTCTCGACATAGCCGTCGAAGAACGGGATGCCGACCACGCCTTCCTTGCCGTCGATCGTCGGCGTGTCGACGTACTGGCCGTTGATCTTGAAGTCCTCGGTCACCGGCCCGCCGGCGTTGCCCGAGAGCGCCCCCTTGGTGATCTGCTGGAACATCTCGCGCAGCGCGGGATCCATGTCCGGGAACCAGGTCGGGTCGCCGTAGGTATAGGCGTTGAGGTGATAGAGCCCGACGTAGCGCATCTCGTCGTAGCCCTGGGCGTTCGGCAGGGCGTAGTCCGCCTCGCCGAGGTGCCACTTGCCGGTGAAATAGGTGTTGTAGCCGCCGGTCTTCAGCACGGAGCCGAGCGTCCATTCCGCGTGCGGCAGCCCGCCGCCCTGGCCCTGGAACGCCACGGTGGTCATGCCGCTGCGATTGGGAATGCGCCCGGTCTGCATCGCGGCGCGGCCGGGGGTGCAGCTCGGCTGGGCGTAGAAGTCGAAGAAGGTCATGCCGTCGGCCGCCAGCTTGTCGATGTTCGGCGTCGGCATGCCCCGGCCCTCGCCGCCGCCATACGGCCCGAGGTCGCCGTACCCGGTGTCGTCCGAGACGATGAAGAGGATGTTCGGCTTGGCGTCCTGCGCAACGGCCATGCCGCCGAAGGCGAGAAACGCCGCGGCGGCGAGCAAGCAGCGTGTTCCTTGAAGTGTCGGGCTCATGGGTTCCCCCCTTTGCTTGCCATCGCGCCAGGGCCGGAGAACCACGGGCGTCAGAGGAAATGTTAAGATAGAAGCTCAGGAGTCGGAACCCCTTTTGAGCCGATCTTGCCGTGCCGGTCCGCCTCCCTGACCGTTCGCCTTCTGCAACGGCCGCGGGCTTTGCGGGAAGTGCCGGCAGGCCAGCTGCACCGTAAAGAAAAAGGCCGCAACGGCACCATACCGGCGACCTCATGAGTTTCTCTGAAAAAAGGCGGGAGGGCGCCTGCGACGCCCTCCCCGATATCGTGCTAGTCGGCGCCGACGTGGCTCGACTTCATGTCCTTCACCTCCTGCATCACCTGGTCGAGGTTGTAGCTCGCCGGGTTCTGCATCGGCGGGTAGTCGATGTAGGACGAGAGCTCCTTCAGCCACAGCGTCTGGCCGATCGGCAGCATGTTCCAGTCGTAGACGTAGGCGGTGACCGGTCCGCCGAGCGCGCCGCCCATACCGAAGAGGGTCTTGGCCTGGTCGCCGATGGCGGTCTCGAAGGGATCGCGCTTGATGTTGACGACCTGGGTCCAGTGGTAGGGCACCACGCCGCTGATGAAGCCCTGCGGGGCGTCGGACACCATGGCGAAGTACATCTTCCAGTTCTTGTAGCGGACCGCCGACGGGTCCTTGCCGGAATAGTAGAAGAAGGTGTCGCGGTTGGAATGCTCGCCTCTTGCCCTCCAGGTAGTCGCGCTGGTCGAAGGCACCGCGTCGGGAACCATCGTCGTGGCGTTTCGCGTTCCGGAGGACCTCGTCGCCCGGGCGACGAGCATCCTCAAGGAGCACGCGATCGAGGTCGACAGGGGCCGCGACAGCGCCTGATGCGAGGACGCCGGCGGCCGGACGGCACCGTCAGCTGGGTTTGGCCACCACCTCGTAGATCACGCTGCTGCCGCTGTAGAACGGCTGATACCAGGCGTCGCCGAAGCTGTAGTACGTCGTGCCCTTGATCGTGTCGGAGACGGCACCGTTCGGCAGGGTGTGGATGGTGGCGCCGATCGGCGGCGGGCTGACCTTGTAGCCGGCGTCGACCGGGGCGTAGAACGCGCCGCCGCAGTCGAGTTCGGTGCCGCTGCCGACCGTCACCTTGGAGCAGGACGGCGGCGGCGTCGGGACCACGGCGCCCTGCGGCGGCGGCGCGACCACGTACTGGCCGCTCGGCTGCGGCTGGTAGTAGACGCCGTTGGTATAGTAGTAGGGCTGGCCCTCGACGGTGATCGGCGCCGCGTCCTCGGGGATGCTCGCCACCGCCGCGCCGATCGCGAGACCGGCCGCCGCCGCCCCGAACGCGCCGTAGTAGCCGTCCCAGCCGTCGCCGCCCCAGCAGCAGTCGTTGTGGTTCCAGTCCTCCTGGTTGTTGTGCTGCAGCGTGTTGGCCTCGTTGGTGCGGTTCTGCTGCAGCGTGTCCTCCTGGCTCTGGCGGCTCTGCTGGACGCTGCTTTGCTGGCTCTGGCGGCTCTGCTGCAGCGAGCTCGCCTCGTCGGTGCGGTTGCCCTGCATCATGGTGGCCGTGCTCTGGCGCGACTGCTGGCGATCGGCGGCGTTCTGCCCGGCGTCGCCACTGCGGTCGGCGTCGCCCTGGTATTCCGGATGGCTCGTATCGTAGTCCCGGCTGCGGTCGGCGTAGTCGTCCGACGAATGCACGTTGCCGTAGCCGCCGCGGCCTAATCCGGCGTCTCCGAAACGATCGTCGTAGCCGCCGTCGCCGAAGCGGGAGCCGCCGCCGTATCCGCCGCCGCCCCAGCGGCTCGCCGCCTCCACCCCACGATCTCCGCCGCCTCCACCCCAGCCGCCGCCGTGGAAACCGCCTCGGGCCGCCACCGGTCCGGCTTGCAGCCCGAGGCAGGTCAGCGCCACCAGTGCCCCCAAGGCGATCGACACTGTTTTGTTGCGCGGCGATCGGTTCGTCATCGCAGGTCTCCCATCGTCACTGCTGGACGGCAGCGGGTTCGAGCTTGAACGGGATCTTTTCGGCGTCGGGCGGCAGGTCGGGGACGAAGCGCGACCCGGCGATGTGCGGCGAGAAGTCCCAGTCGGTGAACACCGCGCTGAACTGCGGCTTGCCGGGCCTGGTCAGGTAGGTGATGACGAGCTTGCACGGCGTCGGCCGCGGGCCGGTGTCGATCCGAGATCTGCCAGTCGATCTGGCCGCCGACGAACGCCAGCGAGTGGCATTCCCGCCCGGCGACCTCGCTGGTGCCGAGGTAGACGCCGTAGCGGATGCCGCCCTGGAAGGCCGCGTACGGATCGGAATAGAGAAAATCGCCGAGGGGCGGCGAGAAGCCCAGCTCCTTGCCGGCCATGTCGAGCGCGGCGTCGAGGCTGTCCGGTGCCGGCTGGACCGCATAGAACGGCGTCGCCGGATCGACGACCGTCACCGACGCACCGTCGTACCAGAGCTGGCGGGCGCCGAGATCGCTCTGCCAGTCGACGTAGGCCCGGTTCGGCCGCTGAACGCCTGCGTCCTCGACGGCGCTGAACTGAAGCTTCTGCCCGGTCGGCAGCACGTGGTCGAACGTCACCTCGGCGCTGAAGGTGAACTGATCGGCAGAGCCGAGATAGGCTCCCATGTCATGCAGCAGCCGGTCGGCCTCCGCCGCCACCACCGGCGCTCCGGCGGGTGCCGGGGCCTCCTCGGCCACGGCGGGTAACGCGCAGCAGAGCGCCGCGATCGCGAGCGCCAGGGTGCTATGGGTGTTTGGCATCGTTGACCTACCGTCCAATCGTCTCCCTCCTCAATCGTACGACTAGCAGATTCCGTCAATTGAGCAGAAACTCGAAGTCGGCGACGCAGCCGATCCTCGGTTCGCCTTCGGGCGCCGCCGGACCGCGAATAGGCCCTGGCCGTAGAGCGGGTGCTCGACCCGGGTGGTGCCGTCCTGGTCGAAGGTGGCAATGCGGTCCTCCGGCGCAACGAAGACCGGACTGCCTTCGGTCGTGGTGTCGTGGACGAAGGCGATGATGATCTGCTTGGCGGCGCCATCGTTCCAGGAGGGCAGCGGGTCTTCCTCGGCGAGTGCCGGCAGACCGGGCCAAGGCGCCACGGCCGGGATGGTCCCGAGCAGAGCTCGACGGCTGGTTGCCAGGAAGAAAGGCCGGGCCATGGGTCGGGTTCCTTGTCGGGAGGAAGGCACGCGGGCGTGGCGAAGGACCGGCGGAGGCCGCCGATCCCCCGGGGGCGCGCTACATGCCTTTGAGCTTTCTTCCAGGCGTCGGAGACCAGCTTGTCGGGGTTGGCGCGTGCAGTCTTCATTCAGCCCGTTGGCTATGTCCGCGGAGGACACGGTCTGGCTGCTGGCCATCTCCGAGTTCATCGACTCCAGCTCGGCCTGGACGGCCATCTTCCCGGCGTTGTCCAGCGTCGGCGTAGTCGGCGCAGACCATTGTCGCCGCATCCTGGGCGAAGGCGCGCCGACGCGGCGGCGGCGATGGTCAGTGCGATCGGCAGAATCGAGAGTATTCATAGTTGTTCCTTGCGTTGGGTTCCAGTTCGAGGGCGGGCGGCCAGACGGCCGCCCGCCCCGTTGCGCAGCCTTGCTCAGTCGGCGCCCACGTGGCTCGACTTCATCTTCTTCACCTCCTCCATGACCTGATCGAGGTTGTAGCTCGCCGGGTCCTGCATCGGCGGGTAGTCGATGTAGGACGAGAGCTCCTTCAGCCACAGCGCCTGGCCGATCGGCAGCATGTTCCAGTCGTAGACGTAGGCGGTCGACCGGTCCGCCGAGCGCGCCGCCCATGCCGAAGCAGGGTCTTGGCCTGGTCGCCGATCGCGGTCTCGAACGGGTCGCGCTTGATGTTGACGACCTGGGTCCAGTGGTACGGCACGACGCCGTTGATGAAGCCCGCCGGGCGATCGGACACCATGGCGAAGTACATCTTCCAGTTCTTGTAGCGGACCGCCGACGGGTCCTTGCCGGAATAGTAGAAGAAGGTGTCGCGGTTGGAATGGTCGCTCTTGCCCTCCAGGTAGTCGCGCTGGTCGACGCCATCGAGCGTGGTCTTGACGATCCCGGGATAGGCGCCCTTCTGGATTTCGTCCTTCAGGCCGTCGCCCTTCGGGCCGCCGGCGATGTCGACGAGGGTGGGCAGCCAGTCGAGCGAGGCGAAGATGTCCTTCTTGATCGTGCCCGGCTGGATGTGCCCCGGCCAGCGGATCAGCATCGGCACCCGCATGCCGCCCTCCCAGGTGGTGAGCTTGCCGCCCTTGAACGGGGTGACGCCGCCGTCGGGGAAGGTGATCGTCTCGGCACCGTTGTCGGTGGTGAAGGCGATGATGGTGTTGTCGAGCTGGCCCATCTGGCTGAGCTTGTCGATCACGAGCGCCGATATTATCGTCGAGCTGCTTCATCGCCGCTTCGTTGATGCCCCAGTCCTTGCCGCCGGGCTCGCCGACCATCGCCATGTACTTCGGCGGCAGCATGGTGGTGATGTGCATGCGTGCCGGGTTGTACCAGACGAAGAACGGCTTGTTGGTCTTCTTGGGGTCGTTGCGGTCGAGGAAGTCGATGACGTGGCTCGAGATTTCCTCGTCCACCGTCTCCGACCGATCGAGCGTCAGCGGCCCCTGGTCCTCGCAGCTCTGGTTCGCCGAGGTGCCGTCCGAGGACTTGCACCACATTACCGGGCGGGGCGGCGTCAGGCAGGTCGTCGTCTTGGGATCGACGGCGCCGGGAACGTCGGGCAGGCCCGGAATCGGCGTGTTCTGGCACGGCGGCGCCACGGTCTGCTCCAGCGGGGACTTGTTGATGTCGGGGAAGCTCACCCCCTGCATCGCGTCGAGGTGGTAGAGATAGCCCCAGAACTCCTGGAAGCCGTGCGCGGTCGGCAGCGCGTCGGTATGGTCGCCGAGATGGTTCTTGCCGAACTCGCCGGTGGTGTAGCCGAGGTCGTAGAGGAACTTCGCCAGCGCCGGCGTGCCGGGCTTGAGGTAGGTGGGACTGCCCGGCAGCTGCGGCGGGATCATGCCCGTGCGCAGCGGGTGCATGCCGGTGAAGAAGGCGTTGCGCCCGGCGGTGCAGCTCTGCTCGGCATAGTAGTCGGTGAAGAGCGCGCCTTCCTCGCCGATGCGGTCGATGTTCGGCGTCTCGCCGACGATCAGGCCGCGGGCGTAGATCGACGGCTGCATGTAGCCGATGTCGTCGCCCATGATGAAGAGGATGTTCGGCTTCTGCTCCTGCGCCGCCACCGGCGCGGCCGCGCCGAGCACGGCCATGCCCAGGGCGAGCGCGGCTGATAGCATTCCCAGGCCTTGCCCGGCGCTTCGGTTCGGCGGTCTCATGGCTCGTCTCTCCTGTTGCAGATCTGTTGGTCGGCCCGTCCCCCGGGCGCGGCGGCCGCGAGCATCGCGAGGATCTCGGCCTCGAGCTCGGCGACGAGCAGGCGGTACTCCTCGGCGCGCGCCGCGCCGGAGGCGCCTTCCTTCCGCCAGCGGCCATGCGCGACGACCGCCTCCTCGAAGTCGTCGCAGACCCCCCGGAACGCCGCGTCCGCGCCATAGAGCCGCCGGATCGCCAGCTCGCACTCGGGGTGCCGGCCGGTCAGTGCGACGGTCGTCCTTGCCACCGACACCCCCCGATTCGCGCGCCCGTTCCGCCGAGCGTCGCACCGGATTCCCGCGCGCGGGAGGTGCGAACAGGTGCGCACCCCTCGCCGAATGTTGATTTCGCCGTGGACTTCCTTCCGCCGGACGGAAATCCGTATCGTCACGAGCGCGCGCGCCGGACCGTCGGCGCGCGGCCTCCGAGGGGGACCGATGGCCACGACGACGTCGCCCTCCGCTGGGCCGGCAAGCCGGGCCGAGGCGACGCCCGCCGCCATCCGCGACCAGCTCGAGCGAATCCTCGCCAGCCCCGCCTTCCGCGGCAGCCCCAGACGGCGCAGCCTCTTGCAGTTCCTCGTGGAGGAAGCCCTGGCCGGCCGCGGCGACCGGCTGAAGGGATCGACCGTCGCCATCGCCGTCTTCGGCCGCGGGACCGACTTCGACTCGCAGGCCGATCCGGTCGTCCGGCTCGAGGCGCGCCGGCTCCGGCGCGACCTCGACGGCTACTATGCCGGCGCCGGCAGCCGGGACCCGGTGCGGATCTCGGTCCCGACCGGCAGCTACCGGCCGCGGTTCGAGATGTCGGAGGCCGAACCGGGACCGGAGGCGCCGCCGGCCGCCGCGCCGCCCCGGCGGCGCGTCCTGCGCCGGGCGGCCCTGGCGGTCGTCGCGGCGGCCGCCGTGCTCGGCCTCGCCGCCTGGTCATGGCGGCACTTCCGGCCCGCGGACCCGGACGCGGCCCGGGGCCCCGCCGTCGTCGTGCTGCCGTTCGAACCGCTCGGGGAGAGCGAGGCCGATCGCGACCTCGCCTCGGGGCTCTCCTACGAGCTGATCACCGACCTGATGCGGTTCGCGCATTTCCGCGTCTATTCGCCGCGCGCGAGCCTCGGCCCGGATCGGCGACGCCGACCCGCAGGCGCTCGGCCGCGATCTCGGGGTCGCCTACGTGGTCAAGGGCGCGCTGCGCTCGGACAGCGACGCGGTGCGGGTGGCGGCGCAGGTCTACGACGCGGAATCCGGGCGCGTCGTGTGGAGCGACACCTACGACCGCAGCCTGACGCCCGATGACCTGCTGCAGGTGCAGGGCGAGCTCGCCGCGAGCATCGCGTCCGCGCTCGGCGAACCCTACGGCAAGGTCAGCGCCGACGTCTCGGAGCGGCTGACCGCCGGCGCGGCGCCGAGCATGCCGAGCTACACCTGCGTGCTCCGCGCCTACGCGTACCGCCGCGGCTTCGACGAAAAGCTCTACCGGCCGGTGCTCGGCTGCCTCGAGGCGGCCGTGGTCCGCGATCCCGGCTACGCGCCGGCCTGGGCGATGCTCGGCTGGCTGCAGCTCGACGCCGGCCGCTTCGGCTACGTGCCGGCCGGCGAGCGCAGCGCCAAGATCGACGAGGCGATCGCTTCGGCGTCGCACGCGGTCGCGCTCGACCGGCACGATCCGCTCGGGCTGCAGGCGCTGTCGGCCTCGCTCTACTACGCGGGCCGCTACGAGGAATTCGATGGACGCCCAGCGCGGCGCGCTGGCGCTGAACCCGAACGACCCGGACGCGCTGGCCCAGCTCGGCTGGCGGCTGGCGGCGCGCGGCAACTTCGACGAAGGCATCCCCTACATCGAGCGGGCGATCGCGCGCAGCGCCAATCCCCCCGGCTGGTACTTCCACCTGCTCGCGGTCAACGACTATCTGAAAGGCGACTACGCGGGCATGCTGAAGACCGCCGAACGCTCCGCCGTCGACGGCTCCGGCACCAGCTGGTCGTTCATCGCCATCGCCCAGGGCGCGCTCGGCCATGCCGAGGAGGCCCGGGCCGCGCTCGACCGCTGGGCCGCGATGGATTCCGGAAGCCTACGCCGACCCCGCCGCCGGCTACCGGCTGCAGGGCGGCACCGACGCCACGATCGAGGCGCTCGTGGCCGGGCTCCGAAAGGCGGGCTGGACCGCGCCGCGGCAGGCCGCCGAGCCGTAGGCGCACCGGCGCCGCCGGCGTCGGACCCGCCCGGGGCGCGTCCGCCTTGCCGCAGGGCGGACGTCGGCTCTGAGCTCCGACGCCGCCGCGCACTGCGGCCGCATCTCTCGAACGAGCGGCGGCGGCGAGGGGCACCCGTGCGCGCACCCTCGCCATTCTGCGACGACCGCTGCGGCCCGGCCAAGACCCGACCCTCGTCGCAAGCCCCGAAGCGCTACAGCCAGCCGTTCTTCTTGAACCGCCAGAACAGCACCAGGCAGATCGTCGCCATGCCGGTGACGACGATCGGATAGCCGTACGTGAGCCTCAGCTCGGGCATGTCGGTGAAGTTCATCCCGTAGATGCCGGCCAGCGCCGTCGGCACGCCGAGGATCGCCGCCCAGGCGGCGAGCTTCTTGGAGATCGCCGTCTCCTGGCTCTGGCCCATCAGCACGCTCGCCTCGAAGGCGAAGGCCAGCACCTCGCGCAGGCTGTCGATCTTCTCCTGCACGGTGCGGATGTGGTCGGTGACGTCGCGGAACAGCGGGTGCATCGCCGAGCGGATCTGCGGCAGCTCGGCGGTGGTGAGCCTCCGGCAGACCTCGACCAGCGGCGCCGCAGCGTTCCTGAGCCGCAGCAAGTCGCGGCGCAGCATATAGAGCCGCTCGATGTCGGCGGTGGTCATCGAGGTGACGAGCACCCGGTCCTCGATCTCGTCGACCTCCTCCTCGATCGCCTCGAGCACCGGCATGTAGTTGTCCACGATGAAGTCGAGGATGGCGTAGAGGATGAAGTCCTCGCCCTTGGCGAGGCTGGTCGGGCAGCTCTCCCAGTGCTGGCGCACCGCGCCGTAGGAAGTCGAGGCGCCGTGGCGGACGCTGACGATGTAGCCCTTGCCCACGAAAAGGTGGGTTTCCCCGAAGGAGACGCGGCCCTCGATCAGCTGCGCGGTGCGCGCGACGATGAAGAGCGCGTCGCCGTACTGCTCGATCTTGGGGCGCTGGTGGGCATGCTCGGCGTCCTCGATCGCGAGGTCGTGCAGATGGAACTCGCGCTGCACCCGCCGCAGCAGCTCGCGGTTCGGCTCCCAGAGGCCGATCCAGACCACATGCCCCTCGCGCCCGGTCCAGTCGCGGGCCTCCTCGATCGCGATGTCGGCGACGCGGCGGCCGGCGGCGTAGACGCTCGAGGCGACGATCCCGGAGTCCGGGCCGCTGCTGGTTATGGTGCGGGAATGTTCCATGCCGCCTCGCGCTTGCGAGAGTTGAGTGTAGCGGTTCCGTCCCGCGGCGCAAACCGCGTCAGGGGTCGCGCAGATCGCGAGTGTCGCGGTCGCCCGCCTCGAGCATCGGACCGAGGAGGTTGATCCCGAGGCCGAGGATCGCGGCCGAAAACGCCACCGGCCAGAAGCCGAGCCCCGTCGCGAGTCCGACCGAGGCGGCGAGCCAGAGACCGGCGCCGGTGGTCAGGTTGCGGACGCGGCCGCGCGACAGCACGATCATCCCGGCGGCGAGAAAGGCCACGCCGTTGGTGGTGGCTTCGACCAGGCGGAGCGGATCCATGCGGACCGATGCCCCGAGGCCGGTGAAGCGGTGCAGCACGTGCAGGGTGACGAGGGCGAAGCTCGCGGCGGCGAGGCCGAGCAGCATGTGGGTCTTGAGGCCGGCGGCGTGGTGCCTCGCCTCGCGCTCGTAGCCGAGCAGCGCGCACAACAGGATCGCGCCCACCAGGCGGAGCAGAAGGATCGGCAACGGCAGGGCGAGACTGCCGAGGAACTCGTCGGCCAGCATGGGCCGTCCAACGGCTGAGCGTCGTGCGGGTTCCCGCCTATTCGGCGGCGAGCGACTCGGCGACGCCGAAAGACTGGCGGACCAGCCCGGCGAGCCGGTCGGCGAGCGCGGCGCGCGGGCCGTGGGTCACGTACATGTTGATCCGGTGCTCGGGCAGCGCCGGCAGCGCGCCGCCGTGGCGGACCGGCTCGCAGCGCGACGGGACGCCCGATTCCATCTGCACGCTGATCGCGAGGTCGGCGGCGACGCTGGCGTCGACCGCCGCGGGCGAGATCGACTCGACGGTGTACTCCCAAGGGATGCCGGCGGCGTCGAGCGCCTCGAGCGCCGGGCGCTTGAAGACGCAGTTGGCGCAGGAGGCAAAGCGCAGCGGGCGCAACCGCCAGGCCTGGCCGCCGGGGGCGCCGGCCCAGACCAGCTGCTCCAGCGCCAGCACCTCGCCGGCGGGGTCGGTGGTGAATTCGGTGGTGAGGATCAGATCCATCTCGCCGCGGGCGAAAAGCTCCTTCAGCCCGCTGGTATAAAGCGAATGCAGCCGCAGCTTGACCCGCGGATATTCGGCGGCGAAGCGCTGCAGCACCTGCGGCACTCGGGGATAGATGATGTCGTGCGGCACCCCGAAGTCGATCGCCCCCTCGAACGCCGGATGGGTGAGCCGCCCATAGGCCTCGTCGTTGAGCGCGAGCAGGCGCCGGGCATAACCGAGCAGCTGCTCGCCCTGTGCGGTGAGCGCGATGGTCCGCGCCGTGCGGTCGAGCAGCGGCAGGCCGAGGTTCTCCTCCAGCCGCTTGAGCTGCATCGAGACCGCCGATTGCGTCAGGTTGAGCTGCGCCGCGGCGCGGGTGACGCCGCCGGCGTCGGCGACGGCGGCAAAGGAGCGCAGCGCGGTCAGGTCGAGGTTGCGGGGCATATCAAAAATCTTGATGCTTAGCGTAAAAAATATTCGTTTCCATCATGGATTGCCCCGCGCTATCTATCACTCACGGTGATGCAATCGCCGCGAATGTCAAGATTCGATGATGGGAGATCCCGATGTCCAGCTCTGTTCTGCACCCTGCCCGCGCCCTCCGGCCGCGCCTGACGGTGCGCGGTCTGCTGGAGGCGCTGGCGCAGGCCGACGCGCGCTACCGGGCGAATGCCCATTTCCAGCGGCTCGACGATCACCTGCTGCGCGATATCGGTGTCAGCCGCGGCGACCTCGCTGCCGAACTGCGCGGTCTGCGGGTGCGCTGAGCGCCGGCTCAACAAGCGGGTAGCGTACCAGCTCCTCATAGAGCGGACCCTCGCCGCCGAGGTGCGAGCGGTAGAGGACGAAGTCCTCGACCGGAAAGGCCGGCAGGCGGTAGCTGCCGCGTGCCGCCACCGCGGCTTCCAGCCGATCGCGGCCGGATAGCCGCTCCGGCAGCCGGGCGAGCGTGACGTGCGGCACGAAGCGGCGCGCCGCGAGCTCGACCCCGGCGCCGCGCGCGGCGGTCTCGACCTTGGCCTGCAGCCGGCGCAGCGCCGGATTCTCGGCCGCGCCGACATAGGCCACGCGCGCCTTCGCGCCGCCGAAGAGGCCCATTCCGGCGAGGGTCAGCTCGAAGCCCGGCGCCCGCACCTGCCCGAGGGCGAGATCGACGTCCTCGAGCGTCCGGCGCGGCAGATCGCCGAGAAAGACCAGCGTCAGGTGCAGGCTCTCCGGCGGCTGGAGGCGCGGCACCGGCAGGCCCTGCCCGGCGAGCATCAGCTCGAAGCGGGCGGCCTCGGGCAGCGCGAGCGCGACGAAAGCGCGGATCACGGGGCCGCCTTCGCCTTGACGCGCGCCAGCTTGACCAGCTCCAGCACCGACGGGCCGATCGCTTCGACGTTGGCGGCGACCCCCTTGGCGTTCGGGTGCAGGCCGTCGGGCTGCATCATCGCCATCACCTGGCCCATGCCCTTGCCGCTCATGCCGGCGAAGAACGAACTCACGTAGATCGCCTGATGCTTGGCGGCGAGGTCCCTGAAGGCATCCTTGAACGCCTTCTGGTAGTCCTTGGGGTAGTTCGGCGGCGCCGGCAGCCCGGCGAGGAGCGCCGGCAGGCCCTTGGCGTCGATCCGGTCGAGGATGGCGTCGAGGTTCGTGCGCATCTTCGCCATGGAGAGCCCGCGCAGCATGTCGTTGGCCCCGAGCTCGACGATCACCCCGTCGACCTCGGGCGTGAGCGCCCAGTCGATGCGGGCGAGACCGCCGGCGCTTGTGTCGCCGGAGACGCCGCCATTGATCAGGGTGACGTCGCCCGCGCCGTGCCGATGCAGCCAATCCTGCATCTGCGGCACGAAACCCTCCGCCTCGACCAGCCCGGCGCCGGCGGTCAGCGAATCGCCGAAGGCGAGGATGGTGACCTCGGCGCGCGCCACCGCCGGCGCGAGGGCGACAAAGGCGAGGGCGGTCAACAGCGCGACCGCGCGCGCGACGGCCGGCGGGACCTGCGACAAGCGCATCCGCGACCGGCGCTGGGACGACTCGGGCATCCGTGGTAGGATGGGGCATTTCAAGATCGGCATTTTAGCCCCGCGTTCCCGATTTCGATCCAAGTCATCCACTGAGGAGGCCATCATGGCTGAAAAGAAACCCGTTGATCCTGACGTTCGCAAGAGCTTCCAGGATTTTCTCGCGGCATGCCCGGCGGCGGAGGAGCCGCCGACCGGCCTGATCGTATCCGGCTTGGTGCTGCGCGCGGCAAAGGACGGCAGCTTCGTGCTGCGCACCGCCGACCAGGGCCAGCACGAAGTGCCGGTGGAGGCGGTCGACGCCTTCGACACCCTGCCCGGCACCGGCGTCCGCGTCGCACAGCTGACGCTGAACCGCGAGCGGCTCGGCCCCGAGCTGGCCGCGGCGCTCGATATGGCCGCGGCGGGCGGACTGAAGCCGCAGCTCGACAAGTCGCCGGTCGCCGACAAGGCGGTCTTCGACACGCTCAAGGAGATCGGCGGCGGTGACAAGCTGCCTCCGCAGGACAAGTTCCCGCCGCAGGACAAGCTGCCCCCGGCGGACAAGTTCCCGCCGCAGGACAAGTTCCCTCCGCAGGACAAGTGGCCGCCCCAGGACAAGTGGCCGCCGGCGGACAAGAACCCGCCGCTCGACACCCTCAAGGAACCGCCGCAGGACAAGTGGCCGCCGGCGGACAAGCTGCCGCCGCAGGACAAGCTGCCGCCGACCGACAAGACCCCGCCGTTCGACACTCTCAAGGAGGTGGGCGGCGGCGACACGCTGAAGGAAGCCGGCAAGGATCCGATCTCCGACACGGTGAAGGAGGCGATCAAGGATCCGATCCTCGACGGCGGCGGCGGCGGGACCGGGATTGCCGACTCGCTGGCCGAGAACATCCCCGGCGGCGGCACGCCGGGCGATCCGGTGATGCGGGCGATGGCCGCAACCGCGGCGCAGGCGCCGTCCGGCGCCGCCCAGGCGAAGCTCCCGACCTTCGACACGCTCAAGGAGGTGAGCGGCGGCGACACCCTCAAGGAAGTCGGCGGCGGCGACAACACGCTGAAGGAATCGCCGTTCGACACCCTGAAGGAGCCGATCAGCGACACCCTCAAGGAGCAGCCCTTCGACACGCTGAAGGAGATCGGCAACGGCGACACCCTGAAGGAGGCTCCGTACGACACCCTCAAGGAGATCGGCGGCAGCGACACCTTCAAGGAGCTGACCTTCGAGACGCTCAAGGAGGCGAGCGGCGGCGACGGCACGCTCTGGGAGGGCGGCGGCGGTACGCTCTACGAAGGCGGCGGCTTCCCCGGCGACCCGTCCCAGCCGCAGGCCGGCATGGCGGCCGGGCTCGGGGTCGCGCCCTTCGTGCTGGCGACCCCGCACCAGGCGCCGCAGGGCGCACTGGCGCAGCAGTACCTCGCCGCGCAGATGGCGCGAGGGATGCTGGGCCTCTAGCCGGCCCTGATCCGGCTATAGCCGGCGGCCGCGCCTCGCGCGCGGCCGCTTCCGGAACCCCTTTCCCGAAGGACCGATCATGATCCTGATCATTTCCTCCGCGCAGGACGTGCATGCGCAGGCGGTGCAGAAGGCGCTCGACGCCCGCGGCGTCGCCCACCGCCTGCTCGATCTCGCCGAGTTTCCGATGCGCATGGACCTCGGCATCTCGATGGCCGACTCCGGCCCGCCGCAGCTCGCCCTCCGCCTCTCCGACGGCACGCGCCTCGACATGCGCAGCGCCTCCGCGGTCTGGTGGCGCCGCCCGCAGCCCTACGGCCTGCCGGCGGAGATGACCGATCCGGTCAACCGCGCCTTCGCCCACCAGGAATGCGACCTGGCGTTCCGCGGCATGTGGCAGTGCATGCCGGCGCTCTGGGTCAACGACCCGGTCCGCGACGCGGCGGCGAGCCACAAGCCCTGGCAGCTCGCCATCGCGCAGGAGCTTGGCCTGAGCATCCCGCGCACGCTGATCACCAACGACCCCGAGGACGCGCAGCGCTTCGTTTCGGCCACGTCGGGCGAGGTCATCTACAAGGCCTTCCTCGCCAGCGCCGCGGCCTGGCGCGAGACCCGCGTGCTCCGCCCCGAGGACGCGGCGATGCTCGCGAGCGTCCGCTACGCGCCGGTGATCTTCCAGGCCTTCGTGCCGGCGCGGTTCGACCTGCGCGTCACCGTGATCGGCGAGCGCATCCTCGCGGCCGCGGCGGAGACGGCGACCGGCGAATACGTCGCCGACATACGGATGAATCCCGGGATCAGATGGCGGCCCTACGCGCTGCCACCCGAGGTCGCCGAGCGGCTGCTGGCGCTGGTGCGCCGGCTCGGGCTGGAATACGGCGCGGTCGACTTCCGGGTGACGCCCGAGGGAGAGCACGTCTTCCTCGAGATCAACCCGGCGGGGCAGTTCCTTTACATAGAGAATGCCACCGGCATGAAGATCGCCGACACCCTCGCCGGCCATCTCGCGGCCACCGTCGAGGCGCGGCTCGCCGCCTAGACGATCGCCCGCGGTCTCCGCCGCCGGTCCGGACCGGCGGCGGAGCTGCCGGAGGCGCAGGAACCGCGGGCCCGCACCGTCCGTTGGTGGGCAGGCAGCAAGGAGCGACCATGCAGATCAGGCTTTTCGAGAAGGGCGGCGAGCCGCCGCCGAGCGGCCGAAGCGTGGTCGACGACTTGACGAGCGACGCGTTGCCCGCCGTCGGCGACATCATCCAGATGGAAGGCAAGAACGCCGAAGTGGTCCGGCGCTACCGCGTGGTTTCGCGGCTGTTCCGCGCCCCCTTCGCCAGCGGCGCGGCGGAATTCGCGCTCGAGGTCGAGCCGGTCGACTGAGCCGGCCGCGTCGCGATGCCGAGAGGGGCGGTTGCCCTCCCGTCATCGCCGCCCCATATGGCGGGTTCATCCGACGGGAGGGATCATGCCGGCTCCGGTCATCGCGCTCGAGCGCGTATCGCTGACGCTGACCGGCAACGCCGGACCGGTGCAGATCCTGCGCGACATCAGTTTCGAGGTCGCCCGCGGCGAGTCGCTCTCGCTTGCAGGCCCGTCCGGATCGGGCAAGTCGTCGCTACTGATGCTGATGGGCGGGCTGGAGACGCCCACCTCCGGCAAGGTCACGGCGCTCGGCCAGGACATCGGCCGCATGGGCGAGGATGCGCTCGCCCGCTTCCGGCGCAACCACATGGGGGTGGTCTTCCAGTCGTTCCACCTGATCCCGACGATGACGGCGCTCGAGAACGTGGCGACGCCGCTGGAACTCGCCGGTGCCGAGGACGCCTTCGAGCGCGCCGCGGCCGAGCTCGACGCGATGGGGCTCGCCGCGCGGGCCGACCACTATCCGGCGCAGCTCTCCGGCGGCGAGCAGCAGCGGGTGGCGCTGGCGCGCGCGGCGGTCGGGCGGCCGGAGATCCTGCTTGCGGACGAGCCGACCGGCAATCTCGACAGCGCCACCGGCGAGGCGATCATCCGGCTGCTCTTCGGGCTGCGCGACCGGCATGGCGCGACGCTGGTGCTGGTGACCCATGCGCCCGAGCTCGCCGCCCGCTGCGACCGGGTGCTTCGGCTGCGCGACGGCGCGCTCGAAGCCTTCGCCGAGGCGGCGGAGTAGGCGGATGGTCGCGAAGGGCGAAGGCGCGGAGGGCGAAGGCGCGGACGGCGCGCACTGGTCGCGGGTGGCGGACCAGTGGATCGCCTGGGCGCGGACGCCGGGCCACGATGCCTTCTGGGCATATCAGGAGCGCCTGCGCGCCTTCGTCGGCGAGGGGAGCGGCGAGGCGATCGAGGTCGGCTGCGGCGAGGGCCGCGTCGCGCGCCTCGTCCGCTCGCTGGGCTGGCGGGTGACCGCCACCGACGTCGCACCGGAGTTGCTCGACGCCGCCCGCGCGCTCGACTCGGCCGATGCCTACGCGCTCGCCCCGGTCACCGCGCTGCCGTTCGCGGACGGGCAATTCGACCTCGCCGTCGCCTACAACATGCTGATGGACGTCGCCGACGTGCCCGGCGCGACGCGTGAGCTCCGCCGGGTGCTGCGGCCGGAGGGCACGCTCGTGGTGTCGATCGTGCATCCGACCGCCGATCTCGTGCATTTCGCCGAGAACGGGCAAACCCTGTTCGACCAGCCCTACTTCGGGCGCAAGCGCTTCGAGGGCGCCGAGGAGCGGGACGGGCTGCGCATGGAGTTCGCCGGCTGGGCGCAGCCGCTCGAGGCCTATGCGATGGCGCTGGAGGCGGCGGGTTTCGCGATCACCGCGCTGCGCGAGCCGGTGCCCGACGCCGGCGCGGGCGAGCGCCTCGCACGCTGGACCCGGCTTCCGCTGTTTCTCTGGCTGAAGGCGCGGCCGTTCGCGGGCGCCGCGTGAGGCTGCCGATCGCCGCCCGGCTGGCGCTGCGCGAGCTGCGCGGCGGGCTCGCGGGTTTCCGCATCTTCCTCGTCTGCCTCGCGCTCGGTGTCGCGGCGATCGCGGCGGTGGGCTCGGTGCGCGCGGCGATCGACCACGGGCTCGCGCGCGAGGCGGCGGCGCTGCTCGGCGGCGACGCCGAGGTCGAGTTCACCTACCGCTTCGCCACCGATGCCGAGCGGGCGTGGATGGACGCTCACGCCGCCGACGTCTCGGAGATCGTCGATTTCCGCTCGCTGCTCGCGATGCCGGCGGAAGCTGCCGCGTCGGCGGACCGGACGCTGGTGATGGTCAAGGCGATCGACGGCGCCTATCCGCTCTTCGGCCACGTCGATCTTCTGGGCGGCGGCAGCCTCGATGCCGCGCTCGCGCCGCACGACGGCCTGCCGGGGCTGGTGGCGGAGAAGGCGCTGACCGACCGCTGGCGGCTGGTTCCCGGCCAGGTGGTGCGCCTCGGCGAGACGCGCTTCCGCCTCACCGCGGTGGTGGTCGCGATCCCCGATGCCGCCACCGGCTTCACCGCGCTCGCGCCGCGGGTCATCGTCCGGCGCGCGGATCTCGCGTCGAGCGGCCTCCTCGCCGAGGGCTCGATGTTCGACTCCTCCTACCGGATGCGTCTCGCGCCGGGCGCCGATCTCGCCGCGCTGCGCGCCGACGCACTCGGGCAGTTCGGCGAGACCGGGCTGCAATGGCACGACCGCCGCGGCGGCGCGCCGGGCGTCGGCCGCTTCATCGACCGCCTCGGGTCGTTCCTGGTGCTGGTCGGGCTCGCCGGCCTCGCGGTCGGGGGCGTCGGCGTCGCCGCGGCGGTGCGGGCGCACCTCGAGAGCAAGACGGCCACCATCGCGACCTTGAAGACGCTTGGGGCGAGCGGCGGCACCGTCTTCGCGGTCTACCTGATCGAGACCGGCATCCTCGCCGCGGCCGGCGTCGCCGCCGGGCTGCTGCTCGGCGCCGCGCTGCCGCTGATCGCGGCACCCTTCGCGCGCGACCTGCTGCCGGTGCCGGCCGAGTTCGGGATCTACCCGCGGCCGCTCGCCGAGGCGGCGCTCTACGGCGGGCTGACGGCGCTTCTCTTCACCGTCTGGCCGCTCGGCCGGGTCCGCGACATCCGCGCTGCCGAGCTCTACCGCGACCTGACCGCCGCCCGCCGCGCCTGGCCGCGCTGGCCCTTCGTGGTCGCGACGCTGGTGCTCGCGGCGCTCCTGGTCGCGGCCGCGACCCGGCTCTCCGGCGCGCCCGAGCTCGCGCTCGGCACCGCCGGCGGCGTCATCGGCGCGCTCCTCGTGCTCCTCGCCGCCGCGGCGGGCCTGCGCCGCCTCGCCGGACGGCTCGCGCGCGGGCGGCTCGCCCACGGACGGCCGGCGCTGCGCTGGGCGCTGGCCGCCCTCGGCGGACCGTCGGGCGAGACCGCCTCGGTGGTGCTGGCGCTCGGCCTCGGCCTGAGCGTGCTCGCCGCCATCGGCCAGGTCGACTGGAACCTGCGCACCCTCGTCTCGCGCGACCTGCCCGCCCGCGCGCCGGCGTTCTTCTTCGTCGACATCCAGGCGGATCAGCTCGACGGCTTCCTCGGCATCGCGCATGCCACCCCCGGCGTCAGCGCCGTCGAGACCGCGCCGATGCTCCGCGGCATCATCACCCGGATCGACGGCCGCCCGGCGAAGGAGGTGGCGGGCTCGCATTGGGCGCTGAGCGGCGATCGCGGCATCACCTTCGCCGCCGCCCCGCCGCAGGGAACCGTGCTCACCGCCGGCACCTGGTGGGCGCCGGACTACGCCGGACCGCCGCTGATGAGCTTCGCCGCGCAGCAGGCGGCGGAGATGGGGCTGAAGCTCGGCGACAGCGTGACGATCAACGTTCTCGGCCGCGACCTCACCGCCACCATCGCGAGCCTGCGCGACGTGCATTTCGACACCATGGGGATCAACTTCCTGATGATCCTCGACCCGGCCGCGCTGACCGGCGCGCCGCACAGCGACATCGCCACCGTCTACGCCACCCCGGCCGCCGAGGCGCCGCTGCTGTCGGCGGTCGGCGACGCCTTTCCCAACGTCACCGGCATCGGCGTCCGCGAGGCGATCGCGCGCGTCGCCGGCGCCCTCGACGGCATCGCCGCCGCCACCCGCTGGGCCGCGGCCGCGACGCTCTCGACCGGGCTCGTGGTGCTGGTCGGCGCCGCGGCCGCCGGCGAGCGCCGGCGCGCCTACGAGGCGGCGGTGCTGAAAACGATCGGCGCCACCCGCGGGCGCATCCTCGCGAGCTTCGCACTGCGCGCGGCGCTCACCGGCGCGGCGGCGGGCGTCGTCGCCGTGGTCGCCGGCGGGCTCGCCGGCTGGGTGGTGACCCGCTTCGTGATGGAGGGCGACTTCCGCTTCGCCGTCGGCAACGCGCTTGCCATCGTCGCCGGCGGCGCGGCGGCGAGCCTGCTCGCCGGGCTCGCTTTCGCGCTTCGGCCGCTCGCGGCCCGACCTGCCCGCGCGCTGCGTGATCAGCGGGAATCCGCCTAGAAACCGGCGGTTTTCGCGGAAAGGATTCGTTCGGAAGCGCGAAGGCGCGAACCGTTTCCTCTGCGTCGCTGTGGGCGAATAGCAACCGGAAGTTTAATCAAACGTCTGGCCGTTCGCAGGAGCCGCAGAATTGGGCGGCATATGGCGCACGCGAAAGCCCCGGGAGCGGCCGGCATTGACCCTCGCCGCGCCGCGTTTTCCATGGCCCGCGACGTCACCGACTTCTCGACGCGGCAGGACAAGATGGTCTTCGACATCGCCGACAACTCGGGGTTCGGCTTCCGCGGGTCGGACGGCCGCGGGTCGAACGCCCGGATGTCGCTTCAATACGACCACGGCGACACCGTCATCGACATGCTGGGCAACCACATCGTGCTCGAGCACGTCCGGCCGGGGGCGCTCGATTTCGACAACTTCCAGATGGCCTGACCCGGGCGGCCGAACGCGGGCGCGCCTGACGCGCCCGTGATCGCGCTTCGCCGCGCGCGGGGTGACAAACCTTAGAGTTTTCGTCATATTGCTCCTTGGAAGGCGCGACAGCCGATTGAAAATCCGGCCCGCGCCCCCGATATGGGGGACGGTCTCTCCGGTTCGTCCGGGCGGGGACCATGGTCTAACGGAGGAAGTGATGGCCGAATTCGAGACCGTTCGTCGGGCAGGTGCCGGCGTACGCACCGCGCAGGTCGACGAGGGTCTGCGCGCCCACATGAACAAGGTCTACGGTCTGATGGCCGTGGCGATGGTGATCACCGGGCTGGTCGCCTGGGTCGTGGGCACCGATTTCGCGCGGGCGGTTGCCGGCCAGCCGACCAACATCATCCCGGTCGGCGTGCTGCAGGCGATGTTCTCCTCGCCGCTGAAGTACGTGGTCATGTTCGCGCCGCTCGCGGTGGTCTTCGCCTTCGGCGCCGGCCTCAACCGCATGTCGGAGGGCGCGGCGCAGGGCGTCTTCTGGCTGTTCGCGGCGCTGATGGGGCTGTCGATCTCGTGGATCTTCGCGGTCTTCACCGGCATCTCGATCGCCCAGACGTTCTTCGTGACCGCGATCGCCTTCGCGGGCCTCAGCCTCTGGGGCTACACCACCAAGAAGGACATCTCCGGCTGGGGATCGTTCCTGATCATGGGCGTGATCGGCCTGATCGTCGCCTCGGTGGTCAACATCTTCCTGAAGTCGTCGGGGCTCGCGTTCGCGGTGTCCTCGCTCGGCGTGCTGATCTTCGCCGGGCTGACCGCCTACGACACGCAGAACATCAAGAACACCTACCTGCAGATGCGCGCCGCCGAAGGCGAGGCGTACCTCGGCAAGGCGGCGATCATGGGCGCGCTGTCGCTCTACCTGAACTTCATCAACATGTTCATGATGCTGCTGCAGCTCTTCGGCAACCGCAACTGACGCAGTCCTGAGGACCGCAACTGACGCGGTCCTGAACCTTCGAGGGGCCTTGCCGACCGGGCGGTCGGCAAGGCCCCTTGCTTTTGCGCGGAACCTCGGGAAGCGCGCTCGTCGGCGCCCGCCGGGGGAAAGCGCCGACCTCGGGGGGCACGAGGCCCCCGCTCGGCCGGCGCTGGCGGACGGCAAAGCCGTCCTTCGGGACCGGCTTCCGGCCGGTTCAGAGCACCCCGAAGAGCTCCCAGCACGAACTGCCCGAGACGACGGTGCGGCTCGAGCTCCGCACCCCAGGCGGCGTGTTCGGGCAGGGCCGCGAGCCCGGCGAAGAAGGCGTCGAGCGCCGCAAGGTCGGGCAGGCGGTGGTTCGCCTCGATCGTCGCCTCCTTCGCGCCCACCGATACGCCGAGGCGCATGAACTCCATCTCGGGCAACCCGACCTTCAGACCGATCTCGCGCTCCCATCTTCGCAGGAACTCGCGCCACGGCCTGCTTGTGCCCGAAGCGGTGGTCTATGCACATTGCCGCTGCGGGCGCAGCGGGTCTGCGTAGCGATTTCAGGCCGGTCGCGGGGCGATCAGGCGGACCGTCCGGCCGGAGCGGCGCGCGTCAGGCGAACCAGCGCGGGTAGTCGGAGACGAGCAGGTGCAGCGGGTCCTCGTCCTCCTCGATCTCGGCGAAGCGGCCGAGCGGCTCGGCGAAGATGTTGTCGGTGAGGTCGTTGTTGACGGTGGAGACCTCGCCCACCAGGACGTCGCCGCCCTCGCCCCAGAAAGCGTGCCAGTTGCCGGGCATCAGCGTCACGCTCTCGCCGGGATGAAGCCGCAGGATCCCGCCCGCGTCCTGGCGCCGCAACAGGCCGTCGGTCGCCACCTCGACCTCGGTCTCGCGGTCGAGCCCGCCGTCCTCGCCGGAGTTGTAGAGCTTGAGCGCCAGCACCCCGCCGCCGCGGTTGATGATGTCCTCGGCCTTCACCACGTGCCGGTGGAGCGGCGAGATTCTGGTCGCGGCGGGTGATCATGATCTTCTCGGCGTAGCACATGCCGCCGCCCCGCCGCAGATCCTCTTCCGAGCCGTTGCGCACGGTAAAGAGGAAGAGCCCGAGCTCCTCGTAGCGCCCCTGGCCGTAGTCGGTGATGTCCCATCCGAGCCGGGCGCCCAGGATCCCGCCGATCTCGGAGCGGCGATCCTGCATCTCGCCGGGCGACCAGTAGGCGAAGGGCGGCAGGATGAAGCCGAACGAACGGATGAAGTCGTCGCCCGCGCGGATGATGTCGTTGATCTCGGATCGCTTCACTCGCTCCCCCCTCGAGGCTTCGCCGCCGGGTTAGCACGTCCGGCCCGGCGCGCGCCACCGGGGCACGACGGCGGAACCGCTCAGGTCCAGAAGGGCGTGGCCTTCTCCAGCCGGTCCCAGCGCTCGAACAGCTTCGGCCGATCGCCGTCGACGCGCACCGCCAGCGTGCCGAGCACCCAGCCGATGCCGCGCTGCGCATCGGCGTCGGCGGGGGCGGGCGCGCCGGGGCCGAGCAGCTCTTCCGCGGCCATCGCCGCGTCGTTGAGGCTGCCGAAGGTGTCCTGCAGCTCCTTGAGCTGCTTGAGGAACCCCTCGACCCGCGCCGCCTTGTAGATCGGCCCGAGCATGTCCACCGCGTAGCGCAGCTTCTTGAGCTGCTTGCGCAGCGCATGCAGCCCTTCCGCGTCGAGCGTGCGGATCCGCTTTCCGTGCTTGAGGACCTTGGCGTGGCGACGCTCGAGCATCGCCGGCGCCACCTCGCCGATCGGGCCGGCGAGGCGGGCGGTCTGCCCGAAATCGGCCGCCACAAGCCAGCCGCGTCCCTCGATGAAGGCACCGAGGTCGAAGAGAAAACCGGTCGCCTCGGGCGTGCCGAGCGCCGCCCGCACCTCGCTGCGGATCCGCGCGCGCCGCGCCGCGAGCGTCGCGCCGAGCGCCCCGGCCGCCGCCGGGTCGGCGCCGCGCGCCAGCGCCGCGCCCACCACCTCGTCGGCCAGCACGTCGGCGTCGCGCAGCGCGCCCGCCACCCGCCCGAGCTCGCGCGCGGCCTCCGACAGCGGCCCGATCGCGGGCGAGCCCAGGACCGGGCCGAAGATCCCGAGCGCGGTGCGCAGGCGGCGCAGGCCGACCCGGAGCTGGTGCGGCGCCTCGATCGCGTCCGAGGCGGCGATCGCCGCCATGTTGTCGGCGACCTGCGCCATGCAGTCGCGCAGGATGTCGCGCGCCGCCATCTCGACCGAGGTTCCGGCCTCGATCGCGACCGTGCCGGCGTTGCGCACCCCGGGTCCGGCCGGATCGGCACCCGTCGCCGCCAGCCGATAGCCGCGCGCGGACTTGTTGGACCCGGCAAAGCGGACCGGGCCGGCGTCGATCAGCTGCCGGGCCACCAGATAGATCGCGGTGATCTCGCCGGCCTTGAGCTCGAGCTCGGCCTCGAGGATCGGCGAGCGGTGCGCGCCGGCACGGATCTCGCCGTTGTCGAGCGCAAGCTCGACCTCGCCCCCGTCCGGCGCCCGGAGCCGCTCGGTCACCCGGTCGACCCGCGTCTCGAAGACCGGCGACAACGGGGCGTCGCCCGCCGCCGCGACCACGGCCGCGAGCGCGCCCTCGGGATCGGGCCCGTCGAGGCGCAGCCGGCCGCCGGGCGCCGGGAACTCGGTCTCGCGCTGGGCGAAGAGGCCGGTGACGGCCGGCCCGCCGCTCTTGCGCTTCACCGTCTGGACCCAGGCGCGGCCGACGCGCCTCAGCCGCAGCGAGACCCCTGCCCCGGCGAGCGCGTTCGCCGGCGTGTCGTAGTAGATCGAGACCAGCCGCTCGCGCCGCCGCGGCGCGAGCCGCAGGCGGGCGAGCGCCGGGTGGCGGCGCAGCCGCGCCATCGCTTCGGCGTCGAGCGCCAGCTTCAGCTCGGTCTCGATCACCGCCGGCCCCCACATTTGCGTGCACTGCACCAAACGCTTGGTCGGAGCCGGCCCTTTATGTTACCCTTCGGTGACAAGTCGGATGTACGCCGAGTGACGAGGGCTGTTGACCAGGCCGTGACCCTACCGAACGCGCCCCAGCTATGCGTCTCTTTCCCGGTCATTTCCGGCGCGGTTCTCCGTCATGCATCGCCCTGTCCCGCGTCGCTCTGTCCGGAGCTCCGCCACCGGTCAGGCCCGGTTAAGACTTGTCACATAAGCTCACGCTGCGAAAGGGTCCCTCCGGGGCCGCCGACATGAGGTGACCATGGTCCGAAGCGTCCAGGGAAGCACTTACAGGGATCGAGGCGCGGGCCGAACCGCCCGCTCCGCCCCGCACTTCCAGCGGACGCCGGGCCGATGAACGCCGCCACCGTCGGCATTGCCGCAGACTTCGTGCGCTCCGGCATCGAGCGGGCCGGCATCCCGCTGACCGAGACGCTCGAGCACTATCTTTCGATCACCTTCGCCCGCTTCATCGGCAAGTCCATCGCGGTCGACCTGCTCACCGTGCGGGTCACCCAGGCGCTCGACGCCGACGCGCCGCGCGACACCCTGCGGGCGCTCGCCGACGAGTGCCTGATCGCCTGCGCCTTCTTCGAGAAGCGGCTGCGCCGCAACGGCAGCGTGCGCCACTACGTCGGCCTCGGCCGGATGAGCTACGGCGCGGCCGAGCTGACCGAGCAGGCGTACGGCTTCGTGCACATGCGCGACGTCATCGCCAGCGCCGTGCAGCGCGACGAGCCCGAGGACAGCCTGGTGCTGGTCGACCACGCCCGCTCGGGCAGCCAGACGGCGCGCGCAGAACTGGCACGGCAGAACGTGGTCATCGGGCCGTGGGGCGAGGCCGGCAACCGGCTGGTCTGGCGCTAGGCCGCTACTTCGGCGGCGTATCCGGCAGATCGTCGGTCGTTTCCCGTCGAGCCCGCGCCCGGTCCAGCCGGCCGAGTTCGCCCATCACGCTCACCAGGACGCTCCCGGTCCAGCCGAAGGTGAAAAGCCCCGACATCGCGATGATCGGGCCGATCAGCCGCCAGCGGTCGCTGATCCGCACGCTGTCCTCGCCGAGCGTCGTGTAGCGATCGAGCACGAAGTAGTAGCTGTCGCGCAGATTCGGGATGATGCCGGCACGGCTGATCGGCACCGCCCAGAGCAGCGTCTCCATGAAATGCAGCATCGAGAGGGCTGCGATCGCGCCCGCGAGGATCATGTTGATCCGCCAGAGCGGCGTCAGCGCGTCGACATGCACCCAGGCCGAGCTGAAGCTGCGATTGATGAAGCGGATGCCCACGCCGTGCAGGAAGATGATGACGATCAGGCCGACCAGTCCGACGCTGATCTCCATGAGCGGCGCGGGCGTCAGGTTATGCACCGCGGCTCCAGTCAGGATTTGGTCCACGCTCCGGCTCCGACTCCGCCTGCGACGGGGGCATCCATCGGGGCCGGCGCGCGGCTTGTCAACGCGGCGAAACAACGAGGCCGCACCGGGGCGGCCGCGGATCAGCGTCGGAAGGAAGACCGATACGCGCGGGGCGACATGCCGCGAAGCCGCAGGAACTGGCGATTGAAATTTGCGAGCGAGGGATAGCCGACGTCGGCGGCGATGTGCTGGATCGGCTGGGTCGTGGCCGAAAGGCGGGCGCAGGCCTCCCCGATCCGCAGGCTCGTCAGGTAAGCCGAAATGGTCAGCTGCGTGTGCTTGCGGAACATCCGGTGCAGACCCGATTCGCTCAGAGCGGCGATCCCGGTCAGCTCGTCCATGCGCACCGGCTCGTGGTAGTGCCGGTGCAGGTGCGTCAGCACCCGGTCGAGCCGCGAGCGATCCCCCTCGAGCTGCCGGGGCACGACCGACGAAAGCGGTTGCCCGGCTTCGACGCCGGCGAGCCTCGACAGGATGTCGAGGAGCCCGGTAAGCCGCCGCGCCGGGGGCAGCAGGAACATCGTCTCGAACTCGCCCGCCAGATCACGGCCGAGCGCCGGATCGAACGCCAGCCCGCTCCCGGCGCCGGCGATCAGGCGCCGGACCGGGGCGAGTTCGACCGAGCCCCCGGTGAGCCCCTCGATCCATTCGCTCCTGAACCAGAAGACGAGCGCCACATGCGGCTGCGCGGCATCGCGCTTCTCCCGCGAAGCCCAGGTGTGCGGCAGGTTGGGCCCGATCAGGACGAGGTCGCCATGATCGTAGTCGGCGACGTGGTTGCCGATGAACCGCTGGCCGCGGGAATTCAGCGTGAGGGTCAGCTCGAGCTCGGGATGGTGGTGCCATTCGAACGGGATCGCCGCATCGAGGCGCCGGTCGAGCATGCTCCAGGACGAGCCCGGCGACGGCGCCAGGTGCTCGAGAAAGGGTCTCATCGCGCGTCCAGCCTCATGCCTGACGCCGGAATAGTATCAGAACTCGCCACCTGCGGACAACATGGTGCGGCGGAAAGGCCGTATTCTCCGCTCATCACCTGCTGGTCAGGAGACCGACGACGATGGGAGGAGAGAACGATGCAGAGCATGGAAGCCGTGAAGCGAGACAGCCATCCGACCACCAGCGCGACGACACAGCTCAAGGACATCCGCAAGAGCTTGCCGCTGCGCGTGCTTTCGGAGGCCGACTGGACGCAGTGGACGACCCATGGCTACGTCATTGTCCGTCAGGCGGTGCCTGCGGCGAATGTCGAGCGGCTTGTGGACCTGCTCTGGCGTTTTGACGAGAAGAACCCGGGCGATCCTTCGACCTGGTACGCGCCGCAGCGCCGCGATCACAAGATGAAGGAGCTCAACAACACCGGGATGCTGGAGATCTACAACCACCAGTATCTCTGGGACAACCGGATGGAGCGGCGCGTCTACGACGTCTTCGTCGACATCTGGGACCGCGAGGACCTCTGGGTCACCATCGACCGCGCCAACCTCAACCCGCCGAAGAAGGTGAAGGGCAACCCGCAGGGCTTCATCCACTGGGACGTCGACACCTCGCTCCGGCCGCTGCCGATCGGCGTGCAGGGCGTGCTCAGCCTGCAGAAGCAGGACGGCGACGTCGGCGGCTTCCAGTGCGTGCCCTATCTCTTCGAGCACTTCGACGAGTGGGTGAAGACCCAGCCCGCCGACCGCGACCCGATGCATCCCGACATGACCGGGCTCGAGGTCGTGAACATCGACATGCAGCCGGGGGATCTGATGATCTTCAACTCGCTGCTCGCGCACGGCGTCCGGCCGAACCATTCCGACACCCGCGTGCGCATGGCGCAGTACGTCTCGATGCATCCGGCGGAGTGGGACGACGAGGCCGAGCGGCAGGAGCGCATCCGGCTCTGGCGCGAACTCGACCATCCCCGGCGCGACGCCTTCCCCGGCGACCCGCGCGACTGGGAGAAGAAGAACGCCGCGACCGCCGAGCTTACCCCGCTCGGCGAGAGGCTGCTCGGGCTGACCCGCTGGTAGCCGCGGCACAATCCCTGCCGGTCGTTCGGCCGGCAGGGAGTTGAACCGCCTGCCCCGGCGCGCGCGCAGGGGCGGCCGACCGGCCGGGATCAGGCGTTGATCACGTCCTTGAGCTGCTTGGCGATGGTGACCTTCGCCACGCGGTCGGCCGGCTTCTGCATCTGCTCGCCGGTCGAGGGGTTGCGCACCGTGCGCTCGGGCCGCGCGCGGCAGGCGAACTTGCCGAGCCCCGGCAGCGTGACCGAGCCGCCGTCCGCGACCTCCTTGGTCACGACCTCGGTCAGCGCCTCGAGCGCCCGGTTGGCGCTGGCCTTGTCCATCGAGGCCGTCTCGGCGATGGCGGCGACAAGCTGCGTCTTGGTCATCGGCTTCTGTGTCATCAAGCGTTTCCCTGTCCGTCGGATCGGTCGCCGATCCCCGCCTGGGGTCCGGCCGCCGGCACTTAACCCGCTCGTTTCGGGAAACTCAATTGCCGATCGCGATCGATTCCCCTTTTTTTGTGGGACGGGGCACAACTGGAGGATGACTGCTCCCGGAATGCAAACTCGCAAGGGCTGCGAACGCCGGTCAGAGGAAGGCGGTCTCGTCGAAGCTGCGCAGCTTGCGCGAATGCAGCTTTTCGAGCGGCATGTCGCGCAAAGCTTCCATCGCGCGGATGCCGATGCGCAGGTGCTGCGCCACCTGCCGCTTGTAGAAATCGGTCGCCATCCCCGGCAGCTTCAGCTCGCCGTGCAGCGGTTTGTCGCTCACGCAGAGCAGCGTCCCGTAGGGCACCCGGAAGCGGAAGCCGTTGGCGGCGATGGTCGCGCTCTCCATGTCGAGGGCGATCGCCCGCGCCTGGCTGAGCCGCGCCACCGGGCCGGACTGGTCGACCAGCTCCCAGTTGCGGTTGTCGATGGTGGCGACGGTGCCGGTGCGCATGATCTTCTTCAGCTCGTAGCCGGCCAGCCCGGTCACCTCGGCCACCGCGTTCTCCAGCGCCTGCTGCACCTCGGCCAGCGCCGGGATCGGCACCCAGACCGGCACGTCGTCGTCGAGCACGTGATCCTCGCGCATGTAGGCGTGCGCGAGCACATAATCGCCCAGCGACTGGGAGTTGCGCAGCCCGGCACAGTGGCCGACCATCAGCCACGCGTGCGGCCTGAGCACCGCGATATGGTCGGTGATCGTCTTGGCGTTCGACGGGCCGATGCCGATGTTGACCATCGAGATCCCCGAGTGCCGCGGCCGGATCAGGTGGAAGGTCGGCATCTGCGGCACCCGCCCGGTCGGAGCCCCGGTGCGCCCCTCGCGGGTGACGATCGCGTTCCCCGGCTCCACCAGCGCGGTATAGCCCGACGAGGGGTCCGCCAGCGCCCGCAGCCCGTAGTCGACGAACTCGTCCATGTAGAACTGGTAGTTGGTGAACAGCACATGGTTCTGGAAATGGCTCGGGCTCGTCGCGGTGTAATGCGCGAGCCGCGCCAGGCTGTAGTCGATGCGCTGCGCGGTGAAGGGCGCCAGCGGCCGCGGCGCGTCCGGCGCGATACGCGCGGTGCCGTTCACGATGTGGTCGTCGGTGGTGTTCAGATCCGGCACGTCGAAGAAGTCGCGCAGCGGCCGGTGCAGCGTCGCCGGCACCGCCCCCTCGACATGGGCGTCCTCGCCCATCGCGAAATGCAGCGGGATCGGCGTGTCCGAGGTGCCGATCCGCACCGGCATTCCGTGGTTCTGGATCAGCAGCCCGATCTGCTCGGTCAGGTACCCCTCGAAGAGATCGGGCCGGGTGATCGTGGTCGCATAGACCCCGGGCTCGGTGACATGCCCGAACGAGAGCCGCGAATCGACCTTGGCGAAGCTCGAGGTCGTGAGGCTCACCGACGGATAGAACGCCCGGTAGCGCCCCTCGGGCGGCGCCCCGCGCATCACCCGGGCGAACTGCTCGCGCAGGAACCCGGTCGCGGCCGCGTAACGCGCCTGCAGGTCGGCGACCGCCGCGGCCGCCTCGGCGAAGATCCCGTCCCGCTCCTGCGGCGGCGAGACGAGCGGCAGCTCGCCGAGCGAACGCTGCTGCTGCACGGTCACGCCGGGATCAACAGGTCGGTCTTCGCAAAGCGCGTGACGTCGACCAGCCCGAGATCGGAGATCCGCAGCGCCGGGATCACCACCAGCGCCAGCAGCGAGTGCTGCATGTAGGCGTTGTTCAGCCGGCAGCCGCAGTCGGCCATCGCGGCCACCATCGCCGCCGCCGCCGCCGCCACCTCCTCGGCCGGCGCGTCCGACATCAGCCCCGCGATCGGCAGCCGCACCAGCGCGAGCTCCCGCCCCTCGCGCCAGACGGTCACCCCGCCGCCGACCTCGCCGAGCCGGTTCGCCGCCAGCGCCATGTCGGCGCGCGAGGTCCCGACCACGATCATGTGGTGGCTGTCGTGCGCCACCGTCGAGGCCACCGCGCAGGGCACGTCGTAGCCGAACCCCGAGACGAAGCCGTTCACCACCCCGCCGGTGCCGCGGTGCCGCTCGACCAGCGCGATCTGGCAGACGTCGGCCGCGGCGTCCATCGCCACCAGCCCGCCCTCGACCGCAAGCTCGGCCTCGAGCGCCCGCGTCGGCGCCTGGTTCTCCACCACCCCGATCACCCGCGCCCGCACCCGGTTGGCGCCCGCGGGTGCCGCGATCTCGAAATCGCCCGCCGCGAGCTGCCGCCCCATCTTCACCGTCCGCCGCGCCGCCTCCGGCCACGCGAAGTCCGGCAGCGGCGCGAGGCAGCGCCCGTCCTCCGCCACGATCTCGCCGCGCGCGATCACCGTCTCGATCGGCAGCGCCCGCAGATCCGAGGTCAGGATGCAGTCCGCCCGCCGCCCCGGCGCGATCGAGCCGAGCTCGCGCTCCATGCCGAAATGCGTCGCGGTGTTGATCGTCGCCATCTGCAGCGCGACGAGCGGGTCGAGCCCGCAGTCGATCGCGTGCCGCACCACCCGGTCCATATGCCCCTCGTGCACCAGCGTCCCCGAGTGGCAGTCGTCGGTGCAGAGGATGAACCCGCGCGGATCGAGCCCCTTCTCGGTGACCGCGGTGATCTGCGCCTTCACGTCGTACCAGGCCGAGCCCAGCCGCAGCATCGCCCGCATCCCCTGCCGCACCCGCGCGATCGCGTCCGCCTCGCGGGTGCCTTCGTGATCGTCGGCCGGCCCGCCCGCGGCATAGGCGGGAAAATCTGTGAGATCGGGGTTCGCGTAGTGCCCGCCGACCGTCTTGCCGGCGGCCTGCGTCGCGGCGATCTCGGCGAGCATCTTCGCATCGCCGGCGATCACGCCGGGATAGTTCATCATCTCGCCGAGGCCGACGATCAGCGGCCAGCCCATCGCCTCGGCGACGTCCTGCGGCGAGATCTCCGCCCCCGGCGTCTCCAGCCCCGGCGCCGACGGCGCACAGGACGGCATCTCGACGAAGACGTTGATCGGCTGCACCGCCGCCTCGTCGTGCATCAGCCGCACGCCGGCGAGCCCGAGCACGTTCGCCACCTCGTGCGGGTCGGTGAACATCGTCGTCGTGCCGTGCGGCATCACCGCGCGCGCGAACTGGCTGACGATCAGCATTCCCGACTCGACGTGCATGTGCCCGTCGCAGAGCCCGGGGATCAGGAAGCGCCCGCCGGCGTCGATCACCCGCGTCTGCGGCCCGATCATCGCCGAGGCGTCCTGCCCGCAGCTCGCGAAGCGTCCGGCCTTGATCGCGATGTCGCTGCCGGGGATGACTTCGCGCGAGTGGACGTTCACCCAGGCGCAGTTGCGGATCACCAGATCCGCGGGCGCGCGCCGGGCTGCCACGGCGATCAGATCGGCCGCGACGTCCTGCCAGGCGAGAAGATTGTTCTGCTTCGACATGCCTCAACTACGTCCGGGGCCCCCGGTGCATCAAGCGATATTTCTGCGACGGCCTCAGCCGTGCACGATCACCAGCGCCGCGGCGTCGGCATCGCCGGCAGCGCAATAGCAATGCTCCCGCGCGGAGTCGAAGTAGATGGAATCCCCCTCGTCGAGCTCGACCGCTTCCTCGCCGACGCGGAGCGCCACCCGCCCGGCGATCACGTGGAGGAACTCCGCCCCGGGGTGCTGGTGCGGCGGCGAGGGGGCGCGCCCCTGCGGGAAGTCCGCGCGAAAGGCGTCCATCTTGCGGTCCGTCGCGCGGAAGTCGAGGCTCTCGAAGAAGTAGCTCGGCACCGCCGTCCCCGCCTGGTCGGGGAGCCGCAGCCGCTCGGCCTTGCGCACGACCGCGAGCATCGGCCGCTCCTCCTCGGCGGTGAAGAAATGCTCGAGCCCGACGCCGAAGACCAGCGCGATCCGCATCAGCGTCGGCAGCGTCGGCACGAGCTGCCCCCGCTCGATCTTCGACAGGAGCCCCGGCGAGAGCCCGGTGTGCTCGCCGAGTTGCACCAGCCCGAGTTGCTTGCCCTTCCTGAGCGTCCGGATCCGCTCCCCGATCCGATATTCCGCGAGCCCCTCCGCGAGGGTTTCCGAGATCATCGCCGCCGCTCCTTTCCCGTCGCTCAAACTCGTCGGGATTTTTATAGTACAGATAAAAAGCTCATTTCACTTCACGAAATAGTGCATGTCAAGAAAACCTGTTTTCAATATATGCAAACTCCGTGGGGTGCCGATCGGGACCCCGGGAGAGAACACCAAAGGGATTCCAAGCGATGATCAAGCAGATGACGACCCTCGCCGCCGCGGCCGTGGCCGGCGTTCTGGCGACCGGCACCGCCCGGGCAGCCGAAGCCGACATCGTCGACACGGCGGTCGCCGCCGGCCAGTTCAAGACCCTCACCGCCGCCCTCACCGCCGCCGGGCTCGTCGACACCCTGAAAGGACCCGGACCCTTCACCGTCTTCGCGCCGACGGACGCGGCCTTCGCCAAGCTTCCGGCGGGCACCGTCGAGACGCTGCTCGAGCCGGAGAACAAGGGCAAGCTCACCGCGATCCTGACCTACCACGTGGTGCCCGCAAAGCTGATGGCCGCCGACGTCGTGAAGTACGACGCCGCCAAGACGGTCAACGGCGCGCAGGTCGCCATCGACGCGAGCGCCGGCGGGGTAAAGGTCAACGACGCCAACGTCACCGCCACCGACATCGAGGCCACGAACGGCGTGATCCACGTGATCGACGCCGTCCTGCTTCCGCCCGCGTCCTGAACCTAACCCGGCGGGCGCCGCGCGGCGCCCGCCCCTCCGCGCGGAGACGCGAATGAAGGCTCTCAACGCCGTCACGCTGCTGCTCGTTACCGTCGGCGGGCTAAACTGGGGCCTCGTCGGCCTCTTCGGCATCGACCTTGTGGCGGCGATCCTCGGAACCGGCTCGGCGCTCGCCCGCATGGTCTACATCCTGGTCGGATTCTCCGCGTTCTGGCAGCTCGGCCCGCTCCTCGCGGCCTTTGACGGCGAAGGGGACGCCTCCCACTTGTCGCGCTGATCGCCGCCCGCGCCTTTCTGCGGCCGGTGTTTCCTCCCCGACCCCGCCGGGCGCATCATCGCACCGACGCTCCGCCGCATCGACCCCACGCGGACCCGTCGCCCGGACGGCTCGCCCAACGACAACGACCGTGTCGTCCCGACCGCGCTCGCCCTTCGCCGAGTGGCAAGCCGCGGTCGTGGTGCCCCCGACCTCGCGGCGCTCCGCCGCCAACGGCTCGACCCTGGTGGCCGGGGTCATCACCGGAGACCCCGCCGGGCTCCTCCTTTACGACCCATCACGCCCCGCAGCCGCATCAGCGCCCGGACGTGTTCCACCCCTCGCGACGCCCGTTCAGGCCCTCTTGGTGTAGGTGACGGAGGACGTTGTCGATGCTCTTGTTCTGCATCCCGACAGGGTAGGCGGATGGGGGGATCAGCCGCTTCGCAAAGGTCGGTACTTTGATACACAACGCCGCGAAAATGTGGTCATTTGCTAAAATCCGCTTAATTCTGAAACAGGTTTATAAGTGATATCAGTCACTTACCGACCTGCTCGCACGCGAACAGTGCGAGCGGGGCAGGTCGCTTGCCCGCCCCGGTCCCGCGGCCGTAGCATGCCCCGATGCGCGACCTCACCCTCAGACCGGTCGAGGTGATCCGGGCCGTCATGGGGCGCTTCCGGCGCCCCATTGCGACCCGAGCAAGGAGCGAGACCAATGATCACCGGCACGACGAAACTGATCGCCCACCTCGGCTACCCCACCGAGTCCTTCAAGGCGCCGATGATCTACAACCCCTACTTCGACCAGCGAGGCATCGACGCCGTCGTGGTGCCGATGGGCGTCCGCTCCGCCGACTTCGCCGCCTTCCTCAAGCTGGTCTTCCGGCTCTCGAACATCCACGGCGCGCTCATCACCATGCCGCACAAGATCGCCACCATGGACCACTTGGACGAGGCATCCGCGACAGCCCGCATCGCCGGCGCCTGCAACGCGGTCCGGCTCGACGCCGACGGCCGGCTCGTCGGCGACATGTTCGACGGCGAGGGCTTCGTGCGCGGCCTGCTGCGCAAGGGCCGGACGCTCGATGGTGCCCGCGCTCTGGTCGTCGGCTCGGGCGGCGTCGGCTCGGCGATCGCCGCCTCGCTCGCGAAGGCCGGCGTCGCCGAGCTCGGGCTCTTCGACGTGAGCGCTGCGGCGGCCGAGGGTCTCGCCGAGCGGCTCCGGGCGCACTATCCTGCACTGCGGGTCCAGACAGGCTCGAACGACCCGGCCGGATTCGACGTGGTAGTGAACGCCACGCCGCTCGGCATGAAGGAGGGCGACCCGATGCCGGTGAACATGGAGCGGATCGACCCTGCGAGCTTCGTGGGCGAGGTGGTGATGAAGCAGGAGGTCACCCCCTTCCTCGCTGCCGCCCGCGCCCGCGGCTGCGCCACCCAGGTCGGCACCGACATGCTCTTCGAGCAGATCCCGGCCTATCTCGAGTTCTTCGGCTTCCCCAGCACCACCGCCGACGAACTCCGCGCGCTCGCAAGGCTGCCGGCATGAGGTTCTCGATCGCCACCGTCTCGCTCGGCGGCGGGCTCGCCGAGAAGCTTTCCGCGATCGCTGCCGCCGGCTTCGACGGGGTGGAGATCTTCGAGGCCGATGTCCTCGCCGCCGAGGGCTCGCCCGCCGACATCGGCCAAATGGTGCGCGACCACGGCCTCGAGATCGTCGCCTTCCAGCCGTTCCGCGACTTCGAGGGCATGCCCGAGCCGCAGCGTACCCGCGGCTTCGAGCGCGCCCGGCGCAAGTTCGAGCTGATGAACGACCTCGGCGCCGCCCGCATCCTGGTCTGCTCCAACGTCTCGCCGCTCAGCCTCGGCGGCATCGACCGCGCGGCGGAGGATCTCGCCGAGCTCGGCCGGCTCGCCGCCGGCTTCGGCATCGAGGTCGGGTTCGAGGCGCTGGCCTGGGGACGGCACATCTCCGACTACCGCGACGCCTGGGAGGTGGTGCGCCGCGCCGACCATCCCAAGGTCGGCATCATCCTCGACTCCTGGCACATTCTCGCGCGCGGCCTGCCGGTCGAGCCGATCCGCGCCATCCCTGCGGACCGCATCACCTTCGTGCAGCTCGCCGATGCGCCGAAGATGGATATGGACCTTTTGCAGTGGTCGCGGCACTTCCGCAACTTCCCCGGCCAGGGCGACCTGCCGGTCGACGACTTCATGCGCGCGGTGGTCGCGACCGGCTACGACGGATGGCTCAGCCACGAGATCTTCAGCGACCGCTTCCGCATGGCCTCGCCGCGGCGGATCGCCGAAGATGGCGAGCGCTCGCTGATCTGGCTCGGCGATCGGATGAAGCCGGGCGCGATGCCGCCGCGTGCCGCGCCCGTGGCGGTCGAATGGATCGAGTTCGCCGTCGCCGAGCAAGACGCCCCGGCTCTGGAGACGATCTTCGCCGGCCTCGGCTTCGCGCTGACCGGCCGGCACCGCTCGAAGCAGGTCACCCGCTGGGGCCAGGGTGCCATCAACCTCATTGTCAACACCGATCCCGACGGGCTCGCGCATTCGCACCAGATCGTGCACGGCCCTTCGGTGGTGGCGATCGGCCTACGCGTCGGCGACGCCGCCGGGGCGATGGCGCGGGCCGAGGCGCTGCGGATGCGCGCCTTCCGCCAGGCGGTCGGGCCGGGCGAGCTCGATATCCCCGCGATCCGCGGGCTCGGGGGTTCGCTGGTCTATTTCGTCGACGCGGAAAGCGCGCTCGGCCGGGTCTGGGAGGTCGAGTTCGAGCCGGTCGGCACCACGCCCGCCGGCCCGCTCGCGCGCGTCGACCACCTCGCCCAGTCGATGCCGCCCGACGAGATGCTGACCTGGCGGCTCTGGTACCTCTCGCTCTTCGACTTCGACACCACCCCGCAGGTCGACGTCATCGATCCCGCCGGGGTCGTCGAGAGTATCGCGCTGCAGGATCCGGCGCGCGCCGTCCGCATCTGCCTCAACGCCAGCGCCTCGGAGCGGACGCTCTCCTCGCGCTTTCTCGAGGAGTTCTTCGGTGCCGGCGTGCAGCACGTAGCTTTCGCCACCCCCGACATCTTCGCGTCGGCACAGGCGGCGGAGGCGGCCGGACTCGAGCTCCTGCCGATCCCGGAAAACTACTACGAGGATCTCGAAGCGCGCTTCGGCCTCGATCCCGCGTTCACCGCCCGTTTGCGCGCGCACCGCATCCTCTACGACGAAGACGAGGGTGGCCGCTATCTGCAGCTCTACACCGCCGCCTTCCAGGACCGCTTCTTCTTCGAGGTCGTCGAGCGCGACGGATACGCCGGCTTCGGCGCCGCAAATGCCCCGATTCGCCTCGCCGCCCAGGCCCGCCTCGCCCGCAACCCGGCGATCCCGCGGGTCTGAGGCCGGACGCCGGGCAGCCGCCGCGACATGCTCCGACTGGCAATCCTCGCGACGGTCTCGATGCTCGCCTTCGCCGCTAACTCGGTCCTCGCCCGGCTTGCCCTCGCCGGCGGCGCTGCCGACGCGGTGGGCTATACCGGCCTGCGACTGTTCTCTGGCGCTGTCGCACTGGCGCTGCTGGTCCGGCTTCGCGGCGGCGAGCACAGGATCCGCGGCAGCTGGCCCGCGGCCGCGTCGCTCCTCGGCTACGCGCTGATGTTCTCGCTCGCCTACCTGATGCTGGGCGCGGCCACCGGTGCGCTGATCCTCTTCGCGAGCGTCCAGTTCGGCATCGTCGGCTGGGCGATCGTGAAGCGCGATCGCCCGAGCCCGGCAGAGTGGTGCGGCATGGCGATCGCGCTCGCTGCCCTCGCCTGGCTCGTCGCGCCCGGCCTCGCGGCGCCCTCGCCCGTCGGGGCGGCGCTGATGCTCGGCTCCGGTCTCTGCTGGGCCGCCTACACCCTCCTCGGCAAGGGCGTCACTTCGCCGCTCGCCGAGACCGCCGGCAACTTCCTCCGCTGCCTGCCGCTGGCACTTCCGCTCCTCCTCGTCGGACTGCCCCGGATGACCACGGTCGGCGCCGCCTGCGCCGTCGCCTCGGGCGCCATCGCCTCGGGCCTCGGCTATGCGGCATGGTATGCCGTGCTTCCGAGCCTCCCCCGCGCCAGCTCGGCCTACATCCAGCTGACAGTGCCGGTCATCGCCGCTGCGGGCGGCCTCGTCCTCCTTGGCGAGCCATTGACCGGCCGGCTGGTCGCCGCCGCGGCCGGCATCCTCGGCGGCGTTATCCTCGCCCTCAATGCGGCGCAGCGGCGCCGTCCGGCCGGCGCATAAGCCGACGCGGCGGTGGTTGCGCGCCGCGGCGACCGGGTGTAGCTCGCCGCCTTTTCAAAGCGCGCGCCGATTGCGGCGGGTGATGATCGCGGGCGGCCCCGGCTCGGGCAGGAGCGTGCCGGCACGCGAGCTCGACACCGGGCTGCCCGTCCACCACGTCGACCGAATCCACAGGCTCGCCGGCTGGGTGGGGCGTGACCACGCCGAAAAGTCGCGGTTGTGCCACGAAGTGCACTCGCTCGACCGCTCGATCTTCGAAGGCGGCCGGTGCTGCTGCGCCAAAGGCGCGTGCTCCATCGCGCCATGCGCTTTCGCGGCACGACCCGTCCCGACCTGTCGGACGCTGCCCCGAGCACTTCGGGCGATCTTTGCCGACCCGCCTCCGCACCTGTCGCTGCACCGGCTCACCATCCTGCGCGCGGTGCATCGGTTCCTGGCCACTCTCCCCGGCGAGAGACGGTCAGGCCGCCAACAGGTCGCCGCGGATGGCGGCGAGCCATGCCCTGGCGATGCGCTCCGCGTCAGCGGCGGCCCGATGCGCCGGCCGCCCGCGGAGAAGCGCGCAGCGGAACCAGTCCGCCTCGTGCGGCTGCATCCGGGCCAGCATCGCCTGGCGGAGCGCCTGCACCTCGATCCGGCGCCGGCCCTCGCGGAGTCGGTCGAGCCAGTGTTGCTCCCAGAGCGAATTGTCCGAGACCACGTCGAATGCCGCGAAGCCATCGGTCTGCGCCGCCACGGCGTCGGCTGACACGCCCGCGAGCGCCTCGCCGATCCGGATGCCATGCACCTGCTCGGCGCTCGCCGACCAATCCGAAAGCTGCCAGTGCGGGCGCGGCGCGATAAGAGTTCGCGCCGGCGTGGACCGCCCCGCTCGCGATACAAGCCCAGCCAATCTCGATCGGCCAGGAGTCGGGGCTGAGCGAGGAGGCCTCGAAATCGAGAAAGAGCAGCGGCCGCGGCGCCGCGGCGCCCGCTCCGACGCGCGCCGTCGTCGCCGCCTCGGTGGTCTCGATCACAGCCAGCTTCGACATCTTGGGCTCTCCTTCGTCCACCCCGGCGTATCGCGGGGTTCTTACCGGGGAGTTATCAGCCGAGTCCGTCGCACCGGTGTGACAGCCACTGCTGCTTCTCACAGGTCCGTTCGGCGCGGCGCCGACCGGGATCCGTCGGCTGCTCTCGGCCTTTCCTTCCGCCGGGGCAGTCCCTATGCTGGCGCCGCCTCGGGGGGTCCGGCTCACGCCGGGCTGAGATGCGGCTTCGCAGACCCGTAGAACCTGAACCGGCTCATACCGGCGGAGGGAAGGCGCGCCGTGCGAACTGCACGTCCCCTCTCCACCGCACTGCCTTGGAGGAGGACATGCACCTGAAACTCGCCCTCGCCGCGCTCGCCCTCCTCGTTCCGTCGCTGGCGGCGGCAGACGACAAGCCCGAGCTCGTCATTTACACCTACGACAGCTTCACCTCCGAATGGGGTCCCGGCCCGGCGATCGCCAAGGCCTTCGAGGCGACCTGCGGCTGCACCGTCCGCTTCGTCGGCGCCGGAGACGGCGCGGCGCTGCTCGCCCGGCTCAAGCTCGAGGGCAAGCGCAGTCCGGCCGACATCGTGCTCGGGCTCGACACCAACCTGACGGCGACCGCCAAGGCGAGCGGGCTCTTCGCGCCGCACGGCATCGAGATCCCTAAGCTCGACCTGCCGATCCCCTGGGACGACGACACCTTCCTGCCCTACGACTGGGGCTATTTCGCCTTCGTCTACGACAAGAAGAAGATGCCCGACCCGCCGAAGAGCTTTCCCGACCTCATCGCGTCTACGGCGAGCGTCGTTATCATGGACCCGCGCAGCTCGACCCCGGGCCTCGGCCTGCTGATGTGGGTGAAAGACGCCTATGGCGACAAGGCGCCGCAGATCTGGAAGGGCCTCGCCCCGCACGTCGTGACCGTAGCGCCCGGCTGGGACGAGGCCTATGGCCTCTTCCTCAATGGCGAGGTCGACATGGCGCTCGCCTACACCACCTCGCCGGCCTATCACCTGATCGCCGAGAACGACGACAGCAAGGGCGCCGCGATCTTCGACGAGGGGCAGTACATGCAGGTCGAGGTGGCGGCGATGACGGCCGGCACCGACCAGCCGGCGCTCGCCCGCGACTTCCTGCGCTTCATGCTGACCGACGGGTTCCAGTCGGTGATTCCCACGACCAACTGGATGTATCCCGCGCACATGCCGGCGGACGGCCTGCCGAAAGGCTACGAGACGCTGCCCCAGGTGACCAAGCCCCTCCTCCTCTCGCCCGAAGCGGCGCAGGCGGCGCGCGACCCGGCGCTGGCCGAATGGCTGACCGCGTTCAGCCGATAGCACCCGCGGTCCGCTGGGGCGGCGGGCTGGCGCTGGCACTCGTCGCCGCGCTCACGCTCGGCACCACCGGCGCGCTCCTGACCCGTGCCGAGCCTGGTCGCGGTCTCGGGCCGGCCGAATGGGCGGCGCTTCGCTTCACCGTGGTGCAGGCGCTGGTCTCGGCCGCGCTCAGCTGCGCGCTCGCGGTACCCGCCGCCCGCGCGCTCGCTCGTCGGCGCTTTCCCGGGCGCGGGGCGCTGGTCTCACTCCTCGGTGCTCCGTTTCTGCTTCCCTCGATCGTCGCGGTCTTCGGGCTGATCGCGATCTGGGGCCGCGCCGGACTCTTCAGCCGCGGCCTCGTCGCAACGGGGCTCCCCCGCCTCGACATCTATGGCTTCCGCGGCGTGGTGCTGGCGCATGTCTTCTTCAACCTCGCCTTGGTGGCGCGGCTCGTCCTGCAGGGCTGGCTCGCGATCCCCGCCGAACAGTTCCGCCTCGCCGCGCAGCTCGGCTTCGCCCCCCGCGACGTCTTCCGCCGCATCGAGTGGCCGATGCTGCGCGAGGTGCTACCGGGTGCCTTCGTGCTGGTCTTCCTGCTCTGCATGACCAGCTTCGCCGTGGCGCTCACCCTCGGCGGCGGCCCGCGCGCGACCACCGTCGAGCTCGCGATCTACCAGGCGCTGCGCTTCGATTTCGACCTTGGCCGCGCCGCGTGGCTGGCGCTGATACAGTTCGCCCTCTGCGGCACCGTGGCGGTCGTCGCCCTGCGCCTTTCGGCCGAGGCCGGCTTCGGCGGCGGGCTCGCCGGCCAGGTACGGCGCTGGGATTCCGACGCTCCGGCCGTACGCGCTCTCGACACCGGCGTCCTCGCGCTCCTTGTCCTGTTCATCGGGCTGCCTCTCGCGGCCGTCGTCGCGCGCGGCCTGCCCGCGCTCGCAAGCCTTCCCGCCGCGGTCTGGCCGGCGGCCGCGCGCAGCCTCGCGGTCGCGCTCGGCTCGGCGGCAGTTGCACTCGCGCTCGGCCTCGCGCTCGCCGCGCTGATCGACGCGCGGCGCGCCCGCGGCGGCGGCGGGCTCATCGAGGCGGCGGGGCTCCTGACCCTCGCCGCCTCGCCCTTCGTGATCGGCACCGGGCTCTTCATCATCCTCTATCCCTTCGTCGACCCCTTCGCGGTGGCGCTGCCGGTCACCGCCGCCGTCAACGCGGCGATGGCGCTCCCCTTCGTGCTGCGCGCCTTGATGCCGGCGCTCGCGGTCGCCCGCACCGTCGACGGCCGGCTCGCCGACAGCCTCGGCATCACCGGCTGGGCGCGCTTCCGCCTGGTCACCTGGGCGCGACTGCGCCGCCCGGCCGGCTTCGCCGCCGGGCTTGCCTCGGCGCTCTCGATGGGCGACCTTGGGGTGATCGCCCTTTTCGCACCACCCGACTTCGCGACGCTGCCGCTGCTGTTGCAGCGGCTGATGGCGACCTACCGCACCGAGGCGGCCGCAGGCGTCGCGTTGCTGCTGGTGGCGCTCACATACCTCGTCTTCTTCGTCTTCGATCGCGGCGGGCGGCTCGATGCTCAGGCTTGAAGGCATCGAGGTCGTGCAGGGCGACTGGCACCTCACCGCTGATTTCGCGCTCGCCGGCGGCAGCTCTACGGCGATGATTGGCCCGTCCGGCTCGGGCAAGAGCACGCTCCTCGCCACCATCGCCGGCTTCCTGGATCCCGCCCGCGGCCGGATCCTCTGGGACGGCCGCGACATCACCGCGCTCTCCCCCGCCGAGCGCCCGCTCACCCTGCTCTTTCAGGAACACAACCTCTTTGCCCATCTGTCCGCGGCGCAGAACGTCGGCCTCGGCCTGCGCCCCGACCTGCGCCTCGATCGCGCCGCGCGGGCCAGGGTCGAGACCGCGCTCGAATCGGTCGGCCTCGCCGGCCTCGGCGCCCGGCACCCGGCGCAGCTTTCCGGCGGGCAGCGCCAGCGCGTGGCTCTTGCGCGGGCGCTCCTTCGCGACCGGCCGCTGCTGATGCTCGACGAGCCCTTCGCAGCACTCGGCCCTGCGCTCCGCGCCGAGATGCTCGAGCTCGTCGCGAGCATCCGCGCCGAACAGAAGGCGACGCTACTGCTCGTGACGCACGCGCCGGAGGACGCCCGCCGCATCGCGGAGCAGGTGGTGCTGGTCGATGGCACCCGCGCGCACCCGCCCGCCGCGACCGAGGCGCTCTTCGCCAACCCGTCGCCGGAACTCCGCGCCTACCTCGGAGCGGGCTGAGCCCAGCCCTCCCAGGCGGCCACGTAGCGCCCGAGCGCCGCCGCGAGCGTTCCCCGCTCGCACCCTGCCGCCTCGATCCAGGCGTCCGGCGCCGCAGCCACCAGCGCGGCCAGCCCGAGATCCGGCATCGGCGCAGGCACCGCCAGGCGCCCGGCCAGCAGGTGCCCTGCGGGCAGATCGCGCGCCGGCGGCCGCGTTGCCGCGAGCGCCCGCGACAGGTAGAGGCAGGCGTTGTAGTCGATCGCCCAGAGCCGCCCGTCCGCCGCGATCAGGTTCGGGTTCCGCGCCGTGCGGTCCATGTTCTGCAGCAGGGCGTCGGAGCGCGCGAGCGCATCGAGCGCGGCCGGCTCGAACGCAAGGGCCGCCGCTGCCGGAACCGGGCGCGCATCCGGCACGAAGGCGACGCCGAGGTTCCACCCCCAGCTCCGCTGCAGCATCGCGTCGAACTCGTCGGTGCCGGCCTGCCACGGGAACCCCTCCGGCAGCAGCAGCGGCCGTGCCGCCGGCACCGGCGCCCCCATAGCGGCGGCGATCCCGAGCGCGAGGAGTTCGACCAGCAGTCCGAAAGGCCCCGGGCCCGCTCCGGAGAACTTCATCACCCAGCGCGACCCGTCCGCGGTCTCGACCAGCGCCGGCGTCGTGCTCGCCGCGGTCAGCACCGCGAGCACCCGCGCAACGACCGGGGATGCGCTGTCGCCGCCGGTCATCCCGCCGACGCCGCCCGAATCAGGCGTGCCTGCCCTTGTGCGGCGCCCAGATCTTCTTATTGGTGAACCAGAGCAGCCCGGCGAGCACCGCGAGGAACAGCACCGCGGTGAGGCCCGTCGCCTTTCTCGCCATCATCTTCGGCTCGGCGGTCCACATCAGGAAGGCCGCCACGTCCTCGGCCATCTGCTGCTTGGTCGCCACCGTGCCGTCGGCATAGGTCACCTGTCCGTCGTCGGTGATCGGCGGCGGCATCGCGATCAGCCCGCCGGGGAAGATCGTGTTCTCGTAGAGCGTGGCCCCGGCCAACTCCTGCTCTTGTCCGGTGAAGCCGAGCAGCAGCGAGGCGATATACTCCGGCCCGCCGGAGCCGTGCAGGATCTGGTTGATCATCAGCCCCGCCGGCCCCTCGAAGCCGTCGCGGGCCTTGGCCATCAGGCTGAGGTCCGGGGCGTTCTCGACCGGCGAATGCTGGAAATGGTCCGACGGCGTCGCCGGCCGGCTCTCGCCGGTGTCGGCGTCGTCGACGTCGTGCATCGCGGCATAGGCCCGCATCTGCTCCTCGGTCATCGAGACGCCGCCGGGCTCGGCCAGCTCGCGGTAGGTGACGAACTTCAGCCCGTGGCAGGCCGAGCAGATCTCGGTGTAGACCTGCAGCCCGCGCTGCAGTTGCGCCTGGTCGTAGCGCCCGAACGGCCCCTCGAATGAAAAGGCGAAGTCGGTGACCTCGCCGCCCCCGTGCGCAGGTTCCTGCGCCGTCGCCGCCCCGCCCCCGAGAGCACCGCCGAGCGTGAGCGCCGCCGCGAGGATCGTCGTCTTCAGCATGGCCCGCGCTCCCTTGCCAGTCTTCATTGGGCCGGTCGTCATTGCGCCGGTCGTCGTTGCGCCGGTCATTCCGCCGGCTCGCTGATCGCCGCCCGTGCCATCGCCGCCTCGCCGGTGCCGTAGTGGGCGATGAAGTCGGCCTCGATCGACTCGGGCTGCGGCAACGGCTTTTCCAGCACGCCGAGGAGCGGCATGATCACCAGGAAGAAGACGAACCAGTAGAGCGTCGCGAGCTGGCTGATGATTACAAAGGGCTGCGCCGGCGGCTGCGAGCCGCACCAGATCAGCAGCACGAAATCCACGACCAGGAGCCAGAACCAGATTTTGAACATCGGCCGGTAGCGCCCCGAGCGCACCCGGCTGGTGTCGAGCCAGGGCAGCAGCAGCAGCAGCGCGATCGAGCCGAACATGGTCAGCACGCCGGCAAGCTTGGAGTTGATCCACAGGATGTCGAAGGTGATCGCGCGCAGCATCGCGTAGAACGGCAGGAAGTACCATTCCGGCACGATATGTGTCGGCGTCTTCAGCGGATTGGCCTCGATGTAGTTGTCGGCATGCCCGAGGAAGTTCGGCATGAACCCCACCACCGCCGCGAAGATCACCAGCACGAAGACCAGCGCGAACACATCCTTGATCACGAAGTACGGCCAGAACGGCAGCGTGTCCTTCTCGGCCTCCGCCTTGGACCCGCGGCGAACCTCCACCCCGGTCGGGTTGTTGTTGCCGGTGGTGTGGAACGCCCAGATGTGGACGATCACCAGCCCGGCGATTACGAACGGCAGGAGATAATGCAGCGAGAAGAAACGGTTGAGGGTCGGGTTATCGACCGCAGGCCCGCCGAGCAGCCAGGTCTGGATGTCCGGCCCGACCAGCGGAATCGCGGAGAAGAGCCCGGTGATGACCGTGGCGCCCCAGAACGACATCTGCCCCCAGGGCAGCACGTAGCCCATAAAGGCCGTCGCCATCATCAGGAGGAAGATCAGCATGCCGATGATCCAGGTGATCTCGCGCGGCTCCTTGTAGGACCCGTAGTAGATGCCGCGGAAGATGTGGGCATAGACCGCGAAGAAGAAGAGCGAGGCGCCGTTGGCGTGCACATAGCGCAGCGCCCATCCGCCGTTCACGTCGCGCATGATGTGCTCGACGCTGGCGAAGGCCATCGTGACGTGCGGCGTGTAGTGCATCACCAGCACCACCCCGGTCGCGATCTGCAGCGCCAGGCAGAAGGCGAGCACGATTCCCCAGATCCACATCCAGTTGAGGTTCTTCGGGGTGGGAATGAAGAGCGTCGAGTGGATCAGGCCGAGGATCGGCAGCCGGCGCTCGATCCACTTCTCGGCGCCGGTCTTCGGTTCGTAGTGGTCGTGCGGGATGCCGCTCATGCCTTGGGCCCCTCTCCGAGCTGGATCACGGTGTCGGACACGAACTTGTTGACCGGAATGTGCATGTTCTCCGGTGCCGGCCCTTTGCGGATGCGGCCCGCCGTGTCGTAGACCGAGCCATGGCAGGGGCAGAACCAGCCGTGGTACTCGCCCTCCTGTCCGAGCGGGATGCAGCCGAGATGCGTGCAGACCTGGGTCATCACCAGCCATTCGCCGGCTTCGTCCAGCGTGCGGTCCTGGTCGGTCGCAGGCGCGTCCGCGGGCAGATTGGCGTTGCGCGCGAGCCTGTCGACAAGATCGTCGAGCTTGACGTCGCGCGCGGCCGCGATCTCGTCGGCGGTCCGGCGGCGGATCACCACCGGCTTGCCGAGGAACTTCACCGTCAGGCTCGAGCCGGTCTCGAGACCCGACACGTCGACCTGGATCGCGGCCAGCGCCTGCACGTCCGCCGAGGGATTCATCGAGTTGATCAGCGGCCAGACCGCCGCCGCCGTGGCGATACCGCCGGCCGCCCCTGTGGCCACGAACAGAAAATCTCGCCTGGTGGTGCCGGTGGGCTGTTCTGCGTGCGCCACGCCATCCGCTCCTTGCCACTGTACCGCGTCGCGCGGACAAACCTCGACCGGGCCGCACCTCGGCAATCCCCCGGTGTTTCGAAGGGATTAATCGGTTCGGCCGCCACGGTCCAGCGGACTTTGTGCCGCAATGCGGCTCTGCGCCCTCCCTTGTGCGCCCGCCAGCGCTCCGTCGAACGGGCGCCGCCGGCCGTATCCTGGAGCGGGATCCGAGCAATGCCTGGCGGACAGTGCGCTGCCTTAACCTTCACCGCAATCCGGTCGACGGCAGAGCACTATATGGAATTACGCCAATAAGATAACACGCAAATGCAATTTTCGCGGACGGTCACTTTCGCCTGTAGTGTTCGTCGAGGCGCGGCATGATCTCGACGAAGTTGCAGGGCCGGTGACGGCTGTCGAGCTGGTCGGCGAGAATCCCGTCCCAGGCATCGCGGCACGCGCCCGGCGAGCCCGGCAACGCGAAGAGGTAGGTTCCGCCCGCAACCCCGGCGCAGGCGCGGCTCTGCACTGCCGAGGTGCCGATCTTCTGGAACGAGACCAGCGTGAAGACGACGCCGAAGGCGGGCGCCGCCTTCTCGTAGACCGCCTCGTGCGCCTCCACCGTGACGTCGCGCCCGGTGAGCCCGGTGCCGCCGGTCGAGATCACCACGTCGACCCCGGGATCCGCGATCCAGGCCCTGAGCCGCGCCTCGATCGCGGGCTGGTCGTCTCGCACGATCGCCCGGCCGGCCAGCACGTGCCCCGCTGCCGTCAGCCGCTCGACCAGTGTGTCGCCCGACCGGTCGTCGGCGGGCGTGCGGGTATCCGAGACCGTCAGCACCGCGATCCGCACCGGCAGGAACGCCCGCGCCTCAGCCATCGAGCCGCGCCTTCAGCTGCAGGAGGTCCGCCCAGGCCTCGCGCTTCTTTCCTCGCGCGTCGCGCAGAAGCGCCGCCGGGTGAAAGGTCGCGATCGCCGGCACCCCGCGCCAGTCGAGCCAGCGCCCGCGCAGGCGCGTGACCCCGTCGGCGGTCCCGAGCACCGCCCGCACCGCCGGCGAGCCGAGGAGCAGCAGGAACTCCGGTGCCGCGAGCTCGATGTGGCGAAACAGGAACGGCAGCAGCAGCGCCGCCTCATCGCTCGAAGGGTCCCGGTTCTGCCGGCGGCCGCCAGGGCAGAACGTTGGTGATGTAGGCCCCCGCGCGCGGATCCTCCGCCGCACGCGACAGGCCGATCGCCGCCAGCATCCGGTCGAGGAGCTGCCCCGACCGTCCGACGAACGGCAGCCCCGCCCGGTCCTCGTCCCGCCCCGGAGCCTCGCCGATCACCATCACCCGTGCCCGCGGGTCGCCGTCGGCAAACACCAGGTTGCGCGCCCCGAGCCGCAGCGCCGATCCCTCGAAGCCTTCGAGTCGCCGCCCGCAGCGCCGCGAGGTCGGCGCAAGCCCCCGCCAACTCCGCCGCCCCAACCGGCCCCGACACTCGGCGCCGGAACCGGAGTCCGGGCAACCCGCCGCCGCGCGACCGCCGGGACCGGAACCGCGGCAGCCGCCGCCGGCGCCGATCGAATCGATCGACCGGCGTCTCCCCGATCGCCTCGTCGGCGCCGAGCTCGAGCTGCCAGGCGAGCGCCGCCAGGTCGGCGGCACGTTCGATGCTCGGGTCGCTGGCAAAAGCGGTCACGCGGGGGCGCTCCATCGGATCGGCCGCGAGCCTAGGCCGCGCCACCGGCCGGCGCCAGACCCGGTTGTCCCGCCCCGTCCGGCCGCGCTAAAAGCGCGCTGGAAATCCGGAGGGCCGCCTTGTTCGCGCACCGCCATCTGCTCGGCATCGAGGGCCTCACCCGCGAGGACATCGAGGCGGTGCTCGATCTCGCCGAAACCTACGTCGTGCTCAACCGCCAGGCCGACAAGCGTGCCGACGCGCTCAAGGGCCTCACCCAGATCAACATGTTCTTCGAGGCCTCGACCCGCACCCAGGCGAGCTTCGAGCTCGCCGGCAAGCGGCTCGGCGCCAACGTGATGAACATGTCGGTCGCGCAGTCTTCGGTGAAGAAGGGCGAGACCCTCATCGACACCGCGATGACGCTGAATGCGATGCACCCCGACCTCCTCGTCGTGCGCCACCCCTCCTCGGGCGCGGTCAACCTCCTCGCCTCCAAGGTCAACTGCGCCGTCCTCAACGCCGGCGACGGCCGCCACGAGCACCCGACCCAGGCGCTCCTGGACGCGCTCACCATCCGCCGCCGCAAGGGCCGGCTCACGCGCCTGTCGGTGGCGATCTGCGGCGATATCGCCCACAGCCGTGTCGCCCGCTCCAACATTATCCTCCTCGGCCGGATGGAGAACCGCATCCGCCTGATCGGCCCGCCGACGCTGATGCCCGAGGGTGTCGACCGCATGGGGGTCGAGGTCTTCGAGGATCTGCGCGAGGGCCTCGAAGCCGTCGACGTGGTGATGATGCTCCGGCTGCAGAAGGAGCGGATGGACGGCGCGCTCGTCCCCTCGTTGCGCGAATACTACCACCGCTTCGGCCTCGACGCCGAGAAGCTCGCCGCCGCGAAGCCCGATGCCATCGTCATGCACCCCGGCCCGATGAACCGCGGCGTCGAGATCGACGGCCTCCTCGCCGACGACATCAACGTCAGCGTCATCCAGGAGCAGGTCGAGATGGGAGTCGCCGTGCGTATGGCCGCGATGGATCTGCTCGCGCGCAATCTCCGCGCCCGCAACGACACCGCGGGGGTGCTGTCGTGACCGTCGGCACCGGCGCCAGCGTCGCCCGGCCCGGCCAGCGGCCGCCGCGCCCCGCCCACCCGCCCCGCGCGACGGCCGCTGCCCTCCCCGCGGGCGGAGCCGCCGCATGCTGACGCTCGCCAACGCCCTCCTCGTCGACCCCGAGCGCGACCGCATCTTCCCCGGCGGCCTCGTCGTCGACGCCGGGCGCATCGTGGAGGTCTTCGAGGGCGGCGGCCGCCCCGGCCTCGACTGCCGCGGCCGCCATCTCGCCCCCGGCATCATCGACATCGGGGTCAAGGTCGGCGAGCCCGGCGAGCGCCACAAGGAGAGCTTCCGCACCGCCGGATCCGCCGCCGCTGCCGGCGGCGTGACCACGATCGTCACCCGCCCTGACACCCGGCCGGCGGTCGACACCCCGGAGGCGCTCGAGTTCCTGCAGCGCCGCGCCGTCGCCGCCACCGCAGTCAACGTGCTGCCGATGGCGGCCCTCACCAAGGCCCGCGAGGGCCGCGAGATGACCGAGATCGGCTTCCTGCTCGACGCCGGTGCCGTCGCCTTCACCGACGCCCGCCAGGTCGCCGATTCCCGCGTCTTCCAGCGCTGCCTGACCTATGCGCGCGGCCTCGGCGCCCTCGTCATCGGCCACCCGCAGGATCCCGCGCTCTCCGATGGCGCCTGCATGACCGCGGGCCAGTTCGCGTCGCAACTCGGCCTCCCCGCGGTCCAGCCCATCGCCGAGCGCATCGGCCTCGAACGCGATCTCGCCCTCGCCGAGGTGACCGGCGCGCGCTACCACGCCGACCAGATCTCGACCGCCGTCGCGCTGCCGGCACTCCGGCGCGCCCGCGACGCCGGGCTCGCGGTAACTGCCGGCGCCTCGATCCACCACCTGACGCTGAACGAGCTCGACGTCGGCGACTACCGCACCTTCTTCAAGCTCAGCCCGCCGCTCCGCTCCGAGGACGACCGAATCGCCACCGTCGACGCCGTGGCCGAGGGACTTATCGACGTGATCGGCTCGTTCCACACCCCGCAGGACGAGGAGGAGAAGCGCCTCCCCTTTGAGGAGGCCGCGAGCGGCGCCGTCGGCCTCGAGACGCTGCTCCCGGCCGCGATGCAGCTCGTGCACGCCGGCCACCTCACCCTGCCCGCGCTCTGGCGGGCATTGTCGCTCAATCCCGCCCGCCTGCTCGGCCTGCCTTCCGGCCGGCTGGCCGCCGGCGCCCCGGCCGATCTCGTCCTCTTCGACCCCGACACGCCCTTCGTCCTCGACCGTGCCAATTTGCGCTCGAAGTCGAAGAACACCCCTTACGACCTCCGGCGCATGCAGGGCCGCGTTCTCGGCACCTGGGTCGCCGGCGTTCGAGATCTTCGATGCGGAGACGGCATGACCCTCGCGCTAACGGCTCTCCTCGCTTACCTCTGCGGCTCGATCCCCTTCGGCATCCTCGTCACCCGCGCGCTCGGGCTCGGCGACCTGCGCTCGATCGGTTCGGGCAACATCGGCGCTACCAACGTGCTCAGGACCGGCAGCAAGGGCGCGGCCGCCGCGACCGTGCTGCTCGATGGCGCCAAGGGTGCGATTCCGGTGCTTCTCGCCCGCTACTTCGCCGGCGAGAGTGCGGCGATGGTCGCGGCCCTCGCCGCCTTCCTAGGCCACCTCTTTCCGGTCTGGCTGCGCTTCCGCGGCGGAAAGGGTGTCGCGACCTTCCTCGGCGTCACGCTGGCGCTGGCCTGGCCCGCCGGGCTCGCGGCCTGCGCGCACTTGGCTTGCCACGGCCTTCCTGTCGCGCTTCTCCTCGCTGGCCGCTCTGGTCGCTGCCGCGCTGACGCCGATCTGGCTGGTGCTCTGCGGCCGTGTCGACCTCGTGCCGCTCGGCATCATGCTGGCGGTCCTCGTGTTCATCCGCCATCACGCCAACATCCGACGCCTCGTCGAAGGCACCGAGCCGCGCATCGGCAGCCGCCCCTGAACGCCGCCGAGGGCAACGGAGCCCGCGGGGAACGCAGCCGCACGGCAACGTGACGCCCCGGAGTGCTTGCGGCTCCGGCGGCGAAATGGTCGGATGCGCGGCTTGCCCCGGAGATCGCCCGTGCCGCCGTTGCCCATCCTCGTCCTTTTCCTTGCGCTCGCTAGCATTCGCGCCGGCCGGGTCCCAAGCGGCGGACGGCGCCCCCGACCCTGCGCAATGGGAGGTGATCGGCGTCAGCGGCGGCGCGACGGTCAACCTGCGCAAAGGCCCCTCGACCGGCGAGGCAGTGGTGGCCGAGCTCGCCCGCGGTACTGTCCTGCAGAACCTTGGTTGCAGCGGCGAGGGCCCGGATCGCTGGTGTCAGATCGCGCTCGGCGCGGGCGGCGTCAGCGGCTGGGCCGCGGCCCGCTATCTCGCGCCGCACGTCGCCCAGGCCGACCCGGTCGCCGGCGCCGACGCCCCGGCCAGCGTCGCCCCGGACCCCGCCGCCGGAAGCGACGCGGCTGCGTCGGCCGCGACCGGGCCGGCCAAGGGCGACGTCGAAGCGCCGACGCTGGCCGGAACCGTCGCCTGCGGCCTCCGCGGACAATCGGTACAGTCCTGCGAGGCGATGAAGCGCGAAAGCACGAGCGGCGGCGTGGAGATCATCGTGACTTTCGCCGACGGCTTCGAGCGCATCCTCGACTTCGGCGACGGCGCGGACGAGGTCTATTCGCCCGATCCCACGGACGAAGTCGACGCCACCCGCGCCGAGGGAAAGACCGTGGTCGAGATCAACGGCGTCGAGCGTATCGAGGTGCCCGACGCGCTGATTGGCCGGTAGCCGCCGCCTACCAGCCGGCGGCCGGGCTTCCGTCCGCGAATGTCGTCCATCGCGCTGCGCGCGACGATGCGCCGCAGCGTCTCGAGAAACTCCTGCTCCTCGGCGGTCGGGGCGCCGAGCGCCGCCGGCCGCGGAGCGGCATAGGCGAGCAGGTCGATCACCGCGGAGCGGATCGGCTGGCGGGAGGTGGCGGATTCGAGGGCGGCGATGCGGTACATCTCGGTACTCCGGGTATCGGGTTCGAGGCGACCCTGCCCCCCGCCCCGTGACAGCAGCGTGAGTCGGCGTGTCACAGGAGCGGGCGCGCCGCCGGCCTGTCATTCGCGGTGACTTTCGCTAGGATCGACGCGACATCCGACGGCAGGAGGTGCCCGATGACCGAACGTCCGTTCTTCCCCGTGCATCGCCGGACCGTTCTCGGTGGCCTCGGGATCGGCGGCGCGCTTGCCGCCGGAAGCGGTCCTTCGCTGGTGATGGCGCAGACCGACGGTCCGGGAACGCCGGCGGCAACGGAGGCGCCGCCGGCTTCGGTCGGGGCTGCGGCCCAGGCGGTGGACGCGGTGCGCGATCCAATCCTGCGGATCTCGCGCGAGGTGTGGCAGACCCCCGAGCTCTCGCTAGCGGAATTCCGCTCGATGGAGATCCACCTCCGCGAGCTCGAAGCAGCCGGATTCCGTACCGTGAGCCGCGGCACCTCCGGAGTGCCGACCGCCTTCATCTCGGAGTGGTCGAAGGGCTCGGGCGGACCGGTCATCGGCTACCTTCCCGAGTACGACGCGCTCCCCGGCCTCGGCAACGCCGCCGAGCCGCGGCAGACGCCGGGTCCCACCGGCTCGGAGGTCGGCCACGGCTGCGGGCACAACATGCTCGGCGCCGGCTGCACCGGCGCCGCCCTCGCGCTGAAGCGGATGATGCAGGACGCCGGTACGCCGGGAACGATCCGGGTCTACGGCTGCGCTGCCGAGGAGGTCGAGGGCGCCAAGGTCTACATGGCCCGCGACAACCTCTTCGCCGACCTCGATGCGGCGCTCGCCTGGCATTCGGCGCCCTTCGCCGGCGCCGGCAACGTGCAACTCAACGCGATCGACAAGGCCAAGGTGAGCTTCCACGGCCGCACCGCGCATGCCGGCAGCGCCCCCTGGGAGGGCCGGAGCGCGCTCAAAGCCGCCGAGATGTTCGGCATCGGCATCCAGATGATGCGCGAGCACCTGATGCCGAGCGCCCGCATCCACTACGTCTACGAATCGGCCGGCCTCGCGCCCAATGTCATTCCCGACTTTGCCCAGGTCTGGATCGTCATCCGCGACGCCAACCGCGCCCAGGTGGGCGCGATCACCGACTGGGTCCGCGAAATCGCCGAGGGCGCAGCAACTGCGACCCAGACCCGCGCCGAGTTCGATCTCTTCTTCGGCATGCACGACCTCATGCCGAACGAACCGCTGGCGCGGCATCTCTACCGCCACATCCAGGCCGTGCCGATCGAGTTCACCGACGCCGAGCAGGCCTTTGCGAAGGCGTGCCAGCGCGAGATGGGGGTGCCGGAGCACGGGATGTCGTCCGAGCCGCTTCCCTTCTTCGAGGACGTCTCCGCCGGCGCCTCCACCGATGTCGGCGACGTCAGCTATCAGGTGCCGACCGGGGTCTTCGCCTGGCCGACGTTTCCGCTCCACATCGGGCTGCACACCTGGCCGGTCACCGCCTGCGGGGGAATGTCGATCGGCGACAAGGCGTCGCTCCAGACCGCGCAGATCCTTGCCGGCTGCGGCTACGACCTGCTGACCGACCCAGGGCTGCGCGCATCGGCAAAGGAGGACTTTCGCCGGCGGGTCGGCGACGCCCCCTTCGTCTCGCCGCTGCCGGCGGACCGACGCCAGCCCCTCGGCCTCGATCCCCGGTTCATCAAGACCGGGGACGACGAGCTTTTCGCGAACGAGAACCCATCGGCCTGACCCTCGGGCACGATAAGACGGGTAGGACTAGGGTGCGGCTTGCCGGTCGGTCGAACCGGTTCCCTGGCGCAGGCGCGGTTCACGCCGGCCCGCCCTTCTACGCCGGGCGCGGCGGCGGAAGCGGACGCTTGGTCCCGGTCTCGTCGATGGCGACGAAAACGAACTTCGCCTCGGTCACCTTCAGCCGCTCGGTCTCGGGCTGCCGCGTCACCCAGGCCTCGACCTCGATGACCATCGACGAGGTACCCTCGCGCAACAGCTCGGCATGCATCGAAAGGATGTCGCCGACCCGGACCGGCCGGTGGAAGGACATGCCTTCCACCGCGACCGTCGCCACCCTGCCGCGGGCGCGCTGGCGCGCGAGGACCGAACAGGCGAGATCCATCTGCGCCATCAGCCAGCCGCCGAAGATGTCGCCGTTGGCGTTGGTATCCGCCGGCATCGGAATAGTCTGCAGCGTGAGTGTTCCGCGCGGGCCTGCTGCGGTCATCGTGGTCCCTCCGATCTCGCGGCGCGATGTTTGCAAACCCGCTCCCCGCGGTCCATACCTTGCCCGTGTACGAGGAGAGGAGTCAGCGTGGATTACGCCCGTATTGTTTCGACCATTCGCAGCCTTGCGCTGGAGGCCGGCGCCGCAATCATGCAGGTCTACGATAGCGATGACTTCGAGGTGCGCGCGAAGTCCAACTCCTCGCCCGTCACCGAAGCCGACGAAATCGCTGACGGCATCATCTCGCGCGGATTGCGCGCGGCCTTCCCCGACATCCCGGTGGTCACCGAGGAGGAGCAGGCGACGCACGGGGTCAGGGCGCCGGTCTTCTTTCTGGTCGACCCGCTCGACGGCACCAAGGAGTTCGTGCAGCGCCGCGGAGACTTCACCGTCAACGTCGCGCTGATCGAGGACGGCGTGCCCACCCGCGGCGTCGTCTACGCCCCGGCGCAGAGCCGGCTCTTCTACACCGACGCCGGTGGCCGTTCCCAGGAGGAGGCCAGACCGCACGGGGCGGCGCCCGGCGCACTGACGCCGCTTGCGGTATCCAGCCCCGACCCCGACGCCCTCGTCGTCGTCGCCTCCAAGTCGCACCGCGACCAGGCGACCGATGACTACATCGCCCGCTACCCGGTGGCCGACTTCCGCTCGGCCGGTTCCTCGCTCAAGTTCTGCCTGGTGGCCGCCGGCGAGGCCGACCTCTACCCGCGGCTCGGACGCACGATGGAGTGGGATACCGCCGCCGGCCAGGCGGTGTTGCTCGGCGCCGGAGGACGGGTGGTCCGCTTCGACGACCATGCGCCGCTCGCCTATGGCAAGCAGGGGTTCGAGAACCCCTTCTTCATTGCCTGCGCGCCCGGAGTGGCCCTGAAGGCCTGAAGCGCGATGCCGGTCCTTCTCGTCATCCCGGCGCGCTACGCCTCGACCCGCTATCCGGGAAAGCCGCTGGTCGAATTGACCGGCGCCACCGGCGAGCGCAAGAGCCTCGTCCGCCGCAGCTGGGAAGCTGCAATCGAGGTGCCGGGGGTCGACCGCGTGGTGGTCGCGACCGACGACGACCGGATCGCCGAGGCCGCACGGGGCTTCGGCGCCGAGGTCGTGATGACGCCGGATACCTGCCGCAACGGCACCGAGCGCTGCGCGGCGGTGCTCGAGGGGCTGCCGGGCTACGAAGTGATCGTCAATCTGCAGGGGGATGCACCACTCACCCCACCCTGGTTCGTCGCGGCGCTGGTCGAGGCGATGCAGGCCGATCCGTCACGCATGATGGCGACGCCGGTGCTGCGCTGCGATGCCGCTGCGCTGGAAGGCTTTCTCGACGACCGCCGCCACGGGCGGGTAGGCGCCACGACGGCGGTCTTCGACCGGAGCGGCCGGGCGCTCTATTTCTCCAAGGAGGTGATCCCCTATACCGGCGGGGCTGCCGTGCCGGAGGCGGAGATCCCGGTATTTCATCACGTCGGCGTCTACGCCTATCGGTTCGAGGCGCTCGCAGCCTATCCGGAATGGCCGATCGGTCCGCTGGAAAAGGTCGAGGGACTCGAGCAGCTACGCTTCCTCGAGAGCGGCGTGCCGATCCACTGCGTCGAGGTCGAAAGCCGCGGCCGCGCCTTCTGGGAGGTCAACAATCCTAGTGACGTGCCACGGATCGAGGCGATCCTGCGCGAGCTTGAGTTGCCGTGACCGTCCCGGCCACGGATGGGCGGTTGGCGGTAGACCGCTCTTGAGCGAGTCTGCAATTGTATTCCGACCACCCACCGCTAAACTGCGGACGTCGATGGAACCCGCGCCGCACGGCGGGCGTTCTTCGCCGAAGTGACTAGCGGGGGTATGATGTCGAACAAGGTTACCAAGGCAGTGTTTCCCGTTGCCGGCTTCGGGACGCGGTTCCTGCCGGCAACCAAATCGGTGCCGAAGGAAATCATGCCGCTGGTGGATCGACCGCTGATTCAATATGCGATCGACGAGGCGCGCGCTGCCGGTATCCGCGAATTCATCTTCGTCACCTCCCGGGGCAAAAGTGCGCTCGAGGACTATTTCGACAGCGCGCCTGAGCTCGAGAAGAGCCTCCAGGATGGGGGCAAGACAGCTCTTCTCAATCTCCTCAAACAAACCGATATGGAGAGCGGCAGTGTCGCCTACATCCGCCAGCAGGAGCGGCGTGGGCTCGGGCACGCGGTCTGGTGTGCCCGGAATCTGATCGGCGACGAGCCTTTCGCGGTGATCCTCCCCGATGACGTGATCGATGCCGAGACGCCGTGCCTGCAGCAGATGGTCGACGCCTACGAATCCACTGGCGGCAGCATGGTCGCGACCATGGAAGTGTCGCCGGAGAGCGTGTCCTCCTACGGCATCCTCGATGTCGAATCCACCGCCGGATCGACGATGCGGGTGCGCGCGATGGTGGAGAAGCCCAAGCGCGAGGTGGCGCCCTCGAACCTCGCGGTGATCGGGCGCTACATTCTGTCGCCGCAGGTGCTGCGCAACCTCGAGGACGTCGAAGCGGGCGCCGGTGGAGAAATCCAGCTCACCGATGCCATCGCCGCCGAGATCGACGCCGGCCGTCCGGTCAGCGCATTGCGCTTCAAGGGACGCCGCTTCGACTGCGGAACGAAGTCAGGCTTTCTTCAGGCCACGGTAGCGTTCGGGATCGCGAGGCCGGACCTGCGCGACGAATTCATCGACTTCCTGCGAACCGTCCTCGATACCGAGCTCATGCCCTCGCCGAAGCTGGCCGCCCGGGGCTAGCCCCCCCGGGTGCGGGCTCGGTCTTCGCTTCGGTCAGGATCGCGTAGATCGCCGAAGGATCGAAGGTCGAGCGAAGCTTGGCGCAGACCGCGTCGCTTCGCAGCGTACGTGAAACTCGCGCAAGCGCCTTCAGATGTTCAGCGCCCGCCGACTCCGGCGCCAACAGCACGAAGACGAGGTCGACCGGCTGTCGGTCGATCGACTCGAAGTCGACGGGCTTCTCCAGGCGCCCGAACAGCCCGACCACGTTCGGTACACCGGGGAGCCGCGCATGCGGGATCGCCACGCCACGGCCGACGCCGGTAGGGCCGAGCGCCTCGCGATCCATCAGCGCCCTGTATACCGCAGCCGGCGGCAGTCCGTAGACCGTCTCGGCCATGTCCGAGAGATCCTGCAGCAAACGCTTCTTGCTCATGGCCTTGAGCGGCGCACGCACGGCGTCGACGCCGATGATCTGCGATAGCTCCATGAAAGCCGCTTCCTCCTGCCTCCCCGGCCCCTAGTGGGTGTCGCGCGGGTCGATCCAGCCGATGTTGCCGTCATCGCGCTGGTAGACGACGTTCACGCCGCCGTGGGTTTCGTTGCGGAAGACGAGAAGGTGCGCCCCGGCAAGCTCCATCTGCATCACCGCCTCTCCGACCGACAGGAACTGAACGCGCGTCTCGGTCTCGGCCACGATCACCGGCTGCAGGGTCTCGGGTTCCTCGTCCACCCCTTCACTCTGCCCGCGCAGGATGTAGGAGGCCGCCTCCTCCGCTTCAATCGGACCCTGCCGGTCGCGGTGGTGATCCTTCAACCGCCGCTTGTAGCGGCGAAGCTGTTTCTCCATCCGGTCAACGGCGCCCTCGAAGCAGACATAGATGTCCTCGGCCCGCGACGTCGCCTGAACCGACATGCCGGTCGGCAGATGCACCGAGGAATCAACGATGAAAGTGTGACCCTCGCGGGAGAAGGTCACCGCCGCCTCGACCGGCCGGTCGAAGTACTTGACCACGGCTTCGTTGAGCCGGTCTTCGACGTGGCCCCGCAACGCGTCGCCGATGTCGATCTGCTTGCCGCTGACCTGGATGCGCATGTTCTTCCCCGCTTTCCCTGGCCTGCCGCTCGGTTCGCCCGTCCGGGCGGACCTATGGACAGGTCGGTTTCCGATGTCAATCGCACGCGGTCGGCGTCGTGCAGGACCGTCACGGCCCAGCCAGGGAGCTTCTCAGGCGACGCCGCTGCACCGATGACGGGATGCCCATGGCCTCACGGTATTTCGCAACCGTGCGGCGGGCAATATCAATCCCCTCGGCTTGCAGCCGGTCGACGATTTTGTCGTCCGAAAGTGGCGCGGTCAGCCCCTCGGCGCCGACAAGGCCCCGGATCCGCTCCTGCACCGCGGCCGAGGAGAAGGCTTCACCGCCTGCGACCGCCTGGATAGCGGAACTGAAAAAGAACCGGAAATCAAAGCAACCCTGATCGCAAGACAGGTACTTTCCAGCAGCCACTCGACTGACCGTTGATTCGTGGAAACCGAGCCGCGCGGCGACGGCGCGCTGGGTCAGCGGCCTCAGCTCGCTCACACCGAGGCTGAAGAACCGGTCCTGCGTCCGGACGATCTCGCCGGCGACCTTGAGGATCGTGCGGGCGCGCTGCTCGAGGCTTCGCACCAGCCAGGTGGCGCTGGCGCTGCATTCCGAGACGAAGGCGCGCGTCGCGGCATCGTCGCCGCCGACCCGCGAGGCATAGACGTTGTTGAGGAGCACACGAGGCAGCGTCTCGGTATTGAGCTCGACCCGCAGGCTTCCGTCCGGGGCGCGGCGGACGTTCACATCCGGCACCGCCACCTCAACGCGCGGCCGAGCGAAGCGCAGGCCGGGTTTGGGGTCGAGCGCGCGCAGCTCCGCCAGCATGTCCGCGACGTCCTCGGCATCGACGCCACACTTGACCTCGAGGTCGGCCAGCCGGCCTTGCGCCGCGAGACCCAGGTTGTCGAGCAGCGCCTGCATTGCCGGGTCGAGGCGGTCCCGCTCGCGCAGCTGCACTGCCAGGCACTCGCAAAGGTCGCGGGCTCCGACCCCTGCCGGGTCGCAGGCCTGCACCAGCGCCAGCCCGGCTTGCGCCTCGGCGGCGGTCAGCCGGTGCCGGGCGGCAACTTCGCCCAGCGGCGCGCGCAGGTAACCGTCGTCCTCGAGCTCGTCGGCGAGGACCATCGCGGCCTCGATCACCCGGGGCCGCCCGCGCATCGCACCGATCTGCGCGCGGAGATACCCCGACAAGGTAACGTCCGCCGCCATCGTGTCGAGATAGTCCCCATCGGTGTCAGCTCGCCGCGGGGCGCCAGCGCCAGGCCCGGAACCGGCCGGGCGGCCCGGGGCGAGCTCCAGCAGCGGGTTCTTCTCGACCTCCGCGGCGAGGTATTCGGCGAGCTCAAGATTTGACAGCCGCAGCAGCTTGATCGCCTGCTGCAGCTGCGGCGTCATCACCAGGGTCTGGCTCTGGCGGATCTCGATGCGCGGCGCGAGGGCCATCAGCGTTCCCGCCGTCGGAAGCCGGCCTCAGATGCGAAAGCTCTCACCGAGATAGACGCGTCGCACATTGTCGTCCCGAACGACCTCCTCGGGCGTTCCGGTCATCAATACCGCGCCGTCGTGCAGGATGTAAGCCCGGTCGACGATCTCCAGGGTCTCCCGCACGTTGTGGTCGGTGATGAGCACGCCGATCCCGCGGTCTTTCAGGTGGCGGACGAGGTTGCGGATGTCGGCGACCGCGAGCGGGTCGACGCCGGCGAACGGCTCGTCGAGCAGCACGTAGTTGGGCTGCGCCGCGAGGCAGCGGGCGATCTCGACGCGACGCCGCTCGCCGCCCGAGAGCGCGATCGCCGGCGCTCGCCGCAGATGGGTGATCGAGAACTCGCCGAGCAGTTCGTCGAGCAGTTCGCGGCGCTTTTCCGGATCGGGAACCGTCACCTCGAGGATGGCACGGATGTTGTCGGCGACCGTCATTCCGCGGAAGATCGAGGCCTCCTGCGGCAGATAGCCGATGCCGAGCTTCGCCCGCCGGTACATCGGCAGCCAGGTCACGTCCTGTCCGTCGACGAGGATGGTCCCGTGGTCGGGCGGCACCAATCCGGCGATGGCATAGAAGCAGGTGGTCTTGCCGGCGCCGTTCGGACCGAGAAGCGCGGCGACCTCGCCCCGGTGCAAACCCAGCGACACGTCACGCAGAACCGGGCGGCCCTTGTAGCTCTTCGCGAGGTTCGCCACCGAAAGGCCCGAGTCGCCCTCGGTGACGTGCAGCTGGGGGCGGGCGTTCACGGGGCGGGCCTGCCGCCGGGCGCCGTTTTGGCGGCTCCCCCCGCCGCTTGTCCCGCAGCGGGCGCGGCCGGCACGAAGATCGTCTTCACCCGGCCCTGCATCTGCCCGGTGCCCTTGTTGAGGTCGATCAGCAGCTTCTCGCCCGAGAGCGCATTCTGCCCCTGGGTCATCAGCACGTCGCCATCCATCGAGATCGTCCCGGCGGCGACCTCGTAGGTCGCAGTCTGCGATTCCGCCGCCTCGGTCCCGTTGCTGAGAGTGACGTGGCCGGTCGCCACCAGCCGGTTGATCTTGCCGGTCGCGGCCTTCGACGTCTGGTCGTAGAAGACTTCGACGCGATCCCCGGCGAGTCTCAGCGTGCCCTGCGCGACCTTGACGGTGCCGGTGAAGAGCGCCGAGCCGCCGGCCTGATCGACGTCCAGACGGTCGGAGGTGACCTCGACCGGAAGGCTCGAGTCGTGATGCAACCCACCGAAAGGGACTTGGGTGCCCTGCGACTGGGCGAGGGCCGGCATGGCCACAGCCAGCAGAATCGCCGATCCCCAACCCGCGCGCTTCATGGCGCTCCCCGCTTCTCGTCCGGCGGATCGTATAGCAGCCGGACACCGTCTCCGAAAGAGAAGTGGCGCTCGTTGCCGGTATCCGACGCGGGTGAGACCTGCAGCGTGCCCGAAGTGATCTCGCCGAACGGCCCGGTGCCCACCACCTTGTAGCCGGCGATCATCGTGCCCGCCTTCAGGTCGAGCGTGGCGCGGTCGGTGGTGAGCCGATAGCCGTCCGAAGTGGTGATCACCACGGCACCGCTGATGTCGAGCCGCTGGGTCGGGATGTCGAGGTCGCCGGTCGCAGCCTTGAGCGAAACCCGTGGCCCCTGGTGCAGATCGATGGTGCCGTCGAGATCGGTGATCGCCGCGCGTTTCGGCGGCGCCGCATCGGGCACGACGACGGCGGCGGTGAAGCGGAAGCTGTCGCTGCCGCGCGTGGTGCCGGTGAAGATCGGATTGGTGACCTTGAGCCCGCTGCCCAGCGCCGCGACGTCGCCGCGCGAGAAGACCACGCCGCCGATCCGATCGTCGGGCTGCACCAGGAAGAGCGCCGCCAGGAGGCCCAGGGCCACCAGCGGCAGCCCGACCTTGAGCACCGAAACGACGCGGGTGTGCAGGCCGTTGTCGGACGGCATCTCAGACGACGCCGGCGCGCAGGAAATCGTGCACGTGCACGATGCCCGCCGGCCGATCGGGGCTTGCCGGATCGGTCACGAAGAGGGTGGTGATCTGCAGGGCGTTCATCTCGCCCAGCGCCGCTGACGCGAGCGCGGTGGTCGCGATCGTCCGCGGTCCCCGGGTCATCACCGCATCGACCCGCCGATCGAGGAGACCCGTCATATGCCGCCGGAGGTCGCCATCGGTGACGATTCCGACCAGGCGCGCCTCCGCGTCTGTCACGCCGACCACCCCGAAACCCTTGCGGCTCATCTCGAGCAGCGCCTCGGTCATTGGCGCCTCCTGCCCGATCAGCGGCATCTCGTCGCCGGTGTGCATCAGGGCCCCGACGGTCGCAAGCCGCGCGCCGAGCCGCCCGCCGGGATGCAGGCCGCGGAAGTCCTCCGGCGTGAAGGCGCGATGCTCCATGAGCGCCACCGCCAGCGCATCGCCGAGCGCCATCGTCATCGTGGTCGACGTGGTCGGGGCGAGGCCCACCGCGCAGGCCTCGGGCGCCGGCGGCAGTACGATCGCGATGTCGGACTGGCGGATCAGGGTCGACTCCGCGCGCGCCGCCACGCCGATCAGCGGGATCGCGAACCGGCGGCAGTAGGCGATGAGGTCGGCGAGCTCGGGCGTCTCGCCGGAGTTCGAGAGAAGGAGCACGACATCGCCGCCTGGTGATCATCCCCAGGTCGCCGTGACTCGCCTCTGCCGGATGCACGAACTGCGCCGGCGTCCCCGTCGATGCCAGTGTCGACGCGATCTTGCGCGCGACATGCCCGGATTTGCCCATCCCCGAGACGACAACCCTGCCGGCGACGCCGAGCATCCGCTTCACCGCGGCGGCAAAGCTCGGACCGAGCGAATTCCCCAGCGCTTCCAGACCCTCCGCCTCGAGCCGGATAACCCGCCGCCCGGCCGCAATCACCGTCTCGGGATCCGGCGACTGTTCGGAGTGGTCCATCGCGCGCGTCAGGAGTGCGCGAAGATGTCGACCTCGTCCCAGCCGGCCAGGTCGAGCCGCGCCCGCTCGGGAAGGAAGTCGAAGCAGGCCCGGGCGAGTTCCAGCCGCCCTTCGCGCGCAAGCCGCGCGTCCAGCACCTCGCGCAGGCGGTGCAGGTAGAGCACGTCGGAAGCCGCGTAGTCGATCTGCGCCGGGGTCAGCGTCGCCGCGCCCCAGTCGCTCGACTGCTGCTGCTTGGAGATGTCGATCTCCAGCAGCTCGCGCACCAGATCCTTCAGTCCATGCCGGTCGGTATAGGTCCGGATCAGACGCGAGGCGATCTTGGTGCAGTAGACCGGCCGCGCCAGCACGCCGAAGCGATTGAGCATGACCGCGATGTCGAACCGTCCGAAATGGAAGAGCTTGAGCGTCGCGGGATCGGAAACGAGCGCCGCCAGATTGGGCGCCGGCGCGCCGGGATGGATCTGCACCAGGTGGGCGTCGCCATCGCCGGACGAGAGCTGCACCAGGCAGAGCCGGTCCCGCGCCGGGTTGAGGCCCATCGTCTCGGTGTCGATCGCCACGACCGATCCCAGGTCGAGCCCCTGCGGCAGATCGTCCTGATGAAGGAAGTTCGCCATCGCCTCCGCCGCCTCACTGTGCCCGCCCCCGGATCAGCGGCGTGCGGGACCCACGTCGGGAGGCTGGTGCCCGGGAGAAGACTCGAACTTCCACGACCGTTAAGTCACTGGCACCTGAAGCCAGCGCGTCTACCATTCCGCCACCCGGGCAGGTGCCGATGCGCGCTCATATACGGGCCGTTGACGCCCTGTCAACGTCACCCGTCCCTGGGCTTCGGTTCCGGTCGGCCTTCGCGGCTGCGGTAGACCGCTTGTCCCCAGCCGGCGTTGGCCGTATTCCATCGAGACGTGTGCGATCAGGATACGAGGAGACCCGCGATGCCCGTCCCCATCGTCACCATCTTCGGCGGCTCAGGGTTCATCGGCCGACAGGTTGCGCAGCGGATGGCGCGTGCGGGCTGGCGGGTGCGCGTCGCGGTCCGCCGGCCGGACCTCGCGGGCTTCGTCCGGCCCTACGGGGTCGTCGGCCAGGTCGAACCGGTGCAGGCGAACATCCGCCACGAGCCCTCGACCCGCTCGGCCATCGCGGGGGCCCAGGCCGTCGTCAACTGCGTGGGAATCCTCGGTGAAAACGGCGCGCAGAGCTTCGGGTCGGTGCTGGACGACGGCGCGGAGCGGATCGCCAGGATCGCTGCCGCGGAAGGCGTTGCCCAGCTGGTTCATGTCTCGGCCATCGGCGCGGATCCGGCCAGCGACAGCCTTTATGCCGCCGCGAAGGGCCGTGGCGAGGCGGCCGTGACCGCGGCGTTTCCGGCGGCGGTCATCCTGCGGCCGTCGGTCGTCTTCGGGCCGGGCGACGGGTTCTTCAACAAGCTCGGGTCGCTCGCGCGGCTCTTTCCGATCGTCCCGGTGATCAGCCCCGACACCCGGTTCCAGCCGGTCTATGTCGGCGACGTGGCGCAAGCGATCGCCGCCGGGGCCACCGGCGCAGCCGCGCCCGGCATCTACGAACTCGGCGGACCGGATGTCGCGAGCTTTGGCGAGTTGATGCGCCGCGTCCTCACCGTGGCACACCGGCGCCGGCTGCTGGTCACGATGCCCGGATGGCTCGCCCGGTTGCAGGGGTCGGTGCTCGATTTCGGGCAGAAGATCAGCGGCGGGCTGATCAGCAACACGGTGCTGACCCGCGACCAGGTCCGGCTGCTCGAGCACGACAACGTCGTCAGCCCCGGCGCACGCGGCTTTCCCGAGCTCGGGATCGTGCCGACCGAGATGGACGCGATCCTGCCGAGCTATCTCTACGTCTACCGCCCGCACGGGCAGTACGACGCGATGACCGACTCGGCGCGGGACTTGCGTGACGATCGCGTGCTCAAGGCGCGAAACTGACTTTGGAGCACTCGTCCTACCTGGTCGCCGCCGTCCTCGGCGTAATCGAGGGTCTGACCGAGTTCATCCCGGTGTCCTCGACCGGCCACATTCTGCTTGCCGGCCACTTCCTCGGCTTCCATTCGACGGGGAAGGCCTTCGAGGTGCTGATCCAGCTCGGGGCGATCCTCGCGATCCTGACGGTCTACGCCGGGCGGCTCATCTCCGTCGCGAAGGCGCTGCCGACCGATCCGGGCGCGCGGCGGTTCGTGGCCGGTGTACTGCTCGCCTTCCTGCCCGCGGTGTTCGCGGGGGTTCTCCTGCACGACTACATCAAGACCGTGCTGTTCGAGACCCCGATCCTGATCGCGGTGATGCTGGTGCTCGGCGGCATCGTGCTGCTTTGGGTGGATCGCCGCCCGGAGCGGCCCGACCAGCATGACGCGATGACTTTCCCGCTCTCGATGGCGTTCAAGATCGGCCTCTTCCAGTGCCTCGCGCTGATCCCGGGGGTGTCCCGTTCGGGTTCGACGATCGTCGGCGCGCTGCTCCTGGGGGCGGACAAGCGCTCTGCCGCCGAGTTCTCGTTCTTTCTCTCGATGCCGACGATGGCCGGAGCCTTCGCCTACGATCTGTGGTCAAACCGGCACGTCCTGACCTTCGACGACGCCACCGTGATCGCTATCGGCTTCGTCGCGGCCTTCGTCTCGGCGGTGATCGTGGTGCGCGGGCTGCTCGATTTCGTGTCGCGACGGGGGTACGCGGTATTCGGGTGGTGGCGGATCGTGGTCGGGACGGTTGCGCTGGTAGCGCTGCTGGCGGGCCACTAGGTAACGCTTCGGACCTAAATGTGGCGTATTTTTCGGCATTTCCGGACGGCCCGCGCTCGTGGGACGCGGAAATAGGTAAGCATTTCTGACTTTCAATGTGAAACGGAATGAAATAGAAGCGTGACGGTTGACTCCGGCGGACGGGGGAGGAGCTTTTGGCCGAGCAGCGGATGCTGAAGTTCGTGCGGGTCGCGCGGGACATGCCGCCGAAGCGGGAGGCGGAGGAAAGGCGCGTCGACTTCGACGAGATCTATCGCGAGTTCGCCGCCGCCAAGGCGGCGGAGCAGTCGAGCCGGTGCTCGCAGTGCGGGGTGCCGTACTGCCAGACGCATTGCCCGCTGCACAACAATATCCCGGATTGGTTGAAGCTTACCGCCGAGGGACGGCTGCGCGAGGCTTACGAGCTCAGCCAGGCGACCAACACCTTCCCCGAGATCTGCGGCCGGATCTGTCCGCAGGACCGGCTCTGCGAGGGCAACTGCGTCATCGAGCAGTCGGGGCACGGCACGGTGACGATCGGCGCGGTCGAGAAGTACATCACCGACACCGCCTGGGACGAGGGCTGGGTGCAGCCGGCGAAGCCCTTCGCCGAGCGGCCCGAGAGCGTCGGCATCATCGGCGGCGGGCCCGGCGGGCTGGCGGCCGCCGACATGCTGCGGCGGCAGGGCGTGCAGGTGACGGTCTACGATCGCCATGACCGTGCGGGCGGACTGCTCACCTACGGCATCCCGGGCTTCAAGCTCGAAAAGGACATCGTCGTCCGCCGCAACGGCCAGCTCGAGGCCGGCGGCGTGATCTTCCGGATGGACTGCAACGTCGGCGACGACATCAGCTTCGACGAGATCCGCGCCGCCCACGACGCGGTGCTGATCGCGACCGGCGTCTACAAGTCGCGCGACATCGGCGGGCCGGGCGCCGGCCTCAGCGGTATCGTGCGGGCGATCGACTACCTGACCGCCTCGAACCGCAAGGGCTTCGGCGACGCGGTGCCGGCGTTCGATTCGGGCGAGCTCGACGCCGCCGGCAAGCGCGTCGTCGTCATCGGCGGCGGCGACACCGCGATGGACTGCGTTCGCACCGCGGTCCGGCAGGGCGCGGCCAAGGTGACCTGCCTCTATCGCCGCGACCGGGCCAACATGCCGGGCTCGCAGCGCGAGGTCGCGAACGCCGAGGAGGAGGGCGTCGAGTTCGCCTGGCTGACCGCGCCGAAGGCCTTCACCGGCGACGACACGGTCAGCGGCGTCCGGGTCACCCGGATGCGCCTCGGGGCGCCGGACGCTTCCGGGCGGCAATCGCCGGAGGAAATTCCGGATGCCGACTATACCGAGCCGGCGGAGCTGGTGATCAAGGCGCTGGGCTTCGAGCCGGAGGAGCTGCCGAGGCTCTGGGGCGTCGATGGTCTCGAGGTCACGCGCTGGGGAACGGTGAAGGCCGATTTCCTGACCAAGCGGACCAGCCTCGAGGGGGTCTATGCCGCGGGCGACATCGTGCGGGGCGCGAGCCTCGTCGTCTGGGCGATCCGCGACGGGCGCGAGGCGGCGGAGAGCATCCTGACCTGGCTCGACAGCCGGTCGGCGGCCGTCGCAGCGGAGTGAGCCGGCATGTGCGTCGCATGTACATCGCATGTACATTTCATGTACCTGTTTCAGCACGGATGCGGAAACCCGCGCGCGCTTTCGGTCAGGACACGCTGACCCTGTTTCTCGACGTCGTTCACCGCATGTGAACCCCCATGTTTCAAGCCCGCGGCCCGGCCGCGCCTGCCAGGAGTGACGCCATGACCACCTACGATGACGCCTGGGTCGCGCGCACCGAGGCCGAGTTCGCCCGGCTCGAGGCCGAAGGGCTCTACCACCCCGAGCAGGAGCACGACGCCTGCGGCGTCGGGCTCGTCGTCGCGATCGACGGCAAGCCGCGGCGGCAGGTGGTCGAGGCCGGGATCAAGGCGCTGAGCTCGATCTGGCACCGCGGCGCGGTCGATGCCGACGGCAAGACCGGCGACGGGGCGGGCATCCACGTGCAGATCCCGACGGCCTTCTTCGACGACCAGGTGCGGCGCACCGGGCATACGCCGCGCGGCGAGCGGCTGGCGGTCGGGCAGATCTTCCTGCCGCGCTCGGACTTCGGGGCGCAGGAGGCGGCGCGGACCGTGGTCGAGACCGAGGTGCTGCGGCTCGGCTATTACATCTACGGCTGGCGGCACGTACCGGTCGACATTTCGGTGCTCGGCGCCAAGGCGAACGCGACGCGGCCGGAGATCGAGCAGATCCTGATCTCGAACGCCAAGGGCGTCGACGAGGAGACCTTCGAGCGCGAGCTCTACGTGATCCGCCGGCGGATCGAGAAGGCGGCGGCGGGGATCCGCGACTTCTACATCTGCTCGATGAGCTGCCGGTCGATCATCTACAAGGGGATGATGCTGGCCGAGGCGGTCAGCGTGTTCTATCCCGACCTGCAGGACGCGCGCTTCACCAGCGCCTTCGCGATCTATCACCAGCGCTATTCGACCAACACCTTCCCGCGCTGGTGGCTGGCGCAGCCGTTCCGCATGCTCGCGCACAACGGCGAGATCAACACGCTGAAGGGCAACCTGAACTGGCTGAAGAGCCACGAGATCCGGATGAGCTCGGACTATTTCGGCGAGCTCGCCGAGGACATCAAGCCGATCGTGCTGCCGGGGTCGTCGGACTCCGCCGCGCTCGACAACGTCTTCGAGGTGCTGGTGCGCGCCGGGCGGATCGCGCCGATGGCGAAGTCGATGCTGGTGCCGGAGGCCTGGTCGAAGCTCGCGACCAAGATGCCGCAGGCCTGGCAGGACATGTACGCCTATTCCAACGCGGTGATGGAGCCCTGGGACGGGCCGGCGGCGCTGGCGATGACCGACGGACGCTGGGTCTGCGGCGGGCTCGACCGCAACGGGCTCCGGCCGATGCGCTATGTCGTCACCGGCGACGGGCTCGTGATCGCGGGCTCCGAGGCCGGCATGGTGCCGACCGACGACATGACCGCGGTCGAGAAGGGCGCGCTCGGGCCGGGGCAGCTTCTCGCCGTCGATATGGGCGAGGGCACGCTCTACCACGACGCCGAGATCAAGGATCTCATGGCGGCGAGCCAGCCGTTCGGCGAGTGGGTCGGCTCGATCACCGACCTCGACGCGCTGACCGGCGGCGCCGACGAACGGCCGATCCACGAGGCCGGCGACCTGCGCCGGCGGCAGATCGCCGCCGGCTATTCGGTCGAGGAGCTCGAGACCGTGCTGCACGCGATGGCCGAGGACGGCAAGGAGGCGATCGGCTCGATGGGCGACGACACGCCGCCCGCGGTGCTGTCGGCGCGCTACCGGCCGCTCAGCCACTACTTCCGGCAGAACTTCAGCCAGGTGACCAACCCGCCGATCGACTGCTGCGCGAGCATCGGGTGATGTCGCTCAAGACCCGGTTCGGCAACCTCAAGAACGTGCTCGACCAGGACAACTCGCAGACCGAGATCGTGCAGCTCGAGAGCCCCTTCGTCTCGAACGCGCGTTTCGCGGCGATGCTGGCGCAGTTCGGCGCAACGGTGGTGCCGATCGACTGCACCTTCGAGGCCGGCGGCGTGCCGAACGCGCTGCAGGCCGGGCTCGCGCGCATCCGCGCCGAGGCCGAGGAGGCGGTGCGGGCCGGGGCGAACCATCTGGTCTTGAGCGACATGGGGCAGAGCGCCGAGCGGGTGGCGATGCCGATGATCCTCGCCACCAGCGCGGTGCATTCCTGGCTGACGCGCAAGGGCCTGCGCACCTTCACCTCGCTCAACGTCCGCTCGGGCGAATGCATCGACCCGCACTATTTTGCGGTGCTGATCGGGTCGGGGGCGACCACGGTGAACGCCTATCTGGCGCAGGATTCGATCGCCGACCGGATCGCGCGCGGGCTGCTGCCGGGCACCCTCACCGAGGCGATGGCGCGGTTCCGCGAGGCGGTCGACCAGGGGCTCTTGAAGATCATCTCGAAGATGGGGATCAGCGTGATCTCCTCCTACCGCGGCGGGCTGAACTTCGAGGCGGTGGGGCTGTCGCGGGCGATGGTCGCCGAGTACTTCCCCGGCATGCTCAGCCGCATCTCGGGGATCGGGATCACCGGAGTGCAGCGGCAGGCCGAGGGGATGCACCGGCTCGGCTGGCGCGGCCCGGAGGCGGTGCTGCCGATCGGCGGCTTCTACAAGGCGCGGCGCTCGGGCGAGAGCCACGCCTGGGAGGCGCGGGCGATGCACATCCTGCAGTCGGCCTGCGAGAAGGGCTCCTACGAGGTCTGGAAGCAGTATTCCAAGGCGATGGCGGCGCGGCCGCCGATCCACCTGCGCGATCTGCTCGATTTCCAGCCGAAGGTCGGGCCGGTGCCGCTCGACCAGGTGGAGTCGATCACCTCGATCCGCAAGCGCTTCGTGACGCCGGGGATGTCGCTGGGCGCCCTGGGGCCGGAGGCGCACAAGACGCTGAACGTCGCGATGAACCGGATCGGCGCGAAGAGCGACTCGGGCGAGGGCGGCGAGGATCCGGCGCACTACACGCCGGAGTCGAACGGCGACAACCCGTCGCGCCAAGATCAAGCAGGTGGCGAGCGGGCGGTTCGGGGTGACGGCCGACTACCTCAACCACTGCGAGGAGCTCGAGATCAAGATCGCGCAGGGGGCCAAGCCCGGCGAGGGCGGGCAGCTGCCCGGGATCAAGGTGACCGAGCTGATCGCGAAGCTGCGGCATTCGACGCCGGGGGTGACGCTGATCTCGCCGCCGCCGCACCACGACATCTACTCGATCGAGGATCTGGCGCAGCTGATCTACGACCTGAAGCAGATCAACCCGCGGGCGCGGGTCTGCGTGAAGCTGGTGAGCCAGTCGGGGGTGGGGACGATCGCGGCCGGGGTGGCGAAGGCCAAGGCGGACGTGATCCTGATCTCGGGGCACAACGGCGGGACCGGGGCGAGCCCGCAGACCTCGATCAAGTTCGCGGGGCTGCCGTGGGAGATGGGCCTCAGCGAGGCGCACCAGGTGCTGACGGCGAACAACCTGCGCGACCGGGTGATCCTCAGGACCGACGGCGGCCTCAGGACCGGGCGGGACGTGGTGATCGCGGCGATGATGGGGGCGCAGGAGTTCGGGATCGGCACGGCGTCGCTGATCGCGATGGGCTGCATCATGGTGCGGCAGTGCCAGAGCAACACCTGCCCGGTCGGGGTCTGCACGCAGGATCCGGTGCTGCGGGCGAAGTTCACCGGGACGGCGGACAAGGTCGTGAACCTGATGAGCTTCTATGCCCAGGAGGTGCGCGAGGTGCTGGCGTCGGTGGGCGCGCGGTCGATCGACGAGGTGATCGGGCGGGCGGATCTCTTGACGCAGGTGAGCCGCGGGGCCGAGCATCTCGACGATCTCGACCTCAACCCGCTGCTCATCACCGTCGATCAGGGCGAGCCGATCAGCTACGACCGCAAGAAGCCGCGCAACCCGGTGCCGGACACGCTGGACGCGCAGGTCGTCACCGACGCCGAGCCGTTCTTCAAGGACGGCGAGAAGATGCAGCTCTCCTATGCGGTGCAGAACACGCTGCGCTCGATCGGGACGCGGGTGTCGAGCCATATCGTGCAGCGCTTCGGGATGAAGAACGGGCTGCAGGCCGACCACCTGACGATCAAGCTCGCGGGCTCCGCCGGGCAGTCGCTCGGGGCGTTCGCGGCGCCCGGCCTCAAGATCGAGGTGATGGGCGAGGCGAACGACTACGTCGGCAAGGGGCTGTCGGGCGGGATCATCGTGGTGCGGCCGCCGCTCGGCTCGCCGCTCGTCACGCACGAGAACGCGATCATCGGCAACACCGTGCTCTACGGCGCGACGGCGGGGTCGCTGTTCGCGGCGGGCCGCGCGGGCGAGCGGTTCTGCGTGCGCAACTCGGGGGCGGAGGTGGTGGTCGAGGGCTGCGGCTCGAACGGCTGCGAGTACATGACCGGCGGCGTCGGCGGTGATCCTCGGGCGCTTCGGCGACAACTTCGGCGCCGGGATGACCGGGGGGATGGCGTATCTCTACGATCCCGAGGGCGAGCTCGGGCTGCGGCTCAACCCGGAGTCGGTGATCGCGGTGCCGGTGCAGGCCGCCGGCTGGGAGGCGCAGCTCCGCGGGCTGATCGAACGGCACGCGCGCGAGACGATGAGCCCGCGCTCGACCGAGATCCTGCGGCACTGGGGCGAGGAGCTGCCGAAGTTCCGCCAGATCGTGCCGAAGGAGATGCTGACCCGGCTGGCGCATCCGCTCAGCGACGAGCCGACGGCGGCGACCGCCTGAGGCGAGCGAGACCGCTTTCGGGCGGAAGCGGTCCGATGCTCCTGCTGCAGAGCGCCTGCGTGATCTTGCGTCAGCGGCCGTTTGCCAAAGGCGCGGCGCAAGGTCATGCCGAGCGTTTATGCGGCGGCTGGACCGCTGGCTTCAGCTTGACGACTCATTTCGGTAGGCCGCGACCTGCGGCGTCCAAGCCCCGCCCTGCGATCCGGAAGCCTGGGCTACGCCAATCGCACCCAGTCCATCGCCTCGGTTGCATAAGGAGCGAACAGGAAGTCACGGATGGACGAGATCTCGTCGTTGCGCCAATCGACCAGCACGAAATGCGCCGGGGTCTCGATCGCGGCGCGATCGAAGACCAGCATCGCCGGGCGGCCCTCGACCGCACCGAAGGCGTACCGCCATTTCGTTTCTTCGGCATAGCGCGTGAAGTAAGGGGCAATCTTGTCGCGCCCTTCCCATTTGAGCCGGTTCACCAGCTCGAGCTTCACGTCGTCGGCCAGCATGGCGCGGATCGCGTCGAAGTTGCCCGTGCGGAACTGTTCGACAAAGTCCGCCATCCTCTGCCGAGCCGCGTCGGGCAAGAGCGGAAGCCGGGTTTCGGCGGGCAATTGCGCGAGTTGGTGCAGGCGCAGGCGGCCCCGTTGAAGGGCTGATTTGGCGGCTGCGGGCGTACACCCGGCGATACTCGCGATCTCGTCGACCGAATGGCCGAGCACATCCTTGAGGATCACTGCGCAGCGCTGAAGTTCGGGCAGCCGCAGAAACGTCTGAAAGCTGACCGCGACGATATCCGGCTCCGGCATGGACGCCCCCTCGAAGTCATCCGTGAGCGGAACGATCGTGGTCCTCGATCGGCGGCGCAGGAGGTCGAGGCTCGTATTGTGGGCGATGCGAAACGCCCAAGCTTCAAGGTTGTCCACTTTGGCGCCTTCGGCCCGTGCGCTGAGCGCCTTGACGAGGGTATCCTGCAAGACATCCTCGCCATCGACGGTCGATCCGGTCATGCGGGCGCAGTAGCGGTGAAGCCGTGGCCGGAGCGCCGTCAGTCGATCCTCGAACCCCTCGTCCGCGCTCATCTGTCGGCAGCTCTTGCGCGGCCTGCCAGGGACCGGGCGGCTATGCCGAGGAGAATATCCGACAGGGCAGCCGGCTGCGAGAAGAAGGGAGAGTGGCTGCTTTCAAGGGTATGCGTGATTGTCGTCCCTCCGATCGAACCGTCGACCGCTGCAATCATGTGATCCTGCCCGGCCAATGGAACCGCATGATCCTGCGTGGTACGAATGTAGTGGCGCGGCACGGTGCCAAATCTGCCAGGCGTGATTTCGGATAGCGGCCATGGCACCGCCGTTGGGTTCATCGCTGTGCAACTGCGCGGCCACCTCGCTGAACTCTGCATCGGTCAAGTCCGCATAGAACGACGCCTTCAACAATGCCCTGTAAGCTTCATCTGCGGGCCCAGGGTTGATCCTGGTCGCGCCGATGGCAACGGGGTTCCCCACGAACAGTCCGGGCGACAACGCTGAAGCCATGGCTTCATGCGAAATCATGTCCAGCAACGAAAGCCCGTTCGGCACCATGAACCCGGCCAGATAGACCACCGCGCCGAGCAGTTCGGGAACGTGCTCGGCGACGGCCGAGATCGTCATTCCGCCAGCCGAGTGCCCGACGAGGATGACGTTGCCATCGCTGAGCGTCGCGCCTTCCTTCACCAGGGCGACGACCGCTCGGGTACGCTCTTCCTGCGTAACGGCGGCGATGGGCGAGGGCTCGGCGGCGAACGCGGCGAGGTCGAACGGGCGCGCCGTGAGGGACTTCGGGGCTATCGTGTTTGCACCTGCGCCGGGGAGATCGAGCGTCAGGACCTCGTGCCCTTGTGCTCGGAGCAAGGGTCGTACCTTGTCCCAGGACGATTGGTTGTGCCAACCGCCGTGGACCAGGACAAAAGCTGCTCTTGATGCCGACACCTTCAGACTTCGTCCGTGTCGAACGTAAAGATTTGAACGCCGGTTTCATTGGGGGCGAAAACCTGGCGGTCTGCCGCTGTCGCTCGCCCCTCCGGGCTGGCGAAGGCCTTTTTCATCGCCTCGACGTCATCGAAGTACACCGTTCCGATCAGATAAACGTCGGTTGGCCCTGCCAGCGTCGCAACAGGTCCGCGGCTGACCTCGTACTTCCTGAAGCCCGGCATCTTCTTGGTCAGCGGTATGTGCGTCCCGAAATAGTGCTTCTCGAACGCTTCGACGTCTGCAGGCTTCTTGTAGATGGCGACCAGCTTTGCCATTGGGACGATCCTTCCATGGTGGACATACCAAGGACGAAACGGCTGCAGGATTCGGATCGCGGCTTTGGAAATTTTTTCGGGACGTGGACATCCGAGCCAGTGGTCCGTGGGCGGCGGTGACGAAATTTCGGCCCGGCACGGAGACGATCGTCACACTTCTCGCGTCAGCGAACGCTCCCTCCTGTCGTCTGGTCGGGGCTGTCGCACGCTGATGGAGGCCGGCCGAAGCGCCGCGCACCGATGCGGTGGACGCGCGGGCGAGATGCTGCCAGATTGCTGCGGCAAGCGGCCGGAAAGCCGCGGTTCAGGGAGGGTGCGATGGCTGGAGGCCGCCGCTGGGAGGCGCAGCCCCGCGGACTGATCGAGACGATGAGCCCGCGCTCGACCGAGATCCTGCGGCACCGGGGCGAGGAGCTGCCGAAGTTCCGCCAGATCGTGCCGAAGGAGATGCTGACCCGGCTGGCGCATCCGCTCAGCGATGAGCCGACGGCGGTGAGCGCCTGACGATGTCCGGCGCGACCCGCATCGAGGCCATCCGCTTCGCGCCGAGCGGATCGATGCCGAACCACCCGCGCTTTCCGGCGCTGGTCTATCGCGGCGTGGTCAGCGCGCCCTCGCCGGAGGCGATGGAGGCGCTCTTCGCGCGAAACGGCTGGCCGCCGCAATGGCGCGCCGGGGTGTTTCCGTATCACCACTATCACACGCTGGGACATGAGGCGCTCGGCGTCGCGCAGGGCTCCGCCCGGCTGCTGCTCGGCGGCCCCGACGGCGAGACGGTGGAGCTTCACGCCGGCGACGTCGCGGTCCTGCCGGTCGGCACCGGCCATTGCCGCATGACCGCCCGCGACGGATTCCTCGTGGTGGGCGCCTACCCGCCCGGGCAGCGCGCCGACATCTGCACCGATCCCGCGACCGAGGAGATGCTGGCGCGCATCCGCGCGCTGCCGGTTCCGGCGACCGATCCCACCGGGCAGGCCGAGGGCGGACTCACCACGCGCTGGTCCTAGCGGGGCGGGACCGGGCTGACCTCGTGGGCGCAGCGCCGGCTTGCGCGACCGCCGGTTTCCCGGCAGGAAGCGGCGATGGTCATGCGGCGGACGGGGCGGCTCCTGCGGCGCGTCAGGCGCGCGCTCCTCCGGGCAGCGCTGGCGTTCGCGTTCCTGGCGATCGCGCTGGTCGTCCTGTTTCGCTGGGTGAACCCGCCGCCGGGCGTGCTGATGCTCGGCGAACGGTGGCGGCGGGGGCATATCGAGCGCGACTGGACGCCGCTCGCGGCGATGTCGGCGAACCTGCCGCTTTCGGCGGCGGCGGCGGAGGACGCCAACTTCTGTGAGCACTGGGGGTTCGACATCGAGGGCATCCGCGCGGCGCTCGCCGACAGCGAGCGGCTGCGCGGCGGCTCGACGATCAGCCAGCAGGTGGCGAAGAACGTCTTTCTCTGGCCGGGGCGGACCTGGCTGCGGAAGGGGCTCGAGGCCGGCTTTACCGTGCTGATCGAGCTCGCCTGGCCGAAGCGGCGGATCATCGAGGTCTATCTCAACGTCGCCGAGATGGGTCCGGGCGTCTTCGGCGCCGAGGCTGCCGCCCGGCACTACTGGAAGGTCGGCGCCGCCGACCTCGGGCCGCAGCGGGCGGCACGGCTGATGGCGATCCTGCCCGATCCGCGCCGCCGCTCGCCGGTCTCGGGGTCGAGCTACGTCATCCGGCGCGCGACGGCGATCGAGAAGGGCGCGGCGACACTGCGCGCCGACGGGCGGGCCTCCTGCTTTCTCCGCAGCTAGTCGGTCCGCAGGACGACGATGTCGCCGTGCAGCGCGTCGGGCACGTAGAGGAGCCCCGCCGCCTCGTCGAGCGCCGGATCGGCGAAGGTCTGGCGTGCCACGGTGCCGCCGTCGGTCGCGAGATCGTAGAGCTTGCTGAGATTCTCGCCGTCGCGGTCCATCCGCCAGACCCGGCCGTTGTCGGCGCTGGTGACGAAGATGGTGCCGTCGGAGGCCTGCTCGATGCCGTCCGCGCCGCGGAACGGCCCGGTGGCCAGGATGCTGGCGCGGCCGGAAGCGGGGTCGACCTCGACGACGCTGCCGCCGAAGAAGTCGACCGCCAAGAGGTGCCCGTCGGCGGACTGCGTCACGCCGTTGGTGACGAGGAGCTTGCGGGTGGGGGTGAGGACGTCGCTGACCTTGCCGTCGAGCCCGATGCGGTAAAGGTGCGCGGCGGCAGGGATCGCCTCGGCCTCGAGACTGTCGGCGGGCCAGAGAAAGCCGTCCTTGTCGCGCATCTTCGGGCGGCCGGGGCCCATATCGGAGACGAAGACCGCACTTCCGTCGCGCGCGGCGGCGGTGTCGTTGAGCAGGACCGGCTTGACCGGAAAATCGGTCGCGAGCGGCGTCACCTGCCCGGCCCGGTCGATCTTCCACACCCGGTCGGTGTCGGTGACGACCAGCATGTCGCCGACGAACGCGAGGCCGCGCGGATTGCGCAGCGCGCCGCCCTTTGCGACGAAAACGCTGACCTCGCCGGTTTCGACGTCGAGCCGGACGATCTCGCCGTCGGTGGCGGCAGCATCGGGGGTGTTCTGCACCGAGACGTAGAAGGCGCCGTCCCAGGCCTTGACGATGCTCTCGGGCCGGGCGTGCTCGGGGCCGAGCGGCAGGTTCCTGACGAAACTGTCCGCACCGGCCGCGCCGCCCGCAAGGCATAGTCCAAGTACCGCTGAGAAAAAGACTCGGGCCATGTGCGACAATACACGAAAACGGGAGAATTGTAATGTGCCGTTTTCTTGGCCTTCCGGTCGGCCAAAGTCCGCCGGCCGGACCCGCTCGGCGGGGGAACGGCGGCGGCGGAACGGCGTCGGCGGATCGGGCCCGGCAGCGCGGCGGTTGAAACGGAGAGAGTTTTGAGGGAATAAAAGAGGATCGAGCAAAAAGACAAAATGGAGCCGTAATGCGCCGCCTGTACCACCAGCCACTTTCGCCGTTCTGTCGCAAGATCCGCCTGGTGCTGGCGGAGAAGAAGATCGAGGTCGAGCTGGTCGAGGAGCCGACCTGGGAGCGCCGGATGGATTTCCTGCGGCTGAACCCCGCGGGGCAGGTGCCGGTGCTGAAGATCGACGACCTCGTGCTCGCCGATTCCGCGGCGATCTTCGAGTATCTCGAGGAGACGACCCCGGAGCCGCCGCTCCTGCCGAAGAGCCCGGCGCTGCGGGCCGAGGCGCGGCGGGTGGCGGCCTGGTTCGACGACAAGTTCCACAACGAGGTGACCGCGAACCTGCTCTACGAGCGGGTGAACAAGAAGCTCGCCAAGGCCGGCTATCCGGAGAGCGAGAAGATCAAGGCCGGAACGCGCAACATCAAGTATCACCTCGACTATATCGGCTGGCTGATCGACCACCGGCGCTGGCTGGCCGGCGACATGCTGACGATCGCGGATTTTGCCGCGGCGGCGCAGCTCTCGTGCCTCGACTACGTCTCGGACGTCGACTGGACGCGGAATTCCGGGGTGCACGAGTGGTACGCCAAGATCAAGTCGCGGCCGGCGTTCCGCTCGATCCTCGCGGATCTGGTGCCGGGGTTCACGCCGCCGCAGCATTATGCGGACCTCGACTTCTGAGCTCGCCGAGCGGCTGAAGGCGCGGGCGCGCGAGGAAGGCTTCGCGGCCTGCGGGATCTGTGCGCCGGATGCCACGCCGGAGGCGGCGGGGCGGCTCGCCGCCTTCGTGGCGGCAGGATGGCACGGGCAGATGCGCTGGTTGGCGGAGCGGATGGGCTGGCGCGGGTCGGCGGCGGCGCTCTGGCCCGAGGCGCGGTCGGTGGTGATGCTGGCGGACGTCTATACCCCCGCGGCGGACCCGCGATGGGTGCTGGCACGGCGGGACCGGGGGGCGGTCAGCGTCTATGCGCAGGGGCGCGACTATCACGACATCATCAAGCCGCGGCTGAAGCGGCTGGGGCGCTGGCTGGTGACCGAGACCGGGGCGGAGATCAAGGTCTTCGTCGACACCGCACCGGTGATGGAGAAGCCGCTGGCGCAGGCGGCGGGGCTGGGCTGGCAGGGGAAGCACACCAACCTCCTGTCGCGCGAACTGGGGAACTGGTTCTTCCTCGGGGCGATCTTCACCGCGGCGGCGCTGCCGCCGGATGCGGCGGGGGAGGACCACTGCGGGTCGTGCCGGGCCTGCCTCGACGTCTGCCCGACCGGGGCGTTCCCCGGGCCTTACCGTCTCGATGCCCGACGCTGCATCAGCTACCTCACGATCGAGCACGACGGGCCGGTCGAGGAAGGGCTGCGGCCGCTGATGGGCAACCGGATCTACGGCTGCGACGACTGCCTCGCGGTCTGTCCGTGGAACAAGTTCGCGGTGGCGGCGCACGAGACCGGCTATGCCGGGCGCGAGGCGCTGGCGGCGCCGCGGCTGGCGGAGCTGGCGGCGCTCGACGATGCCGGGTTCCGCGCGATGTTCCGCGGCTCGGCGGTGAAGCGGATCGGACGCAACCGCTTCCTGCGCAACGTCGGCTATGCGATCGGCAATTCCGGGGATCGCGCCCTGCTGCCGGCGGCCGAGCGGCTGGCGGGGGAGGCCGATCCGGTGGTGCGGGACGCCGGGGCCTGGGCGGTGGCGCGGCTCGCGAGCGGTCGGGGCGGCCGGCGACGGGTCCGGCGGCGCGGCGGTCGGTGTCGGCGCCGGCTGCGGATGGCTAGGCGGACCCTGCCCCCTGGCGCGGCGGATTCGCCGGATCCGGGCGCAGGGGTCGCAGAGGCGGCCGGAGCGCCGTTGCGCTCCGCGAGTCGGTCTCCCCGGCTTCGCCGGGGCCCCTGCGCGCCTGTTGGCGCGCGCTCACCCCACCCCCCTTCCCCCCGCCCCTCCAGGGGCGGGGGAACCTGCCCGATAGGTCTGGGAACGAACCGGGCGGCGGGTGCCCCGGCCGGGGCGGCGCGTCAGTCGAGGCGCTGGAGGTTGGCGCGGGCGAGCGGGGCGAGCTCGCTGTCGGGGGCGATCTCGAGCAGGCGAAGCCAGGCCTGGGCGGCGGCGGGCTTGTCGCCGGCCTCGGCGCTGGCGGCGCCGGCTTCGAAGAGCGCCTGCGGCAGGTCGGGGGCGAGGGCGAGCGCACGCCGGGCCTCGGCGAGCGCGGCGGCGGTCTCGTCCTGGTTGCGCAGCGTCGCGGCGAGCAGCGCGTGTGCCAGCGCATCGTCGGGTGCGGCGGCGATCTCGGCCTCGAGCGGCGCGCGGGCGGCAGGCCAGTCGCCCTCGGCGGCGGCGGCGCGGGCGAGCAGCAGCCGGCGGTCGCTGTCGGCCGGGGTGAGCTTGTCGGCGTCGGCGAGGGCGGCGCGCGCGAGGTCGGGACGATCGGCCGCGAGCCACTGGCGGGCGGCATCGGCGAGGATCACCGCGCGGACGTCGGCCGCGATCGCGCGGTTGGGGTTGGTGGCGACCGCGGAGAGGAGCGCCGCGGCGGTGCCGTGCGCGCCCATCGCGGCGAGGGCGGAGGCCTCGCAGAGCCGTGCCGGCACCCCGCCGCCGATGCGCACCCAGATCGCCGCCTCCTCGCGGGCGGCGGCGGGATTGGCGGCGACCGCGCTGGCGCATTCGTCGGCCGTGCGGATGTCGGCGTGGGCACAGGGTGTCGCGACAAGGGCAACGAGAAGGGTGGCGGCAAGAACGGGGCGCATCCCGGAACCTCCGGCGGCGGGCCGGGCATGAGCGGCCCGGCGCTTCTGACGCTCGGGCATGGCTACTCGGCGGCGGCGCTCGCCGCAAGCCTGCCCGGCTGGGAAGTCGCGGGCACCACCCGTTCGTCCGAGCGGGCGGCGGCGATGCGGGCGGCGGGGGTGGCGCCGATCGGCTGGAACGAGCGCGAGGCGGTCGACCGGGCGATCGCCGCTGCCGACGCGATCCTCGTCTCGCTGCCCCCCGACGCCGACGGCGACCCGGTGCTGGCGCGCCATGGCGCGGCGCTGGCGCGCGCGCCGGCGGCCTGGGTCGGCTATCTTTCCACCACCGGGGTCTACGGCGACCGGGCGGGGGACTGGGTCGACGAGGCGGATGCGCTGCGGCCGGTACACGCGCGCGGGCGCCGGCGGGTCGCGGCCGAGGCCGCCTGGCGCGCGACCGGGCTGCCGGTCGAGATCTTCCGGCTCGCCGGGATCTACGGACCGGGGCGCAGCGTCCTCGACCGGCTGCGCGCCGGCACGGCGCAGCGGGTGGTGAAGCCGGGACAGGTCTTCAGCCGCATCCACGTCGGGGACGTCGGGCGGGCGCTCGCCGCGGCGATCGGCCGGCCGCGGCAGGGCCGGGTGCTGAACCTGGCCGACGACCTGCCGGCGGCACCGGGCGACGTCGTCGCCTTCGCCGCCGGGCTCCTCGGGATGCCGGCGCCGCCGGAGATCCCGTTCGAGGCGGCCGAGCTCACGCCGATGGCGCGCAGCTTCTGGGACGAGTCCAAGCGGGTGTCGAACCGGCGGCTGAAGCGGGAGCTCGACCTCGCGCTGCGCTGGCCGGACTATCGCGCCGGCCTGCGCGGGATCCTCGCTGCCGGCGGCTGAGGGAGATGCGCAACAGCGTTGCGGAAAACCGCCCCGGCGGATTGTTCCGGGCTGGCAATCGGCGCGCCGATCTGCGCACGATTCGCACAAAGTCGGGATAATGGCCCCGAGAGGGCCGGTCGAGGTAGGTGGAATGCCGCAAAAGCGCCTGCGTGCGGGAGCGTCCGTGCTCGCGATCGCCGTCGTGGCGTCGGTGGCGCCGGTGACCACGGCGCCGGCGCAGGATATGCTTCCCGGCACCCAGGCGAGCGCACAGCCGCGACCGAGCCTCAATCTCTACGGCGACACCGGCCTCATCGACATGCCGAGCGCCGAGGCGCAGCCCGACGCGCAGGTGTGGGCGACCTACAGCGTCTTCGGCGAAACCCAGCGGCGCAACTTCGGCTTCCAGGTGCTGCCGTGGGCGTCGGTGACGCTGCGCTATTCGACGATCACCAACTTCGGCACCGCCGACGACCCGGGCTACGACCTGTTCGACCGCAGCCTCGACCTGCAGTTCCGGCTGTGGAAGGAGAACGGCTGGCAGCCGTCGGTCGCGCTCGGCTTCCGCGATGTGCTCGGCACCGGCATCTACTCGGCCGAATACCTGGCGGCGACCAAGCAGGTCGGCGACTTCAAGCTGACGGGCGGCATCGGCTGGGGCCGGCTCGCCAGCGTCGGCGGCGTCGAGAACCCGTTCTGCTCGGCATCGTCGAGCTTCTGCACCCGCGAGAACGACTTCGGCAAGGGCGGCAAGCCGACCTTCAGCGCGATGTTCCACGGCGAGAAGATGGGCTTCTTCGGTGGCGTCGAGTGGCTGACGCCGATCGACAAGCTGACGTTCAAGGCCGAGGTCTCGTCGGATGCCTACACCCGCGAGCAGCAGGGCCCCGATTCCAACTTCGAGCGCAAGTCGCCGGTGAACTTCGGCCTGGAATACCGTCCCCGCGACGGGATCACGCTCGGCGGCTACTACATGTACGGCTCGACAGTCGGCTTCAACGTCGTCTTCTCGGGCAATCCCTACAAGCCGTTGACGCCGCAGAACCTGGGGCTCGGGCCGGTGCCGGTGAACCCGCGGCCGGCCGGCGCCAACATGTCGACGGCCTGGGTCGAGGACGCGGCGGCGCGCGACAAGCTGAGCAAGGCGCTGTCGAAGCAGCTCGCGCAGGACGGGATCACGCTGCAGGCGATCAGCTATACCGGCAACGCGGTCGACGTCCGGATCGTCAACAACCAGATCAACGAGATGCCCAAGGCGATCGGCCGCACCGCGCGGGTGCTGGCGGTGGGCCTGCCCTATTCGGTCGAGACCTTCCGGATCACGCCGGTCGAGAGCGGGCTGCCGACGACCACCGTCGAGGTGCAGCGCAGCGAACTCGAGGCGCAGGTCGACCGTCCGAACGCCGGCCTCGAGAGCTGGAACACGACGCAGATCAGCGGCGCGCTGCCGGTGCTGGCGCAGGGGCAGCTCTGGCGGCACGACACCTACCCGATCTTCAACTGGGCGGTGATCCCGGTACCGACGGTGCAGATCTTCGGCGGCAACAACGGCTTCAAGCCGCAGCTGACCGTGCAGGCCCGCGGCACGCTGACCGTCACCCCGCGGTTGTCCTTCTCGACGCTGATCCGGCAGCCGGTCCTGGGAGAGTTCTCCGACCCCGGACCCGGCGACAACTCGGGCTCGCTGCCGCCGGTCCGCAGCGAGTCGGCGCGCTATTATGCCGGCTGGGCGCCGAAGCTGGTGCGGCTGACCGGCGACTATCTGTTCAAGCTCAACAAGGACACCTATGCGCGCGGATCGGCGGGGGTGCTGGAACGGTCCTTCGCCGGCATCGACGGCGAAGTGCTGTGGAAGCCGGTCGAGCAGAACTGGGGGCTGGGGCTCGAGATGGCCTGGGTCGCGCAACGCGACTACGACCAGCCGTTCGGCTTCAGCTACTACGACTACAACGTGGTGACCGGTCACGCGACAGTGTACTGGGACACCGGTTGGAACGGCTTCGAGGCGCAGTTCTCCGCCGGGCGCTATCTTGCCGGCGACTGGGGTGGGACGCTGGCGGTGCAGCGCACCTTCGCCAACGGCTGGTCGGTCGGCGCCTATGCAACCAAGACCGACGTCACCGCCGACGAGTTCGGCGAGGGCAGCTTCGCCAAGGGGCTGACGCTGACCATCCCGCTGCGCTGGTCGACACCGTTCGAGACCCGGCAGACCGTCAGCGGCAACCTGAGCTCGCTCGCCGACAACGGCGGCGCGTTCCTCAACATCCAGAACCGGCTGTGGCCGATCATCCGCGACACGGACCGCTCGCACCTGGAGCAGAACTGGGGGTCGTTCTGGCAATGACGCGCAAGCTGGCGCTGCTGTCGCTGCTGCTGCTCTCGGCCTGCGGCAGCGGCGGCAAGGATCCGATCGTGCAGGCGGCGATCACCGAATGGGGCGGGCTCTGGAACAAGGGCAAGCCCGCCGGCGAGGCGCCGAAGCCGGTCACCCGCGCCGATATCGAGCGGGCGAACGTGGCGGCGATCTTCGCGCGGCTCGAGTCGGACCCGGCGCCGACGCTGTTGTTCGCGGCTTCATCGAACGGGAATTACGTGACCTACGTCTCGGCGCTGCAGCAGGAGGTCACGCTTCACGGCGCGGCGCAGATCACCGGGACGCGCGGGCTCGGGACCGACCTTGCTGTCGGCCTGGAGCAGCGGGCCGGATCCGCTGGCGGCGGCGATCCCGCCGTCACGCTGGCCCGGGCGGGTGCAGCGGGTCTACGAGCTGCCGGGCGAGGGGCCGCAGGGCGAGGTGCTGAGCTTCGACTGCACCTTCGAGCCGCCGGTGCGGGCCGAGATGACGATCCTCGACGTGCACTATTCGGGCGTGAACATCAGCGAGGATTGCGTCGGGCCGAGCGGGAAATTCGAAAACCTGCACTTCGTCGACGCGGCGAGCGGCGTCGTGCGGCGGAGCCTGCAGTGGGTTGGCCCGAAGATGGATCTCCTCGACCTGCAAATCCTCGAGCCCTACACCGGCGGCTGACCGCCGATCCCGGGCGAACGGGACTGGGCCGCGCAAACGGCCGTAGCGGCCTTGCACGACCGCTTTTCATGAGAGGCAGACACAGAGAAAGGGGCATCGCCGCGTGGCGATGCCCCAAATCTCGCGATAGGCGCCGCAGGCCTGCCGCGGCTCAGGGAGAGAGCTCAGTTGTTCGGGAGGCCGTTGTTGTTGTTGTTGTTGCTGTTGTTGTTGTTGCTGTTGTCGTTCGAGATCGCGTAGGCGACGGCGGCGAGACCGATCACGGGGATCAGCCAGGCGGCGTTCGAACCACCCATCGGCGCAGGGGTCGCAACGACGGCCGGCTCGGCAGGGGCCTCGAAGACGAGGTTGCCGGCGAAGGCCTGGCCAGCCAGCAGGAGAGCCACCGCAGTGCTAACGATAAGCTTCATTTTTATCTCCTCAGAGTGCGGGTCTGCGATACTGCTAGCTCGCCCGGACCTGCGAGCGGACAAGCTAATTCCAGAACACTAACCAACTTTCCCTCGTGGATTCAATCGGCGAAAGCGGCATGCTCCAGTAAATCACAGGTGTTGTCATTCTGGCAACACCGCTGATCGAGGCCCTGCCCCCCGGATCCGGACAGGTGATTCGGACCGTTCGGCTATATGCCGAGGTCGGAGCCACATCCCGGGTGAGGCAAGGGCCGCGGGCCGCAAGATGTAGCGTTCAGGACAGCGCGCGGCACTGCGCCCGGGCTTGCACGGGGTGGCACGGCTGCAACCGCAGCACACATGCTTGCGGCCGTCACGCAAGAAAAATACGCGGGCGAGACGGGCCACCACACGCGGCGCGCATGGTGGCCGGCGTCAAGTTGCCCGGGCCGGCGTCAGATCAGCAGCACCGGCGTGCCGACCTGGGCGCGGTCGTAGACCTCGACGATATGCTCGTTGAAGAGGCCGATGCAGCCCGACGAGGACTGCCGCCCGATCTTGCGGATATCGTTGGTGCCGTGGATGCGGTACGAGGTCCAGCCGAGATTGAGCGCGCGGATGCCGAGCGGGTTGTCCGGCCCCGGCGGCACGTAGGTCGGCAGGTCGGGCCGGCGCTGCAGCATCGCCGCGGTCGGGCGCCAGTCGGGGTCATGCCGCTTGAGGATGATCGAGGTGCGGCCGCGGCGGGTCATCTCCTCGGTCAGGGGCACCGAGGTCGGATAGATGCGGTAGAAGCCGTCGGCGCCCCAGTAATGCAGCACCCGGTCGTCGACGTTGACCAGGATCGCGTCGTTGGCGATCGAGCTGAAGTGGTTCTGCCATTCCTCGGTGTGCAGCCCGGAGATGCGGCGCAGCAGCCGCGGCCCGTCCTGGCTGTCGGGAACGTAGTCGTGCAGCACGTCGTCGCTCTCGGCGGCGAAGGCGGCGCCCCCCGCCATCATCGCCGCCGCGCCGATGACGCCGCCTGCCGCGAGTTGGGCGAAGGACCTCCGGTCGAGCTTGCCGGACTTGCCGTCCGCGTCCTTGGTCATCTCGGGTCTCCAGATAGGTTTGCCTCTTGCGCCATTATGGCGCAGAGGGCGGGAGATTCCGCAACTCACAGTTGGGATGGCGGTGCGACCGACCGCCACGGATAGCGTTTGAACGTGCCTGGGAAAGCCGCTAGAGACGGCTTTCAAACCACAGTCCGACGGATTTCATCATGCTCCGCCCGCTGCTCGCCGCCCTGGCCGTCCTCGTCGCGCTTTCGGCCTGCAGCAGCGGCGGCGGCGAAGGCCGGCTCAGCGCGGCGGACGCCGATCCGATCCGCCTGCGCCATCTCGACGCGGTGAACGCGGTGCGGCTCGACGCCGGGCTGCAGCCGGTGCAGCTCTCGGCGCAACTGAACGCGGCGGCCGAGACGCATGCGCGCGACATGTACGTCCAGCAGCGCGCCTGGCACTTCGGGTCCGACCTGACCAGCCCGCGCGAGCGGGCCATGCGCGCCGGCTACCAGGGCGAGCTGGTCGGCGAGAACCTGTCGGAAGGCTCGGATTCGGACCTGACGGTGCTGCAGACCTGGCTCGACTTCAAGGATACGCGCCAGGTGATCATGGATCCGGCCGCGCGCGGCCTCGGCCTCGGCTGGTTCCAGGAGCCCAACACCGGCAAGATCTGGTGGGTGCAGCTCCTGGGGAAGTAGCGGCCGCCGCGGTTCAGGCCAGGATCAGGACCGGGGTGCCGGTCGGGACCATCGACCAGATTTCCTCGATCTCGTTGTCGCTGACCGCGATGCAGCCGGCGGTCCAGTCCTTCTTGCGGTCGGCGGCGCGGCGCGGGCCGCCGTGGATCATGATGTCGCCACCGGGCGAGACGCCGAGCGCGCGGGCGCGGGCGATGTCGATCGCGTTGGGGTAGCTGATGCCGAGGCTCAGGTAGAAGTCGCTGCGGGCGTTGCGGCGATCGATGAAGTACTGCCCTTCGGGGGTACGGCCGTCGCCCGAGCGCTCCTTGGGCCCCTGCGGCGTGAAGCCGAGGTGGACGGCGTAGCGCTTGAGCATCTTGTCGCCGGGCCCGCGCAGCTCCAGCACCCGGTTCGATTTCGAGACCACGATATAGCTCGCCCGCGGTGCCACGGTCGGCACATAGGCGGCGCGCGCCGGCGAGGTGGCGCCGGCCGCAAGAAAGCCCGCCGTCAGCGCCAGCGCGCTGCGCCGCGTCCAGAGATGATTTTCGACCGTTCGGTCGTCGCTCAGAGGATGCTCCCCATCCTCCACGTTCCAGGTCCGCTCGTTCATGTCACCTGCTCTTTTTTCGTTGTCGCTGCGTCCCGGAGGACCCCGCGATTTCTGCCTGATTTGATTGATATACTGCTAATCGGCCGGATTCGGGAAGCCGTCACCGACACCCCTGCGCGGAACTGCCGCCGGTGTTGCGCCGGCGTTGCGCCGACGCTCAGTCGCGATAGAGGCCGGGGCGTTCGCGCATACGAACCGGTTCGGCGTTTCCGCTCGCGACCGCGCGGATGCCGGCGTCGGTGACGAGCGCCGCGGCATAACCGTCCCAGGCGCTGGGACCGGCCGCCGTGCCGGCCGCCGCCGCGGCGATCCAGGCGCGGAACTCGGCGTCGTAGGCGTCGAGAAAGCGCGCCTTCCAGTCGTCGTCGATCGGGGCGCCGAAGGCGCCGGCGCAGCGGATCACCACCGGATTCTGCTCGGCCAGCGTCACCGAGCCGGTCTCGCCGGAGACCTCGCCGCGGATGTCGTAGCCGTAGCGGACGTTGACCGAGACCTCGACGTCGACCAGCGCGCCGCCGCGCATCCGCATCACCGCCAGCAGCGGCTCGCGCAAGGGGCCGCTGTTGCGGTTGACGCGGGCCTGCAGGACGCGGATTTCCTCGACCTCGTCGGCGAGCAGCCAGCGCGCGATGTCGATGTCGTGCACCATGGTGTCGTTGATCAGCGAATCCTGGCCGATGTGCGGCGGGACCGAGGCGTTGCGGTGGACGCTGTGAAAGAGCAGCGGCGCACCGATGTCGCCGCTGACGATGCTCTGGCGCATCGCGAGGTAGGCGCGGTCGAACCGGCGCATGAAGCCGACCTGGACGAGGCGGCGACCGAAGGCGACCTCGGCGTCGATGATCCGCTCGCAGGCGGCCTCGGAGGTGGCGAGCGGCTTCTCGCAGAACACCGGCTTGCCGGCGGCGATGGCGGCGAGGACATAGTCCTCGTGCGTCGGGCCCCAGGAGCAGACCACGACCGCCCGGACCTCCGGATCGGCGATCACCGCTTCGCCGGTCGGATGCGTGCGGGCGGTGCCGAGCCGCGCGGCGGTGGCCCGGGCGCGGTCGGCGTCGATGTCGCTGACCGCCACCACCCGCGCGCCCGGCAATACCTCGGTCATCCGGCGGATGTGGTCGTTGCCGATCGCTCCGGTACCGATGACGCCGACGGCGAGGGACATGGGGCAGCTCCTTCTCGGGCCTCGTTGCCGCGGCCATCTTGCGGGCGACGGCGCCGGCGGCAAGCGGGAACCGCGGCGCCGGACAGGACGGCCCTCAGCGGTCCTCGACCAGACGCAGGTAGGCGGCGGTGACGAAGAGGATGATGAGGCCGAAGAGGATGCGGCGGACGCCTTCGGGCATCTGCAGCAGCGTGAGGAGCGTGGTCAGCACGGTCAGGATCAGCGCCCCGACGATGGTGCCGGCATAGCCGCCGCGGCCGCCGAAGATCGAGGTGCCGCCGATCACCGCCGCCGCCACCGAGGGCAGCAGCAACGGGTCGGCGAGCGAAAGCGAAGGCGCCTTGATCAGGCCGACGTAGAGCAGGCCGGTGACGGCGGCGAGAAGGGCGGTGACGACGTAGAGCGCGAGGATCACCTGCCAGTAGAGGACGCCCGAGATCCGCGCGGCGCGCTCGTTGTCGCCGACGGCGTAAAGCAGGCGGCCGAAGCCGGTGCCGCGAAGGGTGAAGATGAGCAGGGCCGCGACCGGGACGAAGAGCGCCAGCGCGTTCGGGACACCCCAGGTCAGGCCGGTGCCGAGCCAGGCGAGGGCGTCGGGGATCTTGGTGCCCGAGGCAATCACCGTGCGCTGGTAGACCTGCAGGAAGCCGGTGCCGATCAGGCTGGTGCCCAGCGTCATGATCAGGGGGTGGACGCGGAAGACGCCGACGCCGATGCCGTTGACGGCGCCGATGAGCAGCGCCGGCAGGAAGGCGAGCGCGAAGGCGACGGCCGGGGGGTGGATGGCCGACTGGGTGGCGACGATGAAGGCCGCCATCGTCGCCACCGTCGAGACCGAGAGGTCGATGCCGCCGGTCAGCATCGCGAGGGTCTGGCAGCCGGCGAGGAGCGCCAGCGGGATGGCGAATTTCACCGTGTTCGCCATCCAGCGCTCGTTGACGATGCCGGGGCGCAGGATCTGCAGCACCACGACCAGAAGGACGAGCAGCACGAGAAGCGGCACCAGCGGGTAGTCGGCCATGAAGCGCTTCAGCCGGCGGCCGGCGGAGGGGGTGTCGGTCATGGTCATGGTCTGCGCCCCCGCATGGCGATCCAGGCCCCGAACATCACCACGACGACCATGATGCCGCCCTCGACGATCGAGGTGACGTTGGGGTCGACGGCGAGCAGGGTGAGGTCGGTGCGCACCAGTCGCAGGATGAAGACGGCGATGATCGGGCCGAGCAGGCCGCCCCTGCCGCCGCCGAGGGTGACGCCGCCGAGGACGACGGCGGCGACGCTGGCGAGCAGGTACGGGCCGGGGATCGGCGCGCCGACGCCGGTGGAGGCGGTCAGCGACAGCCCGCCGAAGGCGGCGAAGAGGCCGGCGAGGGCGTAGGCGGCGATGCGGGTCCGCGCCACCGGGACGCCGCTGCGGAAGGCGGCGAGCTCGCTCGAGCCGATGGCGTAGATCGAGAGGCCGAGCTTCGAGCGGCGGAGCGGGATCCAGACGGCGGCGAGGCAAAGCGCGAGCAGGACGAGGGCGCTCGGGACCCACGAAGGGCCGAGCGCGCCGGTGAGGAGCGCCTTCAGCCACGGGGCGGCAGCGCCGCCGGGAGCGGGCAGGACGAGGAGGGCGGCGCCCTGGTAGACGAAGAGCATCGCGAGGGTGACGACGATGTCGGGGACGCGGGTGAGGACGATGAGGAGGCCGTTGAGGGCGCCGACCGCGAGCCCGAGGAGAAGGACGAGCGCCACGACGAGGAAGGCGGCCTCGTCGCTGGCGCCCTGCATGGCGCGGGCGGCGGTGACGCTGGTCAGCGCCATCATCGAGGCGACCGAGAGGTCGATGCCGCCGGCGATGACGACCACGGTCTGCGCGGCGACGGCGAAGGCGTAGGGGGTGGCGGCGCGGGCGAGCGCGGCGAAGTCGCTGCCGCCGTAGCCGGGCTGGATCAGGCGCGTGACGAGGAGGAGGACGAGAAAGAGGGTGAAGAGCCCGGCCACCCAGCCCTCGCGGCGGAGGCGGCCGATCATGGCGCGGTTTCCATCGCCGTGCGGGCGCGAGCACGATCGCGCGTGCGGGCGATCCCGTCGGGCAAGGGGCCCACGTCGACGCGGCCGGCGGCCCGGCCTTTGCGGCGGCGGATCATGGCGCCTCCGCCGGGGCGGTGCGCGCGAGGCCGTAGGCGGCGCGGGTGAGCGTGGCCTCGTCGGCGATGGCGGCGGGGAAGGCATCGACGACGCGGCCGGCGAAGAGGACGACGACGCGGTCGGCGACACGCTGCACCTCGTCGAGCTCGGAGGTGTAGAAGAGGATCGAGCGGCCCTGGCCGGCGAGCTCGCGCATCAGGCCGTAGATTTCGGCCTTGGTGCGGACGTCGATGCCGCGGGTCGGGTCGAAGCAGAGGATGGTGCGCGCCTCGGCGGCGATCCAGCGCGCGATCGTCACCTTCTGCTGGTTGCCGCCGGAGAGCCGCTGCACCTCGCGCTGGGCGCGGGTGTCGATCTGCAGCCGCCGGATGGCCTCGTCGACGCGCGGGCGCTCGCGGGCGGCGCGGATCCTGCCCCAGGCGCGCAGCCGGGCGCTGAACGGCAGGGCGATGTTCTCCCGCACCGAGCGCTGCATCATCAGGCCCTCGGCGCGGTCGCCGGGGACGAGGGCGATGCCGGCGGCGATCGCGTCGGCGGGATGGGCGAACGCCATGGGGCGGCCGTCGACCGCGACGGTGCCGGCGGTCGGGCGGATGCCCCCGGAGAGGGCGGCGAAGAGCTCGTCCTGGCCCTGGCCCTCGAGGGCGACGAGGGCGACGACCTCGCCGTCGGCGATCTCGAAGCTGACGTCGGCGAGCTTGCCGCCGACGCCGAGGCCGCGCGCCGCGAGGCGGGGCGGGCCGGCGCCGGCGGGCGGCGCGGCGCCCGGGCGGACGGCGCGGCTGCGCTCGACGCGGTCGCCGAGCATCAGCTCGACGATGCGGTCCTCGGCGCCGGGGCGCATGTCGACGACGCCGACGGTGCGGCCGTCGCGCAGCACGGTGGCGCGGTCGCAGAGGGCGGCGATCTCGAGCATCCGGTGCGAGATGAAGATCACCGCGCGGCCGGTGGCGCCCTGGCGGCGGATGACGTCGAGCACGCGCTCGGCGAGGTTCGCCGGCAGCGCCGCCGTCATCTCGTCGAGGAGGAGGACGTCGGGCTCCAGCGCCAGCGCCCGGGCGAGATCGAGGACGCGCAGGTGCGCGAGCGGCACGTCACGGGCCATCTCGGAGAGGTCGAGGTCGGGGATGCCGAGCGCGCGCACCCAGTCGCGGAAGGCGTCGACCGGCGTGTCGGTGAGCCGCAGGTTGCTCGCGATGTCGAGATCGGGGACGAGCGCCGGCTCCTGGTAGACCGGGATCAGGCCGGCGCGGCGGGCGCCGGCGGGGGAGCGCAGCTCGCGCGGCTGGCCGGCCACGAGAATGCGGCCGGCATCGGGGCGGACCGCGCCGGTCAGGATCTTGACCAGCGTCGACTTGCCGGCGCCGTTGGCGCCCATCAGCGCGTGGACCTCACCGGGACGCACCGAGAGCGAGGCGTCGCGGAGTGCCGCGACCGCCCCGTAGCTGCGCGCGATGCCGGAGGCGTCGAGGATGGGGGCCGGAGTCACGGGGCGGCGGCAGCGCTTGCGCGGCCCGGCAGCGGCCGCCGCGCCCCACCCACCCGCCCGCGCGGCGGCCGCTGCCTCTGTCGGTGTCGGCCCCGGACGGGAAACGGTGACGCGAGGCTATGGATGCCGCGCCGCAGGCACGCGTGGGGTAGAGCAGGAAGCGGGCTCGGGACCCACCTGCAGACAACTGCCCCGGGCCTGTCTGCCGCATCCACCGTCGCGTGGCGATGCCTGAGCCCGGGCCCGGGAGCCGTCAAGGGCAAGCCGCCGCAAGCGGCGGGGCGCGCAGGCGCGCCCCCTTGACGGCTCCCGATCCCGGTCTCTTTTCGGCATCACGCGACGGCGGCTCCGGCAGACAGGCCCTGACGAGGCGTTTGCGGGACGGGAGGGCAGCCGCGGCGGTGCGGCTCCCTTCGGGCCTCAGCTTTCGCCGGGGCCCTTGCACGCGACGATCTGGTCCTTGCTGTAGGTGGTCCAGTCGGGGATCGAGATCGAGACCGGCCACTCGGGGCTGAGCGAGGGATCGGCGGCGGCCGCGAGCTTGGCCTTGCCCGCGTCGGTCACGTTCTCCCAGAGCTCCGGCTGCACCAGCACGGTCTGCGCGTCGGGCTTCTTGCCGTCGAGGATCTGCAGCGCCAGCGTGACGCCGGCACCTCCGATCGAGCCCGGGTTGGTGACGGCAGCGCCCTGCAGGCCCTCGACGCTGTTGAGCTGGCCGACAAAGCCCGCGTTGTCGGCTCCGACCACCGGGACCATCTTGGCGCCGCTCTCCTTCAGCGCATCGACGATCACGTTGTCGATGCCCGAGGTCCAGATGCCGTCGAAGGGAATGCCGGTGGCGATGAAGTCGAGGATCTGCTGCTTGCCCTGGTCCTGCTGCCAGCCGGTGAAGACCTCCTGCACCACCTTGACGTCGGGATATTCGGCGAGCGCCTTCTTGAAGCCCTTGTCGCGGTCGCTGTCGGCGGAGGCGCCGGCGGCGCCGCGCATGTAGACGACGTCGCCCTTGCCGCCGATGGTCTCGAACAGCCACTTGGCGCCGAGATAGGCGTATTCCTCCTGGTTGTTGGAGATGATGTAGGCCGAGGGCTCGGTGACCGCCTGGTCGACCGCGACGACGACGATGCCCTTGTCGGTCGCTTCCTTGAGCGCGGCGGCGATCCCGGCAGGGTCGGCGGGATTGACGACGATGGCGTCGACGCCGGCCGAGATCAGGTTGCGGATGTCCTCTGACTGGCCGGCGGCGTCGGTGTTGCGGTGGGCGATGTTGAGCGCCTTCACCTCGCCCGAGGCGAGCGCCTGCGCCTTGATCGCGCAGATCATCTCCTCGCGCCAGCCGTTGCCCTGCACGGTGTTCGAGACGCCGATCGTGTAGCTGCCCGCGGCGAGCGCCGGCAGCGCCGCCGCGGCGAAGGCCGCGCCGGTCAGGAGCGTGGAAAGCGTTCGCATGGGAAAATCCTTTCCTCCCGGTTGGTCGAGACGGATCTTCCGTCCGTCTCTCTCACGTCACTTGCGTCACCTTATGTACGGGCGAAGCACGTCCCGGGCCAGCAGGAAACCACGCTTGAGCCTGGCGTCGCTGCCCTCGAAATCACGGTCCTCGTGCTCGATGATCACCGGCCCGTCATAGCCGGCGCGGTAGAGGCCGGCGAAGAAGCCGGGCCAGTCGACCTCGCCGAGGCCGGGCATCCGCGGCACCTGCCAGCCGATGCCCTCCGAGAGGATGCCGCGCTCGTAGAGGCCGTCGCGGTCGATCATCAGGTCCTTGGCGTGGGCGTGCAGGATGTGCGGGCCGAACTCGCGGATGAAGCGGGCCGGGTCGATCATCTGCCAGACGAGGTGCGAGGGGTCGAAGTTCATCCCCACGTCGCCGCCCCAGGCGTCGAGGATGCGCCGCCAGATCCGCGGCGCGTAGGCGATGTTGTGCCCGCCCGGCCATTCGTCGTCCGAGAAGATCATCGGGCAGTTCTCGAAGGCGAGCTTCACCCCCTCGCCGCGGGCATGGGCGACGATCTCCGGCCAGATCGTGAGCGCGTCCTGCCAGTTGTCGTCCACGGACTTCGCGGCATCGCCGCCGCAGAAGGTGTTGACGAGGCCGACCCCCATCCGGGCCGCGGCAGCGATCACCGCCTTGAGGTGGCCGATGACCGCGGCGCGGTGGCCGGCGTCGGGATGCAGCGGGTTGGGGTAGTAGGCCAGCGCCGATACCGCGAGGCCGCTTTCGCCGAGCGCCGCGACGATCTCGCGTCCCTCGCTCGCGGAAAGGCCGGCGGCGTCGACGTGGCTGGTGCCGGCGTAGCGGCGCACCGGCCCGGCCGCCTTCGGCCAGGCGGCGATCTCGAGCGCCTCGAAGCCGGCGCCGGCGGCCCAGTCGGCGAGCTCGGCGAGCGGCGTGTCGGGGAAGGGGGCGGTCAGAAGGCCGAGCTTCATCGGACGGATCCCGGGAAGGCGTGGGTGGCGAGCGCATGCACGACCACGTCCATCGGTCGCGGCGAGAGGAACCCCGCCAGCGCCGCGGTCAGGTCGTGACGGAAGTCGGGATCCGCGGCGAGATCGTTGGCGAAGATCGCGTCCTTCGCGAGAATCGCCGCCACCAGCCCGGCCGGATCGTCGCCGATGCGGTCGGCGAGCGCCGCGATCGCCGACGCGTGCGGATCGTCAGCGGTCCAGGCGCGGCCGAAGCGGTCGGCGGTGCGCACGAGGTAGGCCATCCAGCCGGCGACGGCGATCGCGAGGAGCGGAGCGGCGCGTCCGCTCGCCAGCCGCTCGCGGGCCGGGTTGAGCAGTCGCTGCACGATCTTCTGCGACCCGTCGGTCGCGATCTGCTGGTTGCGGTGGCGGAGGGCGGTGTTGTGCAGCCGCGCGAGGCTCTGGCCGACATAGGCGCCGGGGTCGATGCCCGGCACCGGCGGCAGCGTCGGCAGGCTCTCCTCGACCAGCATCCGCCGCACGAAGGCCTCGAGCCTGGGGTCGGCCACGCTGTCGCAGGTGTGCTCGTAGCCGGCGAGAATGCCGAGGTGGGCGAGCGTCGACTGGGCGGCGTTCAGCACCCGCATCTTGAGCTGCTCGAACGGCGTGACGTCGTCGACGAACGTGGCGCCGACCCGGTCCCATTCCGGGCGCCGGGCGGCGAACCGGTCCTCGATCACCCACTGCCGGAACGGCTCGCAGACCGCGACGGCGTGGTCCTGGTAGCCCCAGCGCTCCTCGACGGTCTCGATGTCGCTGCGGGTGGTGGCCGGCGCGATGCGGTCGACCATCGACGAGGGGAAGGCGGCGTTCTCGGCGATCCAGCGCGCGAGCGCCGGGCTCTGCCGTTCGGCGAGGGCGAGGACGACGTGGCCGAGGATGACGCCGTTGCCGGGGATGTTGTCGCAGCTCATCAGCGTCACCGGGCCGGCGGCCGCCTGCCGGCGCAGCTCGAGCGCACGCACCACGAGGCCGGGCAGGCTGCGCGGCCGCTCGGGATGGGCGAGGTCGGCGGCGATCTCCGGCCGCGCCCAGTCGAGGGCGCCGTCGGCGGGGCGGTGACAGTAGGACTTTTCCGTCACCGTCATGGTGACGACGTCGATCTCGGGGGAGGCGAGCACCGCGAGCGCCGCCGCCGGATCATCCTGGCTGTCGACGACCTTAAGGATGCTGCCGATGACGCGGGGCTCGGCGCGGTCGCCGGAGCGGCAGAGGCGGGTGTAGAGCCCGTCCTGCGCGCCGAGCCCGTCCCCGAGCCGCGGCGGGCGGACATTGACGCCGACGAAGCCCCGGCCGCCGTCGGCGGCTGCGAGCAGGTCGTCGGTGAACTCGGCCTGATGGCAGCGATGGAAGGCGCCGACGCCGATGTGCGCCATGCCGGGACGAAGCCGCGTGCGGTCGTAGGCGGGGCGCGCCACCTCGGCCGGCAGCCGGTCGAGCAGCGCCGGGCCGAGACGCTCGGGCGGGCTCATGCGCGCGATCCCGGCACCCATTGCTCCTGGTCGATCAGCGAGCCGGTCATCGGCCCCGACGCGTCGCTGATCAGGAAGGCGACGAGGTTCGCCACCTCCTGCGGCATCAGGAGCCGGCCGAAGGGCAGGTTCGCGGCGGCGCGTTCTGCCCACCCCGGGCCGTTGCCGAGCGTGACCGACTGCATGACGTCTTCGGCGGGGGTCAGCGCCCAGCCGACGTTGATGCCGTTGATGCGGATGCGGTCGAAGCGGTGGGCGTTCGCGGCGTTGCGGGTGAGCGAGGCGAGCGCCGCCTTGGTGGCGGTGTAGATCGCGAGGTCGGGCTGGCCGCAGTGGACGTTGGTCGAGAGGATGTTGACGATCGACCCGCCCTCGCCGCGCGCGCGCATCGCCGTGATCGCCCCCTGCATCAGGAAGAAGGGGGCGCGGGCGTTGACCGCGAAGAGCCGGGCCCAGTCGTCGGGAGTGCCGTCGACGACCGCGGCACGATCGGTGAGCGCCGCGACGTTGACGAGCGCGTCGATCCGACCGAAGCGCTCGAGGCAGGCCGCGACAAGGCGCTTCGGGCTGTCTTCGTCGCCGAGATCGGCGGCGACAAAACCGGTCGGCGCGCCGAGGCGGGTCAGCGCCCCGGCCGCTGCCTCGCCGTGCCCGACGTCGCGGCCGGTGATCAGCAGGCCGGCGGCGCCGGCGCGGGCCAGCGTCTCGGCGACGGCCAGCCCGATCCCCTGCGTCGCGCCGGTGACAAGCGCGATCCTTCCGTCGACCCGGGCCTGCAGTGCTGTCCCTCCCTGGAAAGTCGCGTTTTCCGCTCGCGGCAGAATGGCTCGCGGCAGAATGGAATGTCCCCCCTCCCGCGTCAACTCCGGGTCGACCGCGGCGGAAACCAAGTCGCGGGGCAGGGCATGGCGAACCCCTCGGCCGCGTGCTAACCAACAACGGTGTGCCGCACGCTCAGCGCGGATGCGATACGTCGAGGGTAAGCGATGTGGGGAGTGGCGCGTCGGCTCACGCTGCGGCAGCGGGTGGTTGCCACCGTGGTCGTTGCGATCATCCCGGCGATCGCGGCGCTGCCGTACTTCATCGCCTCGATCCACGAGGCGCGGGAGCGCGAGGTGCACGACATGGCGGTCCGCACCAGCCAGCTCGGGGCGCTCGAGATGGAGCGGATCGCCACCGGGGCGCAGGGCATCCTGGAGACGCTGGCCTTCGCGCCGGCGGTGCGCGATTTCGACGGACCGATCTGCAGCGGCTACCTGACCGAGGTCGCCCGGCGGCTGCCGCAGCTCGACGGCCTTGCCGTCGCCGATCCGGAAGGACGGGTCCGCTGCGTCGCGGGCCTCGACCTCCCGCCGGACGGGGTGGCCGGAGAGCCGTGGTTCCGGGAGGCGATCGCGCGCAATGCCTTCGTGGTCGGGACTTACACCGCGCCGACCGGCAAGCCGCCCTACCTGCCGGTGGCGCTGCCGGTCGACGACGACGGCAAGGTCTCCGAGGTGATCATGGCCGGGATCGACCTCGCCTGGCTGGGCGAGCGGCTGCGCGAGCGCAACCTGGCGCAGGGCAGCGCGATGGCGGTCGCCGACCGCGACGGGACCATCCTCGCTCGCGAGCCCGACTCGGACCGCTACGTCGGGACCACGATCAGCGACCCGCTGATGACTTACGTCCACGCCGAGCGGCCCGGCTCGTTTGCGCTGATCGGCGCGGACGGAACCCGGCGCATCCTCGGCTACCAGCCGCCGGCCTCGACCGAGACCGGGCTCTACGTCGGGGCGAGCTATTCGGAGGCGGAGGCCTTCGCGCCGATCTTCGCCTCGACCTGGCGCAGCATCGGGCTCGCCGCGGCGGGAGCGGTCGCCGCCTGCGCCATCGCCTGGCTGGTGGGCGACCGGCTTTTCCGCCAGCCGATCCACCGCATCCTCGCCACCATCACCAGCTGGCGGAAGGGCGACGAGACGGCCCGGACCGGGATCGGCGGCGGGGGCGGCGGCAACGAGCTGTCCGAGCTCGCACAGGCGATCGACGGCTACATGGACGAGGTCGCCGCCGCGCGTGCCGAGCGGCTCTCGGCCGAGCAGCACCGCACGCTGCTGCTGCAGGAGATGAACCACCGGATCAAGAACATCCTCGCCGCGGTCCAGGCGGTGGCGAACCAGACCTTCAAGGACAAGGCGACCCCGGAGAGCCTGCGCGCCTTCGGCAGCCGGCTGCAGGCGATGGCCGCGACGCAGGATCTGCTGGTGCACGAGAACTGGGAGAGCGTCGATCTCGGCAGCGCGCTGGCGGCGGTGCTGACGCCCTTCGACCACGACCGGCGGCTGATCGCGCTCGAGGGTCCGTCGCTCCGGATCACGGCGCGGGCGGCGCTGGCGCTGTCGATGGCGATGCACGAGCTCTGCACCAACGCAGCCAAATACGGCGCGCTTTCGGTGCCGGAGGGGCGGGTCATGGTCCGCTGGTCGCTAACGCGGGACAGCGGCGAAGCGCGCTTCCACCTGACCTGGACCGAGCGGGGCGGTCCCCCCGTGCTGCCGCCGGAACACACCGGATTCGGCTCGCAGCTGATCAAGGCGGCGCTGTCGAGCGAGCTCGCCGGCACCGCCGAGCTGCACTATCCCGGGAGCGGCGTGCGCTTCGTGCTCGACGCCGACGCCGGCCGCGTGCTGGCGGATCCGCCGGCGCCGGCCGCGCCCGGCGCAGCCTCGCCGGATCAGCGGAAGCTGCAGTCGGCCCTGTCGCAGGGCTCGGGACTGGCGCCGACGACGTAGGTGCCGCACTGCGGGCACTTGCGTGACGCCTGCACCGCGGGGCCAGCGGGCGGCGGGGACTTGAGCGGCCGCCACCGGCCGACGAGACGCAGCGCGAGATAGGTGACGATCAGGAGCAGGAGAAGCCGCGCGATCATCGCGCGGTCAGCCCGAAACGGCTCCAGAGCGCGCGCGCCTCGAACGCGTCGAGCGTCTCGCCGACGCCGGGCAGCCCCAGGCGGCGGAACAGCGACCGGCGCGGGGCGACCAGCCCGAACTGGACCTTGTCGCCGTAGAGCGCCCGCATGGTCGGGACGAGGTGGCCGATGCCGTCGGCGAGACCGGCGGCGACGCCCGCCTCGCCGACCCAGATCTCGCCGGTGAAGAGCTCGTCGTCGCCGGAGAGACGGTCGCCGCGGCGCGCCTTCACCTGGGCGATGAAGTTGCCGTGGATCTGCGCCTGCAGCCGCTTCAGCCGCTCGACGTCTTCCGGGCGTTCCGGCCGGAACGGGTCGAGCATGCTCTTGTCGCTGCCGGCGGTATGCACGCGGCGCTCGATGCCGTGGCGGGCGAGGAACTCGGGAAATCCGAACGAGGCCGAGATCACCCCGATCGAGCCGACGATGCTGTTGGGGTCGAGGTGGATGCGGTCGGCGGCGGTGGCGAGCCAGTAGCCGCCCGACGCGGCGACGTCCTCGACGAAGGCGTGCACCGGGATGCGCTTCTCGTCGGCGAGCCGGCGGATGCGGGCGGCGATCAGGCTCGACTGCGCCGCGCTGCCGCCGGGCGAGTTGATCGCCAGCGCCACCGCCTTCGGCCGGCCGCGGCGGAAGGCGGCCTCGATCAGGGGCGCGAGGCTCGCGTCGGTGAGGGCGGCCCCGCCGAGGCGGCCGGCTGCGCCGATGACGCCTTCGAGGCGGAGCACGGTCACGCGGTCGCGCCGGCGGAAGAGCTCGAGCGGGTTTTTCATGCGCTCCGATGTAGGTCGCGCCCGCGGGGGCCGCAAGCGCGCGCTATCGCCTCAGGAGCCTGTCCCGCGTCTCCGATACCGCGTTCGCGTGCGCCTCGAAGCCCTCGTAGGTCGCCAGCGTCCGGGCGTGGCGGGCGAGCTCGGGATAGGCGGCGGAGGTGACGTGCACGACCGAGGTGCGCTTGACGAAGTCGAAGACCGAGAGCGGCGAGCCGGTCCGGGCCCAGCCGCTGGTCGGCAGCACGTGGTTGGGACCGGCGACGAAGTTGCCGAGCGTCACCGGCGAGTGCGCGCCGAGGAGGATCTCGCCGGCGTGCTCGATGCGGCCGAGGTAGCGGAACGGCTCGTCGGAAAGGATCTCGAGGTGCTCGGGGGCGTAGTCGTTGACGAAGGCGATGGCGGCCTCCTCGTCGGGAGCGAGGACGATGCCGCCGATCGGGCCGCCGAGCACGGTGGCGGAGAAGCCGCGGCGCTGCGCGCCCATCGTCGCCCAGTAGCCGGGGATGGCGGCCAGCGCCGCCTCGGCGACGCGGCGGCTCCAGGTCACGAGATAGGCCGAGCTGTCCGGCCCGTGCTCGGACTCGATCAGGAGGTCGAGCGCGGCGATGCGGCCGTCGGCGCTGGCGTCGGCGAGCACGATCAGCTCGCTCGGGCCGGCCGGGGTGCCGGTGTCGAGAAGGTGCGCGACGCGGCGCTTGGCGGCGGCGACCCAGGGGCTGCCGGGGCCGACGAGCTTGGCGCAGCGCGGGACGGTGGCGGTGCCGTAGGCGACGGCGGCGACGCCCTGGGCGCCGCCGGCCTTGAAGACGCGCTCGACGCCCGACATCCGGGCGGCGACGAGGGTGGCGGCGTCGAAGCGGCCGTCCGGGCCGGGCGGGGTCACGATGACCACCTCGGGGACGCCGGCGACGCGGGCCGGGATCGTCGACATCAGGGCGACGCTCGGAAAGGCGCCCTTGCCGCGCGGGACGTAGCAGGCGACCGAGGGGATCGGGCGCGTCCGCTCGCCGGCGAAGGCGCCGGGGCGGATCTCGTGCAGCCACATCTCCTCGGGCTTCTGGTCCTCGTGGAAGCGGCGGATCGATTCGGCGGCGTAGTCCATCGCTTCGCGCACCGCCGGTTCCAGCGCGGCCTCGGCCGCGGCGAAGTCGGCGGGCGTCGCGGCGATGGCGTCGGCCTCGACCGGCGCCTTGTCGAAGTCGCGGGCGAAGCGGGCGAGGGCCTCGTCGCCTTCCGCACGCACCGCGGCGAGGATCGCGTCGACCTGCGCCTCGATGCCGGAGAGGTCGGCCTCGGTGCGGGTGAGGAGGCGCTGGCGCTCGGCGGCCGAGAGTGTCGCGAGGTCGTGGAGGTTGATGTGGGTCATGGCTCTCAGATCGAGGCGAGGATGCCGCCGTCGACCGGCAGGCAGGCGCCGGTGATATAGCGCGCCGCGTCGGAAAGAAGGAAGACCGCGGCGCCGCTAAGGTCGTCGGTGTGCCCCAGGCGAGCGATCGGCAGCTTTGCGAGCATCGCCGCCCGCCATTCCCGGTCGAGGTAGAAATGCTCGGTCATGTCGGTGTGGAAATAGCCCGGCGCAAGCGCGTTCACCCGGATGAAGTAACGCCCCCATTCCGCCGCGAGCGCGTGGGTCATCCCGAGGAGACCGGACTTCGAGGAGCCGTAGGGGACTGCGGTCGGGATGCCGCGATGCGAGGTCAGGGAGCAGATGTTGAGGATCGCGCCGCCCGCGCCCTCGGACATGATCCGGGCCGCGGCCTGGGCGGTGAAGAAGGCGCCCTTGAGATTGGTGTCGAGGATCAGATCCCAGGTCGCCTCGTCGACGTCGAGCGCGGGCGCGGACCTGCTCCACCCCGGCGTTGTTGACGAGCAGGTCGAGCCCGCCGAGCGCCTCGGCGGCCTGCGCGACCCCCGCCCGGATCTGCTCGACGCGGGTCACGTCCATCATGATCGGCACGATCCGGGTCCCGCATCTTCGCGTCGACGACCTTGATCGTCAGCTCCAGCGCCTCGAGGCTGCGGGCGGCCACCGCGACGTCGGCGCCGGCGCCAGCCAGCGCCCAGGCGAGCTGCTGGCCGATGCCGCGGCTGGCGCCGGTGACGAGCGCGCGTTTGCCGGCGAGCGAGCACATGTCCTTCCCCAGCGTCATTCCAGTGCCCCTCCAAAGCCCGCGGCGACGAGCAACTCCTCGCGGATGGCGTCGAGCACCTGGCGGTGCAGCGCCTGGAAGGCCGGGGTCGCCACCATGTCGTAGTGCCGCGGCCGCGGCAGGTCTATCGGGACGATCGTCTTGATCCGGCCGGGGCGGTTGGTCATCACCGCCACGCGGTCGGAGAGATAGACCGCCTCCTCGACGTCGTGGGTGATGAAGAGCACGGTCAGCCGGTGGCGCTCCCAGATGCGGGTGAGCAGCTCCTGCATGTGGTGGCGGGTGAGCGCGTCGAGCGCGCCGAAGGGCTCGTCCATCAGCAGCATCTCCGGGCGGTAGGCGAGCGCGCGGGCGATGGCGACGCGCTGCTTCATCCCGCCGGAAAGCTCGCTCGGCCAGGCGCCGGCGAAGTCCTGAAGGCCGACGAGGGCGAGCTGGGCGCCGGCCTCCTCGCGGGCGTCGCGGGCGGAGCGGCCGGCGGCCCGGAGCGCGAACTCGACGTTGCCGAGGGCGGTGAGCCACGGCAGGAGCGTGTAGCTCTGGAAGACCACGCCGCGGTCGAGGCCGGGGCCTTCGACCGCGGCGCCGCCGATGCGTGACGCTGCCCTCGTCCTCGACGTCGAGGCCGGCGACGATCGAGAGCAGCGTGGACTTGCCGCAGCCGGAGGTGCCGACCAGCGCCACGAACTCGTTCTCGCCGACCTCGAGGTCGACGCCCTTCAGGGCGACCGTCTCGCCGCGGTCGGTGCGGAAGGTGCGCCCCAGGCCCGAGATGACGAGGCGCGGCTTCATCGCGCGTCGAGATAGCGGAAGAAGCGGCGGCCGGCGAACTTCATCGCCTGGTCGGTGGCGAGGCCGAGGATGCCGAGGAGCAGCAGGTAGCCGAAGATGAGGTCGGTCTGGAAGAAGCGCTGGGCGGTGGTGATCCGGTAGCCGAGGCCCGAGGTGGCGGCGACGAGTTCGGCGACGACGAGCCAGGTCCAGGCCCAGCCGAGGCTGATCCGCAGCGAATCCCAGATCGCCGGCATCGCGCAAGGCAGCACGATGCGCGCGAGGATGCGCCGCTCGGGCATCTCGAGCGTGCGGCCGAGGTTGAGGTACTCGCGCGGCACCGACTTCACGTTGTCCATGATCAGGAGCACCTGCTGGAAGAAGGTGCCGATGAAGATGATCAGGAACTTCTGCGTGTCCGACGGCCCCGCCCAGAGGATGGTCAGCGGCACGAAGGCGACCACCGGCATGTAGCGGATGAAGTCGACGAGCGGCTCGATCGCCGCCTCCCAGCCGCGGTAGCAGCCGATCAGGATCCCGATCGGCAGCGCCAGCGCGGTCGAGATCAGGAAGCCGACGCTGATGCGGTAGATGCTGATGCCGAGGTCGCGCAGCAGCTGGCCCGAGGCCCAGAGCGCCCCGAGCCTTTGCACCACCTGTGGCGGCGAGGGAAGAAACAGCGGCTGCACCAGGCCGGCGGCGGTGACGCCCCACCAGACGAGCAGCAGCCCCGCGAAGACCGCGGCCGCGATGACGGTGAAGCGTGACGCCGCCATCCCGCCGCCGATGCCGAAGCGCCGGCGGCGGCCCGGGCGGGCGCCGCTATTGCGCGGCGGCATCCACGAAGCGGCCGTCGATGGCCTGGGTCATGTCGACCGGGCCCGCCAGGATGCCGGCCTTGATCGCGGCCGCCTCGACGTCGGGGAGGACCTTGCCGGTGAAGGATCCGGCGAGCTCGGTCTTGTTCTCCGCGAGCGAGTAGTAGACCACGCCGTCGAAGGCGGTGGCGAGCTCCTCGGGCTTGGCGCCGACCGCTTCGGAGATGATCGCCCGGTCCGCGTCGGTGTTGACACGGTAGTCGGCGAGGGCGGCATCCCAGGCCTTGAGCAGCGCGACGATGGCGCCGGGCCGCTCGCTGGCGAATTCCTCGCGCACCACGAAGACGTCGGAGATGAGGCCGGGGTTCTCGCCGGCCGAATAGATCATCTTCACCTTCGGGTTCTGCTGCATCGCGAGCGTCAGGTAGGGCTCGTAGGTCACCGCGACCGGCACCTGCCCCGCGATCAGCGCCGCCCCCGCATCGGAGGCGGGCATCGGCACCCTGACGATGTCGTCGATGGTCATGCCGTTCTGCGCCAGCGCGTAGTTGAGCAGGATGTCGCTGGTGGTGCCCTCCTCGTAGGCGACCTGTTTGCCCTTCAGCCCCTTGATGTCGGTGACCGAGCCGTCGGAGACGATGGCGTCCGCCGTCTTGGAGACATCGAGGAGCGCGACGATCCGGATCGGCAGTCCGGCGGCGATGAAGGCCATCGCGGTATGCGTGGCGATGTTGCCGGCCTGCAGCTGGCCGGCGGCGAGCGCGGCGTTGATGTCGGCGTCGGTGGTGAAGTTGACGATCTCGACCTCGTCGAGGCCCTGCGCCTTGAACAGGCCCTTCTTGTCGGCGACGTGCCACTGGCCGTAGCCGAGCCAGGGCTCGATGCCCATCTTGATCGGACCGGGCTCGGGCGTCGTCGGGATGTCCTGGGCAAGTCCGGCCCGGGCGGCGGTCCCCGCCAGCACGACGGCGGCACCGGCCCGCAGCAGCGCGCGGCGGCTCGGGTTCAGAAGCATGTGCGTCTCCCTGTTGTCGCTTGCTCCCATGCATAAAGGGAAAGCGCGCGGGCGCAACACGCCGCTGCCGAGGGGCGCGGCCCGGCTACCGCCTGCGATTTCTCCGCGCGGCGCGCACGAGGCTCTCGGCAAGCACCAGCAGGCACCCCACGACGAGGATCGCCGCACCCGCCGCCGGGCCGACGAGACCCGTTTCCACCGCAAGCCCGATCGCCAGCACGAGGACGAGGTTGAGGAGAGCGAGCGCGCCGTCGTCGATGAACATGCCGAGGAGTTCCGCCAGCGCGGTCCGCATGACGCTCATCGCGCCGCCGCCTCCCGCCGCAGCATCCGGACCGCGGCGACGGAGAAGAGGGCGAGAAGGGCGAAGATCCCGAGGAGCGACAGATCGGCCCCCGGCCACGCGGCGCCGAGGCCCTCGCCCACCCAGAAGATGCCGAAGCTGCTCAGCATCAGCCCGACCACGAACTTCAGCGTGTTCTCCGGAACGCTAGCGAGCGGCTTGTGCACGAAGAGGCCGATCACCAGCACCAGGATGCAGGCGGCCAGCGCCCCGAGGCTGGCGTAGGGGAGCATTCCCGGCCGGGCGCCCACCGCGATCACGATGAACACGACCTCGATGCCCTCGAGCAGCACCGCCTTGAAGGCGGCGGTGCCGGCGAGGATGTCGGCCCGGCGGTCCGCCGCCTGCCGGCGCAGGGCGTCGGTCTCGGCGGCGAAGGCGCGCGCCTCGTCGTGGAGCGCGATCAGGCCCGCCGCGCGCAGGATCGCCTTCCGCAGCCAGCGCATGCCGAAGAGGATCAGGAGCGTGCCGATCGCGTATTGCAGCAGCCCGATCGGGATCAGGCGCAGCGCCGGACCGAAGACCGCGACGAGCGCGGCGAGCAGCAGCAGCGCGAGCCCGGTCCCGATGAAGGCCGGGCGCCAGCTGCGGGTGACGCCGACGGCGAGGATGATCGTGAACGCCTCCACGACCTCCACGAACGAGGCGAGGAACGAGGCGGTGACGGTCGAGGCGACGCCGGTGATCGAAGACATCCCCGGGGCCCGCCTATCCCGCGCCGGCGATCGCGTGCGTCAGGCTGCCGGTCGCCGGGTAGAGCGGGATCAGGCAGGCCTGCAGCGCGTGGTAGATGTCGGCCTTGCCGGTGAAGAGGGTGAAGCCCGGGGTCAGCGCCTCGGTGCATTCCTCCTGCCAGCCGCCGTGGCGGCGGTCGAGGAAGGCGCGGTCGATCACCCCCCAGATCCGCCGGTAGGCCGCCTCGTGCGCCGGGTCGGGCGCGAGCTCGTTCAGCCAGTGCGCCGCGGCGGCGCCCTCGCAGAGCGGCCACCAGAGCTTGATCCGCCAGAGCGGGCTACCGTCGCGGTCGAGGGTATAGAAAAAGCCGCCGTGCACCGGATCCCAGCCGAGCGCGATCGCCTCGTCGAAGAGCGCGCGGGCCGCCTGCGGCAGCCAGTCGAGCCGCCGGCCGCCGAGCACCCAGAGCTGCAGCAGCAGCCGCGACCATTCGAGCGAGTGGCCGGGGGTGGTGCCCGAAGGGCGGAACATCTCGTTGCCGGAATAGTCGGGATCGACCACCCAGTCCTCGGTGAAATGCTCGGGGATGCGCCAGCCGGCGGCGCCGGCGGCGCGGCGGACGACGAGGTCGGCGATCGACTCGGCGCGGTCGAGGTAGAGCTTCTCGCCGGTCGCCTCGAAGGCGGCCATCAGCGCCTCGGTCAGGTGCATGTTCGAGTTCTGCCCGCGGTAGCCGGGGACCGGCGTCCAGTCGACCGAGAACTCCTCGGCGATGGCGCCGTGCTGCGCCTCCCAGAAGCGCGTGTCGAGCACCTCGCTGACGTCGGCGAGCATCCCGGCCGCCAGCGGGTGGCCGACGCTCAGCGCCGAGGCGGCGGCGAGGAGCACGAAGGCGTGGCCGTAGCCCTGCTTGCTGGCGTCCACCGGGCCTTCGTCGTTGACCGACCAGAAGTAGCCGCCGGCCCGCAGGTCGCGGTGGCGGGTCCAGAGAAAGTCCATCGCGTGGTCGAGGATCTCCGGCGCCCCGGGCCGCCCGAGCAGGCTGCCGAGCGCGAAGCAGTGCGCCATCCGCGCGGCGAGGTGGATCGGGCGCACCGGGTCGGGGTCGGGCCGCGGCTCGCCGTCGGGGCCGAGCTCGAAGAAGCCGCCCTTGGGGTTGATGGTGCGCGCGCCGAAGACGTCGAAGAGCGCGTCCGCGCGGGCCGCGAGCCAGGCGCGGTGCGCCGGCCGGCCGGCCCAGGGCCCGAGTGCCGCATCGGCGTTGGTCGTGGTCATCTCCCCGAAACCTCCCTCCGCGGCGCTGTCGGCCGCTCCCGTGCTCTGGATAACGGGCAAGGGCGTCAGCCGGAAGGGCCGACCGTTCCGGGGGTCGGAGTGCCGGCTGTGCACGTCGCACACCGTGCCTGGGTCAACCCGATCGCAACGCCGGCTTGACCGGCGATCCGCACGATCGCAGGCCGGTCGCGATGCCCTGGCCGCCGGCGAAAGCGACCGGCCGCCTGTCGCTCAGGTCGGGTTGCGGGCCGAGATCACCCACGAGGACGTCGGCGCCCAGATGCCTTTCTCGTCCCGCTCCTGGCTTTCGAAATACGCCCGCATCTCGGCCTCGATCGCGCCCCGCTTCGCTTCGGCGAGCTCGCTGCCGGCCTCGCGGAAGACCTCGCCTGCCGGACCGATCGCGAGCGCGAAGGCGATGCACTCCTCCGGCGTCGTGCCGACCATGAGCTTTTCGTCGACGCGCTCGAAGGCGATGTCCTCGTAGCCGGCGCCCTTCATCATCATCGCCACCGTCTCCCGATTGCCCATCGAGAACGGTCCCGGGCCGCAGGTCTCGGCGTCTTCGCCCGGCGGCGGAAGGTGGCGCAGGACGATGTCCTTCGCGGCCTGGAACGCCGGGTTGTCCTCGCGCCGGCGCCAGACGATGTGCGTCATCCGCCCGCCCGGGCGGAGGGCGAGCCGCATTCTGCGCAACGCCGCCACCGGATTGGCGAAGAACATGGTCCCGAAACGGGCAACCACGTAGTCGAATTCCTTCTCGGGCAGCGCCACCTCGGCGTCGCCCCGGCGGAACTCGACGTTCGAAAGCCCCTTGCTCGCGGCGTCCTTGCGCGCTTCCCGCAGAAAGGCGTCGACGCAGTCGATGCCGACCACGCGTCCCGAGGGCCCGACCCTCTCGGCCAGCTGCAGCGACATGTCGCCCCAGCCGCAGCCGACGTCGAGGACCGCCATCCCCTCGGTGATCGGCAGCTTCGGCAGCACCGCCGCCGAATGCCGCGACAGTCCGCCCTGCAGGATGTGCCGGTAGCGGGTGAATTTCGGCTCGAGAACCTCGTTCCAGAACCGGACGAATTCGGTGTCGTCCGAGCGGTCAAGCGCCATGCCGTCCTCCGACTTCTGGTCCCGCGCAGTCTAGCACGATCTGCCCCGGCGACCGAGACCGGAGTCAGCGCACCAGCTTCGAGAGCTCGCGGAATTGCGGCACATCCGCCCGTTCGAGCCATTCGAAGACGGCCATCTCCGCCGTGACCACCTGCGCTCCGGCGGCGGCCATGCGGCTCAGCGCGCGCTCGCGGCTCTCGGGTCTGCGCGAGCCGGTGGCGTCGGCGACGACGAAGACCTCGAAGCCCTCCTCGCGCGCGTCGATCACCGACTGCAGCACGCAGACGTGCGCCTCGATCCCGGCCACCACCAGCTGCGGCCGGTCCGGACCGCGCAGGCGTTCAGCGAGGCCCCGGTTGCGCAGGCAGGAGAACTCGATCTTCTCCATCGGCTCGCCGCCGGCGGCCTGGCGCAGCGCCGGGATGGTCCGGCCGAGACCCTTGGGGTACTGCTCCGAGACGGTCACCGGCACGCCCAGCGCCTGTGCCGCATGCAGCACCAGCGCGGCGTTGGCGGTGACCTCGCCCGCGTTCGCCATCGCCGGCAGCAGCCGCTCCTGGACGTCGACGAGAAGCACCTGCGATCGTTCGGCCGCCATCAGCACGACCGCGGCCCCCTCGGCGTGCCGCCTACCCCGGCTCGTCGAGCGCCAGGGCGGCGAGTCACTTGTCGAGCGGGTCGCCGCTCACGCCGGGCAACGGTCTCCGCAGCTCTGTCGGCCATCTTTCCCTCCCGTGCGATCCCGCGTGCGGGTCTTCCTGCGAACGAGGCCACCGGTCAAGCACCGCGTGGAGAGAGGCGCTGGCGATTCCCGGCATCCCGAGGTTTCCTCTCCTCCACGCGCGGCTATATACCGGGCCTGTCGCAAAAGGAGGGGATGGGGCATGGACCTGCACGGCAACCTGATCGACGGCGAATGGGTCGAGGGCGAAGCGGCGCCGAACGTCAACCCCGCCAACACCGGCGAGGTGGTGGGGCAGTACGTCCGCGGCACCGCCGAGGACGCGAACCGCGCGATCGCCGCGGCCAAGGCCGCCTTCCCGGGCTGGAGTCGCTCGAACCCGCTGCAGCGGCACGAGATCCTCAAGAAGACCGCCGCCGAGATCGTCGCGCGCAAGGACGAGCTCGGCAAGCTCCTCTCCCGCGAGGAGGGCAAGACGCTGGCCGAAGGCGTCGGCGAGACGGTCCGCGCCGCGCAGATCTTCGAGTTCTTCGCCGGCGAGTGCCTGCGGCTCTCGGGCGAGCTGCTGCCCTCGGTGCGGCCGGGCGTCGGGGTCGAGATCACCCGCGAGCCGCTCGGCCCGGTCGGGATCATCACGCCGTGGAACTTTCCGATCGCGATCCCGGCGTGGAAGATGGCGCCGGCGCTTGCCTGGGGCAACACCGTCGTCATCAAGCCCGCGGACCTCGTGCCGGGCTGCACCTGGGCGATCGTCGACATCCTGCACCGCGCGGGGCTGCCCAAGGGGGTGCTCAACCTCGTCATGGGCCGCGGCTCGACCGTCGGGCAGGCGATCCTCGATTCCGGGGACATCAAGGCGATCAGCTTCACCGGCTCGGTCGGCACCGGCCGGCGGGTCGCCGAGGCGTCGATCAAGCTGATGCGCAAGTTCCAGCTCGAGATGGGCGGCAAGAACCCGATGGTGGTGCTCGACGACGCCGATCTCGAGGTCGCGGTCGACGCCTGCCTCAACGGCGCCTTCTTCTCGACCGGCCAGCGCTGCACCGCCTCCTCGCGGCTGATCGTGCAGGACGGCATCCACGACCGCTTCGTCAAGCGGCTGACCGAGAAGATGCAGGCGCTGAAGGTCGGCGACCCGCTCGACCCCTCGGTGCAGATCGGCCCGGTGGTCGACCAGAGCCAGCTCGACCAGGACGAGAGCTACATCAGGATCGGCAAGGACGAGGGTGCCGAGCTCGTCGGCGGCGAGCGGGTGAAGGGATCGAACGAAGGCTTCTTCCTGGCGCCGGCGCTGTTCGTGGGCGCGTCGAACGACATGCGGATCAGCCGCGAGGAGATCTTCGGGCCGGTGGCCAGCGTGATCCGGGTGAAGGACTACGACGAGGCGCTCGCGGTGGCGAACGACACCGAGTTCGGGCTCTCCGCCGGCATCTGCACCACGTCGCTGAAATACGCGACCCACTTCAAGCGCAACTCCGAGGCCGGGATGGTGATGGTCAACCTGCCCACGGCGGGGGTCGACTTCCACGTCCCCTTCGGCGGGTCCAAGGGGTCGAGCTTCGGGCCGCGCGAGCAGGGGCACTACGCCCAGGAGTTCTACACCACGGTCAAGACCGCCTACACGCTGGCCTGAGCCGGCCCGCGGGGCCGGGCATCGACCGCGGCCCGAAAGCGGCCGCGGTCAGCGCGGGTCGGCGCCGTCGAGCCGGGCGATCGCGTCCCGGGTCGACTGGAGCTCGGATTCGAGCCCGGAGATGCGGTGGGCGGCGGCCTGCTCGATCTCGTCGCGCAGCGTCTCGGCGCGCCGCCGCTCGGCCTCGGCGGAGTGGAGCTGGGTGACGAGGTCGGCGACATGCGTGCCGCGCCGGCCGCCGTTGATCCGCTCGAACAGCCAGCGCGCGATCCAGCCGAGCAGGAAGGCGCCGACCAGCGCCGCCGCGAAGGCGAGGGTCAGGTCATTCCGATCCATCGCCCTCTCCCGTCCCGGTCTCGCCCGCGAGGTTGAAGGCGATGCGCCGGTTGCGCGCGCGCCCCTCGAAGGTGGAATTGTCGGCCACCGGATTGCTCTCGCCGTAGCCCCGCGCGGTGACCCCGGGCAGCGGCAGGTCCGCGCTCCGCAGCGCCGCGAGCACCGCGTCGGCCCGCTGCTGGCTCAGCCGCAGGTTTCCCGACTCCGAGCCGACCGAGTCGGTGTAGCCGCCGATCTCCATCGTGACGTCCGGGCACTGGCGCAGCGCGGCTTCGATCGCCTCGATCACCGGGCTGCTCTCGGGGGTGAGCGTCGCGGTGCCGACGGTGAACTCGATGCGCCCCTTGGCCTCGGCGGCGGCGATGCCGGCGCCGCAGGCGCTGTCCGCGGCGGCCTCGTCGATGTCGCCCTCGGCCACGCCCGCGCTGTCCGCCCCACTGCCGTCCCCCTCGTCGGGAATGACGGTGACCGCGATGCGCCGGTTCTGCCGGCGGCCCTCCTCGGTGGCGTTGTCGGCGACCGGATCGGCCTCGCCGTAACCGTGCGCAGTCAGCGCCGGCAGCGGCCCGCCCTCGGCCTGCAGCGCCGCGAGCACCGCGTCGGCGCGTTCCTGGCTCAGCCGCAGGTTGCCGCTCTCGGACCCCTGGGCGTCGGTATAGGCGCCGATCTCGAGCGCCGCCTCGGGGCAGCTCTTCAGCGCCTCCGCGACCGAGGCGACGACCTTCAGCCCCTCCGGGCCGATCGTCGACGCGCCGGGCGCGAAGTCGACCTGCTTGCCGGCGAGGACCTCTTCGGCGTCGGCCGCACAGGCCTCCGCGCCGGTCTCGTCCGGCGCATCGCTCTCGCCGGAAGCGGTTGCGGCCGGCATCTCCTCGTCGGCAGCAGCCGTCGCCGCCGCGCCGGGCTCGCCCTCTCCCGCCCCTCCGGGGTCGATCAGGGTGAACTCGATCCGGCGGTTCTGCGCTCGCCCGGACTCGCTTGCGTTGTCGGCCACGGGATCGTCGGCGCCGAAGCCGCGGGCGGCCAGCCGCACCAGCGGCAGGTCCTGCGCGCGCAGCGCCGCCAGCACCGCCTGCGCCCGCGCCTCGCTGAGCGAACGGTTCGCCTCCGCCGGTCCCTTGTCGTCGGTATGGCCGCCGATCTCGAAGTCGGCCCCGGGGCAGCCGCGCAGCACGTCGGCGATGGCCGCGATCACCCCGCGGCTGCCCGGGTCGATGTCGGCCGAGCCGGGCGCGAACTGGATCGAATCGGCGTCGAGGATCGCGCCGATCTGGTCGGCGCAGATCTCCGGACGCGGGCGCATCGCCTCGAGCGCGGCCGCGGCCGCATCGGCGTTGTAGGCGACCTTGACCGTCGCGGCGCCGGGACCGAGCTTTTCGGCCAGCTCAGCGGCGATCTCGGTGTCGAGCCCCCGCTCGATGCCCCAGCCGTCGAGCGTCACCTCGTCGGTCGTCACGTCGAGCGTGCCCTCCTTCAGCATCGACAGCGCCTCGATCCCCGCGAGCACCCGCACCGGCCAGCCGTCCGGCAGCGCCGTGTCGGTCGCGGTCGCATCGCTGACCCGGTCATGCCCGAAGAGCGAGCGCGCATAGCTGTCGATCGCCTGCCGCGAGGTGTCGTTGAGCACCGCCCCCGACAGCCGCACGGTGCCGTCCGCGGCCAGCGCCGCGGTGAAATGCACCGGAGGCGCGGCGTCCGCGTCCTTCGCGACCGGCGGCATCACCGACTTCAGCGCGAAGACGTCGGGCAGCGCCGTGTCGAGCGCCGCGCTCACCTCCGCGAGCTTCTCGGGCGGCGTGCCGGCGGGGCCGGTCAGCTGCGCGGCCATGTCTTGGAGCGTGAACTCACCGCCGCCGAGCTGGCGCAGCGCCTCGAGCCCGCGCACCACCGCCGCCGTCCAGCCGGCGGAAGGGGCACCGAGACCGATCCGGCAGTCGGCCGGCCCGGCGAGCCCGGCCGCCCGGACCGCGGCGAGGATGCGCGCCGCCGACTCGGGCGTGTCGGCGCTGCAGGTCTCGAGCACGCCTTGTCCGCCGCGGACCGCGAAGCCGAAGCTGAACGGGCTGATCACCGGGCGCGGGGCGGAGATGTCGAGATCGAGCGCCACCTTGCCCGGCGCCGCATGGCGGAGCCTGGCCTCGAGCGCTTCGCGGGCGGTGTCGCTGTCGGCGACCGCCACCACGCCGACCCGGCCCGGCGCCACGCTGATCTTGGCGCGCGGCAGCTCGGCGACCACCGAGAGGCCGAAGCCGAGCGCCTCGGACCAGCCGTCGGGTGGCGGGTCGCGCGAAGTCTCCAGGAGGTCGGTGACGCGCTCGCTGAGGCCGCCCGCCCCCAGCGCCGAGCGGATCACGTCGCGGCCGCCGGTCTCGGGAACCAGTCCGATCAGCGAGATCTCGGCGTCGTTGCGCAGGAGTTCGAGCGCGAACGGCGCCGGCGGCAGCGGCGGCGATGCCTTCACCGTCGTCGCATCCGCGAGCCGGGCGGGATCGACCACCTGGCGGGCGACCTCGACCGCGCTGAACCGGCTGCTCTCGTCGGGCGCCTCGCCGTTCAGCGTCACCTTCAGCCCGTCGACGGTGACGCTCGCCCAGCTCTGCCCGGCAGCCGCGAGTGCCGTCCCGCTCTGCGCCGCGACCGCCTGCTCGTACCAGCCGACCGCACGCTGCGCGAGCTTCCAGCCGCCGAAAACCGCGCCGGCGAGCACGACAACGGCGAAGAGGATTGCGCGCGCGCGCATGGCGTCTCCCGGGTCAGCCAGCGGTCATTAGTGAAAAAGCCGTCGCCGATCAAGCCGGGCGCCGATCAAGCCGGGCGGCGGTCACAGGCCGGTCAGGATCGCCGCCGCCAAGAGCCCCGCCGTCAGGATCAGCCCGGCCTCGCGATTGGAGCGGAAGAGCGTCAGGCAGACCTCGGGATCGTCGATGTCGAGGCGGCCGAGCTGCCAGCCGAGGTGGGCCGCGAAACCCGCGACCCCGGCGAGGGCGGCGACCCGCCCCACCGTTCCGGGGATCGCCACCAGCACCGCCGCCGCGGCGAGCACGGTCGCGACCGACAGGAAGAGCAGCAGCCAGCGCCGGGTGCGGCCGCCGAACAGCCGCGCCGTCGACTTGATCCCGATCAGCGCGTCGTCCTCGCGGTCCTGGTGCGCGTAGATGGTGTCGTAGAACAGCGTCCAGGCGATGCCGGCGGCGTAGAGCAGGCCCGCGGCAACCGAGAGGCTCCCGGCATGCGCGGCCCAGCCGAGCAGCGCGCCCCAGTTGAACGCGAGCCCGAGAAAGACCTGCGGCCACCAGGTGAAGCGCTTGGCGAAGGGATAGATCGCGACGAGCGCGAGCGAGGCGATGCCGAGCGCGAAGGCCGGCAGCGGAAAGGTGCAGAGGATCGCCGCGGCGAGGAAGGCCTGCACCAGCATCCAGCCGGCGGCCTGGCGCGGAGTGACCTGGCCGGACGGCAGCGGCCGCGAGCGGGTGCGGGCGACACGGGCGTCGAAGTCGCGGTCGGTGAGGTCGTTCCAGGTGCAGCCCGCGCCGCGCATCAGGATGGCGCCGAGCGCGCAGCCGAGCGCGATCCAGGCGTCGAAGGGCGCGAGGCCGGCGGACCCGGCGGCGGCGAGCAGCAGCCCCCACCAGCAGGGGATCAGCAGGAGCCAGGTGCCGATCGGCCGGTCGGCGCGCGAGAGCCGCAGATACGGCCGCCAGCCCGCCGGCGCACGCCGGTCGACCCAGTTGCCGCGGACCGCGTCCGCCACTCTTCCCTCGGCCACCCGGCCTGGCATAGTCTGGCGCGTCATCGGGCACAGTCTATGGCAGAGATCGCGGGAAAGATCAGGCTTTTTGTGCGCGCCGACCTCGGCGCGGGCGCCGAGGTGCCGCTCGACGCCGGGCAGGCGCATTACCTCTTCGGGGTGATGCGCCTCGGCCCCGGCGCGCCGGTGGCGCTGTTCAACGGCCGCGACGGCGAATGGACGGCCGAGGTGATCGAGGCCGGCCGGCGCGGCGGGCGGCTGGTGGCGCTGACCGCGAGCCGGCCGCAGCGGCAGCCGCCCGACCTGTGGCTCCTCTTCGCGCCGATCAAGAAGGCGCGCACCGACTTCATCGTCGAGAAGGCGACCGAGCTCGGCGCGGCGCGCATCCAGCCGGTCTTCACCCGCTTCACCGCCGCCGGGCGGGTGCGGGCGGACCGGCTGCGCGCGCACGCGGTCGAGGCGGCCGAGCAGTGCGGCGAGACCTTCGTGCCGGAGGTGGCCGAGCCCGTGCGGCTCGAGGCGCTCCTCGACGGCTGGGACGCCGGCCGGCAGCTGATGTTCTGCGACGAGGCGCGCGAGGCGCCGCCGGCGCGCGAAGCGCTTGCCGCCGCCAGCCCCGGGCCATGGGCAGTGCTGACCGGACCCGAGGGCGGCTTTGCGCCCGAGGAGGCGCAGCGCCTGCGGAGCCTGCCGCACGTGACGCCGGTGACGCTCGGGCCGCGGGTGCTGCGCGCCGACACCGCGGCCTGCGCGGCGCTGACGCTCTGGCAGGCGGCGCTGGGGGACTGGCGATGAAGGAACTGGCGACGAGGGACTGGCAATGAGGAACCGGCGATGAGCTTCCTCCGGCCGGAGCTCGCCCTGCGCCTCCGCCAGTGGCGCGAGCCGATCGGCTGGAGCGTGCTCGGGGTCTCGGGCGTCTGGCTCGCGGCGCGCGGCTACGGCCGGGTCGAGCCGGCGCTCTTCGTCTTCGGGCTGCTGCTCGCGGGGGCGAGCCTCGGCCTCCTGCGCGGCGCGGTGCGGCGGCTGCGGCTCAGTCCCGATGCACCGGCCGAGGGGGTGGTGGTGATCGACGAGGCGCGGATCGTCTACCTCGGGCCGCGGACCGGCGGGGTGATCGACCTGCCGTCGGTGGTGCGGGTCGAGCTCGTCTCGCGGCCGCACGTTCCCAGCGCCTCGGCGCACGCCTGGGTCATCACCGCCGAGGACGGCACGCGGGTGACGATTCCGCTCGGGGCGGAAGGCGCCGAGGGCCTGCTCGACGCGCTGAGCCCGCTGCCCGGCATCGACTTCGACGCCGGCGCCGCGGCGATCGCCGCGCATGCCCCGCACCGGACCGTGGTCTGGCGCAAGGCGGGCTGAGCGACCCCCGCAGGCGCTTCCCCTCAGAACGTCACCCTGGCGCGGAGGCTCGCCACCCAGAGCTGGTCGACGCCGGGGTTGAGCGACGGGTTCCAGATCGACTGCAGGTCGGGGGTGATCGCGAGGTTGGGGGTGAGGTGGAAGCGGTAGAAGGCCTCGGCGTTGACCTGCTCGCGCTGGAAGGGCTCGGGCACCACGTCGGTGTTCGGGCGCACCCATCCGAGGCCGACGCCGAAGAGGTCGGAATACTGCTCGGTGGGCCGCCAGCCGAAGCCGACCGACATCGCGCGGTCGTTGACCCAGCCGTCGGAGATGCCGGCGCGCACGAACCACATCAGGTTGTCGCCCACCGTCATGTTCGCGTTGAACGCCAGTCCCCGCGCCTGCGGCTGCAGCGTCGGGTTCGACTGGTCCGGCTGGGCGTCCTTGTACCAGCCGGTCAGGTGGATGTTGTTCGAATCCATCGGCCCGCGCGCCTGGATCGGCACGCCGGTGCGCGCCAGTGCGCTCCAGCCGACCTCGAACTGGTAGAAGAGCTCGCCGGTGTCGAAGGCCTCGTCGAGGGTGAAGCCGGTGTCGCTGCTGTTGGCCGAATAGACCCCGCCGAGCAGATAGAGGCCGCCGTCGGTGGGATAGACCGTCGCCACCGCGCCGGCGCCGCGCAGCGGCGAGGCGATGGTCGGGCTGGTGGAGAAGCTCTGGTTGAGGAACTGCCGGTTGTCGTCGAAGAACGGATAGGCGTCGATGAAGTTCGGCGCGAAGATCTTGCCGACGGTGTACTGGATCTTGTTGCCCATCAGGTTCTGCCGGATGTAGGCCTGCGTGATCCCGAGATCGAAGTCGCCCCAGGTCGCCGCCGTCGGCACGATCGAGCCGGTCAGGAGCCCCGCCTGCAACGGCGGGTTGTCGGTGCCGATCGCGCCGCGGTCCTCGACGACGAGGTCGAAGCTCAGCGCGTCGGGGGTGCCCGCGCGCCACATCTCGCGCGACAGGTTCAGGGTGAACTTCTGCCCCACCGAATCGTGCTCGGTGCCGCCGAGGAACGGCGAGAGCTCGGAGTAGTTCTGGTAGAGCACCCCCCAGGAGCCGCCGAAGCTGATGCCGGTCTTGGCGCGCACGTCGGCCTTGAAGGCGTCCCACGGATCCATGACCGACGGGAACCGCAACAGCCCGGAATGCGGCGCGTTGTCCTCCTTCAGGTCACCGTCGCCCGAGAGCGTGCCGTCGAGGAGCAGCGGGTACTTCCCCTCGTCCAGGGAACTCGGGGTCTGGTAGGTCTGCGCCTCGGCCGCCGCGCCGAGCGTCAACGCCGCACCGGCCAGCGCGAGCCGCCGCCAGGCCGTCACAGCTGGCCCTTCCACACCGGCAGATCGCTGCCCCGCACCGTCAGGAGCGGATCCTGCCACTTGCCGGGGGTCTTGGAGAGCTTGGCCATCGGCGCGAGCCGCGTGACCCTGCCGTAGGGAGACTCGAACGTGATCGTCTCCGGCGCGATCATCAGGTTGTCGGCGCCCGGCTCGAAATCGGTGGACGGGAAGCTTCCCAGGCTCGCGTACCACATCGCGGCCCGCGCGAGGTTGACGTGCACGTGGTAGCTGCCGCCCTCCGCCGCGCGCCGGCGCAGCGCGGCGATGACCCCCGCGCCCCCGAGGTAGCCCGCGATATAGTCGTTCATCACCAGCGTCGGCGGGAAGGCCGGCGGCGGCCCGTCGCCCGCGGGGTCGGCGTAGGCGGCGCCGAAGTCGGGGAAGCCGCCCGAACCCTCGGCGACGGTGAACCCCGTCGTCGCCAGCGCCTCCATGTCGAAGGTGCGCACGTCCCGCCACGGTCCGTCCCAGCTGTAGCCGCGCACCGTCAGGTAGACGATGCCGCGGTGGCCTTCGGTCACCGCGTCGATGCCGAAGCCCAGCCGCTCGATGCCGCGGCCGCTGAAGCCGTCGATGAAGACGTCGGCGTCCGGCACCAGCGCCGCCAGCGCCGCGTTCTGGTCCGACCGGTTGAGATCGAGGTTGGCCGAGCGCATGCCGATGTTGACGTCGGTCCAGATCGCCTCGTGCTCGAACGACTGGTCGCGCATGATGTGCAGCACCTCGGCGCCGTATTCCGACAGCGTCCGCGCCGCGGTGGAGCCCGCGATCACGTGCGTCAGCGACAGCGCCTTGATCCCCGACAGCGGCTGCGTCGGGTCCGCGGTCCATGGCACCGGATCGCCGTCGGCGACCTTGCGGATCTCGATGAGCTCGGTCTGCGCCAGATGCGCGCCCTCGGGATGCGCCAGCCACTCCTCGGTCGAGCGGTGCATCACCCCGACGGTGCCGCTCTCGAACATCGCCGCCTCGAGCTCCGCGCCGTTCCAGGTCGCGACCGCCGCGGCGATCGCCTCGCGGTCCGGCACGGTGCCGAGCAGTCTCAGCGCCCGGTCGTTGAGGTGCGGGTAGGCCGCGGTGATGTTCATGTAGCGGCCGTCCTTGGTACGGAACGGCACGAAGGAGAACGGGTTTCCGAGCCCGACCGGCGCCTGGTAGAGATTGCCGTTGATCGTCGGCGTGAAGCTGAAGCCGAGCGCCACCGGGTCGTTGGGGTCGACCGCGCCGACCGCGAGCCGGTGCTGCATCACCGGCGTCAGGAGCGGGTTGACGTTGTAGACCGCCTCGCGCAGGTCGAGCGCCACGTCCTGGCCCTCGCCGGTGCGCTCCTTCCAGATCGCCGCGGCGCCCACCGCCGCCGCCATCGCCGGCAGCGCCATCGAGGTGCCGATGCGGAAGTGGCTGCGCAGGATCGGATCGCTGCCGGTGAAGGTCACCGTTCCGCCGCCGTCCTCGGCCGATGCCGCCGATGTCGGCCATGAAGCCGGCGAAGGCGGCGTCGATGTCGAAGGCGGCGTCCTCGGCGCGGGCGCTGCCGCCGAAACCGGAGGCCAGCGCCGCCGCGGTCACGTAGGCGGACGTTTCGAGAACCTCCCTGCGCGTCATGGTCATCGTCTTCACTCCCCCTTTGGCCACCTCGGCGAGCCGGTCCCCCGGAGGTCTATTCCGCAGGAACGCGCCCGGCAAGGCACGACTCCGCCGGGCGCGCCCGGCGGCTCCCCGCCGGGCTCGCGTGCGCGTTTGCGCCCGGCTGCGGGCTCCCCTATCGTCACGCGCGGCGAACGGTCGACAGGGAGCGCATGGACCGCCTGACCGAGATGGGAGCCTTCGTGCAGGTGGTCGACCACGGCGGCTTCACCGAGGCGGCGCGCCGGATGGGGCTGTCGAAGTCGGCCGTCTCCAAGCACGTCTCGGCGCTCGAGGTCCGGCTCGCGGTCCGCCTGCTCAACCGCACCACCCGGCGGGTCAGCCCGACCGAGGTCGGGCTCGCCTACTACGACCGCGCCCGCAAGGTGCTGGCCGAGGCGGCCGAGGCCGACAGCATGGTCACCGCGATGCAGGCGACCCCGCGCGGCGCGCTCAAGGTGTCGGCGCCGGTCAACTTCGGTATCCGCCAGCTGTCGCCGGCGGTCGCGCGCTTTCTCTGCGCCTACCCCGAGGTCGACATCGACATGGTGCTCGACGACCGCTTCGTGGAGCTGGTCGCCGAGGGATTCGACGTCGCGATCCGCATCGGCACCCTCGCCGACAGCGCGCTCAAGGCGCGCAAGCTCGCGGTGGCGCGCAGCGTCATCGCCGCCTCGCCGGCCTACCTCGCCGAGATGGGAACGCCGCGCGACATCGACGAGCTCAACCACCACCGCCTCCTGCACTACTCGCAGCTCTCCAGCGGCAACTTCTGGCGGCTGCGCGGCCCCTCCGGCGAGGAGCGGCAGGTCCGCGTCGGCGGGCGGCTCACCGCCAACAACGGCGAGGCGCTGCTCAAGGCGGCGGAGGCCGGGCTCGGCATCTCGCGGATCCCCTCGTTCATGATCGGCGACGCCATCGCCGCCGGGCGGCTGGTCGAGATCCTCGCCGATCGCCCGGCCGACCCCCTCGGGATCCACGCGGTCTATCCCGAGGGGCGCTTCATCCAGCCCAAGCTGCGCGCCTTCGTCGACTTCATGGCCGAGCACTTCAAGCGAGCCGAACCCGATCACTGGCCCTGACACTGGCCCTAAGCGCCCATATTCTGGGCAGCAGCCGGCGACGCGCGCGCCGGAGCGGCTGCCGGGCTTGCTTTGCGGCGCCTTCCTCCGTTTTGCTGGTTGGCGGAAGCCCCGGGGGGGAGAGCCTGATGGACCAGATCGACATGCTGGTGATCGGCAGCGGCCCGGCCGGGCGGCGGGCGGCGGTGCAGTCGGCCAAGCTCGGCAAGTCGGTGCTGGTCGTCGACCGCGGCCGGCGGCTCGGCGGGGTGTCGGTGCATACCGGCACCATCCCGTCGAAGACGCTGCGCGAGACGGTGCTCAACCTCTCCGGCTGGCGCGAGCGCGGCTTCTACGGCCGCGGCTATCGGGTCAAGCAGGACATCTCGGCCTCCGACCTCGTGCAGCGGCTGCACAAGACCCTCGACCACGAGGTCGAGGTGCTGCAGCACCAGTTCATGCGCAACATGGTGCGGAGCGCCTTCGCCGAGGCGCGCTTCACCGGCCCGAACGAGGTCGAGCTCACCGCCGACTCGGGCGAGGTCAGCCACGTCGGCTTCGACCATGCGCTGATCGCGGCCGGCACCCGCCCGCACCGGCCGGCGAACGTCCCCTTCGACCGCACCCGGGTCTTCGACAGCGACGAGATCCTCGAGCTCGAGCACCTGCCACGCACGCTGATCGTGGTCGGCGGCGGCGTGATCGGGGTCGAGTACGCGACGATCTTCTCCGCACTCGACGTGCCGGTGACGCTGATCGAGCCGCGCGACACCATCCTCGACTTCATCGACCGCGAGATCGTCGACGACTTCATCCACCAGATGCGCGACCGCGGCATGGGCGTGCGGCTCGGCTGCGGCGTCGAGGCGATCGCGAGCAGCGAGCGCGGCGTCGAGGTCACGCTCAAGGACGGCCGGCGGGTGCGCTCGGAGATCCTGCTCTACGCCGCCGGGCGCACCGGCAACGTCGACGCACTGAACCTCGGCGCGGTCGGCATCGAGGTCGACAGCCGCGGCCGGCTCAAGGTCGATCCGCGCACCTTCCAGACCAGCGTCGCGAACATCTACGCCGCCGGCGACGTCATCGGCTTCCCGAGCCTCGCCTCGACCTCGATGGAGCAGGGCCGCGTGGCGGCCTGCCACGCCTTCGGCATGCCGCTGCCGCCGGCTCCGGAGAGCTTTCCCTACGGCATCTACGCGGTGCCGGAGATCTCGACGGTCGGGCAGACCGAGGAGGAGGTGCGCCGGAGCGGCATCGCTTACGAATGCGGCATCGCCCGCTTCCGCGAGACCTCGCGCGGGCACATCATGGGAGTGAACGCGGGCTTTCTGAAGCTGATCTTCGCGCTCGACAGCCGGCGGCTCCTCGGCGCGCACATCGTCGGCGAGGGCGCGACCGAGCTCGTCCACATCGGCCAGGCCGTCATCAACCTCAAGGGCACGGTCGACTTCTTCGTCGACAACACCTTCAACTACCCGACGCTGGCCGAAGGCTACAAGATCGCCGGCCTCGACGCCTGGAACCGCATGGGACAGGGTTAGGACGCCGCCGCGAGATGCGGCCATCGGTTAAAATCCGATGAATCTTTTTTCTCGAAATTCTTTTATATCAGCATCTTAGCTGCCCGCTCGCACGCGAACAGTGCGAGCAGAAAAAAAGGCGGCTGGCAAGGCCAGCCGCCGAGTTGGTCAGGAGGAAGCAACCGGACGCAACGGTTGCGGCGTGAGCCCGGTGCCTCAGCGGCACTGGGCAATCGTGTAGTCGCCGACGCGGGCGAAGAGCGTGTCGAGCGGGGTCATCACCGGCGCGAACCCCGGGCGATAGAAGTCGGAGTAGAACTGCGGCAGCGGATAGCGGCTGTCGCCCGTTCGGGTCGCCCATGCGGTCGAGGCTCTCCTCGATCATCTCCTTCACCGGCAGCCGCAGGATCAGGTGGTCGAGCGTGCTCTGCACGAACTCGACGCTCTTGATCCGGTCCGGCACCGTGGCGATGCCGTCGAGCTGCGTCTTGAGCTCGTCGACGTCCTTCGGCCAGCTGGAATGGTCGGTCGCCCATTGCGCGACCAGACGGCCCATCTCGATGTAGTCGGCGACGTCGATGCGCGGGATCAGCGGCTTGGTGGCAGTCTGAATGTCGAGCACGGGAGCACCTCCAGAAGCGGAATGGGAATCGGGAGCGCCGGACGGCGCGCCCTCGGGGGAATGCAGCCGGGCACCCTCGGCAAAGCGGTAGTGCCGCTGCAGGAAACGGATCACCTCGTCCATCGTGCGCGGCGGGCTGTCGCCGAAGACGACGGCGCGGGCGACGTCGAGCGCCGGATCGGCATCCTCCGCCGGCAGGCCGGCGGCGATCGTCTCGCCCATGATGACCGAGCCGAGTCCGCCGAGCGATTTGCCGCCGGTGTCGGCCTCGGCCTCGAGCATCAGGAACAGCGTCAGCGGCGGGTCGGAGGCGATCCGGCCGGCGTCCTCCGCCGAGAGCCCGGTGTCGGCCAGCCAGGCGCCGACGGCGGCGGTCCAGGCGGTCTCGTCCTGCGCGAAGCACCCCTCGAAAAGGCGCGGCTCCACCCGGGTCGCCTCGGCGATCAGCGATCGCACCGAGCGCAGCCCACCGCGCGAACTGGCAAACAGGTCGCGCAGGACGAGACCATCGGCCAACCCGTCCGTTCCCACCCCCAGCCCGGTCGAGAACGGGCGCGCGACATGCGGCCCGAGCGCCCGGGTTCGCTGCGGAACGGAGGAGCCGATAGCAAAGAAGTTCGAGAAGTCGACCAGCCAGTCCTCGGTCAGCGGCATGTCGTGCGGCCGGCCGGTGCTGGTCTGGCGGATCAGGTCGCGCAGCCCCGCGACCTGCGTCTGTTCGTTGAGCGCGTAGATCTCGCGCACGAGCCCGTGCCCGAGCCGGCCCACCCCGGCCATGAACTCGCAGGGCGTGCGGAAGATCCCTGCCGCCGACAGTCGCTGCGCCGTCCCGGCCGTGTAGCGCTCGCGGAACTTCGCCATCAGCCAGTTGCCGAGCACCTCGCGGCGGATCACCTCTCGGTAGATGCCGCGGTTGATCCGGCCGGCGAGATCGAAGGCGACGTCGTGATTGCGGCTCTCAGCCAGCGGGCCGGCGATCGCGTTGTGCAGCAGCGTCCAGAGCGTCTGCATCTGCCCGAGCAGCAGGTTCGAATCCGAGAAGCTGTTCGGCACCAGAACCTCGCTGCGCGTCTCCGACGGACGGGCATCGAGGTTGGGGCAGGAGGTGCGCGGCAGGTCGCGCGCCGCGCCCCAGGCGGGCGAGTTCGACGTCGGCCGGGTGCGGCCGAGCCGCAGCAGATGCCGGCCGGCGCCGGACTCGTTCGGGCACCTGATAGGCGTAGGAATCATGCTTCGGCCCGTCGCCGTAGATCAGCCCGAGGTCGAGCAGGTTGCGCGCCGGCAGCGCGTCCCGTGTCGGAAAGTCGAGGTCGTGCACCACGAACTGGGTGAGATAGGTCACCCCGGCCGGGATGTCCGAATGGGCACCCGGCCGGCGGGTCGCGCCGATCTTGCGGGCGATCGCCTCGAGCACCGCGCGTCCCGCCGGCGAATCGGGATCGATCGCGGCGAAGAGCTCGCCGGGTGCAGGATCGCCGAAGAGGTTTCTCGGGGGGGCGGCTTCAATCGACTGTGGCATGTTTTTGCTCATTTGCGTCCGGTGTGCTGTCAACCAACCATTGCACGCGTGACACGAGCGTGACTCGATTCGTGCGCGGCGCACCGGCTTCGTGAAAGATTCGCCAACCGGTGATGTGCCGTCCGGAACCCGCATCGCGGCGGGATTGCTTTCGCATGACACGCCGTTCATATGGTGCCGCGGCCGCCAGGCGCCGCTTCGGAGGGTGTTGCATGGGAATTCGCCAGCTCGCCAGCGAGCTTAGGCTCTCGATCGGCACGGTGTCTCGGGCCCTGAACGACCGCCCCGACGTTAATCCCGAGACGCGGGCGCGCGTGAAGGCGGCTGCCGCCCGCGCCGGCTACGTGCCCGACCAGTCGGGCCGCAGCCTGCGCAGTGGGCGCACCGGCATCGTCGCAGCGGTGATCCCGACCCGCGGCTCGGCGCCGAACAGCGATTCGGGGCTCTTCACCGTGCTCGAAGGCGCTCGCCGGATGTTCCGCCGCGAGTCACTCGACCTGATCGTGCTGTTCCGCGGTCCCGACGAGGATCCCCTCGAGAACCTGCAGCGAATCGTCCAGCGGCGGATCGCCGACGCGATCATCATCAGCGGCACGGTCGAGCGCGACCCGCGCATCACCTATCTCAAGGCGGCCGGGGTCGACTACGTTGCCTTCGGCCGGAGTGCCGGGCTCGAAGACTTCAACTTCGTCGACTTCGACTTCGAGACGATGGCCGCCGAGACGTTCCGGACCTTCGTCCAGGACGGCCACCGCCGGATCGCGCTCGCCACCGGCGCATCACCCTTCAACTACGAGACCACCGCCTGCAACGTGCTCCGTGCCGAGGCCGAATGCATGGGCCTCGGTCCGAAGGCCGTACGGATGCTCTCGTTGCGCGACGGACGGCTGACCGATGCCGATCGCGCGCTTTTCGCCTCAGCCGAGCGTGCGCCGACCGCGGTGCTGGCGACGCACGAATGCCTCGCCAGCGCGCTCTACTCAGAGCTGGCCGATCTCGGCCTCAGGATTGGCCGGGACGTGTCGATCATCTGCACCTTTCCCGTCCTCGACGCGCGCGGGCTGGTCCCGGCCCTTTCGTATTTCGACGCCGACCTCGACGCGGTGGGCATGGCCCTGGCCGCGCAGCTGATCCCGCGCGTCACCGGTGAGTCCGCCGTCGCGGCCGGCCCCCGGGCGCATCTCGTGCCGCTGCGCTTCGTGGCGCGCGCCAGCCACGGGCGCGCGCAGGTGCCGGTCAGGGCGTGACCCAGGCGCCGTTGCGGGACGACGAGCGGACACAGGCCTCGACGAAGGCGACGCCTGCCACCCCGTCCTCGATGGTCGGGTAGACCACCTCCTTCGGAACCGGCTTGCCCTCGCGCTTCGCCTGGATCGCCTGCGCGGCCTCGGCGTAGATGTTGGCAAAGCCCTCGAGGTAGCCCTCGGGATGCCCGCCTGGCACCCGGGTCACCCGCGCCGCCTCCGGGCCCGTCCCGGCGCCGCCGCGGGTGAGGAGGCGTTTGGGCTCGCCGAGCGGGGTGTACCAGAGGTAGTTCGGGTCCTCCTGCGACCACTCGAGCCCGCCCTTCTCGCCGTAGACGCGCAGGCGCAGGCCGTTCTCGTTGCCGACCGCCACCTGGCTGCACCAGAGCATGCCGCGCGCGCCGCCCTCGAAGCGCAACAGCACGTTGCCGTTGTCGTCGAGCCGGCGGCCGGGCACGAAGGACTGCAGGTCGGCCGCCAGCGCCTCGAGCTTCAGCCCGGTGACGAAGCAGGCGAGGTTGTAGGCATGCGTGCCGATGTCGCCGGTCGAGCCGCCGGCACCGGAGCGCGCCGGATCGGTGCGCCACTCGGCCTGCTTCGAGCCGGTCTCCTCGACCGGCGGTCGCCAGCCAGTCCTGCGCGTACTCGGCCTGCACCACCCGGATCTTGCCGAGCGTTCCGTCCGCCACCATCGCCCGCGCCTGCCGGATCATCGGGTAGCCGGTGTAGTTGTGGGTCAGGACGAAGAGCGCGCCGGTCTCGGCCGCCGCCTTCTGCAGCCGCTTCGCCTCGGCCAGCGTCGCGGTCAGCGGCTTGTCGCAGATCACGTGGATGCCGCGCTTCAGGAACTCGCGCGCGGCCGGGCGCGTGCATGTGGTTCGGCGTGACGATCGCCACCGCCTCGATGCCGTTCTTCCGCCGCGCCTCGCGCTTGGCCATCGTCGCGAAGTCGTCGTAGACCCGGTCCGGCGCCAGCCCCAGCGCCGCGCCCGAGGCGCGCGACTTCTCCGGCGTCGAGGAAAGCGCCCCCGCGACCAGCTCGTACTCGTCGTCGATCCGCGAGGCGATGCGGTGCACCGCGCCGATGAAGGCGTCCTTGCCGCCGCCGACCATGCCCAGCCGGATGCGGGCCGGCTTGCTCGTCGCTCATTCTTTCCTCTCCCTGTCGCTTCAGTCGTTCCAGCTCGACCGGATCACCCGGACCCCGGCCTCGACCACCTCCTGGTCGGTGTCGAAGAGCGGCCGCCAGACGCGCGTCGCCGCCGCGAGGTCGGGCATCGCCTGCCCGAAGGCCTCGATGGTGAACCAGCCGTCGTAGCCGGCGGCCTTCGCGGCGCGGATCGCCGCGGCATGGTCGATGTGCCCCTTGCCGGGCGTACCGCGATCGTTTTCGGAGATGTGGATGTAGCTGATCGCCTTGATCGTCTCGCCGATCACGCCGACCGGATCGCGTTCCTCGATGTTGGCGTGGAAGGTGTCATAGAGGTACCCGAAGTTCGGCCGGTCCACCCGCGCGACATGCGCCGCCGCCTGGGCGGCGGTATTGAGCATGTAGCACTCGAAACGGTTGAGCGGCTCGACCGCCAGGATCAGCGCCGGCGAGCGGTCGGCCATCGCCTGGTGCGCCTCGACCAGCCGCGCCGAGTTCGTCCTCGGTCGGACCCGCGCCGCTGAATTGACGCCGAGCGGCTGGTGGAACGGCCCGGCCAGCGCCTCGGCGCGCAGCGCGGAGGCGCAGTCCGACAGCCAGTTCGAGATGCGCGATGCCGGCACGCCGCTCCGCGGCAGATCCGCCGAAGACGGATTGCCGCCGGCCATCACGCCGATCCCGTGGCGACAAGCCCCGCATCGGAAATCCGCTCGCCGAGCCAGCGGAAGTGCGCGGCCGTTCCCTCGAACATCGGCACCTCGACGCCGTCGTAGCCGGCGGCCTTGATCGCGTCGAGGTGGCCGAGGTGCGCCTCGGTGACGTGGGTCGTCCAGATCAGGAAGCCGAAACCCGCCTTCATCGCTCAGCCGAGGCCGAGGATGCGCCGGTTGGCAGCCGCGTCGGTGCCCCCGGCGGCGAAGTCGTCGAAGGCCTTCTCGGTGACGCGGATGATGTGGTGCTTCACGAACTCCGCCCCCTCGCGGGCGCCGTCCTCGGGATGCTTGAGCGCGCATTCCCACTCGACCACCGCCCAGCCGTCGAAGTCGTAGGCGGTGAGCTTCGAGAACACCGCCCCGAAGTCGACCTGCCCGTCGCCGAGGCTGCGGAAGCGCCCGGCGCGGTCGACCCAGCTCGCATAGCCGGAGTAGACCCCCTGCCGCCCGGTCGGGTTCAGCTCCGCGTCCTTGACGTGGAACATCCGGATCCGCTCGTGGTAGATGTCGATGTTGTCGAGGTAGTCGAGGCCCTGCAGCACGTAGTGCGACGGGTCGTAGAGCATGTTGGCCCGCTTGTGGCCCTTCACGTTGTCGAGGAAGCGCTCGTAGGTCGTCCCGTCGAAGAGATCCTCGCCGGGATGGATCTCGTAGCAGACGTCGACCCCGTTCTCCTCGGCGAAGTCGAGGATCGGCGTCCAGCGCCGGGCCAGCTCCTCGAAGGCCGCCTCGACCAGCCCTGCCGGCCGCTGCGGCCAGGGATAGACGAAGGGCCAGGCCAGCGCGCCCGAGAAGGTCGCCATCGCCCCGAGCCCCATGCGCTGCGAGGCCTGCAGCGCCATCCGCACCTGCTCGACCGCCCAGGCCTGCCGCGCCTTCGGGTTGCCGCGCACCTCCGGCGCCGCGAAGCCGTCGAACATCTCGTCGTAGGCCGGATGCACCGCGACGAGCTGCCCCTGCAGGTGGGTCGAGAGCTCGGTCACCTCGATGCCGTTGGCCTTCGCGACGCCCTTGATCTCGTCGCAATAGTCCTGCGAGCCGGCCGCCTTCTTCAGGTCGAAGAGCTGCCCCGCCCACGTCGGGATCTGCACGCCGACGTAGCCGCAGTCGGCCGCCCACTTGGTGATCGCGTCCCAGGAATTGAACGGCGCCGTGTCACCGGCGAACTGGCCGAGAAAGAGCGCGGGGCCCTTGAGGGTCTTCATGAATCGTATTCCTCCCTGTTCGTCCATGTTCTCGACCAGGATCGGCGCCAGCGCAAGACCGCGCCGGCCGGCGCGTGCCGGCCGGCCGACGCGAATAAACGATGACAACCCGCTGGCTTCACGGTAGACTTGCGGAAAAACAGGCAAGTCTATCGGGAGTACAGTGAGTGCGGGCTGGTCTCGTTCTTCTTTGCGCGTGCCTGCTCACCGCCTGCGGCGGAGGCGGCAGGCAGGAGCCGCCGGTCAGCCGCGGCAACGCGGTGGTGCCGGTCAGCTTCTCCGGCACCGTCCCGCGGTTCGGGGATCTCGACCCGCACGACTGGGACGGCGTGGTCCCCTGGCAGTACCAGGTGCACGGGATCGACGTCTCCAAGTACCAGGGCGACATCGACTGGGCGCGGGTCCGCAACTCCGGCGTCTCCTTCGCCTACATCAAGGCGACCGAGGGCGGCGACCACGCCGACGACCGCTTCCTCGACAACTGGACCGCCGCCCGCGCCGCCGGCCTCGCCCGCGGCGCCTACCACTACTACTACTTCTGCCGCACCGCCGCCGAGCAGGCGGCCTGGTTCATCGGCCACGTGCCGCGCGACCCCTCGGCGCTGCCGCCGGTCCTCGACCTCGAGTGGACGCACAAGTCGCGCACCTGCACGCTGCGCCCCGACCCCGCCACGGTCCGCAGCGAAGCCAAGGCCTTCCTGCAGAAGATGGAGGGCCGCTACCGCAAGCGCCCGGTCATCTACACCACCGTCGACTTCTACCGCGACAACGAGCTCTGGCGCCTCCAGGGCTACCCCTTCTGGCTCCGCTCGGTCGCCGGCCATCCCTCCGAGGTCTATCCCGGCCAGCGCTGGCAGTTCTGGCAGTACACCGGCACCGGCGTCGTCGACGGCATCGCCGGCCCCACCGACCTCAACGCCTTCGCCGGCTCCTTCGCGCAGATGCTGGGGCTGGTGAGCGGGGGATGACGGGATAATCCGGCGCATGCGGTTTCCAGAATGGTTAACGCGCAAGGCCTTTATTGAACGATATCAAATGGATAGACCCCTCTGCACAACTTGTGCAAAGGGGCCTTTTTCGTGCCTCAGTGGTTGTCCCGCGGCAGCCCCTTGGTCTGCGAGATCCGCTGGTACTTGACCGCCGGCTCCAGCACCGCGCCGGTCTCGAGCTCGCCGACGAGGCTGCGCTGGATCTCCTGCCAGGGCGTCTGGCTCATCGGGTAGTGGTAGCCGCCCTCGGCCTCCAGCTTCTCGCGCCGCGCGAGGAGCGTCGCGTCGTCGACCAGCACGTCGAGCCGCCCCTCGTTGAGGTCGAGCACCACCCGGTCGCCGGTCTCGATCAGCGCCAGCGGCCCGCCCGAGGCCGCCTCCGGCGAGGCGTTCAGGATCGAGGGCGAGCCGGAGGTCCCCGACTGCCGCCCGTCGCCGACGCAGACGAGCGAGGTGATCCCCTTCCTCAGCAGGTAGTCGGGGGCGCGCATGTTCACCACCTCGGCGGCGCCCGGATAGCCCTTCGGGCCAGCGCCGCGCATGAAGAGGAGCGTGCTCTCGTCGATCGCGAGGCTCGGGTCGTCGATGCGGTGGTGATAGTCCTCCGGCCCGTCGAAGACGACCGCCCGGCCCTCGAAGCGGTTCGGGTGGTCGGGGTTCGACAGGTAGCGGTCGCGGAACTCGGGGCTGATGACGCTCATCTTCATCACCGCCGAGTGGAAGATGTTGCCGGTCAGCACCCGGAAGCCCGCATGCGCCTTGAGCGGGGTGTCGAAGGGGCGGATCACCTTCTCGTCCATGATCACCGCGCCCTTGTAGCACTCGCCGACGGTCTTGCCCGAGACCGTCATCGCGCCCTCGTCGATCAGCCCCTTCTCGATCAGCTGGCCGAAGACCGCCGGCACGCCGCCGGCGTGGTAGTAGTCCTCGCCGAGGTACTCGCCCGCCGGCTGCAGATTGACGAGGAGCGGGATCTCCTCGCCGTACTTCTGCCACTCCTCGATCGTCAGATCGACACCGAGGTGCCGGGCGATGGCGTTGAGGTGGATCGGCGCGTTCGACGAGCCGCCGATCGCCGAGTTGACCCGGATCGCATTGATGAAGGCGGCCTTGGTCATGATGTCCGACGGGCGCAGATCCTCGTGCACGATCTCGACCGCCCGCTTGCCGACCCGCCAGGCCATCTCCGCCCGGTCGCGGTACGGCGCCGGAATCGCCGCCGACCCCGGCAGCTGCATCCCCAGCGCCTCGGCGAGCGAGTTCATCGTCGTCGCGGTGCCCATGGTGTTGCAGTAGCCGGTCGAGGGTGCGGAGGAGGCGACGAGGTCGATCATCCCCTCGTAGTCGAGCTCGCCCTTGGCCATCATCTCGCGCGCGGTCCACATGATCGTGCCCGAGCCGGTGCGCTGGCCGCGGAACCAGCCGTTCAGCATCGGCCCGACCGAGAAGGCGATCGCCGGCAGGTTCACCGTCGCCGCCGCCATCAAAAGCGCGGGCGTGGTCTTGTCGCAGCCGATCGTCAGCACCACGCCGTCGAGCGGGTAGCCGTAGAGGATCTCGACGAGGCTGAGGTAGGTCAGGTTTCGGTCGAGCCCTGCGGTCGGGCGCTTGCCAGTCTCCTGGATCGGGTGCACCGGGAACTCGAGCGCGATGCCGCCGGCGTCGCGGATGCCTTCGCGAACGCGCTTGGCGAGCTCGATGTGATGGCGGTTGCAGGGTGAAAGATCCGAGCCAGTCTGTGCAATGCCGATGATCGGCTTGCCCGACATCAGCTCCTCGCGGCTGATGCCGAAGTTCAGGTAGCGCTCGAGGTAGAGGGCGGTCATGTCCGGGTTCGCCGGATTGTCGAACCACGCGCGCGAGCGCAGCGTCTTGGCGGGTTGGTCGGTCAAGGCAGGTCCTCCCTCTTTGTACCGGATATGGAACCGGCGCGTGGGCCTTGGCAACACCCGTCGGGCGGCGGACCGTTAGTCCGAAAGCGCGGGGCCGCCGAAAGGCAACGCTTCGACCCGTCGGCGGATCTCGGCGACCATCGCGCTATAGGCCGGGCTGTCGATGTCGCCGAAACGGGCGCGGAACTCGGCCTGGGAGAGCCCGCTCGGCAGCCCCTCGAGCGAGGGGATGAGGTTGGCTTCGATCCCGATCCGGTCGAGCATCTCCGGCCACTCGGCCGGCGGCGCATCGAGGAAGAGGCGCGCGAAGCGGACGCCGGCGAGGTCGGCCGCCATGTCGTCAAAGCTGAAGCCGCTGCCGCCGGCGTTGCTGTCGAGCAGCTCCTTGAGCTCGCCCATGCCGAAAGTGGCGGTGCCGGTGGTGGCGGCATAGAGCCCTGCCGAGATCAGGAAGTGGCGCTTGAGGTCGTCGCGGCCGGCGAGCGTGGTCCGCTCGCAGCCGTTTCTCGCGCCCTGCATCCGCCACGGTATATCGACCGCGATCGAGCGGCCGAAGTCGGGGTCGCCGCAGTAGAGGGCGAGTGCGTAGAGCGCGGCGCGGAAGCTCTCGTGGTCCGATCCGTCCGGGTCGCGGGTGGCAAAAACGGCGGCGGCGCGGACGTAGGGCAGGACCGAGCCATCGCGCGGAAGCGCGCCGCGCCGGACGCCGCGGTGCAGATACTCGAGGTCGTCCTGAACGCGCGCGCGCGCCATCGTGCCGGCGGCCGCGATCACCCGCGCCCGCAGCCGGTCGAAGAAGGCATCCCGGTCGCCGCCGGGGAAGTCGAAGGCGAGCGTTACCTGACCTGGCGCGAGCCGGACCGCCGCGACCGCGGCGAGCGCCTCGTCGCCGGTCCCGGAGCCGAGTGCGCGATCGAGCGCGAAGCGCAGTCCCGCGAGCGCGAGCGCCGGCGGGATCGGCAAGCGTCCGAGCGATGCGGTGAGAACCCGCGGCCCATCCTCCGACGGCGCAAGCGCCAGGTGCAGGTTCAACCACACGCCGCGCGGCAAGAGCGGCGCGCCGAGCGAGACGTCGAGCGCGAGCGCGTCCGGGGCGATCCCGGTGCGACCATAGAGCCCCGGGCGCAGCCGCTGGGCGGCCGCGAGCACCGCGTTGAGTTCGGTTTCGGTCGCGGTCAGGCCGCCCGTCTCGCTGTCGACGAGCGCCTTCAGCCGCGTCACCACGTCGCGCGTACGTGCTGCGGCGACCGCGTCCGGCGGCCCGAGGTCCGCGACCCGCGGCTGCGGCTCGAAGACGAGAAGCGCGAGGACGAGCCCGGCTGCGGCGAGGGTGGCGACAACGCCAAGTGCTCCGGTCAAGCCCCTGCGCAGAAACGGCTTCACCGGTCGGGGCGCACCGACGTCTGTCATGACCCCAGACTTGCCCGAGCGAGCGCCCCGCGGCAAGGCCAAAGGCGCTTCGGCCGAGGCTTCAGCGGCGCTGTGCCCACCACGACGTCCAGCGTCGCTCGGCCCAGACGAGCGCGCGCCGTACCGGTCGGCGCAGCAGCGGCACGTCGCGCGCGAGCAGCACCAGCCCGACCGGTACCATCCAGAAGCCGAGCACCGGCAGGAAGCCGGCGAAGCCGCCGATGACCAGCGCAACGCCCACCGCTATCCGCAGCCAGCGAGAGCCGCCGCGTTTCTGCCAGTCAACGAGCCGCCCGACCGGCCGCGGCATCCGCCCGGCGATGCGGTCGAGCTGGCGTTCGAGGCGCCGCGCGTCGTGCTCGCTCACACCAGCACCGGCTCCTCGACCTGTGCGCCGACGTCGAAGACGCGCTTGTAGCGCGCGACCTGGTCGGCCGGGCCGATCGCCTTGGCCGGGTTGTCCGACAGCTTGACCGTCGGGCGCCCGTTGGCGCTGACCGCCTTGCAGACCAGGCTGAACGGCGCCAGCGCGTCGCCCGGTGCGAGCCCGCGGAAGTCGTTGGTGAGCAGCGTCCCCCAGCCGAAGCTGACCTTCACCCGGCCGTGGAAGCGCCGGTAGAGCGACTCGATCCGGTCGACGTCGAGCCCGTCGGAGAAGATCACCAGCTTCTCGCGCGGGTCCTGGCCGCGGCTCTCCCACCAGGCGATCGCAGTCTCCGCCCCGTCCTCCGGAACGCCCGAATCGATGCGGATGCCGGTCCAGGAGGCGAGCCATTCCGGCGCGCGGGCGAGAAAGCCGCGGGTCCCGTAGGTGTCGGGCAGGATGATCCGCAGGTTGCCGTCATAGTCCTCGTGCCAGTTCTCGAGCACCTTGTACGGCGCCTCGGCGAGGGCTGCGTCGTCCTCGGCGAGGGCGGCATAGACCATCGGCAGCTCGTGTGCATTGGTACCGATCGCCTCGAGATCGCGCCGCATCGCGATCAGGCAGTTCGAGGTGCCGAGGAAGCGCCGGCCGAGCCCCTCGATCATTGCCTCCACGCACCAGTCCTGCCAGAGGAACGAGTGCCGCCGCCGCGAGCCGAAGTCCGAGATGCGCAGGTCGGGCAGCTTCTGCAACCGCTCGATCTTTTCCCAGAGCCGGGCGGTGGCGCGGGCGTAGAGCACGCGAAGCTCGAAGCGGCGCATGTCGTCGAGGACCGCCCGCGACCGCAGCTCCATCAGCACCGCGAGTGCGGGGATCTCCCACATCATCACTTCGGGCCATGAGCCCTCGAAGGTCAACTCGTACTGGTCTCCCTTGCGGTCCAGGCGGTACTCGGGCAGCCGGAACGCGTCGAGCCAGGCCATGAACTCAGGCCCGAACATCCAGCGCTTGCCATAGAAGGTGTTGCCGCGCAGCCAGGTCGAACTCGCCGCGGGTGAGGCGCAGTCCGCGGATGTGGTCGAGCTGGGCGCGCAGGTCGGCCTCGTCGATCAGCGCCGCCAGCGGCACGTCCTTGGTGCGATTGATCAGGCTGAACTTCACGTGCACGTCGCGGTAGCGCCGCCAGACCGTCTGCAGCATCAGGAGCTTGTAGAAGTCGGTGTCGAGCAGCGAGCGGACGATCGGGTCGATCCGCCAGGCATGGTCCCAGACCCGGGTGGCGATGTCGGTCATCGGGCGTCGTCCCCCTCATCCTCGCGATGCGGCGAGCCGGCGCGGCCGACCTCCGATCCATGCGGCGGAAGGTAGAGACTCCGCGGACGATGGCAATCGCCGTATTGGCGCCCTGAGAGGGCCTATTCGGCGGCGAGATTGATGAAGCCGCCGGACTGCCGCCGCCAGAACCGGGCGTAGAGCCCATTCCTGGCGAGGAGCACTTCATGGGTTCCCTCCTCAACGATGCGCCCCTCGTCCAGCACCAGGATGCGGTCCATCCGCGCGATCGTCGATAGCCGGTGCGCGATGGCGATGACGGTCTTTGCCTCCATCACCACGTCGAGCGTGTCCTGGATCGCGGCCTCGACCTCGCTGTCGAGGGCGCTCGTCGCCTCGTCCAGCACCAGCACCGGCGCATCCTTGAGGATCACCCGCGCGAGCGCGATGCGCTGACGCTGACCGCCGGAAAGCTTGACGCCGCGTTCGCCGAGATGCGCCTCGTAGCCGGTACGGCCCTTCCAGTCCTGCAGGTTCAGGATGAAGTCGTGCGCCTCGGCGCGGCGGGCGGCCTCATGCACCTCGGCCTCGCTGGCGCCGGGGCGGCCGTAACGGATGTTCTCCAGGGCCGAACGGTTGAAGAGCGCGGTCTCCTGACGGACCATTCCCACCTGGGTGCGCAATGCGTCCTGGGTCAGCTCGCGGATGTCGGTGCCGTCGAGCAGGATGCGGCCGCGCTCGACATCGTAGAGGCGAAGCAGAAGCGATACCGCCGTGGTCTTGCCGGCGCCCGAGCGACCGACGAGCGCGACCCGTTCGCCCGGGTGGACGCTAAGGGTGAAGTGCTCGAGCGCCGCGGTCGGCCGGCCGTAGCCGAAGGAGACGTCGACGTATTCGACGGCGCCACGCACCGTCTCGGGAGCGGCCGCGTCCGCCGCGTCGGTGATCGTGTGCGGGGGCGACAAGGTGCGGATGCCGTCCTCGATCTCACCGATGTTGGAGAAGATACCCATCGCGGTCATGCTGACCCAGCCCGACATCTGCGCGATGCGGGTCGCGAGCAGCGCCGCGGTGGCGATGTCGCCGGCGGTGGCGGCACCCCGGGTCCAGAGGAGGATCGCGCCACCGATCAGCATCACCGGCAGGGTACCCGCCAGCGCCATCAGCCAGAAGCGGAAGGCGGCGCTGGTGGCACCGAAGCGGATGCTGGCGCCGCGAAAGCCGGTCAGCGCCTCGAGCGTCGCCTCGTCCTCGTGCATGCCGTGGCTGAAAAGCTTCACCGTCGCGATGTTGGTCAGCGAATCGACCACCTGCCCGGTGACCACGGCCCGGGCGGCGGCCCGGTCCTTCGAGTTCGAGCGGATCCGCGGCATGTAGCGGCGGATCAGCACCGCATAGCTGCCAAGCCAAAGCACCATGCCAAGCGCAAGCCAGACGTCGATCCCGCTCACCACCGCGACCGCCCCGACGATCGCCGTAACTGCGAGCCCGAGAGTGTTGACCGACTCGCTGACCGCGTCGGTGATCGCCCGCGCGGTCTGCTGCTGCTTCTGCGCGATGCGTCCGGCGAAGTCGTCGTCGAAGAAGCTGAGCGACTGGCCCAGCGTATGGCGGTAGAGTCGCGACAGCACCAGCGGATAGAGGTTGGGGCCGAGCGTGAGCGCGGTCAGCGCCGCGCTGAGGCCCATCAGTACCGGCCGTAGCACCAGAAAGAAGAGCAGCGCCCCGACGAGCCAGGGCCAGCTGTCGGCGATCAGCCCCTCCGGACCCCGGGATTGCGCAAGGTCGATCAGCCAACCCACCACTGACGCCGAGGCCACCTCCGTCGCCCCGACCGCAATGGCGATGACCAGCGCGAGCCCGACCGCGGGGAACGCCCCGGCGAGCACCCAGCGCATGAACGGCCAGAAGCTGTCGGGCGGCGGGCCTTCGGCGCGGGCAAAGGCGTCGATCAGGTTGGCGAGGCTCCGCCGGCGGGCGGCGGGCCGATCAGCCGGATCTATCTGCATATTCGTGGTCATCTTCCGGCAACATAAGCGCAGGGGTCGCATCCTGCCAGTCTGCGAGGCAAACGCAGGGAGGCCGCCTATTCAGCGGCCTCCAGGCTGAGGAAGCCGCCGGACTGGCGGTCCCAGAGCCGGGCGTAGAGCCCGTCGCGGGCGAGGAGGTCGGCGTGCCGCCCCTCCTCGACGATCCGGCCGCCGTCGAGCACCACGATCCGGTCCATCCGCGCGATGGTCGAGAGCCGGTGAGCGATCGCGATCACCGTCTTTCCCTCCATCACCCCATAAAGGGTGTCCTGGATTGCCGCCTCGACCTCGCTGTCGAGCGCGCTTGTCGCCTCGTCGAGGACAAGGATCGGCGCGTCCTTCAGGAGCACCCGCGCCAGCGCCACCCGCTGCCGCTGCCCGCCCGACAGTTTGACCCCGCGCTCGCCGACATGCGCGTCGTAGCCGGTGCGGCCCTCGGGATCGACCAGATCCATGATGACGTCGTGCACGCTCGCGCGCTTCGCCGCCTCGATCATCTCGGCGTCGGTGGCGGAGAGCCGGCCGTACTTGACGTTCTCGCGCACCGAGCGGTGCAGCAGCGATGTCTCCTGCCCCACGACGCCGATCGCCCGACGCAGGCTCTCCTGGGTGACCTCGCGAATGTTCTGCCCGTCGATGCGGATCGCCCCCGAGGCGACGTCGAACATCCTGAGCGTCAGGTTGACCAGCGTCGATTTGCCGGCGCCGGAGCGGCCGACGAGCCCGATCCGCTCGCCGGGATGCACGACGAGGCTAAAGTCGCGCATCACCGTCCCGGCATCGCCGCGCCAGTAGTCGAAGCCGACATCGTCGTAGACGATCTCGCCGCGAGGCACGACCAGCGGCTGCGCGCCGGGCGCATCCACCAGCGTCAGCGGCTTCGCGATCGTCCGCATCGAGTCGCGGGCGATGCCGACCTGGCGGAACACGTTCGAGCTGATCTCGAGGATCCAGCCCGAAATGCTCATGATCTGCAGCACGAACGGGATCGCCGTCGCCACCATCGCCGCCGTCATCGCGCCGGCGTTCCAGGAGCTGAGCGCGATCCAGGTCACGGAAGCGACGAGAAGCCCGTTGAGCATGAAGAGCAGCGACCAGCTCGCGGTAAAGATCTTCATCAGCGAGCGGAAAGCCTGCGCATGTAAGGCGACGGCCGAGGAGACATAAGCGTCCTCCTCGCCGTCGACCGCAAAGGTCTTCAGCGTCTGGATGTTGGTGTAGCTGTCGACCATCCGCCCGTTCATCACCGAAAAGCGGTCGGAGACCGTCTCCGACGCCCGGTCGATGCGCGGCATCGAGCGCGACAGGAGAACGGCGTAGAGCGCCAGCCACGCCAGGATCGGCACCAGGAGCAGGGGATCCATCCGCGCCAGTACCACCATCGCCACCACGACGAAGACGATGGCGTACCAGACCGCGTCGATGGTGAGGTTCGCGGTCAGCTCGATCGCGTCGCCGGCCTGCATCACCTTGGTGCCGATCCGCCCGGCGAAGTCGTTCTGGAAGAACGACCAGGACTGCCGGATCAGGTGCCAGTGGCTTTGCCAGCGCACGAGGTCGATCAGGTTCGGCACGATCGCGTGGTTGCGGATCAGGGCGTCGCCGGCAAAGATCAGCGGCCGGAGCAGCACCACCGCGAGCATCAGCCCGAGCGTCCGGCTGTGCTCGGCCCAGAGCTGGCCCGGCGGAGTGGTCGAGAGCATGCCCACGATCCAGCCGACGAAGATCGGCAGCATCGCGTCGCCGACCGAGCCGATCGCAACGAGCAGGATGCGCGCGGCGAAGGCGGCGCGGAACTGGCTCAGGAAGTAACGGAAGAACTGCAGCGTCCCGGCCGGCGGCTGCCGGTCGGCCGCGAGCGCGGTCGGGGAATAGAAGGCGTCGAAACGGGCGGTGAGGCGGTCGAACATGGCGGTCTCATCGGCATCTGGCCCCGCCGTTCCCGGAGGCCGGGATCAGGGTCGGGGCCGTTTCACGGAGCGGTCGGCGGCGGGGCGGGCGACAGCGGCGTTCGGCGTCTTCATCGGTAGTCTCCTTCGGCAAGAGTAGTTGCTGGGCGCACCGGGCGACGTCCGGTGCGAGATGTCATTCGGCGGCGTCCGCCACCGGCGTCACGTCGATGAAGCCGCCCGACTGGCGGTTCCAGAAGCGGGCGTAGAGGCCGTCGCGGGCGAGGAGCTCGGCATGCGTGCCCTGCTCGGCGATCTCGCCCTCGTCGAGCACCACGATCCGGTCCATCCGGGCGATCGTCGACAGTCGGTGCGCGATCGCGATCACCGACTTGCCCTGCATCACCCCGTAGAGCGTCTGCTGGATCGCCGCCTCGACCTCGCTGTCGAGCGCCGAGGTCGCCTCGTCGAGCACCAGGATCGGCGCGTTCTTCAGGATCACCCGCGCCAGCGCGATGCGCTGCCGCTGCCCGCCCGAAAGCTTCACCCCGCGCTCGCCGACCTGAGCGTCGTATCCCATTCGCCCGTTCATGTCGGCGAGCCCGAGGATGAAGTCATGCGCCTCGGCGTGCCGCGCCGCCTCCACCATCTCGGCCTCCGAGGCGTCCGGCCGACCGTAGAGGATGTTTTCCCGCACGGAGCGGTGCAGCAGCGAGGGATCCTGCGTCACCATGCCGATCTGCCGCCGGAGCGAATCCTGTGTCACCGCGCGTACGTCCTGTCCGTCGATGCGGATCGCCCCGCCCTCGGTGTCGAAGAAGCGCAGCAGCAGGTTGACGAGCGTCGACTTGCCGGCACCCGAGCGGCCGACCAGCCCGACCTTCTCGCCCGGCCGGATCGTCAGGCTGATCTCACGCAAGCCTCCCGAGCCCCGGCCATAGTGGTGGCTGACCCGGTCGAGGACGATCTCGCCCTCGCTGACCACCAGCTCGCGCGCCTCCGGCGCATCCTTGAGCGCGATCGGCTGGGCGATCGTCTCCATGCCCTCGCGGATCACCCCGAGGTTCTGGAACAGCGACGACAGCGACCACATGATCCAGCCGGTCATCGCGTTCAGCCGCAGGACCAGCGCCGAGGCAGCCGCGACCGTGCCGATCGTCGCGTGGCCGCGGGTCCAGAGCAGAAGCGCGAGCCCGATCACGGCGACGATCAGGAAGCCGTTTATCACCGTCAGGCCCAGATCCATCAGCGTTATGACCCGCATCTGCGCCATGAAGGTCTGGCGCGAGTGCTCGATCGCCTCGCCGGCATATTCCTCCTCGCTGTGGGTATGCGCGAAGAGCTTCACCGACTGGATGTTGGTATAACTGTCCACGATCCGCCCGGTGATTGCCGAGCGGGCGTCCGAGAAGTCCTTCGACGCCTTGCCGACCCGCGGGATCGTCCAGGCCACCAGCCAGAGGTAGAGCCCGAGCCAGACCAGCAACGGCATCGCGAGCCGCCAGTCGGTGCCCGACAACAGCCACAACGCACCGGCGAGATAGATGACCGCATAGACCATCGCGTCGAAGGTCTGGAACGTCGCCTCGCCGACCGCGGGTGCGGTCTGCATCATCCGGTTGGCGATCCGCCCGGCGAAGTCGTTCTGGAACCAGCCGACCGACTGGCCGAGCACGTGCCGGTGCGAGCGCCAGCGCACGATGGTGCCGACGTTGGGCATCAGCGACTGGTTGATCAGCGCCGCCTGCAGCGTCTGGATCAGCGGCCGCGCCAGCAGGATGAAGACCGCGACCCCCGCGAGTTCCAGCCCGTGCCGGGCCCAGACCTCGCTGGCCGGCGTCGCGCCGAGCACGTCGACGATGCGCCCGGCGTACCAGATCAGCCAGAATCTCGACGACCGCCACCGCGAAGACCGCGGCGATGGTATAGGCCATGACCCGGCGCGCCGGCTTCAGGTATTCGTTCAGGAACGGCCACAGCCGATCCGGCGGCGCGTCCTTCGCCGCATAGGGCGCGTAGGGGTCGACGAGCGACTCGAAGAAGCGGAACATGGGAAGGGCCTTGCGGGCTGTGCAGCAATAGGGCGGGCCTGACGGCCCACGTCCGGACCGATCAGATCAGATCAGGGGTTCGGACGTTCTCCATGCAACGCATCTCCGGAAGGTTCGCGCGCTGATATAGCCGATCGTGGGGCACTTGTCACCCCTCTTGGGCAGCCCTTTGCATCGATCGGCCGCCCACCGCTGGACAAGCCCGCGGCCGCTGGGGCTACTCGGTCGCAAGGCCCCCGTCCGGCGCCCCCGTCCGGCGGCCTCCGCGAAAGGGATGCGATGCCTGGAATCGAACGGCAGGTTCACCGCGCTGCGCCGACGCGTTCCGGGGTGCTGCCGGCGATGCGCGCACGTCCCCAGACGGCTGGGCGATGACCGTGATCGGGGCGGACGAGCAGGCGCGGGCAGCGGCGTGGTTCGCCGAGCTCCGCGACCGGATCTGCACCGCCTTCGAGGCGCTCGAGGACGCCGCCGCGCCCGCCCTCCTCCCCGCCGGCCGCTTCGAGCGCACCGCGACCCGCCGTGCCGCCGACGGGGCCGGGGACGCCGGCGGCGGGGTGATGGCGGTGATGCGCGAAGGCCGCGTGTTCGAGAAGGTCGGGGTCAACGTCTCGACCGTGCACGGCAGCCTCGCTCCCGTCGCGCAGCAGAGCCTCACCGCCCGCAGGGAGATCCCCGGCCTCGACGCCGACCCCCGCTTCTGGGCCGCCGGCATCAGCCTCGTCGCGCACATGCGCTCACCGCGCACCCCGGCGGTGCACATGAACACCCGGATGTTCTGGACCCCGGGCGCCTGGTGGTTCGGCGGTGGCTCGGACCTCAACCCCGCGATCGAGATCGCCGAGGACACCGCCGCCTTCCACGCCGCGCTGCAGGCCGCCTGCGACGCCCACGACCCCGCCTACCATCCGCGCTTCAAGGCCTGGGCCGACGAATACTTCATGATCCGCCACCGCGGCGAGGCGCGCGGGGTCGGCGGCATCTTCTACGACGATCTCTGCACCGGCGACTGGGAGGCCGACTTCGCCTTCACCCGCGAGGTCGGCCTCGCCTTCCTCGCGGTGTTTCCGGAGATCACCGCCCGCCGGATGCACGAGCCCTGGACCGAAGCCGAACGCGAGATCCAGCTGGTCCGGCGCGGCCGCTACGCCGAGTTCAACCTGGTCTACGACCGCGGCACCCGCTTCGGTCTCGAGACCGGCCACAATGTCGAGGCGGTGCTGATGTCGCTGCCGCCGGTCGCGAAATGGCCGTGAAGCCATCCACTCCGGACGGTGGCGCTCGCTGCGCGCACCCGCCCCTCGACCTGACCCCGCAGGCCACTACTACGACGCTCCGTCCGCCCCCGCGAGCGCCTTGAGCTCGGCGGCACCGAGCGCGAAATCCGAGACGATCCAGGCTTCCTCCAGCCGCCGCAGCATCTGGCCGAGCGCCGGACCAGAGACGGGGAGATCCTCCGAGCGCAGCGGAAAGCGGGCGGAGGCGCCGCGGGCGAGCTCCGCCTCGAGATCGGGCGGGTCCACCCCGTCGCGGGCGGCGCGGATCAGCGCCGCGTCGCGCGCGACCTCCGGACCGTGGCGGTAGGCCGCGGCAGCGGGTGCCTCGCCGGCCACGATTGCCTCGCCGATCGCCGCCAGCGCACGGGCATCGGCCCGCGAGAGACGCAGCGCCTCGGTCCACCCCGGCAACCCGCCGAGCGCCGCGAGGCGGCGCTGCCAGCGTGGCGCGACCGCCATTCTCGCTTCGAGGCACACCAGCGCCGGCAGCGAGGCCGGATCGGCGCCCGGCAGCACGCGCGCGAGAATTCCGACCGCGTCCATCGCGGCAAGCGCTGCGGCGGGATCGGCGGCACCGAGGAGCTTGGTCATCTCGGCCCCGACCCGCTCCCGCGACAGCCGCCCGAGCCCCTCGGCCGCCGCGGCGCAGGCGGCGAGCCCGGCGGCATCGAGGCCGCCCTCCGGGTCACCGTACCAGGCGTGGATGCGGAAGAAGCGCAGGATGCGCAGGTAGTCCTCTTCGATGCGCTGAACCGGGTCGCCGACGAAGCGAACCCGGCCGGCGCGCAGGTCGGCGAGCCCGCCGAGCGGATCGACGACCGCGCCATCGGGGCGGGCATAGAGCGCGTTCATCGTGAAGTCGCGCCGCGCCGCATCCTCGGCGAGTTCGTCGGTGAAGGCGACGCTGGCGTGGCGGCCGAAGCTCTCGACGTCGCGGCGAAAGGTCGTCACCTCGAACGGCCGCCCCTCGGCCACCACCGTCACGGTGCCGTGCGCGAGCCCGGTCGGGACCGCGCCGAGCCCGGCGGCGGCCGCCAGCGCCATCACCGTCTCTGGCCGGGCGTCGGTGGCGATGTCTATGTCGGCAACCGGCCGGCCGAGCAGCGCGTTGCGCACGCAGCCGCCGACGAAGAGCGCCCGATTCCCCTCCGCGGTCAGCGCCGCTGCGACGGCACGGGTGGCGCGGGCATCGAGCCAGTCGCCGGCGATCCGGGTCAAGGATCGCGCATCCGGTCGGAGAAGTTCTTCATCATCCGCGCCGTCGCACCCCAGATGTAATGCGGTCCGTAGGGGATGGCGTAATAGCGCCGCAGCACCCCCTGCCAGCGCCGGGCATGCACCTGCAGGTGGGCCGGATCGAGCACGAAGGCGAGCGGCACCTCGAACACCTCCTCGACCTCGCCCGGCTCCGGCCGCGGCCGGAAATCACCCGGAACCACGCCGACGAAGGGCGTCACGATGAAGTCGGTCACCGTCTCGTGCGGATCGAGCGCGCCGAGCGGCTCCACGCTCGCCGGATCGAGACCGATCTCCTCCCAAGCCTCGCGCAGCGCCGCGGCGAGCGGCGTCGGATCGCTCGGCTCCTGCTTGCCGCCCGGAAACGCCACCTGCCCGGGGTGATGCTTCAAAAGCGCCGCCCGGCGGGTCAGGATCAGGTTCAGCCCCGCCCCGCGCTCGACCAGTGGCACCAGCACCGAGGCCGCGCGGAGCGGCCGCCCGGCGCGGCGCATCCCCGGGTTCAGGTCATAATCGGAAGAGCCACTGGCGGGGGCGTCGAGCGCACGTCGGACGCGCGAGAGGTTGACGCGGTGGATGTCCATCGCCGCTACATGGCCGCCGCCCGTCCGGGAGGCAAGGGCAATGCCCGCCGGCGACCGGCGAACGCTCGGCATTCCGCGTCAGGGCTGATCGAGGAGATCGATCACGCAGGTCATGGTGCCTGTGCTTATGGGGCCAGTGCCGGGCCCGAACCGGCAGTAGCCGCCCGTTCAGACCGGGCGGGAGGACGGCATTCGGCTCCCGGATGGCAAGTCCTGCCCGAGTCGCGACCGGGCTGCTGGCGGGCCCCGGGATGCGCCGGCCGGAGCCGTCGATCACCCCGCCCACTGCTACACGCGACCTGATAGGCGCGCCTACCATTCGGTGGGTCGCTTGACACGCGGGGTCGCGGAGGGACCTTTGGGCCGCAAGCTCGCTCCGCCAAGGGCGAGCGCCGGGAGGGAGACATGCGCCACATCCTCGCCATCGACCAGGGCACCACCTCGAGCCGCGCCATCGTCTTCGACGAGAGCATGCGCATCGTCGCCAGCGCCCAGGAAGAGTTCCCGCAGCACTTCCCGCAATCAGGCTGGGTCGAGCACGACCCGGACGACATCTGGTCGAGCGTCGCCGCCACCTGCCGCGGCGCCATCGAGCGCGCCGGCATCGCCGCCACCGACCTAGCCGCGATCGGCATCACCAACCAGCGCGAGACGACCCTGGTCTGGGACCGCGCCACCGGCCGCCCGCTCGACCGCGCGGTCGTCTGGCAGGACCGCCGCACCAGCGCCCTCTGTGCCGAGCTCCGCGCCGCCGGCCACGAGCCCCTCGTCACCGAGCGCACCGGCCTCATCCTCGACCCCTACTTCTCCGGCACCAAGCTCGCCTGGCTCCTCGACGCTCACGACGACGCGCGCGCGCGCGCGCGCCGCGGCGAACTCCTCTTCGGCACCGTCGACAGCTTCCTGATCTGGAAGCTCACCGGCGGCACCGCCCACGTCACCGACGCGACCAACGCCGCCCGCACCCTCCTCTACAACATCCACCTCGGCGCCTGGGATCCCGACATCTGCGACCTCCTCGGCGTCCCGCTCGAGATGTTGCCCGAAGTGCGCGATTGCGCCGACGACTTCGGCTTGACCCGCCCCGACCTCTTCGGCCGGGCGATCCCGATCATGGGCGTCGCCGGCGACCAGCAGGCGGCGACGGTCGGCCAGGCCTGCTTCGCCCCCGGCATGCTCAAGGCGACCTACGGCACCGGCTGCTTCGCCGTCCTCAACACCGGCGCAACCCCGGTCGCGAGCCGCAACCGCCTCCTCACCACCCTCGCCTACCAACTCGACGGCCGCCCGACCTACGCCCTCGAAGGCTCGATCTTCATCGCCGGCGCCGTTGTCCAGTGGCTGCGCGACGGCCTCAAGGTGATCCGCTCCGCCGCTGAGACCCACGCCCTCGCCGAAGCCGCCGACACGTCGCAGCGCCTCTACCTCGTCCCCGCCTTCACCGGCCTCGGCGCCCCCTACTGGGACCCGGACTGCCGGGGTGCGATCTTCGGCCTCACCCGCAACTCCGGCCCCGCCGAGTTCGCCCGCGCCGCCCTCGAGAGCGTCGCTTACCAGACCCGCGACCTGGTCGAGGCGATGCGCGCCGACTGGCCGGATTCGTCGCAGGCGGGGGCTTCCGAAACCGTTCTCCGCGTCGACGGCGGCATGACCGCCAACGACTGGCTGCTGCAGGACCTCGCCGACACCCTCGGCGCCCCGGTCGACCGCCCGCGCGTCCTCGAGACCACCGCCCTCGGCGCCGCCTGGCTCGCCGGCATGCGCGCCGGCGTCTACCCCGGCCCCGACGAGTTCGCCCGCACCTGGGCCCTCGACCGCCGCTTCGAGCCGGCGCTGGACCCCGCCCGCCGCGAGGACCGCTACGCGGGGTGGCGCGACGCGGTGCGCCGGACGCTGAGCAAGTCGGTCTCCGACGCAAGCGCGTAGTGCTGCTGCGCGCCACGAGACAAAGGCCGGCGTCCCGCGCCCCATACGTCGCGATTGCCTTGTGATCCCCGGCGAGTCATCTTTCGTAGATTAGTCGCTCTCTGCCAATGCGCAGGGACCTTGCCTGGCACACTCTCGATTGGGGGATTTGGGGCATGGATTTCTCGGATCTCGAAGCGAATATCGACGCACTGATCGCTGCGTGGTTGCCCGGTCGTTCCGAGCGCATCACGCGGTCGGCGCTGGACAGCGCCGATTTCGCGAAGTCTTGCCGATGCCGGTCTGGCGCTCACCGGCGTGCCGATCAGTCACGGTGGCCTGTGGCACGATGCCGTGCGATCGGCCGGCCCGATTGCCAATCTGCTGCGCAAGCTCGCTGGCGTCGATCCCTCGTTGGCGCTGGTCGCCTCGATGCACCCGACGGTGCTGCAGTTCTGGCTGGTCGATCCGCCCGATGTCGCCACGGCAGAATGGAAGTCACAACGCGATGCCGTATTTTCCGATGCCAAGGCAGGGTGCTGGTTCGGGACCATCGCCTCCGAGCCGGGCATCGGAGGTGATCTCCTTGCCACCCGGGCGACCGCACGCCGGAACTCGGACGGCAACTGGCGCATGAGCGGCGACAAGATCATGGGCAGCGGGTCGGGCGTCACGTCGTTCATGCTGACCATTGCGCGCCCGGAAGGCGAGGCGCGGCCGGACATATTCCTGCTCGACGCGCGTGACGTGCCCTGGGACGGATCGCGCGGGCTGAAGCTGGTGCGCGCGTGGGACGGCCTTGGCATGGCGGCCACGCAGAGCCATGCGTTCCGGTTCGACGACGTGTGCGTCGCACGGCATGGGCTTCGTGGCGGCGTGCTCGATCTTTTCCCGCAGATCACGCCCGTCATCGGCTTTATGTTCTCGGCGGTGATCATGGGCATTCTCGACGCGGCCGCCGCTGAGGCGAAGCGCAGCCTCGGAAGGCGCGCGGCGAAGCTGTCCGCTTTCGAGCAATCGAGCTGGATCGAAGCCCAGATGCAGATCTGGCTGGCGCAGCAGGCTTACGCCGGCATGTCGCGGGCGCTGGGCACCGACTTGGCAGGCATGCAGGTGCTGCAGGGAAAGCTCGCGATTGCCGATCTGTCCGAAAAGGCGCTGGCCTGCCTCAGCCATGCCCTTGGGGCTGCCAGCCTGTCTAGGTCCAACCCGTTCGGACAGTGGATGCAGGACGTTCGCGCCCTCGGCTACCTGCGACCGCCGCGCGCATTGAGTCACGCTCGCATCCTGGAGAGTCTGACGGCGGCGGACTAAGCGCTCGGGCGCGGGTGGCTTGCGGGAAGCTGCGCGGGGTTGTATCCGGGTCCGGTCGAAAAGCGCGCGTGGGCGCGAGGGAAGTGGGCCGGCGCAAGGCAGCTGCGAGCGCTGGGCAGGACCTGACGCAAGGGGAAAAGCATGGCGGTCAAGGTTGCAATCAACGGCTTCGGCCGCATCGGGCGGAACGTGTTGCGCGCCATCGTCGAGTCGGGGCGCACCGACATCGAGGTGATCGCGCTGAACGACCTCGGCCCGGTCGAGACCAACGCCCACCTGATGCGCTACGACAGCGTGCATGGCCGCTTCCCCGGCAACGTCACCGTCAAGGGCGACAGCATCGACGTCGGCCGTGGCCCGATCAAGGTGACCGCCGAGCGCGACCCCAAGGCGCTCCCCTGGGGCGACGTCGACATCGCGCTGGAATGCACCGGCATCTTCACCGACCGGGCGAAGGCCGCGATGCACCTCGAGAACGGCTCCAAGCGCGTCATCGTCTCGGCCCCCTGCAGCGGCGCCGACAAGACCATCGTCTTCGGCGTCAACGAAAAGGCGCTGACCAAAGAAGACCTCGTCATCTCCAACGCCTCCTGCACCACCAACTGCCTCGCGCCGGTCGCCTATGTTCTGAACAACGCCATCGGGATCGAAAAGGGCTTCATGACCACGATCCACAGCTACACCGGCGACCAGCCGACGCTCGACACGCTGCACAAGGACCTCTACCGCGCCCGCGCCGCCGCGCTCTCGATGATCCCGACCACCACCGGTGCTGCCAAGGCCGTGGGCCTGGTGCTGCCGGAACTCAACGGCAAGCTCGACGGCGTCTCGATCCGGGTGCCGACGCCGAACGTGTCGGTGGTCGACTTCAAATTCGTCTCGAACAGGGCGACGACGGTCGAGGAGATCAACACCGCGATCAAGGCAGCCGCCGAGGGCGAGTTGAAGAACGTCCTAGGCTACACCGAGGAGAAGCTGGTCTCCCACGACTTCAACCACGACCCGCACTCCTCGATCTTCCACATGGACCAGACCAAGGTCCTGGACGGAACCTTCGTGCGGGTGATGTCCTGGTACGATAACGAGTGGGGCTTCTCGAGCCGCATGGCCGATACCGCCGTCGCCTTCGGCAAGCTGATCTGATCTCACCCGACCCACCTGCGGGCATCAGCCGTGAGGTGGGTCCCGTATGTCGGCAACGCCGATCGCGCGGCGTCCCGGCGCGCTTTGGTCGTCGGCATGAGCTTCGACGAGAACGGCGTCCCCGTGCGGCACTGACAGCGGTCGCACTCGCTGAACGGCGCACGCCGCGCCTGCGATACCGACACCCCTGTGATTGCAGCCCCGATCACGTTAAGACGTGGAACTCGTACATATCACAGGGTGAGGCCCGTCCGGCGCATGACCGCCGAACCGTCAGTGGCTTTTGATCCATCGGCTCGTCCCCCGGCGGCCGAACCCGGGGCGGGGATGCCCGCCGGGCTCGACTGGCTCATGCGGCTGCCGAGCGCGGCGGCGCCCGGCTTCGTCTACCTTGCCGGCGCGGTCGGCGGCGTGCCGGTGGGCGGCGGCGGCGCCGACCTCGGGGCCGCCGCCGCGCGCCTGACCGGCGAGACCGCCGAGGTTCGGGCGCAGGTCGCCGAGCCCGATGCCTCGACGCTTCCGGGCGACGCTGCGCTCGACGCGATCTGGACCGCCGCACCCGCACCGCTGCGGATCGCGGCGGAAACGCTGGACGGCCGGCCGCTCGGCGTGCCGGCGGCGGCGATCTTCCTCCGCGGTCGCGCCGAGGACGAGCGCCGGTCCGCTGCGCCGCCCACGAGCCTCGGCCTCGCCGCCGGGCCCGACCGCGAAGCGGCCCGGCTCGCGGGCCTCCTGGAGCTTATCGAGCGCGACGCCGCCGCCCGCTGGTGGTGCGAAGGCGCACGGCCGCGGCAGGCCGACGCGGCGAGCCTCGCCCGGGCCACGACCGAACTCGTCCAGCTCCGGACGGGGGCCGCCATCGCCCGGCCGACCGGCTTCTTCGCCCTCGATGCCAAGCTCGGCGTCCCGGTCGTCTGTGCCTTCTCCGCCGATCCCGACGGACGCGGCCTCGCCTTCGGCCTGAAGGCGGCACCCGATCCCGCCGCCGCCGCCTCGGGCGCCCTCGCCGAGCTCATGCAGATGGAGCTCGCGCTCGAGATGGCCCGCCACCGCGCCGCCCGCGGCGCGCCGGCCGCCAGCGACCTCGGGCCGCTGGCACGCGCGGCCCTCGACCCCTCCGCCTTCCCCGCCTTCGCCGCCCTCCCACCCGCGCCCTTCGCCCCCGTCCCGGGCGACTTCGCCGGCCTCGCCGCGGCGCTCGCCGGCTCCGGCCAAATGGTGGCCGTCGCCGACCTGCCGGGAGCCGGCCCGGTCGCCAAAGTCTTCGTCCCCGGCCTCAGGCCGCTTCCGGGCGGGAGCGGCCGGGCGCGCGCCGGTACGCCGGGGGCGGCCGCGCCGCTGATGTGACGGCCGCCATGCACGATCAGCCCGTCACCATCACCACCGGCAGCGCCACGCGGCTGATGATCGGCGGCCGCGAGGCGCCGATCTCCAGCCGCAAGTCGATGGCGATGCTCGTCTACATTGCGCTGCAGCCCGACCAGATCGAGACCCGCGAACGCCTCGCCGCCCGGCTCTGGAGCGACTCCGGCCCCGACCAGGCCCGCGCCGCCCTGCGCCAGAGTCTCCGCCGCCTCATCCTCGACCTCGGCCCCGCCGGCGCTCTCGTCGAAGCCGACCGCACCGCGATCCGGTTGACCCGGCCGGTGACGCTCGACATCATCGAGGCCAGGCAGCAGGCGGGTCAGGGAGTCGCCCCCCGCCTTCTCGCCGAGCAGGGCACGGACCTCTCGCGGATCTTCGCCGACTTCGAGGACATCGACCGCGAGTTCAACCTGTGGATCGCCGTCCAGCGCGAGCGGCTCGTCTCCCAGCTGATCGCCAAGCTCGAAGGCGCGCTCGCCGCCGCCGGCAGCGAGCTCGAAAGCCTCGCCTTCGCCGAGGCGCTCGCCCGCGTCGACCCTACCCACGAGGGCGCCTGTCGCGCCGCGATGCAGGCGCACATGACCCTCGGCGACACTGCCCAGGCGATGCGCTGCTACGAGCGGCTCTGGCACGTCCTCGAGGAGGATCTCGACGTCGAGCCCTCCGAAAAGACGCAAGCGCTCTACGTCGCGATCAAGCAGGGCCACATCCAGCCCGGCCTCCCCGTCGCCGCGCCGCTGCCCGCCGAAGAGCTGATGGCCCCCATCGCCATCGTCGTCGAGCCCGCGCAGGCGGTCGAACTCCCCGGCGCCTCCTCCTACTTCGGCACGATCTTCCGCGACGAGATGATCGGCGCCCTCGCCCGCTTCCGCGACTGGCTCATCATCGACGGCGAGCGCGTCACCGGCACGCCCCCCGCTTACCGCGCCTACTTCCTCAAGATCAGCCTGCACGGCCGCGACGACGCCATCCTCGTCACCATGCGCCTCGTCGACCAGGCCGACGGTCGCCTCATCTGGTCCGAGCGGCAGACTGCGACCCTCGACGGCATGCCCGCGCTCCACCGCACCGCGTTGCGCAACCTCGCCGTCGCGCTCAACGTCCACCTTTCCGCCTCCCGCTTCCAGTCCGCGCGCGAGGTCGCCTCGCCGATGGGCCGCCGCTACGAGCTCTGGATGCAGGCGCAGGCGCTGATGGGCGACTGGCGCGCCGAGAGCGACAACCGCGCCGAGGCGATCCTGCGCGACCTCATCGCCACCAACCCCGGCTTCGCCCCGGCAATGGTGGCGCTCGCCCAGATCCTGCACGCCCGCCCCATCGTCTTCCCCGGCCAGCGGCGCACCCCCGCCCACCATGCGGAATCGCTCGAGCTCACCTCGCGCGCGGTCAACCTCGACCCGCTCGACTCGCGCACCCACCTCTGCCGCGCTTGGAGCCACGCGATCGCCGGCACCCACGCCGCCGCGCTCAGCCACCTCGACCTCGCGCTCGATCTCAACGAGAACGACCCCTGGACGATCATCTCCGCCGCGCTCGGCTTCGCCTTCGCCGACGAGACCGACCGCGCGCGCGATCTGGTCGCGCAAGCCGCTTCGCTCGGCATGCGCTACTCGCGCGCCGCCCAGGGCTACGTCGCGACCGCCTCCTACCTTGTTGGCGACTACGCCGGCGCCGTCGCCGCTGCCGAGGTGGCGGGCGACGCGATCATCAACCTGCCCGCCTGGCAGGCGGCGAGCCTGATGCATCTCGGCGACCGCCCCGGCGCCGGACGGGCGATCACCCGCTTTCTCGACCTCGCCATCGCCGGCTGGACCGGACCGCCGCCCGACGGCCCGGCCGAGGTGATCGACTGGTTCATGGGCTGCTTCCCGATCAGGAGCGAGCGGGCACGGGACGAGCTGCGCGCGACGCTCCTCGCTGCAGTGGCAGAACGTGTGGGGCTCGACACCCGAGCCGAGTAGCGCGACCTTCCCTACGCCTCCGGCGCAAGCCGGTAGTGATAGCGCCCCGCCTCCACCATTCCGAGCCCGGCATAGAGGGCCCGCGCCGGCGCGTTTCCGCCATGCACGGCGAGGGCGAAGGTTGCCGCCCCCTGCGCCGCCGCCCAGGCCGCGGCCGCGCCCACGATCCGCCTTCCCGATGCCGCGGCGCCGGGCAAAGGGCGCGACCTCCAGCGCCGAGAGCATCGCGATCCCGCCGTGCACCGCGCAGAAGGCGCAGCCGGCCGCGCGATCATCCAGACGGCCGAGAAAGCTCACCCGCGGCGCCGGCGTTCGCACCATCACCGCGAGCTTGGCCGCGCCGATGCCGCCGGCCGCCCACATCTCCTCCATCACCGCCAGCGGCGCGGCGCAGGGGATGGCATTCAAGCCCCCAGCCACCGCCAGCGCCGCGGCCGGGGCGGCGAGGATGACGTTGCGATCCGGCACCCCGTAGCCGCCTGCGGCGAGGGCTTCGTCGAGCGCCTCCTCGCCGGGCCGGAGCACGAAAAGGGGCTGCTTGCCCCAATCCCGCATCGCCGTCTCGGCCACGGCAATCGCCGCCACGGCTTCCTCCGCCGGTCCCTCCAGCGAGGCAGCCTCGGTACGGCTGCCGCCGTCCAGCCCGCGCCGGATCGTCCAAGGACCGACCCGTCGCGTCTCCGCCGCCGCCCAGCACGCCTGGAGCGCGGTATAGAGCTCCTGCGCGTCAGCCGGCATCGTCGGGATGCGGGCTGGCCGCGAAGCTGCCGCCGACCACCCGGCTCGCGGTCGCCCCGGGTTCGGGCCGAACTGTCCGCGCCACTACCGCCGCGGCGAAGCCGTCGGCGCTGTCCTGCGGCGCGAAGCCGATGTGCCCGGCATGCGCGTTCGAAACCGCCCGCGCAGCATTGTCCGAGGTGCCGTAGATCACCGAAAAGCCGACCCGCGGCGCCATGAGCGCCGCCTCGACCAGCCGCACGCAATCGGCGAAGGAGAGCCAGGACCAGAGCATCCGCCGGTCGCGCGGCTCGGGAAAGCAGGAGCAGATGCGCAGCATCACGCTCTCGACGCCGAACTTGTCCCAGTAGAGCGAGGCGAGATCCTCGGTGAAGGTCTTGGTCAGCCCGTAGAAGCTGTCCGGCCGGTGCGGCACCCGCGTGTCGGGGACCGTCTCCACGGCCTGAAACCCTACCGCATGGATCGAGCTCGCGTAGACCACCCGCCGCGCCCCGTGGAGCCGCGCCCCCTCGAACATGTGGTAGGACGCCGGCAGAGTGTCGGCGACGATCTCCGCGAAGCTCTGCTCGCGCGGATGCGCGCCGAAATGCACGATGGCGTCGCAGTCGCGGGTCAGCTCCAGCGCCGCGGCGTGGTCGGCGAGATCCACCCGGACCAGCTCCTCGTTCGGCGCCGCCTCGCCGAGGTCGGCCAGGTCTGCGAGCCGCAGCCGCTCGGCGAGGGGCGCGAGACCCGTCCGCAGGTGGCTGCCCAGGCTGCCGGCGGCGCCGGTGATCAGGATGCGGCCGAACTCGGGCATCAGCGTCCCTGCTCCAGCGCCGAAGCCCGTATCGCGCTCAGAGTCTGCCGCGGCGTCAGGCTTTCGGTGTCGACGACCAGCTCCAGCACCGCCCCCCGCGGGCTCGCCAGCGCGCGATCGAGCGCGGCGGCGAAGTCGGCGGTGCGGGTGACACGCTCGGCCGCCGTGCCGTAGGCCTGCGCCAACGCGACGAAGTCGGGATTGACGATGTCGGTAAAGCTCACCCGGCCGGGATAGTGACGTTCCTGATGCATGCGGATGGTGCCGTAGCTGGCGTTGTTGACGACAAGGATGATCGGAAAGGCGTCGGCCTGCAGCGCCGCGCCGAGCTCCTGGCAGGTCATCTGGAAATCTCCGTCTCCGGCGACGGCCAACACCACGCGCCCCGGGCAGGCGATCCGCGCCGCGATCGCCGCCGGCACGCCATAGCCCATCGCGCCCGCCTGCGGGGCGAGCAGTCGCTGGTTGCCGCCGAAGGCGAAGTGCTTGTTGGTCCAGGTGGAGAAGTTGCCCGCGCCGTTGGTCAGGATCGCATCTTCCGGAAGCCGCGCCTGCAGCACCCGCACGACCTCGCCCATATCGAGCGCGCCCGGCTGCGCCGGCGTCGCGAGGCCCGCCTGCCAGTCCGCATGCGCCCGCTCCGTGCGCTCGGCCCAGCGCGCGGCGCCCTCCAGCCGGAGTTCCGCCAGCGCCGGCATCAGCCGGTCGGGATGCGCGATGACCGCCAGGTCGGCGGTCTCGATCTTGTTGAGCTCGTCGCCCGCGGCGTGCGCATGGATCAGCGTCGCCCGCATCCGCGGAATCTCGAAGAGCGTATACCCTTCGGTCAGGATCTCGCCGAACCGCAGCCCGACCACCAGGACGACATCAGCCGCTTCGAGCAGCGCCCGCACCGCCGGCGTCTTGGCGAGACCGGCGTCGCCGGCGTAGCTCGGGCTGGCGTTGTCGATCAGATCCTGGTTGCGGAACCCCACCAGCACCGGCAGCCGGTTCGCCTCGGCAAAGGCGCGCAGCGCCGCGCGGCCCTCGGCGCCCCAGCCTCCACCGCCGGCGAGGACCAGCGGCCGCTCGGCCGCCTCGAGCCGTCGCACGATCTCCACCACGTCCTCCGCCGCCGGCGCGGCCTTCGGTATACGCACCGCCGGGCCGGCGACTGCGGCGGTCGGCGCCGTCAGCATGTCCTCCGGCATGCGCGACCACCACCGGCCCGGGCCGCCCCGTCTGCGCCACCGCGAAGGCCCGCGCCACCAGCTCCGGCACGCGGTCGGCGTCGTCGATCTCGACTGCCCATTTCGCCAGCGTCCCGAAGACCGCGCGGTAGTCCAGTTCCTGAAACGCCTCGCGGTCGCGGGTCGCGCGCGCCACCTGCCCGACGAAGAGGACCATCGGCGAGGAATCCTGCCGCGCCGTATGCACCCCGATCGCCGCATTGGTGGCACCCGGCCCTCGCGTCACGAAGGCGATCCCCGGCTTGCCGGTCAGCTTTCCCCAGGCCGCCGCCATGAACGCCGCCCCGCCCTCGTGGCGGTTCGGCACCAGCCGGATGCGGTCCGCGGCGTCATAGAGCGCATCGAGCACCGCGAGATAGCTCTCGCCGGGCACCCCGAACGCCACCGTCACCCCCTGCGCGAGCAGGCAGTCGACCAGAATTCGCGCTCCGCTCGGCTTCGCCATGGCCACGAAAGGACCACATTTTCCGCCGCCCGGCTAGGCCCGGCCGCCCGGCCGCGGCCCTGGCCCAATCGCCGCTTTGATCTCGCACGCGCAGCATAAATTTCGCACGCGCAGCGGCAAAAACGTGCTATACTGCGCCAAAGGGTGGACGACGTTTCCCCGTATCCGCCCGAAGTTGAGCTTGCGCGATTATTTTAAGGGGGGACGAATTCATGATGGAACTTGTTCTGGTCGTCTGCCTGCAGGCAGCGCCCGACCGCTGCGCGGAGCAGAGCATCGGGCTCTACCCTCAGATGAGCGCGATGGCCTGCGTGATGCAGGGTCAGCCGCAGATCGCCGCCTGGATCGAGACGCATCCCGGGCTGCAAGTCTCGCGCTGGACCTGCCGCGAACCCGCCGCGAGATGAAGGCCTGAAAGCATCTCACACGCGGTCAGCGCGCCCGCGAGGCGCTCTCCACCATTCGGATGAAGACGTCGTGGTCGGCGCAGAGCTGCACCACCGACTTCGGCGGGGCAATGTCGGTGAAGAACCCGTCGAGTTCGGCCAGCGATGCGATCCGTACCGGTGCGGCCATCTTGAACTTGGTGTGGTCGGCGACGAGGTAGCTCTTGCGGGCGTTCTTGATGATCGCCTGCGCCACCCGCACCTCGCGAAAGTCGTAGTCGAGCAGCGATCCGTCCGGGTCGACCGCCGCCGAGCCGATGATCGCGTAGTCGACCTTGAACTGCCCGATGAACTCCGCCGTCACGTCGCCCACCAGCGCCCCGTCGGTGCGCCGCAGGATCCCGCCCGCGACGATCACCTCCGAGTTGGGAGAGGTGGCGAGGATGTTCGCCACGTTCAGGTTGTTGGTGATCACCATCAGGTTGCGGTGCTTGAGCAGCGCCCGCGCCACCGCCTCGGTGGTGGTGCCGATGTTCATGAAGATCGAGACCCCGTCCGGGATCTGCTGCGCCACCAGCCGCGCGATCGCGTCCTTCTCGAGGCTCGCGAGGCTGCGGCGATCCTCGTAGCCGAGCGCGATCACCCCGGAAGGAATCATCGCCCCGCCATGCACCCGGGTCAGCTGCCCGATGTCGCAGAGCTCGCCCAGGTCCCGGCGGATGGTCTGCGCGGTGACGTTGAAATGCGTGGCCAGCCCCTCGACCGTCACCTTGCCCGCCTCGCGCGCCAGGGTCAGGATCTCGGAGTGGCGGAAGTTCTGGGCCATTCGGGGTTCCGGCGATCGATTTCGATCGTTCTAGCGGCAGCCTGGGAGTGTGACAAGCGCACGCAACATCATTGCGCGGGCTTGTCGCGGCCCCGCGTGCAGCCACCGAAGTCGCGGCAAGGGAAAGGCGCCCCGCAGGGCGCCTTTCGCAGCAGCGGACATCCGCTCCGCCCGGCTATTCCGCGGTCAGCAGCGGCGGCTTCTTCGCGGTGATCCGTGGCACGGCAGCCGGCTCGATCTTCAGCACGATCTCGTCGTTCTGCACCAGCACCTGCACGATGCCGCCCTTGGCGAGCCTGCCGAACAAGAGCTCCTCCGCCAGCGGCTTCTTGATGTTCTCCTGGATCACCCGGCCGAGCGGACGCGCGCCCATCTTGTCGTCGTAGCCCTTTTCGGCCAGCCACTCGGCCGCTTCGGGCGACAGCTCGATCTGGACGTTGCGGTCCATCAGCTGCGCCTCGAGCTGAAGCACGAACTTCTCGACCACCTGCAGGATCACCTCCTTCGGCAGCGCCGCGAAGCTGATGACCGCATCGAGCCGGTTGCGGAACTCCGGCGTGAACAGCTTCTCCACCGCCGCCGTGTCCTCGCCCTCGCGCCGCGACCGCCCGAAGCCGAGCGCGTTCTGCGCCTGCTCGTGCGCCCCGGCATTCGAGGTCATGATCAGCACGACGTTGCGGAAATCCACCGTCCGGCCGTTGTGGTCGGTGAGCTTGCCGTGGTCCATCACCTGCAGCAGGATGTTGTAGACGTCCGGATGCGCCTTCTCCATCTCGTCGAGCAGCAGCACGCAGTGCGGATGCTGGTCGACGCCGTCGGTCAGGAGCCCGCCCTGGTCGAAGCCGACATAGCCGGGAGGCGCGCCGATCAGCCGGCTGACGGTATGCTTCTCCATGTATTCCGACATGTCGAAGCGGATGAGCTCAACCCCGAGCTTGTCGGCGAGCTGCTTCGCCACCTCGGTCTTGCCGACGCCGGTCGGCCCGGTGAAGAGGTAGTTGCCGATCGGCTTCTCCGGCTCGCGCAGCCCGGCCCGCGACAGCTTGATCGCCGAGGCCAGCGCCTCGATCGCCTTGTCCTGCCCGAAGACCACGCGCTTCAGCGTCGCGTCGAGGTCCTTCAGCACCTCGGCGTCGTCCTTCGACACGCTCTTCGGCGGGATCCGCGCGATCTTGGCCACCACCGCCTCGATCTCCTTCGAGGTGATGGTCTTGCGCCGCCGGCTCTCCGGCAGCAGGTGCTGCGCCGCCCCCGCCTCGTCGATCACGTCGATCGCCTTGTCGGGCAGCTTGCGGTCGTGGATGTAGCGCGCGCTGAGGTCCACCGCCGAGCGGATCGCGTCCTGGGTGTAGCGCACGTCGTGGTGGTCCTCGAAGTAGGGCTTCAGCCCCTTGAGGATCTTGAACGCATCCTCGACCGACGGTTCGTTGACGTCGATCTTCTGGAACCGCCGCGCCAGCGCGCGATCCTTCTCGAAGTGCTGCCGGTACTCCTTGTAGGTCGTCGAGCCCATGCAGCGCAGCGTCCCCGACTGCAGCGCCGGCTTCAGCAGGTTCGAGGCGTCCATCGCCCCGCCGCTTGTCGCCCCGGCGCCGATCACCGTGTGGATCTCGTCGATGAAGAGGATGGCGTTCGGATGCGCCTCGAGCTCCTTCATCACCGCCTTCAGCCGCTCTTCGAAGTCGCCGCGGTACCTCGTGCCCGCGAGCAGCGCCCCCATGTCGAGCGAAAAGATCGTGGTGCCCGCGAGCACCGCCGGCGTCTCGCCGTCGACGATCTTGCGCGCCAGCCCCTCGGCGATCGCGGTCTTGCCGACGCCGGGGTCGCCCACCAGCAGCGGGTTGTTCTTCCGCCGGCGGCAGAGAACCTGGATGCACCGCTCGACCTCGAGGTCACGGCCGATCAGCGGATCCACGTCCCCCCGGCGTGCCTTCTCATTCAGGTCGACGCAGTACTTCTGCAATGCGGTCTCCTCGGCTTCCTTGTTACCCTGCGACTGTGCCTTCGTTTCGGGGGCTGCCTCGGCGCCCTTGGCCGGACGTGCCTCGCCATAGGACGGATCCTTGGCGACGCCGTGACTGATGTAGTTGACCGCGTCGTAGCGGGTCATGTCCTGCTCCTGCAGGAAATAGGCGGCGTGGCTCTCGCGCTCGGCGAAGATCGCCACCAGCACGTTGGCCCCGGTGACCTCCGAGCGGCCCGAGCTCTGCACATGGATCGCCGCCCGCTGTATCACCCGCTGGAAGCCGGTGGTCGGCGTCGCCTCCGAGCCTTCGATGTCGGAAATCAGCGCATCCATCTCCTCGTCGAGGAAGGCGACGATGGTCTTGCGCAGCTTGTCGAGGTCGACGCCGCAGGCCTTCATCACCCGCGCCGCATCCGGCTCCTCGATCAGCGCCAGCAGGAGATGCTCGAGGGTGGCCAGTTCGTGCTTGCGCTGGTTGGCCTGGCCGAGAGCGTTGTGGATGGCCGCTTCAAGAGTACTCGAGAAAGAGGGCATGGTCGGCGTCCTTCCGCTCTGAACCCGTCGGCCGGGGGCCAACGCCGGGCAATGGACTGAGTGTTACCCGTCACCAGTTAAACTTCGGTTTTATCCCTCACGCTTCAAGGGCAGTATGCCTGCGGCGCCGCGAAAGCGCAAAAAAAATGCAGGCGGTACCCGAGGCGTGCAGCAGTCGATTCCGCGTCTGCTCAGAAAGCGTCCTTGCGTCGCCGGACCTCGGCGAAAACTTGGGCATCCGGCAAATTTTCCAGTCCTAACCGCGCCTTGAACGCCGCGTCCGGAACCCGCAGGAACGGGTTGGTCGCCCGCTCGAGATCCAGCCGCGCCGGAACCGTCGCTCCGCCCATCTGCCGCATCGCCGCGATCTCACGCGCCCGTGTCGCCAGTGCCACATTGTCCGGGTCGACCGACAACGCGAAGCGGGTATTGCTCTCGGCGTATTCGTGCCCCGAAAAGACCAGAGTGTCGTCCGGCAGCGCCGCCAGCGTCGACAGCGTCTGCCACATCTGCTCGGGTGTCCCCTCGAACAATCTGCCGCAGCCCATCACCATCAGGCTGTCGGCCGTGAACAGCGCCTTGGCTTCGGCGAACCAGAACGCGATGTGCCCGACCGTATGCCCGGGCACCTCGAAGACCTCGGCGACGCTCTCGCCCAGCGCCACCGTGTCCCCGCCCCCGAGCTCCATGTCGAGCTTGGGCAGGCGATGGCGGTCGGCACGCGCCCCGGCGACCCGGGCCCCGTAGGCGGCCCGCAGCGGCTCCACCCCTTCGATGTGATCGGCGTGGTGGTGGGTGAGCAGGATCAGGCCGAGCTTCCAGCCCCGCTCGCCCAGCGCAGTCTCGACAGGCCCGGCTTCGGGGGCATCGACCAGGCCGACCTCCCCGGTCGCGCCGTCGCGGAGGAGATAGGCGTAGTTGTCGCGCAGACAAGGTACGGTGACGATTTCCAGCGGCATGTCTTGCCCCCTCCCATTCTTCCGTTCCGGCGCAGGATGGTGGCAGTCTCCCCGATCGGGTAAGATCACGCAATGCACCACGACGTTCTCGACCTGCGCGCCTTCTACTACCGGACCCCGCTCGGGCGCTCGGTGCAACGGGTGCTGCAGGAGGCGCTGCGCGGGATCTGGCCCGAAACCCGCGACCTCACCGTGGTCGGCTTCGGCTTCGCCGCGCCGATGCTGCGGCCCTTTCTCGCCGATGCGCGGCGGGTGGTGGCGCTGATGCCCGGGCCGCAGGGGGTGATGCCCTGGCCGGCCGGGGCAGAGAACCTCTCGGTGCTCGTCGAGGAGACCCGCTGGCCGATCGCCGCCGGCAGCGTCGACCGGCTGGTCGTGGCGCACGGGCTCGAGACCTGCGAGCGGCCGGACGAGCTCCTGCCCGAGATCCTGCGGGTGCTCGCGCCCGGCGGCCGGGTGATCTTCATCGTGCCGAACCGCTCAGGCCTCTGGGCACGCCGTGACGTCACCCCCTTCGGCCAGGGCCGGCCGTACAGCTATGGCCAGCTCGAGGCGGTGCTGCGCCGCCACCGGCTGAGCGCCGAGCGCCACGCCGCAGCACTTTACGCGCCGCCGACCCACCGCCGCTTCTGGCAGCGCACCTCCTACTTCTGGGAGCGCGTCGGCCGCCGCCTGGAGCCCCGCGTGGTGGCGGGCGCCCTGCTCGTCGAGGCGACGAAGCAGGTCTTCGCCCGCCCGCCCTCGACCGCCTCCAAGCTGGCCGTCCCTGGCCCGCTCGACGTGCTCGAGGGCCTGACCGGCGGCCAGCCCGAGCCGGTGCGCGGGCACGGCCGCAGCACCGATCCCGCCCCGCCGCGGCGCTGATCCGCGACCCGAAACCGCGCATCTGCGCGCCGCCTCCACGTCTTGCCACGCTCCCGAGCCTCTGCTATCACCGCGCCGATTTCGCTGGGGACGGGGGGCGCCGTTCCGCGCTACGATGGCACGCACTCCCTCGGCGCGGAGTCGCAGCAACGGAAGGGTGTCAATGTCCGGCTCAGCTTCATTGACATCGGGAGTGGCCGGCCGCTACGCCACCGCGCTCTTCGAGATCGCCCGCGACGGCAAGCTGCTCGACGAGGTCGAGCGCGACATCGGCGAGATCGAGGACGCCCACCGCACCAGCGCCGACTTCCGCCAGTTGCTCGCCTCGCCGATCCATTCGCGCGAAGAGCAGCGCAAGGCGATCCTCGCCATCGCCGCCGCAATGGGCCTCGGTTCCACCGTCACCAGCACGCTCGGGCTGATGGCGCAGAACCGCCGGCTCTTCGTCGTCCCCGGCCTCCTCGCCCAGGTGAAGGCGCTGATCGCCGAGGAGCGCGGCGAGGTCACCGCCGAGGTGACCTCGGCCAAGCCGCTCACCAAGGGCCAGACCGAAGAACTGGCGGCTACCCTGAAGAAAAGCGTCGGCAAGGACGTAAGGATCGAGGCCACCGTTGACCCGAGCCTGATCGGCGGCATGATCGTCAAGGTCGGCTCCCGGATGATCGACAGCTCGATCCGCTCCAAGCTCGCGCACCTGCAGAACGTTTTGAAAGAGGTCGGATAATGGCGATCCAAGCCGCTGAAATCTCCGCGATCCTGAAGGAGCAGATCAAGAACTTCGGCCAGGAGGCCGAGGTCGCGGAAGTCGGGCGGGTCCTCTCCGTGGGCGACGGCATCGCCCGCGTCCACGGCCTCGACAACGTGCAGGCCGGCGAGATGGTCGAATTCCCCGGCGGCATCCGCGGCATGACTCTGAACCTCGAGACCGACAACGTCGGCATCGTGATCTTCGGCTCCGACCGCGACATCGGCGAGGGCGACGTCGTCAAGCGCACCCGCTCGATCGTCGACGTGCCCGTCGGCAAGGCGCTGCTCGGCCGCGTCGTCGACGCCCTCGGCGATCCGATCGACGGCAAGGGCGCCATCGCCACCACCGAGCGCCGCGTCGCCGACGTGAAGGCCCCGGGCATCATCCCGCGCCAGTCGGTACACGAGCCGATGGCGACCGGCCTCAAGGCGATCGACGCTCTGATCCCGATCGGCCGCGGCCAGCGCGAGCTGATCATCGGCGACCGCCAGACCGGCAAGACCGCGGTGGCGCTCGACGCCATCCTCAACCAGAAGAACTACAACGACGCCGCCGGCGACGACGAGGGCAAGAAGCTCTACTGCATCTACGTCGCCATCGGGCAGAAGCGCTCCACCGTCGCCCAGCTGATGAAGAAGCTCGAGGAGACCGGCGCGATCGCCTACACCACCATCGTCGCCGCCACCGCCTCCGAGCCGGCGCCGATGCAGTATCTCGCGCCCTACGCCGCCTGCGCGATGGCCGAGTACTATCGCGACAACGGCATGCACTCGCTGATCATCTACGACGACCTCTCGAAGCAGGCCGTCGCCTACCGCCAGATGTCGCTGCTCCTCCGCCGCCCGCCCGGGCGCGAAGCCTACCCCGGTGACGTCTTCTACCTCCACTCGCGGCTGCTCGAGCGTGCCGCGAAGCTCAACGCCGACCACGGCTCGGGCTCGCAGACCGCGCTGCCGATCATCGAGACCCAGGCGGGCGACGTCTCGGCCTACATCCCGACCAACGTGATCTCGATCACCGACGGCCAGATCTTCCTCGAGTCCGAGCTCTTCTACCAGGGCATCCGCCCGGCGGTGAACGTCGGCCTCTCGGTCTCCCGCGTCGGCTCCTCCGCCCAGACCAAGGCGATGAAGTCGGTGGCCGGCTCGATCAAGCTCGAGCTCGCCCAGTACCGCGAGATGGCCGCCTTCGCCCAGTTCGGTTCCGACCTCGACGCCTCGACCCAGCGCCTGCTCAACCGTGGCGCCCGCCTGACCGAGCTCCTGAAGCAGCCGCAGTACTCGCCGCTCACCAACGCCGAGCAGGTGGTGGTGATCTACGCCGGCACCCACGGCTACCTCGACAAGCTCCCCGTCGCGGACGTCGGCCGCTTCGAGAAGGGCCTCCTCGCCCACATGCGCTCGTCGGACGCCGGGCTCCTGACGAAGATCCGCGATCAGGACCAGAAGATCGCCGGGGACATCGAGGACGAGATCAAGGCCGCGATCGAGAGCTTCGCCAAGTCGTTCGCCTGAGCGGTCGCCCGATGATCGTCGAGTACATCCGCTATGCGCTCACCGAGCATGACGGCGACGAGCTGGTCGCCGCCTACCAGCGTGCCCAGGAGGAGCTGCGGGCTTCTCCGAACGCGCTCGCCTGGGAGCTCTCGCGCTGTGCCGACGATCCCTCGGCCTACGTCCTGCGCATCGAGTGGGACAGCGCCGACGGCCATATGAGCGGTTTTCGCAAGGGCCCCCAGTTCACGGGCTTCCTCGCGGCGATCCGGCCGTTCATCGGCGAAATCGCCGAGATGCGCCACTACGAGCCCACCCCGGTCGCGTCCTGACGCAGCGGAGAACGAGAGCCCATGCCGAGCCTTAAGGACCTCAAGATCCGCATCGCCAGCGTCAAGTCGACGCGCAAGATCACCAAGGCGATGCAGATGGTGGCGGCGGCCAAGCTTCGCCGCGCGCAGGAGGCCGCCGAGGCCGCCCGCCCCTATGCCGAACGCATGGAGGCGGTGCTCGGCAACCTCGCCTCCGGCGCGTCCGCCAGCCCCGCCGCCCCGCGTCTCCTCGCCGGCACCGGCCGCAGCGACACCCACCTGCTCGTGGTCGCCACCTCCGAGCGCGGCCTCTGCGGCGGCTTCAACTCCTCGATCGTCCGCCTCGCCCGCGCCCAAGCCAACCAGCTTCTCGCCGAAGGCAAGACCCTCAAGATCCTCACCATCGGCAAGAAGGGCCGCGAGCAGCTCCGCCGCGACCTCGGCCAGTACCTGATCGGCCACGTCGACCTCGGCGCTGTGCGCCGGCTCGGCTATTCCGACGCCTCGGCGATCGCGCATGATGTCCTGCACCGCTTCGCCGCCGGCGAGTTCGACGTCTGCACCATCTTCTTCAACCGCTTCCAGTCGGTGATCAGCCAGATCCCGACTGCGCGCCAGCTGATCCCCGCCGTCTTCGAGGCCGCCGAAGGCGCCTCCGGCGCGCTCTACGAATACGAGCCCGACGAGGAGGCGATCCTCGCCGACCTGTTGCCGCGAGGCGTCGCAACGCAGATCTTCACCGCGCTTCTCGAGAACGCTGCCTCCGAGCAGGGCGCGCGGATGAGCGCGATGGACAACGCGACCCGCAACGCCGGCGACATGATCGACCGGCTGACCATCGTCTACAACCGCTCGCGCCAGGCCGCGATCACCAAAGAACTCATCGAGATCATTTCGGGCGCCGAGGCGCTCTAGGGACGGAGATTGCGACCATGGCCACGAAAACAACCGGCAAGATCACCCAGGTCATCGGCGCGGTCGTCGACGTCCAGTTCGACGGCCACCTGCCCGAAATCCTCAACGCGCTGGTGACCGACAACAACGGCAAGCGGCTGGTGCTCGAGGTGGCGCAGCACCTCGGCGAGTTGACCGTGCGCACCATCGCGATGGACTCGACCGAAGGCCTGGTGCGCGGCCTCGAGGTCAGCGACACCGGCGCCGCCATCCAGGTGCCGGTCGGCGACGTCACCCTCGGCCGCATCCTGAACGTCGTCGGCGAGCCCGTCGACGAGAAGGGCCCGATCGAGGCCAGCGAATACCGCCCGATCCACGCCCCGGCCCCCGACTTCGCCTCGCAGGCGACCGAATCCGAGGTTCTCGTCACCGGCATCAAGGTCGTCGACCTGCTCGCCCCCTACGCCAAGGGCGGCAAGATCGGCCTCTTCGGCGGCGCCGGCGTCGGCAAGACCGTGCTGATCCAGGAGCTGATCAACAACATCGCCAAGGTGCACTCCGGCTACTCGGTCTTCGCCGGCGTCGGCGAGCGCACCCGAGAGGGCAACGACCTCTACCACGAGTTCATCGAATCCGGCGTCATCAACGCCGAGGACCTGACCAAGTCCAAGGTGGCTCTGGTCTACGGCCAGATGAACGAGCCGCCGGGCGCGCGCATGCGCGTGGCGCTGTCGGGCCTCACCCTCGCCGAGCAGTTCCGCGACCAGTCCGGCACCGACGTGCTCTTCTTCATCGACAACATCTTCCGCTTCACCCAGGCCGGCTCCGAGGTCTCCGCCCTTCTCGGCCGCATCCCTTCGGCGGTGGGCTACCAGCCGACGCTCGCCACCGACATGGGCGCGCTGCAGGAGCGGATCACTTCGACCCGCCGCGGCTCGATCACCTCGGTCCAGGCGATCTACGTCCCCGCCGACGACCTGACCGACCCCGCGCCCGCCACCTCCTTCGCTCACCTCGACGCGACGACGGTGCTGTCGCGCTCCATCTCCGAGCTCGGCATCTACCCCGCCGTCGATCCGCTCGACTCGACCTCGCGCCTGCTCGACCCGATGGTGATCGGCGAGGAGCACTATCAGGTCGCCCGCGACGTCCAGGGCATCCTCCAGCGCTACAAGAGCCTGCAGGACATCATCGCCATCCTCGGCATGGACGAGCTCTCGGAGGACGACAAGCTCACCGTCTCCCGCGCCCGCAAGATCCAGCGCTTCCTGTCGCAGCCGTTCGACGTCGCCGCCATCTTCACCGGCTCGCCCGGAGTGCAGGTGCCGCTCGAGGTCACCATCGACAGCTTCAAGCGCGTCGTCGCCGGCGAGTTCGACAGCCTGCCCGAAGCAGCCTTCTACATGGTCGGCGGCATCGACGACGTCGTCAAGAAGGCGGGCAAGATGGCCGCCGAGGCGGCCTAGGTATGGCCGACACCCTCACCTTCGATCTCGTCAGCCCGGAGCGCAAGCTCAGCTCGGTCGAGGCCACCGCGGTGCAGATCCCCGGCATGGAAGGGGATTTCACCGCGATGCCGAACCACGCGCCCTTTCTGACCACTCTCCGCCCGGGGGTGGTCAAGGTTACCGCCGTCGGCGAGACGGTGGAGTACGTCGTCACCGGCGGCTTCGCCGAGGTCTCGCCGACCGCCGCCTCCATCCTCGCCGAGGACGCCGTGCTGCGCGCCGAGGCCTCGGGCTCGATGCTCACCGACCTTCTCGCCCAGGCCGAGCGCGCCCTCGCCGACGCGCCCCCCGAAGCCCGCATGGCCGCCGCCCAGCGCGTCCGCGACCTCATCACCCTCCAGGCGCAACTCGGCGCCTGACGCCGGCCCGGCCGGGGTCGGGCGCTCGCCGGAAAGGCGCGAAAAGTGTGGGGGTGTCCAGGCGCAATGCGCGATTGCGCTTCCCTCGGGACTGCGCGTTTCCCCGTTGCGCCGCACACCCGCAGCCCCTATAAGCCCGCTCTTCACCGCAGCGGCCGGCCAAAAGGGCTGCCGAGTCGCTGCTTGCACGCGACCCTCGCCAGGAGACCGAAATGCCCAAGATGAAGACCAAGTCGGGCGCCAAGAAGCGCTTCAAGGTGACGGCCACGGGCCGCATCCTCGTCGCCCAGGCCGGCAAGCGGCACGGCATGATCAAGCGGTCGACCAAGTTCATCCGCCAGGCCCGCGGCACCACGACCCTCTCGGCTCCGGACGAGAAGATCGTGAAGTCGTACATGCCCTACGCCCGCTAGGAGGCCTGACCAATGTCCCGAGTCAAAGGAGGCCCGGCCTCCCACGCCCGTCACCGCAAGGTCATCAAGCAGGCCGCCGGCTACTATGGCGCCCGCTCGACCAACTACCGCACCGCCAAGCAAGCCGTCGACAAGGCGCTGCAATACGCGACCCGCGACCGCAAGGTCCGCAAGCGCAACTTCCGCGCGCTCTGGATCCAGCGGATCAACGCCGCCGTCCGCGAGCACGACGCCGACCTCACCTACTCGCGCCTGATCGACGGCCTGAACAAGGCCGGCATCGAGGTCGACCGCAAGGTCCTCGCCGACCTCGCCGTCCACGAGCCCGCCGCCTTCGGCGCCATCGTCGACCAGGCCCGGTCCGCCCTCGCCTGACGACCCTGCGGCGCGCCCCTCACGGGCGCGCCTCCTTCACGCCATCACCTCGGCGACCGGCCGTCGCGGCCCGTAGGGCAGCGTCGCCCCGTGGCCGAAGCGGATCAGGAGATCCGGCCGCAGCCCCGGCTCGCCGGCGAGCGCCGCGAGCTCCGGCCGCAGCGCCGCCACCTCCACCGGCTGGTTGACGAAGGCGAGCCGGATGTCCCGCGCCGTCGCGGCCAGCGCAAGACGCTGGCAGGCCCGTCCGACCTGCATCCACGACGCCGGATCGGCGCGCTCGCCGAAAAGGATCGCGCAGCCCGCCGTCGCGCGCATCTGCGCCGCATACCGGGCGTTCTCGCCGTCCGCCGTCACCAGGCGCGAAAACAGCGCCCGGCCGACGAACCCCGGCACCGACGGATTGCCGCTCGCCGCGCTGAAGAGCCCGTCGCCCCGCGCCATCGCCTCGCGCGGATTGAACCGGATCCAGTCCTTCAGCTCCTGCACGAAAGCGGCGTCGCGCATCTGCGCGTCGTTGCCGGCGACGATCAGGTCGCGCAGCCGGTCGAGCTGCGACCGCTCGGTGACCATCACCAGCCGCACCCCGGGGAACGCCGCCGCCGCCTCCAGCGCCGCCAGGTCCGCCGGCGCCACCGGCGTCCCGTCGTAGGGGCTCCGGGTCGACTGCCGCCGTGGGATCGCTTCCGCCAGCGGATCCGGCCGCGGGGACGCCGCCGCGTGCACGAACCCGAGCCCGTCCCCGGCCGGCACCACCTCGCCCGGCCGCCCGAGCGCGACGCCGGCGATCGCCAGCGTCTCGGCCGCGGCCCCGAGGCTGACGTAGAGGTGATGGTCGTCGGGATCGACCACCGGGGTGCGCCGGGAAAAATCGGGCAGTACGTCGATGCGGTCGCCATCGACCCGGAATCGCCACGGCTGCGTGTTGTGCCCGTTCGGCGCCAGCGTCGCCAGCCGCACCAGCGTCCCGGCCTCCGCCGGGGCCGCCGGCGGCCGCCGCAGCTCCGCCGACCAGCGCTCGTAGCCCGCCATCGACCCGGTCGCCGCGCGCCAGCCCCCGGCAACCGCCCCCGCGGCCACCAGGACGCCGCCGCCCCCGATCAGCGCCCGCCGCCCGATCATCCGCCGCAACCGGCGCCACCGCGCAGCGCCACCGTGGAGTGGAAGGCCCGCATCGTCCCTCGCAAGACCGTTCGCGCCGATCTTGGCCAGCCGGCAACGCCGGCGCAAGAATAACCGCTGGGCCGCCGCTCCGCAGGCGCCTATGCTCTCCCTCGCCGCAGCGGGGGACACGCCTTGGCCTTGAAAGTGATTGGCGCGGGCTTCGGCCGCACCGGAACCGACTCGATGCGCGAGGCGCTCAACATCCTCGGCTTCGGACCCTGCCACCACATGTTCGAGGTCACCGCCAACCCGGTTCAGCGGCAGCGCTGGCGGGCGATGGTGGCCGGCGAAGCGCCGGACTGGGAAGCCCTCTTCCAGGGCTACGCCTCCTGCATCGACGTTCCGGCAGCCTGGTACTGGCGCGAGATCACCGCTGTCTGGCCGGAGGCGCCGGTCGATCCTGACGCTTCGCGACAGCGAGAGCTGGTGGCGCAGCTTCGAAGCCATGGCGCGCGAGTTCGTCGTGAACGCGCAGGACCCTGACTCGCTCGGCGTCACCCTGGTCCGCGACCGCGTCTTCAGCGGGCGGCCGCTCGACCGCGACCACGCCATCGCCGTCTACGAGGCGCACAACGCCGCGGTCCTCGCCGGTATCCCCGCCGACCGGCTCATCGTCCACAACCTCGGCGACGGCTGGGCGCCGCTCTGCGACCGCCTCGGCGTCGCGATCCCCGACCAGCCCTACCCGCGCCGCAACGCCACCGGCGAGGTGCGCGCCAACCTCGATCGCGCGCTCGCCGCCGCCCGCGCCGCCGAGGGGCGGCCGGACCCAGCCGCCGAGGTTTGACCCCGCGCCGCGATCCGTGGCAACGATGCGCTCGGACAGCGGCGGAGGGACTTCCGGCATGCAACGAACGGCCGTCATCACCGGCGGCGCCAGCGGCCTCGGCGAGGCCTGCGCGCGCCGCTTCGCCGCCGACGGCACCCTGGTCTGGATCCTCGACGCCAACGCCGAGCGCGCCGCCGCCGTCGCCGCCGACATCGCCGCCGCCGGCGGGGCCGCGCGCCACGCGGCGGTCGACGTCACCGACGACGACGCCCTCGACGCCTGCGCCGCGCGCATAGCCGACGAGACCGGGGCCCCGGAGATCCTCGTGACCTCCGCCGGCATCCTCGAGACGGTCAACAGCCTGCTCGACGCCGACATGGCGCAGCACGACCGGGTCTGGGCGGTGAACTACCGCGGCACGGTCGCCAGCTGCCGCGCCTTCGGGCGGCTGATGCGCGCGGCGGGCAAGGGGGCGATCGTCACCCTCGGCTCGACCAACTCCTTCTCGGCGTTACCGCTGCCGGCCTACGGCCCGAGCAAGACCGCCATCCTCCGGCTCACCCAGATCCTCGCGGTGGAACTCGGACGGCACGGGGTGCGCGTCAATGGCGTGGCGCCCACCTACGTCATCACTCCGGCGATGCAGGCCCGCATCGACAAGGGCGAGCGCGACCCGGCGGTGATCCGCGCGTCAGGCGCACTCGACATGCTGGTGCTTCCGGCCCACGTCGCGGAAGTGGTCGCGTTCCTCTGCTCCGACGCCGCCGCGGCGATCACCGGAGTGATGTTGCCGGTCGATGCCGGCTACGCCGCCGCCGTCACCTACAAGAGCTTCGCGGGCGGCGTCCCCTGGGACTGAACCCGCCCGTCGAACGCGCTCGGCGGCGCTGACCGACCGGCTTGAATTCCGCCGCCGGCGCGGCTAGGCGTCCTGACATGGACGCCATGACCGAGCTGCGCGACAAGTATCTGACCGCCATCGACGCCGCCACCGACGAGGCGGGCCTCGAGGAGGTGCGTCTCGCGGCCCTCGGCAAGAAGGGCGAAGTTTCGGCGCTCATGCGCGGCCTCGGCGGCATGGCCCCGCAGGAGCGCCAGACCGCCGGTCCTGCCCTCAACGCGCTCAAGGACGAGCTGACCGCCGCGCTCGCCGCTGCGCGAGCCCGGCTGGCGGACGCCGCACTCGCGCAGCGGGTTGCCGGCGAATGGGCCGACATCACCCTTCCCGCGCGTCCCGCCGCCCAGGGCACCATTCACCCGGTCAGCCAGGTCACCGAGGAAATCGCCGCGATCTTCGCCGACCTTGGCTTCGCGATCGCCGAAGGCCCGCAGGTCGAGAGCGACCGCTACAACTTCGACGCGCTCAACATCCCGCCCGAGCATCCGGCGCGGCAGGAGCACGACACCTTCTACATGGCGCGCTCGGACGGCGACAACCGCCCGCCGCACGTGCTGCGCACCCACACCTCGCCGGTGCAGATCCGCTACATGGAGGCGCATGGCGTCCCCTGCCGGATCATCGCCCCCGGCCGGGTCTACCGCGCCGACTACGACCAGACCCACACGCCGATGTTCCACCAGGTCGAGGGGCTGGCCATCGACCGCGACATCTCGATGGCGAACCTGAAATGGGTGCTCGAGGAATTCTGCCGCGCCTTCTTCGAGGTCGACGGCGTCGAGGTGAAGTTCCGCGCCTCGCACTTCCCCTTCACCGAGCCCTCGGCCGAGATCGACATCCGCTGCTCCTGGGCCGGCGGCCAGCTCCGCATCGGCGAGGGCGACGACTGGCTCGAGGTCGGCGGCTCCGGCATGGTGCACCCCAAGGTGCTGACCGCCGCCGGCGTCGACCCGGAGAAGTGGCAGGGCTTCGCCTTCGGCATGGGCATCGACCGGCTCGCGATGCTGAAGTACGGCGTCCCCGACCTGCGGTCGTTCTTCGAGAGCGATCTGCGCTGGCTGCGCCACTATGGCTTCATGCCGCTCGACATCCCGACGCTGCAGGCAGGCATCAGCCGGTGATCCGGGCATGACGCCCGCGGAGGTGGTCCGCCGCTTCTACGAAGACGGCGTCAATCGCCGCGACGGGAGCGCCGTGTCGCGACGCGCTCTCCACCGACTTCACCCACAATGCCGTGGGGCTCGCCGGCGGAGATCGCGCCGCAGACTGGCAACTCGTGGCGCGCAGAGGCTATACCGCGATCGGGCTTCCGCCTAGAATCGGAGTTGGTCGCACGAGCGCGACCGATCGAGGGGAGTAAGGACCGATGACACGGATTATCGCGGCGGCGCTGGTCGCCGCGGCCTTTGCGGGGCCGTCTTTCGCGCAGGAAGCATCAACGATGCTCTGCAAGGACTACGCCAAGCTGGACAACGCCGGAAAGATGGCGACCCTGGCCGAACTGCAGTCGATGAACAGCGAGATGGCCACGGACCAGTCGGTGAGCTCGGAGGAGATCGCCTCCTCGCTCAACACCGAGTGCGCCAAGGATCCCGACAAGCTGCTGCAGGACGCGATGAAGGAAATGAAGAAAATGTAGCCTCGACCGGTGCGCCCGCCGCTGCGCGGGCGCGCCGGGCCTTTCCCTCGACGGCCCGATGCCGTAGATCGCCCGCACCCCAGCGTGTGACCGGTCGGACCTGATGAAATTCACCCTCGCCTGGCTCAAGGAGCACCTCGAGACCTCCGCGACGCTCGAGGAGATCACCTTCGCGCTGACCGACCTCGGCCTCGAGGTCGAAAGCGTCACCAATCCCGCCGACCGTCTCGCCGCCTTCACCGTCGGCGAGGTCATCGACGCCTCGCAGCACCCCGACGCCGACAAGCTCCGCATTTGCCGGGTGCTCACCGCCGACGGCGAGAAGCAGATCGTCTGCGGCGCCCCGAACGCCCGCGCCGGCATCAAGGTCGTGGTCGCGAGCCCCGGCGACTACATCCCCGGCATCGACACCACGATCAAGGTCGGCAAGATCCGCGGCGTCGAGAGCCACGGCATGATGCTCTCCGAACGCGAGATGGAGCTGTCGGACGCGCACACCGGCATCGTCGAGCTCGCCGCGGACGCCCCGGTCGGCGCGCGCTACATCGACGTCGTGCCCTTCGACCCGGTCATCGACGTCGCGATCACCCCCAACCGCCCGGACGCGCTCGGCGTCGCCGGCATCGCCCGCGACCTCGCCGCCCGCGGCCTCGGGAAGCTGGTCACGCCGCCGGTCGAGCCCGTGCCCGGAGGCTATCCCTGCCCGGTCGCGGTCTACCTCGCGCCCGACGTCGCCAGCGAGGCCTGCCCGCTCTTCGTCGGCCGGCTGATCCGCGGCCTGCGCAACGGACCCTCGCCGCAGTGGCTGCAGGAGCGGCTGCGCGCCATCGGCCTTCGGCCGATCTCCGCGCTCGTCGACATCACCAACTTCATCACCTACGACCGAAACCGCCCGCTGCACGTGTTCGACGCGATGAAGCTCGACGGCCCGATCACCGTCCGCCTCGCGCGGGCCGGCGAGACGCTCCACACCCTCGACGGCAAGGACTACGTGTTCGACGGCTCCGAAACGGTGATCTGCGACACCGCCGGCCCCGACGGCATCGGCGGCATCAAGGGCGGCATGCGCACCAGCGCCACCGACGAGACGACCGACGTCTTCATCGAAGCCGCCTGGTTCGACCCGGTCCGCACCGCCCGCACCGGCCGCCGGCTCCGCGTCACCTCCGACGCCCGCTACCGCTTCGAGCGGGGCATCGACCCCGCCTTCACGCCGGTCGGCATGGAGCTCGCGACGCGGATGATCCTCGACCTCTGCGGTGGCGAGCCCTCCGAAGTCGTCGTCGCCGGCGCGGTGCCGGAAACCGCCCGGAGCTACCGCTTCGATCCCGCCCGCGTCGCAAGCCTCGTCGGGATGGAGCTCGCCGAAGTCGAGCAGGAACGCATCCTGACCGCGCTCGGCTTCACCGTGGACGGCGCGCCCGGCGCCCGGCGGGCGCATCCGCCGAGCTGGCGGCCCGACGTGCAGGGCGAGGCGGACCTGGTCGAGGAGATCGCCCGCGTCGCCTCGCTGACCCGGCTCGAGGGCAAGCCGCTCGCCCGGCCCGCCGGCGTCGCCCGGCCGATCCTCACCCCGATGCAGCGCCGCGAGGGCCAGGCGCGGCGGCAGATCGCGGCGCTCGGCTTCAACGAGTGCGTCACCTACAGCTTCATCGACCGCGCGGCGGCGGCGCTCTTCGGCGGCGGCGAGGCGGTCCGGCTCGAGAACCCGATCAGCTCCGAGATGAGCCACCTGCGCCCGGACCTGCTGCCCGGCCTCTTGCGCGCCGCCGCCCGCAACCAGGCGCGCGGCTTTCTCGACCTCGCCCTCTTCGAGATCGGCCAGGCCTTCCCCGGCGGCGAGCCCGGCGACGAGGTTCTGCTCGCGACCGGGCTCCGGGTCGGGGCAACCGCGCCGCGCAACCCCCACCACACCCGGCGGCCGGCCGATCTCTGGGACGCGCGCGCCGATGCCGAGGCGGCGCTCGCCGCCATCGGTGCGCCCGCCGGACTGATGCTGATGCGGACCGCCCCGGACTGGTTCCACCCGGGCCGTTCCGGCGTGCTCTCGCTCGGCCCGAAGAATCCGCTCGCGACCTTCGGCGAGTTGCACCCCCGCGTGGTGCAGGCCTTCGGCCTGCGCGGCCCGGCGGTCGCCTTCACCCTGCGGCTCGAGGCGCTGCCCTTCCCCAAGGCGCGCGCCACCACCCGCCCGGCGCTCGCGGTCTCCGACCTGCAACCGGTCGAGCGCGACTTCGCCTTCGTGCTCGACGCGCAGGTGGCGGCCGAAGCGGTGCTGAAGGCGGCGCGCGCGGCCGACAAGGCGCTGATCGAGCAGGTGAGCGTCTTCGACGTCTTCGCCGGGCCGCCGGCCGAGGCGCAGCTGGGTGCGGGCAAGAAGTCGATGGCGATCGCGGTGCGGCTGCAGCCGACCGCCGCGACGCTGACCGAGTCCGAGATCGATGAGGTCTCGCGCAAGGTCGTCGAGAGCGTGACGAAGGCGACGGGCGGCACGCTGCGCGCCTGAGCCGGGACCGGAGGTCGGCCGACGGCACGCCCGGTCGGCCGCCGGCCCCGCGTCCTCTGAGACCCGCAGACCAGCCGAAACGATCGGGGTCTTCGCCGCCCGACCCGCCGCCCGTCCCGCATCAACGGGTTGTCCCTCGCGCCCGCGCAGGTTAGGCACGACCGCGCAACAAAGTGGGAGACCGGGGAATGTTCAAGGAGTTTCGCCAGTTCATCGCGCGCGGCAACGTCATGGACCTCGCGGTCGGCATCATCATCGGTGCCGCCTTCACGGCCATCGTCAACAGCCTGGTCGGTGACCTGATCAACCCGCTGATCGGCCTGATCACCGGCGGTGTCGACTTCTCCAGCCACGTGCTCCGCTTCGGCGAGGGCGAGCATGCCGCGACCTTCCGCTGGGGCGCCTTCATTACCGCGGTGATCAACTTCCTGATCATCGCCTGGGTGGTCTTCCTGCTGGTCAAGGGGATGAACAAGGCGCGCGACATGGTCGACACCTCCGAGAAGGATCCCGACGCGCCCAAGGGCCCGACGCAGGAAGAGGTGCTGATCGAGATCCGCGACCTTCTCCGCGGGCGCACCACGCCGGTCTGAACACCAGCATCGCGCCCTGGCCGCCCAACGGGCGGCTCGTCGCCCAGGGTCAGCTTTCAAAGCCCCAGAGGCGGCGTTCGGCGAACTCGACCGAGTTGCCGGCCGGGTCGCGCACATAGATCGAGCGGGCGCCGTTCGGCCAGCGGAAATCGGCCTCGATCGCGACGCCGGCGGCCTCGAGCCGCGCTCGCCAGCGGTCGAGTTCCGCGGCCGTCGCCGCGAAGGCGACGTGCCCCGGACCACGGGATCCGTGCGCCGGCACCGGCAGGGTCGGAGTCGGTCGGCGGGCGCTCGGTCTCGGCGGGGTTGAAGACCAGCAGCATCGAGCCCGCGAGGCGGAAGAAGACGTGCCGCTGGCCGACGCGGGTCACCCGCCGAAGGCCGAGGACGCCGCCGTAGAAGGCCTCGGCGGCGTCGAGGTCGGGGGCGTAGAGGGCGGTTTCGAGGACAGCGACGAGCGGCCGCGTTTCGGCAGCGGGTTCAGCGGTTAACGGCGATTCGCTAGACGTACAACTCATGTACATCCCATGCGCAGCGCATGCTCCGGACCGGGGCGCGCGGGCGAGAGGTTAACGCGCCGGCAGCCGGCGTGCCAGCCGTCAGCGATGCCGGGGAAGACGGCAAGCGAGCGGCTGACGGCGAGGATGGCCGCGCCAGCCAGCGTGCCGAACGGCGATGCCAGTCGCCCAGAGAGCTGCGCTTCGCGTCGCACGAGCAGGCGAGGATGTATCGAGAAAGTCCAACGCTCACCGATACCGCCCGTGCCGCTGCAGCACCTCGATCTTGTATCCGTCCGGATCGGTGATGAAGAAGAACCGCGCCAGCAGCGCCCCGTCCCGGTTGAAGTCCTTGATCGGGCCGGGGGCGAGGCCGGCGGCGGCGAGGCGGGCGTGGTCGGCGGCGAGGTCGTCGACGACGAAGGCGACGTGGCCATAGCCGTCGCCGAGGGCATAGGGCTCGGTGCGGCCCTTGTTGATCGTGAATTCGACCTCGAAGTCGGCGTCGGGGCTGCGCAGGTAGACCAGGGTGAAGTCGTCGAAGTCGAGGCGGTCGGCGACGGCGAGCCCGAAGGCGGCTTCGTAGAAGGCGGTGGAGCGCGCCTCGTCGAGCACGCGCACCATCATGTGGATCGCCTTGGCCACGATCAGACCTGCGAGTCGGGGTCGGCGTGGGGATTGAGGACGAAGGCGTCCTGCGCGCTCGGATGGTAGGTGGTGCCGAAGGCCTTGAGGATCTCGCGCGAAGCGTCGTCGGGATCGCCGAAGCAGCGGCAGTCGATGCGATCGCAGGCTCCGGCCACGGCGGCGAGCGGCGCCTTGCCCTTGGGGTTGTCGAGGTGGGCGCGGAAGGCGGCGTCGTTGGCGTAGACCTCGGTCCAGAGGCTGACGTCGTTCTCGGGATATTCGGCGTGATAGGTGATGACGCCCGGGTGCTCCAGCATCACCCGGCAGAGGGCTTCCTGGTTCGACTGGAACTCGCCGCGCTTGCCGGCGCCGATCTCCCAGCGGATCTTGAGCATGAAAGCCATCCGGTATTCCTCCCGTGGTTTGATTGCCGGTGAAGGTGGCAGATTCCGGCACCGGTGCAAGCGGGTCGTGCGCCGCGCGCAGGCGTCAGAGCAACTCCGACCGCGTCCCCTCCGGCAGCCCGGCGGTCTCGCCGCGGCGCAGCAGCCGAAACACCTCCCGGTCGCGCTCGTAGGGCATGGCCGGGTCGGGGTCGCGCGCGATGCCGGGCTGGTGCATCGCGGCGGCGGCGGCGGCGAGCGAGGGGTGGAGGCCCGCGGCGGCGGCCGCGACCATCGCGCTGCCGAGGAGCACCCCGTCGGGGGCGCCGGGCTCGATGGTGCGGCAGCCGGTGGCGTCGGGGTAGAGCTCCATCATCAGCGGGTTGCGGGCGTGGCCGCCGGTGACGTGCAGCGTCTCGATCGCGACCCCGTTCATCCGCAGATGGTCGAGCACCGCGCGAAGCCCGAGCGCGATGCCGAGGCAGGCGCGCCAGTAGAGCCGGCAGAGCGCATCGAAGGAGGCGTCGAGCGGCGGGCCGGTGATGCTGCCGCGCGCGTGCGGATCGGGATCGGGCGAGCGGCGGCCGAGAAGGTCGGGGATGACGTGCAGGTCGGCGGCGAGGTGCGGCTCGGCGGCGCGAAGCTCGGCCACGCGGGCGATGACGCGCGCGTGCGTCGCGGGTGCGGGATCGTGGCCGTGCCGCCGCAGCAGGTGGTCGAGCAGCGCACCGGCAGCCGAGAGACCGCCCTCGCTGAGCCAGAGCCCGGGAAGCGCACCGTCGAGATAAGGCCCCCAGATGCCGGCGATCGGACGCGGCGCGGCCGCGAAGGTCATCAGGCAGGCCGAGGTGCCGCCGATCAGCGCCGCGTGGCGGGCGATGTCCGGGGCGCCCGCGCGGTCGCCGAGGACGCCGAGCGCACCGGCATGCGCGTCGATCATCCCGGCCGCCACCCGCGTGCGCGTGGTCAGGCCGAGGTCGCGCGCCGCCTGCTCGGTCAGCGCTCCGAGGTCGGTGCCGACCGGCGCGGCGCTCGCAGGCAGGCCGGCACGGTCGATGGCATCGGCCAGATCCGCCGCGGCGAGGAAATCGAGCGGCCAGGCCGGCGCGGCCTGCGGCAGGTAGTTCCACTTGCAGGTCAGCGTGCAGCGCGAGCGGGCGGCGTTGCCGGTCGCGCGCCACGACAGGTAGTCGGCGAGGTCGAGGGCGCGGGCGAGGCGCGACCAGGTCGCGGGCAGGTGATGCTTCAGCCAGAGGAGCTTCGGGAGCTGCATCTCCGGCGAGACCGCGCCGCCGGAGAAGGCGACCGTCGGGTGGCCGGTGGCGGTCAGCGCCTCGGCCTCGGGGGTCGCCCGGTGGTCGAGCCAGAGGATGGTGTCGTGCCGCGGCTCGCCGGCGAGCGAGGCGGTCAGCGGCCGGTCGCCGGCATCGCGCAGGACGAGCGAGCAGGTGGCGTCGAAGGCGAGGCCGGCGATCGCCTCGGGATCGACGGCCGCCGCGGCGCGCGCGGCGCGCAACGCGCCGCAGGCAGCCTGCCAGATCGCGGTCGAAATCCTGCTCGGCCAGCCCGGGCGCCGGCACGAAGGTCTCGATCGGACACTCCTCGCGGGCGAGCAGCCGTCCGGCGAGATCGAAGATGCCGGCGCGGGCGCTGCCGGTTCCGACGTCGATGGCGGCGAGAAGCTGCATTCAGGCGCGAGAGCCGGTCGGGGGCGCCGGTGCCTCAGCCGAGCAGCGCCGGGAGACCGCGCATGTCGGCGAGGACCGCATCGGGACCGAGCGCGGCGATCCTGGCGCGATGCGCATCGGACGTGGCATGGCTTCCCCCGGTGAAGGCGATCACCCGCATTCCCGCGGACTTCGCCGCGGTGATGCCGGCCGGGCTGTCCTCGACGACCAGGCAGGCGGATGCAGGATAGCCGAGGGTTTCGGCGGCGAAAAGGAAGAGGTCGGGGGCGGGCTTGCCGCGGGCGACCATCGTGGCGGAGAAGACGCGGCCCTCGAACCGCGGCCAGAGGCCGGTCGCGGTCAGCGAGACCTCGATGCGCTCGGGCTGCGAGGAGGAGGCGACGCAGAAGGCGGCGGGCAGGGCGTCGAGCGTGGTGACGATGCCGGGGATCGGCTGGAGCTCGGCGCGGAAGGCGGCGTAGAGCCGCGCCCGCATCTCGTCGAGCGCCGCGTCGGAGAGGACGACGCCGAAGTCGCGGGCGACGATCTCGCGCATCGAGGCGAGCGACTTGCCGAGCAGGAGCTCGTGCGCCTGCTCGGGGTCGAGCGCGAGGCCGGCCCCGGCGATGGTCTCGACCAGCAGCCGCATCGCGATCGGCTCGCTGTCGACCAGCACCCCGTCGCAGTCGAAGATGACGAGGCCGGGCGGTACGCGCGCGAGCGGCTTCGACAACCAGCCCGCCTCGGCCGCTTCGCGGTACCCGCGGTGACTGTAGAACGGCCTGGCGGTCAGGGTCGTCTCGAGCCGGCTTTCGGCGACGCCCCGCCCGGCGAGCCAGCCCTCGAGCTCCGACAGGATCGCCGTGCCCACGCCACGGCGCACGAAGTCCGGGGAGACGTAGATCAGCAGGATCAGGCCGTCGCTCCGGGCCGAGCCCACGCCGGCGAGCCGGCCGTCGATCTCGGCGACCAGCATGCGCTGGCCGGGGTCGGCGATCCAGGTCGCGACGACCTCCGGGGTCTTGTTGGCCAGCCAGTCGGCGAGACGGGCCGGGTCGTTGCCATGGTCCGCCGCGCAGAGCTCGGTGATCGATCGGCGGCGCAGGTCGGCGATCGCTGCGGCGTCCTCGGCGTTCGCGACGCGGAGAACGGGCTCGCGTCATCCCAAGTAGCGGCGGAGCGTCGCCTTGGTGCCGTCGGACCAGAGTCCCCTCAGCCATCCCGAGAAGGCCTCGCGGAAGGCCGCGTCGTCGGCGACGCCGCCGTAGATGTCGCGCATCTCGAGCCAGGCGGCGGGGTCGTCCTTGGCGCGCATCGCCTGCGCCTGGAGCCGGTCCCAGCTCGGGTCGTTCGGCTCGATCACCTTGCCCGAAGTCGGTGGTGCCGGCGCAGTAGCGCGCCCAGAGCGCGCTCTCGAGCGCGAGGCCCTGCACCGGCAGGCCGCGGGCGATGCGGTCGGCGATCGAGGGGACGATGAACTTCGGCTGGCGGTTCGAGCCGTCGAGGCAGAGGCGGCGGATGGTGTCGCCGATCTTGGGGTTGTCGCAGCGGCGGACGATGAGCTGGAAGTAGTCGCCGAGGTCGGTGCCGGGGACGGGCGGCAGGATCGGCAGGATCTCCTCGGTCTCGACCTTGGTGAGGAAGGCGCGGACCAGGGGGTCGGCCATGCCCTCGTGGACGAAATGGATGTCCATCAGCCCCGAGGGATAGGCGATGATCGCATGGCCGCCGTTCAGGATGCGGATCTTCATGTGCTCGAACGGGGTGACGTCGGAGACGAACTGGGCGCCCACCTCCTCGAAGGCCGGACGGCCGGCGGGGAACTCGTCCTCGACCACCCACTGGATGAAGTCCTCGCAGAAGACCGGCCAGGCGTCCTCGATGCCGAACTCCTCGCGGGTGATCTTGCGCTCGCGATCGGAGGTGGCGGGCGCGATGCGGTCGACCATGCCGTTGGGGAAGGCGACGTTGCCGCGGATCCAGGCGGCGAATTTCGGGTCCTGCGCCTCGGCGAGGCCGGCGACGGCGTTCTTCGCGACCACGCCGTTGTGCGGGACGTTGTCGCAGGAGAGCACGGTGAAGGGCTGGACGCCGGCGGCGCGGCGGGCGCGCAGCCCGGCGAGGATCAGGCCGAAGACGGTCTTCGGCGCCTCGGGATGGGCGGCGTCGGCGGCGATCGCCGGGTTCGCCGGGTCGAAGGCGCCGGTCGCCGGATTGATGAAGTAACCGCCCTCGGTGACGGTCATCGACACGATCCCGGTCGCGGGCTGCGCGAGCTGCTTCACGATCGCCGCGCCGTCCATCGGCGGCAGGAAGTCGGTCATCACCCCGGTGACGTGCGCCGACGACGTCTCCGCCGACTGCTCGACCACCGTCGAGAGCAGGTCCTGCCCCTCGAGCGCGTCGCGCATCTTCACGTCGTAGGGGGTGACGCCGGCGCCGACGATCGCCCAGTCGTGGTCGCGGCCGGCGTTCATCAGCCGGTCGAGATAGACCTGCAGGTGGGCGCGGTGGAAGTTGCCGATGCCGAAATGGACGATCCCGGGCGAGAGGTCGGCGCGGGCATAGGCCGGGCGGCCGACCCCGTCGGGAAGCTTCGACAGGTTCTTCAGCGACAGGGCAACAGCCATCTCGACCTCTTCAGATTGTGCGGAGCATGCCGCCATCGACGTAATAGGTGGATCCCACCGAATAGCTGGCGCGGTCGGAGCAGAGGAAGACGAAGAAGTCGGCGAGCTCCTCGACGGTGCCGAAGCGCTTGATCGCCGCGTGCTCGTCGGCGACCGACTGCAGGTAGGCCTCGTAATCCCCGCCGCTGTCGGCAGTGAGCTGCTTCGCCGTCTTCACCCAGTCCGGCGTGAGGATCAGCCCGGGGTTGATGGTGTTCACCCGGATGTTCTTCGGGATGAACTCGGTCGACATCGTCTTCGACAGCATCAGCAGCGCCGCCTTGGTGACGTTGTAGATCGGCTCGTACCAGAGCGGCTGGGTGGCGCAGATCGAGGCGTTGTTGAGGATCGCCCCGCCGCCGCGCTTCTCCATCAGCGGCACCAGCCCGCGCGCGAGGCGGACGGCCGCCATCACGTGCAGGTCCCAGTAGGCCTGCCACTTCTCGTCGGGCGCGTTCAGGATGGTCTCGTTCGAGCCGGTGCCGGCGTTGTTGACCAGCACGTCGCAGCCGCCGAAGATCCGCGAGGTCGCCTCGATCAGGCTGGCGCAGCCCTCGGCGGTCGCCACGTCGCAGGCGTGGCCCGAAGACTTCACCCCGAATTCCTCGCCGATGGCGGTGGCGGCGGCGGTCACCCGGTCGGCGTCGCGGGCGGCGATCAGCACGTTCGCCCCTTCGCGCGCGAAGGCGCGAGCCACCCCGAGGCCGATGCCGACGCTGCCGCCGGTGATGACGGCGATCTTGTCCTTCAGTCCCAGATCCATCAGCTCATCCAGTTCCCGCCGTCGACGTTGTAGGTCTGGGAAACGATGTAGTCGGCGTCGCCGGAGGCGAGAAACACCGCCATGCCGGTCAGATCCTCCGGCGTCGCCATGCGGCCGATCGGCACCGCCTCGCCCACCAGCCGCCGCTTCTCGCCGAGCGGCCGGTTCTCGTACTTGGCGAAGAGCGCGTCGACCCCGTCCCAGTGCTCGCCGTCGACCACCCCCGGCGCGATGGCGTTGACGTTGATCCCGTACTTGATCAGGTCGAGCCCGGCCGACTGGGTCAGGCTGATGACCGCGGCCTTGGTGGAGCAGTAGATCGCCACCAGCGCCTCGCCGCGGCGTCCGGCCTGCGAGGCCATGTTGATGATCTTGCCGCCCCGGCCCTGCGCGATCATCTGCCTGGCAGCCGCCTGCAGGCAGAAGAGCGTGCCGCCGACGTTGATGCGGTAGAGCCGCTCGTAGCTCGCACGCGTGATCTCGACGATCGGCGCGAGGTCGAAGAGCGCCGCCCCGTTGACCAGGATGTCGAGCCCGCCCGCGCGTTCGACCACGGCGGCGACGGCGGCGTCGATCGACGCCTGGTCGGTCACGTCGAGTTCGACCGCATACGCGCCGCGTCCGATCGCGGCGGCGGTCGCTCCGGCGCGGTCGACGGCAATGTCCCCGATGGCGACCGTCGCCCCTTCCGCGGCATAGGCCGCCGCGAAGGCCGCGCCGATGCCGCGGGCGGCGCCGGTGATCAGCGCCGACTTGCCTTCGAGCCGCATGGCTCAGATCGCCTTTCCGGCCGCGTCGAACTTGTGGAGCTTGCTCGGATCGGGGGTGAGGTAGACGGTGTCGCCGTGGCGGACCGGCATCTCGCCCGAGGCGCGGACGTTGAGCGTGCCGAGATCGCCGGCATGGACGTGGATGAAGGTGTCGGCGCCGAGATGCTCGGCAACCCCGACCTCGCCCTTCCAGGCGCCCTCCGACGGCGTCGGCGAGACGTCGATGTGCTCGGGACGGATGCCGATGGTCTTGGCGCCGTGCTTCTTCGCCTCGGCGCCCTCGATGAGGTTCATCTGCGGCGACCCGATGAAGCCCGCGACGAAGATGTTCACCGGCGTAGCGGTAGAGCTCGAGCGGCGAGCCGACCTGCTCGATGTTGCCGGCGTTCAGCACCACGATCTTGTCGGCCATCGTCATCGCCTCGACCTGGTCGTGGGTGACGTAGATCATCGTCTTGCCGAGCTGCTGGTGCAGCTCGGAGATCTCGAGCCGCATCGTGCCGCGCAACGCCGCGTCGAGGTTGGACAAGCGGCTCGTCGAAGAGGAAGGCGGCAGGGTTGCGCACGATGGCGCGGCCGATGGCGACGCGCTGGCGCTGGCCGCCGGAGAGCTGGCCGGGCTTGCGGCTCGAGGTAGTTGGTCAGGTTCAGGATGCGGGCGGCGTTGGCGACCTTCTTGTCGATCGTCCGCCTGGTCCTCGCCGGCCATCTTCAGCGGGAAGGCGATGTTCTTGCCGACGGTCATGTGCGGGTAGAGCGCGTAGGACTGGAAGACCATCGCGAGCTGGCGCTTGGCCGGGGCCTCGCCGGTGACGTCGCGGCCGTCGATCATGATCTTGCCCGAGGTGGTGTCCTCGAGGCCGGCGATGAGCCGCAGCAGCGTGGACTTGCCGCAGCCGGAGGGGCCGACGAAGACGACGAACTCGCCGTCCTCGATGTCGAGGTCGAGCTTCGGGATGATGTTGGTCGCACCGAAGGCCTTGTGGACTTCGCGGAGCTGGATGTTGCCCATGTTCGGTTTTCCCCCGGGGTTCTACTTCACGGCGCCGAAGGTCAGGCCGCGGACGAGTTGCTTCTGGCTGAACCAGCCCATGATGAGGATCGGCGCGATCGCCATCACCGACGCCGCCGAGAGCTTGGCCCAGAAGAGGCCCTGCGGCGAGGAGAAACTGGCGATGAAGGCGGTCAGCGGCGCCGCGTTGGTCGTGGTCAGGAGGATGGTCCAGAACGACTCGTTCCAGGCCAGGATGATGTTGAGCAGCAGCGTCGAGGCGATGCCCGGCACCGCCATCGGCGTCAGCACGTTCCAGATCTCGCCCCAGAGCGAGGCGCCGTCCATCCGCGCCGCCTCGAGGATCTCGCCGGGGATCTCGCGGAAGTAGGTGTAGAGCATCCAGATGATGATCGGCAGGTTGATCAGCATCAGCACGATGGTGATGCCGATGTGGGTGTCGAGGAGCCCCATCCAGATGAAGAGCAGGTAGATCGGCACCAGCACGGCGGCGGCCGGCATCATCTTGGTGGAGAGCATCCACATCAGCACGTCCTTGGTGCGCTTGGTCGGCGAGAAGGCCATCGCCCAGGCCGACGGGATGCCGATGATGAGCCCGAGGATGGTGGAGCCGACGGCGAGGATCACCGAGTTCATGAACGGCTTGATGTAGTTCGACTGGGTCTGGACCTCGCGGTAGCTCTCGAGCGTGAAGGAGGGCAAGAGGGTGAAGCCGCTGATCGCCTCCTGCTCGGTCCTGAGCGAGGTGATGATCGTGTAGAGGATCGGGAAGAAGATCAGCAGCGCGACCACCCACGCGGCGACGGTGTAGCTGACCTTGGTGCGGGTCGTGACGGCGCGGGCCATGGCTTTTCTCCTCAGTCCAGGTTCTTGCCGATGACGCGCATCAGGCCGATCGCGACGATGTTGGCGAGGACGACCGCGACCATGCCGCCCGCGGCCGCGCCGCCGACGTCGTTGGAGAGGCGCGCCGCGCGGTAGATCAGGAACGGCAGGTTGGTCGAGGCGTAGCCCGGGCCGCCGTTGGTGGTGACGAGGATCTCGGCGTAGACCCCGAGCAGGAAGATCGTCTGGATCAGGATCACGATGGTGATCGCCCGCGACATGTGCGGCAGCGTCAGGTGGATGAAGCGGCTGACGAAGCCGGCGCCGTCCATCTCGGCCGCCTCCTTCTGCTCGCTGTCGAGCGACTGCAGCGACGTGAGCAGGATGAGGGTGGCGAACGGAAGCCACTGCCAGGCGACGATGATGATGATCGAGAGCAGCGGGTAGCTGGCGAACCAGTCGACCGGGGTCGCGCCGAAGAACTTGGCGACGTCGGCGGCCACCCCGTAGCTCGGATTCAGGATCATGTTCTTCCAGACCAGCGCCGCGACCGGCGGCATCACGAAGAACGGCGAGATGACGAGGATGCGCACGACGCCCTGGCCGAAGATCGGCTGGTCGATGAGGAGCGAGACGCCGATGCCGCCGATGATGGTGATCAGCAGGACGCCGACGACGATGAAGAGGGTGTTGCGGATCGCCTGCCAGAAGGCGGGATCGCTCAGGAAGTAGACGTAGTTGTCGAAGCCGGCCCAGCCGTTTCCGGAGGGGTTCAGGAGGTTGTAGTAGCGGAACGAGAAGTACACCGTCATCGCCAGCGGCACGATCATCCAGATCAGGAGCACGGCGATCGACGGCATCCGCATCCAGCGGGCGATGGTGGCGGTCTGACGGGTGGCCATGGCGTCTCCCCCTGGCGGTCTGGTTCAGCCGGACGACAATGGCGGAAAAGGGGCCGCCCGGACTGGGCCGGGCGGCTAGGGCGCTGGGAGGAGCGCTACTTGTAGCCGGCGCGCCGCATCTCGCGCTCGGTCGACGACTGGGCCTGGGCGAGCGCGTCGTCGACGCTCGACTGGCCGGCGACCACCGCGGAGAAGAGCTGGCCGACGGTGGTGCCGATCGACTGGAACTCCGGGATCGCCACGAACTGGCCGCCGGTGTAGGGCACCGGCTGGACCGTCGGCTTGGTGATGTCGGCCGTGTCCATCGCCGCCTTGGCCTCGTCGGCGAAGGGGGCGGCGTCGAGGTACTTCTGGTTCTCGTAGAGCGAGGTGCGGGTGCCCGGAGGCGCGTTGACCCACCCGTCCTTGGCGGCGACGAGGTCGGTGTATTGCTTGGAGGTCGCCCACTCGATGAAGGTCTTGGCGGCGTCGGCGTTCTTCGACGAGGTCGGGATCGCCAGGTTCCACGACCACAGCCAGTTGCCGTGGTTGTCGACGCCGTCCTTGTGCGGATAGATCGTGAAGCCGACCTTGTCGGCGACGGTCGACTGCTTGGGGTCGCGACACGAACTGCCCGGCGGAGGTGGCGTCGATCCAGATGCCGCACTTGCCCTGCTGGAACAGCGTCAGGTTCTCGTTGAAGCCGTTCGACGAGGCGCCCGAGGGGCCGGCGTCCTTCATCAGGTCGGCGTAGAACGTCAGCGCGTCCTTCCATTCCGCGCTGTCGAACTGCGGCTTCCACTGCTCGTCGAACCAGCGGGCGCCGAAGGAGTTGGCCATCGAGCCGATCAGCGCCATGTTCTCGCCCCAGCCGGCCTTGCCGCGCAGGCAGATGCCGTTGATGCCGGCCGAGCGGTCGGTGATCTTGCGCGCCGCCTCGCCGATGAACTCCCACGTCGGGTCGTCGGGCATCGTCAGCCCGGCCTTCTCGAAGAGGTCGGTGCGGTACATCGTGAACGCCGACTCGCCGTAGAACGGCGCCCCGTAGAGCTTGCCGTCGACGGTCAGGCCGCCGCGGATAGCCGGCAGCATGTCGTCGACGTTGTAGTCGGCGGAGAAATCGAGCGGGACCAGCCAGCCCTGCTTGCCCCAGATCGGCACCTCGTAGTTGCCGATGGTCATGATGTCGTACTGGCCGCCGCCGGTGGCGATGTCGGTGGTGACCCGCTCGCGGAGGATGTTCTCCTCGAGCGTCACCCAGTTCACGGTGATGTCCGGATGCGCCTTGGTGAACTCGCTGGTCAGGCTCTGCATCTGGATCATCTGTCCGTTGTTCACGGTCGCGATGGTGATGCTCTGCGGCCTGGCTGCCGACGCAAAGGCAAGGGCGGACGCCGCCCCCGCGAACGAGGGAGATATGTACGCATGTTTCCTCCGTTGGAACCCGTTGAGGGCAAATGTTGCTTCTTGGGGCAAAAGATCGCAACAAACCTGTCACGAGTCAACCCGCAATCGGGCATTCGCCCGCGCGTCGGGCAACTGTCGAAAAAGCGACGCGGTGGCGGCGGGATAGCGGCGGGGGCTCACAGGAGCTCGCCTGAGCGGCAGATCGTATGGCCGCCTTATGGCCAGCTTCCATACGCGTTCCACACCGCATCGATCGGCCCGGAGGGCGCATCATGTCAGTCGCCGGCGAGCAGCGCCTCCGCCGTCGCCTCGTCGGTGACGAGCCCGTTGACCAGCCCGCCCCTGACCGCCGCGGCGATGCCCGGCAGCTTGCGCCGGCCCTTGGCGAGCGCGATCACCGTGCAGCGGTCCCGGTCGGGAATCGGCGCGCTGGCCGTGCGCTCGTTGGCGCCGCTCGTCAGCAGCCGGCCGTCACGGTCGAAGATCCAGCCGCAGATCTCGCCCACCGCCCCGGCGGCGCGCTCCGCCTCGAGCTCGCGCGCGGTCAGGAAGCGGTCGACGAAGAGCGGCGCCTGCTCGTCCATCTCGCCGATCCCGACGAAGGCGACGTCGGCGGCGGCCGCGAGCGCCAGCGTCGAGCGGATCAGCGCCTGGCCGTGCATCAGCACCCGCTCGTCGGTGGAGGCGAGATAGACCGGCAACGGCATCGGGAAATGGCGCGCCGCCACCGCCTCGGCCATCGAGAAGATCACGTTGTAATAGGCCGCCGAGCCGTCCGGGCCGATGTTGCCGGTCAGCGAGACCACGCAATGCTGCGGACAGGAGACCGGCGGCAGATGGTCGATCGCGGCCTTGAGCGTCCGCCCGGTGCCGATCGCCATGACCACCGGCCGCTCGCCCTTGAGCCAGCGCACGATCTCGGCGGCGGCGGCCTCGGCCAGCCCGGTGGTGCCGCCTTCCGCGCCCGGATCGGTCGGAACGACCTCGACCCGCGCCAGCCCGAAGCGGGACGTCAGCGCCGCCGCCAGCTCGAGGCAATGCGCGATCGGATGCTCCATCCAGACCCGCACCAGCCGCTCGGACACCGCGAGCGAAACCAGCCGCTGCGCCGCCTGCCGCGAGATGCCCATCGCGCCGGCGATCTCGTCCTGGGTCTTGCCGGCGATGTAATAGAGCCAGCCGGCGCGCGCGGCGTCGTCGAGCCTGCTGGAGATGGTCCTCGAACGCGGCACGGTCAGTCACTCTGCGCTTTTGCCCGCATGATAAGCAAATGCGCGGAGTCGGCGCAAGAAGTGCTTCTGGCTCCTGCATTGGCGGAGCCGATTGATCTCGGTCAATTCCAGGCCATCGCTGCCGAGGCGCCGATCGCCGCCCGGCCGATCGCGCCGGCAGGGCGTTTCTCGCCCGTGGGGCCTTTAGGTATCGCGCTGGCTCCAAAGGTCGGTGAGGGATTGTCCCTTGCGCCCCCAGTTGTCGGTATCCACCTCGTCGATCACCACGAAGATGTATTCGGGGTCGCGCTGCAGCTCCTCGACCAGCACGTCGGTCATTCGCCGGATGACGGCCCTCTTCTGATCGACGGACGCGATGCCCTTGGCGATCTCGACTCTTACGTATGGCACCCCATTGGCCTCCATGCTTTCCGCCAAGCATACAGGAGCGGCACGGCATGGCGACAGGCTCGTCGATCCCGCCAGGTTTCAAACCGAGGCACTCCGGCGAAGCGCCGCCGCTGGCCGGCGGATCCCTTCGACCGTGCGCGCCGTCCGCGCCTTACGGTTTGGCCGCGGCCGGCGCCTCGGCGTCCGGGGCAGCCGCCTGCGTCGCCTCCGCGCTCGCTTCCTTCAGGTAGCGCCCGGAAACCCAGCCCTTGAGGTTCGGCGTCGCGCTGGGCGCGACCTGGCACCAGCGCTGGGTTCCCTGCATCCGGCAGCCGAGGTTGTGCAGGACCGCGCCGTTGTCGAAGCGCGCCAGCACCGGCGCGTGCGTCGAGGGCTCGGCGCGCAGGTTGAGCTGGTCCCCGGTCCCGACCCCCGCGACCTCCCAGAAGTCCGGCCCGCCCGTCAGCCCGTCGGCGAAGTCGGGAGCCGGTTCCGCCGCGCCCGGTGCCGACGCCGCATCGCCGGCCGCCGGCGCTTCCGCGCTCGCCGCCGGCTCGCCGGTCACCGCGATCTCGAGCTTGTATTCCGCCGCCTCGCCCCGCCGCGCGGCGGCCCGGATCAGGAACACCTGCAGCGTGTAGTCGCCGCTCGCCCGCAGCCGCGCGGTCCAGACGTTTCCGCTGCGCGGCCCGACGTGCACCGCCGTGCTCTGCCCCGGCACGTCCCCCGGGCGATAGACGTTGAAATAGACCGAAGGGTTGTCGGACGAGAGCCCGGCCGTCATCACCTGGCCGGCCTCGGCCGCCACCGAATACTGGACGGTGTCGTAGCCCGAGACCGCGCCCTCGAGCGTCGCCGACGTCGCGCCCTGGGCGAATTCGACCCGCTCCTCGCGGACCGCGTCCGCCGCCGCGACCAGCGCCACGGCGCCGACGAGCGCCAGCGTCCGAACCATTCCAGTGCCGAGCCTCATCCTGCGTCTCCCTGCCCGCCGGGATGCAGCCCGGACCGGCCGCACTCTACGCGCCGTCGTTGCCGGCGCAACCCGCAGCCGGCATCCCCCTGGCCCGACCTCAACGCACCGAACCGCCGCCGCTGCGCCTGAGCTCGCTCGGGGTGACGGCCGTCCAGCGCCGCACGGCGCGGGTCAGGCAGGCCGGCCCCGAGTATCCCAGCGCCGCCGCGAGCTCGCCCACCGCCACCCTGCCGCCGGCCAGCGCCGCGGTTGCCCGATCGCGCCGTGCCGCGTCGAGCACCGCCGAGAAGCTCACCCCTTCCTCGCCCAGCCGGCGCTGCAGCGTCCGCACCGTCATCCCCGACACCGTCGCCAGGTCCTCGATCGTCGGCACGTCATCCTCGAGCATCAGGTCGACGAGGATGCGCGCGGTCGGCGCGAATCCCGCACTCGCGCTCAGCGGCGGCGGCACCACCGGTGCGGCGATCGCCATCCCCTCGGTCCCGCGGAGCGGGGTGTCGAGGACCGCGTCGGGGATGCTGATGCGCATCACCCGGTCCGGCGCCGCGTGCACCGCCCCGCCGAACCAGCGCACCAGGTGGGCGATGCCCTCGGTCGGATGCGGCACCAGCTCGATCCGCTCGAGCACCGGCGCGCGCATCCCGGTCGCGAGGCAGAGCGTCTGGATCAGCGCAGCCGAATACTGCTGGGCGATGTGCAGCGCCTCGATCTGCCCCTTGATCGCGAAGGAGATGCGCACTTCGCCACCGCCGGCCCGCTCGATGAAGATGAACCGCTCGTGCGTGGCATAGGAGGGAATCACCGCCGCGGCCCGCCGCAGCCCCTCGCGCGGCGTCCGGCCGGTCAGGGCGACGCGCCCGAGCTCGCCCAGGTCGCGCAGGCTCGAGGCGCCGACGACCCGGCAGCCGAGGTCGGGCATGCCCTCGCGCGCCGCGATATCGCGCAGGAAGGAGAAGGCGCCGACCAGCGGAATCGGCCGATTCGGGTCGTCGAAGGCGACCAGCGCCAGCCCGGCGGTACGCAGCCGCCCCTCCAGCGGCCGGCCGTTGGCGCGCAGCCACTTGACGAAGGGCACGAGCGAGCCCGCCCGGATCAACGGCACCGAACGGATCATGCTGGCTCCCGGCGAAGAAATTGGCCCCGGCGGGTGATTAGCACGCCTCTCGTGGCGTAGAAAGGAAACTTCCGGTGTACGACTCGGCCCCGGGCGCCCCTCCGGGCGCGCTCAGCGCCCGATCACCATCGGGATGATCTGGTCCTGGTAGAAGCGCACCAGCGTATGGCCGGAAAAGCTCATCGTGACCCAGAAGACCGCGAGGATCGCGCCGAGCTTCGGCACGAAGGTCAGCGTCATCTCCTGCACCGAGGTCAGCGCCTGCACCAGCCCGATCGCGAGCCCGACCACCAGCGCCACCGCGAGGATCGGGGTCGAGATGATCAGCGCCGTCCACAGCGCCTGCCGCAGGATGTCGAGGAGGACCGCCTCGGTCATCGCCCGCCGCCGCCTCAGACCGGCATCCGCAGGATTTCCTGATAGGCCTCGACCACCTTGTCGCGCACCGCGACCGCGGTCTGCACCGCGAGTTCGGTCGCCGCCAGCGCCTCGACCACCGCCTGCGGGTCGGCCCGCCCGGCAAGCCCGGTCTTCACCGTCTGCTCGCCCTGGCGCAGCGTGTCCATGAAGTCGGTCGCCGCCGCCTTGAACGCCTCGCCGGCGGTCCGGACCGGCGCCTCCTGCGGCACCGGCTTCGCCGCCGCCTGCACCTGGGAGTAGAGCTGCGAGGCGAGCGTCGCCTTGATGTCCATCGGGGCGGTTTCCTTGCGTTAGGTGTCTCGTTACCGGCGCAGCAGGTCGAGGAGGGCGCTCGCCATCTGCCGCGCCTGGTCGAACATCTTCAGGTTCGCCTCGTACGACCGGTTGGCCTCGCGCGCGTCGGCGATCTCGACCAGCATGTTGACGTTCGAGCCCTCGAAATAGCCGTCCTTGCCGGCGAGCGGATTCTTCGGATCGTAGACCCGCACCAGCTCGGTCTTGTCGAGCCGCACCGGCCCGGTGCGCACCGCCCGCGTGTCGCCGGTCCCGGCCAGCGCCTCTTCGAACGAGACCGTCTTGCGCCGGTACCCCGGGGTGTCGGCGTTGGCGATGTTCTCGGTCGAGAGCCGTATCCGCGCCGCCTGCGCCGCCATGCCGCTGGCCGAGGCCGCCATCGTCTTCATCATCTCGTTCATCGCGCGCCTCCCTCAGCGCCGGACGATCGCGGTGCGCAGGATCTCCAGCGACTTCGCATACACCCCGAGCGCCAGCTCCTGCTCCTGCCGCACGTCCGCCGCCCGCATCATCTGGTCCTCGAGCGAGACCGAGTTGCCGTTCGGCGTCTCCGCCCCCATCACCGTGTCGTCGCGCGGCTCGAACCCGCGCGGATCGGCGCCGAAGGCCATGTGCCCCGGTCGGGTCAGCCGCGCCTGGAACGCCGGCCCGGAATCGACCACCGAAGCGAAGTCGGCGATGTCGCGCGCCTTGTAGCCCGGCGTGTCGGCATGGGCGACGTTCTCGGCGATCACCTGCTGGCGCGCGCTCGCATGCGCCGCCAGCGCGCTCGCGAGGTTGAGGACGTTGATGTCCATGAGGTTTCTCCTCTCTCAACCCCCGCTTAACCCGACGATGGTTGACAAAGGGTAATCGCCCGCCGCCCCAGGAGCCGCGCCGTCATGCTCACCGACTTCTCCGCCCTCGGCGCCGAGCTCGCGCGCATCTCGAACCAGCGCCGCGTCGGCCGGGTCACCGCCGTCGGCACCGCCGCGCTCGAGATCGCCGGCCTCTCCAACCACGCCCGCATCGGCGACCAGCTGGCGATCGGCCTCGGCGGCGGCAGCGAGCTCGGCGGCGAGATCGTCGGCATCTCCGAATCGGTCGCCCGCGCGATGACCTATGCCCCGCTCGACGGCGCCGCCGTCGGCGACGCCGCCACCCTGCTCGGTCCCTCCGGCGTCCATCCCGCCGAGGGCTGGATCGGCCGCATCGTCGACGCCTTCGGCCAGCCGCTCGACGGCCGCCCGCTGACGCCGGGCGCGGCCAGCGCCACGCTCCGCCGCGCCCCGCCGCCCCCCGCGACCCGCAAGGGCCTCGGCCCCCGCCTCTCGACCGGCCTCGCGGTCTTCGACACCATCCTGCCGATCGCCCGGGGCCAGCGCATCGGCGTCTTCGCCGGCTCCGGCGTCGGCAAGTCCTCGCTCCTCGCCGACCTCGCCCGCGGCATCGAGGCCGAGATCGTCGTCTACGCGCTGATCGGCGAGCGCGGCCGCGAGCTGCGCGACTTCGTCGACAACGTCCTCGGCCCCGAGGGCATGCAGCGCGCCGTCGTCATCGCCGCCACCTCCGACCAGGCGCCCCTGATCAAGCGCCGCGCCGCCTGGATGGCGATGGCGGTCGCCGAGGTCTTCCGCGACCAGGGCCGCCACGTCCTCCTGCTGCTCGATTCGCTCACCCGCTTCGCCGAGGCCCACCGCGAGATCGCCCTGACCGCCGGCGAGGCGCCCTCGCTGCGCGGGTTTCCGCCCTCGACCGCCAACCTCATCGCCTCGCTCTGCGAGCGCGCCGGGCCCGGCCCCTTCGGCAAGGGCGACATCACCGCGGTCTTCTCCGTCCTCGTCGCCGCCTCCGACATGGACGAGCCGATCGCCGACATCACCCGCGGCGTCCTCGACGGTCACGTCGTCCTCGACCGCGGCATCGCCGAGCGCGGCCGCTTCCCGGCGATCGACGTCCGCCGCTCGGTCTCGCGCAGCCTTCCCGCCGTCGCCACCGACCCCGAGAACGCGATGCTCGCCCGCCTCCGCCGCGTGCTGACCGCCTACGAGAACGCCGCGCTGATGATCCAGACCGGCCTCTACGCCGCCGGCAGCGACCCGGCGATCGACGAGGCGATCCGCCTCTGGCCGCGGCTCGACGCCTTCTTCACCGAACGCGCCCCGGACGGCGTCGCCGCAAGCTTCGCCCGCCTCGCCGCCATCCTGGGGTGAGTCCTCACCGACTCATTGCGCAAGACGAGTGTTTGAGTTATATTATGTCGATTGGAGGGGCGAATGATGAAGTATTTGATCGTCGCCGTCACGGCGCTCATTCTGGGTCTGGCGGCGTACTCGGACAATCGGCCTGCATTGGCGGGTCCGTGCAATCCACAACAGCAGCAGTGCTGAAGCCTTAAAGCGTTCGCTCCCTTCCGGATGAACGGAGGGGCCCTTGTATCTTGTTTCGAGCTATTGGCCTGCCAGTGTTCCCGACACGCTCTGGCAGTTTTTTCGGCTGCTGCCGGACAAGAGCAGAAGCTTTCCGTTCGTCGGCATCGAGGTGTCGTGGCAGTTCGTGGTCGCCGCACTGGTGGGCTGCGTCCTGATCGGCGGCTTCGCCTGGAAGCGGTTCGCGGAACCGACCTATGACGTGAACACTCAGGCATTCCGCGACTTCCGCGACCTGAGGGTGTGGAACCTCAAGGACAGCCTGTCGCTCCGTCGCGGCTACGTGGTCTATTGCATTTCGCTGATCTTCATCTACGCGATATTCGCCTTCTTCGGCCGGATCATCGTCCAGCTTTTCGACCAGCTGAACGTCTCGGGGCTGCAGCTCAGCGCCGGGGTGGTCGATTTCAGTTCCTGGAGATGGCCGCTCCTGCTCGCGCTCGGTGTCGCGGGCTTCGCACCGCTGATCAACCCGCTGGTCCCGGCGGAGAACTGGCTCCGGCGCTTCTCGCACGAGGTGGTCGGCATCCCGACGCGGATCCGCGAGAAGGCGGTGCGGATCAGGACGCTGATCGACGGGGCGCCGAGCAGCGAGGACGCCCGGCCGACGTCGGAATGGGTCAAGGCCACGCTGGGGCCGAAGCTCAACGGCTGCTTCGTGCTCGAAAGGAGCCTGCGCACCATCGTCAGCTGGTCGTACAACGAGCACGTCGAATGGACGGATCCCGAGATCCGGCGCAAGCTCAACGAGCACGAGCGCGACATCCGCGGCGAGGCCGAGGATGCCCTCGACGAATTCGAGTATCTCACCGACCCGATGCGGGTCCCGGACCTCAAGAACCTCAAGGGGCAGGGCAGCCTGCAGCAGTTCGAGAAGCAGCTTGCCGCCAACGTGGCCAAGCTCGAGACGGTTCGCGACAAGTTCGCGATCATCATGGCGATCTACTGCGAGCACGGTTCACGCTTCGCCGGGATGCCCGACAGGGACCTGCGGCAGAGCATGACGCGGCTGGCGGACGTCCGCGAACCGCCGGCGACCGGACTTCCGCTCTACGCCTTCATCGTCATCTACATCCTCTACCTTCTCTTCATCAAATTTCAGTGGCATCCGCCGATTTCGTCGATCCAGCTCACGAACCAGGTGGTGCTGATCAACGCGGCGCTGGAGACGCTGAAGGTCTTCCTTCTGATCTGGCTGCCCCCGACCGCCGTGGCCGCCCTGACCAGCGTCATCGGCCCCGAGCTCGGAGACCGCTCGGTGAAGGAAAGCCGGTTCTGGGCGGTCATCCCCGGCGGGATAGCGGCGTTCGGGGTCGCCGCCGCAGGCATGACGATGTTCGCGATTCTCTATGCGGCGCTGCCCGCCGGCAATCTCGCCCAGATGCAGCAGAGCCTTTTCGGCACCGGCGGCTGGACCGGGGCGCTCCCGTACTACCTGCTCTTTACGCCGGTCGCGATCATCTGCCATGTCGCGGTCAGCTGGATCCGGCTGGCGAGCAGACCGCCCAGCGTATGGCTGACGCTGGTTGCTCGCGCTGGTCGCGGGTGCGCTTTCGCTCTGGTACCTCGGCGAGATCACGGCCGCGCTGAGCTACGGCGTTTGCCACCCGCTGGATGATCCGAAGGATACCTTCAGCATCTGGCGGATCCTCGGCGGATTGCCACCCTGGCCCGAGTGGCTGGGCTGGAAGGTCAGGGGCGGCCCGCTCGTCACCTGCTTCGCGTACTACAGCACCCTCGACGTGCTGATAATTCCGGCGACCGTCCTTTTCTCCGTGGCCGGGCTCGCCCGCCGCGGACCGAGCGGACCGAGCGGACCGGCGCGCGGGCGTGCGGTGCGGACCGCCGTGGTCGCCGCCCTGGCTGCCATCGCCGTCGCCAGCCCCGGCCCCGGCCACGCGACCGAGGTGGTGCTCGGCTTCCGGGCCGACATCCAGCCTTTCTCGTTTCGCGCTCCGACCGCTTCGGGCAATGCCGAGCGACCTTATGCCGGCTATATCGCCGACCTTTGCTACGAGATCTTCGACCGGAGCGGATACGAGGTCCGGCAGGTCGAGGTGACCGCCGGAAACCGCTTCGACGTCCTGCGAAGGCCGCCCGATGCGAAGGCGCCGCTGGCGACCACCGTGCAAGGAACCAAGGTCGACGTCCTTTGCGACGCCACGACGGTCCGGATCAACGACCCGGTCCGGATGAACGCGGGCGTCTTCTCGCCGATCGTCTTCGTGACCGGCGTATCCTACCTCTGGCGTTCCGAGCGCAGCTTCGCCGACGTCGAACTCGGCTACGTCGACAACTCGACGGCAAGGCGCGTCGCGCGCGAGGCCTGCAAGGTCGACGCCCTGCGATACGGGATCGGAGTGAAGCCGCCGGGCTGTCGGGAGCGGACGGAGCCTACGGACTGCCGGATGCAGGCGCCCGAAGGCACGAGCGACTCGTCGGCCCAGGCGCCGACACCTTCGCTCGAGCAGCGGACCAACAACGTTCCCTCCTACGTTCTCTGTCCGCGGGCCGACCACGACGAGCTGATCCAATGGTTCTGCACCCACACCGGCCGGGACAAGGTCTATTTCGGCGACCGCGAGATCATCCTCGCCAAGCTCGCCGAAAGGGAGGCGCGCGGCTATCCCTGCGACGGCGTCCGCGACCCGCATCAGTCCTTCACCTACGAACCCTACGCCCTGCTGGTGTCCAAGGCCGATCCCGAGCTCATCCACTTCGTCCAGCAGCGGATCTACGAGCTCTTCTCCCACCGCGCCGGCGCCGAGGCGCTGTTCTACAAATGGTTTCCCGGGCAGACCATGTCCGAGCCCCTGGCCTGGCTCTTCCTGCTGAACGGCGTGATGGACCAGGACGAGCTCCTCGCCGGACCCAAGCAGTTCCCGAGCATCAAGGGCGCCGCCGCTGAGGCCAACTGACCGGCGCTGACCTATCGCTCGTGCAACGAGCAGATCGCCGCAATCCCTTGCGCCTGCGCCGTCAGTCTTCCCCGACCATCCCCGCAAGCCGCGCCATCGCCTCGGCATCGACCAGCTCGATCCGGCCGTCGGCGATCGCGATCACCCCCTCGCGCTGCCACTTGCGCAGCGCCCGGTTCACCGCCTCGCGGCTGCCGCCGATCATCGCGGCAAGCGCCCCCTGGGTGTCGGAGACCCGGGCGGGCCTGCCGCGCGGGCCCGGCTGGCCGCGGGCGATCAGCGTCTTGGCCAGCCGCTCCGGCAGGTCCGAGAAGGCGAGGTCGGCGATATGCGTGTCGGCGGTTCGCAGCCGCTCGCAGACCATCTTCAGCACCGCCTCCGCCAGCCGCCAGTTGTGCTGCAGCAGCGGCACGAAGTCGCGCCGATCGAAGACGAGCAGCGTCGTCTCGACGACGGCGATGACGTCGGCCGAGCGCGGCCCGCCGTCGAGGAGCGCGATCTCCCCGAAGACGGCGCCGGGCCCGAGTTCCGCCAGCAGGAAGGACCGGCCTTCCGGCGAGGGATGGCTGACCCGCACCAGCCCGGTGCGGACCAGCATCATCGAGCTGCCCGGGTCGCCCAGGCTGCAGATCGCGGCACCCGCCCGCCACGATCGCGCCCGCGCCGCGGCGATGAACCGCTCCCGCTCGTCCGCATCGAGCAGCGGGAAGAGGAACGAGCGGCGCAGCGCGGCCTCGACCTGCCCGGTCTCCGTCATCCCCCGTCCTCCGAGCGCGCGTGGTGTGACCGGCGTCACAGCAGCTTCCGACGCGGAGATGCTACCCGTTTCGCCGACACGCCGCGAGAGATGAGTCGCGATGCGGCGCTCCGGGAGGGACACCATGCACCGACTGCTCGACCCCGCCTCCACCGCCCCGCTCGCCGATCTCCGTCCGGTCGGACGGGGCCTGCTCGCAGCGACGCGCCGCCGGCTGGTCGGCCCGGGCGGGCTCTACAACGTCGGCAACGCCATCGGCCTCGCGATGGGGATCGGGCTGCAGGCCGCGATGCTTCCCGCCGGCGCCCGCGGCCTCGATGACATCCTCGCCGCGAGCTTTGGCTACCTCGGCGGCGACCCGGCCGCCCTGGCCCTGACGGCGGCCACCGCGATCTTCTTCGCCAGCGGCGAAGCCTACCATCGCGCCTGGGCCAGCGGCGCTCCGCCGGTCGAGGCGCTGAACCGCCGCGGCGATCTGCTCTCGGGCTACGGTGCGATCTTCCTCGGCCTCGCCCTTCTCGGCCTCGGCCAGCCGGTGCTGGCGGCGACCGCGGGCCTCCTGCACGCGATCGGCAAGTTCGGCAGCGCCGGCCACTGGCAGCCGCTGCGCGCCTGGCGCCGCGACTGGCCCGACTTCTGGCGCATCCTGGTGCTGGCGAGCCGTGTGCCCGCAATCCTCGCGACGCTTCTCGGCCTGCATCACCTCGCCGCCACCGGCGCCCCGGCGATCGCCCTGCTGACGCCGCTGACCCTCTTGGTCTGCTACGCCTGCTGGTGCCGCGCCGACCTGATGCTGCTCGTGCCGCAGCGATAGCCGAACGTGCGGGCCCCTCTCCGGCAGAGGCGGCCCGCTTTCCGGGCGTGCAGGTGGAGCGCCCGGAGATCAGGAGGCCGGTGGCGCCACGCCGGCCTCCTGGTCACCTGCCGCCCCCGGCTTTCCCACTGGCATGACAGGCTCCCCCCGGGCCGGGCGATCGGTCACCCGGCCGAGGCGAGCAGGTTCAGCAACCCCTGCGAGGCGTCCGCGCCGCGTCCCTGCAGCAGCGTCAGCGCCATCGAGGCCGGCGTGTTCGTGACCGCGCCCGCCTTGATCTGCGCCCGCGCGAGGAACCGCTCGATCACCTTTTCCACCGCCGCCGGGTCGCGGAAGGCCGCGAGCGTGTCGCCGCCGACCAGCGCGTCGTTCTTGTCGGCGAAGACGTCGCGCTGCCGGTCGATGTCGATCTGCGCGAAGGCGCTCGGCAGCCCGAACGCAGTCTCGAACACCTGCCGCAGCGGCTTCGAGCCCAGCACGGCGTACCAGCTCGCCCCATCCTCGCCCTGGCTCGCGAGATCGGCGATCTCGCGACGGAAGTTCATCGCCAGCCGCATGTCGTTGTCGGCGTCGCCCACCGCCGCCTCGAAGGCGCGCGTCCTGTAGGCCGCGACGATGGTCGCGGCGAAGCCCGCCTCGCCGGTACGGGGCCCGTCCGCCGCCCCGAAGCCGAAGGCGTCCGAGAGCTTCGCGAACGACTTGTCGGCGAGCCGGCTCGCCAGCGCCTTGGGATCGGTGGTGCCCTCCTCCAGCACCTTGCGGAGGAACGCCTTCTTGTCGATCTCGCCGTCGAGCCCGAAGGCCCCGAGCGCCACCTTCAGCAGCCGCCGGTCGGCCACCAGATCCGCGGCCGAACCGATGCTTCCGATCTTCTCCTCGAAGTAGGCGGTGTCCCGCGCGACGTCGGCGCTCCTGTCGAAGGCCGCCTTCTGCGCCGCCTGGGTGCGCTCGAGAAAGCGCCAGCCCGCGAGGCCGCCCAGGGGAACCGTCGGCTGGTAGCTCATCGCCGCCTCCTCACGCGCCCGGGCTGCGCCCGAGCAGCCGCGCCTCGCGCGGCAGGATCGCCCGGAGCGCCTTCATCGCCTGGTAGAAGCGCCGTTCCGCCACCGCCGCGGCGGCGGCGGCGAGCGCCGCGACGCTGCCCTCGTCCTGGAAGACCTGACCGAGCTGCGCGATGCCGCGGTCGAGCTGCCGCGCCGCCTCCTCGGGATCGGCCTCGCCGGCCAGCACCAGCTGGGCGATGTAGCAGACCCGGCGCACCGGCGTGTTGGCCTCGTCGGGATGGATCGCGTCGCGCAGCCGGAGCACGTTCGCCTCCGGCGTCAGCACGTTCAGCCGCGCCCGCCGGTCGCCGTTCTCCATCACGACGCCGTTGATCATGATCCGCTCGTGCGGACCGAGCTTGAGGACGAGACCGCTCATGCCGCCGCGCTCCACTTCCCCGCGCAGCCCGCGCATGATCGCGGTGTTGATGTCGACGAGCGGCGCGATCCGCGCCTTGCCGCGCAGCACCGCCAGGCTGTGCCGGCGGACGAACTCCGCGAGCGAGATGAGCTGCGCCCTGAGCGCGATCGGCAGCACGTTCGTCTCGAGCATCAGGTCTTCGGCGAGCGTGCCCCAGAGCCGCTGGTTGTTGATGACGGCCTCGGCGAGCCGGCCGTAGGCGGCCCGGTCGGCTTCGTCCACCGCGCTCAGGCGGCGGGTGACCTGGGCGAAGACGGCGTATTCGCTGCCGCGGGCGGTGCGGGTGGGGGCGGCTACACCGTAGCCGTCGCGGGCCTGGGCATTGGGATTCATCGGAAAGCCTCGTGCGGTGAGGGAAGTCTCGGCGGCAGGAACGCGAAGGCCGGGGCGGGCCGAAGCCCGCCCCGCTCACTTCACGTCAGCGGAAGAGCGCCAGCACGCTCTGCGGCGCCTGGTTGGCGATCGACAGCGCCTGGATGCCGAGCTGCTGCTGGGTCTGCAGCGCGGAGAGCCGCGCCGAGGCCTCTTCCATGTCGGCGTCGACCATCGCGCCGACACCGGTCTTCAGAGCGTCCGCCTGCTTCGACAGGAAGTCGTTCTGCGCCTCGATCCGGGCCTGCGCGGCACCGAACGCCGCCGCGGCGGAGTTGGCGGTGTCGATCAGGCTGTCGACCGCGTCCGGGGTCGAAGACACGGTGATCGACGAGGCGATGCCGTTGAGCGTCACCGCGGTCAGCGCGACGGTGTCGGTCGACAGCGCGCCGGAAGCGTCGCGCATGATCGCCACGGTCACCGTCTTGCTGGCACCGGTGCTGCCGACGAGGTTGATGCCGTTGTACTGCGCCGAGTTGGCGATCGAGGTGATCGTGTCGCTGAGCGCGGTGATGTCGGCATTGAGCTTGGTCGCGTCGGCGTCCGGGTTCTGGCCCTGGACGACCTTCTCCTGGATCTGCGTCAGCAGCCCGGAGATCTGCTCCGCCGCGGTGCGGGCGACGCCCGTCATCGCTGAGGCCGAGGTCAGCGCGTCGCCGAGCTTCTTGTAGGAGGCGACGTCGGACTTCATCGTCGCGGCGATCGACCAGGACGAGCTGTTGTCCTTGGCGGTGGCGACCTTCAGGCCGGTCGCGATGTCGTTCTGCGCCTTGGCGAGGCCGACGCTGGTGCTCTTGAGGGTCTGCAGGGCGACGAGCGCGCTGGTGTTGGTCAGAATGCTGGACATTGATAGCTTCCTTGTGGCGTGCGGCGCTTCGACGCCGCCATGTCATGGATGATCCCGCGGATGCGGAACCGAGGAACGCCCTTCTGACTCTTGCGGCACCTGTCTCGCTTCAGCGATCCAGCCGCGCCGGTCCTTCGACCGCGTGCCGAGACATTCCGCGAACACCGTGAAGCAAGGGTGAAGAGAGGCCGGGATCATGATTAACAAGGCATTGGGAATACATACATTTTTCGCCACCCTGCTCGCGGCGCTGCCGCTCTCGGCCGACCCGCCGGGCGCGTGGCACGCGCCGCGCAGCTTCCGCGACTGGCAACTCGACTGCCGCGGGACCGCCTGCCCGGTGCATACCGCGGTCAAGGGCGCCGACGGCGCCGAAGTGCTGCGCCTCACCCTCACCGCCGGCCCGCAGCCGGCGCTGCGCATCACCACGCCGTTGCCGCTCTTCCTTCCCGAGGGCATCGCGCTGGCGCTGGGCGACAACCCGCCGTGGATCGCCCCCTGGCGCACCTGCGGCGCCGCGGGCTGCGAGGCGACGCTCGCGCTCGACCCGTTGCTCCTCGGCGCGCTGCGCCGCGAACGCTCGGGCAGCGTCACCCTGATGCTGGTCGAGGGGGTGAAGGTGCGGCTCGCCTTCTCGCTTCACGGCGTCTCGGCCGCCCTCGACGCCCGCTGAAGCGCCAAGGTGCGCGATGCGGCGGGCTGGGCCTGCTCGACCCGGGCATGCCCGGCCTCTCGCCGGCCATTGTGGCGCAAAGGAGAATGACGTCGAACATCGCCTATCTGCCGGCGCCCGTATCGCGAAGCGGCCGTTCGGATTTCAGGCCGGGCCGGTGGAGGCGCGTTCGACGAGCTCCACATCCAGCAGGTCGCGGGTGGCGCCATCCTTGCGTGCGATGAGCACCTCGACGGCCCGGCGGCCCATCTCGGTCGAGGGCTGGCGGATCGTGGTCAGCGGCGGGTCGGTCGCGGCGCCTTCGGGCACGCCGTCGAAGCCGATCACCGAGACCCGGCCCGGAACCGCGATGCCGCGCGCCCTGAGCCAGAGAAGCGCGCGCATCGCGATGCGGTCGGACTCCGCCAGGAGCGCGGTCGGCGGCTCGGGCTGGGCGAAGAGGTCTTCGAGGGCGTCGTCGATCGTCGCGGGATCGCTGGTCGTCTCGAAGACAGGAACGCCGTCGGTGTCGATGCCGGCGGCGGCGAGGGCGTCGAAGTAGCCCTCGACCCGGAGCCGGGAGGTGGCGTAGTCGGCGTTTCTCACCCGCTCCATCGTCGCCCGTCCCGCGGTGCCCTCGCCGAACTCCATCGACAGGATCGCGAAGCGGCGGTGGCCCAGCGCGGTCAGGTGCCGGGCCGCCGTGCGGGCGCCGGCGACGTCGTCGACGCCGACCACCGAGACGTCGTCGTCGGTGTCGCCGAAGGCCATCGTCACGAACGGCAGCTGCCGCTCGCGCGCCGCGGCGACCAGCCGGTCGGCATCCTCGATGCAGAAGAGGATCAGCCCGTCGACCACGGCGCTCTTGATGCTCCAGGCGAGGGCGTCCTCGCTGGCCGCCGAGATCAGCGAGATGCCGATGCCGTTGGCGTCGCAGGTCTCGGTGATCCCCTTCATCAGCGCGCGGGCGAAGGGATCCTCGAAGAAATAGGACAGCGGCTCGGAGGTGGCGACGCCGATGGCGTTGACCTTGCCGGCGCTGAGAAGGCGGCCCATCGGGTCGGGGCCGGTGTAGCCGAGCGCCTCGGCCTCGGCGAGGACGCGGGCGCGGAGTTCGGGGCGTACCAGGTGCGGCCGGTTGAAGACGTTCGAGGCGGTCGCCTTGGACACCCCCGCCCGCTCGGCCACGTCGCTGAGCTTGGCGTTCTTGCCGGTGAGTCGGCCCATCCATTCCTCTCCGCGCCTTCAAACCCTTGACCTAGCACGCTTCTTGAACCGGTTCAAATTTTCCTTGACCTTCGAGGTCGGGCGGCGTATGTTTTGAACCGGTTCAAGACGAAACGAACCGGTTCAAACGAACACAAACCCCTCTTGAAGGAGATGGTCATGGTCATGACAGTCCCTGCCGGCGAGCTGCGTTCAATCCCTCGCCACGCCCCGCTGGACGGCCTCCGCGCCGCCTGGAACCGCTATCTCGCGCGCCGCGCCCACCGCGTGGCGCTGCGCCACGCCGCCCATCTCGGTCCCCGGCTCCTCGCCGACATGGGGATCGACCCGGCGACGGCGCGCTCGGTCTCCGACGGCTGGAGCGAGCTGATGCTGAACGGCCTGCTGCACGCGCCCCGGCGCTAGTGCAGCTTGGTCAGCAGCTCGTCGAGCGACTTCTTGGCGTCGCCGTAGAACATCCGGGTGTTGTCCTTGTAGAAGAGCGGGTTCTCGATGCCGGAGTAGCCGGTGCCCTGGCCGCGCTTGAGCACCAGCACGTGCTTGGCCTTCCAGACCTGGAGCACCGGCATGCCGGCGATCGGCGAGTTGGGGTCGTCCTCGGCAGCGGGGTTCACGATGTCGTTCGAGCCGATGACGATGGCGACGTCGGTCGAGGGGAAGTCCGCGTTGATCTCGTCCATCTCGAGGACGATGTCGTAGGGGACCTTGGCCTCGGCGAGGAGCACGTTCATGTGGCCCGGCAGCCGCCCGGCGACCGGGTGGATGCCGAAGCGCACCTCCTTGCCCTTGGCGCGCAGCCGCTTGACCAGCTCCGAGACCGACTGCTGCGCCTGGGCGACGGCCATCCCGTAGCCCGGGACGATGATCACGCTGTCGGCGTCGTCGAGCATCGCGGCGACGCCGTCGGCGTCGATCGCGACCATCTCGCCCTCGATCTCCATCGCCGGGCCGGTGGTGCCGCCGAAACCGCCGAGGATCACCGAGACGAAGTTGCGGTTCATCGCCTTGCACATGATGTAGCTCAGGATCGCACCCGAGGAGCCGACCAGCGCGCCGGTGACGATCAGGAGGTCGTTCGACAGCGTGAAGCCGATCGCCGCCGCCGCCCAGCCCGAGTAGCTGTTCAGCATCGAGATGACGACCGGCATGTCGGCGCCGCCGATCGCCATGATCAGGTGCCAGCCGATGAAGCCGGCGATGAGCGCCACCAGCACCATCGTCCATATGCCGGCGCCGGCTGAAGTAGATGATCCCGAGCAGCAGGCACAGCACGCCCGCGCCGATGTTGATCGCATGCCGGTTGGGCAGGGTCAGGGGCTTCGAGCCCACCTTGCCGGAGAGCTTGAGGTAGGCGACGATCGAGCCGGTGAAGGTGATGGCGCCGATCAGGATGCCGAGAAAGATCTCGACCCGCATGATCGAGAGCTCGGTCGCGGTCTTGTGCGCCAGCGTCAGCGCAAAGCCGGAGAAGCCTTCGGGCGGGATCCCCAGCGCCAGCGCCTCGGCGACCCGGTGCGCCTCGATGTCGGCGTTGAGCCCGATGAAGACCGCGGCCAGCCCGACGAGGCTGTGAAAGCCCGCGACCAGCTCCGGCATCTGCGTCATCTGCACGCGGCTCGCCACGAAGGCGCCGGCTGCGCCGCCGATGATCACCATCGGCGCGAGCAGCCAGTAGTGGCCGGAGCCGCCGAAGATCGTGGCGATGACGGCGAGCGCCATGCCGATCATGCCGTACCAGATCGCCCGCTTGGCCTTCTCCTGGTTGGAGAGCCCGCCGAGGGCGAGGATGAAGAGGATCGCCGCGGCCAGGTAGCAGGCCGTCACCAGTCCGAGGCTCATGGCTTTCCCCTCAGCTCTTCTGGAACATGGCGAGCATCCGCCGGGTGACGAGGAACCCGCCGAAGATGTTCACCGAGGCCATCAAGGTGGCGAGCGCCGCGAGCAGCGCCACGAAGACGCTGCCCGAGCCGATCTGCAGCAGCGCGCCGAGAATGATGATCGAGGAGATGCCGTTGGTGATCGCCATCAGCGGCGTGTGCAGCGCGTGGCTCACGCCCCAGATCACGTAGAAGCCGACGAAGCAGGCGAGCGCGAAGACGATGAAGTGCTGCATGAAGCTGACCGGCGCCACGGTGCCGACCAGAAGCACCAGCACGGTCCCGACCACGAGGAGCGCGGTGGTGCGGGTCGACGCCTTCTGCAGCGTGGCGAGCTCGCGCGCGGCCTTCGCCTCGGCAGTCTCGGCCGGCACCGGCGGCTTCGGCGCCTGCCGCGCGATCGCGGCGATCTTCGGCGGCGGCGGCGGGAAGGTCACCGCCCCGTCGTGGGTCACGGTCGCGCCGCGGATGACGTCGTCCTCCATGTTGACGACCGGCACCCCGTCCTTGGCCGGCGTGAGGTCGTCCAGCATGTGGCGGATGTTGTTGCCGTAGAGCGTCGAGGCCTGGGTCGCCATCCGGCTCGCCATGTCGGTGTAGCCGACGATGCGCACGCCGTTCTTGGTCTCGAACATCTTGCCGGGCCTGGTCAGCTCGCAGTTGCCGCCCTGCTCGGCCGCGAGGTCGACGATGACCGAGCCGGGCTTCATCGCCTCGACCATGTCCTTCAGCCAGAGCTTCGGCGCCGGCCGCCCGGGGATCAGCGCGGTGGTGATGACGATGTCGATCTCCGGCGCCAGCGCGCGGAACTTCTCGAGCTGCTTCTCGCGGAACTCCGGGCTCGACGGGGCGGCATAGCCGCCGGTCGCCGCCCCGTCCGCCTGCGCCTCCTCGAAGTCGAGATAGACGAACTCCGCCCCCATCAACTCGATCTGCTCGGCGACCTCGGGCCGCACGTCGAAGGCGTAGGTGATCGCCCCGAGCGAGGTCGCGGTGCCGATCGCCGACAGCCCGGCGACGCCGGCGCCCACCACCAGCACCTTCGCGGGCGGCACCTTGCCCGCCGCCGTCACCTGCCCGGTGAAGAAGCGCCCGAAGTTCTCGCCGGCCTCGATCACCGCGCGGTAGCCGGCGATGTTCGCCATCGACGACAGCGCGTCCATCTTCTGCGCCCGGCTGATCCGCGGCACCATGTCCATCGCGATCGCGGTGACGCCCTTCGCCTTCAGGCTCTCGAGCAGCTCGGGGTTCTGCGCGGGATAGACGAAGCTGATGACGATCTGCCCCGACCGCGCCAGCGCCACCTCCGCCTCGTCCGGCGCCCGCACCTTGGCGACGACGTCGGCCTCGCCCCAGAGCGCGGCCGCGTCGGCCACCACCGTCACCCCCGCCTCGGCGTAGGACGCGTCCGAGAAGCGCGCCGCCTGCCCGGCGCCCGCCTCGACCAGGCACTGGTAGCCGAGCTTCTGCAGCGCCGCCGCCGATTGCGGCGTCATCGCGACCCGCTTCTCCCCGTCGAAGGTCTCCTTCGGGACACCGATCTTCATTGGATGTTGGCTCCCCTCGTCGCGCCGGCCGTCGCCCGACACTTTCTTGCGCAGGACCAGCGCGATTTAGGGTTACCGCGCCACCACTGTCAAACGCCAGCCCCGCAGCGCCACCCAGGGGCCGGAGCGAGCCCCAAGGCTTTCATACGGCCTTGAAACCTGGAGAGCAGTCGGTTTTCCGGCAACAGCCGGAAAACAAGCAAAGAAACAATGCGCGCACCGCGCGCACCTTGTCGCCGCAACGCGGCGTCCGCCATCCGCAGCCGATCGCTCCGCCCGTCGCCGCACCCGCCGCCGCAACGGTCGCCGAACGGGCGTCACCCCAGGCGACCATCGCTCGCGCGCTGATAGAGATCGAGCGCGTCCGCCTCGGTCAGCGCCCGCGGGTTGCCGCCGGCGGTCGGGTCCTCGACCGCCATCGCCGCCATCTCGGCGAAGCGCGCGTCGTCGACGCCGATCTTGTCGAGCGTGTGCGGGATCCCGAGATCGCGGCGGAAGCGCAGCACGAAGTCGAGAAAGCCGGCGAACCCCCCCTCGATCCCCAGCCACCCCGCCAGCCGCTCGATCTTCGCCTCGATGGCGTCGCGGTTGAAGTCGAGCACGTAGGGCATGAAGACCGCGTTGGTCAGCCCATGGTGCGTGCCGTAGATCGCCCCCACCGGATGCGACAGCGCATGGATGCCCCCGAGCCCCTTCTGGAACGCCGTCGCGCCCATCGCCGCCGCCGAAAGCATGTTCGCCCGCGCCTCGAGGTCGTGGCCGTCGCGATAGGCGCGCGGCAGGCTCTCCTTGCAGAGCCGCAGCCCCTCGACCGCGATCCCCTCCGCCATCGGGTGATACGACGGGCTGCGCATAGGCCTCGAGGCAATGCGCGAAGGCGTCCATCCCGGTCCCCGCGGTCAAGACCGGCGGCAGCCCCACGGTCAGCTCCGGATCGCAGATCACCTGTGCCGGCATCATCCTGGGGTGAAAGATCACCTTCTTGGTATGCGTCGCGAGGTTGGTGATGACCCCCGCGCGCCCGACCTCCGATCCGGTCCCCGCCGTCGTCGGCACCGCCACCACCGGCGCGATCCCGGCCGGATCCGCCCGCGTCCACCAGTCGCCGACGTCCTCGAAGTCCCACATCGGCCGGGTCTGGCCCTTCATGAAGGCGACGACCTTGCCGCAGTCGAGCGCCGAGCCGCCGCCGAAGGCCACGACCCCGTCGTGGCCGCCCGCGCGCATCACCTCGATCCCCGCCGCGACGTTGGCCTCGGTCGGATTCGGCTGGACCTCGTGGAACACCGCCGCCGCGAGCCCCGCCCGCTTCAGCGCCTCGAGCGCCCGGTCCGCGATCGGCAGCGGCGCCACGCCGGGGTCGGTCACGAACAGCGGCCTCGCGATCCCCGCCGCCTCGCACGCCGCGCCGAGCTCCGCGATCCGCCCGGCCCCGAAGCGGATCGCCGTCGGGTAGTTCCAGTTCGCCCGCGCGCCCATGCTCAGGACCTCCGCAGGTGATACGACTTCGGGCGGGTGACGCTCAGGTAGCCCAGGTGCGACAGCGCCGCTCCGCGGCCGGTCTGCTTGACCCCGGTCCAGGTCAGCGCCGGGTCGAGATAGTCCGCACGGTTCATGAACACCGTCCCGGTCTCGATCCGTCCGCCGAGTTCCTCCGCCTTGTCGACGTCCGCGGTCCAGACCGACGCCGTCAGCCCGTAGCGCGAGTCGTTCATCAGCCGGACCGCCTCGTCGTCGCCCTCGACCGGCATGATGCCCACCACCGGCCCGAAGCTCTCCTCGGTCATCACCCGCATCGAATGGTCGACGCCGGTCAGCACCTGCGGCGCGAGGTAGGCGGTGTCGCCGGTATCGGCCGGGAAGAGCGTCGGGTCGACCAGCGGCTTCGCCCCGGCCGCCACCGCCTCGGCGACCTGCCCGCGCACCGTGTCCGCGAAGCGCTTCGAGGCCATCGGCCCGAGCGTCGTCGCCTCGTCGGTCGGGTTGCCGAGCTTCAGCTTCGAGACCCAGTCGACCGCCTTCTCGACGAAGGGCTCGGTAGAGCCGCTTCTCGACGTAGATCCGCTCGATGCCGCAGCAGCACTGGCCGGAGTTGTACATCGCCCCGTCCATCAGCACGTCGACCGCCTTGTCGAGGTCGGCGTCGCCGCGGACGTAGCCCGGGTCCTTGCCGCCGAGCTCGAGCCCGAGCCCGACGAAGGTCCCCGCCGCCGCCCGCTCGATCTCCTGCCCGCCGCGCACGCTGCCGGTGAAGTTGACGAAGTCGAACGCCCGCTCGCCGAGGAGCGCGCCCGTCGTCGCATGGTCGAGGAAGACGTTCGATGAACATCCCCTCCGGCAGGTGCGCGAAGGCCTGCGCCAGCCGCTCGCCGGCGAGCGGCGTCTGGCTCGCGTGCTTCAGCACCACCGCGTTGCCGGCGATCAGCGCCGGCACGATGGTGTTGATCGCGGTCAGGAACGGATAGTTCCAGGGCGCGATCACCAGCACCAGCCCCACCGGCTCGCGCTTCAGCATCCGCCGGAACGTCGCGTCGTCCTCGACCACCTCCGGCGCCAGCGAGCGCTCCGCGATGCCCGCCATGTAGGCGGTGCGCTCGCGCACCCCGCCCATCTCGCCGCCGTACCGGACCGGCCGTCCCATCTGCCAGGCGAGCTCGGTCACCAGATCCGCGTTCACCCGCTCGAGCCGCCCCACCCCCTCCTCGACCAGCGCGATCCGCTCCGCGAGCGGCCGCCGCGCCCATTCCTCCTGCGCCGCCCGCGCCGTCGCCAGCCGCCGGCGCACGCTTTCGACGCTCTCCACCGGCCGCGTCGCATAGACGCTGCCGTCGACCGGCGACACGCAAACTATTTCGGACACCATTTCCTCCGTCAGGCCCGTTCGAAGCCGCGGGCCAGATCCCAGTCGGTCACCCGCCGGTCGCACTCGCTCTGTTCCCAGCGCGCGGCATGCAGGTAGTGCTCGACCACCTCGTCCCCCAGCGCCGCCCGCAGCATCGCCGACCCGTCGAGCGCCTCGGTCGCGCCGCGCAGCGTCGTCGGGATCTCGGGCAGCGCCCCGGTCAGGTAGGCGTCGCCGCGGAACTCCTCGCCGAGCTCGAGCTCGCGCTCGATCCCGTCGATCCCGGCCGCGATCTGCGACGCATAGGCGAGGTAGGGGTTGAGGTCCGCCCCGCCGATCCGGTTCTCCACCCGCACCGCCCGCGTCCCCTCGCCCACCACCCGGAACCCGGCGGTGCGGTTGTCGCCCGACCAGACCATCTTCGTCGGCGCGAAGGTCCCGGCGACGAACCGCTTGTAGCTGTTGACGTAGGGCGCCACGAAATACGTCGTCGCCGCCGCATGCGCGAGCAGCCCCGCCATCCACGACCGCATCAGCTTCGACATCCCCCGCGGCGCGCCCGCATCGAAGAAGGCGGGCTTGCCGTCGAGCGTCCTCAGCGACTGGTGCAGGTGGCTCGAAGACCCCGCCGCCCGCTGGTCCCACTTCGCCATGAAGGTGACCGCCTTGCCCTTCGACCAGGCGATCTCCTTCACCGCGTTCTTGATGATCGCGTGCGTGTCCGCCGACTCGAGCGCCCCGGCATAGCGGACGTTGATCTCCTCCTGCCCCGCGCTCGCCTCGCCCTTGGAGTTCTCCACCGGGATCCCCGCCGCGTTCAGCCCGGTGCGGATCGCCCGCATCACATCCTCCTCCTTCGAGGTCTGGAAGATGTGGTAGTCCTCGTTGTACGGGCTGACCGGCTGGAGGCCGCGGTAGCCCGCGGCGTGCAGCGCCTCGTAGGACTGCTGGAACAGGAAGAACTCCAGCTCCGAGGCCATCATCGCCTCGAACCCCAGCTCGCGCAGCCGGCCGACCTGCCGCTTCAGCACCGCCCGCGGCGAGTGCGCCACCTCGGCGTGGTGATGATGATCGAGCACGTCGGCGAGCGCCAGCGCCGTCCCCTCCAGCCACGGCACCCGCCGCAGCGTCGCGAGGTCCGCCTTCATCACGTAGTCGCCGTAGCCCGCCGCCCAGCTCGTCGACTTGTAGCCCGGCACCGTCTCCATCTCGAAGTCGGTGGCGAGCAGGTAGTTGCAGCTGTGGGTCTCGTGGTGCGCGCTCTCGAGGAAGAACTCCGCCTGGAAGCGCTTGCCCATCAGCCGGCCCTGCATGTCGACCTGCGCCACCACGACGGTGTCGATCGCACCGTCGGCGACCGCCTGCCCCAGCTCCGCGAGCGTCAGTCGCCCCGGCATAATTGCGTCCCCCACCAGCATTTTTCCCGCTGACGGCGCAGGCTAGTCAGCGGGCCCGCGGCTGGCAAGGCCCCTCGGCGGACGCGGTTTCAGAGGCAGACGCCGTGAATGATCACGCCGCCGTCCCCGCCGTCGTCACAGGAAACCAGTGCCTGCGCCGATGCCGAAGCCGGCGCCACCGCCGCCTGCGAGACCGGCGCGGTCGCGCGGGAGGAGCAGGCCGCCAGCAGCGTACCCGCGACCAATAGCATGACGAGCTGTCGGGCCATCGCGGTATATCCTTTCGGTTGCGCGCCCAACTTGCCCGCACCCTTCCGGGGGAATCAAGCGCGAATGGCCCGTCCCCGTGCTATGCTGCGTCCCGGATCGAGCGCCAGCCTCCGGGGGGACGGGGATGGAAGAGCAGGGCGGTCACGGCGGCGACTACCCGATCGAGCGCCGGCGGGGCGAAGTCGAGCGGCTCCACCTCCAGGGCGAGGTGCTCGCCGCCGACACCGACGTGATGCTCGACCGCATCGGCGTCGGCCCGGGCTGGCGCTGTCTCGATCTCGCCTGCGGGCCGCGCGGCATCACCGACGCCCTCAGCGCCCGGGTCGGCGCCGCCGGCCACGTCACCGGCCTCGACTTCGATCCCGAGTTCGTCGCCATCGCCCGCGAGACCGCCCCCGCCAACCTCGACTTCGTCGTCGGCGACGCCTGGCGCACCGGCCTGCCCGACGCCGCCTTCGACCTCGTGCACATCCGCTTTCTCGCCTGCACCGCCGGCGACCCCGAGCGGCTGCTCGCCGAGGCGATCCGCCTCGCCCGCCCCGGTGGCACCATCGCCTTCCAGGAGGCCGACGGCGAGACGCTGCGCTGCTTCCCGCCGCATCCGGCCTGGACCACGCTCCGCCGCGCCTGGCTCGGCAGCTTCCCCGACGGCGGCGACGACCCGCTCGCCCACCGCTGCTACCGGCTGATGCGCCGCGCCGGGCTCACGGACGTGCAGTACCGCCCGGTGCTCGTCGGGGTTCGCGCCGAAGACCGCTGGCGCGATTACCTGCCCGCAACCGTCGAATCGCTCCGCGCCCGGGTGATCGAGCGCGGCCTGATCGCCGAGGCCGACTTCGAGCCGACCCTTGCTGCCTGCCGCCGCCATCTGCAGGATCCCGAGACGATTTTCACCGGCCCGGCGCTGGTGCAGACCTGGGGCCGGTTGCCGGCGATCGCCTGACGCCCCTTGCCCGGCCCCTGCGCCCGCGCTAGCTGCCGGCGCGACCCCGGTCAGCTGGCAGGAGCCTTGATGCGCGCGATTCCCACCCCGATCGTGACGATCGGCCTGCTGATCGGCTCGAACGTCTTCATGACCTTCGCCTGGTACGGCCACCTGCGCTTCAAGACCCTGCCGATGCTCGCCGCCATCCTGATCAGCTGGGGCATCGCCCTCGGCGAGTACATGCTGCAGGTGCCGGCCAACCGCATCGGCTACGGCTACTTCAGCGCCGCGCAGCTCAAGACCATCCAGGAGGTCATCACGCTGACGATCTTCCTCGTCTTCTCGGTGACCTGGCTCGGCGAGCCGATCCGCTGGAACTTCATCGTCGGCTTCGGCTTCATCCTGCTCGGCGCCTGGTTCGTGTTCCAGAAATTCTGAAAAAGGGGAGGCGGTGACGATGCGCGAGCTCTACGAACGGGTCTCCCAGGGCTACTTCATGGTGGCGACCTGGTTCCTGATCCTGCTCGCCATCGCCCTCTTTCTCGGCGGGGTCTGGGAGGTGGCGGCCGCCCTGCTGCACGGCGACATCCTCGGCGTCCTCGACAGCGTCGGCCTCGTCATCATCGGCTTTGCCATCATCGAGACCTCGAAGTTCATCGCCGAGGAGGAGCTGCTGCGGCAGAAGGAGCTGCGCTCGGCCGTCGAATCGCGCCGCTCGCTGACCAAGTTCATCACCATCATCGTCATTGCCGCCTCGCTCGAGGCGCTGGTGATGATCTTCGAGACCAGCCGCACCGACGTGACCAAGGCGATCTACCCGGCGGCGCTGTTCGCGACGGCGATGTTCGCGCTGATCGCGCTCGGCCTCTTCCAGTGGCTGTCGAGCCGCATCGCCCCGGCCCCGGACAGCCACGACGGCGCGTCCGAAGCAAAGGATCCCGAAGCCGTCGAGTGACGGCCGGACCACAAGGAGGAAAGACCATGGAATACCGCAAGCTCGGCAACAGCGGCGCCGTCGTGTCGGCCTACTGCCTCGGAACGATGACTTTCGGGCACGAGGCCGACGAGGCGACCTCGCACCGCATCGCCAGCGACTACGCCGCCGCCGGCGGCAACTTCATCGACACCGCGGACGTCTATTCGACCGGCGCCTCCGAGGAGATCGTGGGCCGCTGGCTCGCCGCCAACCCCGCCGAGGCGCGGCGCATGGTGGTCGCCACCAAGGGCCGCTTCCCGATGGAGCCCGGCCCGAACGGCATCGGCACCTCGCGCCGCCACCTCGGCGACGCGCTCGATGCCTCGCTGAAGCGGCTCGGCATCGAGCGGATCGACCTCTACCAGATGCACGCCTGGGACGCGCTCACCCCGATCGAGGAGACGCTGCGCTTTCTCGACGACGCGATCTCCGCCGGCAAGATCGCCTACTACGGCTTCTCCAACTACCTCGGCTGGCACATCACCAAGGCCGTTCACGTCGCGAAGGCCCACGGTTTCGCCCCGCCGGTGACGCTGCAGCCGCAGTACAACCTCCTCGTCCGCGACATCGAGCACGAGGTGGTCCCCGCCTGCGAGGACGCGGGCATGGGGCTCCTGCCCTGGTCGCCGCTCGGCGGCGGCTGGCTCGCCGGCAAGTACAAGCGCGACGTGGCACCGACCGGCGCCACCCGCCTCGGCGAGAACCCCAAGCGCGGCATGGAGGCCTTCGAGGAGCGCAACGCCAGCGAGCGCACCTGGCGGATCATCGACGCCGTCGACGCGATCGCCTCCGCGCGCGGCATCAGCCCGGCGGAGGTTTCGCTCGCATGGCTCTGCGCCCGCCCCGCGGTCACCGCGGTGATCCTCGGCGCGCGGACCACCGAGCAGCTCGCCGAGAACCTGAAGGCGGCGGACCTCCGCCTCGATCCCGCCGAGACCGAGTCGCTCGACGCCGCCAGCACACCCGAAGCCGGCGTCTACCCCTACGGCCCCCAGGCGATCGCCCAGCGCTTCCGCAAGCTCGAAGGCGGCCGCTGAGTCCCGGCGCCGGGTCACCCGGCTGGCCCGGCGCCCACTGCATCACGCCAGTTTATGGGGCCGCCGACCTTCGGTCGGCCTCGCAAAGGCATTGCAGACTGACGTAGATATCATTGAGGCAGCGACCCCTTATGGCAACGATTCCCCTTCCAAGTGAGAAATATCCGGACGGGCTCGACGCGCTTACTCTTGCTCAACTCCACTCCCTGCCTCCGCTCAACGTATTGTGGATGCTCGGCAGGACTGGTTGGCTGAACTCCATATCGCCCCTGCTGTCTCAGATGTTCGACCCTACTCAGTTTCCCGCCCGGGATCGGGAGACAATGATTTTGCGCATCGCTGCCCATACCAATGTGAGCTACCCGATTCCCCAGCACATGGTCTTTGCTCATAACGTTGGGATGGATCGTGATATAGCGGAAGCAATCGTTCAACGTGACCTGCACAAACTCGATGAGTGGACCATTGAACTCTGCAATATATGCGAAGAGATCACCGACACATGTCGTTTTGAGCGACGCTTCCGTCGACAAGCTTGTTGCCCACTATGGCGAGAATGGTGCCACCAAGGCGATTTGGTTGATGGGCTGGTTTAACATGCTCGTTCGATTTGTCGGTTCCACCCGTATACCAATCGAAGAAGGTTTCAATACGCAGACCTCCTCGATTACAGGTCCTGTCTGATATCGCTCCTCCCATCCTTGACCAGGCGGGATGGCGTCTTGCCGGGCTCGCCGCGGTCGCCAGAGCCGAACCCGGTCGGACGCCCGGCAGTTCATTTCGTTGACTGGGCGTCGGTTCGAAGGTCACTCGTGGGAGCCCGAGGTGCGGGCAAGCGTTAAAATATCTCTAAAATGAAAATATTATATCGTTATAAAACAGTAGCTTAAGCATCTGCTCGCACGCGAGCAGTGCGAGCGGATTCAGTCCCGCTGCCAGGTCGGATGGAACCGCCCCGCGGGCGAGGGGGTGAAGATTTCCACCCCGGTCTCGGTCACCCCGACCGAATGCTCGAACTGTGCCGACAGCGAGCGGTCCTTGGTCACCGCCGTCCAGTCGTCGTCGAGCACCTTGGTCTCCGGCCGCCCGAGGTTGATCATCGGCTCGATGGTGAAGAACATCCCCGGCTCCAGCACCGGCCCGCCGCCCCAGCGCCCGTAGTGCAGCACGTTCGGCGCCGCGTGGAACACCCGCCCCAGCCCGTGCCCGCAGAAGTCGCGCACCACCGAGCAGCGGTTCGCCTCCGCAAAGCGCTGGATCGCCGCGCCGATGTCGCCGAAGGTATTGCCCGGCCGCACCTGCCCGATCCCCTCCATCAGCGCGTCATGGGTGATGTCGATCAGCCGCTCGGCCTTTCGCGCCGGCACGCCCGCCACGTACATCCGGCTCGAGTCGCCGAACCAGCCGTCGACGATCACCGTCACGTCGATGTTCAGGATGTCGCCGTCCTTGAGCCGCTTGTCCGACGGGATGCCGTGGCAGACCACGTGATTGATCGAGATGCAGCTCGCGTGCCGGTATCCCTTGTAGCCCACCGTCGCCGAGGTCGCCCCCGCCGCCCGCACCATGTCGTGCACCGCATCGTTGAGCTCGAGCGTGCTCACCCCCGGCACCACCGCCGGCGCGATCCGGTCGAGGATGTCGGCCACCACCCGGCCCGCCACCCGCATGCCGGCGAAATCCTCGGGCGCATGGATGCGGATGCCGTCCCTGTTGAGGCGGCCGGTCAGCAGCTGGTCCAAGGCGGGCTCTCCCGAAGTCATCGACCCGGCATATCTAGCGTTCTCCCCGCCGCATTGCAATTCCGGCCGGACGGACGGCGCCTGGCCTTCCCGCTCTACGCCGATGCCCGCCCGTCCGGATAGACCGGCGGTCCCTTCAGCTCGAGCTTGTTGCCGAACGGATCGCAGACATAGAACGAGTCCCCCATTCCCCGGGCGCCGCCGTGAAACGCCTCGCGGTCGATCTCGACGCCGTGGGCCGCCAGATGGGCGCGCATCGCCTCGTGGTCGAAGGGACCGAGGTTGATGCAGACGTGGTCGACGTTGCGCCCGCCCCTGACCGGCGGCACGGCGCCGGCAGCGCCCGGATGGCTCACGTCCCAGAGGACGATCAGCGCGTTGCCACACCAGACCTGCTCCATGCCAAGCGCCGGATATGAGTAGCCGGGCTGGCAGCCGAGGACCCGACCGTAGAAATCGAGCGCCCTCGCCATGTCGTCGACGAGAAAGACCACATGGTCGAGACCGAGGAGAGAAAAGGGTGGGCGAGAGGTTGCCGGCATGGTGCGTCCCTTGAATGCGCCTACTTCTCTAACACGTCGAACGACGCGAGCGCGCGGCCTGGAGAGCCGCCCGACGCCTGCGCCGCGCTCGCTCGAGCTTCGCGGGCGATCCGCGTCTCCCGGCGCCTAGTCTTCCAGCGGCAAGGCACGGTCGAGCCACACGCCGGCGCGGTCGATGCGCGTCGCATGCGCGATCGCCTCGACGCCCGCGGCACGGGCGGCGGCGTAGGCGCGGGCGTAGACGGGATCGAGGTCGCGGGCCAGCCGGAACCGGGCGCAGTCGGTCCGCTGCACCACGTAGAGCATCACCGCCCTGTGCCCGGCGGCCACCATCGCGGCGAGTTCGTCGAGGTGGCGTGCGCCGCGGGCGGTGACGCTGTCGGGGAATTCCGCCCAGTCGCCGTCGCGGCGGAAGTGGACGTTCTTGACCTCGACGTAGGCGTCCGGGCGATCGGGCCCCGACAGCAGGAAATCGACCCGGCTGCGCGCGCCGTAGCGCACCTCGGGGCGGACCGTCGGGTAACCGGCGAGCGTCGGGATGCCGCCCGTCGCCAGTGCCTCGGCGACGAGGCGGTTGGGCAGGCTGGCGTCGATGCCGGCGAAATGCCCGTCGCCGGTCTCGACCAGCCGCCAGCCGAAGGCAAGCTTGCGCGCGGGGCCCTCGACGGGCTCGACCCAGACCACGGTCCCGGGCGCGTTCAGGCCGAGCATGGCGCCGGGGTTGGCGCAATGCACGGTCACCTCGCGGCCGTCATCCAGCATGACGTCGGCGAGGAAACGTTTATATCTCCGCAGCAGCCTGCCGCGGACGAGGGGGCTCGCGAAGCGCATCGGCCGGGAGACTGCATCGCGGCCGCGAGGAGGACAAGCCGACCATGCCGAACCCGACCGCCGCGATGCTCACCATCGGCGACGAAATCCTTTCCGGCCGAACCCGCGACAGCAACATGCCGCATCTGGCGCAGGCGCTGACCGCCAAGGGGATCGACCTGCGCGAGACCCGCACCGTGCCCGACGTGATGCCGGAGATCGTCGCGGCGGTGAACGCGCTGCGGGCCCGCTACGATCACGTCTTCACCTCGGGGGGGATCGGGCCGACGCATGACGACATCACCGCCGATGCGGTGGCGGCGGCCTTCGGCGTGGGGATCGACGTGCGCGAGGACGCCCGGGCGATCCTCGCGAGCAACTACGCCAACCCCGAGCGCGACCTGAACCCCGCGCGGCTGCGCATGGCGCGGATCCCGGACGGGGCGGTGCTGATCGACAACCCGGTCTCGAAGGCGCCGGGGTTCAGTGTCGGGAACGTCCATGTGATGGCCGGGGTGCCGGCGGTCTTCGAGGCGATGGTGGCGGGGCTGCTGCCGCGGCTGACCGGCGGACGGCCGCTCCTGTCCGAGACGCTGCGGGTGCTCAGGCCGGAGGGAACCATCGCCGGCCCGCTTCGCGCGGTCGCCGAGGCCCACCCGGCGGTGTCGATCGGCAGCTACCCGTTCAGCCGCGACGGGGTCTTCGGCGCCCACCTGGTCGCGCGCAGCGACGACCCCGACGCCCTTGCCGCGGCCGCCGATGCGCTCCGCGCAATGGCCCGCTCGCTCGAATCCGGAGAGGCGTGAGTGCGAGCGAGGCGCGTTGTCCGCACGCGGACAGACGCTAAGTGAGTTGATATTTTTAGATAAAGCAAATTTATATTAACCGGATTTTAACGTTGCTCGCAGTCCGGGCGGATCTCGGCTGCCCTGCTAGCCTTTCGGCTGTGCGGGTGCCGGCTGGGTCTGCTCGATCGGGGCGCCCGGTGCGTTGGTTTCCGCTCCGCTCGTGGCATGACCGATCCACCAGACAAAGCCGATGATCACGATGGCGACGCCGGCCGCCATCACGATCAGCGGGACGGCGTGGCGGCGCGCCTGCTTCGGGGTGTTGGTGTCATGCGGTGCCATCGGATTCTCCTCGCGCCCTGGTCTCGCCTCGACAATCAACCCTCCGGAGGCCGCGTCGTTCCTCTCCGCCTTGCCTCGCGCGGCGCGCTGCCGCCATAGTCCGAAGCGAACCCGCCGTTCAGGAGCCCGCCCGGATGCACGGCCTCGACATCGTCAACGGGACGATTCTCGTCGGCTCCGCGCTGGTGCTGCTCGGCATCTTCTCGAGCCTCGTCGCCACCCGCTTCGGCGCGCCGCTGCTCCTGGTCTTTCTCGTCGTCGGCATGCTCGCGGGCCAGGACGGGCCAGGCGGCATCGTCTTCAACAACTACTCGGCCACCTATCTCGTGGGCTCGGTCGCGCTCGCGGTGGTGCTCTTCGACGGCGGCCTCAGGACGCGGCTCTCGGTCTTCCGCGGCGTCCTCGCCCCCTCGCTCCTGCTCGCGACGGCAGGCGTGCTCATCACCGCCTCGGTCGCCGGCGCCGCCGCCTGGGCGGTGCTCGACCTGCAGCCGGTGGAGGCGCTGCTGCTCGGCTCGATCATCGCCTCGACCGACGCCGCGGCGGTCTTCTTTCTGCTGCGCACCGGCGGGCTGCGGCTGCACCACAGCGTCGGCTCGACGCTCGAGATCGAATCCGGCACCAACGACCCGATCGCGGTCTTTCTCGTCCTCATCATCACCCAGTACCTTCTCGCCGGCGGAACGACCTCGGGCTGGGAGCTCGGCCTCGAGCTCGCACGCCAGGCGGTCTTCGGCGCCGCCTTCGGCCTCGCCGGCGGCCTCGCGCTGGTCGCCATCCTCAACCGCGTCACCATGCCGGGCGGCCTGCATCCGCTGTTCGCGGTCGTCGGCGCGATCCTGATCTATGCCGCGGTTTCGCTCGCCGGCGGCAGCGGCCTTCTCGCGGTCTACGTCGCCGGGCTGGTGATGGCGAACCGGCCGGTGCGCGCCTATCCCTCGATCGTGGGTTTCCACGACGCGGTGACCTGGCTCTGCCAGATCGTGATGTTCCTCGTCCTCGGCCTTCTCGTCACCCCCTCGACGCTCTGGGACTTCGCCTGGCAGGGGGTGCTGGTGGCGCTGGTCCTGACCTTCGTCGCCCGGCCGCTCGCCGTCTGGCTCTGCCTCTCGCCCTTCGGCTTCGCGCGCAACGAAAAGCTCTTCGTTTCCTGGGTCGGCCTGCGCGGCGCCGTCTCGATCTTCCTCGCCGCGATCCCGACGCTCGCCGGCGTCCCGAACGCCGCGCTCTATTTCAACATCGCCTTCTTCGTGGTGCTGCTCTCGCTGCTGGTGCAAGGCTCGACGCTGACCCGCGCCGCCCGCCGGCTCGGCGTCGCGCTGCGGCAGACCACGCCCCCCTCGAGCCGGGTCGAGATCGACATCCCCGGCCAGACCGAGCAGGAGATCGTCGGCTACCCGGTGACCTCCGACAGCGTGATCCTCGGCCTCAGCCGGATGCCGGCCTGGGCGCGGGTGGTGATGGTGGTGCGCAAGGCGCATATCCTGGAGCCGACCGAAGCCGGCGCGCTGAAGCCGGGCGACCACGTCTATTTCCTCGTCGGGCGCGCCCGTCTGCCGCGGCTCGACAGCCTGTTCCGCGCCAGCCCGGACGTGGCGCGGCGGCTCGGCCTGCTGTTCGGCGAGCTGCCGATCCGCGGCGAGACCCGGATCGCCGAGGTCGAGCGCTTCTACGACCTCGACCTCGGCCCGCACGCGCCGGAGCTGACCCTCGCCGACTGGGCGGCGGCGCAGCTCAAGCCCCCGGTTCTCGACGCCGTCATCCCGGTCCCCGGCGGCCGGATGGTGGTCCGCCGGCTCGAATCGGGCCACGTCGCCAGCATGGGCCTGCAGCTCGACGAGCTGCTGCAGGTCGAGCCGGACGAAGGCATCCTCGCGAGCCTCGAGCGTGAGACCGACGCGCTCGGGCCGCTCCGCGGGTGGCTGGCACGGCTGCGAAAGCCGCGCGCGGGCCTTTCGCGGCCGGACGGAAGCGGCTAGATCCGGAGCGGTGCGGGCATGGCGAAATCGGTAGACGCAGCGGACTTGCATCGGTTGAGTGCCCGCGGGGAAACCCGCGGTGACAGAACCGCTCAAAGTCGGGGAACCCTCACGGGGGCGCGCGCAGGCGACGGCGCGCCGGCCGGTGGCGATCCCGAGCCAAGCCCTCCTCCGGGAGGGAAGGTGTAGAGACTAGACGGGCGGGGCCTAAAGCCGGCGTGCCGGCCACGGCCAAGGGATAGTCCAGACCACGAACGTTCCCGTTCGATCGACGGGGGCGGCGGCGGAAGCCGAAGTGGTACGAAAATCCGCTTCCTTCGGGAGTGCCAGTTCGATCCTGGCTGCCCGCACCAGCGCCACGCTCCGGCGGGAGCGGGGCGCTCATGTCAGGGCCGCGTGCGTCAGGAACGGCGGCCGGCGGTATCATACCAAGGGCCGCTTCTGCTGAACTCGTGCGGCACGTCCACCTTCAACCCGTTCCGGTTTCTGGCGAAGCGCTTGATCTTGTCGGATTTGTCCGTCGACAAATCCGACCGCGGGCGCCCCTGCGGGGGGCGAACGCGACAGACGCGTCCGCCGGGGCGCCCGCAGTCGGATTGCCCAGCGTTCGGGGCAGGCGGCACACCCCTTCGCCTCCGCGAGGCTCCGGCGAACGGCCCGGGAAACGCATGCGTTTCCCTGTCGGGCCGGGCCTCGCGGGCAAAGCCCGCTTCGGATGGAAGGAACAAGGCATCGGCCGGACAAGCGGTCATCCGGGAGCGCCGTTGGTATCAGTGCTGCTTCTCGATCCCCACGAAGGCGAACATGCGCGAGACCCGGATGGCGACCGCCTCGCGGAAGGCGCGCTCGCGCTCGTCGATGCCGGGAGCGCGGGCGGCGGCCCAGGCGGCGGCCTCGGCGAGACGGCCGCGGTCGGACACGGTGGTGGCGGCCTGGTCGCGAATGGCGCGGCCGAGGGCGATCCGATCGTCGAGACGTGCGATGTGCATGGCGCTTCCCTTCCCCACCCGGGCAGGATGCCTTCGGGGCGTAGCGGCGACAACATCAGTGTTATGAACGAGTTAACGGCGGTCGCACCGTTGCGGCGGCGGCGGCGAACCGGCCTCTTGAGCGCGAGGGGACGCGCGGTTAGCATCGCCGCCCGATCCGTTACCTCGCGAGGAGCCCGCCATGGCCATCCGTCCCACCCGCCGCGAGCTGCTCGCCGCCGGGCTCGCGGCTGGCGCGCTGCCGTTGCTGCCGCAGGCGGCGGCGGCCGAAGGACCCGACGAGGGCCCGCCCGTCCCCTTCAGCTACGACATGCTGCGCGACCTCGCCCAGGGCCTCGCGGCCGAACCCTACGTCGAGCCGGTGGTCGAGGACGACGCGCTGCTCGAATCGATCGACTACGACCTGCACAACCAGATCACCTACAAGGCCGACCGGATGCTCTGGGGCGACGTGCCGGGGGCGGCGAAGGTGCGCTTCTTCCACCCCGGGCGCTACTTCAAGCTGCCGGTCGAGATCAGCGTGCTCGAGGACGGCAAGGCGCGGGAGCTGAAGTTCTCGACCGACCTCTTCGACATGCCGGCCGACCACCCGGCGCGCAAGCTCACCCACGCGGGCTTCGCGGGGTTCGCGGTCATGGACCCCGAGGCGAGGAACGACTGGCTGGCGGTGCTCGGCGCCTCGTACTTCCGGACCTCCGGCTACTCGGGGCAGTTCGGCATGTCGGCGCGCGGGCTTGCCATCGACTCGGGCGGGCCGGGGCCGGAGGAGTTTCCCCGCTTCAGCCGCTTCTGGCTCGAGCAGGCGCCGGACGGCGGGCTGGTGATCTACGCGCTGCTCGAGAGCCCGCGCGCGACCGGCGCCTACCGGATGGCGACGGCGCATCGCGACGGGGTGTTTCAGGACATCGAGGCGGCGATCTTCCTGCGCGGCGAGGTGGCGCGGCTCGGGATCGCGCCGCTCACCTCGATGTTCTGGTACGGCAAGAACAACCATTTCGTCGGCCCCGACTGGCGGCCGGAAATCCACGACAGCGACGGGCTCGAGATGCAGCTCGCCTCGGGCGAGCGGATCTGGCGGCCGCTGAACAACCCGCCGCGGGTGATGGCGAACTCGTTCCGCGCCGACAACGTGCGCGGCTTCGGGCTGGCGCAGCGCGAGCGGAGCTTCGAGCAGTACCAGGACGACGGGGTGTTCTACGAGAAGCGCGCCACGGTCTGGGTCGAGCCGCAGGGCGACTGGGGCGAAGGCTCGGTGATGCTGATCGAGCTCTCCACCAACGACGAGATCCACGACAACATCGGCGCCTTCTGGAACCCGCTGGCGCCGGCGGTCCCCGGCAGCCGCTACGACCTGAAGTACAAGCTCGACTGGGTGAAGGACTCGCCGGCGCAGACCGTGGCGCGCTTCATCGCCACCCGCATCGGCATCGGCGGGGTGCCCGGCCAGTCGCGGCCGCCGAACCAGGTGAAGTTCGTGCTCGACCTCGACGGCAAGGGGCTCGAGGGACTGGACCGCTCGAGCGGGGTCGAGGCGGTGGTCGAGGCGAGCCGCGGCACGCCGAGCCTGGTCTACGCCTTTCCGATCGCCACCACCGACCGCTGGCGGGTGACCTTCGACCTCGACATCGGCCCGCCGGACGCCCCGGACGACCCGATCGACCTGCGGCTCTACCTGCGCCGCAACGACGAGGCGTTGTCGGAGACCTGGCTCTACCAGGTGTTCCCGTCGCAGATGCACGAGCTCCTCGCCGAGCACGCGTGAAGCCGCGGGCGCATCGGGATCACGCGGGGCCGCGCGGCGCCGCCGCGCGCGCGAGCCGGTCGTTGATCGCGAGCCCCAGGCCGTGGCGCGGGATCGGCGCGACCGCGATCCGCGCCGCGCCTTCACGGGCGGCGAGCGCGTCGATCTCGCGCAGGTAGGAAAAGAGGTTCGCCGCCGCCTCGGCGAGATCCCCCGAAGGCGACAGGTCGAGCCCCGGCCGACCGGCGGCGTCCGCGCCACCGAAGCCGAGCCATGCCTCGTCGGGCGCGGGCGCAGCGGCATCGAGGCGGAGCGCCGCGTCCGGGGCGTAGTGCGAGGCGAGCTGGCCGGGGGCGGTCACCCCTGCCGGGGCCGGCGCGGCGAGCGGGCGGCCGAGCACGGCCTCGATCGCCTCGACGCCGAGCCCGCCGGGACGGAGCAGCACCGGGGCGCCGGCCTCGAAGCCCAGAATCGTCGATTCGACCCCGACCGGACAGGCGCCGCCGTCGAGGACCGCCGCGATCCGGCCGCCGAGCCCGTCGAGCACATGCGCCGCGGTGGTGGCGCTGACCCGGCCCGAGGGGTTCGCCGAGGGTGCCGCGACCGGCCCTGCGAAGGCGGCGAGCAGCCGTCTGGCCAGCGGGTGCGCCGGCGACCGCAGCGCCACCGTCGGCAGGCCGGCGGTGGCGAGCTCGGAGAGGCCGGCCCCCGCCCGGCGCGGCAGCACCAGCGTCAGCGGCCCGGGCCAGAAGCGATCGGCAAGGACGCGGGCCGCCGAAGGGAATTCCGCCAGCGCTTCGGCCGCCGCGAGATCCACGACATGGACGATCAGCGGGTTGAACGCCGGCCGGCCCTTGGCGGCGAAGATCGCCGCCACCGCCCGGTCGGCCCGGGCGTCGGCGCCGAGGCCGTAGACGGTCTCGGTCGGGAAGGCGACGAGGGCGCCGGCGCTGAGCAGGCCCGCGGCGGCGGCGACCCCGCGGGCGCTGTCCGAAAGCCTGATCGTGTTCTCGCCGTTCATGAGCTTGCGCACGTCCTTGCCGCCCCGGGGCCCGCGGGCCTAGACTTCGCGCCTCATCTATCCGCGGCGCCCATCCGCCGCAATCGCGGGGGCGGACCGCAACCATGAGCTATCGCGCACCGACCGGCGAGATGCGCTTCCTGCTCGACCGGGTGCTCGGCGCCGGCCGGCTGGCCGAGACCGAGCGCTTCGCCGAGGCCACCCCGGAGACGGTCGATGCCGTTCTCAAGGAAGGGGCACGGCTGGCCGAAGAGGTGCTGGCCCCGCTCCGCCGCGCCGGCGACCTCGACGGCGCGCGACTGGAGAATGGCGTGGTGCGCACGACGCCCGGCTTTGCCGAGGCCTACCGGGCGATCGCCGCGGGGGGCTGGGTCGGCGTCGCAGCCGCGCCCGAGCATGGCGGCATGGGGCTGCCGATGGTGCTCCTCGCCTGCCTCAACGAGATGTTCTCCGGTGCCAACATCGCGCTGGCGCTCTGCCCGCTGCTCAGCCAGGGGCAGATCGAGGCGCTGGAGCGACACGCCTCGCCCGAGCTCAAGGCGATCTTCCTGCCGCGGCTCGTCGCCGGCGACTGGACCGGCACGATGAACCTGACCGAACCGCAGGCGGGGTCCGACGTCGGCGCGGTGCGGACCCGCGCCGAGGCCGCGGGCGACGGCAGCTACCGCGTCACCGGGCAGAAGATCTTCATCTCCTGGGGCGACCACGACATGGCGGAGAACGTCTGCCACATGGTGCTCGCCAGGCTGCCCGACGGCCCGCCGGGCACCAAGGGGATCTCGCTCTTTCTGGTGCCGAAGCTCCTTCCCGCAGCCGACGGACGGCCGGGCGAGGCCAACGCGCTGCGACCGATCTCGCTCGAGCACAAGATGGGGCTGCACGGCAGCCCGACCTGCGTGATGGAGTTCGCCGGCGCCAGGGGCTGGCTGGTCGGCGCCGAGCACCAGGGGATGGCGGCGATGTTCACGATGATGAACAACGCCCGGCTCGCGGTCGGCATCGAGGGGCTGTCGCAGGCCGAGGCGGCGCTGCAGGCGGCGCGCGCCTTCGCGGCCGAGCGCCGGCAGGGGCGCACGCCCGCGGGCGGCCCGCCGACCATCGCCGGCCATGCCGACGTGCGGCGGATGCTCGCGACGATGGCGGCGACGGTGGCGACGGCGCGGGCGATCTGTTTCGACTGCGCGCTCGCGACCGACATGGCCGCGGCGACCGGCGAGGCGGAATGGGCCGCGCGGGCCGCCTTCCTGACGCCGATCGCCAAGGCCTTCGGCACCGACGCCGGCTGCGAGGTCAGCGCGCTGGCGATGCAGGTCTTCGGCGGCATGGGCTACATCGAGGAAACCGGGATCGCGCAGTTCTACCGCGACGTCCGCGTCACCGCGATCTACGAGGGCACCAACGGCATCCAGGCGATGGATCTGGTCGGCCGCAAGCTCGCCGACGGCGGGTCCGCGGCGCACGCGCTGATCGAGGAGGCCGAGGAGACGGCGCGCCTGGCAGCGGGCGACCTCGGTGCGCGGCTCGCGGCGGCGGCGCAGCGGCTCGCCGCCGCCACCGGCTGGATGGCGGCGGCCGAGCCCGACGACCGCTTCGCGGGGGCTGCGCCCTACCTGCGCGCCTTTGCGCTCACGCTCGGCGCGCACTACCTGATCCGGGCGGCGATGGCCGAGGGGGAAGGCGGTCCGAGGGCCGCGCTGGCAGCCTTCCACGTCCGCCGGCTGCTGCCGCAGGTGGCCGCGCTCTGCGAGGCGGCCTGCGAGGGCGCCGAGGGGCTCTACGCGCTCGATCTGACCGCCTGAGCCGGCGCGACCGCGGCTTGCCGCGTGCGGCGAAAAGTTGACTGACAGCGCCGGGGCTTTCGGGCTAGAAAGCGCCCGACGGTGGCCGCGGTGGCGAACGGAGGCAGGGCGATGGCGGAAGACGTGCAGCAGGATGCGCTGGTGGAAGCGCACCAGCGGACCTTCGATGGGTTCGTCCGCTTCTGGGTCTACGTGTTCGGGGCGGCGATCCTGGTGCTGATCTTCCTTGCGATCTTCAACACCTGAGCACGGACGGCGCAGAGTCACCGCCATGCGCGCCCTGATCCTCGCGCTCGCCGCCACGGCGGGCCTTGCCGGTTGCGAGATCTACAAGCCCGCGACCCCGGAAGCGATCGCGGCAGCGCGATACGTCAGCCCCGAGCCGCCCTCGGTGACGCTGATGTCGATGGTCAACGAGAAGTCCGGCAAGTCCGAGCACGCGGGCCTGCTGATCAACGGCTCGCAGCAGGTGCTCTACGACCCCGCCGGCACCTTCACCCATCCGGACCTGCCGCGCGCGGGCGACATCCACTACGGGATGACCCCGCGCTTCGTCGACTACTACGAGCGCTACCACGCCCGCTTCGACTACTTCGTCGAGGCGCAGAAGGTGCCGGTCACCCGCGCCGAGGCCGACCAGCTGATCGCCAACGCCCAGGCCGAGGGGCAACGGATGAAGATGACCTGCTCGCTCGCCCAGGCCGACGTGCTGCGGCCGGTGCCGCCGTTCACCGGCGTGCGCACGAGCATCTTCCCCGAGGCGCTGCGGCGGGACTTCGAGACGATCCCCGGGGTGACGGAGAGCTACGTCTACGAGAACGACGTCGGCCAGAACAAGGTCTGGGAGCACAGCGACACGCCGCAGTCCTGAGCTGCGGCCGCGCGCCGGAGAGGAACGCCGATGCCCGATACCCTGCCGCCGGAGGCGCCGTCCGGCACCGCCGCGCCGCGGGCGGCGGTGCACGGCCGGCGCATCTCGGGCGTGCTGCTCGCGCTCGCCGAGGCGGCGCAGGGCGAGCGCGTCTCCTTCGGCGAGATGATCGACGCCTTCGCAGCCCGGGCCTATGGGCCGCTGATCGTGCTCTTCGCGGCGCCGAACATCCTGCCGGTGGCGCTGCCGGGGATCTCGGCGGTGCTCGGCGCGCCGCTGATCCTGCTGACGGCGCAGCTCGCGATCGGGATGCAGCGGCCGTGGCTGCCGGGGCTGTTGCGCCGCCGGTCGCTGGCGCGCGACGACTTCACCCGCCTCGTCGGCCGGATCGCGCCGCGGCTGCACCGGGTCGAGCGGATGACCCGGCCGCGGATGCTGACCCTGACCGGGCCGCTCGGCAAGCGGCTGATCGGGCTGACCGGCCTCGTGCTCGCGGTGCTCGTGTTCCTGCCGGTGCCCTTCGGCAACGCCATTCCCGGGCTGGCGCTGGTGTTGATGGCGGTGGGCCTGCTCGGCCGCGACGGGCTCGCGGTCATCGCCGGCGCGGCGATCGGCGTCGTCGGCCTCGCGGTGGTCTCGGGCTTCATCTACGGCATCGCGCTGGCGGGCGCCGCGTTCCTGCGGCACTTCTTCGGGCTCTAGTCCCGCTGCCGGGACGCCCCGACTGCGGGACGCCCGGAACGGAAAAGGCGCCCGCGAGGGGCGCCCGAACCTTAGATGTCGTGACCTGACGGCCAGGGGGTCAGAGCAGACCTTCCCGCTGCAGCTTCTTGCGCGCCAGCTTGCGCGCGCGGCGGATGGCCTCGGCCCGCTCGCGGGCCTTCTTGACGGACGGCTTCTCGAAATGCTGCCGGAGCTTCATCTCGCGGAACACGCCCTCGCGCTGCAGCTTCTTCTTGAGCGCGCGCAACGCCTGATCGACGTTGTTGTCACGAACCATTACCTGCACTGTGTCTTCACCACCTTCCAGCGTTGTTGCGTTTCGATAATCGGCAGGAGGGCGCTATATAGCGGGGCGGGACCGGACTGTCCACCGGTCGGATCGATAAACTTCGGGGGAGTCCAAGGCCATGACCGAAGCTGAAACCAAGGACGGCGCGGCAGACGATCGCCTGATCGCGACCCGGCGCACGGTGCTGGCGGCGGCGCTGAAGCATGTCGCCTTCGACGGCTGGAGCGACCGCACGCTCGCCGCCGCGGTCCGCGATTCGGGCGCCGATCCGGCGCTGGCGCGGGCGGCTTTCCCCCGCGGCGGCGTCGACCTGGCGCTGGCCTTCCACTACGACCGCGACGCGGCGCTGGCGAAGGACCTCGGCAGCGCCGCGCTGGACGGCCTGCGCTTTCGCGACCGGATCGCCTATGCCGTCGTCCATCGGCTGGAGCTGGTCGAGCCGGACCGCGAGGCGGTTCGCCGCGGCGTCGCTCTCTTCGCGCTGCCCAACCACGCCGCCGACGGGGCGCGGGCGGTCTGGCACACCGCCGACACCATCTGGACCGCACTCAAGGACCCCAGCCGCGACTTCGCCTGGTACAGCAAGCGCACCACGCTCTCGGCGGTCTATTCCGCGGCCGTGCTCTTCTGGCTCGGCGACGGCAGCCCCGGCGCCTCGGCCACCCGCGACTTCGTCGGCCGCCGGATCGACGACGTGATGAAGATCGAGGAGATCAAGGGCAAGGTGCGGGCGAATCCGCTCGCCGCCGCGCTGCTCAAGGGTCCGCAGGCGCTGCTGGGCCGGGTCCGGGCGCCGGCAGGCGCGCGCGCCGCCGACCTGCCGGGAAGCCTCGAGCCGCACTGACCCCGCCTTGCAGGGAGACGAGATGCCACGCGCGCCCTCCGCGACGTCCCGCGGTCACGCCGGGGAGCTGCCCGCGGCGATGACCGTCGTCGAGATTTCCACGCCCGGTGGCCCGGAGGTGCTGCGCCCGGCCACCCGCCCGGTTCCGGCCCCCGGGGCGGGCGAGATCCTGATCCGGGTGCGGGCTGCCGGGGTGAACCGGCCGGACGCGATGCAGCGCTCCGGCGCCTATCCGCCGCCGCCGGGCGCCTCCGACCTGCCGGGGCTCGAGGCCGCCGGCGAGGTGGCCGCGGTCGGTCCCGGCGGCTCGGTCTGGCAGGTCGGCGACGCGGTGACCGCGCTCCTTCCCGGCGGCGGCTACGCCGAATACGCGATCACCCCCGAGGACCAGGCGCTGCCGGTCCCGGCCGGGCTCGACTGGACCGCGGCGGCGGCGCTTCCCGAGACCTTCTTCACCGTCTGGGGCAACGTCTTCGCCCGTGGCCGCCTCACCGCCGGCGAGAGCTTCCTCGTGCATGGCGGCAGCTCGGGAATCGGCACCACGGCGATCCAGCTCGCGGCGGCGCGCGGGGCGCGCGTCTTCGCGACCGCGGGCTCGGCGGCGAAGTGCGCCGCCTGCGTCTCGCTCGGCGCCGAACGGGCGATCAACTACCGCGAGGAGGATTTTGTCGCCGCCGTGCGCGAGGCGACCGGCGGGCGCGGGGTCGACCTGATCCTCGACATGGTCGGCGGCGACTACCTCCCGCGCGACGTCAGGGCGCTGGCGCCGGAGGGCCGTCTGGTGATGATCGCGCACCAGACGAGCCCGCTGGTCGAGCTCAACTTCGCGCAGGTGATGATGAAGCGGCTGACGATCACCGGCTCGACGCTGCGGCCGCAGTCGGTCGAGGCCAAGGCGCGCATCGCGGCGGCGCTGCGCCGCGAGGTCTGGCCCCTGATCGAGGCCGGACGGATCGCGCCGGTGATCGACCGGACCTACCCGCTCGCCGAGGCCGCGGCGGCGCACGCGCGGCTCGAGAGCTCGGCGCATATCGGCAAGCTCGTGCTCACCGTCGGCTGAAGCTACCAGACGTCGCCGGGCGTCCGGCCCTCGAGGACCTCGGCGAGCCGCTCCCGGGTCGCGGCGGTGACGCCTTCGGGCAGCGCGTCGAGGGCGTGGAAACCCGAGGCGAGGATCTCGGCGTTCGGCCGGCGCGGGCGGTCCTGCCGGGCGCCGCGGACGGTGAAGAGCCCGATATGATCGCGCCGGCCGCCGGCGGCGCTGCGGTAGACCTGGAAGAGTTCCGGCCGCCCGTCGAAGACGAGGCCGCCTTCCTCCTCAGCCTCGCGCACCGCGGCCTCGCGCAGGGTCTCCCCGGGATCGACCGCGCCGCCCGGCAGGTGCCACCCCGGCAGGTAGGAATGCCGCACCAGGAACACCCGCCCCCCGGCGTCGAGCGCGATCAGCCGCACCCCGAGGCTGAGCCGCGGGCGCCGCAGGTCGGCGAGCCGGATCGCGAGATACCCCGCCTGCCGGTGCAGCCGCTGCAGCGGTCCGAGCTGGTCGCGATCGGCCATGGCGCATCCCTGTTCGCTGGCGTCCGGGGGCCGCGGAGCCGTCGGCAGCGCAGCCCCGCGACGGCGTCGCCGGTTGACCGGCCGGGCGCCGCCGCGCAGGTTGGCCCGAGCGCGGACACCGGGGAAGTTCTATCCATGAACGATTACGTGATCGAGCCGCCGGAACGGGTGGTGCTGCCGGTCGAGGGCGGCGGGCTGTTCCCGGTCCGCCGGGTCTACTGCATCGGCCGCAACTACGCCGCGCATGCGGTCGAGATGGGCCACGACCCGGACCGCGAGCCGCCGTTCTTCTTCGCGAAGAATCCCGACAACCTCGACCCCTCGGGCGATTTCCCCTATCCGTCGCGCAGCGCCGACGTCCACCACGAGGTCGAGCTGGCGGTGGCGCTCGGCAAGGGCGGCAGCGACATCGCGGTGGCCGACGCGCCAGGCTGCGTCTGGGGCTATGCGGTGGCGCTCGACATGACCCGGCGCGACCTGCAGGACGCGGCCAAGCGGCTGGCGCGGCCATGGGAGATCGCCAAGGCCTTCGAGCGCTCGGCGCCGATCGGCCCGCTGGTGCCGGCGCAACGGTTCGGCCACCCCGACCGCGGCGCGGTCAGCCTCGCGGTCAACGGCACCGTCCGCCAGGAGGGCGACCTCGCGCAGATGATCTGGAAGGTGCCCGAGATGATCGCCTTTCTCTCGGAATACTTCACGCTCGCACCCGGCGACGTGATCCTCTCCGGCACCCCGGCGGGGGTGGGTCCGGTGATGCGCGGCGACGCGCTGCTGGCGCGGATCGAGGGGCTGCCGGACCTTGCGGTGCGGGTGGTCTGAGCGACCGCTGCAAGGTCCCGCGCGCACGTCGGCGCGACGCCGGCGGAGGCGTCCCGCAGCCGCCGCTTTCCCGCTTGTCTTCCCCATCCCGCTCCCCTATAGACCCGGCTCAGGACGCGGGTGTAGCTCAGGGGTAGAGCATAACCTTGCCAAGGTTAGGGTCGAGGGTTCGAATCCCTTCGCCCGCTCCAAGTATCGGCCTGCCCCGCCGAAACCGCCCAGCACCGGCATTCAGTCTTCCGAGTAATCGAGACGGGGCGATCTCGCTAAGTGCTGGCAGCCTGAGCGGCCGAGCGGGTGCAATTGCGCTTGCTTTTCCGCCGCACGGCGCGGTATCGCCGGGTCGTTCATCGGACCCGGGCTCGCCCGGGTGGCTCCGCCCGGCGCCCATCCCCGGGATAACCAGCATCGCGAACGTTGCGACCGACGGCGCGATGCGAAGCCGTAAGTGCCAATGCCAGTCCTTGCATCTCTCCGCCGCGGCTGGCTCGCCAGTCCGCGTGCCGACGTTCTCGCGGGCATCGTCGTCGCCCTCGCCCTGATCCCCGAGGCGATCGGCTTCTCCATCATTGCGGGCGTCGATCCGCGCGTCGGCCTCTATGCCTCCTTCTCGATCGCGGTCATCATCGCCTTCGCCGGCGGACGGCCGGGGATGATCTCGGCGGCGACCGCCGCCGTCGCCGTGCTCGTCGTTCCGCTCGTGCGCGACCACGGAGTCGAGTACCTCTTCGCCGCTACCGTCCTGATGGGCGTCATCCAGATCATCGCGGGACTGCTCCGCCTCGATCTGCTCATGCAGTACGTGTCGCGCTCGGTCATAACCGGGTTCGTCAACGCGCTGGCGATCCTCATCCTGATGGCGCAGCTCCCGCAGCTCGTCGACGTCCCGGCGATCACCTACCTCCTCGTCGCCGCGGGACTCGCGATCATCTATCTGTTTCCGCGCCTGACCCGCGCCGTCCCGTCGCCGCTCGTCGCGATCGTCGTTCTGACGGCGCTGACCCTGACGCTCCACATCGAGGTCAACACCGTCGGCGACATGGGCGCGCTGCCGAAGACGTTGCCGTCCTTTCTGGTCCCGGACGTTCCGCTGACCTTCGAGACCCTGCGGATCATCTTCCCGTACTCGCTCGCCATGGCCGCGGTCGGGCTTCTCGAATCGATGATGACGGCGCAGATCGTCGACGATCTGACCGACACGTCGTCCGACAAGCGCCGCGAGATGAAGGGGCAGGGCATCGCCAACTTCGTCACCGGCTTTCTCGGCGGCATGGGCGGCTGCGCGATGATCGGGCAGTCGGTGATCAACGTGAAGTCCGGCGGATCGACCCGTCTCTCGACGCTGGTCGCCGGCCTGTTCCTGCTCTTTCTTCTCGTCGTCCTCAGCCCGCTCGTCGCCCGCATCCCGATGCCGAGCCTCGTGGCGGTGATGGTCATGGTGTCGATCGGCACCTTCTCGTGGCGGTCGATCCGCGACATCGGCCGTCACCCCTGGCAGTCCTCGGTGGTGATGGCGACGACGGTGGTCATCGTCGTCTGGACGCACAACCTCGCGGCGGGAGTCTTCGCCGGCGTCGTCCTGTCCGGCCTGTTCTTCGCCGGCAAGGTCAGGCGGATGTTCTTTGTCGAGTCGTCGCTTTCCCCCGACGGCCGGACCCGAACCTACCGGGTCTCGGGCGAGGTCTTCTTCGCCTCCTCGGACGTCCTCGTCGATTCCTTCGACTTCCGCGAGGTGCTCGACGCCGTGGTGATCGACGTCTCGGCCGCCCACTTCTGGGACATCACCGGCGTCGGAACCCTCGACAAGGTCGTCCTGAAGTTCCGCCGCGAAGGCACCCGCGTCGAGATCGTGGGGCTCAACCCCGCGAGCGCCGAGATGGTCGAGCGCTTCGCGGTCCACGACAAGCCCGGCGCCGCAGCGCTGCCGTCGGCGCACTGAGGAGCATGCCAATGGAACGCGTTCTCGCCTGCCTGGATTCCTCCGCCTATGCCGCGCCGGTCTGCGACCTTGCCGCCTGGGCGGCGCGCCGCCTCGCCCTGCCGATCGAGCTTCTCCACGTCGTCCAGCACAAGGACGTCGTCGCGGCGCGACACGATCTCTCCGGCGCGATCGGCCTCGGGGTCAAAGGCGACCTGCTCGAGGAACTGACCCGCCTCGACGAGGCCGAGTCGCGGCTCGAGGTCGAGCGCGGCCGGCTGCTGCTCGCCGCCGCCGAGGACCGGCTGCGCTCCGGCGGAGTGACCGACCTCGAGACCGTCCACCGGCACGGCGGCATCGTCGAGACCATCCTCGAACGGGAGAAGGCGGCGCGCATCATCGTGATCGGCAAGCGGGGTGCCAGCCACGCCTTCGCCACCGAGCACGTCGGCTCCAAGGTCGAGCGCGTCGTTCGCGCGAGCACGAAGCCGATCCTCGTCGCCACCCGCGAGGCCGAGATCCCGCGCGCCATCGTGCTCGCCTACGACGGCAGCCCGGCGGCGATGCGGGCGCTCGAACGCTGCGCCAACTCGCCGCTCCTGCGCGACCTTCCCGTGGAGGTCGTCACCGTCGGTGCCGACGACGAAAGCCGGCGCAAGCTCGTTGCGGCGGCGGCGAAGGAGCTCGGCGCCGATCGCGAGGTCCGCACGGCGGTGGTGCAGGGGCGGGCCGAGGAGGCGATCCCGGCGGTGACCGCCGCGATTCCCGGCGCGCTCCTGATGATGGGCGCCTATGGCCATTCCCCGCTGCGCGCCCTGATCGTCGGCAGCACGACGACGGCGATGATCCGGACCATGCACACGCCGGTGCTGCTCGTCCGGTGAAGCGCGGCGACCGCGCCGGCAGTGCCGCGCGGAGCGCATGCGAGGCGACCTCGATCCGGGGGGCGGGCGATCCCGGGTCAGCCTTGTTCGATGCGGCGGTCTTCCTCCTCGCTTAGGGTGACCTCGAGGAAATCCAGCTCCTCCTGCAGGATCAGAAAGGCCTCCGGCCCGACGCGGCGAAGCGCCCGCAGCTCCTCGAGCCGCTCGCGCTGGCGGCGGAGCGCTCCGAGGCCGACCGCGCGCTTCTCGCGAAGCGCAGAGCGGTCTCCCGGCGGCGTCCACGCGGCGCGGGCGGCCTCGAACGACAGGCGCCAGTGGTCGGCGGCCGCGCCGGTTCGGCCTTCGAGCGTCCCGAGGCCCGCCGCCGCAAGTTCGGCGCGGGCCGGACCGAGCTCGGCCTCGACCCCGCCATCGCCGTCGAGCCCGAGCAGGCGGACGAGCGGAGCGAGGGTCAACCCCTGGACGACCAGCGTCGCGAGCACGACCGCGAAGGCGGTCAGCACCAGGAGGTCGCGCTGCGGGAAGTCGGCCGGCAGCGCGAACGCGGTCGCCAGCGTCACCAGCCCGCGCATGCCGCACCAGCCGATCAGCACCGACTCGCGCGGCGTCGGCGGCGGCTCCGCGGCCTGAGCGGCGGTCAGCCGCCGAGCAAGCCAGCCGTAGGCGAGCGAGCCGATCATCCGCACCAGAACGAGACCAACGACCACGGCGAGCGCAAAGGCCGCGGCGCCGCGCAGGTGCCCGGGCGACATGCCGGCGAGGATGGCGCGGGCCTGCAGGCCCATCAGCAGGAAGGCGAGCACGTTGAGCAGGAAGACCGCGCTGTCCCAGACCGCGAAGCTGTGGATGCGCGATCGGGCTGGCGTCGTCAGCCCGGCGTTGCGCGCCAGCGTCATCGCGAACGCGACGAGACAGAGCACCGCCGAGAGCTCCAGCCGCTCGGCGATGATCCAGACCGCGAAAGTGCCGACGAACTCGAGGAGATTGCCGCCGAGGGTGCCGGTCACCCGCGGCGTGATGAAGCGGCCGAAGGCGAGCGCGAGCAGGATGCCGAGCAGCACCCCGCCGGGCGCCGCAATCGCAAGACGCAGCGCCAGGGCGGCGCCGGTGCCTTCGTGATGGTGGACTGCCGTCGCCGCCGCGAAAAGGAGCAGCGCCGAGGCATCGTTGAGCAGGCTCTCGCCCTTTATCACCGAGACCACCCGGCCCGGCATGCTGACCGCCCCGAGGATTGCGGTCGCGGCGGCGGCATCGGGCGGCGCCACGATCGCCCCGAGCGCCAGCGCCGCGTAGAACGGCAGGCCCGCAAGCGCGACGCCAAGCCCGGCGACGGTCACGGCGCTCACCACCACGGCAACCACCGCAAGCGCGAAAAGCGGCCCCCACAGGTTGCGGGCAGCGACCGCCGGAAAGTCGAAGGCGGCGTCGACGAGGGCGGGCGCGATGAACAGGGCGAGCGCCGTCTCGGGTTCGAGGGCGATCTGCGGCGTCCCGGGCAGGAGCGCCAGCGCGACGCCGGCGGCCGCGAGCATCGTCGGGTAGGGGATCCGCAGCCGGCGCGTCACCTGCAGCAGCAGGATTGCCACGGCGAGGAGCAGGACGAGGCTTTCAAAGAAGCTCATCGCAGCGCGCCCATGATCATTTCCGCCGCTGCGATCCCGCTCTGCCAGGCGCCGTGCGCCGTCGAGAAGTCATGCGGCGAGCAGGCTTCCCCGGCGAAGCAGAGCCGCGGGCTGACCGGCGTGGCGAGGCGGGCGCGGGCCGCCGCCCTTCCGGGCAGCGCGTGACTGTAAGAGCCGAGAATCGTCGGCTCGCGCCCCCAGGCGGTGACCGCGAGCGGCGCGAGGCCGCGGGCGAAGTCGGCGCCGAGAAGCGCACCGAGTTCCTCCCGGACGAAGGCGACGGCCGCCGCCTCGCCCGCCGCCTCGAGCTCGCGCGCGGCGATGCCGCCGAGGAAGCACTCGACGATCGGCCGGCCGAACGGCCGGAGGTAGTAGCTCCCGGTCCGGGCGCTGTCGAAGCGGCCGAGAAGGTGGCTCTCGGGCGGCACCGCCTCGGGGTCGGAGAGCGAGAGGAACAGCTTGTCGGCGAGACCGAGCGGCAATTGTGCGGCGGCGTCGAGGTGGGCGTGCGCGGCGGCGTCGAAGCGGATCGCACCGCTGGCGAGCACCGCGGTCGGAACCGCAACGATCGCCGCCCGTGCTTCCAGCGCGCCACCGTCGGCCTCGACCCGCACGGTGCGGTGCTCCGATACCGCGGTGACGCGGGTCCCGAGCGAAGCGGGCAAGCCCGCGCCGAGCCGGGCGATGGCCGTTCCGAAGCCGCCGGGCAGCCGCCAGTTGTTGCCGGACGCGGCGTCGTCGTAGCTGAGAAAGTCCCGCGTCGACAGCCGGTCGATCTCGACCCCGTTCATGAACCCGCTGAACGCGTCGACGAAAGGCCGCCACCGGTCGTCGGCCGCCATCGCATCGCCGGCGCGGTCGCTCGCCGGCGGGTCGCGTCGAAGCCGGCGGCCGAAGGTCTCGTAGGCGTTCCATGCCCCGGCGAGGATCTCCTCGGAGGCCCCGAGCCGCCGCAGTTGCCGGCCCCAGGCCGCCTCGCTGCGGTCGACCTCCAGGCCATCGGCGGCCGCAAGCTCGGCAAGTGGATTGCGTTCGGCCGAATGCAGCCAGCCGCAGCCGAGGTCGAGCGGAAAGCCACCGGCCCAGACCGTTCGCGCCCGCCCGCCGAGCCGGGGAAGCGCTTCGAAGAGCAGGACGGATCGCCCCGCCTCCGACAGACGCCGCGCCGCGGCGATCCCCGCCGCCCCGGCGCCGACGATCGCCACATCAACGGTTGCTGCCGTCATCCATGCTTCCCCGGCGCGCAGGCCGCGGTGAGAGGACGACCGCACTCAGGCCCGATTGCCGGCGAAGGGTAGCACCGGGATGGTCCTGCTGCATCAGCCAGCTCTTCGGAAGGGACGATGCGACGGCCCGGCCGGGCGGGGCGATCACATCGACCCCCGTGCTGCGGCAACGCGTTCCGGAGGGCTGACGCGCCAGCGCCGGCAGGATCGGACCGAGGAGGGCCAGGCACCACCTTGCCCACGGCCTCGGCCCGCCTGCGTTCGGGCTGTCCCCCGTCATGGCGGGGCCGGCCAGCGTCCTCGTCTCAGAGGCCGGCGGCGAGTTCGCGGTTGCCGGTCCGGAGCAGGTCGAGAACATGCGGCAGGAAGCTGCGCCAGACCTCGAGCGTGAAGCGATCCGGGGCGTCGCGGTAGAGCACGACCTGCACCCCGTCGAAGACGGTGCGCGCCCCGGTGCCGACGGCGAAGCTGCCGACGTCGACCGGACAGCCGACGCTCAGCAGCGTCGCCGCCTGCGGGCCTTCGAGGGTGACGGCGATCTCGCGGTCGCTGATGTCGACGAGGCTGTGCGGCAGCCCGGCATAGAGCCCGGCGAAGGCCGCCGCGACGCCGCCGCGATCGCTTTCGGCGGCGGTGAGCACCCATTCGTCGGGGCCGAGGCAGAGCGCGCGCCGCGTTCCGTCCTCGGCACCTCCGCCGATCGCGGGCGGCAGCGCGACGCCAAAGGCGTCGCCGGCGGCGGCGAGGTGCGCGGGATCGATCCGCAGATTGAACCGGGCGGCCTCCGGCCGGACGGTCAGCGCGACCGGGCCGGCGCCAAGGGGCGGCACGCCGCAGTCGGGGCCGCGGTCGGAGCCGGAGTTCCGGAGTCGGGGCGCTCATCGGTCGGTCCTCCGGATCAAAGCTTCAGCCGGGCATTTTCGGGATCGTAGAACACCGTGCCGGTGACCCTGGCGCTCAGCGTCCGATCGGGCATCGGAACGTGCAGCGTCTCGCCCATGCGGTCGAACCCGCCCTCGACGACCGCCATCGCGATCGAGCGGTTGAGCGCCGGGCTCCAGTAGGCGGAGGTGACGTGGCCGAGCATCTTCATCGGCTTCGGCTGGTTGGGGTCGGCGACGACCTGCGCGCCCTCCTGCAGCACCACCGCCGGATCGTCGGTCAGCAGGCCCACGAGCTGCTTGCGGCCCTTGGCCACGAGATCGGGCCGGGCGAGCGAGCGCTTGCCGACGAAGTCGGGCTTGGCCTTGCCGATCGCCCAGCCGAGGCCGGCATCCTCGGGGGTCACCGTCCCGTCGGTATCCTGGCCGACGATGATGAAGCCCTTCTCCGCACGCAGCACGTGCATCGCCTCGGTACCGTAGGCGCAGACGTCGTACTGCCGGCCGGCCTCCCAGAGCTTCTCCCAGAGGGCGCGGCCGTGGCGGGCGGCGACGTTGATCTCGAACCCGAGCTCGCCGGTGAAGGAGACGCGGAAGAGGCGCGCGGGCAGGCTCGCGACCGTGCATTCCGCAACCGACATGTGCGGGAAGGCGGCGTCGGCGAGGTCCTGGCCCTCGACGAGGGGGGCGAGGAGCTTGCGGGCGTTCGGGCCGTTGACGGCGATGGTCGCCCATTGCTCGGTGGTCGAGGTGAGCCAGACCCTGAGCTCCGGCCACTCGGTCTGCAGGTAGTCCTCCATCATGTTGAGCACGCGCGCCGCGCCGCCGGTGGTGGTGGTGACGTGGAACCTGTCCGTCGTCAGCCGGCCGATCACGCCGTCGTCGCGGATGTAGCCGTCCTCGCCGAGCAGCAGGCCGTAGCGGCAACGTCCCGGGGCGAGCCGGGTCCAGGGGTTGGTGTACATGCGGTTGAGGAACTCGACCGCATCGGGGCCGACGACCTCGATCTTGCCCAGCGTCGTGGCGTCGAACATCCCCAGGGACGCGCGCGTGGCGGCGCATTCGCGGGCAACCGCGGCGTGCATGGTCTCGCCGGCTTTCGGGAAGTACCGGGCGCGGCGCCAGAGCGCGACCGGCTCGAAGACGGCACCGTTTTCTTCGGCCCAGCCGTCGATGGGTGTCCTGCGGGTCAGCTCGAAGTGGGCGCCGCGGTGATAGCCGGCGAAGGCGCCGAAGGTGGTCGGCGTATAGGGCGGGCGGAAGGTGGTGAGGCCGACCTCCGGCGCGGGCTTGCCGACGGCGTCGGCGGCAATGGCGAGGCCGTTCATGTTCGACAGCTTGCCCTGGTCGGTCGCCATGCCGGTGGTGGTGTAGCGCTTGACGTGCTCGATCGAGCGCATCCCCTCGCGGACGGCGAGGCGGATGTCCTTGGCGGTCACGTCGTTCTGGAAGTCGACGAAGGCCTTCGCCCGGGCGGGGTCGAGATCGGTGGGAAGCTCCTTGTGGCTGACGCCGCGCCCGGCGCGGTCGTTGGCGACGGTGCGGGTGACGGCCTCGGACGCGAACCCCGCGGCCCGCGCGGCTTCGGCGCCGGCGCTGGCGCCGTCGTCGAGCGCGGCGCCGATACCCCAGAGGCCGCGGCCGGCGCCGGCGATGAAGCAGGCCTCGGCCTTGTGGCCGGGCAGGAAGACCTGCGCCTTTTCGTCCCAGAGCAGCGTTCCCCTGGTATGGGAGAAGAGGTGCAGCGACGGGGTCCAGCCGCCGCACATCAAGAGCGCGTCGCAGGCGATGGTGCGGGCGAGGCCGGCCTTGCCGTTGCGCACCTGGTTCGTCCGCACCGAGGACACCCGCAGCCGGCCCCGGGTTCCGGTGACCGTGTGGCCGGTCAGCATCTCGATGCCGCGCGCCTTTGCCGCCTGCACGAGGTCGAAGTCCACTTCGGGCCGGGTGTCGACGATTCCCGCCACCTGCACCCCGGCGTCGGCGAGGTCGAAGGCGGTGAACCATGCGCTGTCGTGCGAGGTGACGATGACCGCGCGGTTCCCGACCTTGACGCCGTAGCGCTCGAGGTAGGTCTGCGCCGCGCCGGCGAGCATCACGCCGGGCCGGTCGTTGCCGGCGAAGACGAGCGGGCGCTCGAGCGCGCCCTGCGCCAGCACGACCTGGCCGGCACGCACACGCCACATCCGCTCGCGCGGGGCGGCCTCGGGCGGGGCGGCGAGATGGTCGGTCAGCCGCTCGCAGAGCCCGACCATGTTCTGGTGGTAGTAGCCGATGGCGGTGGTGCGCGACATCAGCGTGGCGTTCGGCAGCGCGCCGAGCTCGTCCAGCGCGGCGGCGAGCCAGTCCCAGGCGGGCAGGCCCTCGATCTCGACCGACGGTTCGCTCAGAAGGCTGCCGCCCATCTCGGACGCTTCGTCGACGAGGACGGTCTTCGCGCCGGCGCGGGCGGCCTGAAGCGCCGCGGCGAGGCCGGCCGCGCCGCCGCCGATCACCAGCACGTCGCAATGCAGATAGCGCGAGGCGTAGACGTCGGGGTCGGTCTCGGTCGGCGCCCGGCCGAGGCCCGCAGCGTTGCGGATTGCCGGCTCGTAGACGCGATCCCAGAAGCTCCGCGGCCACATGAAGGTCTTGTAGTAGAAGCCGGCCGAAAACAGCATGGAAAGGCCGTCGTTGATCGCGCCGACGTCGAACCCGAGCGAGGGCCACCGGTTCTGGCTCTCGGTGGCCAGGCCCTGGTAATCTCCTGCACCGTGGCGCGGGTGTTGGGCTCGAAGCGGCCGGGGCCGCGGCGGGTGCCGATGAGCGCGTTCGGCTCCTCCGAGCCGGCGGTGACGGCGCCGCGGGGGCGGTGATACTTGAACGAGCGGCCCATCAGGTGGATGCCGTTGGCGATGAGCGCCGAGGCGACGGTATCCCCGGCGCGGCCCTCGATGGTTTCGCCGTCGAAGCGGAAGCGGACCGGGCGGGAGTGATCGACGCGACCGCGGCCGGCGATGCGATGCGCGGTCATCGCTCGATCCCCGCGAGCTCGGCGTCGGACGGCCTCGGAAGCCCTGCCTTGTAGGTGGTCAGAAACTTGTCGCTGACCGTGTCGCGGGCGGCGTTGAAGAAGCGGCCGCAGCCGTGAACGTGGCGCCAGCGCTCGAAATGCAGGCCGCGGCGGTTGTTGCGGACGAACAGGTAGTCGCGCCATTCCTCGTCCGTGAGCGCAGCAGGATCCTCGGGGCGGGCGATATGCGCCTCGCCGGCGTAGGCGAACTCCAGCTCCGGCAGCGTCTTGTCGCAATACGGGCAATGGATCAGCAGCATGCCAAATCTCCCTCAGTGCGCGACGGCGGCGGCGGCGGCTTCGTCGATCAGCCGCCCGGTGGTGAAGCGCTCGAGCGTGAAGGGCGCGTTGATCGGGTGCGGCTCGTCCTTGGCCACGGTCCAGGCGAAGGTATGCGCCGCCCCCGGCGTGGCCTTGAACCCGCCGGTGCCCCAGCCGCAATTGACGTAGAGGCCTTGCACCGGCGTCTTGCCGACAATCGCCGAGCGGTCCGGCGTCACGTCGACGATGCCGCCCCATTTGCGCAGCATCCGCATCCGGGAGAAGATCGGGAAGATCTCGACGATCGCGGCCAGCGTGTGCTCGATCAGCGGCAGCCCGCCGCGCTGCGAATAGCTGACGTACTGGTCGGTGCCGGAGCCGATGACCAGTTCGCCCTTGTCGGACTGGCTGATGTAGGCATGCACCGCGTTCGACATCACGACGCAGGGAAAGACCGGCTTGACCGGCTCGGAGACCAGCGCCTGCAGCGGGTAGCTCTCGAGCGGCATCCGCACGCCGGCGCTCTCCATCACCACCGAGGTATGCCCGGCGGCCGAGACCGCGACCTTGCGCGCCTTGATGAAGCCCCGGGCGGTCTCGACGCCCTCGACCGCTCCATCCGCGCCGCGGCGGATGGCGACGACCGGGCAGTTCTGGATGATGTCGACGCCGCGCGCCGCGGCGCCGCGCGCGTAGCCCCAGGCCACCGCGTCATGCCGCGCGGTGCCGGCGCGCTTCTGCAGGGCGGCGCCGAGCACCGGGTAGCGGGCGCTCTGCGAGATATCGAGCGGCGGGCAGTACGCCTTGGCCGCTTCCGGCGTCAGCCACCGGTTGTCGACGCCGTTCAGACGTTGGAATGCACGTGGCGCTGGAAGCTCTGCACGTCGTGGACGGTGTGCGCCAGCATCAGCACGCCGCGCCTGGAGAACATGACGTTGTAGTTCAGCTCCTGGCTCAGCCCCTCCCAGAGGTCGAGCGCATGGTCGTAGAGCTTCGCGCTCTCGTCGTAGAGGTAGTTCGAGCGGATGATCGTGGTGTTGCGCCCGGTGTTGCCGCCACCGAGCCAGCCCTTCTCGATCACCGCGACGTTGGTGATCCCGTGCTCCCTGGCGAGATAGTAGGCGGTCCCGAGACCGTGCCCGCCGGCGCCGACGATGACGACGTCGTATTCCCGCTTCGGCTCGGCATCCGGCCACTGCGCATCCCAGTTCCGGTTCCCGGTGAGCGCGTTGCGAAGCACCGAAAAGGCGGAGAAATGGGTCATGGACGGTCTCCCCGGAAGCCTGGCGAACTTGCGGTATGCGGGTCTTCGCCGATTCTCGATCGCATGTCTGCGTCAAATCCGGTCCATTTGCGTCGGCGGCCCTATTCGGCGGGAGGTCGCTCCGTGCAGGCTGCGGTGGTTCCCCGCGGCCGGGCCGGCAGTCCCCCTAGCCGACGATCAGGTGCTCCGGCCCGTAAGGGAAGCCGGTGACATTGGTGTTGCCGCCTTCGGTGATCACCAGGATGTCGTGCTCGCGGTAGCCGCCGGCGCCGGGCATGCCCTCGGGGATGGTGATCATCGGCTCCATCGAGACCACCATGCCGGGCTCTAGCACGGTCTCGCAGTCCTCGCGCAGCTCGAGGCCCGCCTCGCGGCCGTAGTAGTGGCAGAGCACGCCGAAGGAATGCCCGTAGCCGAACGAGCGGTACTGCAGCAGGTCCCCGGCGGCGTAGATCTCGTTCAGCTCCCGCGCGATGTCGCAGCATCTCGCGCCCGGCACCAGCAGCGCCTTGCCGCGGTCGTGGACGTCGCAGTTGAACCGCCATAGCCGGAGGTGCGCGTCGGTCGCCGACTTCGCAAAGAGGGTGCGCTCGAGCGCGACGTAGTACCCCGCGACCATCGGGAAGCAGTTGAGCGACAGGATGTCGCCTTCCTCGATCCTGCGGCTCGTCACCGGGTTGTGGGCGCCATCGGTGTTGAGGCCGGACTGGAACCAGGTCCAGGTGTCCATCAGCTCGGCATGCGGCCAGGTCTTCGCGATCTCGCGAACCATCGTCGCGGTCGCGTGCAGCGCCACCTCGTGCTCGGGCACGCCGACCCGGGCCGCCTCGACGCAGGCGGCGCCGCCGACGTCGGCGATGCGGGCCATCGCGGTGATGTGCGCGATCTCCTCGGCCGACTTCAGCATGCGCAGGCGCATCGCCGGCGCAGCGATGTCGACGAACTCCATTCCGGGGAACTCGGCCTTCAGGAGGCCGAACAGCTCGACGCTGACGGTGTCGAACTCGATACCGAGCCGCTTCACCCCGCCGGTCAGCTGGCGGATGGCGTGGAAGTAGTTGTCCTTCTGCCAGTCGGTATAGGTGAGGTTGGCGCCGAAGCTGCGCCGCCAGGGCTGGCCGCCGTCGATGCCCGCCGAGATGCTGGTCGAGCCGTTCTGGTCGACGACGAGCCCGTAGCGGCGGCCGAAGGAGCAGTAGAGAAAGTCGGAGTAGTAGTTGATGTTGTGGTAGGAGGTGAACAGCGCGGCATCGACGCCGGCGCCGGCCAGATGCGCGCGGATCGCCGCGAGGCGGCGCTCCATCTCGGTCGCCGAGAACGTCGGCCCGACCTTCCGACCGTTGCCGGCGAAGTTCTGCAAGCGGTCGCGGGAAACTGCGTCTCCGTCCACGATTCCTCCGAATTTACCTGCTAGGAGCGGACGATCCGCCCGGCGCCGCCCTCATCCCTCGGCGCCATCGTCGGCCAGCCGCGCCGCCCGCTCCTCGAGCAGGGCGTCGAGCTGGTCCTGCTGCTCGGCGATACGCTCGGCGTTGCGCTCTTCGTCGGCGGCCCCGGAGTAGGCCGCGGCCTGTTCGGTCAGGTCGCGGAGGTTGCTGCGAACGACGGCGATCCGCTCGTCGATCTCGCTCAGCGATCGTTGGACTTCCATGGCGGCTCTCCCCGGTGCACCGTCGCTCTCCTAAGCCGCCTTCGTCGGGGAGGAAAGCGCCTTGCCGCACGCCGACCGCTGCCCCGAAGCGCAACGTGGGTCACGGGCCGGGGCGGACGCGTCTATTTCCCCTGGACGGCGCGGCCGGCGCGGACCGGTCGCTGCACCCAGGGCGCCGCGAAGAGCCAGGCGAGTTCGGGCTGGCGCGCCGCCCATCGGCCGAGGAGCGCACAGGCGGGGATCACCGCCGCGATCAGCAGGAAGTCGATCCCGCGGATGCGCAGGTTCAGCGCGTCGTAGCCGCTGTGCAGATAGAAGATCAGCACCTTGTGCAGCAGGTAGACATAGAGCGTCGAGGCGCCCAGCACGGTGAGCGGCCGCGCCAGCGCGTCCCAGTCGGCGAGCCTCCGCGCGAAGAGGAGCATCCCCCCGAGCCCCAGCATCGAGGCGGCGATCGTCAGGAGGCCCACCGCGTTCAGCGGTGAATCGAACAGGAACCAGGCGGTCAAGAGGAAGCCGCCGACCAGCGCGGGCCAGAGCCGATAGTAGCGCTCGACCAGCGGCCCGAGCAGCGGCCGCAGCATCAGCCCGAGCCAGAAGAAGGGAAAGAGCCGCACCAGCCGCTCGTGAAACGGCAGGTCGCGCCAGATCCCGCCGGAGACGCTCGCGAGATAGAGCCCGGCCGAAGCGGCGAGGACGATCCACACCGGCACCCGGCGCAGCAGCCACGCGGCGAGAAAGGCGAGTGCCAGCGCGTAGAGAAACCAGATGTTGAAGATCGGGTCCCAGAACATCCGCAGCAGCGGCCCCGGGTCGGCCGATCGGCCGGAAGCGAGATGCTGCACCCCCCGGCGCGAGACGAAGAGGATCGTCTCCCAGAGCGCGTATAGGTAGAGAAAGTTGGTGAACTTGTCGCGCAGGAAGCCCGACAGCGTCGTCTCCGTCACCACCCGGTGCGCGAACAGCCCGGCGACGAAGAAGAACAGCGGCATCCGCAGCAGGATCAGCGTCTCGTTGACATAGTAGCGGTCGCCGACGGTCGTCCAGGTCACCAGCAGGATGATGCTGATCGCCTTGGCGATGTCGGCCCAGGGGAGGCGGTCGCCGCGCTCGCGCGGCAGATCCATCAGGGAAAGGCTGAAAAGCGGCACGCGGATCACTCGGGTTGGGCGGAGCCCCGACGGTGTCAAAATCCAGGCCCGGCGGCAATTAACGCTACGGTGATCGCGTCCCGCGGGATCACCCGTCGGGGTTCAGCCGCGGATCGTGCGGAGCATCTCCTCGACGTGCGCGGGCTCGGCATCGGGCGTGAGGCCGTGGCCGAGGTTGAAGACGTGCGGGCCGCCGGCGAAGGCGGCGACGAGACGGCGGGTGGCGTCGTGCAGCGCCGGGCCGCCGAGCACGAGCAGCAAGGGATCGAGGTTGCCCTGGACGCAGAGCCGTGGCTGCAGCGTCGCCGCCGCCCAGGCCGGATCGACGCCGGTGTCGAGCGCCAGCGCCTGCACCCCGGCCTCGGCGGCGAAGCGGGCATAGCCGGCGCCGGCGCCGCGGGGAAAGCCGATCACCGGCACCTCGGGATGCGCCGCCCGCAGCGCGGCGGCGATGCGCCGCGCCGGTTCGATCGCGTAGCGCGCAAAGAGCGGCCCGGGAAGCGCGCCGGCCCAGCTGTCGAAGAGCTTGATCACCTCGGCCCCTGCCTCGACCTGCGCGAGCAGGTAGGCGGTCGTCGCCGCCGTCAGCCGTTCGATCAGCGCATCGAAGGTGCGCGGGTCGCGGTACATCAGCTCGCGCGCGGGCTGCTGGCCCGGCGTCCCGCGGCCCGCGATCATGTAGGTCGCGACCGTCCAGGGGGCGCCGGCGAAGCCGATCAGCGGAACCTCCGGCGGCAGCGAGGCGCGCACCATCCGCACCGTGTCGTAGACCGGCCGCAGCGTCGAATGCACCGCCTCCGCCGGCCGCAGCCGCGCGAGGTCGGCCGCCGACGTCACCGTCGAGAGCCGCGGCCCCTCGCCCTCGACGAAGCTGAGATCGCAGCCGAGCGCATGCGGCACCAAGAGGATGTCGGCGAAGAGGATGGCGGCGTCGAGCCCGAAGCGGCGCACCGGCTGCAGCGTCACCTCGGTGGCGAGCTCCGGCGTGTAGCAGAGATCGAGAAAGCTGCCCGCCTGCTTCCGGACCGCCCGGTACTCCGGCAGGTAGCGCCCTGCCTGGCGCATCATCCAGACCGGCGGCACCGGCAGCGTCTCGCCGCGCAGCGCCCGCATCAGCGGCCTGTCGTCCCTCGCCATCGCACGCCCACTCCCGGATCCAACCGCGACACTTAGCGGCGCCGCCGGCAAAGGGAAAGCCCGCGCCCGGCCCAAGCCCATAGATGTTGATAACTGCCAGTTGCCAGACCGGCAGCGGACACTCCGTTAAAGGGGGCGCCTACGCGCGCGCCTGGACCATCTCCTGGCGCAGGCCGAGCGGTTCTCAGTGCAGGCTACGTGCGCTTTGGCAAATGCGGAAAATCGCCTTCTGCGATGTAGCGGTCCTCGGCAAGCGTGGATGGGCGCGACAGCACTTCGTTGCAGTGCGGGTGCCGTCCGAAAGTGGCGACGATCTCGGTGGCTCGAGCATGCTGCGCGCGCAGCCGCGAGCCGCTGCCAGATACTCGGGGAATTTCGCGATGGTCTCCTCGACGTGCGGGTCGAGCGCTCGCATGCGTTGGACGTGATCCGGACCCTCGCAATGATCGACCGCGATGAGGAAGAAGACCATCTCCACGACTCCAGCTCATGGAAATGCCCGTTCTCGATGCCTTCGAGCGCCAGCCGCGCGGCCTTGATGTCTTGGGCGTAGGCGGCGGGTGTGTCGCGTCAAAGGGAGCGCGGGAACTGGTCGAGCGCGATCAGCAGGGCCAGCCGCCCACGGGCCGTCTCGGCCCAGTGGTCGAGGCGGCCGGTTGCAGCGGCGAGGGTCAGGCCGGCGAACCGCTCGATAATCCGGCTGTCCATGCCGCCCTGCATCCGCTCGGTCATGAAGGCGGCATGGGTATCGGCGGCGTTCTGATGGCCGTCGGCCAGGAACCAGAAGTCCAGAACCTCGGCCGAGTCGTACGTCTCCAGATCGGTTTCCGTGGGCATCGCGCCATCCCCTGCGGCATCCGACTGGACGTCAATGGCTGCCATACCCCCGGCGGCCTCAAGACGCTTCGCGCGTCCGGTCATCTGCTGCCGGGCGACGCGCTTTCGGCGCGGACGCTTCACCTCTCAGCTGGGCCCCCATGGCGATCCGCCGGAACAGCGGATGCCCGGATCGTTGGCAGGGGGGCGCGCTCCAACGAGCCGCAGAGAGACTTGGCAATCGGTGGCGCCAAACACTCTTCAACATTTATGGTGCGGGGCTTGCGGACGACCATATCTTTTGCATGGACCGGAGCCGCGAGCGGGGCTACCTCTGCCCGGCGGCCTCTGTCGAAGGGAATTCCATGCGCCAGCATCTCACTTTGACCGTGACCCTAGCCCTTCTCGCGGGCACCTGCGGCGCCTCGGCGCAGGATGACGCACAGGATCTCGCCAAGAAGCTGTCGAACCCGATCTCCAGCCTGATCAGCGTCCCGTTCCAGTACAACTACAACGACGGCTACGGCCCGCAGGACGGCTCGCAGAGCCTCGTCAACATCCAGCCGGTGGTGCCGTTCAGCGTGTCGGCGAACTGGAACGTGATCCTGCGCACCATCCTGCCGGTGATCAACCAGGACGAGGTCGTACCGGGGACCGGCTCGCAGTTCGGGCTCGGCGACACGACGCAGAGCCTCTTTCTCTCGCCGAAGGCGCCGGGCCCGGGCGGGCTGATCTGGGGCGTCGGCCCGGTCTTTCTCTGGCCGACCGCGACCGAGGACGAGCTCGGATCGGGCAAGTGGGGCGCCGGCCCGACCGGCGTCGCGCTGGTGCAGCGCGGCCCATGGACCTACGGCATGCTCGCCAACCACATCTGGTCGTTCGCCAACGCCGGCGGCGGCGCCGACCGGCCGGATGTGAGCTCGACCTTCCTGCAGCCGTTTCTCGCCTACAACACGCCGACCGCGATCACCTACTCGATCAACACCGAGTCGACCTACAACTGGAAGACCCACGACTGGTCGGTCCCGATCAACGCGATGATCACCAAGACCACCAAGATCGGCAGGCAGCCGATCCAGCTCGGCGTCGGCGCCCGCTACTGGGTCGAGTCGCCCGACACCGGCGCGGAGGGCTGGGGCGCGCGCGCGATCCTGACCTTCCTTTTCCCGACCGGCTAGGCGCCGGAAGGCCCGGATGACCGCATTCCGTCCCTCCCCTGACCGGCCGCTCCGCATCGGCACCCGCGGCAGCCCGCTGGCGCTGGCGCAGGCGCGCGAGACGCGCGACCGGCTGATGGCGGCGCACGACCTGCCCGAGGCCGCTTTCGAGCTGGTGCCGATTCGCACCACCGGCGACCGGGTGCAGGATCGGTCGCTTTCCGAGCTCGGCGGCAAGGGCCTCTTCACCCGCGAGATCGAGCAGGCGCTCATCGCCGGCCGGATCGACCTCGCGGTGCACTCGATGAAGGACATGCCGACGCTGCAGCCGGACGGCCTCGCCATCACCTGCGCGCTGCCGCGCGAGGACCCGCGCGACGCCTTCGTCTCGCCGGTGGCGGCCGCGCTCGCCGCCCTTCCCGCCGGCAGCGTCGTCGGCACCTCGAGCCTGCGCCGGCGCGCGCAGCTGCTGCACCGCCGCCCCGACCTCGCGGTGATCGAGTTCCGCGGCAGCGTCCAGACCCGCCTGCGCAAGCTCGCCGACGGGCTGGCGCAGGCGACCTTCCTCGCGATGGCCGGGCTGCACCGGCTGGGGATGGCGTCGGCGGCGCGCGCGCCGATCGAGCCCGAGGCGATGCTGCCGGCGATCGCCCAGGGCACCATCGGCATCGAGCAGCGCGCCGGCGACGACGGGGTCTCCGCCCTCCTCGCGCCGATCCACCACGGCCCGACCGGCCTGCGCCTCGCCGCCGAGCGCGCGTTTCTCGCCGGCCTCGACGGCTCCTGCCAGACCCCGATCGCCGGCCTCGCCGAACTCGACGGCACGACGCTGCGCCTGCGCGGCGAGATCATCCGCCCCGATGGCTCCGAGAGCCTCGCCGACGCGCTCGAAGGCCCCGCCGCCGACGCCGCGGCGATCGGCGCCGAGCTCGCCGCCAGCCTGCGCCGCCGCGCCGGACCCGGCTTCTTCGCCTGACTCCCCGCGTGCCGTGCTATGCTCGCCGCCAGGCAGAGGGAGCGCGGGATGGGAACGGTATCGGAGCGCGTCGCAGCCGCGGCGCAGGAAATGGCGACCTTCCGCGCCTTCTTCGAGCGCGTGGCGGGGGCGAGCGCCGAGTACGGCGAGGGCGTCTGCGACTTCAGCTTCGGCAATCCGCACGAGATGCCGCTGCCGGGTCTCGTCAGCGCGCTCAAGACCAGCGCCGAGCCGCTGCGCGAGGACTGGTTCGCCTACAAGGCCAGCGAGCCCGAGCCGCGTGCGGTCATCGCCGCCGCCCTCGGCCGCGAGCTCGGCCTCGGCTTCGAGCCCGAGGACATCGCCCTCACCCAAGGCGCCTTCGGCGCCATCGCCGTCGCCTTCACCCTGGTGATGGACGCCGGCGCCGAGGTGGTGATCCCGGTCCCGGGCTGGTTCTGCTACGCGCCGATGCTGCATGCGGCCAACCTGGTGCCGGTGCGCGCCGCGCTCGACCCCGCCGGCTTCGACCTCGACCTCGCCGCCATCGAGGCGGCGATCACCCCGCGCACCCGCATGGTGGTGGTGAACTCCCCGCACAACCCGACCGGCCGCATCTACCCGCGCGCGGCGCTCGAGGCGCTGGCCGACATGCTCGAGTCCGCCTCGAAGCGGATCGGCGCCCGCATCTGGCTCCTCTCCGACGAGCCCTACCGGCGGATCCGCTTCGACGGCATCGGCTTCACCAGCCCCGCCAGCCTCTACCCCTGGACGCTGATCGACTACAGCTACGGCAAGGTGCTGCTCGCCCCCGGGCAGCGGCTCGGCTATCTCGCGCTCTCTCCGCTGCTGCCCGGGCCCGAGCGCACCGCCCTGCGCGAGGCGCTGTTCCCCGCCCAGATGGCGCTCGGCTGGCGCTTCCCCGACGCGGTGATGCAGTATTCGGTCGCGGCGCTCGAGGATCTCTCGATCGACCTCGCGACCCTCGCGCAGCGGCGCGACCGGCTGCTCGGCGCGCTCGGGGAAGCGGGCTACCGGATGACCCGGCCGGAGGGCACGTTCTACCTCTGGGGCGCCGCGCCGGGCGGCGATTCCGTCGCCCTCGCCGACCGGCTGGCGCGGCGAGGAGTGTTCATCATGCCCGGCACGCTCTTCGAACGCCCCGGCGACTTCCGCATCTCGCTCACCGCCAGCACCGACATGGTCGAGCGCGCGCTCCCTGCCTTCCGCGACGCCGTATGACGCATCGCCTTCGCCGCCCGTCGCGGCCGCGCGTACAAACGCGCGCACAAAGGGGATTCCCGTGCGCGCCTCGCCGTGATTCACTTCCGCCGGTGCGAAGCCGGGAGCAGTGACGGCGAAGGTTGTCGCCTCGCCGCATCCAGGCGCGAGCGAGAGAGCGGTTGCATGATCCTGAATGCCTTCTGGGCGATGTTTCCGGTCACCCTGGCCTTCCTGGTGGCTTTGCTCGTGGCAAAGGAAACCTATGACCGGCTGGTCAGGCGCGCGGCCGACAAGAGGCGCGTCGTCGCGATCAAGGCCATCGTCGGCGAAGAGCTGAGCCGGAACGTCGTGACTGCGAGCGCGCTGGGACAGGCGCTGCACCGGATCGAGGACGGACTGGATCAGAGCTGCGACGTCCACCTCTCTAGTCGGTCGGACGCGCTGGAAGTGACGACGACGCCGAAGTCCGGAAGCAACGGGACGCGTACCCTGGTAAGGCCGGTCCGCAGGGACGCGCTCGACCGGCTGGTGACGGAAGCCGCCGGTCTCGACCGGGACCTCTTCCAGCTGATGCTGAAATGGCTGCGGGCCGCCGCCGCCCTGGAGGGGGTGCGCGACGATCTGCTGGTCCGCGGCGAGCGCGCTTCCCAAGACCAGGGCGGGCAGCATCTGAGATCGTTCGCTTCCTCGCATTCGCGTCCGGTCGCGGATTCTCCGCTCCACCTTCCATGCGGGATGGCTCTACTGCGCCGCGGCCGAGAGCCCGGGAACGACGCAGGCGCAAGGGTCCCCGCCGCACGCCTGACGAGAGGGCCGCGGGGGCGGCAAGCCTAGGCGCCGTCCCGCAGTTCGAGCAGGCACGCCAGCGCCGCCTCGGCCATGCCGGCAGGCACGAAGACGTGGTCGTGGTGGAAGGCGGCAACGACGTTGGCGCTGATCCCCTTCGCGGCCAGCGCACCGGAAACCGCGGCGGTCAGCCCGACCGCCTCGAGGCTCGAGTGCACCCCGAGGGTGATCCGCCGGAAGACCGGCGTCTGCGCCAGCCCGAGCCGGCCCGCCTCCTCCGGCCGCAGCACCAGCGTCATCCCCTCGTCCTCGCGGAAGCGCATCAGCGGCTGGCCGCCGTGCGGACCCGGCGCCGGCACCGTGACGAAGACCCACTCGGCGGGGTCGAGCGACGGCGCCAGGCTTCCGAGCAGCCGCCGGAGGTCGGTCTCGCCCGCGCTCGCCATCGGATCCTCCCTCGAACCGCTCCGTTTTCGCCGCGGAAGTCATGCCGCACAAGCGGGTGAGCGAAGGACCTTCGCGGTGGCTGCGGCAATCACGTACTTGCGCCGGGGTGTGCATCTGCGGCAAAGCTTGGTAGAATGTTTCGCTCGCAGCCTCGAGGCCCCGAGGGTCGGAGGTTGCAATCAAGGTGGCGGTGCCCCGAATTGGTGCCGCCGGGGGCCGTTGTCCAGGCGACGATGGCGGCGAGGGAAGAGACCGAGATGGATTACGAGTCCCTGTTCCGCCAACAGGTCGGCGCGTTGCGCGACGAAGGCAACTACCGCGTCTTTGCCGAGCTCGAGCGCCTGAACGGTGGCTTTCCCCGCGCCCGTCGCTTTGTCGAGAACCGGCCGCACGAGGTCACCGTCTGGTGCTCGAACGACTATCTCGGCATGGGCCAGCACCCGACCGTGCTCGCGGCGATGCACGAGGCGATCGACCGCTCCGGCGCCGGCGCCGGCGGCACCCGCAACATCTCCGGCACCACCCACGACCATGTCCTGCTCGAGCGCGAGCTCGCCGACCTGCACCGCAAGGAAGCGGCGCTGCTCTTCACCTCTGGCTACATCTCGAACTGGGCGACGCTCGGCACCCTCGGCGCCCGCCTGCCCGGCTGCGTGATCCTGTCGGACGCGCAGAACCACGCCAGCATGATCGAGGGCATCCGCTACGCCCGCTGCGAGAAGCGCGTCTGGAAGCACAACGACCCGAAGGACCTCGACCGGCAGCTCGCGCTGCTCGGCCCGGACGTCCCGAAGATCGTCGCCTTCGAGAGCGTCTACTCGATGGACGGCGACATCGCGCCGATCTCCGAGATCCTCGACGTCGCCGAGAGGCACGGCGCGATGACCTACCTCGACGAGGTGCACGCGGTCGGCATGTACGGCCCGCGCGGCGGCGGCGTCGCCGAGCGCGAGGGGGTGATGGACCGGGTGACGCTGATCGAGGGCACGCTCGGCAAGGCCTTCGGCGTCGTCGGCGGCTACATCGCCGCCTCGGCGGCGCTCGTCGACTTCATCCGCAGCTTCGCCTCGGGCTTCATCTTCACCACCGCGCTGCCGCCGGCGATCGCCGCCGGCGCCCGCGCCAGCGTCCGCCACCTCAAGACCAGCCAGATCGAGCGGCTGCGCCAGCAGACGATGGTCGCGAGGCTGCGCGCCCGGCTCGACCACCTCGGCATCCCGCACCTGCCGAACCCGAGCCACATCGTGCCGGTGATGGTGAAGGACCCGGTCAAGTGCAAGATGATCTCCGACATCCTGCTCGACGACTTCGGCATCTACGTCCAGCCGATCAACTACCCGACGGTGGCCAAGGGCGAGGAGCGGCTGCGCTTCACCCCCTCGCCGCTGCACACCGACGCCGACCTCGAGCACCTGATCGCCTCGCTGTCCGCGCTCTGGAAGCAGTGCGCCCTGTCGCGCGCGGTGGCCTGAGGCCGTCTCACCGATTCTTGCACGAATGACGGCCGCGGGGGCTTGCATTTCCTGACCCGCTTTGTCAGGTATTGCGGCAACCCGCAGCCGAGGTTCGAGACCCGCGCATGATCGTCTGCTCCTGCACCGGAGTGACCGACCGGGACATCCGCGACGCGATCGCCTGGATGCGCGCCGCCGACCCGTACACGCTGATCACCCCCGGCCGGATCTACCGCGCGCTCGGCAAGTCGGTGGACTGCGGCGGCTGCATCCGGCTCTTCGTCGACACGATGCGCAAGGACGACAATCTCGCCGTGCCGCGGGAGCTGCGCAACCTGCGGCGCAAGCCGGCCGCGGAGCGGCGCGAGCAGGCCTGAAGCCGCCCGCCAGTTTAGAACGCTTCCATATTGCGGCCTCCGCCCGCCTTGCCATAGGCTGTCGGCCAGCGGAAATCCGACCGCAGGCAGCAGCGAAGGGGCGCAGGCATGCAGGGCGACCAGGGCGTCATCGACTACCTCAACAAGGGCCTGCGCAGCGAGCTGACCGCGGTCAGCCAGTACTGGCTGCACTACCGCCTGCAGGACAACTGGGGCCTGCAGCGGGTCGCCGAGAAGTCGCGCAAGGAGAGCATCGAGGAGATGCACCATGCCGACCGCTTCATCGACCGGATCATCTTCCTCGAAGGCCACCCGAACCTGCAGACCCTCGACCCGCTGCGGATCGGCGAGACCCCGAAGGAGACGCTGGAATGCGACCTCGCGGCCGAGCTCGAGGCGATCGGCCTCTACAAGGAGGCCCGCGATCACTGCGAGTCGGTGCGCGACTACGTCTCGAAGAACCTCTTCGAGGCGCTGATCGCCGACGAGGAAGGCCATGCGGACTACCTCGAGACCCAGCTCGACCTCCTGAACCGCATCGGCGAGCAGAACTGGTGCCAGCTGAACGCGCAGCCCACCGACAAGGTCGAGTAGCGGCATGAAAGCCCGGGTGCAGTGGATCGGCGAGCGGACCTTCGTCGGCTCCACCGAGAGCGGCCACAGCGTGGTGCTCGGCACCGCCTACGGCGAGGAGGGCAAGAAGCCCGGCCCGAGCGCGATGGAGCTGGTGCTGATCGGCGCCGGCGGCTGCTCGGCCTGGGACGTCGTCAACATCCTCGAGAAGGGCCGCGAGGCGATCGACGGCTGCGTCGTCGAGCTCGACGCCGATCGCGCCGAAAAGGAGCCGCGCGTCTTCACCCGCATCCACCTGCACTTCGTCGCCACCGGCCGCGCCCTCGACCCGCGCAAGGTCGAGCGCGCCACCGTGCTCTCGGTGGAGAAATACTGCTCGGCGATCCAGATGCTGATCAAGACCGCCTCCGTCACCCACGACTTCGAGATCGTCGAGGCCGCGGCGACGGCCCCGGCGGCCGCAGGCTAGCGACCGGTCACGCCGGCGCCCGCGCCGGCCTCCGCCAGCGCCGCGTCGACGCCCGGCGCGTAGTGCACCAGCGGCGGGCGGATCCCGTGCGCCTGCAGCTCGCGCCGCAGCCCCGGCGCCACCGCGGTCAGGTAGACCCTGACGCCGCGCTGCCCGGTCTTGCGCGCGATGCCCTCGACCATGTGCGCTGCCGAGCTGTCGACCAGCGTCACCTCGGCGAAGTCGAGCACCAGCACGCGGTAGCCGTCGCCGATCCGGTCGAGCGCCGCGCCCACGGCCGAGACCGCGCCGAAGAACAGCGCGCCGCGGATGCGGTAGACGACCACCTCCGGGTCGGCCGCCTCCTCGTGATAGGCTCCCCGGGCTGCCGGATGCACCGACACCGACGACGCCATCCGGTGGATGAAGAGCAGCGCGCCGAGCGAAAAGCCGACGACGATCGCCTCGGTCAGGTCGCGGAAGAGCGTGAGCCCCAAGGTCACGAGGAGCACCGCGGCGTCGCCCCGCGAGGCGGTGACGAGCGCGCGGATCGCCGGCTTCTCGACCATGTCCCAGGCGACCACCGCGAGCACCGCGGCGAGCGCCGCCAGCGGCACGTAGGCGGCGAGGGGTGCCGCCACCAGCACGAAGACCAGCAGGAACAGCGAATGCGCGATCCCCGCCACCGGGCCGTGCGCGCCGGCGCGCACGTTGGTGGCGGTGCGCGCGATGGTGCCGGTGACGCAGATGCCGCCGAAGAGGGCGGAGCCGACGTTCGCGATGCCCTGCGCGATCAGCTCGACGTTCGAGCGATGCCGCCGCCCGGTCATCCCGTCCGCCACCACCGCCGACAGGAGCGACTCGATCGCGCCGAGCAGCGTGAAGCTCAAGGCGCTCGGCAGCACCGCGATGACCTTGGCGAGATCGGCCTGCGGCAGCGCCGGCCGGGGAAAGCCGCCCGGGATCCCGCCGTAGGCGCTGCCGATCGTCGCCACGTCGAGCCCGAGCGCCGAGCTCGCAAGGGAAGCGAGCGCCACCACGATCAGCATCCGCGGCCAGCGCGGCCGCAGGCGCTTCAGCGCCACGAGACCGCCGACTGCCGCCAGCGACAGCGCGAGCGTCGTCGCGCTCAAGCTCGGCAGCGCCCGCCAGAGCGCCGGCAGCTTCTGCAGGATCGGCCCGGGCTCCGGCCCGTCGAGCGTCAGGCCGAGCAGCGGCACCAGCTGGCTCGCGAAGATGATCGCCGCGATTCCGGCGGTGAAGCCCACCGTCACCGGGAAGGGAATGAACTTGATGAAAGTGCCGAGCCGCAACACCCCAGCGAGCGCCAGCAGCACCCCGGAGATCATCGTCGCGAGGATCAGCCCGTCGACGCCGTGCGCGGCCACCGTGGCCGCCACCAGCACGATGAAGGCCCCGGCCGGACCGCCGATCTGGAACCGGCTGCCGCCAAGGGCCGACACCAGGAAGCCGCCGACGATCGCGGTGTAGAGCCCGCGCTCCGGCGTGACCCCGCAGGCGATGGCGATCGCCATCGACAGCGGCAGCGCCACGATCGCCACCGTCAGCCCGGCGACGAGATCCGCCCGCAGCTGCGGCATGCCGTAGCCTTCCGCGAGCGTGCTCACGAGCTTGGGGACCAGCGCGTCGCGCGCCGGCCGGGCGGTTTCGTCGATCATGGCTGGGTCTGAGGTGTCTTTGTGAACGCGCCCTCAACTTGCACGGGCGCGAAGGCGCCGGCAAGGGGCTCCGGCGGGGTTTGCCACCGGCGGGACACCGGGCTAGCTTCTGCCGCATCGTTCGATCGCGAGAAGGAGAGGCGATGACCCGGCTCGGATTCTGTATCGCCGCCTGCCTCATGCTCGCGCTTCCGGGCGGCGCGCTGCAGGCGGCCGCGCCGGATCCCGCGGCCGCGCCCGATCCCGCGGCCGATACCGCGCCCTCGCCCCAGATCGTGGCGATGGGCACCGGCAGCGTCGCCGGCGTCTACTTCCCGGTCGGGGTCGCGCTCTGCCGGCTCGCCAACGAGCGCCGCCGCGATACCGGCCTGCGCTGCGCCGCCCGGCCGAGCGCCGGCTCGGTCGCCAACATCGCCGGCCTGCGCGACGACAGCTACGCGCTCGCGATCGTCCAGTCCGACACCCAGGCCGACGCGCTGGCCGGCACCGGCGCCTTCGCGACCGCCGGCGCCTTCGACGGCCTGCGCGCGGTGATGTCGCTCTATCCCGAGCCGCTCAGCATCGTCGCCCGCGCCGACGCCGGCATCCGCGGCGTCGAGGATCTCGCCGGCAAGCGGGTGGCGCTCGGCGCCGAAGGCTCCGGCACCCGCACCATCGGCGACGCGCTCATCGCGGCGCTCGGCTGGACCTCGGCGAGCTTCGCCGCCACCCCGGACCTGCCGCCCGAGCGGCTGGCCGGCGCGCTCTGCAACGGCGACATCGACGCCTTCTTCTACGCGGTCGGCCAGCCGGCGCAGGTGGTGCAGGAGGCGACCACCGGCTGCGACGCCGCGCTGGTCGACGCCAGTGGCCCGGTGGTCGACGAACTGCTGCGCAAGAGCCCGAGCTTCGTGCCGGCGACGATCCCCGCGGGCACCTACCGCGGCACCGACCACCCGGTCGAGACCTTCGGCGTCAGCGCCACCCTCGTCACCCGCGCCGACGTCCCCGAGGACACGATCTACGCCCTCGTGCGCAGCATCTTCGAGGACTTCGACACCCTGCGCGGCCTCGACCCGGTGCTCGCCAACCTCGATCCCAGGTCGATGGCCACCGAGGCGCTGACCGCTCCGCTCCACCCGGGCGCGGCCCGCTATTTCCGCGAGCGCGGCTGGATCGACTGAGCGCGAGCCCGGCGCCGCCCGGGTTTGACAAGGGCTGCCGGGCGGGAGAAAGGTTGGCGCGCCGGCCCGATGGGCGGGAATCGCGGATGCCCCGAACGGGGCGGTCGGCCGGCAGCGGAAGGGGGAGGTGCGACGCATGCCACGCTTACCAGCGCCGGCCCCCTCCGCGGGATTGGCCGCATGACCCCCCTCGTCGAGATGCGCGACATCGAGCTCTCCTTCGGCGGCGTGCGCGCGGTCGACCGGGTCAGCGTCGACCTCTATCCCGGCGAGGTCGTCGGTCTGCTCGGCCACAACGGCGCCGGCAAGTCGTCGCTCGTCCGCGCCCTCTCCGGGGCGCAGCCCTGCGACGCCGGCGAGATCCGCATCGATGGCGCCCCGGCCGAGATCCGCTCGCCGCGCGACGCCCGCCGCCACCACATCGAGACGATCTACCAGTCGCTCGCGCTCGCCGACCACCTGACCGCCGCCGGCAACCTCTTTCTCGGCCGCGAGATCCTCACCCGCCTCGGCTTCGTCGACGACCGCGCGATGCGGGCCGAGACCCGCCGGGTGCTCGCCCGCCTCGCACCCGGCTTCGCCGGCTTCGACGTGCCGGTGCGCGCACTCTCCGGCGGCCAGCGCCAGGCGATCGCCATCGCCCGCGCCGTCCATTTCGACGCCCGCATCCTGATCATGGACGAGCCGACCGCCGCCCTCGGCGTCGAGGAGACCCGCATGGTCGCCGATCTCATCCGCGGCCTGAAGGCCGAGGGCCTCGGCATCTTCCTCATCTCCCACGACATCCGCGAGGTCATCGCCCTCTGCGACCGCGTCTCGGTGATGAAGAACGGCCGGCTGGTCGGCACCGTTCGCACCGCCGACGCAACCGAGGACGACCTCCTCGCCATGATCCTGCTCGGCAAGCCCCCCGGCCGGCAACCCACGCCGGCGCGGCTGCATTAACCGGAGACGCGGGCAATGTACCTCGGCATCGACATCGGCACCTCCTCGGTCAAGACCGTGCTCTTCGATCGCGACCAGCGGCTGATCGGTCAGGCGAGTCAGCCTCTCGCCGTCTCCCGCCCGCATCCCGGCTGGTCCGAGCAGGACCCCGAGGCCTGGTGGAAGGCGGTCGAGGGCACCATCGGCACCCTCGCCCGCGACCACGGGCTCAAGGGCCTGCGCGGCATCGGCCTCTCCGGCCAGATGCACGGTGCGGTCTGCCTCGACCACGACGACGCGGTGATCCGCCCGGCGATCCTCTGGAACGACGGTCGCGCCATGGCCGAATGCGCCGAGATCGAGGCCGCCTTCCCCCGCGCCCGCGAGGTTGCCGGCAACATCGCGATGCCCGGCTTCACCGCCCCCAAGATCGCCTGGATGCGCAAGCACGAGCCCGAGCTCTACGCCCGCATCGACACCGTCCTGCTGCCCAAGGACTACGTCCGGCTCCGGCTGACCGGTCACCACGTCTCGGAGATGTCGGACGCCTCGGGGACCTACTGGCTCGACGTCGCCGCCCGCGACTGGTCCGATGACCTGCTCGAGGCGACCGGCCTCTCGCGCTCGCAGATGCCGCGGCTCGTCGAGGGCAGCGCCGCCTCGGGCGACCTTTTGCCCGCGCTCGCCCGCGAATGGGGCATCGACGGCCCGGTGGTGGTCGCCGGCGGCGCCGGCGACAACGCCGCGGCCGCCTGCGGCGTCGGCGTCGTCCGCCCCGGCACCGCCTTCGTCTCGATCGGGACCTCGGGCGTGCTCTTCGTCTCCAACGACCGCTTCTCGCCCAACACCGCGGGCGCCGTGCACGCCTTCTGCCACGCCATCCCCGACACCTGGCACCAGATGGGGGTGATCCTGTCGGCCTCCGACAGCCTCGAATGGCTCTCGCGCATCACCGGCAAGCGCGCCGCCGATCTCGCCGACGCCGTGGGCAAGGTCGAAGCGCCTTCCGACGTCACCTTCCTCCCCTACCTCTCCGGCGAGCGCACCCCGCACAACGACGCCGCCGCACGCGGCGCCTTCACCGGCCTCGCGCAGACCGACGGGGTGCGCGACCTCACCCAGGCGGTGATGGAGGGCGTCGCCTACGCCTTCGCCGACTGCCAGCGGGTGCTCAAGGACGCCGGCACCGATTTCGGGCGCGCCCTCGCCGTCGGCGGCGGCGCCCGCTCCGAGCCCTGGCTGCGCATCATCGCCAGCGTCCTCGACCGCCCGCTCGACATCGCCGCCGACAGCGACGTCGGCGCCGCCCTCGGCGCGGCGCGGCTCGCGATCTGCGCCGCCGAGGGCGCCGACCCGCACGAGACCTGCGCCGCCCCGGAGATCGTCCGCTCGATCGACCCCGACCCCAAGCTCGTGCCGCTCTACCGCGAGGGCTACGCCCGTTACCGCGCGCTCTACCCGGCGATCCGCGACGTCAGGGCAGAAGCTTGATCAGCGTGGTCAGTCCGACGATGCTGGCGGCTGCGGCGGACATCACGCTTCGTCGTTCGCTTCGGTAAATCCAGAAAAGCCGGGAGGCACACGTCCATGACCGACTTCTTCAAGGGCATCCCGCCCGTCACCTTCAAGGGCCCCGACAGCGACGACCCGATGGCCTACCGCTTCTACGACAAGGACCGCGTCGTCCTCGGCAAGAAGATGCGCGAGCACCTGCGCCTCGCGGTCGCCTACTGGCACTCCTTCGCCTGGGAGGGCGGCGACCCCTTCGGCGGCCGCACCTTCGCCCGCCCGTGGTTCGACAGCGGCATGTCCGCCGCCAGGCTCAAGGCCGAGGTCGCCTTCGAGATGTTCGAGATCCTCGGCGCCGACTGGTTCACCTTCCACGACCGCGACGTCGCCCCCGAGGGCAAGAGCCTCGGCGAATCCAACCGCAACGTCCGCGAGATCGCCGACTACTTCGCCCGCCGGATGGAGGAGACCGGCGTCGGCCTGCTCTGGGGCACGGCGAACCTCTTCTCCAACCGCCGCTTCATGTCCGGCGCCGCCACCAACCCCGACCCCGATGTCTTCGCCTATGCCGCGGCGCAGGTGAAGGCGGCGATGGACGTGACCCACGCGCTCAAGGGCCAGAACTACGTGCTCTGGGGCGGCCGCGAGGGCTACGAGACCCTGCTCAACACCGACATGGGCCAGGAACTCGACCACATGGGCCGGTTCCTCTCGATGGTCGTCGACTACAAGAAGAAGATCGGCTTCGAGGGCACCATCCTGATCGAGCCGAAGCCGCAGGAACCCACCAAGCACCAGTACGACTACGACTCGGCGACGGTGTTCGGCTTCCTGCAGCGCTTCGGGCTGGAGAAGGAGGTGAAGCTCAACATCGAGGTCGGCCACGCCTACCTCGCCGGCCACTCCTTCGAGCACGAGCTCGCCACCGCGACCGCGCTCGGCGTCTTCGGCTCGATCGACGCCAACCGCAACGACCTGCAGTCGGGCTGGGACACCGACCAGTTCCCGAACAACGTCCCCGAGACCGCGCTCGCCTTCTACTACATCCTCAAGGCCGGCGGCTTCACCACCGGCGGCACCAACTTCGATTCGAAGCTCCGCCGCCAGTCGCTCGACCCCGAGGATCTGATCGCCGCCCACGTCGGCGCCTTCGACGTCTGCGCCCGCGGCCTGCTCGCCGCGGCCGCGATGCTCGAGGACGGCGGCCTCGATGCCGCGCTCGCCGAGCGCTACGCCGGCTGGAGCGACCCCGCCGCCCAGGCGATGCTGACGAGCGACCTCGAGACCATCGCCGCCCGCGTCGACAAGGAGGGCATCGACCCGCAGCCCCGCTCCGGCCGCCAGGAGAAGCTCGAGAACTGGGTGAACCGGTTCGTCTGAGCGGCCGAGCCGTTCAGGTGGAATTCGGCTGGGCCAATTGCCCCCCGGCCAGACAGGCCCGGCCGGATGCTCCCCGGAATGACTCGCCGTTTGCCGCGTTCGTGGTATTCTGCGTGCCGGGGGACATCTGTCGTGCATCGCGCCATCTTCATCGCGATCTGTGTGGTCGCCCTGCCCGCGGCGCGGTTGCAGGCGCAGGAAGCGGTCCCTGACGCACCGCAAATCGACGCCGACGACACGCTTGGGCTCGACAACATGCTTGGGCTTGACGACGCGCTGGGGCGCGTTCCCGGGGCACCCGAGCCCGACTTTCAGGTAATCTGCGTCACCCCGACCGGCTACTGCTCCTTTCGCTCGGAGCAACCTGCGGCACCGGGCGCGGTCTGCCATTGCGGTGACGCCCCGGGAGCGGTCCGCTGAGAAGGCTCCAGGCAGCATGCCGGGGTTTCTTCGGCCGCCTGCCGTCGCGCCACGCCAATTGCCTGCATCTCGCAGGCGCTCTGCTCGTCGTCGCCTCCTGCGCCGCGGTTCCGCCCGCACCTGACCTGTTCCCGGGGAGTGCGGCCCCGTCCGCTCCTCGCCTCGAAGGGTCGGCGGATTCTTCCGCACCCGGCCCGGTCGCGGAAACGGATCCATCCCCGAGTGCCTGCGTGGTTGCAGGCGGATACTGCGAGCTTGCAACCCGGGAGCGGGTCGCGCCGGGACTGGTCTGCCACTGCGGGGACCGTCAGGGCCGCACGCAATGACGATTGCCGGCCGGCGCCTGGTGCTGCTTTCGATCCTGGGCGCGCTCGTCAGCTTCCTCCTCGGGCTTCTCGCGGCTCTCACCCTGCTCGACGACACCAGCAAGCGGTTTGCATTTCTCTACGACGACTTCTCGATCGCCAACTGCGTCAAGGACCTGGAGGCCAAGGGACCGCCGCCAGCGGATTCCGCCGCGCGGCGGGAAGCGGTCGACCTTTGCTACAGCCGCCTGGTTCGTCAGGGTCAGATCAACGAGTTCCAGATCCGGCGCGTGAGCTTCGAGAGCCAGCACATCGCCGACCGCGTGGTCTTGTGGATGGTCGTCTGCCTGACGCTTTCGGGTGTCGCCCTGGCCGCCGTTCAGATCGTTGCCTCCTCGAACCTCTTCGGCGGGCAAGGTGCCACCGACAGCGAGTTTTCCGTGGAGAAGGGCAAGGTCTTCCTTCGCTCTTCGATTACCGGTCTGTTTATACTGCTGATTTCGTTCGCATTCTTCTATACCTACATCATCTTCGTATACCAGATCGTGGAACTCGGCCCGACCGGAAAGGCCGAGAACACCGCCCCGGTTCCGCCGGCGCTTCCCCGGCTCGAAGGCGTGAAGGGCGGACTGGGGCCGCCCCCCGGTGCGCCGCAATGACCGCCGAAAACGGCCGCCCCCTCCTCCCGCCACCCCTGAACGGGAGGCCATTGGCGCCGCCCCGCGGCGGCTTGCCCTCCCGCCGGCCGCAGGACAGGTTCAGCGAGGCCGCGACCCCGGGGAACCACCGCACGCGCCCGCGCGTTCTCCGTCGAGGCCGCCGTACTCCCGGCGGCTCCCTTTATTGCAGTTCAGGAAGGATCGATCATGGCAACGCCCCGCAAGGATGACCCCGACGCCTCGGTGACCGACGTGCTCAACGCCGAGATCGCCGCGCTGCGCGCCGACCTCGCCGACCTCGGCGGGATGGTCTCGCGGCTCGGCAAGGAGCACGCCTCCAACCTGAAGTCCGCCGCGATGAGCAAGGCCGCGGACGGGTACGCCAAGGGCGAGGAGGCGTACGACGCGGTGATGTCCGAGCTGCAGTCGCTCGAGGACGAGGTGGCCGCCGCCACCCGCCGCCGGCCCTTCGCCTCGCTCGGGCTCGCGACGCTCGCCGGCTTCCTGCTCGGCGTCATGTTCCGGCGCTGACCGACGTGCGTCTGTTCTCGACGGTCACCCGCGTCGCCGAGGCGCGGGTCCGCCACGCCGGGCGCCGGCTCGGCCTGCGCGCCGCCCTCGCCGGCGGCGCGGTCTTCTGTGCGCTCCTCTGCATCGGCTTCGCGCTCGCCGCCGCCACGGTGGCGCTGGCGCTCCGCGTCGGCCTGATCGAGGCGCTGGCGATCATGGCCGGCGGCGCCCTCGTCCTCGTGCTGATCTTCGTCGGCGCCCTCGCCTGGGAGGCCCGCCGCCACCGCCGCCTCGCCGCCCGCCGCGCCGCGCTCGACCGCCAGCTCTTCCAGGCCGCTGCCCTTTCGGCGATCCCGACCCGCGCCCCCTCCCGCCCGATCATCGGCCTCGGACTGGTCGCCATCGGGGCGCTCCTGGTCCTGTTCCGCCGCGGCGACTGACGCGTGACGGACTTCGTCCCGGAGCGTCGGGCGGACGGGCGGCGGCCGGGCATCTAAAGCGGTAAGTCCGCCACATTCCGCGCTTGACCGGGCCGGCCCGCGGCCGTTATTTCTACGATTCTATAATAATGGAATCGTGCAAGCATGGACGAACGCGAGGCCCTCGCCGCCTTCTCCGCCCTGTCGCAGGAAACACGGCTCCGCATTCTGCGGCACCTCGTCCGGGCCGGGCCCGAGGGTATCGCCGCCGGCGCCATCGCCGAGCGGGTCGATGTCTCGGCACCGAACGTCAGCTTTCACCTCCGGGATCTCGAGCGCGCCGGGCTGGTGAGTTCCCGCCGCGACGGCCGCTCGATCTTCTACCGCGCGGAATACGGACCGATTGGCGACCTCGTCCGCTTCCTGATGGAGGATTGCTGTTCCGGCCGTCCCGAGATCTGCCTGCCGGCCATCGCGGCGGTGGCCTGCTGCATGCCTTCGGAGAGCTGATGATGGGCCATGTCTGCAACGTGCTGTTTCTCTGCACCGGCAATTCCGCCCGGTCGATCCTTGCCGAGGCGATCCTGAATCGCGAGGGTACCGGGCGGTTCCGGGCCTTCTCGGCCGGTTCCCGACCGAGAGGCGAGGTCAATCCGTATGCGCTCGACCTGCTGAAGCAGCGCGGTCACGAGACTGCCTTCGCGCGCTCCAAGAGCTGGGACGAGTTCGCAACGCCCGAGGCGCCGCAGATGGAGATCGTCATCACGGTCTGCGACCAGGCCGCGGCAGAGGAGTGCCCCTACTGGCCCGGCCATCCGACGACCGCGCACTGGGGGCAGCCCGACCCCGCGTCGATCGCGGGCAGCGAGGCGGAGAAGCGCCGCGCCTTCTCCGACGCCTACGACCGGCTCCAGCATCGGATCGCCGCCCTCGTCGCCTTGCCGATCGACGGTCACGACGCATCGGCCCTGCGACGGCGCCTGCACGAGATCGGCCGGGACCGGGCGGCGGCCGAGACCGAATGACCTATCGGCCGAGAACGGCGTCTCGCCGCCGAAGCGCTCGGAACGGGGCTGCTCGTCGCCACCGTGATCGGCTCCGGCGTGATGGCCGACACGCTCGCCGGCGACCCCGCGGTCGCGCTCCTCGCGAACACGATCCCGACGGGTGCGATCCTCGTGGTTCTGATCACCATCCTCGGACCGGTCTCCGGCGCGCACCTCAACCCGGCGGTGAGCCTCGTCTTTGCGCTGCGCGGCGAGATCGGCGTGGCGCTGGCCGTCGCCTACGGGGCGGCCCAGATCGCAGGCGGCCTGCTCGGCACCTTCCTCGCGCACGCGATGTTCGGGCTGCCGATCGTGGAAGTCGCGACCCGGGTGCGCACGGGCCCCGGCCAGTGGCTCGCCGAAGCGGTCGCGGCCTTCGGGCTCGTCGCCACGATCCTCGGCGGCAGCCGGTTCCGGGCGGAGGCGGTCCCCTGGCTGGTCGGGCTCTACATCGTGGCAGCCTACTGGTTCACCGCCTCGACCAGCTTCGCCAATCCCGCCGTCGCCATCGCGCGGAGCGTCTCGGATACCTTTGCCGGCATCCGCCCCGCGGACGTCCCGGCGTTCGTCCTCGCCGAGTGCGTCGGGGCGGTCGCCGCCTCCTGGGCGATGGGATGGCTCTACGCCGGGCCGGCGCCCGCCCTTCGCCTCGACACCGCCGGCCCGTCGCCCGCGACCATCGGACGCGGCGCGGCCCCCCTCCCGCCCGATGCGTCCTCCACCCGCTGACCCGCCCTTGCGGACCGGCAACCGCGCGTCGGACGCGCCAGGCGGCCGCTGACGACGCGGCCCGAACGCGGCGCCTCGCGACCCGGGCCTCCGGACCTGCCGGGGCCGCGGGCGCCCGCCTGACGGCACGCCCCCCGCGCCCTCTTGCACCCCCGCCGCAAGGCCGTCACTCTCGCCGCGCGGTGTCCGGGCGAGGGCACCCGGAGAGAGGGGAGCCGCCATGATCCGCGCCGTCGTCTGGAACGAGTTCGTCCACGAGCGGGAGAACCCGGTCGTGAAGGCGATCTACCCCGAAGGCATCCACGCCGCGATCGCCGCCGGCCTCGAGGCCGACGAGGACATCGACGCCTCGACCGCCACCCTCGACCAGCCCGAGAACGGCCTGCCGCCCGACCGGCTCAAGGACACCGACGTCCTGCTCTGGTGGGGCCACAAGGCGCATGGGCGCGTCGACGACGCCACCGTCGACCGCGTCGCCCAGCGCGTCCACGAGGGCATGGGCCTGATCGTGCTCCACTCCGGCCACTTCTCGAAGATCTTCAAGCGCCTCATGGGCACCCCCTGTTCGCTCCGCTGGCGCGAGGCCGGCGAGCGCGAGCGGCTCTGGGCGATCAACCGGTCGCACCCGATCCTCTGGGGCCTCGGCGACCGCATCGAGCTCCCGAACGAGGAGATGTACGGCGAGCCCTTCCTCGTCCCCGAGCCGCTCGAGACCGTGCTCATCTCCTGGTTCGAGGGCGGCGAGGTGTTCCGCTCCGGCATGACCTGGCAGCGCGGCGCAGGCCGCATCTTCTACTTCCGCCCCGGCCACGAGACCTACCCCACCTACCACGACGCCACGGTGCAGAAGCTCCTGCGCAACGCCGTGCACTGGGCCCACAACCCCGCCGCCGCCTGGGCCGACGTCCACGAGGCGCCGAACGTCCCGATCGACCGCGCGCCCGAGAAGATCACCCAGAAGGGCGGCAGCCTGCACCAGCCCGGCGAGGAGGGCTACCGGTGAGCGGCGAGCAGCGCCTCGTCATCGTCGGCACCGGCGCCATCGCCCGCCACCACGCCGAGCGCTTCGCCGCCCTGCCCGGCTGCCAGCTCGTCGCCGCGGTCGACAGCAACGACGAGCGCGCCCGCAACTTCGCCGCCGCCTTCCAGATCCCCGTCGCCTTCGGCTCGCTGAAGGACGCCATCGCCTGGGGCGAGTTCGACGCCGCGGTCAACTCCACCCCCGACGGCGTGCACAAGGCGACGACGCTCGAGCTCATCGCCGCCGGCAAGCCGGTCTTCTGCGAGAAGCCGCTCGCGGTGAACCACCCCGACGCCCAGGCGATGACCGAAGCCGCCGAAGCCGCCGGCGTCGTCAACATGGTCAACCTCACCTACCGCAACGCCGCCGCGATCCAGCTCGCCCGCACCATGGTGCAGGCCGGCGAGATCGGCGAGGTGCGCCACGTCCAGGGCAGCTACCTGCAGTCCTGGCTCACCGGGCGGCACTGGGGCGACTGGCGCACCGAGGAGCGCTGGCTCTGGCGGCTCTCCTCCGCCCATGGCTCCAAGGGCGTGCTCGGCGACATCGGCGTCCATATCCTCGACTTCGTGATGTACGGCACCGGCCTCGACATCGTCGCGCTCAACGCCCGGATGCGCACCTTCGACAAGGCCGAAGGCGGGGTGATCGACGTCTACAAGCTCGACGTCAACGACAGCGTCGCGATGACCGCCGAGTTCTCCAACGGAGCGCTCGGCGTCATCCACATGAGCCGCTACGCCACCGGCAAGGCCAACGACCTCGACCTGATGATCCACGGCGAGAAGGGCGCGCTTGAAGATCTGGGCCAACTCCACCGACTCCAACCTCGAGGTCTGCCTCGGCCCCGACATCGAGACCCAGACCTGGAAGCCGGTCGACTGCCCGCCGACCCCGCGCAACGAGACCCGCTTCCTGATCGCGCTGCTCTCCGGCGTCAACGGCGAGCCCGATTTCCGGCACGCGACCAAGGTGCAGAAGCTCCTCGACCTCGCCTTCGTCTCCGACGCCGAGGGAAGGATGCTGCCGGTCGACTGAACCGAGCGAATCCCGTCGACGGGATCCCCGCCGTCGTGGCGCCAAAGGCGATGCATGGCGGCTTTGCCGCTGGTAGATTGCCGCCGGCCGCATCGATCCGCCGGCCGGACAATCGGGGGAATACCATGGACGTGAAACGCATCCTCGCCGCCGCCGCGCTGGCAGGCCTCTTCGCCGCACCTGCCTTCGCGCAGGCCGAGAAGGTCACCTGCGGCGACTACTCGGCGATGGACAATGCCGCGCAGATGGAAACCATCGCCGGCATCGAGTCGCTGACCTCGGAGATGTCGAAGGAAGCCTCGCTCGACGCCTCCGCCATCCACGAGAAGCTCGCCGCCGACTGCAAGGACCAGGTCGACGTCCTCGTCATCGACGTGGTGAAGGGCTACATGAACTGACCGACGGTCCGGGGAGGGCGCCGCGCGGCGCCCTCCCCCACGCAATCGCATTCCCGCCTGTCCCCGCCGCCGCGGCTGGCCTAACGTCGCGCGCGTAGCCCCTCGGCGGGAATCACCCCGAATGCCCCATCCCCAAGCCGCCCGAGCCGTCCGTTGATCGCCGGCCTGATCCTTGCGGGCGGCCGCGCCAGCCGCATGGGCGGCGAGGACAAGGCGCTGCTCCCGCTCGGCGGCGTCCCGCTCGTCGCGCGCGTCATCGAGCGGCTGCGGCCGCAGGTGGCGATCCTCGCGCTGAACGCCAACGGCGACCCCGCGCGGTTCGCGGCCTTCGGCCTGCCGGTGATCCCCGACGGCCTGCCGGACCACCCCGGCCCGCTGGCCGGCCTTCTCGCCGGGCTCGAGTGGGCGGCGGCCGAGGGCGCCGAAAGCCTGGTCACCGTCGCCGTGGACACGCCGTTCTTTCCCGGCGACCTCGTCGCCCGCCTCGCCGCTGCCGCCGCCGCGGCCGGCGCCCCCGCGGCGGTCGCCGCCTCGCGCGAACCGGCCGGCGAGACCGTGCACGGAACCTTCGCCCTCTGGCCGGTCGACCGGCGCGCGGATCTGGCCGCGGCGCTCGCCGCCGGCAAGCGTCGCGTGCGCGACTGGAGCGCCGCCTGCGGCGCCGCCACCGCGGTCTTCTCCGCCGCGGGCGAGCCCTTCTTCAACATCAATACCCCGGAGGATCTCGTCCGCGCTCGGGGGTTCCCGGCGGCGAGCCCGGCGTGAGCGAGGCGACCGTTGCCGTCGGCAGGAGCCCGATGGGTCCGGCGGCGCATACCGGCGCCTTCTACCTCGCCCTCTTTCTCGCCTCGGGGGTGCAGGTTCCCTTCTGGCCGCTCTGGCTCAGCGACTGGGGGCTGACCCCGAGCGAGGTCGGGCTCTACACCGCGCTCGGGATCGCGGTGCGGGTGGTGGCGGGTCTCGCGATCCCGACGATCGCCGACCGGCTGGACCGGCGCGCGGTCACCATCGTCATCTGCGCCGGGCTGTCGGTGCTGCTCTATCTCGCGCACCTCGGGATCACCCGCAAGTCGACCCTGCTCCTCGCCACGCTGGCGGTCGGCTCGACCACGGCGGGGATCAACCCGATCGCCGAGGCGCTCGGCCTCGCCGCCAGCCGCTTCTGGGGCTTCCGTTACGCCCGGGTGCGCGCGATGGGCTCGGTGGGGTTTCTCGCCGCCAATCTCGCCGCCGGGGCGCTGATGCTGCGCTATGGCTCCGGCATCGCGCTCTGGTGGGTCGTCGTCTGCATGGCCGCCGTCGGCGCGCTCGCGGTCGGCCACCCGGGCGCGCACCGGGTCCGCGGCCACGAGCCGCCGGCGCTGCGCGAGATCGGCCGGGTGGTCGTCAACCCGACCTTTGCCGTCTTCATGGCAACCGTCGCCTGCCTGCAGTCGAGCCATGCGGTGATGTACGCGCTCGGCTCGATCCACTGGCGGGCGCTCGGGATCAGCGAGCCCGAGATCGGCGCGCTCTGGGCGGCCTCGGTGGCGGCCGAGATCCTTTTCCTGATGGGGATCGGCACCTCGCTGGTGCAGCGCGTCGGACCGATCGGAGCGCTCGGAATCGCCGGTGTCGCGGGCGTCCTGCGCTGGGGGGTGATGATGACCGATCCGACCGGCTTCTGGCTCTGGCCGATCCAGGCGCTGCACGCGCTCACCTTCGCCGCCTGCCATCTCGGGACGATGGCCTTCATCGCCCGCGCCGTCCCCGACCGCTACGCCGCCGCAGCGCAGGGCGCGACCACGGCGATGGCGGTCGGCGCGGTCATGGCGCTGGCGACGGTGCTCGCCTCGGCGGTCTACCCGACCCTCGGGGGCGGGACCTACGTGATCGGGGTGGCGCTGTCGGCGATCGGCACGGCCCTCGCCCTGGCACTGGACCGACGCTGGAAGGGCGGCGAGATCGCGGTGTAGGCCATCGTCGCCGGAGCCTGCGGAGGCGAGAAGCCGGGTCGGGTCGAATGCTGGCGCCCCACGCGACTCAGCCGATGCCGCCGTAAGCCTCAGTCCAGCGAGCCGTTGAGACGCGCCAGCAGCATGAAGGCGCGGCCGGAGCGGGTGCCGGCGAGTTCGACCAGCGCGGCGTCGTCGGCCTCGGTGGCGAATTCCGACAGCACCGAGTCGAAGCGGCGCTGGAAGAACAGGGCGGTGTCGCGGAAGATCGAATCGGAGGTCATCAGCCCCCGGGTCAGCTCGAGCGCCCGCTCGTCGCGGATACCGCAGACCGCGGCGACTTCCGCCCCGCGGGTTCCGGCGATGAACCGCCGCCAGGCCTTCGCGTCGACCGGCTCCATCGGCAGCTCGTCGACGAAGACGCCCTCCTGCGACAGCAGGTTCAGCACGTCCTCGGCCGCCTGCAGGCTCTGCGCCAGCCCGTGGTGCCGCAGCGCCTCGCGCAGCGCGCGAAAGCCCTCGCGGTCGTCCGCGTCGTGCGGAAAGTCGAGCGCCCGCACCAGCGCCGGCCAGCTCGGGCGCCCCTTCTCCGGGGTCTCTGGCGGCTCGGCCGTCGCCGGCGTCTCCCCCGGCAGGGCCGGCGCCGCCGGCGGCTCGGGCGCGGCGGCAACCGGCGCCGGCTCGGGCTTGCGCGTCTCCGGCGTCGGCTTCGCGGCGGCGGGCGGCTCGGCCGCAGCCGGACGGGCGGCCGCGAGCTTCTGCAGCAGCGCCTCGTTGCGCGCCTGCGCCGCCATCACCCGGTCGATATGCGGACCGAGGTCGGGGCCGCGGGCGCCGGCGACCGCCGCCTGCACCACCTTGCCGATCACCTCGGGCGAGGCCGGCGCGTGCGCGTCGAGCGCCGCGCGCGTCGCGCTCAACGCTTCGATCAGCGGCGCCGTCACCTCGGCAAGCGCCAGGACGATGCGGCGCTGGCGATCGAGCTCCTCGGCGAGCCAGACCGCCAGCCAGATCAGCAGCAGCGGCAGCACCAGCACCGCGAGAAAGAACATCGCGTCGAGAAAGGGCGTGCCGCGGCTGCCTTCGGACGCCACGCTGGCAAATCCCGCCGCATAGCCCGCGACCACCGCCACCCAGACGATGGTCGCGACCGCGCCCCAGCGCCGCGCGCGCGAAAACCCGGCGAGCCGGTCGCCCAGGTCGCGGATCACCCCTTGCGCAGAGCCCGCGCTCATGCCGGCCGCTGCCCGCGGCGCGCGCCGGTCATACGAAGTTGACCGCCCGGACCTCGTAGGAGCGGACGCCGCCCGGCGTGCGCACCTCGACGCTGTCGCCCGGCTCCTTGCCGATCAGCGCCCGCGCCAGCGGCGACTTCAGGTTGAGCAGCCCGTCCTCGATGTTGGCCTCCTGCTCGCCGACGATCTGGTAGGTCTTCTCCTCGTCGTTGTCCTCGTCGAGCAGCACCACCGTGGCGCCGAACTTGATCGGCCCCGAGAGCCGGGTCGCGTCGATCACCTCGGAGCGGCCGATCGTCGCCTCGAGCTCGCGGATCCGCCCCTCGATGAAGCTCTGCTTCTCGCGCGCGGCATGATACTCGGCATTCTCGCTCAAGTCTCCGTGCTCGCGCGCCTCGGCGATCGCCGCGATCACCTGCGGGCGCTCGACGCTCTTGAGCTTCTTCAGCTCCGCATCGAGCTTCGCGAACCCCCGCGCGGTCAGGGGAATCTTCTCCATTCTCTCCCTCCGTCCGGGCCGCCTTTCGCAAACGCCCGGTCAAATACGAAACAGGCCGGTGCCCGGGGCCACGGCCTGACCTGCGGCACGTGCGACCGCAGAACCGGCAACATAGGGGCGCCCGACTCGCTCCGCAAGCCGCCGAATCCGCCCCGCAAGCTGACGCCACGTAGCGATTGACGCCCCCCGGGGCCGCGATTAGGCACCGGAGGTGCCCCCGCCGGGAGAGGATAGCCGCAGTGAACGACGTCGAGCGCGAGCAGGTGGAGTACGACGTCGTCATCGTCGGCGCCGGCCCGGCCGGGCTCGCCGCGGCGATCCGGCTCAAGCAGCGCGACCCGGACCTCTCGGTGGTGGTGATCGAGAAAGGCTCCGAGGTCGGCGCGCACATCCTCTCCGGCGCGGTGCTCGATCCCGTCGGCCTCGACGCGCTCCTGCCCGACTGGCGCGCGCGCGGCGCGCCGGTCACCACCGCGGTCACCGAGGATCGCTTCTACCTGCTCGGCCCGGCGGGACAGATCCGCATCCCGAACTGGCCGATGCCGCGGCTGATGTCGAACCACGGCAGCTACATCGTCTCGATGGGCAACGTCTGCCGCTGGCTCGGGGCCGAGGCCGAGGCGCTCGGCGTCGAGATCTTCCCCGGCATGGCCGCGAGCGCGCTCGTCTGGGGCGACGCCGGCGAGGTCCGCGGCGTCGTCGCCGGCGAGTTCGGCCTCGACAAGGACCGCCGGCCCGGCCCGAACTACGAGCCGGGGCTCGACCTCCTCGGCAAGTACGTGCTGATCGCCGAAGGCGCGCGCGGCAGCCTCGCCAAGCAGCTCGTCGCCCGCTACGGCCTCGCCGACGGCCGCGATCCGCAGAAGTACGGCCTCGGCATGAAGGAGATCTGGGAGGTGCGCCCCGAGGTGCACCGCCCCGGCCAGGTCACCCACACCATGGGCTGGCCGCTCGGCAGGAACGCCGGCGGCGGCTCCTTCATGTACCACGCCGAGAACAACCAGGTGCTGGTGGGCTTCGTGGTCCACCTCAACTACCGCAACCCGCACCTCTACCCCTACATGGAGTTCCAGCGCTTCAAGCACCATCCGCTGATCGCCGACGTGCTCGCGGGCGGCAAGCGCGTCGCCTACGGCGCCCGCGCCATAACCGAGGGCGGCTGGCAGTCGGTGCCGAAGCTCACCTTTCCCGGCGGGGCGCTCCTCGGCTGCTCGGCCGGCTTCGTCAACGTGCCGCGGATCAAGGGCAACCACAACGCGATGCTCTCGGGCATCGCCGCCGCCGAGGCCGCCCATGCCGCGATCGCCGCCGGCCGGCAGGGAGACGAGCTCACCGCCTACACCGAAGCGGTGGAGCACGGGCCGATCGCCCGCGACCTCAAGCCGGTGCGCAACGTCAAGCCGCTCTGGTCGCGCTGGGGGCTGACCGCCTCCTTCGCGCTCGGCGGCCTCGACATGTGGCTCAACAGCCTCTTCGCCAACCGCTCGCCATTCGGCACGCTCAGGCATGACAAGACCGACGCCGCAGCGACCGGTCTCGCCGCCGACTTCCCGCCGATCGCCTATCCCAGGCCCGACGGCGTCCTCTCCTTCGACCGGCTGACCGACGTCGCCTTCTCTTTCACCAACCACGACGAGAACCAGCCCTGCCACCTGGTGCTGCGCGATCCGGAGATCCCGATCGAGGTGAACCTGCCGCGCTACGACGAGCCGGCGCAGCGTTACTGCCCGGCCGGGGTCTACGAGGTGCTGCGCGACGAGGGCGGCGGCAATCCGCGCTTCCGGATCAACTTCCAGAACTGCGTGCACTGCAAGACCTGCGACATCAAGGATCCGAGCCAGAACATCGACTGGACCACGCCGCAGGGCGGCGACGGTCCGAACTATCCGAACATGTGATGGGCATCGCTTCGCCCGCGGTGATTCGCGCGATTGAATTGGGCGGAGTGGCGGCATAGGGTCACGCCGTCCTGAGCTTGGGAGTCCGACATAGTGCTGTTCAACCTCGCGCCGCTGGCACGCCGTGCCCTCGTGGCCGCGCTTCTTGCGGCATCGGCGGCGTCACCGGGCGCGGCATCGAGCCTCGCGGGCTCCTACCTCGCCGGGATGCAGGCGGACTTCCACGACGACTACGGCCAGGCAGTGGCGTATTTCGACCAGGCGCTGGTGCTCGACCCGGAGAACCCCGGGCTGCTCGTCAACGCGATGGTCGCCAAGATCGCGACCGGCGACTTCGCCGGCGCCCGGCCGCTGGCCGACCGGCTGGCGAAGATCGACCCCACCAACCAGGTCGCGACGCTGGTGCTGCTCGGCGACACCCTCGCGGCGCAGGACTACGCCCAGGCCGCCGACATCCTCGCCAGGTCCGGCAGCACGCTCAACCCGCTGCTCTCGCAGCTCCTCGCCGGCTGGGTCGACGTCGGGCGCGATGATTTCGCCGGCGCGAAGGCCAAGTTCGACGCGATGAAAGGCAACGACGGCCTCGTCGCCTATGGCCAGTACCACAAGGCGCTGGCGCTGGCGCTCGCCGGCGACTTCGTCTCCGCCGAGACGATCCTCGCCGGCGGCGACAAGGGGCCGCTGCACCTGAACCGCTCGGCGATCGTCTCCCATGCCGAGATCCTCGCTCAGCTCGGCCGCGAGCAGGACGCGATCAAGGTGGTCGACGACGCGCTCTCCGGCGGCGTCCCGGACATCCCGCTGATCGACCTGCGCGCCCGGCTCGCCTCCGGGCAGGAGGTGCCGTTCGATCAGGTCACCAGCGCCAGCGACGGGGCGGCCGAGGTCTTTCTCACCCTCGCTGACGCCCTCAATACCGACGACTCGCAACGCGTGGCGCTGGTGCACGCGCGGATCGCCTCGCACATCCGTCCCGACCTGATCGAGGCGCAGCTCGTGACCGCCGGGATCCTCGAGGACGAGAAGCAGTTCGCGCTGGCGACCGACGCCCTCGCCGGCGTGCCGAAGACCTCGCCCTGGTACGTCACCACGCAGATCCGCCGCGCCAGCACCCAGCACGACGCCGGCGATCCCGATGCCGGCATCGCCACGCTGACCGCGCTCGCCGCCGACTTCGGCGACCAGATCGAGGTGCAGAGCTCGCTCGGCGATGCGCTGCGGATGGCAGAGCGGTTCCCCGAGGCGGTCGCCGCCTACACCAGGGCGGTCGAGCTGATCGGGACGCCGACGGCGGGCTACTGGGGGCTCTACTACACCCGCGGCATCGCCAACGAGCGCGCGGGAAACTGGCCCGCCGCGGAATCGGACTTCCGCGAGGCGCTGACGCTCAAGCCCGACCAGCCCCTGGTGCTCAACTACCTCGGCTACAGCATGGTCGAGAAGAAGGAGAATCTCGACGAGGCGCTGGCGATGATCGAGAAGGCGGCCAAGGCCGAGCCGGACGACGGCTATATCACCGACTCGCTCGGCTGGGTGCTCTACCGCCTCGGCCGCTACCAGGAAGCGGTCAAGCCGATGCTGCGCGCGGTCGAGCTGACGCCCGACGACCCGATCATCAACGACCATCTCGGCGACGTGCTCTGGAAGGTCGGCCGCAAGCGCGAGGCCGAGTTCCAGTGGCGCCGGGCGCTCAGCTTCGGCCCGGCCGACGACCTCGACATGGACCGCATCCGCAAGAAGCTCGAGGTCGGGCTCGACAGCGTGCTCGCCACCGACCCGCCGCAGGAAGGCTGAGCGCCTTCTTGCCGGCCACCGCCTCCGAGTTCGCCCCCGCCAAGGTCAACCTCGCGCTGCACGTGATCGGGCGGCGCGACGACGGCCTGCACCAGCTCGACGGCGTCGTTGCCTTCGCGCGCGTCGGCGACACGCTTTCGGCCGAGCCCGCCGACCGCCTCTCGCTCGCCGTCGACGGTCCCTTCGCCGCCGGCCTCGACGCCGGTCCCGACAACCTCGTGCTGCGCGCCGCCGCGCTGATGCGCCCTGCCGGCCGCGGCGTGGCGCTGCGGCTGACCAAGGCGCTGCCGCTCGCGAGCGGCATCGGCGGCGGCTCGTCCGACGCCGCCGCGACGCTGCGCCTCCTCGCCCGGCTCTGGGAGCTGCCGCTGCCGTCGACGCCCGAGTTGCTCGGTCTCGGCGCCGACGTGCCGGTCTGCCTCGCCGTGCAGGCCTGCCGCATGCGCGGGATCGGCGAGGATCTCACCCCGCTCCGCCTCCCGCCCCTCTGGCTCGTCCTCGCCAATCCGGGGGTGCCGGTCGCCACCGGCGCGGTCTTCGCCGGGCTCGCCGGCCGCTTCGGCCCGCCGATGCCGGCGCTGCCGGCTTCGACCGACGCCGAGACGCTGATCGACTTCCTCGCCGCGCAGCGCAACGATCTCGAGCCGCCCGCGATCGCCGCCGCCCCGGCAATCGCCGAGGTGCTGGCGGCCCTCGCGGCGCAACCCGGCTGCCGGCTCGCGCGCATGTCCGGCTCGGGGGCGACCTGCTTCGGCCTCTTCAGCTCCGAACGCCTCGCCGCCAGCGCCGCCGAAGCCACCCGGCAGGCCCGGCCGCGCTGGTGGGTCGCAACGTCCGCCATCGCCCCGGACGGCGCTGTCCGGACCGGACGGAAATGTCGGAAACCGTTGAAATTCGGTTAATTTGAAAACGTGAAATCTAGTAAAAACAATAACTTAAGCATCTGCTCGCACGCGAGCAGTGCGAGCAGACCTTCTCGACCGCGGGCGCGGTCCTAGGCCACCCGCGCGACGACGAAGTCGGCCAGCGCCAGCAGATGGCGGCGCAGCGGCACGTCCGGCAGCGGCTCGAGCGCCGCCCGCGCCACGGCGGCATGCGCCAGTGCCGTGTCGTGCGCGCTCTCCAGCGCACCGTGCCGGGTCATCAGCGCCTTGGCCTCCTCGAGGTCGCCGTCGCGCTGGTCCCCCTTCACGATCACCCGCGCCCAGAACGCCCGCTCGTCCGCATCGGCGCAGGCCACCGCCCGGATCACCGGCAGCGTCATCTTCCGCTCGCGGAAATCGTCGCCGGTATTCTTGCCGAGGTCGCTGGCGAGCCCCCCGTAGTCGAGCACGTCGTCGGCGATCTGAAAGCTCACCCCGAGCGCGTCGCCGTAGCGCGCGAGCGCCGCCACCTGCGCTTCCGCCCCACCCGCGACCACCGCCCCCGCCTCGGTCGCGGCGGCAAACAGCGCCGCGGTCTTGCCGCGCACCACCTGCAGGTAGGTCGCCTCCTCGGTCGCGAGGTTCGACGCCGCCGTCAGCTGCAGCACCTCCCCCTCCGCAATCACCGCCGAGGCGTTGGCGAGGATGTCGAGCACCCGCAGCGACCCCGTCTCCACCATCAGCTGAAAGGCGCGCGCAAAGAGATAGTCTCCGACCAGCACGCTCGACTTGTTGTCCCAGAGCAGGTTCGCCGTCGGCCGCCCGCGCCGTCGCTGACTCTCGTCGACCACGTCGTCGTGCAACAGCGTCGCGGTGTGAATGAACTCCACCGTCGCCGCCAGCTTGACGTGATCCTCGCCCTCGTAGCCGAGCAGCCGCGCCGCCGCGAGGGTCAGCAGCGGCCGCAGCCGCTTGCCGCCGGCCTCGACCAGATGCGCGGTGACCTCCGGGATGCGCGGCGCATGCTCGCTCGCCATCCGCGCCCGGATCAGCGCGCCGACACCCGCCATGTCCGCGGCGAGATCGGCCTGCAGATCCTCGATCGGGGTCGCCGCCACGCTCTCGACCTTGGCGGCGGCGGTCTCTAGGCTGCGTGCCATGCGGGAACTCCTGCGCACAAATGACCCGACCGTCGTCGCCTTCGCGACCGCGTTGCTGCGGGCCGACGGTATAGACTGCTTCGTTCTGGACGTCCACATGAGCGTCCTCGAAGGATCGATCGGCCTTCTGCCTCGCCGGATGATGGTCGCTGACCGCGACCTGTTCCGCGCGCGCGCCATCCTGCGCGACAACGACGTCACCGATCTCACCGAGGAATGAGCTTCGCGACGGGCGAGCTGACCCGCGACGCCTTCCTCGACGGCCGGCTGCGGCTCTGGCAGCCGCGCCGCGGCTACCGCGCCGCCACAGATCCGGTGCTCCTCGCCGCCTTCGTTCCGGCCCGCGCAGGCGAGCGCGTGCTCGATCTCGGCTGTGGTGTCGGCGCCGCGGCCCTCAGCCTCGCAATCCGGGTCCCCGGGCTCGAGCTGCACGGCCTCGAACTGCAGCCGGCCTATGCCGACCTCGCCCGGCGTAACGCCGCCGAGAACGGCGTTGCGCTGACCGTGCACACCGGCGATCTGAGCCGGCCGCCCGCCGCGCTGCGCCGCCTGGTCTTCGACCACGTGCTCGCCAATCCGCCTTTCCACCCGGCGGATGCATCCCCCTCCCCCGACGCGGCGCGCGACCTCGCCCACCGCGAGGGAGAGGCGACGATCGCCGACTGGATCGCGGCCGGGCTGCGTCGGCTCGACGCAGGCGGGCGGCTGGTGGTCATCCAGCGGACGGCGCGCCTCCCCGAGATGCTAGCCGCGCTCAAGGGTCGGGCGGGCGCGATCGAGATCCTCCCGATCATCTCGCGCAGCGGCGGCCCCGCGACGCGCCTGTTGCTGCGCGCGCGCAAAGGCCGACGCGCGACGCTAACTCTCTGCAGTCCCTTAACCTTCCACGCAGGCGATTTCCACGCAGCCGACGGAGAGAGCTACACTGCGGCGGCCCAGCAGGTCCTGCGCGGCATGGAAGCGTTGTTGCCGGACGCACGCCCGGGTGGTAGCAAGCAGACCTAAACTACTTATGCGTGTAGTGTGCACTCCACGCACTTTCGGAAGGCTCCAATGAACGTCGGCGTGGCGTGCCTGATCCTGGCGATGCTGCTCACACCCGCGGTCGACGGCGTGGCAAAGAGCCTGTCCGCCGAACAGACGCCGGTGATGATCGCCTTCATCCGCTACCTTTGCGCCGGCCTGATCGCGCTGGCCGTGGCCGGGACCACCCGTCGCCGCATTGCGATCCCGGCTGCCGACCGTCTTGGACAGCTCGTTCGCTCCGCGCTGCTCGTGGCGGCAATGACGTCGCTGATCGCGGCGCTCGGCATGGTTCCGATGGCAAAGGCGGTGGGCGGTTTCCTGATCGCACCGATCGTCTCCGGAATGCTCGGGATCCTGGTCTGGCGTGAGCCGCCCACCACGCCGCGGCTCGCAGGCGCCGCGATCGGTAGTCTCGGTGCCGCGATCCTGCTCCGGCCCGAGACCGGCCTCGAGCCCGGTTGCCTCTTCGCGCTCCTCGGCGGTGCGCTGCTCGGCGCCTACCTTGCGGCCACCCGCGGCGCGCGCGCCCGAACCGACGCACTCTCAACGCTCGCCGTGCAGTCGCTGCTCGGCGCGGCGCTCCTCGCACCCTTCGCCCTGGCCGACGGTCTGCCCGCACCGGGTCCTGGCATTCTCTTCGGAGCACTCGCGCTCGGCGGGATTTCGGCCGCGTGCCATTTCCTGACAGTGGCAGCCTACCAGCGCGCCGATGCCTCGGTCCTGGCGCCGTTTCTCTATTTCAACCTCCTCACGGCAACCGGCGTCGGCTTCCTCTGGTTCGGGGAGACGCCCTCCTGGAGCAGCGTCCTCGGCCTGCTCGCCATCGCGGGTGGCGGGCTGGTGGCGCTGATCCGCCCAAGCCGCCCGGCGGCGGCGCCGATCGCCGCGGCAAGGCGTGCTGAGCGTGAACTCGATGGTCGTTCCGTGGTTAACTTGAGCGGTTGATGACAACGATCAGGAGGATAGGAATGAGCATGGGTTCCCACCTGATGGAGCTTCGCAAGAAGCATCAGGCCCTGTCGGAAATCATCGAGGAGGAGCAGCGCAAGCCCTCCATCGACGACCTGGACATCAAGCAACTCAAGCTCAAGAAGCTGTATCTGAAGGATGAAATCGAGCGCCTGTCCACCCAGGCGTGATTTCCGGATCCGCTCCTCATCCCGGAAGCTCGGGCGATTCGCCCCGGCCTCCGGGCGTTGGCCCGACCTGACGTTGTCTGTTGCGCCAGAGCCGCTCCACACGCGGAATTGAGATTGCCGAAGGCGGCCGGGTGCTTGCGTGCAACCGGGTCGCCTAGACCAGTCCCTCGACGGTGCGGGCCAGCAGATCGAGCTGCTCGGTCTCGCTGAAGCGGTGATCGGCATCCTTGACGATCGTCAGGCGGATGTCCGGCCCCTCGGCGTGCGCGAGCAGCCGGAGCGCTACCGCGAGATCGACATCGCGGTCGGCGGTGCCGTGCAGCAGCCGCACCGGGAACGGCAGCGCGAGTCGGTCGCGCAGCACCAGATTTTGCCGGCCATCCTCGATCAGCTTCCAGGTGATCGGATAGGGATCATCGGAGTAGCCGGACGGCACGAGGAGCTCTCCCTCGGAGATCAGCCGGGCGCGGGTCGCTGGGTCGAGCCCTTCCCACATCGAATCTTCGGTGAAGTCGGGTGCAGCAGCGATTCCGACCAGCCCGGCGATCCGTGCCGATATCCGCACAGCGAGAAGCAGCGCGATCCAGCCGCCCATGCTCGAGCCCACCAGCACCTGCGGCCCCGACGTCAGCCGTGTCACGGCGTCCTCGGCGTCCTGCGCCCAGACGCCGATCGTCTCCGTCGCGGAAGGCTCCGCCGGACGCCCCGTGGCCACTATAGTCGAAGCGCAGAAAAGCCTGCCCGCGCTCCCGCGCCCAAGCCTCGAGAAATTGTGCCTTGGTGCCGTTCATGTCCGAACGGAAGCCGGTCAGGAATACGACGCCGGGGCTCTTTCCCTCGCTCCGGCGATAGGCGATGCGGCGGCCATCGGGAAGCGCGAGCGTCGAATGGTCCATGCGCCGTCAATAACGCGGGCGGGAACGGTCGCGCCAGCCGCAATCCGCGCGCGGCTGCGCCCGCCTTGACATGGCCCGGCCGCGCACCTTAGTGGCATGCTTTCCACGACCCGGGCGTTCCGTAGGCGCCAAACCAGCGGGAGAGAACGATGGCCGACCTTGCTTCCGAGTTTCGCGACGCCGAAGTCCGGGAGGTCGCCGTGACCCTCCCCGACGGCGCGGTTCGTCGCTACCCGGTCGGTACCACCGCTGCCGCCGTCGCGTCCGACATCTCGAAATCGCTCGGCAAGGCGGCCTTCGCCGCCCGCATCGACGGCAGCCTTGCCGACCTGTCGCAGCCGATCGAAAAGGACGTGGCGCTCGCCGTCGTTACCGAAAAGGACGAAGACGCGCTCGGTCTGATCCGGCACGACGCCGCCCATATCATGGCGCGCGCGGTGCAGGAGCTCTGGCCGGACGTGAAGGTCACCATTGGCCCGGTGATCGAGAACGGCTGGTACTACGACTTTGACCGCGCCGAGCCATTCACCCCCGAGGATCTGGCGGCGATCGAGGCGCGGATGCGCGCGATCATCGCCAAGCGCGACCCGGTGCGCACCGAGGTCTGGGACCGCGACCGCGCGATCCGCCACTACGAGGCGCTGGGCGAGCCCTACAAGGTCGAGCTCGTGGAGGCGATCCCCGAGGCCGATCCGATCCGCATGTACTGGCACGGACCGTGGCAGGACCTCTGCCGCGGCCCGCATCTCGCCAACACCGGGCAAGTGCCGGCCGACGGCTTCAAACTGATGTCGATCGCCGGCGCCTACTGGCGTGGCGATTCGCGCCGTCCGATGCTGCAGCGGATCTACGGCGCGGCTTTTCGGTCCAAGGCCGACCTCGACGCGTATCTCTTCCAGCTCGAGGAGGCGGGCAAGCGCGATCACCGCAAGCTTGGCCGCGAGATGGACCTGTTCCATCTGCAGCAGGAGGCGCAGGGCTCGATCTTCTGGCATCCGAACGGCTTCCGGCTGTGGCGGATCCTCGAGGCCTACATCCGCCGCCGGCTCGACGCCGACGGCTACGTCGAGGTCAAGACCCCGCAGCTCCTCGACGCCACGCTCTGGATGCAGTCGGGCCACTGGGGCAAGTTCCGCGAGAACATGTTCGTGGTGCCCGACGAGATCCCCGGCACCGACGAGGACGCCCCTGTCCTCTCCGGCAAGGGCGATCTGATGGCGCTGAAGCCGATGAACTGCCCCGGCCACATCCAGATCTTCAAGCAGGGCACCAAGTCCTACCGCGACCTGCCGCTCCGGATGGCCGAGTTCGGCTGCTGCCACCGCAACGAGGCGCACGGCGCGCTGCACGGGCTGATGCGCGTTCGGCAGATGACCCAGGATGACGCGCACATCTTCTGCCGCGAGGACCAGATCTTCGACGAGACCCGGCGATTCCTCGATCTTTTCAGCCGCGTCTACAGCGACATGGGGATGACGAATATCGCCTACAAGCTCGCCACCCGGCCGGAACAGCGCGCCGGCGACGACGCCACCTGGGACCGGGCGGAGGAGGCTCTTGCCGAAGCGCTGGTGGCGAACGGGCTGAGCTTCAGCTACGCACCGGGAGAGGGCGCCTTCTACGGGCCGAAGCTCGAGTTCCATCTGACCGACGCGATCGGCCGGACCTGGCAGTGCGGCACCTTCCAGCTCGACTACGTGATGCCCGAGCGGCTCGATGCCGCCTATGTCGGTGAGGACGGGGCACGGCACCGGCCGGTGATGCTGCACCGGGCGGTCTTCGGCTCGTTCGAGCGCTTCATCGGACTCCTGATCGAGCACTATGCCGGGAAGTTCCCCTTCTGGCTGGCGCCGCGGCAGGTGGTGGTGGCGCCGATCGTCTCGGAGGCCAACAGGTACGCCGAGGAGGCGGTAGCGGCGCTCGTGGCGGCGGGCATCCGCGCCGAAGCCGATCTTCGCAACGAGAAGATCAACTACAAGGTCCGCGAGCACAGTCTGGCCAAGGTCCCGGTGATCCTCGCCGTCGGCAATCGCGAGGTGGAGGATCGCACCGCTTCGGTCCGCCGCCTTGGCGAGAGGGAGAGCCGGGTTGCGCCGCTGGACGCGGTGGTCGCCGAACTCGCCGCGGAGGCGGTTCCCCCGGACCTGCGCTGAGGCCGGTGCCGCCGAACGGAGCCGCTGACCGCTTTTGAGCGGCAAGTCAGCGGCGAAGTACGAGACACCGATCACTCCGAAGCGAGCCGGATCCCCTGAGATGCCGGATGGCCGCGCAGAAAGGCGTCGGCGTCGGCGATCGCGCGGCCGGCGCGCTGGAGGCGGAGGAGCCGCACGGCGCCCTCGCCGCAGGCGACGGTCAGCCGGTCGTCGAGCACGGTCCCGGGTGCGCCTGAGCCCTCCGCGGTCTCGCTCAGCAGCAGCTTGACCCGCGCGCCGCCCAGCTCGGTCCAGGCACCGGGAGAGGGGGCGAGGCCGCGGATCAAACCGTCGACCTCGGCTGCCGGTCGACGCCAGTCGACCCGCGCCTCGGCCTTGCCGATCTTGGCGGCGTAGGTGACGCCCTCGGCGGGCTGCGCCACCGGCGCCAGCCGGTCGAGACCGGCAAGCGCCGCGACGATCAGCCGGGCACCGAGCGCCGCGAGCCGCGGCTCGAGCGAACCCGCCGTATCGCGAGGCGCGATCGGGATCGGCTCGGCGAGAAGCACCGGCCCGGTGTCGAGCCCTGGATCCATCGCCATGATCGAGATGCCGGTCTCGGCATCGCCGGCCATGATTGCCCGCTGGATCGGCGCCGCCCCGCGCCAGCGCGGCAGCAGCGAGGCATGGACGTTGAGGCAGCCACGCGCCGGAGCCTCCAGCACCGCGGAGGGGAGGATCAGCCCGTAGGCGGCGACCACCGCGACCTCGGCGCCGAGCGACCGCAGCGATGCGGCCTCGGCCGGGTCGCGCAGGCTCGCAGGGGTCGCGACGGGGAGGCCGAGCTCGGCGGCGCGGGCGGCGACAGGGCTCGGGCGCGGCTGCTGGCCGCGGCCGGCGGGGCGCGCAGGCCGGGTCAGGACGCGCAGGATTTCGTGGCCGGCGGTGTGGAGCGCGTCGAGGGCGGGGACGGCGAAGGTGGGCGTGCCCATGAAGATCAGACGCATGAACGCACCTCACGTGGGTCAGGCGCGGGCCTTCTCGCGCTTCAGCTTCTTCATGCGGGCGGTGATCATCGCCCGCTTGATCGCGCTCAGGTGGTCGATGAAGAGGCGGCCGTCGAGGTGGTCGATCTCGTGCTGGGCGCAGACGGCCCAGCGATCGGCGAACTCCTCTTCATGCGTCTCCCGGTCGAGCCCGGTCCACCGCACCCGAACCCGATCGGAGCGGGTCACGTCCTCGTAGACCTCGGGAATCGACAGGCAGCCCTCTTCGCTGACCTGCATCGTGTCGGAGCGCCAGAGGATCTCGGGATTGATCAGCACCATCGGCGCCTCCGGCTCGTCCTTGCCGGCGCAGTCCATCACGAAGATGCGCTTCATCACCCCGAGCTGGGTCGCTGCAAGGCCGATCCCCGGCGCGTCGTACATCGTCGCCAGCATGTCCTCGGCCAGCGCACGAATGCCCTGGTCGACCGCCGCCACCGGTGCGGCGGCCTTGCGCAGACGGGGGTCTGGAAGGGTCAGGATCGGACGGATCGCCATGGCCGCGAGATAGGCGATGCGCCTTGCATTGGCAAGACGGCCGCCGTGGCGCCATGCGCGCCGCGCGATCGGGCGGGGTTTCGCCCCTTCACCGGGCGCTCGGGTTTGCGGTCTGCGAGCCGGCCGCGGCGAGCCGGCTTGAAGAAGCGGCTTCGGGACACTACGGCTCATGGGACAGTCGTCGGGGCCAGCCGGCGATCCTCGAGCCCGGGACCCCATATGTTTGACTTCGACGAGATCATCGACCGCCGCGGAACGCACTGCAGCAAGTGGGACATGATGCAGCCCTACTACGGCGTCTCGCCCGACGAGGGGCTGGCGATGTGGGTGGCCGACACCGACTTCCGCCCGCCGCAGGAGGTGATCGCCGCCCTTGCCGCCGAGGTGGCGCACGGCGTCTTCGGCTACTACGGCGACGAGCGCGACTACATGGCGGCGATCCAGGGCTGGATGGCGCGCCGCCATGGCTGGGAGGTCGACCCCGCAGCCATCCTTACCACCCACGGCATCGTCAACGGGCTCGGCCTCTGTCTCAAGGCCTATACCGCGCCGGGCGACGGGGTGATCCTGTTCACCCCGGTCTACCATGCCTTTTCGCGCATCATCCGCGCCAACGAGCGGGTGGTGGTCGAGGCGCCGCTGGTGGCGGGCGACGACGGCCGCTACCGCATGGACCTCGACGCCCTGGCCGCGGCGCTCACCGGGAGCGAGCGGATGGTCGTCTTCTGCTCGCCGCACAACCCCGGCGGCCGGGTCTGGAGCGCGGAGGAGCAGCGCGCGCTCGCCGACTTCTGCCGCGCGCACGACCTCCTGCTGGTCGCCGACGAGATCCATCACGATCTCGTGCTTCCCGGAAACCGCCACGTTCCGATGCCGATCGCCGCCCCTGAGGCGGTCGACCGGCTGGTGATGCTGACCGCCACCACCAAGACCTTCAACATTGCCGGCGCCCTGACCGGCAACGTGATCATTCCCGATCCCGAGCTGCGCAAGCGCTTCGCCGCGGCCTATGCCGCCTCGGGCACGCACGCCAACCGCTTCGGCGCGATCATGGCCACCGCCGCCTACGCCCACGGCGACGCCTGGGTCGACGCGCTCTGCGCCTACCTCGCCGGCAATGCCACCGTCTTCGCCGACGGGGTCAACGCGATCCCCGGGCTGCGGATGCAGCCGCTCGAGTCGACCTACCTCGCCTGGGTCGATTTCGCCGGCACCGGGATGGCGCCCGAGGAGTTCACCGCCCGCGTGCATCGCGACGCCCGTATCGCGCCGAGCCTCGGGCCGAACTTCGGCAAGGGCGGCGAGAGCTTCCTGCGCTTCAACATCGGCATGCCGCGCGCCCGCATCGTCGATGCGGTCGGCCGCCTGCAGGCAGCCTTCGCCGACCTGCAGTAGCTCCGCTCAGCCCAGGATGCCGACGGCCTTCAGTCCATCGAGGATCGCGGACGCCGAAGGCGCACCGTGGCGCAGGAAGACCGCGGGCTCGCCGAGCGGGGCGGGCATCCGCACCCATTCGCCCGGGCTCCCCGCCGACGCGCCGCTCCAGAGATCGGTCCAGCTCTCGCCCTCGGGGAAGTAGACGTCGACGGTTTCGGCACCGCGGTCGAGCACCGGTGCGACCATCAGGTCCGGCCCGAGCAGGAACTGGTAGCGCAGCGCGGTCACGTTGCGATCGCCCGGATAGTGCAGGAAGGGGTGGCGGACCACCGGGTGGCCGGTCGCTGCGGCCTCTGCGACCAGCGCCTTGCGGTAGGCGGCGAGGCCGCGATAGACCTTGGCGAAGCGCACGAGATGCGCGAGCGTCGCCGCATCGGTGTCGAACTGCGCCGAGGCCGCCGGGTCCAGTCCCTCGTGGGTGCGGAAGACCGCGGTGAAGGCGTTGAGCTCCATCCAGCGCATCAGGAGCTCGGGGGTGCGCGCGATCAGCGGCAGTTGCCGCCCCTCGACGTCGAGCCGGAGCGCGACGTAGCCGCCGGTGTCGCTGTGGTTGAGGCTGAAGCCGGAGACGCCGCCGGAGAGCAGGCCTACGACCGCCGTCTTGATGCCGTCGAAGGCATCCCAAGTCTGCATCTGGTCGCCGAGCCAGAAAAGTGTGGCGATTCCGGGGCTCATGGTGAAGCCCGAGCGGTCGAAGAAGGTGATGTCGTTGCCGCGGCCCGCCTCCTCGATCGCCTCGCGGCTGACCTGCGCCCACTCCTCCGGGTAGCGGTTGTGCCAGGTCATCGGGTCGCCGCCGTCGTGGAGGCGGGCGTCGAACATCAGCGCCTCGCCGAAATCGTTCATCCAGCCCGAGGCGCCGGCGGCACCGATCAGCTGCGTGCGGATCACGCCCTTGATCCAGTCGCGCGCGCCCGGGTTGCTGAGGTCGATCACCGCCGCGTCGAAGTTGGTGTTCCGCACGAGAAGCGGGGTGCCGTCGAGCGTCTGGACCAGATACCCCTGCGCCAGCGCCTGCTGGTAGAGGCTGTCGTGCGGAGGCTGCCGGCAAAGATAGGGATTGATGTAGACGAGCATCCGCCCGCCGAGCGCGGCAGTTTCGGCCGCGAGGCCCGGCCAGTCGGGGTAGAGGTCGGCGTCGAGCTTCCAGTCCCACCAGAGCTGCTTGCCGGCATCGGTGACGCGGGCACCACACCAGTCCTGCAGCCAGAGCCCGGCGAGCGGCACACCGGCATCGCGCAGCGTCGCGAGCTTGCCACGGACCACCTCGGTGCCGCCTTGCAGCCCCGCGATCACGCCCTGGTGCACCCAGTCGGGCAGCGGGCGCATCCGGCCGGCGTAGGTCGTGTAGGACTTCGATCAGTTCCAGCGGGCTGCTGCCGTGGAGGATGCGCCCGGCCATCACCCCCGACCAGACCTTCACGTCGAACTGATCGCTCTGGCGCATGTCGAAGGTCGAATACTCGAGGTTCTCGAGGAACATCGAGCGCAGCCGGCTGGTGATGAAGTGCGGCGCCGGGCATTCGGTGGCGAACGGGCTGCCACCGCCGTCGCTGGCGAGGAGGTCGACGACGCGGGTGACGACGCGCCGGCCGCGGCCGATGCCGTGCTCCTGCACCAGGATCGGCAGCAGCTTGCCCTTCTGGTCGAAGTAGGTGAGCTGCATCCCGAAGCCGAAGAAGGCCTCGTCGGGGCTCGATCCGAGACGAAGCGCGATCCGGTTCACCCCGGCCGCATCGTTGTCGACGCCGACCTCGAAGCGGAGCTGGTCGCTCGCCGACGGGGTGAAGGCGAGGCGGTAGCCGATCCCGCCGCCAGGCCCGTGCAGCCGGCCGGTGACGGTCACGCCGTCGGGCGTCCCGCTCACCGCGACGATCGTCGGCCGCTGCCAGCGTGCGGCCACCTTGTCCTCGATGACGAACGAGCCCTCGGGGACGCCGGTTACCCGGTTGTGCAGCGTCGCGCGCTCGGCGACGAGGAACTGGCCGGCGGGGTCGGTCTCCCAGAGCAGCCGGTCGGGTTCGCTGGCGTGGGCGACGGCGAGGCCGCTGGCGGTGCGCAGGACGAGAAACTCGCCGACGGGCCAGGACTCGGCGGTGGGCTCGGCGGTGGGCTCGGCGGCCTGCGGCGGCCTGCGGCTGGTGGTGGCGAGCCCCGCTCCGGCGACGGCGGTGGTGCCCGCCAGGAGAAACTGCCGACGCTTCACCGCTGCCCGCCCCCTTTGCACCGCGGCAGGTTCGTTGACGCGGTCCCCGCGCGTACCTATCACCGGGTCCGGTCCCGGAGACAATGCCTTCGCGAGAGGAGCCCCCGCGTGAGCTTCACAATTCCACCGAGCCCGCCCGCCCGTCCCAACCGCTGCCAGCTCTTCGGCCCCGGCTCACGGCCGGAGCTCTTCGCCAAGATGGCGGCCTCGGCGGCGGACGTGGTCAACCTCGACCTCGAGGACAGCGTGCCTCCCTCCGACAAGGAGGCCGCCCGCGCCAACGTGATCCGGGCGATCGGCGAGGTCGACTGGGGCCGCAAGACGGTCTCGGTGCGGATCAACGGGCTCGACACCCCTTTCTGGTACCGCGACGTCGTCGACATCCTCGAGCAGGCGGGCGAGCGGATCGACCTCCTGATGATCCCCAAGGCCGGGACCGCGGCGGACGTCTACGCGGTCGACGCGCTGGTCTCGGCGGTGGAGGCGGCGAAGGGACGGAAAAAGCGCATCGGGCTCGAGGTGATCATCGAGACGGCGATGGGCTTTGCCAACGTGCGCGAGATCGCCAGCGCGTCGTCGCGGCTGCAGGCGATGAGCCTCGGGGCGGCGGATTTTGCCGCCTCGATGGGGATGCAGACGACCGGGATCGGCGGGACGCAGGAGGGGTACTACATGCTGCCGCCGCCGGAGGGCGAGGCGCCGCGGCCGCCGCACTATCCCGACCCCTGGCATGGGGTGACGGCGGCGATCGTGGCCGCCTGCCGGGCCAACGGGGTGCTGCCGGTCGACGGGCCGTTCGGCGACTTCTCCGACCGCGAGGGGTTCGTGGCGCAGGCGCGGCGGGCGGCGACGCTGGGGATGGTGGGCAAGTGGGCGATCCACCCGGGGCAGATCGCGCTTGCCAACGAGGTCTTCACCCCGTCGGAGGCGAAGGTCGCGGAGGCGCGGGAGATCCTGGCGGCGATGGCGGAGGCGAGCGCCAACGGGCAGGGAGCGGTGACCTACAAGGGGCGGCTGATCGACATCGCCTCGGTGCGGCAGGCGAACGTCATCGTCGAGATGGCGGATCTGATCGCGGGCTGAGGGGTCGATTCTGCTCGCACTGCTCGCGTGCGAGCAGATGGCTAAGCCATTGATATTGCTGCACAAAGTTTTTTCGGATTTACCAAATTTAAACGGTTTCCGACATTTTCAGTTCCCGAGAATTCCCGGCAGCCGCAGCCCGTGCTCGCGCGCGCAGTCGAGGGCGACCTCGTAGCCGGCGTCGGCGTGGCGCATCACGCCGGTGGCGGGGTCGTTCCAGAGCACGCGGGCGAGACGGGCGTCGGCGGCCTCGGTGCCGTCGGCGACGATCACCATGCCGGCGTGCTGGCTGAAGCCCATCCCGACCCCGCCGCCGTGGTGCAGGCTGACCCAGGTGGCGCCGCTGGCGCAGTTGAGCAGCGCGTTGAGCAGCGGCCAGTCGGAGACGGCGTCGGAGCCGTCCTGCATCGCTTCGGTCTCGCGGTTCGGCGAGGCGACGGAGCCCGAATCGAGGTGGTCGCGGCCGATGACGACCGGGGCCTTCAGCTCGCCCGAGCGGACCATCGCGTTGAAGGCGAGGCCGAGGCGGTGGCGCTGGCCGAGGCCGACCCAGCAGATGCGCGCCGGCAGGCCCTGGAAGGCGATGCGCTCGCGCGCCATGTCGAGCCAGGCGTGCAGGTGCGGATCGTCGGGAATCAGCTCCTTCACCTTCGCGTCGGTGCGGTAGATGTCCTCGGGGTCGCCGGAGAGGGCGCACCAGCGGAACGGGCCGATGCCGCGGCAGAACAAGGGCCGGATGTAGGCCGGGACGAAGCCGGGGAAGGCGAAGGCGTCGGCGAGGCCCTCCTCGAGCGCCATCTGGCGGATGTTGTTGCCGTAGTCGAGGGTCGGGACGCCGGCGTTCCAGAAGTCGACCATCGCGGCGACGTGGAGCTTCATCGAGGCGCGGGCGGCGCGTTCGACGGCCTTGGGGTCGGTCTCGCGTTTCCCGCGCCACTCGGCCATGCTCCAGCCTTGCGGCAGGTAGCCGTTGACCGGGTCGTGGGCGCTGGTCTGATCGGTGACGATGTCGGGCCGCACCCCGCGCCGCACCAGCTCGGGAAAGACGTCGGCGGCGTTGCCGAGAAGCCCGACCGATTTCGCCTCGCCGGCCGCGGTCCAGCGCTCGATCATCGCCAGCGCCGCGTCGAGCGTCTCGGCCTTCGCGTCGAGGTAGCGGGTGCGGATGCGGAAGTCGATCGAGTCGGGGTTGCACTCGACCGCGAGGCAGCAGGCGCCGGCGAAGACGGCGGCGAGCGGCTGCGCCCCGCCCATGCCGCCGAGGCCGGCGGTGAGGATCCAGCGGCCTTCGAGCGAGCCGCCGTAGTGCCTGCGCCCGGCTTCGGCGAAGGTCTCGTAGGTGCCCTGCACGATCCCCTGGCTGCCGATGTAGATCCAGGACCCGGCGGTCATCTGGCCGTACATCATCAGTCCCTTGCGATCGAGCTCGTGGAAGTGGTCCCAGGTCGCCCAGTGCGGCACGAGGTTGGAGTTGGCGATGAGCACCCGCGGCGCGTCGGCGTGGGTGCGGAAGACCCCGACCGGCTTGCCCGACTGCACCAGCAGGGTCTCGTCGTCGCCGAGCGTCCTGAGGGTCGCGACGATGCGGTCGAAGTCCTCCCAGGTGCGCGCGGCGCGACCGATGCCGCCGTAGACGACGAGCTCGTGCGGGTTCTCGGCGACGTCGGGGTGCAGGTTGTTCATCAGCATCCGCATCGGCGCCTCGGTGAGCCAGGAGCGGGCGGTGATCTCCGGGCCGGTCGGCGGATAGACGTCGCGGGTGTTGCGGCGGCTCGCGGCGACATCGGTCATGACGCTTCCCTCAGGTCGGCGGCGGCGAGCGCCAGGGTTTCGAGGATGTCCTGCAGGTGCCCGCGCAGCCGGGCGGCGCGCGCGGGGTCGTAGCGCCAGGGCGGCGCCTCGTCGGTGAGGTAGGTCGACTGGGCGAGCTCCATCTGCACCGCGTGCAGGCCCTCGCCGGGGCGGCCGTAGTGGCGGGTGGTCCAGCCGCCCTTGAAGCGGCCGTTGAGCACCCGGGTGTGGCCGGGCGCGTCGCGGACGATGTGCATCACGCAATTCTCGATCTCGGGCGCGCAGCTCGCGCCGTCGGCGGTGCCGACGTTGAAGTCGGGGAGCGTGCCGTCGAACAGGAAGGGGATGCGGCTGCGGATCGAGTGGCAGTCGTAGAGGATCGCGACGCCGTGCAGCGCACGGACCCGGTCGAGCTCGGCGGCCAGGGCGGCGTGGTAGCGGCGCGTGGAAGTCGGCGGTGCGGGTGGCGATCTTCCTCGTGGCCGGGCGCCTCGCCCGCACGCCAGATCGGACGGCCGTCGAAGTCGGTGACCGGGCAGAGGCCGGTGGTGTTGCGGCCGGGGTAGAGGCTTTCGTCGCCGGGCGGGCGGTTCGCGTCGATCAGGTAGCGGTGGAAGGTGGCGCGGACCGTCGTCGCGCCGTCGAGGAGGCCCTGGTAGAGGCGGTCGACGTGCCAGTCGGTGTCGGCGAGCGCACGGCCGGTGTCGTTCAGGCGCGCGGCGACGTCGTCGGGCAGCCAGGTGCCGGTGTGCGGCATCGCGAGGACGACCGGCGACGTGCCCTGCTTCGACGACGACGGGGCTCATGGCCCGAGCTCCGGGAAGGCGGCGCCGGAGGCGGCGAGAAGGGCGCCGTCGCGGACGAGGCGGGCGGCGGTTTCGAGGTCGGGGGCGAGGAAGCGGTCCTCGCCGAGGGCGGGGACGTCGGCGCGGAGGCGGGCGATGACGGCCTGGAGCGGCGCGCTGGTGGTGAGGGGGGCGCGGAACTCGATGCCCTGGGCGGCGCAGAGCGCCTCGATGCCGAGGATGCGCTCGAGGTTCGCCACCATCGGAGTGAGGCGGCGGGCGGCGTGGGCGGCCATCGAGACGTGGTCTTCCTGGTTGGCGCTGGTCGGGGTCGAATTGGTGGAGCAGGGGGTGGCGAGGTGCTTGTTCTCGCTCATCAGCGCCGCGGTGGTGACCTCGGCGATCATGAAGCCGGAGTTGAGGCCGGGGTTCGCGGTGAGGAAGGGCGGGAGGTCGTAGGACAGGGTCGGATCGACCATCAGCGCGACGCGGCGCTGGGCGATGGCGCCGATCTCGGCGACGGCAAGCGCGATGATGTCGGCGGCGAAGGCGACCGGCTCGGCGTGGAAGTTGCCGCCGGAGACGATGGCGTCCTCGAGGACGAGCGGGTTGTCGGTGGCGGCGTTGGCCTCGACCTCGAGGGTGGCGGCGGCCTGGCGGAGCAGATCCATCGCGGCGCCGGTCACCTGCGGCTGGCAGCGGATGCAGTAGGGGTCCTGGACGCGGGTGTCTCCGGTGCGGTGGCTCTCGCGGATCGCGGAGCCCGCCATGACGGCGCGCATCGCGGCGGCGGCCTCGATCTGGCCGCGGTGGCCGCGCAGCGCGTGGATCTCGGGGCGAAGCGGGGCGGTCGAGCCCATGATCGCGTCGGTCGACATCGCGGAGGTCAGGAGCGCGTTGCGGGCGGCGCGCCAGGCGGCGAAGAGGCCGGCGAGCGCCCAGGCGGTGGAGAACTGGGTGCCGTTGATGAGCGCGAGGCCTTCCTTGGCGGCGAGGGTGATCGGGGCGAGGCCGGCGGCGGCGAGCGCCTCGGCCGCGGGGAGGCGGCGGCCGGCGTGGTCGGCCTCGCCCTCGCCGAGCATCGCGGCGGCCATGTGCGCGAGGGGGGCGAGGTCGCCGGAGGCCCCGACCGAGCCCTGGATCGGGACGACCGGGGTGACGCCGCGGGCGAGCATCGCCTCGATGAGCTCGACGAGCTGCCAGCGCACGCCGGAGGCGCCGCGGCCGAGCGAGACGAGCTTCAGGGCCATCATCAGGCGGACGACGGCGGCAGGGGTGGGCTCGCCGACGCCGGAGCAGTGCGACAGGATGAGGTTGCGCTGCAGGCGGGCGGTGTCGGTCGCGGCGATCTTGACGCTCGCGAGCTTGCCGAAGCCGGTGTTGACGCCGTAGACGGGCGCGGTTCCCGCCACCGCGGCGGCCACGCGGGCGGCGGCGGTCTCGATGGCCGGGCGCGCGGCGGGGTCGAGCGTGACCGGGGCGCCGCGCCAGACGGCTTCGATCTCGGCGAGCGTGACCTGGCCGGGGGTCAGCATTCCGGGCCGGCGAAGAGGCGCTCGGCGAGCGGGTTGAAGCCGATGCGGTAGGCGAGCTCGGCGGGCCGGGCGACGTTCCAGACCGCGAGGTCGGCGCGCATTCCGGGGGCGATCGTCCCGCAGTCGGTGAGGCCGAGGGCGCGGGCCGCCTCGCGGGTGACGCCGGCGAGGGACTCTTCGGGGGTCAGGCGGAAGAGGGTCGAGGCCATGTTCATCGCGAGCAGGATCGAGGCGAGCGGCGAGGAGCCGGGGTTGCAGTCGGTGGCGACGGCCATCGGGACGCGGTGGCGGCGGAGGAGCTCGACCGGCGGGAGCTGGGTGTCGCGCAGGGTGTAGAAGGCGCCGGGCAGGAGGACCGCGACGGTGCCGGCGGCGGCCATCGCGGCGACGCCGGGGGGGTCGAGGAACTCGAGGTGGTCGGCGGAGAGGCCGCCGAATTCGGCGGCGAGCGCGGCGCCGCCGAGGTTGGAGAGCTGCTCGGCGTGGATCTTCACCGGCAGACCGAGCGACCGGGCGGCTTCGAAGACGCGGCGCACCTGCGCCGGGGCGAAGGCGATGCCTTCGCAGAAGGCGTCGACGGCGTCGACGAGGCCCTCGGCCTGCGCGGCCTGCAGCGTCGGGATGCAGATGCGGTCGAGGTAATCGTCCGGGTCGGTTCCGGCAGGGGCGGCGTGCGCGCCGAGGAAGCTGGTGCGCAGGCGGACCGGGCGCTGGCGGCCGATCTCGCGGGCGACCCGCAGCATCCGGAGCTCGGTGTCGCGGTCGAGGCCGTAGCCGGACTTCACCTCGATCGTGGTGACGCCCTCGGCGATCAGGGCGTCGACGCGGGTGAGGGCGCCGGCGAGGAGCGTCTCGAAGCTCGCGGCGCGGGTCGCGGCCACCGTCGAGGCGATGCCGCCGCCGGCGCGGGCGATCTCCTCGTAGCTCGCGCCCTCGAGCCGCAGCTCGAACTCGCGCGCGCGGTCGCCGCCGAAGACGAGGTGGGTGTGGCAGTCGATCGGCGCCGGGGTCACCAGGCGGCCGCCGAGGTCGCGGACCGCGAGGCCTCGGGTCTCGGCCGCGGTGAGGTCGTGGCCGACGGCGGCGATCCGGCCGCCGCGCACGGCGATCCGGCCGGTCTCGACGAGACCGTAGGGCGCCCCGCCGGGACGCATCGTGGCGACTGTCGCGTTGGTGAGGAGAAAATCGGAGTGCTGCACCGGCCGATCCCGCCTAGGCCCGGCCGCCATAATCGTCTTAACTCGACCGGGGCCGCAAGCCGGGATGGGCCGCATGACGACTCTGTTCGCTCCGGACGCGCTGATCCCCGAGGGATGGGCGCGCGATGTCCGCGTCACGATCGACGGCGGCCGCATCCGCGCGGTCGAGCCGGGGGCGCGGCCTGCCGAGGGTGACGAGCGGCTGGAGGGCCGCGCGCTCGTTCCGGCGATGCCGAACCTGCACAGCCACGCCTTCCAGCGGGCGATGGCGGGGATGACCGAGCGGCGGGGGCCGGGGCCGGACAGCTTCTGGACCTGGCGGCGGCTGATGTACCGCTTTCTCGACGTGCTGACCCCCGACGACGTCGAGGCGATCGCGGCCCTGCTCTACGTCGAGATGCTCGAGGCGGGCTTCGGCAGCGTCGGCGAGTTCCACTATCTGCACCACCAGCCGGGCGGGGTGCCCTATTCGGATCCGGCCGAACTCGCGCACCGGATCGCCGCGGCGGCGGCCGAGACCGGTATCGGGCTCACGCTGCTGCCGGTGCTCTACGTTCACGGCGGGGCCGACGGCGCGCCGCTTGCCGGCGGCCAGCTGCGTTTCGGCAACGACCTCGACGGCTTTCTCGACCTGCGCGAGCGGGCGCGCGCGGGGCTGCTGCCCGACGGCGTGCTCGGGGCGGCGCCGCATTCGCTGCGGGCGACGACGCCGGACGAGCTCGCCGCGCTGGTGCAGGCGCTGCCGCAGGGACCGCTGCACATCCATGCCGCCGAGCAGCAGGAGGAGGTGGCGCAGGTCACGGCCTGGCTCGGGGCGCGGCCGGTTGCGTATCTCCTCGAGCGCTTCGATGTCGATTCCCGCTGGTGTCTGATCCACGCCACCCAGATGACGCCCGACGAGGTGGCGGGCCTGGCCGCCTCCGGGGCGGTGGCCGGGCTCTGCCCGATCACCGAGGCCAACCTCGGCGACGGCATCTTCGCGGGCGAGGCGTTTCTCGCGGCCGGCGGCGTCTTCGGCATCGGCTCGGACTCGAACGTGCGGATTTCGCTCGCCGGCGAGCTGCGCGGCCTCGAATACAGCCAGCGGCTGAGCCGACGGGCGCGCAACGTCCTCGCGGCACCGGGCGGGTCGGTCGGTGCCACCATCCACGCCGCGGCGCTCGCAGGCGGCGCGCGGGCGCTGGCGCGCGACTGCGGCGCGCTCCGGCCCGGTGCGCTCGCCGATCTGGTCGCCATCGACCGCACCCACCCGGTGCTGGCGGCGCTGACCCCGGGGCAGCTCCTCGACGGCTGGATCTTCGCCGCCGACGACCGCGTGGTGCGGGACGTCTGGTCCGCCGGGCGCCGGGCGGTGCGCGAGGGCCGGCACGTCGCGCGCGACGCGATCGAGCAGCGCTACCGCCGGACGATCGCCGGCATCGTCGGCCGGACCTGACCGGGCCAGCGGGGCGCGAAAGGACTTTAACATCCCGCGGGGCGGGACTATATAGCGGGCCAATTCCTTCCCGCGAAAACCGACCCTGGCGCCCCGGCGCCGCCGAGTTTTCGGCAACGGGAGCGGCTTGTTCGACGAAAGGAGCCAATTCATGGCGCTTCCACTGATGCAGAAGGCCACGGCGGTCTGGCTGGTCGAGAACACCACGCTGACTTTCAAACAGATCGCCGAGTTCACCGGGCTGCACGAGCTCGAGGTCAACGGGATCGCCGACGGCGAGGTGGCGCAGGGCATCAAGGGCTTCGACCCGATCGCCAACCGCCAGCTGACCGCCGAGGAGGTCCGCAAGGGCGAGGGCGACCCGCAGTACCGGCTCAGGCTGTTCCACAACCCGGCCTCCGACGGCGAGGAGAAGCGCAAGGGCCCGCGCTACACGCCGCTGTCCAAGCGGCAGGACCGGCCGGCGGCGATCGCCTGGCTGGTCAAGTTCCATCCCGAGCTTTCCGATGGCCAGATCGCCAAGCTCGTCGGCACCACCAAGCCGACGATCCAGTCGATCCGCGATCGCAGCCACTGGAACATCGCCAACGTGGCGCCGGTCGATCCGGTGGCGCTCGGCCTGTCCAAGCAGTTCGAGCTCGACGCCGCCGTCGCCAAGGCGGTGAAGCGCTCGACCGCGGACGGCACGGTGATGAACGATACCGAGCGGATGAAGCTGGTCTCGACCGAGCAGTCGCTCGCGATGGATCCCGAGCCGCGGCTGCCGTCGCACGTCTCGGGGCTCGAGAACTTCAAGCTCGACCGCAAGGAGGAGCGGGTGTCGCCGCGCACCGCCAAGGCCGACGCCGAGAGCCTGTTCAACCTCGCGCCGTCCAAGCCTTCCGACGAGGACGAGGAGTAGGCGTCAGCGACCGCCCGCCCCGGGACCACCTGCCCCGGTCGCCCGGATCACGCCCACCGGTCCAGCGCATCCTCGTCCGCGTCGCGCGCCTCGACCCAGGTGGCGCCTCCGGCGCGGATCTCCTTCTTCCAGAAGGGGGCGCGGGACTTGAGGTAGTCCATCAGGAACTCGGCCGCCGCGAAGGCGGCCTGCCGGTGCGCCGAGGCGGTCGCGACCAGCACGATCCGATCGCCCGGCGCCAGACGGCCGAAGCGGTGGACGACGAGGCAGGCGTCGAGCGGCCAGCGGCTCCAGGCCTCGGCCTCGATGGCGGCGAGGGCCGATTCGGTCATGCCGGGGTAGTGGTCGAGCTCCAGCGCGACGAGGCCGTCGCCGCGGTCGCGCACCAGCCCGGTGAAGCTCACGACGGCGCCGATGTCGCTGCGGCCGCGGGTGAGCGCGGCCAGCTCGGCCCCGGGGTCGAAGTCCTCGCGCTGGACCCTTGCCGCCATTCAGCCCCCGGTCATCGGCGGGAAGAAGGCGATCTCGGTCACGCCCGCGAGCGGCGCGTCGAAGTCGGCGAGCTCGCGGTCGACCGCGACCCGCACCGAGCGCATGTCGGCGAAGGCGAGCGCGTGGGCCTCGTCGCGGGCGCGCAGATCCTCGATCAGTCCGGCGACCGTGGCGGCGGCGGTCTCGACCGTCTCGGACGGCTCGCCCACCCGCTCGCGCAGCCAGGCGAAGTAGAGCACGGTCAGCGTCACTGCTTGCGGTCCCGCAGGAACGGCAGCGCCTTCATCAGGTAGTCGTAGCCGGTCATCAGCGTAAGAAGGCCGGCGATCCAGATCAGCACCAGCCCGCCGTTCGACAGCACCCATTCCGCCCAGTCGTGGAACCAGTCGCTGACCCAGGGCGCGTGGTGGCGCTTGTCCCACTCGAAGACGCCGGCGAGCAGCAGCACCGGGATCGCCACCATCTGCGCGGTCGTCTTCCACTTGGCGAGATAGGTGACCTTGAGCTGGCCGGCCCTGCTGCCGAGGAACTCGCGCAGGCCCGAGACGAAGACCTCGCGCAGCAGGATGAAGGCGACCGGCACGAGGAGCAAGGCCTTCATCCCCCAGAGCCCGACGATCACCGCGAGCGCGATCACCACCATCGCCTTGTCGGCGATCGGGTCGAGCATGCGGCCGAAGTTCGATTCCTGGCCCCAGGCGCGGGCGAGCTTGCCGTCGACGTAGTCGGTGAGCGCCGCGAGGATGAAGAGCGCGAAGGCGATCCAGTCGGCATAGGGCCGCGGGAAGAAGGCGAACGCCAGGGCAACCCCGGGCGCGGCGGCGAGGCGCATGACCGTGAGGATGTTGGGGACCGTCCAGCGCATCGTGGCGACATACTCCGCGAGCCCGCTCGCTCTCACCGGCCGATATACTCCGTCAGCCTTCGCCATGGAAGAAGCCGTATATAACCTCCGCGAGCGTGTCGGAGATGCCCGGCGCCGCCTTGAGGTCGGCGAGCCCGGCGCGGCTCACCGCCTTGGCCGAGCCGAAGTGGGCGAGGAGCGCCCGCTTGCGCGCGGCGCCGACGCCGGGAACCTCGTCGAGCGGGGTGGCGCGGGTCTGCGCCGCCCGTTTCGCGCGGTGGGCGCCGATGGCGAAGCGGTGGGCCTCGTCGCGCAGCCGCTGGACGAAATAGAGCACCGGGTCGCGGTGGCCGAGCGCCGTCGGCGGCTTGCCGGGGCGGTGGAATTCTTCCTTGCCGGCGTCGCGGTCGACACCCTTGGCGACGCCGATCACCTGCACCTCGTCGATGCCGAGCTCGAGCAGCGCCGAGCAGGCGGCGGCGACCTGCCCGGCGCCGCCGTCGATGAGGACGAGATCGGGCCAGGCCTCGGAGCGGCGGTCGGGGTCCTCCTTGGCGAGGCGGGCGAAGCGGCGGGTGAGGACCTCGCGCATCATCCCGAAGTCGTCGCCGGGGGTGAGCGCCGAGCGGATGTTGAACTTGCGGTACTGCGACTTCACGAAGCCCTCGGGGCCGGCGACGATCATCGCGCCGACCGCGTTCGTGCCCATGATGTGGCTGTTGTCGTAGACCTCGATCCGCTCGGGCGGGCCGTCGAGGCCGAAGGCGTCGGCGAGGCCTTCGAGGAGCGCGGTCTGGCTGGCGCTTTCGGCCATCCGGCGGGCGAGCGCCTCGCGGGCGTTGCGGGCGGCCTGCTCGACGAGGGCGGCCTTCTCGCCGCGCTGCGGGCGCGAGATCACCACCTTGCGGCCGAGCTGGCTGCTCAGCGCATCGGCGAGCAGGTCGACGTTGTCCGGGTCGTGGCTGACGAGGATCGAGCGCGGCGGCGTCTTGTTGCCGTAGAACTGGCCGAGGAAGGCCTCGAGGATCTCGCCGGGATCGGCGCCCGAGCCGGTGCGCGGGAAATAGGCGCGGTTGCCCCAGTTCTGGTGCGCGCGGATGAAGAAGACCTGCATGCAGGCATGGCCGCCCTCCTGGTGCAGGGCGACCACGTCGGCCTCGTCGACGCCCTCGGGGTTCACGCCCTGGTTGGCCTGCACGTTGGTCAGCGCCCGGATGCGGTCGCGAATCGCGGCGGCGCGCTCGAATTCCATCGCCTCGCTCGCGGCGGTCATCGCCTCGGCGAGCTGCTCCTGCACCCTGGTCGAGCGGCCGCTCAGGAAGAGGACCGCGTCCTCGACCAGCGCGGCGTAGTCGGCCTCGCCGATCAGCCCGACGCAGGGCGCGCTGCAGCGGCGGATCTGGTGCAGGAGGCACGGCCGGGTCCGGCTCGCGAACATCGGGTCGGAGCAGGAGCGCAGCAGGAAGGCCTTCTGCAGCTGGTTCAGCGTGCGGTTGACGCTGCCGGCGGAGGCGAAGGGGCCGAAGTAGCGGCCGGGGTCCTTGCGCAGGCCGCGGTGCTTCTCGATGCGCGGGAACGGATGCTCGGCGGTGACGTGGATGTTCGGGAAGCTCTTGTCGTCGCGGAGGAGCACGTTGTAGCGCGGCTTGAGCTGCTTGATCAGGTTCTGCTCGAGCAGCAGCGCCTCGGTTTCGGTTTCGGTGGTGAGGAACATCATCGACGCCGTCGCGGCGATCATTCGCGCTATGCGCGAGTCGTGGCCGAAGGGCTTGGCATAGGAAGCCACCCGCCGGCGCAGGTTGCGCGCCTTGCCGACGTAGAGGACGTCGCCCTTGGAATCGAGCATCCGGTAGACGCCGGGCCGCTCGTCGAGCCGCTTGAGGTAGTCGCGGATGACCAGGTGGCCGGTGCGCGCGGAGCTGCCGGCCGCGCCCTCCTCGACGAAGTCGCGGCGATCCTTCTCGACGCCCTCCGGGGCGCGCCCGTCGTTACCCATGCCCCGATTCTCCGCTGCGCTGCCCGGTTCCGCAACCGTTTTCAAGCCAAAACCTGTCCACCATATCTGTGGACAACTCGGGGGAAAACATCCGGCGCTTCCGCGTATCCTCTGCAAAACAGGAGCGTTTGTCGGTTTGCCTAAATTTTGGGCGAATTGCTAAGGGGTTGAATAGCTGCAACTTTTTCGCGGCCCTTTGGTAAATTTATGAAAACGTTGACAGAATCGACACAGATTTGTGACCGGTTGATCGGGGGTGGAAAAGTCAAGCATCGCGGCACGGAATCCCGCCATCCGGTGCACGGCCGTTTACTCGACGCCGAGCACATCGGGCGTCTTCCAGGCGAGATGCTGGCCGCCGTCGATGCAGATGAGCTGTCCGGTCAGGCTGGGCGAATCCAGGATGAAATCGAGCGCCGCCGCGATCTCGTCGGGAGATGCGCCGCGCCCGAGGATGGTCGCGGCGGCCTGGCGCGCGAAGTGGCGCTCGGACTGGCGCTCTCCCCGCAGCGTCGGGCCGGGGCCGATTGCGTTGACCCGCACGTCGGGCGCAAGCCCCTGCGCCGCGATGCGGGTGAAGGCCCAGAGGCCCATCTTCGCTATCGTATAGGTAGCGAACTCCGGCGTCGGCTTCAGCACCCGCTGGTCGATGACGTTCACCACGGAGGCCCGGGCCAGCGGCTGGCCGGCGGCGTCGGTGCCGGCCTTCGGCGCCTGGGCCGCGAAGGCCTGGGTGAGCTCGAAGGGGGCGCGGAGGTTCGAGCCGAGGTGCCGGTCCCAGCTCTGCCAGGTGGCGGTCGCGATGGTGTCGTGCTCGAAGATCGAGGCGTTGTTGACGAGAACCGTCAGTTGCCGGCCGAGGGCGGCGGCCGCGGCGGGAACGAGGGCCGCCGTCGCCTCGCGATCGAGCAGATCCGCCTGGAGGACCTCCGCGCGCACGCCGAGCTGCCGCACCTCGTCGGCCAGCCGGTCGCCGTCGTCGCGGCTCGCATTGCAGTGGATGGCGACATCGGCCCCGCGCGCGGCCAGCTTTCGCACCAGCATCGCCCCGATGCGCCGGGCGCCGCCGGTCACCAGTGCTGCGTCGCGCATCTTCGCCTCCCCGTAGGTTTGCCGCGAAGGTAGGCGCCACCGTTACGAGGGACAAGCGCCCGGACCGAACGCGGCCCGGAGTGCGGCGCCGGCCGGCTACCTGGCCAGTTCGTTCTTCACCGCCGCGGCGGCGGCGTCACGACGGGCGTCGGTCAGGTCGACGTTGACCCCGATCATTCCGAGAAAGGCGTTGTCCGCCCCGAAGCGGGGGTGGGCCCGGGTCGAAAGCAGGCGGTAGCGGCCGTCCGCCCGCCTGTACCGCGCCTCCACCGCAAGCGCGGCGTGCTCGCGCAGTGCACGCTCCATGGTCGCCCTGACCAGCGGACCGTCCTCCGGATGCAGCGAGGCGCTCCAGTCACAGGCCGCAGCGCCTTCGGTCGAAATCCCCCAGAAGCCGCGCAGCGCCGCGTTGATGTAGACGCAGCGGCCTTGGGGATCGCTCATCCAGAGCATCACCGGCGCGCTCTCGGCAATCAGGCGGAACCGCGCCTCGCTCTCGCGGAGGGAGTCCTCTCCGCGGTGCCGGTCGGAAACGTCGTGGCTTTCGAGGAAGATGCCGTTGACCGTCCCGTCCTCGTCGGTGATCGGCTGGAAGACGAAATCGACGTGGCGCTCGATCAGCGCGGCTCCGGGGGCACGGTCGAGCATCAGCGGAACGCCGCGCCCGATCAGCGGACGGCCGGTGCGGCGGGCCTCGTCCAGCGCGGCGGTGAAGCCCTGTCGCGCCACCTCGGGCAGGGCTTCCGCCAGCGGCAGGCCGAGCACCTCGCGGCCGACGAACCGCTGCAGGGCGGCGTTGGCCAGCGTGAAGACATGCCGGGGCCCTTCGAGCATCGCGATCATTCCCGGCGCCTGCTCGAACATCTGCCGCAGCCGCCGGCGCTCGCCCTCGAGCTTGATCTCGGCGCGCACCTTGGCGGTGGTGTCGGCGACCACCGCGAGCACCCCGACCGGCTTGCCCTGCTCGTCGATCAGCGGGGAGAAGTCGAGGTTGCGCCACACCTGCTGCGGCTTGCCGTCGCGGATCAGCACCAGGCCTTCGTCACGGTAGGACAGGCTCTCGCCGGCAAGCCCCGCCTGCAGGGTCTGGTCGGCGAAGGCTGCGACCTCTGCCCAGGCCTCGCGGTATTTCGCACCGAGCAATGCCGGATGGCGATCCCCGACCAGCGTTGCATAGGCGTCGTTGTAGATCATCACCCCGTCCGGGCCCCAGAGGGTCGCCATCGGGATAGCCGCGCGCAGGATGAGTCCTATCGCCGCACGCCGGCTTTCCGGCCAGTCGTCGATCGGTCCGAGCGGGGTGCTCGCCCAGTCGAAAACCTTAATCAGCGCGGCAACTTCGCTGCCACCGACGAGAAATGCCTTGGAGCGCAATGACGGTTCATCGGAAGGAATCAACTTCTTGGCCCAATCATGCCAGTTCGCAGGCGCCTTCTTACGCATGCTTCGCGCGAACTGCCCATAGCGCGTTCGCGTGATGCGAGCAAGACCATCCGGTACGAACGCAAGCAGGCCCGGCCAGACCTGCTTGGACCATCGCTGAGTATTCGGCGGCGGTTCGCGCCTAGCCGTCCTTCTTCACGTGTTCGGGCTTGCCCTTGCGCTTGGTCGAGGCGAGCTCCTCGAGCTCATCCTCGGTCATCGATTTCTCCATTTCGCGGGAGGCTCCCTTGAGATCGCTTTCCTTGGTCTCTCCCCGCTTGGCCGACAGGGCCGCGCCCGCGGCCTTCTGCTGCGCCTTCGACTTTGCCGGCATGATCGTTCTCCTTTCATCTGGCGCGACTCAACGGGCGGAGGGGGGAAAAGGTTCGCCGCCGGGTTCGCGACGCGTCGCCCCGTCAGGCGGCCGCCTCGCGCAGGCTGCGGACGGTCCCGGGCTCGACCGGCTCGCGGCGCCGGGAGGAGGCGATCGCGGCGAAAACGAGCGCAAGGCTCGCGAGGTTGGCGCGGGCGCCGTTCGATGGCTCCTCGCCGGCCTCGACCGCGCGCAGCAGTTCGCCCATCGTGCCGATGAAGCCCTCGGCGAACCAGGTGCCCTCGAGAACGGGGCGGGCGACGCCGGCGGCGGTCGCCAGCGTCACCGCCTGCTCGCTGAGGCTCGGGCCGTGGCTCGCGAGGCTGCCGGCGCCGCCGCCGATGTAGGTGTGGTCCTCCGGCCCGAAACGGGCGGCGCCGTCGAAGGCGAGCGCGGCCTGGCCGCCGGCGAAGCCCACGATCGTGCGGGCGAGGAGCGGCGGGCGCACCTCCTGCGACGCGGCCCTTGCGCGGGCGGCGAAGACCCACTCGGGGCGGACCCCGAGGCTCACGAGGAAGTCGAACCAGTGCACCGCGAAATCGAACAGGATGAGGTCGTCGACGGCCTCGAAGGGGGTGCCGCGGGTCCAGCCGTGGTCCCAGTGGATGTTCACGTCCACGGTCTGCACCTGGCCGAGGAGGCCGGCGCGCACCGCCTCGCGCATGAAGGCGAGGTGCGGCGCCCAGCGGCCGTTCTGGTTGACGGCAAGCCTGAGGCCGCGGGCGTCGGCAAGGTCGCAGAGGCGCGCGCCGGCATCGAGATCGAGCACGAACGGCTTTTGCGACAGGACGTGCTTGCCGCCCTCGAGCGCCGCCTCGATCAGCGGAAAGCGGTCCTCGGGCGATGGCGTGAGGTCGACGACCTCGATGTCGGGGCGGGCGAGGGTGCCGGCGACGTCGTCGGTCGCCTCGGCGGCGGGGAAGAATTCGTCCCGGCGCGCGACGGCGCGGGCCAGGGTGCGGCTCGCGATCACCGCGACGTCGAAGCCGGCGCGGCGATAGGCGGCGAGGTGGGCGCCGGAGATGCCGCCGGCGCCGACGAGCGCGATCCGCGGGCGCGCGTGCTGCGGCAGCGGCGGGCGGTATGGGAGGTCGGGCGCCGGGGCCTCGGTGGCGGCGGCGGCCTTGAGGGCGTAGGTGTCGACGTCGGTCTCGCTCACGGCAGGAGCGCCACCGCGCGCTTCTCCCTGGCCGAGAGCACGGCGCTGTCGATGATGCGCTGGCCGACCAGCGAGAGCGCCGGGTCGAGCGGGCCCTCGGCGGGGGCGCCGGCGTCGATGCGGGCGAGCATGTACTCGACCGCGGCGCGGCGACCGGCGGGAAGCGGCTCGGCGGAAACCTCGACCGGGGCGGGATGGGCGCGGGTCTGCAGGGTGACGAAGGCGTCGTAGTCGTAGCTCGAGATCGAGCCGTCGCTGCCGACCAGCACGAAGCCGCATTTCGGCTGGGTCTGCTGGGTCCAGGGGTCGGTGAGGGTGCCCCAGCGGGTCTCGAACTTGGAGAGGCCGCGGGCATAGCGGGCGACGGTGATCGAGTGCTGGTCGACCTCGATGCCCGGGGTCTCATCGACGACGCAGGTGACCTCGAGCGGGGCCTCGCCGTCGTGAAACCAGGTGCCGAGGGTGGTGCCGTAGCCGAGGTAGTCGAGCAGGCTGCCACCGCCGGCGGCGCTCTTGTACCACCAGGAGTGGGGCTTCTGCCGCTCGACCTCGTCGGCGGAGACCTCGACCTTGTCGGCGAGGTGGAAGAGCGGGCCGCGGTTGCCGTCGTAGAAGTGGACTTCGGTCAGCGCGCCGATGGCGCCGTCGGCGACGAGGCGGCGGGCGGCGTTGTGCGACCGGCACCAGGCGAGCGGCCAGTTGACCGCGAGGGTGCGGCCGGCGGCCTGCATCGCGGCGATCATCCGGCGCGCGTCGTCGGCGCTGGCGGCGAAGGGCTTCTCGACCATCACGTTGAGGCCGTGCGGGGCGATCGCCTCGACGGTTTCGGCGTGGCGCGCCGTGGCGGCGCAGACGATGGCGAGATCGGCGCCCGGCACCGCGAGGCAGGCGTCGAGGTCGGTGAACACGCGGTCCTCGGGGATGGCGAACGCCTCGACCGCGGCCTGCATGCGCCGGCGGTCGGGATCCCAGATGCCGGCGATCTCGGCGTCGGGGTGGTCGGCCACCTGCCGGAGCAGGTCGCCCATGTGCATGTGGTCGAAGCTTATGCCGAGCACCCGGTGGCGTGCCAATCGTCCCTCCCCGTTTTCGTTCACGGTAGCGCGGCGGGGCGGTTGCACAACCCGCAATCAGGGGGAGCGGACGCCGGAGAGCGGCGTGTCGACGGCGCGGGTGACGGTGGCGCCGAGGTGCGCGATCGAACCGACCTGTCGCCCGAGCTTGCCCATGGTCAGCGTCGCGACCAACTGCGGCATGAGGCCGAAGGACGTGTCGCCGAAGTCGAGAGCCGGGTTGAGGCGGCGGATCGGCATGCCTGCCGGATCGGGTGGTCGGGCACCGCACGTCCGGCCCGCCCGCGCTGCTTCCTTCGCGGGGCGGCGCTCGCTATCTTCGCGCGGGGACCCGCCGGAAAGGTGGGCGCGAGCTGGGGGAAGCGTGATGGTTTATGCGACCGGGGACGGGGCGGCCGGGGCGAAGCTGCGGATGGGGATGGTGGGGGGCGGGCGGAACGCCTTCATCGGGGCGGTGCACCGCTTCGCGATGCGGCTCGACGACCGGATCGCGCTGGTGGCCGGGGCGCTTTCGGCCGACCCGGAGAACGCCGCTGCTTCGGCGGCCGAGATCGGCATCGCGCCGGAGCGCAGCTATGCCGACTGGCGCGCGATGGCGCGGGCGGAGGCGGCGCGGCCGGACGGGATCGAGGCGGTCGCGATCGTCACGCCCAACCACCTGCATGCGCCGATCGCCACCGCCTTTCTCGAGGCGGGGATCGACGTGATCTGCGACAAGCCCCTGGCGATGAACGTCGCCGAGGCGGATGCGCTGGTGGCGCTGACCCGGGCGCGCGGGCGGCGGCTGATGGTGACGCTCAACAACACCGGCTACGCGATGGTGCGGCAGGCGCGCGAGATGGTGGCGGCCGGCGAACTCGGCCGGGTGGTGGCGGTGCATGCGTCCTACGTCCAGGACTGGCTGACGCGGCCGATCGACGCCGAGGGGCAGAAGCAGGCGGCGTGGCGCACCGACCCGGCGCGGGCGGGGCAGTCGGCGGTGCTCGCCGACATCGGGGTGCACGCCTACAACCTCGCCTGCTTCGTCTCCGGCGAGCGGGCCGAGGCGGTGGCGGCGGATCTCTTCACCGCGGTGCCCGGGCGGCGGATGGACGACAATGCCAACCTGCTGGTGCGCTGGACCGGCGGCGCCCGCGGAACGCTGCTGGCGAGCCAGACCTCGCCGGGGCACTACAACGACCTTACCCTCAGCGTCTATGGCGATCGGGCGGGGCTGGTGTGGACCGCGGGCCGGCCGGAAGAGCTGCGCTTCGCGCCCTACGGCGAAGAGGCGCGGGCGCTGGTGCGCGGCGGGTTCGGGGCGCGCGGCGAGGGGCAGACCGCCTCGCGGATGCCGGCGGCGCATCCGGAGGGCTACATCGAGGCCTTCGCCAACCTCTACCGCGACGCGGCGGCGGTGATCCGGGCGCACCGCAGCGGCGAGGCGGTCGATCCCGCCCGCGCGGCGCTGGTGCCGGACGTGGAGGACGGCGCGCGCGGGGTGCGCTTTGTCGCGGCGGCGGTCGCCTCCGCCGCGGCGGATGGCGCATGGACGCGGCCGGAGGGGTGAGGCGTCAGGCCGCGAGGCGCCGGGCGGGCGGCGCGGACCAGTCGAGATCCGGGCCGAGCGGCACGATGCGCGTCGGGTTTATCGACTCGTGGCTGCGATAGTAGTGATTGGTGATGTGGGCGAAGTCGACGGTCGCGGCGACGCCGGGGTGCTGGTAGAGCTCGCGGGCGTAAGCCCAGAGGCCAGGATAGTCGACCAGCCGGCGGCGGTTGCACTTGAAGTGGCCATGGTAGACCGCGTCGAAGCGGAAGAGCGTGGTCGCCGTCCGCCAGTCGGCTTCGGTCAGGCGGTCGCCCATGAGCCAGCGGCGAGTCGCAAGGCGGTCCTCGAGCCAGTCGAGGGTGTCGAAGACCGCTTCGGCGGCCTCGTCGTAGGCCGCCTGGGAGCGGGCGAAGCCGGCGCGGTAGACGCCGTTGTTGAGGCCGTCGTAGACGCGGGCGTTGACCTCATCGATCTCGGGCCGGAGCGGCTCGGGCCAGAAGTCGAGGGTGTTGCCGGTGATGGCGTCGAAGGCCGTGTTGAACATGCGGATGATCTCGGCGGATTCGTTCGAGACGATCGTGCCTTTCCGCTTGTCCCAGAGCACCGGCACCGTGACCCGGCCGGTCGCCTGCGGGTCGGAAGCGAGGTAGATCTCGCGCAGGAACCGCTTGCCGAGCAGACGGTCGCCGGTCGCGCCGGGGAAGTCGGTGGCGAAGGTCCAGCCGTCGTCGCCGAGGAGGGGGTGGACGACGTCGAGGGAGACGTGCGGCGCGAGCCCCTTGAGCTCGCGGAAGATCAGCGTGCGGTGCGCCCAGGGGCAGGCGAGCGAAACGTAGAGGTGGTAGCGGCCGCTCTCGGCGGCGAAGCCGCCGTGGCCGCTCGGCCCGGGGGCGCCGTCGCGGGTAACCCAGTTGCGGATGGCGCTCGGAATGCGGCGGAAGGCGCCGTCGGGGCCTGTCGGCGGCCGTCCCTGCTGCCATACCCCGTCCTGCAGATAGCCCATGTCATCGCCTCGCGCGTGGTGTTCGCCTGAAAGATGCAACGCGCGGGCGGCGGGAAAAGTGCCTTGCGGTGTCCCGCTGTGTTTCCCATCCGGCAACCGTGATCGGGTTGCTGCGAAGTTCTGTCACACCCTGTGCGGCAATCTGCTACCATCGCGACATGGAGGCTGCCGCGATGGTTCGGCGCAACCCGAAGCCGGCCGGCGCAGCACCGATCGCGCGAGGCTTGTGCCGGGAGGAAGGCATGACTGAGACCATCGGCAACCCGCTGTCCTGGAGCGCCAGGGAAATCGGCATCGTCGGCAGACACATCGGCGCCGCGGCCGGGCATGTCGGCCACGACACCGGCGATCTCGCGTTCCCGCGGGTGCGCCACGTTCCGGTCTACGAGTTGCGCGAGGTGCTGCGCGAGGGTTGGGACGACTTCGCCGCCTGCCGCACCGACGTGATCTTTCTCTGCGTGCTCTACCCGGTGATCGGCTTCCTGCTCGCCTGGATCGCCTTCGACCGCAACCTGCTGCCGCTGCTCTTTCCGGTGATGTCGGGCTTCGCGCTGGTCGGGCCGGTGGCGGCGGTCGGGCTCTACGAGATGAGCCGGCGGCGCGAGATGGGCCTGCGGCCGGACTGGGCGGACGCCTTCGCGGTGACCAAGAATGCGTCCTTCGGCGCGATCCTCGCGCTCGGGCTGATGCTCGGGGCGCTGTTTCTCGTCTGGATCCTGGCCGCGCACGGGATCTACTTCGCGACGATGGGGGCCGAGGCGCCGGCCTCGATCGGCAGCTTTATCGGCGACATCTTCACCACCGCCGGCGGCTGGGCGCTGCTGATCGTGGGCTGCGCCGTGGGGTTCCTGTTCGCGGCGCTGGTGCTGGCGACGAGCGTGGTGAGCTTTCCGCTGCTCCTCGATCGCGACGTCGGGCTGCCGGTGGCGGTGATCACCTCGATGCGCGTCACGGCGGCCAATCCGGTGACGGTCGCGGTCTGGGGGCTGATCGTGACCGCCGGACTGGTGATCGGGTCGATCCCCTTCTTCCTCGGGCTGATCGTGGTGATGCCGGTCCTGGGGCATGCGACCTGGCACCTGTACCGCCGGGCGGTGGTGGCCGAGCCCCGGCAGCCGGCGTAGCGCCGCCGCCGCGATTGACCCGCGGGGGCGATTCGGGTTATCCGCGGCGCGTGTCTAGACAGTCCGTCCTTCTCTGACGCCTCACCCCGCAGGGTGAGGCAGGCAAGCACCGAGGCCCGCACGCGATGACGCTGCGGGCGCTCTCCGGTTTTTGCTTATCGGAAACGACGGACATGGACATTTCCCGACAGGAACAGCGCGTGCTGCACGCGCTGGCGCAGGGCGGCGAGATCCGCCCGCTGAAGTGCCCGCGCGGCCGCATCGCGGACGTGGCGTGCGTGAACCGCGAAGGCTGGCTGATGCCGGGGGTCGACCTCGAGCTCTTCCGGCGGCTGAAGCGCCGGCGGGCGATCCGCTCGCAGCAGGGCCGGCCCTACCGGATCACCCGGCGCGGGCTGGAACTGGTGCGCGGCCAGCCGGACAACCGGTGAAACGCGTGGGGCTGCACGGGTCGTGCAGCCCCATCAGGCCGTCGAAGCAAGGAGCCCGTGCCTGCTGCGGTCACACCCGTCCGTGGCAGTGCTTGTACTTCTTGCCGGAGCCGCAGGGGCAGGGATCATTGCGGCCGCTGGCGCTCCAGGTGGCGGGGTCGGCGGGGTCGACGCCGGGGGCGAGCGCCGGGGCCGCTGCCGGGCCGGCTTCGGCGCCGGCCATCGCGGGGACGCGCTCCTCGACCGGGGCGGAGGAAGACACGACCTGCAGCCGCGGCGCCTGCGCCGCCGGCCGGGCGGCCGCCTGCTGCGCGGCCCGCTCGCGGGCCTCGATCTCGGCCATCATCGTCTGCTGCTCCTCGGCCGTCATCACCTGGACGTGCGCGAGCATGCGGGTGACGTCGACGCGCAGCCGGCCGAGCAGCGACTCGAAGAGCTGGAAGGCCTCGGACTTGTACTCGTTCAAGGGATCGCGCTGGGCATAGCCGCGGAAGCCCACGACGCTGCGCAGGTGGTCGAGGGTGACCAGATGCTCGCGCCAGTTGCTGTCGATGGTCTGCAGCAGCACCTGCTTCTCGATCGAGCGCATGGTGTCGGCGCCGTAGCGCGCGGCCTTGCCGGCCATCTGCTCGTCGGTCGCCTTGGTCAGCCGCTCGCGGATGTCGCTGCCGTCGACGCCCTCCTCCTCGGCCCACGCGGCCACCGGCAGCTCGAGCCCGAAGAGGCGCTTCACCTCGGCGTCGAGCCCCTCGACGTCCCACTGGTCGGCGTAGGTGCGCGGGGGGACGTGGTCGTCGACCAGATCGTCGACCACCTGCTGGCGCATGTCGCGGGTGACGTCGGAAAGGTCGCTCGATTCCATGATCTCGCGGCGCTGCTGGAAGATCGCCTTGCGCTGGTCGTTCATCACGTCGTCGAACTTCAGCAGGTTCTTGCGGATGTCGAAGTTGCGCGCCTCGACCTTGCCCTGCGCCTTTTCCAGCGCCTTGTTGACCCAGGGGTGGACGATGGCCTCGCCGGGCTGCATCCCGAGCTTGCCGAGCATCGAGTTCGAGCCGCTCGGAGCCGAAGATCCGCATCAGGTCGTCTTCGAGGCTGAGGTAGAAGTTGGTGCGGCCGGGATCGCCCTGACGGCCGGAGCGTCCGCGGAGCTGGTTGTCGATGCGCCGGCTCTCGTGGCGCTCGGTGGCGAGGACGTAGAGCCCGCCGGCGGCGATCACCTTGCGCTTGGCCTCGGCGGCCTCGCCCTCGATCCGGCGGCGGAGTTCGACCGGATCGGCCGGCGTTCCCTCCTTCTCGGCAGCCTCGAGCTCGGCCATCACCCGCATGTCGATGTTGCCGCCGAGCTGGATATCGGTGCCGCGGCCGGCCATGTTCGTGGCGATGGTGACCGCACCCGGCACGCCGGCCTCGGCGACGATGCCGGCCTCCTGCTCGTGGTAGCGCGCGTTCAGCACGTTGTGCGGCACGCCCGCCGCCTTCAGCATCTCCGCGAGGTTTTCGGACTTCTCGATCGAGGTGGTGCCGACGAGGATCGGCTGGCCCGTCTGCTGCGCCCGCTTGATCTCCTCGACGATCGCCTCGTATTTCTCGCGCGCGGTGCGGAAGACCTGGTCGTCGTGGTCCTTGCGGATCACCGGCATGTTGGTCGGCACCTCGACGACGCCGAGCTTGTAGATCTCGAAGAACTCGTCGGCCTCGGTCACCGCGGTGCCGGTCATGCCGGAGAGCCGTTCGTAGAGGCGGAAGTAGTTCTGGAAGGTGACGGAGGCGAGGGTCACGTTCTCCGGCTTGATCTCGACGCCTTCCTTGGCCTCGATCGCCTGGTGCAGGCCCTCGGAGAGCCGCCTGCCGGTCATCATCCGGCCGGTGAATTCGTCGATCAGCATCACCTCGCCGTTGCGGACGATGTAGTCCTTGTCCTTGTGGAACAGGACATGCGCGCGCAGCGCCTGGTTGACGTGGTGGACGAGGTTGGTGCTCTCGGGGTCGTAGAGCGTCGCGTCCTCGGCGAGAAACTCGAGCTCGCGCAGCCGGCGCTCGATGAACTCGTTGCCCTCCTCGGTCAGCGTCGTGGTGCGCTGCTTCTCGTCGAGGTCGTAGTGCTCGGGGGTGAGCTTGGGGATCAGCTTGTCGATCCGGATGTAGAGCTCGGAGCGGTCCTGGCTCGGGCCCGAGATGATGAGCGGCGTGCGCGCCTCGTCGATCAGGATCGAGTCGACCTCGTCGACGATGGCGAAATAATGGTCGCGCTGCAGCACCTGCGCGAGGTCGGACTTCATGTTGTCGCGCAGGTAGTCGAAGCCGAGCTCGTTGTTGGTGGCGTAGGTGATGTCGGCGGCGTAGGCGACCTTCTTCGCCGCCTCGTCCATGCCGGGGACGACGACGCCCACGGTCATCCCGAGCGCGTGGTAGACGAGGCCCATCCATTCGGCGTCGCGCTTGGCGAGGTAGTCGTTGACGGTGACGACATGCACGCCGCGGCCGGTGAGCGCGTTGAGATAGGCGGGCATGGTGGCGACGAGGGTCTTGCCCTCGCCGGTCTTCATCTCGGAGATGTTACCCTGGTGCAGGAAGACGCCGCCCATCAGCTGTACGTCGAACGGGCGCAGGCCGAGGGTGCGGCGCGCGGCCTCGCGGGCGTTGGCGAAGGCCTCGGGCAGGAGGTCGTCGAGGCTTTCGCCCTTGCCGAGCCGCTCGCGGAACTCGACGGTCTTGGCCTTCAGCCCGGCGTCGTCGAGGGCCTGGAAAGCGGGCTCCAGCGCGTTGATCTGTTCCACCAGCGGGCGGGTCGCCTTGATCTTGCGGTCGTTCGGCGTCCCGAAGACCTTCTTGGCGATCGTTCCGAAACCCATCATCAGAGGCTCGTCCTCGAAAATCCTGCGGCGGCCCGCGCCGGTTTCCGCCCACCGAATTGTCATGACGGGGGCGCTTGTTCATGCGCGCCGATCGGTCTAAGCATCCGCGTGGCGCGGGCAGGCCCGTTTTCGGTCGCATCGGCATGTAAGCGGCTGCACTGCGCCTGTCAACGGCGCCCCCAGCGGGCGCTCCAGCGGAATTCAAGGCGCGCCGAAGGTGGCGCGCGAACTGGAGATCTTCATGCGCAGCCTCCTCACCGCGGCGCTTCTGGCCGGCATGGCGGTCAGCTCCGCGGCCCTTGCCGACGACAAGCCCTATGATGCCAAGACCGTGGTCGCCACGGTCAACGGCACCGAGATCACGCTCGGCAACCTGATCGCGATGCGCGACCGTCTGCCGCAGCAGTATCAGCAGATGCCCGACGACGTCCTGATGAACGGGCTGATCGACCAGATGGTCGACCAGCAACTCCTCTCCGACCAGATCTCGGCCTCGCCGGACACGGATCCGCTGTCGGTGAAGCTGGCGGTGCAGAACGAGCGGCGGGGCGAACTCGCCGGCATCGCGGCCAATGCCGCGGTGGCCGATGCGGTCGACCCGGCGAAGGTCAAGGCCGCCTATGACAAGCTCGTCGCCGACTTCAAGCCGCAGCCCGAGTGGAACGCCTCGCATATCCTCGTCGACAGCGAGGACAAGGCCAAGGCGCTGAAGGCCGAGATCGACGGCGGCAAGGACTTCGCCGAGGTCGCCAAGGAGAATTCCAGCGACGGCTCGGCGGCGAACGGCGGCAGCCTCGGGTGGTTCGCCGCGGGCCAGATGGTCCCGGAGTTCGAGACCGCGGTGAAGGACATGAAGGTCGGCGACGTGGCCGGGCCGATCAAGACGCAGTTCGGCTGGCACATCATCAAGCTCGACGACACGCGCGAGACGACCGCGCCCACCCTCGAGGCCTCGCAGCCGCAGATCGAGGAGCAGCTGCGCCAGGCGGCGCTGCAGGCCAAGCTGACCGAGCTGCGGGCGAGCGCCAAGATCGACAAGCCGACCACGACGATCGCGCCCGCGGCGATCCGCGAGAGCGACCTGCTCACCAACTGACGGCGCGGGGCCGTGGCAGCGGGCAGGGTCTCGCCGCTGGCGCCCGCGGGAGGCTTCCCGCGGCTGCCGGCGATCGACGGCGTGCGCTTCGCCGCCGCGGCGGCCGGCGTGCGCTACAAGGGCCGGCTCGACGTGATGCTCGCCGAGATCGCGCCCGGGGCGTCGATCGCCGGAGTGTTCACCCGGTCGGCGACGCGCTCGGGGCCGGTGCTCTGGTGCGAAGAGAAGCTCGCGGCGCTGCGGGAGGGCGACGGGACAGCTGACGCGGCTAGCGGCTTTGCCATCCTCGTCAACTCGGGCAACGCCAACGCCTTCACCGGCTCGAACGGCCGCGCCGCGGTCGAAGCGACCGCGGGGGCGGCCGCGGCCGCGCTCGGCATCCCGGTCGGGCATGTCTTCGTCGCTTCCACCGGGGTGATCGGCGAGCCGCTGCCGGCCGAGCGCATCGTCGCGGCAATGGCCACGCTGCGCGACGGGCTCGCGGCAGACGCCGGCGAGCAGGCGGCGCGGGCGATCATGACCACCGACACCTTTGCCAAGGGCGCGGCGGCGCGGGTGGAGCTCGACGGCGTGCCGGTGACGATCACCGGCTTCGCCAAGGGCTCGGGAATGATCGCGCCCGACATGGCGACGATGCTCGTCTATCTCTTCACCGACGCGGCGGTCGCCCGGCCGGTGCTGCAGGACATGGTCGCGCAGGCGTCGGACCGGACGTTCAACTGCATCACCGTCGACGGCGACACTTCGACCTCGGACACGCTGATGCTGGCCGCCACCGGGCGGGCGCCGATGCCGCCGCTGACGGCTGCCGGGGACGTGCGTTGCGCGCCGTTCCTCGCGGCCCTGACCGGGGTGATGCGCGACCTCGCGCATCAGGTGGTGCGCGACGGCGAGGGGGCGACCAAGTTCGTGGAGGTAGCGGTGACCGGCGCCGCGAGCGCGGCCGACGCGCGCAAGGTGGCGCTGTCGATCGCCAACTCGCCGCTGGTGAAGACCGCGATCGCGGGCGAGGATCCGAACTGGGGACGGATCGTGATGGCGGTGGGCAAGTCCGGCGCCGCGGCGGATCGCGATCAACTGACTATCCGCTTCGGCGATATCACGGTGGCGGAGAACGGCTGGGTCGCGCCGGGCTACCGCGAGGCCGACGGGGCGGCCTACATGAAGAACCCCGAGCTCGTCATCGCGGTCGATCTCGGCCTGGGCGGCGGCGAGGCGACGGTCTGGACCTGCGACCTGACGCATCGCTACATCGAGATCAACGCCGACTATCGGTCCTGACGGCGGGGCGGTCGTGAAGCTCGTCCTCGTCGTCGCGGTGGCGCTGATCGACCGCGACGGGCGCGTGCTGGTGGCGCGGCGGCCCGAGGGCAAGGCGATGGCCGGGCTCTGGGAGTTTCCCGGCGGCAAGGTCGAGCCGGGGGAGACGCCGGAGGCCGCGCTGATTCGGGAGCTGGACGAGGAGCTCGGGATCGACACCTGGGCGAGCTGCCTCGCGCCGCTCACCTTTGCCAGCCACGCCTATGCCGATTTTCATCTGCTGATGCCGCTCTACGCCTGCCGCCGTTGGGAGGGGGTCCCGCAGGCGCGGGAGCACGCCGAGCTGCGCTGGGTCGGCGTAAGGGCACTGGCCGAATTGGCTATGCCGCCCGCCGATCGGCCGCTGGTGGCGGTGTTGCGCGATTGGCTCTAGTCCCTATGGTTGTGCACCAATTCGTCATATACGCGTGACTGAGGTAATGGAGTGGGTTAACCTTTCCGAAAAGCATTCATCGCATGCTGGGCGATGCAGAAGTTCGGAGGGATGGAAAACCGTCATGTACCAGACGATTAAGGTATCGAGCTGCGTCTCGGCCCAGGGCGATCTGGTCGAGCAGCTTCCCAATGGCGAGGTGCTGATCCGCGACGGCGGCAACATCTACCGCGGCCGTCCGATCGCGCCGATCTCCGCCGCCGTGACCGCTGCCGGCGCCCATGGGCTCCGCCCGGTGCAGCTGCCGCGAGACGACGGCTGACAGCCGTCGCGCGGCTCAGAGCCAGCCGGCGAGTTCGCGCTCGAGGATCGCCACCATCATCTCGACATGCGCCGGATCGGCGTTCAGGCACGGGATGTAGGTGAAGCTCTCGCCGCCCGCGGCCATGAAGGCGCCGCGGATCTCTTCCTGGATTTCCTCCAGCGTCTCGACGCAGTCGGCCGAGAAGACCGGCGCCATCACTGCGATGTGGCGCTTGCCGGCCCGGGCCAGCCGCGCGACCTCCTCCACCGTGTAGGGCTTCAGCCATTCCTCGCGCCCGAAGCGCGACTGGAAGGTCAGCAGCATCTCCTCCTCGGGAAAGCCGAGGCGGTCGCGCAGCAGCCGCGACGTCTTGTGGCAATGGCAGTGGTAGGGGTCGCCCTCGCTGAGGTAGCGCTCGGGCATGCCGTGGTAGCTCGTCACCAGGACGTCCGGCCGCCGCGGCAGCGCGCGATAGGCGGTCTCCACCGACTGCGCCAGCGCCTCGATGTAGAGCGGATGGTCGTGGTAGGCAGGCACCGTCCGGATCGCCGGTTGCCAGCGCAGCGCCATCAGCGCGCGGAAGGCTTCGTCGTTGGCGGTGGCGGTGGTCGTCGCCGAATATTGCGGGTAGAGCGGGAAGAAGACGATCCGCTCGCAGCCGGCATCGCGCAGCCGGCCGATGACCGCAGGGGTCGAAGGGTTGCCGTAGCGCATCGCGAAGTCGACGATCACCCGCTCGCCGTGGCGTGCGGCCATCGCCGCCGCCACCGCCGTCGCCTGCGACCGCGTGGTGCTGAGAAGCGGGCTTTCGTCCAGCTCCTTGTTCCAGATTCGGCGGTAGTTGGCGCCCGAGGTGAACGGGCGCTTGCTGAGGATGACGAGCTGCAGCAGCGGCTGCCACTTCCAGCGCGGCGTGTCGATCACCCGCCGGTCGGACAGGAACTCGTCGAGATAGCGCCGCATCGACCAGTAGTCGGTCGCGTCCGGGGTGCCGAGGTTGGCGAGGACGACGCCGATGCGCGGCTCCGGCAAGCGCGGGTGATCCGCCGCGGCATGCGCCGGGCGGACGGCTTGGACGGCGAGCGACGTGGGGAGCTGGTTCATGCGGCCTCTCTGGCGATGGGCGGTGCCGGGCTCACCGTCGGGTGCCCGCCGGCTCGCCCGCGCTTTGCTCGACGCTTCCGAGCGCGTCGGCGAGGCGGCTGCGCGCCGAGCCGGGGCGGAGCGGCTGCGGCTGATCGGGCGAGGGGGCCCAGCCGGTCAGGAAGATGACGTCGAAGCTCGCGCGAACCCGCCCGTCCGGCAGCCCGAAGCGATCGGCGTAGAGCGCGGCGGCGCGTGCGAGCATCTCGCGGCGGAGCGGCCGGCGCAGCCGCTCGTGCATGACATTGGTCTCGCCCATCGCCCGCAGGTCGCGCATCAGCGCCAGCGGGTCGGGGTAGCTCACCTCGAAGCGGCGGCTGTCGGCCACCGGCAGTGCGAAGCCCGCCCGCTGCAGCAGGCCGCCGAGATCGCGGATCTCGCCCATCGGCGCCACCCGCGGGCTGAGGCCGCCGAGCATGGCGACCTCGGCCTCGGCCAGCACCGCGCGCAGCTCGAAAAGCGTCTCGCCGCCGAAGAGCGCGGCCAGCAGCAGGCCGTCCGGCATGAGCGCACGGCGCGCCTGCACCAGCTGGCCCACCGGATCGTTTGCCCAGTGCAGCGCGAGCGCGTGAACGACGAGGTCGTGCGCGGCTTCCTCCAGCGCCAGCACCGCGGCATCCGGCACGAGCGTCGCGGGCGCGAGACCGGCCTCGGAGGAGAGGATCTCCGCCCAGAGCGCGGCGCGCGGGCCGATGATGGCGGGGCGCCGAAACGACCTGTTAACCTCGGTCAGTCTTTCTGCGATCTCGCCGGCCACCGCGATGTGCAGGAAGTCGGCGCCACCGAGCTGCGCCGCGCGGGCACGGCGGCGGGCGAGCAGGTCGGCGTCGAACAGGTCCGGTGGCGTCGTCATGCGTGCTTCCTCGGGGCAAACATAGGGGCGGGAGCGGAGCTTTGCCATGCTGCAGGCGCTGAAGGCCGCGATCGTCGACACCATCTATCCGCCGCGCTGCCTCGCCTGCACCGAGGCGACCGACCGGCCGCACGGGCTCTGCCCGGCCTGCTGGCGCGATACCCACTTCATCGCCGGCACCGTCTGCCGCCGCTGCGGGGCGCCGCTGATCGGCGCGGCGGGGGCGGAGGACGTCTGCGAGTCCTGCACCCGCCATCCACCGGCCTGGGACCGGGGGGCGGCGGCGATCCTCTATGCCGGCGCCGGGCGCAAGGTGGTGCTGGCGCTGAAGCACGCCGACCGGCTCGACATGGTGCCGCCGCTGGCAGGCTGGATGCAAACCGCCGGCCGCCCGCTGCTCGCAGAGGCCGATCTGGTGGCGCCGGTGCCGCTGCACTGGCTGCGGCTGCTGCGGCGGCGCTACAACCAGTCGGCCGAGCTTGCCCGGCGGCTGGGGCGGCTTTCCGGCCGGCCGGTCGTCCCCGACCTGCTGCTGCGGCGACGCGCGACCCCGCCGCAGACCGGCAACCGCGCCGTCCGGGCGGCGAACCAGGCCGGCGCCTTCCTGGTCAACCCGCGTCGCGCCGCCGCGCTTGCGGGCCGCCGCGTGCTCCTCGTCGACGACGTGCTGACCACGGGCGCCACGCTCTCGACCTGCGCCGAGGCGCTGCGGGCGGCCGGCGCCGGCGGGGTCGACGTGCTGGTCCTGGCCCGCGTTGCCTTCGAGGATTCGCTCGGCCTATAGTCGCGCGCGTCTCCTTCCGGTGCCCGGCATGAAACCTGTGACGATGTACGGCTCTCCCTGGTGCAGCTACAGCCATCTCGCGCGGCGGCTCCTGGCCGACAAGGGGGTCCCCTTCGACGAGATCGACGTGATCGAGGCGCCCGAGCGGCGGCAGGAGATGGTCGGGCGCGCGGCCGGGCGGAACACGCTGCCGCAGATTTTCATCGGCGGCAGCCACGTCGGCGGCTTCCAAGAAATCTACGAGCTCGAGCGGTCGGGGAGGCTCGACCGCCTGCTCGCCGACGACTGAACGGTCATGCGGGCGGCGCTGATCCAGCTCTGCTCCGGTGACGATCCGGGCAGCAACCTCGCGGTGACCGAGGCGCTGCTGCGCGAGGCCGCGGCCGGCGGCGCGGCGCTGGCGCTGACCCCGGAGTGCACCAACATCGTCTCCTCCGACCGGGCGCGGCAACGCGCGGTGCTGGTCGAGGAGGCGGACGACCCGACGCTCGCGCGTCTCGCGGCGGTGGCGGGCGAGTGCGCAATCTGGCTCCTGATCGGCTCGCTTTGCCTGAAGGGCGGCGGCGCAGATGGCCGCTTCGTCAACCGCTCTTTCCTGATCGGTCCGGCTGGCCGCATCCGCGCCCGCTACGACAAGATCCACATGTTCGACGTGACGCTCGACGCCGGTGAGAGCTACCGCGAGTCGGCGGCCTATCGGCCCGGGGAGCGCGCGGTGCTGGCGGAGGCCGCGGGGCTCCGGCTCGGGATGACGGTCTGCTACGACCTCCGCTTCCCGCAGCTCTATCGCGACCTCGCGCAGGCCGGGGCAGAGGTGCTGAGCGTGCCCTCGGCCTTCACCGTGCCGACCGGGCGGGCGCATTGGGAGGTGCTGCTGCGCGCCCGGGCGATCGAGACCGGCGCCTACGTGCTGGCGCCGGCGCAGTCCGGAAGGCATGCGGCGGCGAGCGGTCCGTCGCGGCAGACCTGGGGGCACAGCCTGGCGGTGGCGCCCTGGGGCGAGGTGCTGCTCGACGCCGGCGAGGCGGTCGGTGTCAGCTTCGTCGACATCGATCCGGCGGAGGTCGCCCGCGCCCGCGCCCGCGTCCCCTCCCTCGGCCACGACCGCGACTACGCCTGCCCGACATGAGCGAGGAGCCGCCGCACGACCCGATGGTGATCGCGCTCTTCAGCGAGATCGTGATGGTCGAGCAGCTCGCCCGCACCCGGCTTACCCGGGTGCTGCCGCGCGGGATGGAGTTCTCGCATTTCATGGTGCTCAACCATTTCGCCCGGCTCGGCGGCGAGAAGACCCCGGCGCAGCTCGCCCGCGTCTTCCACGTCACCAAGGGAGCAATGACCAACACCCTCGGCCGGCTCGACGCCGCCGGCTACGTCCACGTGCGCCCCGACTGGGAGGACGGTCGCCGCAAGCGGGTCTCGATCAGCCCCGCCGGCCGCGCCGCCCGCGACCGCGCGGTCGAGGCGATCACGCCGGTGTTCGACCACGTGGTCCGCGGCCTCGGCCCCGAGCGGATGCGCGGCGCGCTGCCGGTGCTGCGCCGGCTGCGCGAGCTGCTCGACCCCGATTGAGGTGCGGCACGGGGTCGCCGAAGCCGCCGGGTCGGAGCGTCAGGCGGGCCGCAGGCTGGTCGTCACGTAGTTGACCGAGACGTCGCGGTCGGAGAGCCGCCAGCGCCAGCCGAGCGGGTCGAAGACGAAGCCCTTGCGGTCGACCGGCGCGAGGCCGGCGCCGCGCAAGAGCGCGAAAAGCTCGTCGGGGGTGATGAAGCGGTGCCAGTCGTGGGTGCCCCGGGGCAGCCAGCGCAGCACGTGCTCGGCGCCGACGATGGCGAGCAGCCAGCTCTTGGGGTTGCGGTTGATCGTCGAGCAGACCATGAGGCCGCCGGGCTTGAGGAGGTCGTGGCACGCCCCGAGGTAGGCGGCGGGGTCCGCGACATGCTCGACCACCTCCATGTTGAGCACGACATCGAAGCGCTCGCCCTCGGCGGCGAGCCCCTCCGCCGTGCCGTGGCGGTAGTCGATCGCCAGCCCGGACTGCTCGGCGTGCAGCCTCGCCACCGGGATGTTGCGGGCGGCCGCATCCACCCCCACCACCTCGGCGCCGAGCCGTGCCATCGGCTCGGCCAGCAGCCCGCCGCCGCAGCCGATATCGAGGATGCGCAGGCCCGCGAAAGGCGTGCGCGCCTTCGGATCGCGGCCGAACTCGGCGGCGATCTGGGCGACGGTGTAGTCGAGCCGGCATGGATTCAGCATGTGCAGCGGGCGGAACTTGCCGTCGGGATCCCACCACTCGGCGGCCATCGCCTCGAACTTGGCGACCTCGCCCTCGTCAACCGTACCGGTCGTTTGCGTTGCGCTCATGGCTCCAAACTGCGATTGTCCACGGCAAAGTCGGGAAGGTCAGCACGCATTCCATGAAGGAACACCCGAACCATCCCGGCAGCGCCCATCGGAGCGGACTCTACCCTCCGATCGAGCCCTTCCGCCAGCAGGTCATGGAAATGCCGGGCGGGCATCACGTCTACGTCGAGCAGTGCGGCCGGCCGGACGGGGCACCGGTCGTGGTGCTGCACGGCGGCCCGGGCGGCGGCTGTTCGCCGGGGATGCGCCGCTTCTTCGACCCGGGCCACTACCGCGCGGTGCTGTTCGACCAGCGCGGCTGCGGCCGGTCGAGCCCGAACGCGAGCGTCGAGAACAACACCACCTGGGATCTGGTCGCCGACATCGAGCGCATCCGCGAGGAGCTGAAGATCGAGCGCTGGGTGGTCTTCGGCGGCTCCTGGGGCGCCTGCCTCGCGCTGCTCTACGCCCAGACCCATCCCGAGCGGGTGGAGGCGCTGGTGCTGCGCGGCGTCTTCACCATGACGCAGGCAGAGCTCGACTGGTTCTACGGCGGCGGGGCCGGGCATTTCTGGCCGGAGCCGTGGAAGGCCTTCTCGCAGATGATCCCCGAGGACGAGCGGCACGACCTGATCGGCGCCTACCACAAGCGGCTGTTCGGCGACGACCTGGCCGAGCAGACCCGCTTCGCGCGCGCCTGGGCGGGTTGGGAATCGTCCCTCGCCGTGCTCGATCCCGGCGAGGCGCGCGGCCACCCCTCGTCGGGCTATTCGCTCGCCTTCGCCCGGCTGGAGAACCACTATTTCATCCACGGCGGCTTTCTCGACGGCGACGGCCACGTGATGCGGCACATGCCGCGGATCGCCGGCATTCCCGGCCATATCGTGCAGGGCCGCTACGACATGATCTGCCCGCCCTATACCGCGAACGCGCTGCATCAGGCCTGGCCCGGGTCGACGCTGCGCATGGTCGCGACGGCCGGTCACGCGCTGAGCGAGCCCGGGATCAGCGCGGAGCTGGTCGCGATCATGGACGGGCTGCGCGGCTGAGCAGCGGGATCGCGCGGGGCGGCGCGGTCGGACTGCACCGCGCACCCTGCGCGCGGGCTCGACGCGATCCAGCGTACACAACGTCGGCTGGCGCCCGCCGGACTACCCGCCGAGCTTGAGACGATCCTGCCGCGCGGGCGGGTTGGCGGCGCGGATCGCCGCAGCGAGCGCGCCGAGGTGGTTCAACGCCGCCTGCCGGTCGAGGCCGGCGCCCTCGAAGCCGAGCTCGGAGAGCGCCACCATCCGTCCGTTGACGTCGAGGAAAGCGCGCCAGAAGGTGCGCTCGATGCCGGCGACCGGCAGCTTGCCGCGGTCCTCGATCAGGAGGTAGAGCACGTCGTCGCTCTTGACCTTCGAGAGAACCCTGACCTGGCCGGCCTGGCCGCTGCGGCCGAGGACGGCGCGGCCGTCGGCGGTGGCGGCGAAGTCCTCGAGGTCGTCGAGGGTGCCGGTCTCACTGTCGCCCTCGCCGGCGATGCCGCCGTTCGAGACGCTCGCGGTCAGCGCCGCACCGATCGGCGGCTTGCCGGTCTTCGCGGCGCCGAGCAGCGTGCAGTCGCTCATCAGCACGAAGGCGCCTGCGGTGGTCGTCGTCGTGCTCTTGGCATCGACGCAGAAGCCGGGCGGGGCGACGATCGTCACCGCCTGGCCGTCGACGTTCACCTTGGTGCTGTTGGCGGGCCCCGCCCAGGCCGCCGACGAGAGGCCGCCCGCCGCGAGCATCAGCGTCGCGGCGGCGGCGAGGCCGGTGAGCCGGCGCTCAGAGATCGGCATAGACGTGCTTCTCGTCGCGGGCGCCGGGATGGGTGACGGCCCCGAGCCGGGTGGGACCGACGAGCTGCGCGTACTTCCAGAGTGCGCCGGCGCCGTAGATGGTCGGGCGCGGGCCCGCCCAGTCCTTGCGCCGCGCCTCGAGCTCGGCCTCGTCGAGCGCGACCGAGATCGAGCCTTTCACCGCGTCGAGGGTGATCATGTCGCCGTCGCGCAGGAGCGCGATCGGCCCGCACTTCGCCGCCTCCGGCCCGACGTGGCCGACGCAGAAGCCGCGGGTGGCGCCCGAGAAGCGGCCATCGGTGATCAGCGCCACCTTCTTGCCCATCCCCTGGCCGGAGAGCGCGGCGGTGGTCGCCAGCATCTCGCGCATTCCCGGTCCGCCGACCGGTCCCTCGTTGCGGATCACGATGACCTCCCCCTCCTTGTACGTACGCTTCTGCACCGCGTCGAAAGCGTCCTCCTCGCACTCGAAGACGCGCGCCGGGCCGGTGAAGACCTGCTCCTCGGCGGACATGCCGGCGACCTTCACGATCGCTCCCTCGGGGGCGAGGTTGCCGATCAGCCCCACCACGCCGCCGGTCTTCGAGATCGGCGTGTGGATCGGATAGATCACCCGGCCGTCCGCCTCGCCGCGGATGTCGTCGAGCTCTTCGCCGATCGTGCGGCCGCTCGCGGTCATGCAGTCGCCGTGCAGCAGCCCGTCGCGCAGCAGCTCCTTGAGCACGATCGGCACGCCGCCGGCTTCGAACAGATCCTTGGCGACATATTTGCCGCCGGGCTTGAGGTCGACGAAGTACGGCGTGTCGTGGAAGATGTCGCAGACGTCCTGCAGGGTGAACTCGATCCCTGCCTCGTGCGCGATCGCCGGAAGGTGCAGCCCGCCGTTGGTCGATCCGCCGGTGCAGGCGACGACCCGCGCGGCGTTCTCGAGGCTCCGGCGCGTCACCACGTCGCGGGCGCGGATGTTCTTCTCCAGGAGCCGCATCACCGCGACGCCGCTGGCGGTCGCGTACTGGTCGCGGCTCTCGTAAGGCGCCGGCGCCCCGGAGGAGTTGAGGAGCGCCAGTCCGATCGCCTCGCTGACGCAAGCCATGGTGTTGGCGGTGAACTGCCCGCCGCAGGCGCCGGCCGACGGACAGGCCACCCGCTCGAGGATCTCGAGCGCGGCGTTGCCGAGCGTGCCGCTCTGGTGGCGCCCGACCGCCTCGAACATGTCCTGCACCGTCAGGTCGCGGCCGGCGAAGTCCGCCGGCACCGGCGCGCCGGCCGGCACCCGGCCCGGCAGGATCGAGCCGCCGTAGATGAAGACGCTCGGCACGTTCAGCCGCACCATTGCCATCATCATTCCGGGCAGGCTCTTGTCGCATCCCGCGAGGCCGACCAGCGCGTCGTAGCAATGCCCGCGCATCGTCAGCTCGACGGTGTCCGCGATCGCCTCCCGGCTGGCGAGCGACGAGCGCATCCCCTCGTGGCCCATGGCGATGCCGTCGGTCACGGTGATGGTGGTGAACTCGCGCGGCGTCCCCATCGCCTCCTTGACCCCGAGCTTCACTGCCTGCGCCTGCCGGTTGAGCGCGATGTTGCAGGGGGCGGCCTCGTTCCAGCAGGTGGCGACCCCGACGAAGGGCTGGTGGATCTCTGCATCGCCGAGGCCCATCGCGTAATAGTAGCTGCGGTGTGGCGCCCGCTCCGGCCCCTCGGTCACATGGCGGCTGGGCAGCCGGCTCTTGTCGAACTTGGGGACGTCCATCGGGTTTTCCTCGCTAGACCAAGCTTGGTTAACCGCTCGGGCATAGGCGAGCCATCGCCGAATCTCAAGCACGGACACGCCATGGCCGGGCTGGACCCGGGCGAGGCGCGCCGTAACCTGCCGGGGGTGAAGAGGGAGACCAATGCAAATGCAGCCGGAGCGAAGCGCACGGTTCGAAGCCTGGGTCGCGCCCGCGCGGCACCGGCCGGAGCTCTGGCGGCTGCTCGCCGGGGTGGTCCTCGCGATCCTGTTCTGGACCGCGGCCTTCCTGATCGTGCTTGCGGTCCCGCAGGTCCGCGCATCGCCGGCGGGGCTGCTGATCGCCTACCTCGCGAGCTTCGCGGGGATGATCCTCGGCGTCGGCGTCGCGGCGCGCTGGCTGCAGCGCCGGCCGGCGGCAACGCTGATCGGTCCGCGGGGCTTCGTGCCGCGGGCCTTCGCGGCCGGCGCCGCGGTGGCGGGCGGGCTCGGCGCGCTGTCGGTGGCGCTCGCCTTCGGCTTCAGCGAGGTGACGCGGCAGGCGGACGTTCCGAGCTGGCTGGCGCGGCTGCCGCTCGTTCTCGGGGCCCTGCTGATCCAGACCGCCGCCGAGGAGATCGCCTTCCGCGGCTTCCTGATGCAGGGGCTCGCCGCCCGCTTCCGGTCGCCCTTCGCCTGGCTGCTCCTGCCGGCGCTGCTCTTCGGCCTGTCGCACTTCAACGCCGAGGCGGGTCCGCGCAATGCCTGGCTGATGGTCGGCGCCGCGACGGTGATCGGCCTCCTGCTTGCCGACGTCACCGTGAAGACCGGCGGCCTGTCGACGGCGATCGGCCTGCACTTCGCCAACAACGTCGTGGCGCTGCTGATCCTCGCGCCCGCAACGCCGCTTCTCTCCGACCTCGCGCTCTGGGTGGTCGAGGTGGAACCCGCCGGCCGGGACGCCGCGCTGGGGATCGCCTTCGACCTCGGGGTCGCGGTCGCCGCCTGGGCGGTCTGGCGCGGCTGGCGCGCCGGGCGTCGGCGATTGCAATCAGAGGGTGCGGGTTCTATCTAGGCCCTTGACTGTCGCCGCAGGAGCCAGCCCGCGATGAACTGGATCTCCAATTACGTCCGCCCGAAGATCAACTCGCTGTTCACGCGGCGCGAGGTGCCCGAGAACCTGTGGGTCAAGTGCGAGAACTGCGGCACGATGCTGTTCCACCGCGAGCTCGCCGACAACCTCAACGTCTGCACCAACTGCGGTCACCACCTCGCGATCAGCCCGCGCGACCGCTTCACCGCGCTCTTCGACGGCGGGGTCTTCGTCGAGATCCCGGTGCCGAAGCCGCTGACCGACCCGCTCAACTTCAAGGACCAGAAGAAGTACGTCGACCGCCTGCGCGACACCCGCCGCAAGACCGGCGAGGAAGAGGCGATGCTGGTCGCCGAGGGCGAGATCGGCCGGCTCAAGGTGATCTGCGTCGGCCAGGACTTCGCCTTCATGGGCGGCTCGATGGGGATGCACGTCGGCAATGCGATCGTGGCCGGCGCCGAGCGGGCGGTAAAGCGCAAGTGCCCGATGATTCTCTTCGCCGCCGCGGGCGGCGCGCGGATGCAGGAGGGCATCCTCAGCCTGATGCAGATGCCGCGCTCGACCGTCGCGGTCGAGATGCTGAAGGAGGCGGGGCTTCCTTATGTCGTCGTGCTCACGCACCCGACCACGGGCGGCGTGACCGCAAGCTATGCGATGCTCGGCGACATCCAGATCGCCGAGCCCGGGGCGCTGATCTGCTTCGCCGGGCCACGCGTCATCGAGCAGACCATCCGCGAGACGCTGCCCGAGGGCTTCCAGCGCGCCGAGTACCTGCTCGAGCACGGGATGCTCGACCGGGTGGTGCAGCGCAAGGACATCCGCGAGGAGCTCGGCTCGATCCTGCGGCTCCTGACTCACCAGCCGCCCTTCGTGCACGGCGACCTGCCCGCCCCCGAGGAGGCCAGGGCCGCCGCCGAATGACCCACATGGCGCCCCCGCCGGCGGGGACGAGCGACCGCGTCCTCGACCGGCTCACTCGCCTGCATCCCAAGGTCATCGACCTAAGCCTCGGCCGCATCGAGCGGCTGCTTGCGGCGCTCGGCCACCCCGAGCGGCAGCTGCCGCCGGTGATCCACGTCGCCGGCACCAACGGCAAGGGTTCGGTGGTGGCGATGCTGCGCGCCGGGCTCGAGGCCGCGGGCAAGCGGGTCCACGTCTACACCTCGCCGCACCTCGTGCGCTTCCACGAGCGCATCCGCCTCGCCGGCGAGCTCATCTCCGAGGACCGGCTGATCGCCGGGCTCGAGCGCTGCGAGGCGGCGAACGGCGACGCCCCGATCACCTTCTTCGAGATCACCACCGCCGCCGCCTTCCTCGCGATGGCCGAGACGCCCGCCGACTTCGCCCTGCTCGAGGTCGGGCTCGGCGGCCGGCTCGACGCCACCAACGTCATCGACCGGCCGCGGCTGACCGTCATCACCCCGGTCTCGGTCGACCACCAGCAGTACCTCGGCGAGACCCTGCCCGAGATCGCCGGCGAGAAGGCCGGCATCCTCAAGCACGGCGTCCTCGGCATCGTGGGCCGGCAGGCACCGGAAGCGCTGGCGGTGATCGAGGCCCGCGCCACCCGGATGGTCGCGCCGCTGATGGTCGAGAACCAGGACTGGCAGGTTTGGGAGGAGCACGGCCGACTCGCCTTCCTCGACCCCAATGGCCTTCTCGACCTGCCGCCGCCACGGCTGATCGGTGCGCACCAGGTCGGCAACGCCGGCATCACGCTGGCCGCGCTGCGCGCTCTCGGCATGGACGAGGCCGCCTGTGCCGCTGCGCTGACGCGCGCCGAATGGCCGGCGCGGCTGCAGCGCCTCCGCCGCGGGCCGCTGGTCGAGGCCGCCGGTCAGGCCGAACTCTGGCTCGACGGCGGCCACAACCCCGCCGCCGGCCTCGCGCTCGCCGAGGCGCTGACCCGCCTGCCGCCGCGGCCGCTGCACCTCGTAACCGGCATGCTGCGCACCAAGGACGCGACCGGCTTCCTGCGCCCGCTCGTCGCGCTTGCAGGCTCGCTGCACGCCGTCTCGATCCCCGGCGAGGCGACGCTGACCGCCGAAGAAACGGTCGATGCGGCGCGTGCGGCGGGATTCTCCCGCGCCGAGCCCTCCGCCGACGTCGCGGCCGCCGTCGCATCGATCACCGCCGCCGAACCTGACTGCCGCATCCTCGTCTGCGGCTCGCTCTACCTCGCCGGCCAGGTCCTGCGCGAGAACGGGTGATCGTCAGCGCGCGAAGCGCAGGCGGCTCCGCTCGCGTGCCTTCTCCGCCTCGACCTGCCGGTCGCGCGGGTCGGCGTGGGTCACCAGCGACGCGAGCAGACGGCGCGAGGTGCTCGCCACTTCGTCGACCGCCCGCTCGAACGCCGCCGCGTTCGCCTGCGAGGGCTGGGTGAAGCCGCTGATCTTGCGCACGAACTGCACGGCGGCCGCGCGGATCTCGTCGTCGCTCGCCGGGGGCTCGAAGTTGAAGAGCGGCCTGATGTTTCGGCACATGGGTCTCTCCGTCGCTATGCATCGAACCTGGGACGCCGCCCCGGCGAATGCAACTCTCCACAAGGGACGCGACAGCATGGCGCAATTGCCGTAGGCCGAAAACGGGGCTCTGATCCCTTGCAGGAGTCGCCGCCATGCATCTGACGCTCGCCACCCTCGCCCTGCTCACCGCCGCCTCCGGAGCCATCGCTGCGCCGGACCAGGCTGCGCTGGCGCAGCGCGCGCTCTCGGACGTCCTCCTGCCCGGCTACCAGCGGCTGGCAGAGACCACCGAGACGCTGGCCGCCGAGGCCGACGGTGCCTGTTCCGGCGAGGGGCCGATCGAGGCCGGTCCGGTAAAGGCCGCCTTCGATGCCGCCTTCGACGCCTGGATCGCGGTCGAAGCCTATCGCTTCGGACCTGCCGCAGCGCCCGGCCGCACCGACGCGATCGACGACTGGCCGGCGAGCGAGACCGATACGCCGAAGGCGCTCGATGCGCTGCTGGCCGACAGCGACCCGGTGGCCGAGGATCGCGCCGCCTTCGCCACCACGCCCGCCGCCGACCGCGGCCTGTTCGCGGTCGAATACCTGCTCTACCGGTCGGGGGCGCCGCCGATCTCGGCCGATGCCTACTCCTGCGAGCTGCTGATGGCGGTGACGCGGAACCTGTCGAACACCGCCGCGGCGATGCTGTCGGACTGGCAGGATCGCTGGGGTCAGGCGCTCCTGACCGCCGGCGCCGCCGGCAACACCGACTGGACGAGCCCCGACGCCGCGACCGCCAGCCTCTATGCGGCGCTGCACGACGGGCTCGCGACCGATGCCGAGCTGCGGATCGGCCGTGTGCTCGACAGCCACGATCCGCACCAGGCCGAGGCCTGGCGCTCCGGGCGCTCGCTGCGCAACGTCGAGCTCTCGCTCGCGGCGCTGCGGAACTACGCGGCCGCAGTCTTCGGCCCGGCGCTGCCGCCGGAAGCGGCGGCTCGGGTCGATGCAGGCTTCGCGGCGGCGCTCGCCGCCAGCGAGGCGGTGGGCGGAACGCTCGAGTCCGCCGTCGGCTCGGATTCCGGGCGGGCTTCCGTAGCGGCGCTGCAGGCGAAGGTGCGGCAGGCGCAGGGCACGGTCGCGGCCGAGATCGGGCCCGTGCTGGGAGTGTCGTCCGCGGGCGACTGATCGAGGCGGCGCCGGTCTGGCCTTGATCGCCGGCCGCGGCTACACCGGGGTCCGCGAGCGAGGATCAACGGTGAGCGACAACCCCAACATCTCGCCGATGATGGCGCAATACCTCGAGAACAAGGCGCAGCACCCGGACGCGCTGCTGTTCTACCGGATGGGCGACTTCTACGAGATGTTCTTCGCGGATGCCGAGGCGGCCAGCGCGGCGCTCGACATCGCGCTGACCAAGCGCGGCCAGCACCTCGGGCAGGACATCGCGATGTGCGGCGTGCCGGTGCATGCGGCCGAGGGGTATCTCCTGACGCTGATCCGCAAGGGCTTCCGGGTCGCGGTCTGCGAGCAGATGGAGGATCCGGCCGAGGCGCGAAAGCGCGGGTCGAAGTCGGTGGTCCGGCGCGAGGTTGTCCGGCTGGTCACGCCGGGAACGCTGACCGAGGAGAGCCTGCTCGAGGCGCGGCGGCACAACTATCTCGCCGCCTGGGCCGAGATCCGCGACGCGGGCGCCTTCGCCTGGGTCGACGTCTCGACCGGCGACCTGACGGTGACCGAATGCCCGCGGGTGATGCTCGGGCCGATGCTGGCGCGGCTCGCCCCGCGCGAGGTGCTGGTGTCGGAAGCGCTGGAGAACGATCTGCGCGAGCTCGTCGGCGAGGCCGGGGCGGTGGCGACACCGCTGGCGCGGGCGAGCTTCGATTCGGCGTCCGCGGCGGCGCGGGTGGCGCGGGTCTACAAGGTACAGTCGCTCGACGGCTTTGCCGCCTTCGGGCGCGCCGAGGTGGCGGCGCTGGGGGCGATCGTCGACTACCTCGAATTGACCCAGCGCGGCCGGCTGCCACTGCTGCGCCCGCCGGTGCGCGAGGGAGCGGGCGGACTGATGCAGATCGACGGCGCGACCCGGCGCAATCTCGAGTTGACCCGGAGCCTTGCCGGGGGCCGCGACGGCTCGCTGCTCGCGGCGATCGACCGGACGCTGACCGGCGGCGGCGGGCGGCTGATCGAAACGCGGCTGAACGCACCCTCGACCGACGCCCGGCTGGTGCGGGCGCGGCAGGCGGCGGTGGCGCATTTCCACCTCGGGACGGAGGAGGCGCGGCGGGTGCGCGAGCTGCTGCGGCGGGCGCCCGACCTGGAACGCGCCTTGTCGCGGCTGGCGCTCGACCGTGGCGGTCCGCGGGACCTCGCGGCGCTTCGAGACGGGCTGATGCAGGCCGAGCGGCTGCGCGGAGCGCTCGCGGACGAGGTGCCCGACGTGCTGGCGACGGCACGGGAGGCGCTCGGCGGGCATGGCGAGCTGGTCGCGCGGCTCGGCGAGGCGCTCGTCGAAGAGCCGCCGCTCCTCGCGCGGGACGGCGAGTTCGTGGCGGCGGGGTTCGACGAGGAGCTCGACGAGACGCGCCGGCTGCGCGACCGGGGGCGCGGGGTGATCGCCGAGTTGCAGGCGGAATACGCCCGGCAGAGCGGGGTCGGGGCGCTGAAGATCCGCCACAACAACGTGCTCGGGTACTTCATCGAGACCCCGGCAACGCATGCCGAGCGGATGCTGAAGCCGCCCTTGGCCGAACTCTTCGTGCATCGCCAGACCACCGCGAGCGCGATCCGCTTCACGACGCTCGCCCTCGCCGAGATCGAGACCCGGATCCTCAACGCGGGCGGACATGCGCTCGCGATCGAGAAGCGCATCTTCGAGGACCTGCGCGCAATGGTGCTGGAATGCGGCGGCGCGATCGGCGGGACGGCGAAGGCGCTTGCGGAGATCGACGTGGCGGCCGGGCTGGCCGACCTCGCGCGCGGCGAGGACTGGGTGCGGCCGGAGGTGGTCGAGGCGCGCGCCTTCCGGGTGGCGGGCGGGCGGCACCCCGTGGTCGAGCAGGCGCTGCGGCGGAGCGGCGGCAGCTTCGTCGCCAACGACTGCGAGATGGGCGCCGATGCGGAGGCGGCGCGGCCGCTCTGGCTGGTCACCGGACCGAACATGGCGGGCAAGTCGACCTTTCTGCGGCAGAACGCGCTGATCGCGCTCCTCGCACAGATCGGGTCGTTCGTGCCGGCGGAGGCGGCGGAGATCGGCATCGTCGACCAGCTGTTCAGCCGGGTCGGCGCGGCGGACGACCTGGCGCGCGGGCGGTCGACCTTCATGGTCGAGATGGTGGAGACGGCGGCGATCCTGAACCAGGCGGGGCCGCGGGCGCTGGTGATCCTCGACGAGATCGGACGCGGGACCGCCACCTATGACGGGCTCTCGATCGCCTGGGCGGTGCTCGAGCACCTGCACGACGTCAACCGCTGCCGCGGGCTGTTCGCGACGCACTACCATGAGTTGACCGCGCTGGCCGCGCGGCTGCCGGGCCTGCGCAATGCCACCGTGGCGGTGCGGGAGTGGGAGGGAGAGGTCGTCTTCCTGCACGAGGTGGTCGACGGGGCCGCGGACCGCTCCTACGGGGTACAGGTGGCGCGGCTCGCCGGGCTGCCGCCGGCGGTGCTGGAGCGGGCCCGGGTGGTGCTCGAGGCGCTGGAGAAGGGCGAGCGCGAGGGCGGCGGCAAGCCGCGGGCGCTGGTCGACGACCTGCCGCTCTTTGCGGCCGTCCGGCCACCACCGCCGCCACCGCCGGCGCCCTCGGCGGTCGAGGCGCGGCTGAGCGGCGTGCACCCCGACGAACTCAGCCCGCGCGATGCCCTGGCGCTGGTCTACGAGTTGAGGGGGATGATCGGGGCGCGGTTGACCCGGATGGTGAAGGTGCACACTTGGGTCAAGTCATTGATCGCACTATAATAGATGGTCAAGCTGCTAACCGGACTGCAACCTCGGCGAATGCCAGGAAACCCTGCGGGCGCCACGGGGGGAAGGACTACCCCGCCGAATTTGCCGGCATCGCGGGGCCGCCGGAGGAGACCCCGACCTGGGCGGGGCGGAGCAGGCGGTCGCCGATGGTGAAGCCTGTGCCCATCACCTGGATGATGTCGCCGGCCTTGGTTCCGGGCACCGGTGCCTCGAACATCGCCTGATGCAGCTTGGGGTCGAAGCGGTCGCCGGCCTGGGGCTCGATGCGCGCGATCTTGTGCTTCTCGAAGGCCGAGAGCAGGTCGCGCTGCGTCAGCTCGATCCCCTCGATCAGCCCCGGCGCCGCCTGGCGCGCACCTTCGGTGACCGCGCTGAGCGCACGGTCGAAGTTGTCGTATACCGACAAGAGGTCACGGGCAAAACGGGTCGAGGCATAGAGCTCGGCATCGCGGCGATCGCGCTCGGCGCGCTTGCGGATGTTCTCGACGTCGGCGAAGGCGCGCAGCAGCCGGTCCTTGAGATCGGCGACCTCGGCGCGGAGCGTGGAGGTCTCGTCGCGCGCGGCGGCCTCGACGATGTCGTCGGCGTCCTCGTCCGCCTCGGCCTCGGGATCGTCGAGAAAGGGATCTTCGCTCTCGCCCATCAGGTCGTGCCTGTTCTTGCTCTTCGCCATCTCGCTCTTTCGCCCTAGCCCTGGGAGCGGCTCGACACGAGCCGGCCGACCAGCTGCGCGGTGTAGTCGACGATCGGGACGATCCGCCCGTAGTTGAGCCGCGTCGGTCCGATCACCCCCACCGCACCGATGATCTTGCGATCCGCATTCATATAGGGAGAGACCACCAGAGAGGAACCCGAAAGTGAGAAAAGCTTGTTCTCCGAACCGATGAAGACCCGGACACCTTCGCCGCCTTGGGTGAGCTCGAGGAGCTGGGCGAGGTCGTGCTTGCGCTCGAGGTCGTCGAAGAGCTCGCGAATGCGCTCGAGCTGCGCGGCGTCCTCGGCACCGTCGAGAAGATTGGCGCGGCCGCGGACGATCAGCCGCTCCGGGCGGCCCTCGCCGTCCTCGGCCCAGAGGGCCACGCCGGACTCGATCAGGTGTTGCGACAGCGCGTCGAGTTCGGCGCGGTGGCGGGCGATCTCGGCCACCACCACGCTGCGCATCTCGCCGAGCGTGCGGCCCTGCAGCACCGCGTTGAGGAAGTTCGCGGCCGCCTGCATTGCCGACGGCGTGAGGCCGGCGGGCGGGATGAGGACCCGATTCTCGACCTGGCCGTCGGCGGTGACGAGGACGACCAGGGCACGGTCGGCGCCGAGGGCGACAAACTCGATGTGGCGGATCGGCGCCTCGGTCTTCGGCGCCAGAACCAGGCTCGCGCCGTGGGTGAGGCCGGAGAGCAGATCGCCGGCGCGGTCGAGGATGGCGGTGAGGTCGCGGTCCTGGCCACCGAGGGAGCGCTCGATCTCGGCCCGCTCGCTGCCCGAGACGTCACCGACCTCGAGGATGCCGTCGACGAAGAGCCGCAGGCCGAGCTGTGTCGGGATGCGTCCGGCGGAGACATGCGGGGCGTCGAGGAGGCCGAGAAGCTCGAGATCCTGCATCACGTTGCGGATGGTCGCGGGCGAGACGCCTTCGCTCAGGGTGCGCGCGAGGGTGCGCGAGCCGACCGGCTCGCCGGTCGAGAGATAGGTCTCGACCAGCCGGCGGAAGACCTCGCGCGAGCGCTCGTTCATCTCGGACAGCGGGGAGCGGGGTGCGCTCAACGGCGGGGTTCCGGGATAGGCGTTCCGGGCGAACACTGCCCCAAGACTTAAGGGCCGGGGGCGGCGGGGTCAATTCCGCCGGCGGTCTGGCGGAGCCGCCCGTGCTGGACGCGGGCCGGGACGCGGGCTAAGAGGCGGGCCACAAGCATTGCCCGAAGGAGAGATGCATGCGCCCCTCCGGCCGCGCCGCCGACGCGCTGCGCACCGTCACGATCGAGACCGGCTTCACCCGGCACGCCGAGGGATCCTGCCTGATCCGGATGGGCGACACCCACGTGCTCTGCACCGCGAGCGTCGAGGAGACGGTGCCGCCGTTCATGCGCAAGACGGGGCTCGGTTGGGTGACGGCGGAGTACGGGATGCTGCCGCGCTCGACGACGACGCGCACGCGACGCGAGGCCGCGGCTGGCAAGCAGTCGGGGCGGACGCAGGAGATCCAGCGGCTGATCGGGCGGAGCCTTCGGGCCGGGATCGACCGGGTGGCGCTCGGCGAACGGCAGATCACCGTCGACTGCGACGTGCTTCAGGCGGACGGCGGGACGCGCTGCGCGTCGATCACCGGCGGCTGGGTCGCGCTGCGACTGGCGGTCAACCGGCTGATGCAGGCGGGGACGGTGAAGACCGATCCGATCGTCGCGCATGTCGCGGCGGTGAGCTGCGGGATCTATGGCGGGCAGCCGGTGCTGGACCTCGACTATGCCGAGGACAGCGCGGCGGGGACGGATGCGAACTTCGTGCTGACCGACGGGCTGGGGCTGATCGAGGTGCAGGGGAGCGCCGAGGGGGCGACGTTCAGCCGGGCCGAGCTCGGGACGCTGCTTGACCTCGCGGAGAAGGGCGTGGCGGAGCTGGTCGCGGCGCAGCAGGCGGCCGTCGCGTGACCCGGCGGCTCGTCGGGCCGCGGCTGGTGGTCGCGACCCACAACGAGGGCAAGCTCGCGGAGATCCGGACGATGCTCGCGGGCTTTGCCCTCGAGATCGTCTCGGCGGGCGAGCTCGGCCTGCCCGAGCCGGCGGAGACCGAAGAGACCTTCGTCGGGAATGCGCGGATCAAGGCGCATGCGGCGGCGGGGGCGAGCGGGCTGCCGGCGCTGGCGGACGACTCCGGCATCGAGGTGGACGCGCTCGGCGGGCAGCCGGGGGTGCATACCGCCGACTGGGCCGAGGGGCCGGGCGGGCGCGACTTCGTGCGGGCGATGACGCGGACCTGGGATGCGCTGGAAGCGGCGGGCGCCGCGGAACCGCGGACGGCGCGGTTCCGCTCGACGCTGGTGCTCGCCTGGCCGGACGGTCACGACGAGGTCTTCGAGGGCAAGGTCGAGGGGCGCTGCGTCTGGCCGATGCGCGGGGGCCGGGGGCACGGCTACGATCCGATGTTCCTGCCGGACGGGTATCAAGAGACCTTCGGGGAGATGGATCCGGCGGTGAAGAACCGGATCAGCCATCGGGCGCAGGCGTTCGAGCGGCTGCGGGCGGGCTGCCTTGCCTGACGGCGGGATCATCGCGGAGGACTGGCGGGCCGGCGGGTTCGGGGTGTACGTCCACTGGCCGTTCTGCCTGGCGAAGTGCCCTTACTGCGACTTCAACAGCCATGTCCGGGCGGGGGTCGACGCGGCGCGGTGGCAGCGCGCACTGGTGGCAGAGGTCGCGGCGGCGGCGCGCGCGGTGCCGGGGCGGACGGTTTGCAGCGTCTTCTTCGGGGGTGGCACGCCGAGCCTGATGCCGCCGGAGACGGTGGCGGCGGTGATCGAGGCGATCCGCGCGGGATGGCGGCTGGCAGAGGGCGCGGAGATCACGCTCGAGGCGAACCCGACTTCGGTCGAGGCCGGGCGGTTCCGCGGCTATCGCGACGCCGGGGTGAACCGGCTGTCGATGGGGGTGCAGGCGCTCGACGACGGCGATCTGCGGGCGCTCGGGCGGATGCACACGGTGGCGGAGGCGGTGGCGGCCTTCGAGGTGGCGCGCGGGATCTTTTCGCGGGTGAGCTTCGATCTGATCTATGCGCGGCAGGGGCAGACGCTGGCGGGGTGGCGGGACGAGCTGGCGCGGGCACTGGCGATGGCGGTGGATCATCTGTCGCTCTACCAGCTGACGATCGAGCCGGGGACGCGGTTCGGCGACCTGGCCGCGCGGGGGCGGATGCGGGGGCTGCCGGAACCGGGGCTGGCGGCGGACATGTACGCCGCGACGCAGGAGGCCTGCGCGGCGGCGGGGATGGGCGGCTACGAGATCTCGAACCATGCCCGGCGTGGGGCGGAGAGCCGGCACAACCTCGTCTATTGGCGCTACGGCGACTATGCCGGGATCGGGCCGGGCGCGCACGGGCGGCTGACGCGGGACGGGACGCGGTGGGCGACCGAGGCGGTCCGGGCGCCGGAGGCCTGGCTCGCGGCGGTCGAGGCCGGGGAGCGGGGGCTCGCGGGGGAGACCGTGGTCGCGCCCGGGGAGCAGGCGCTCGAGATGCTGATGATGGGGCTGCGGCTGGCGGAGGGGATCGATCCCGAGCGGTTCGCGGCGCTGAACCGGGCGCCGCTGCCGGCGGACCGGATCGAGGAGCTGGCCGGGCTGGGGCTGGTCGAGACCGCCGGCGGACGGCTGCGCGCGACCGCCGAAGGGCGGCCGGTCCTCGATGCGGTGCTGCGGCGACTGGTGGGATGAGGCGGCCCGTCGGGCCGATCTGCTCGCACTGCTCGCGTGCGAGCAGATGGCTAAGTAACTGATATCTGTATATAAAATATTTCCGCGTTAAGCAGATTTCAACGATTGACCGCGCCCGCCACCGGGCGCGGCATCGCGGCGGCTCAGCGGGAGAGGAGCTGGCAGAGGCCGTCGAGGTCCTCGAGCGTGCCGTAGCGGATGCGGAGTTCACCGGACGGCTGGCCGGGCTTGTGGTCGATCGTGACCTTCAGTCGCAGCGTGGCGGTGAGGTCTTCCTCGAGCGCGCGGGTGTCGGCGTCCTTGGCGACCGGCCGGGGCGCCGGGCGCGGGAGGGAAGCGGGGCTGGTAGCGCTGCGGGCGAGGGCCTCGGTCTGGCGGACCGAGAGGTCGCGCTCGACCACCTGGCGCGCCAGCGACTCGGGGTTCGGGGCGGTGATGAGCGCCCGGGCGTGACCGGCGGTCAGCTTGCCGGCGCGCAGGAGGTCGAGGACCGGCTCGGGCAGGGTCAGCAGCCGGAGCAGGTTCGCGATGTGGCTGCGGCTCTTGCCGAGCGCCTCGGCGAGCCGCTCCTGGGTGTGGCCGAAGCTTTCCATCAGCGCGCGGTAGCCCTGCGCCTCCTCGAGCGGGTTGAGGTCGGCGCGCTGGACGTTCTCGATGATCGCGAGCTCGAGCACCTCGGCGTCGGAGAGCTCGCGCACCACGGCGGGCAGCGCGTGCACGCCGGCCATCTGGGCGGCGCGCCAGCGGCGCTCGCCGGCGACGATCTCGAAGCACTCGGCCTCGACCGGATGGCGACGCAGGATCAGGGGCTGGATCACCCCCTTCTCGCGGATCGAGGCGGCGAGCTCGTCGAGCTCCCGCGGGTCGAAGTCGCGGCGGGGCTGATGCGGGTTCGGGCGGATGCGGTCGATCGGAACGCTGTCGGCGGCGGCATGCGGGCAGCGGCGCCGCGGCGGGCGCCCGACGCGGCAACTCCTCGACGTTGGAGACGTCGGCGAGCAGCGCCGACAGCCCGCGCCCCAGACCCTTCCTTTCCATTCCCGTCCTCCGCTTCAGGCCGGCTCGACGACGGACCGGGCGGAGCCCAGGCGTGCGAGCAGCTCACCAGCCAGCCGCTGGTAGGCGAGGCTGCCGCTCGACGACCGGTCGTAGATCAGCGCCGGAACCGCGTGCGACGGCGCCTCGCTGAGGCGGACGTTGCGCGGAATGACGGTGTCGTAGACCAGCGTGCCCAGGTTCTCTCTCACGTCTGCGGCGACCTGTCCGCTCAAGTTATTGCGTCTGTCGTACATCGTCAACACAATACCTTGTATCTTGAGCCGTGGATTGGAGCTCTGGCGTACGGTCTGGACGGTGCGCATCAGCTGCGACAGGCCCTCGAGCGCGAAGAATTCGCATTGCAGCGGCACCAGCACCGAATCGGCGGCGACGAGCGCGTTGAGGGTGAGCAGGTTCAAGGACGGGGGACAGTCGATCAGGATGTAGTCCTGCTCGCGCACCGCCGCGCGGTCGGTGGCGAGCGCCTGGCTCATCTTCTGCAGCCGGCGGGCGTCGGAGACCATGTCGACGTCGGCTGAACTCAGGTCCGGTGTTGCGGGGATGAGCGTGAGGTTGGGCACGACGGTGTCGGCGGCGCGGAGCGACGTCTGCTCGTCGTCGCTGAAGAGAAGGTCGTAGGCGGTGAAGTCCCGCTCGGAGACGGCGACCCCGAGGCCAGTCGAAGCATTGCCCTGCGGATCGAGGTCGATGACGAGGACGCGGTGGCCGAGCGCCGCGAGGGCGGTCCCGAGGTTGATGGCGGTGGTGGTCTTGCCGACGCCGCCCTTCTGGTTCGCGACGGCCATGACATAAGGCTCGGTCCGGGTGTCAGACACGCTCGATCGCTCCGATCTCTACTATGGCTGCCTTCTGCTCGATGAGGCTTGCATAGATTTTGTGGTCGAACCGCCGCTGCGTGGCTGCATCGGCAATCTCTTTATGCACCGTCGCCCCCTTGGGGAACAAGCCAATACCGCCGGGACGGCGATGTTTTTCCAGCATCGGCAGGAGGTCCGCGAGCGGTGCCAGCGCGCGGGCGGAGACGACGTCGGCCTGCTGCGGCGGCAGATCCTCGATGCGGACGTCGAGGACGTCGACGCTCAGGCCCGCGGCGCGCGCGGCCTCGCGCAGGAAGGCCGCCTTGCGCTGGTCGCTCTCGACGAGGCGAACCTGCAGGGCGGGCGCGTCCTCCGCGGCGAGGGCCGCGATCACGAGGCCCGGGAAGCCGGCGCCGGCGCCGAGGTCGAGCCAGAGGGCGGGTGCTGGCGGGCGCAGACGCCAGAGCTGCGCCGAATCGGCGAAGTGGCGGGTCCAGGCCCCGGCGAGACTTGCCTTCGAAACGAGGTTGATGCGCGGGTTCCAGCGTTCGAGCAGGGTTAGGTGGGCGGCGAGCCGGGCCAATGTTTCACGTGAAACATCGAAGGCGGCGCGAAAGTCCTCCGGCCCGGCAATCTCCAGCGTCACACGGCGGCCTGTTCCTGGCGTACCCGGAGCAGGATCTGGGTCAACGCTGCCGGGGTCATGCCTTCGATCCGCCCGGCCTGGCCGAGAGTGCGTGGCCGCACGACCGCGAGCTTCTCGCGCAACTCGTTCGAAAGGCCGCCGATCGCGCCATAGTCGAGCGCTTCCGGCAGCGCGACGGCTTCGTCGTGGCGCAATCGCTCGATATCCCGCTCCTGGCGGGCGAGAAACGGCAGATAGCGTGCGTCGTGCGCGATCTGCTCGAGGGTGCCGAGGTCAACGTCGCCGAGCTCGGGGAAGGCGCCGACGATCTCCGCGAGGCTCAGGCCGGGATGGCCCAGGAGATCGAAGACGCTGCGCCGGTGGCCGTCCCGGTTGAGGGTGATTCCGCGCCGCGCGGCCTCGGCGGGCGAGACCTCGATGCTGCGGACCCGTGCCCGCCCCGCTTCCAGGGTGTCGAGTTTGCGCTGGAACGCCCGGCGCCGGTCGTCGCCGACACAACCGAGCGCGATGCCGCGCGGGGTCAGGCGCTGGTCGGCGTTGTCGGCGCGCAGGTGCAGTCGGTACTCGGCGCGGGAGGTGAACATGCGATAGGGCTCGGTGACGCCCCGGGTCACGAGATCGTCGATCATCACCCCGATGTAGGCTTCGTCACGGCCGAGAATGACCGGATCCCCGCCGAGCGCCAGCGCGGCGGCGTTGAGGCCGGCGACGAGGCCCTGCCCCGCGGCCTCCTCGTAGCCGGTGGTGCCGTTGATCTGGCCGGCGAGAAAGAGCGAGGGAAGCGCCTTGACGGCCAGCGTCCGGTTGAGGGCGCGAGGGTCGACGTAGTCGTACTCGATCGCGTAGCCTGGCCGGATAATATTCGCGTTTTCAAGACCTTGGATGGTCCTGACGTAGGCTTCCTGGACGTCAGCGGGGAGCGAGGTGGAGATGCCGTTGGGGTAGACCACCGGGTCGTCGAGCCCCTCGGGTTCGAGGAACACCTGGTGCGACGCCTTTTCGGCGAAGCGAACCACCTTGTCCTCGATCGATGGGCAGTAGCGCGGGCCCGCTCCCTCGATGCGGCCGCCGTACATCGCCGAGCGCGCGAGATTGCGGCGGATGATCTCATGGGTGCCGTCGTTGGTGGCGGTGACGCCGCAGCGGATCTGCGGCCGGATCGGGCCTCGGGACAGGAAGGAGAACAGGACCGGGTCGTCGTCGGCGGCCTGGAGCGCGACGCGGGTCCAGTCGATGGAGCGGCCGTCGAGGCGTGGCGGGGTGCCGGTCTTGAGCCGGCCGAGGGGCAGGTCGAGCGCTGCGATCCGCTGCGCCAGACGCTCGGCGGCGGGATCGCCGAGACGGCCGGCTGGCCGGGTTTCCTCGCCGATGTGGATGACGCCGCGCAGGAACGTGCCGGTGGTGAGGATCACCGCCCGCGCGTCGATTTGGCCGGCGCTCGCGAGGGAAACCCCGGCGACTCGGTCGGATTCTATCGCCAGATCAACGACTTCGTCTTCGATGACCACGAGGGCGGGGGCGGCGCGGAAGGCCGCTTGCACCGCCTCGCGGTAGAGCGAACGGTCGGCTTGCGTGCGCGGGCCCTGGGCCGCTGCGCCCTTGCTCCGGTTGAGCAGACGGAACTGGATGCCGGCGGCGTCGGCGGCGCGGCCCATGATGCCGTCGAGGGCGTCGATCTCGCGGACGATGTGACCTTTGCCGAGGCCGCCGATCGCGGGGTTGCAGGACATCTCGCCGAGGCGGTCGAAGCGGTGGGTGACGAGGGCGGTGCGGGCGCCCATGCGGTGCGCCGCCATCGCGGCTTCGGTGCCGGCATGGCCGCCGCCGACGACGACGACGTCGAAATCGCGATGTTTCACGTGAAACACTCTATTTGCCGAGACAGAAGCTGCGGAAGATCACGTCGAGCACCGCCTCGACATCTGCCTTGCCCTCGAGGAAATCAAGCGCCCTGAGGGCGCGGCGCAGGTCTTCGGCGGCAAGTTCCGCCTGCGGGTCGGGGCGGCGCAGTTCGCGCAAGGCGGCGGCGCCGGCGGCGGCGGCGTCCTGGGCAGCGGATCGCTGGCGCTCGTGCGACAGGGTTCCGGCGGAGGCGGCCCGGTCGTGAAGCGTGCTCGCGATCCGTGCGAGCAGCGCGTCGAGGCCCTGCCCGGTGGTTCCGGAGACGGCGAGGGCGGCGGTCGGGGGGCGAAGGTCGGCCTTGGACAGGACGAGGAGGTCGCCCGGAGCGGAGGCGACTCCGAGCGAGTCCGGTGTCGGAGGGGTCGTCGACGAGAAAGAGACGGAGGTCGGCGCCGGCGGCGCGGGCGCGGGCGCGGGCGACGCCCATGTGCTCGATCGTTTCGCCCGCCTCGCGGATGCCGGCCATGTCGAGGATGGTGAGGGCGAGGCCGCCGAGGTCGACGCGGACCTCGATGACGTCGCGGGTCGTCCCGGCGATCTCGGAGGTGAGGGCGGCGTCGCGCCCGGCGAGGGCGTTGAGGAGCGTCGATTTGCCGACGTTCGGTCGTCCGACCAGCGCCACCTCGAAGCCCTCGCGGACGCGTTCGGCGATCCGGGCGCCTGCGACCTCGGCGTCGATCGCGGCGACCGTCAGGGCGAGCTCGTCGGTGATCTGCTCGAGGAGGTCGGGCGGGAGCTCCTCGTCGGCGAAGTCGATCGTCGCCTCGACGAAGGCGAGGCTGTGGAGGAGGTGATGCCGCCAGCCCTCGGCGAGGCGGGCGAGCGCGCCCTGCATCAGCGCGATGGCCTGTCGGTGCTGCGCGGTGGTCTCGGCGGCAATGAGGTCGCCGAGGCCTTCGACCCGGGCGAGGTCGAGGCGGTTGCCGAGGAGCGCGCGGCGGGTGAACTCTCCGGGTTCGGCGGGACGAAGGCCGGGTTGCGCCCCGAGCGCGGCGAGGACGGTGCGGACGCCGGCCGGGCTGCCGTGGAGGTGGAGCTCGACCGTGTCCTCGCCGGTGAAGCTCGCCGGGGCGGCGAAGGGGAGCACCAGCGCCTGGTCGAGCTTTTCCCCGGTCGCGGGGTGGACGAGCCAGCGCAGGGCTGCGGTGCGCGCCGCGCCGAGCGGGCCGGCAAGCGCCGCGGCGGCGGCGTGCGCCTGTTGCCCGGAGATCCGGACTACCGCTATGCCTGCGCGGCCCGGCGCGCTGGCCTGGGCAAAGATCGTGTCGGTCATGCCCCGACCGATTTCAAGTAAAGAGAGTGAACTAGCTGTTCATCGAATCGAAGAATTCCTGGTTTGTCTTGGTCTGCTTAAGCTTACCAAGCAGGAATTCGATCGCGTCGGTCGTTCCCATCGGATTGAGAATTCGCCGCAGGACGAACATCTTCGTAAGGTCCGCCTTGTCGACCAGCAGTTCTTCTTTGCGGGTGCCGGACTTGAGGATGTCGATCGACGGGAAGACGCGCTTGTCGGCGATCTTGCGGTCGAGCACGATCTCGGAGTTGCCGGTGCCCTTGAACTCTTCGAAGATCACCTCGTCCATCCGGCTGCCGGTGTCGATCAGCGCCGTGGCGATGATGGTGAGCGAGCCGCCCTCCTCGATGTTGCGCGCGGCACCGAAGAAGCGCTTCGGGCGCTGCAGCGCGTTGGCGTCGACGCCGCCGGTCAGCACCTTGCCGGACGACGGCACGACGGTGTTGTAGGCGCGGCCGAGGCGGGTGATCGAGTCGAGCAGGATCACCACGTCGCGCTTGTGCTCGACGAGGCGCTTGGCCTTCTCGATCACCATCTCGGCGACCGCGACGTGGCGGGTCGCCGGCTCGTCGAAGGTCGAGGAGATGACCTCGCCCTTCACCGAGCGCTGCATGTCGGTGACCTCCTCGGGGCGCTCGTCGACGAGCAGCACGATCAGGAAGCACTCGGGATGGTTCGTCGCGATCGCGCTGGCGATGTTCTGCAGGATCACCGTCTTGCCCGACCGCGGCGGCGCCACGATCAGCCCGCGCTGGCCCTTGCCGATCGGCGAGACGAGGTCGATCACCCGCGCGGTCTTGTCCTTGATCGTCGGGTCCTCGATCTCGAGCGTCAGCCGCTCGTCCGGGTAAAGCGGCGTCAGGTTGTCGAAGTGAACCTTGTGCCGCGCCTTGTCGGGGTCCTCGAAGTTGATGAGGCTGACCTTGACCAGGCCGAAATAGCGCTCGCCCTCCTTGGGCGCGCGGATCACCCCTTCGACGGTGTCGCCGGTCCGCAGCGAGAAGCGGCGGATCTGGTTGGGGCTGACGTAGATGTCGTCGGGGCCGGCGAGGTAATTGGCCTCGGGGGAGCGGAGGAAGCCGAAGCCGTCCTGCAGCACCTCGAGCACCCCGTCGCCGGAGATCTCGACGCCTTCCTCGGCCATGTCCTTGAGGATGGCGAACATCATGTCGCCCTTCCGCATGGAAGAGGCGTTCTCGATCTCCAGCTCTTCGGCGAGCTGCAGGAGGTCGGAGGGGGTCTTGGCTTTCAGTTCGGCGAGCGAAAGCTGCTCGAAATCAGTGGATAGATCCATCGGGGGAACTCGAACGGCCTCGTTGATGGGGGAAATGGGAGTTGGACTTCCGGAAGCGCGGAGGATCCGTGTTTTGTCTTCCCTTGTCACAAGTGGGGGTGCGTGTCAAACGCCTTGGTCCTTTTCAGAAGGGCCGGACGATTACCATCACGACGATGACGACGAGCGCCAGCGTGGGCACCTCGTTCAGCATCCGATAGGTCCGGCCGGTGATGCGGTTGCGGTCGGCGGCGAAGTCCTTCTGCCGCCGCGTCAGCCAGTGCTGGAACCAGGTCAGCACCAGCACCGCCGCCAGCTTGATATAGATCCAGCCGTCGGTTTTCCAAGAGATGACCCCCGGTGTCAGGACCAGAAGCAGCCCGAAGAGCCAGGTTGCGATCATCGCCGGCCGCATGATCTGCCTGAGCAGCCGCAGCTCCATCACCTTGAAGGTTTCCGACATCTCGCTGCCGGGCGCCGCCCGCTCGGCGTGGTAGACGAAGAGCCGCGGCAGGTAGAAAAGGCCCGCCATCCAGGTCACCACCGCCATCACGTGCAGCGCCTTGATCCAGGGATGGAGGGTGGTGAGGAGCGACATCGGCGAGGGCCTCGGGGTTCGTGGTTTCGCCGCCTGTAGCATGCAGGCAAACCCGCGCAAACCCGTCCCTCTCCCTTCCTTACCCAAGGATGATTCTTGAAAATGGATGAAGAGGTTAGGCCGGGGAGTTCCGGGGATTAACGGATGCGATTCTTTGCCCACAAGGTTGTCCACAGGCGGGCACGGGCAGGCGGAAAACGTCTCGTTCAACTTAAGGTTGATCAGAAACAAAAATAAACATGCAGTTTCAGGATGTTAAAAATCGGGCTTTGGTTTATCCACAGGCAAGACGACGCCCGGCTGCACCACTTTGGTGCCAGGCAACCCGAGTTATCCCGAAGAGGCCGAAAGTTAACGCCGGGCGGGCCAGGCCTGTGGATGACCTCCTGGCAAGATCGATGGTTTTGCCGCGGCGGGGTTTTCCACCGCCGCCGCGGGCGGTCGTCCCCGACTTATCCACCGATCGATCCCGAGCTTTTTTGCTCTCCCCATGGCCTTGCGCGCCCTGCGGGTCCGGCGCAACAGTGCCGGCGACCCCGGGCAAGGTGATCTCGACGCATGCAAGAGCCGCTGATTCTGGCCTCCGCGTCGGCGGGGCGCGCCGCCCTGCTCCGCGGCGCCCGGGTGCCGTTCGAGGCGGTCCCGGCCGCCGTCGACGAGGCGGCGGTCAAGGCCGGGATGCTGGCGGAGGGAGCACCGCCGCGCGACGTGGCCGATGCGCTCGCCGAACTCAAGGCGCGCCGCATCGCTGGCCGCAGGCCGGAGCGCCTGGTGCTCGGCGCCGACCAGGTGCTGGTCTGTGACGGCCGGCTGCACGACAAGCCCGGGACCCGGGCGGCGGCGCGCGCGCAGTTGCTGGCGCTGCGGGGGCGGCGGCACGAGCTTCTGTCGGCGGCGGTGGTCTTCGAGGGCGGCCGGCCGGTCTGGCGCCACATCGGGCGCGCGCAGCTCACGATGCGGCCTTTCAGCGAGACCTTTCTCGAGGGCTACCTCGAGCGCGAGGGAGAGGCGATTCTCGACACCGTCGGCAGCTACCGGCTCGAGGACGGCGGGGCCGGGCTCTTCTCGCGCGTCGACGGGGACATCTTCACCGTCATGGGGCTGCCGCTGCTCGAGCTGCTCGGCTTTCTGCGCACGCGCGGGATCGGGATCGAATGAGCGCGGGATCCGGGCCGGACCCCCTACCGCCTGGGGCTGACCGGCTCGATCGGGATGGGCAAGTCGACGACGGCGGGCTTTTTCGCCGAAGCCGGCGTGCCGGTCTGGGATGCAGACGCGGCGGTGCATCGTCTCTACGCGCCGGGCGGCGCGGGGGCGGCGGCGCTTGCCGCGGTGGCGCCCGAGGTCGTCGCCGGCGGTGCGGTCGACCGCGACCGGCTGCGCGCGGCGGTGGCGGCGGATCCGCGGCTGCTGGCGCGGATCGAGGCACGGATCGATCCGCTGGTGGCGGCGGACCGGGAGGCGTTCCTGGCGCGGCATGCCGATGCCGAGGTGGTGCTGCTCGACATCCCGCTGCTCTACGAGACCGGGGGCGAGCGGCTGGTCGACGGGGTGCTGGTGGTGACCGCCCCGGCCGAGGTGCAGCGGGCGCGGGTGATGGCGCGACCGGGGATGACGGCGGAGGTCTTCGAGCGGATCCGGGCGCGGCAGCTGCCCGATGCCGCGAAGGTCGCGCGCGCCGACTTCGTGATCGACACCGGTACGGGGCTCGACGCCGCGCGCGGAGCCGTCCTATCGTTGCTGGAAGGGATCAGGACGGGACGGCGGAATGCGTGAGATCGTGCTCGATACCGAGACGACCGGGCTCGACCCGGAGGCCGGCGATCGCATCGTCGAGATCGGGGCGGTCGAGCTCTTCAACCACATGCCGACCGGGCGCAGCTTTCACGTCCATATCAATCCGCAGCGCGAGGTTCCGGCCGAGGCGGTCGCGGTGCACGGACTCACCGCCGGGTTCCTGGCCGACAAGCCGGTGTTCGCGGCGATCGCCGTGGAGTTCGCGGCCTTCATCGGCGATGCCCGGCTGGTGATCCACAATGCCGCCTTCGACATGAAGTTTCTCAACGCCGAGCTGGGCTGGGCCGGGCATGGTTCGCTGCCCTGGGCGCGGGCGGTCGACACGCTCGAGCTGGCCAAGCGGCGGTTTCCGGGCGCCGGCAACTCGCTCGACGCGCTGTGCCGCCGTTTCGGCGTCGACAATTCCGGCCGCGAGAAGCATGGCGCGCTGCTCGATTCGGAGCTGCTCGCCGAGGTCTATCTCGAGCTGATGGGCGGACGGCAGCCGGACCTGACGCTGACCGTGGTCGCGGAGGGCGCGCTGGGGGCGTCGGACGTGGCGTGGACCCCGCCGCGGCGGCCGCGGGCGCTCGAGCCGCGGCTGACCGCGGCCGAGCGCGCGGCGCATGCCGCTTTCGTCGCGACGCTGGGGGCCGAGGCGCTCTGGCTCCGGCCCTGAGCGCGGCGCCTCAGGCCTGCGCCGGACTCGGCGCGTCCGCCTGGCGGCGGGCGAGCTCCTGGCGGTAGAGCGCGAGGAAGTCGATCTGCTCGAGGTTCAGCGGCGGATAGCCGCCGTCGCGGGTGACGTCGCCGACGATGCGGCGCAGGTAGGGGAAGATCAGCCGCGGGCATTCGATCATCAGGAGCGGGTGCATCTGCTCGGGGGGGATGTTCTGCATCAGGAACAGCCCGGCGTAGTCGAGTTCGAGGATGAACATCTGCGCCTCGGCCACCCGGCTGTCGGCCTTGATCTTGAGGCCGACCTCGAAGCGGTCGGCGGCGCGCTGCTGGACGTCGAGGTTCACCTGCACCTTGATGTCGGGGCGGCCTTCGGAGGGCAGGCCCTTCTGCGCGGCGATGTTCTCGAAGGAGAGGTCGCGCACGTACTGGTTCAGGATCTGGATCTTCGGCTCTGCCGCCTCTGTCGGCGCCGCGCCGTTGGTTTCGTCAGCCATCGGGGCCCTCTCGGATGTCTATCGGTCGCGGGCGGTCTATCACGCCCGCAATTGGCCGACAACGCTCGGGCCCGGCCGGGCGCCGGCGGTCAGGAATGCGGCTGCGTCCAGCCCGAGGTGCCGCGGTGACGGGTGAGGTTGGGATCGACGACCTCGTAGTCGGCCTCGATGGTGTCGGAGGTCGAGCGGCGGGCGGCGTGGCGGGGCCGGACGAAGCCGGCGGCGCGGACCGTCAGCCGCGAGGCGCCCCACTGGATCACCTGCTGCCGCACCGGCGGGATGAGCAGCAGGATGCCGAGCGCGTCGGTGAAGAAGCCGGGGGTGACGAGGAGAAGTCCCGCGACGAGGATCAGCGCGCCGTGCGCGATCGGTCCGCGCGGGTCGGCGCCGGCCTCGACGCTCGCCCGCAGCCGGTCGAGCGTGGCGAGCCCCTGGGCGCGCATCAGCGCGGTGCCGACGACCGCGGTCAGGATGCAGAGCAGGATCGTGGGCAGGACGCCGATCAGGCCGCCCACCTTGATGAAGAGCGCCACCTCGATCAGCGGCACACCGAAGAGGATCAGCAACAGCCACATCGCGCCAGCGTACCTTTCGTTTCCCGGGGGCCTCCAATGGACTTCGGGCCCCCGAGACCTTACATAGTGACGACAACCATGGGCCGCCATCGCCTGGGTCGGAAAAGTGGGAAGGGTGGACGATGGGCTCGCAGATGATCCAGATCATAATCCTCGCCGGCATCGCGCTTGTTCCTGATCCTGCGGCTGCGCAACGTTCTTGGAACCCGGCAGGGCTATGAAAAGCCGCAGGAAACCCCGGCGTCGCTGCCGTCGCGCCAGCGCGATCGGCCGTTCGACGTGATCGAGGGGGGCTCGGTCGATCCCGACATCGCCGACTTTGCCGATCCCGAAAGCGCGACCGGCAAGGCGCTGGCGGCGATGAAGCGGGTCGACCGCGACTTCGGGGTGGCAGATTTCTCCCACGGGGCGCGCGCGGCGTATGAGATGATCGTGATGGCGTACGAGAACGGCGATCTCGACACATTGCGGCAGTTCCTCTCGCCTGAGGTCTACGGGCCGTTTGCCGAGGCGATCGAGGCGCGGCAGGCGAAGGGGTATACCGTCGAGGCGAGCTTTGCGGGCGTGCGCGAGGTCAAGCTGACCGAGGCGCGCTTCGATCCCGCCAGCAACGAGGGCGACATCACCATGCGCTTCGTCGGCGAGCTCACCTCGGTGGTGCGCGACCCGGAGGGCCGCATCGTCGAGGGCGCGCCGAACGAGCTCAAGCAGCAGAAGGACGTCTGGACCTTCAGCCGCACGATGACCTCGGACAACCCGAACTGGCTGCTGACCGGGACCGGCGACTGACCGCGCCCCGCCGGGCGCCATGGCTGGTCGCGGGCGCCGGAGCCTGACCCCGGAGGAGGGCCGGCTCTGGGACGAGGTGACCGCAAGCGCCCGGCCGCTGCGCGCCGACACGCCGGCGCCCTCGGGCGCGGCTCCGGCACCTCTCGCGCCACATCCGTCTCCGGCAATTCCTGCGGCGCGCCGCGCCGCCTTGCGTCCGCCGGCCCCGGCGCAGCCGGCGACACCGCCCGATCCGCACGCGGCGCTGGAGCACGCGCATCCGCACATGGATCGGCGGCGCTTCGAGAAGCTGCGCCGCGGCAAGCTCGATCCCGAGGCGCGGATCGACCTGCACGGGATGACGACCGAGCGCGCCCATGCCGCGCTCGGCGGCTTCATCCGCGACGCCCACGCGCGCGAGTTGCGCCTGGTGCTGGTGATCACCGGGAAGGGCCGTCCGGACGACGGCGGCATCGGTTCGCGCCGGCATGGCATCCTGCGCCATAGCCTGCCGCACTGGCTGGCGAGCCCTCCGCTCGGGGGGATGATCCTGCAGGTTGCGGCGGCACACCAGCGGCACGGCGGCGCCGGTGCGTTCTATGTTTACCTGCGCCGCCGGCGCGAATAGCGGGCGCCCGACTGCACAATTCTTCACCGTTTCGGCGCAACCGGATCTCGCCGACGCGGAATTCATTTGCGTAGACGTGAAGTGGCCGTCTTAACTCGGTTGCCGTCCGACTGCCGCGCGGGGACATCCGCGGCACGGGAATACGCCGGAAGCCATGCGATCCGCCGGGCGGCGAACAACAGACGTCGGGCGCGTACGCCCGCCGCGACCGGGAGGATGACAATGACGCTTCGCAAAAGGGCCGGACTCGGCCTTACCGCCGGTCTGCTGATCGGCGTGGCAATTCCCGCCGCTGCGCAGGACAAGCAGCTGACCCTGTGCTGGGCGGCCTGGGATCCGGCGAACGCGCTGGTGGAGCTCAGCAAGGACTTCACCACCGAGTCCGGGATCAAGATGAACTTCGAGTTCGTGCCCTGGACGAGCTATGCCGACCGCTTCCTCAACGAGCTGAACTCGCACGGCAAGCTCTGCGACCTCATCATCGGCGACAGCCAGTGGATCGGCGGCGCGGCCGAGAACGGCCACTACATCAAGATGAACGACTTCTTCGAGAAGAACGGCATCTCGATGGACGACTTCCTGCCGGCGACCGTGGTCGGCTATTCCGAGTGGCCGAAGAACACCCCGAACTACTGGGCGCTGCCGGCGATGGGCGACGTGGTCGGCTGGACCTACCGCAAGGACTGGTTCGAGAAGCCCGAGCTGCAGAAGGAATTCAAGGACAAGTACGGCCGCGACCTCGCCGCGCCCAAGACCTACGACGAGCTCAAGGACATCGCCGAGTTCTTCCAGGGCCGCGAGGTCGACGGCAAGACCGTATACGGCGCCTCGATCTACACCGAGCGCGGCTCCGAAGGCATCACCATGGGCGTGACCAACGTCCTCTACGATTACGGCTTCGAGTACCAGAACCCCGACAAGCCCTACGACATGGAAGGCTTCGTGAATTCCGCCGACGCGGTGAAGGGGCTCGAGTTCTACAAGGAGCTCTACAAGTGCTGCACGCCTCCGGGCGCGTCGAACGTCTACATGACGGAATCGGCCGACGCGTTCAAATCCGGCCAGGTCGCGATGCAGATGAACTTCGCCTTCACCTGGCCCGGCCTCTACAAGGACGAGAACGTCGGCGGCGACAAGATCGGCTTCTTCGCCAATCCCGCTGGCCCGGACGGCCACTTCGCCCAGCTCGGCGGCCAGGGGATTTCGGTGGTCTCCTACTCCGACCATCAGGACGACGCCTTCGAGTACATCAAGTGGTTCGTGAAGCCCGAGGTGCAGGCGAAATGGTGGTCGCTCGGCGGCTATTCCGCGGCGAACTCGGTCTTGAACGACCCGAGCTTCGCCACCAGCCAGCCCTACGCGCCGACCTTCCTCGAATCGATGGCGATCGTGAAGGACTTCTGGGCCGAGCCCACCTACGCCGAGCTCTTGCAGGCGATGCAGAAGCGGGTCAGCGACTATGTCGTCGCCGACCAGGGCACGGCGCAGGAAGCGCTCGACGGGCTGGTCAAGGACTGGACCCAGGTCTTTGAGGACGACGGCAAGCTGAACTAGGATGCCGTCAGACAAGGCCGTCCCGCGCGAGCGGGGCGGCTGCCCGGGAGTTGCGACCAAGGCGCCTTCGTGAATCCAAGCGACCCAACCCTCGCGGACCGGGCGGCGGATGCCGCCGCCCTCGCGACCCCGCTGCCGCTGGCGCGGCGAATGCGCGGGCTGTCGGATCGGGCGATCGCCTGGATCTTCATCACGCCGACGATCGTGCTGCTGCTCGCGATCAACATCTTTCCGCTGATCTGGACGATCCGGCTCAGCTTCACCAACTACCGCGCCAACCGGCCGAACGCGCCGATCGAGGGGGTCGGGCTGCGCAACTACGTGCGGCTCCTGACCGACACCGACACCTGGATCGCGATGCAGACGACGGCGCACTTCGTGTTCTGGACGATCGTGATCCAGACGGTGCTCGGCTTCGGCCTCGCCTATCTCATCGACCGCAAGTTCAAGGGCCACGCCTTCTGGACCACGGTGATCCTGACGCCGATGATGCTGTCTCCGGCGGTGGTGGGGAACCTCTGGCGGTTTCTCTACCAGCCGCAGATCGGGCTTTTCAATTACGCGGTGCAGGGGCTCACCGGCATTCCGGCAGCATCCTTCGAGATGCTCGGCTCGGTGAACCTCGCGCCGTGGGCGATCGTCATCGTCGATACCTGGATGTGGACGCCCTACGTGATGCTGATCTGCCTCGCCGGGCTGCGCTCGATCCCGGACTATATCTACGAGGCGGCCGAGGTCGACCGCGCCAGCGGCTGGCGCACCTTCTGGTCGATCACCATCCCGATGGCGTTGCCCTTCATCATGCTCGCGGTGCTCTTCCGCGGCATCGAGAACTTCAAGATGTTCGACATGGTGAACCTGCTGACCGGCGGCGGGCCGGGTTCCACCACCGAGGTCGCCTCGATCACGCTCAAGCGCGAGGCCTTCGAGGCCTGGCGCACCGGGCCGGCGTCGGCCTTCGCGATCGTGCTCTTCGTCGCGGTGTTCGGGCTCGCCAACATCTACGTGAAAGCGCTCAACCGGGTGAAGAGCCGATGAGCGACACCGCCTATTCGGTCGTCACCCCGGGGCGCTGGTCGAAGCGGATCGCGGCGACGCTGGTGATCGTCTACGCGCTCGTCACCATCGTGCCGCTCCTCTGGGTGTTCATGACCGGGTTCAAGACCCCGCCCGATTCGATCAGCTACCCGCCGAAGCTGATCTTCAGCCCGTCGCTGGAAGGCTATTGCAACCTCTTCACCTCGCGGAGCCGGCAGACGCCGGAGTATATCGAGAGCCTCGGGCCGGCGCAGGGGCTTTGCGACGAGGTGGTGCGGCAGCGGCAGATGGTGATCGTGGGCCCGTCGAAGTACTGGCCGCGGTTTCTCAACTCGATCATCATCGCCTTCGGCTCGACCCTGCTCGCGGTGACGCTGGGGACGCTCGCCGCTTACGGGTTCTCGCGCTTCAAGGTGCCGCTGGCGGACGATCTTCTGTTCTTCATCCTCTCGACGCGGATGATGCCGCCGATCGCGGTCGCGATCCCGATCTATCTGATGTACCGCGAGGTCGGGCTGACCGACACGCACCTGGGGATGATCCTGCTCTACACCGCGGTGAACGTGAGCCTTGCGGTCTGGCTGCTGAAGGGGTTCATCGACGAGATCCCGCGCGAGTACGAGGAGGCCGCGATGATCGACGGCTACTCGCGGCTCAATGCCTTCGTGCGGGTGGTGCTGCCGCAGGCGACCACCGGAATCGCGGCGACGGCGATCTTCTGCCTGATCTTCGCCTGGAACGAGTATGCCTTCGCGGTGCTGCTGACCTCGGGCACGGCGCAGACCGCGCCGCCGTTCATTCCGACGATCATCGGCGAGGGCGGTCAGGACTGGCCGGCGGTCGCGGCGGGGACGACGATCTTCCTGGTGCCGATCCTCGTCTTCACCATCCTGCTGCGGCGCAACCTTCTGCGCGGGATCACCTTCGGGGCGGTGCGAAAGTGAGCCCGGCGGGAGAGGATGAGGAGGTCCGGCGCTGGCCGCGCGTGCTGCGCCGGGGACCGATGGAGGCGGCGGCGGTGGTGCTGATCGCGGCGGGCTTCCTGATGATGTTCCAGCCGTTCCTGCTCGCGCTCTACACCTGGTCGTTCGTGACCATCCTGGCCGGGACCGCGATGTTCATCGTCGTCTCCAAGTTTCCCGACTGACGCCGTGGCCGAGATCCGGGTCGAGCATCTGCACAAGGCCTTCGGCGATTTCGTCGCGGTGCAGGATTCGTCCTTCACCGTCGGGTCGGGCGAGTTCCTGGTCATGCTCGGGCCGTCGGGTTGCGGCAAGACGACGACGCTGCGGATGATCGCCGGGCTCGAGCTGCCGACCCGCGGTCACATCCTGCTCGACGGTCAGGACGTGACCATGGACCGGGCGCGGGCGCGCGACATCGCCTTCGTGTTCCAGCTGTTCGCGCTCTACCCGCACATGAACGTGCGGCGGAACATCGGCTTTCCGCTGCTGGCGCAGGGCGAGACCCGGGGCGAGATCCGCCGGCGGGTCGAGGAAGCGGCACGGGTGCTGCGGATCACCCACCTGCTCGACCAGCCGGTCTCGGGGCTCGCGGGCGGCGACCGGCAGCGGGTGGCACTGGGACGCGCCATCGTGCGGCGGCCGAAGTGCTTCCTGATGGACGAGCCGCTCGGGACCCTCGACGCGGAGCTGCGCGAGGTGATGGTCCGCGAGCTGCGCGAGCTGCACAACCGCATCGGGGCGACGACGGTCTACGTCACGCACGACCAGATGGAGGCCATGGCGATGGCCGACCGGATCGCGGTGATGAACCACGGGATCATCGAGCAGTACGGCACGCCGCAGGAGATCTACGCGCGGCCCGCTTCGATGTACGTCGGCGACTTCATCGGCGCGCCGCCGATGAACTTTGTCCGCTTCCGCGGCGGTGCGGCGACGGGCGATACCTCGGTGCGGCTGCGCGATCGCGAGATCCGCGTGCCGCGGCTGCGCCAGGACGTGCCAGAGGGCGAGCTTGCGCTCGGGATCAGGCCCGAGCATGTCCGCTTCGCCGAAGACGGCGAAATCCGGGGACAGGTCTATGGGGTGGAGTATCTCGGCACCACGCAGATCGTCACCGTCGACACCCCCGATGGCCAGATCAAGGCGCGCATCCCGGCGGGCCAGCGCGTGGCGCCGGGCGAGAGGGTCGGGCTTTCGCTCGACAGCGCGCGGCTGTCGCTGTTCGACGCCGGCACCGGGCGCGCCATCGCCAGCGACCTCGGTGCGCTCGATGGCTGACGTGGTGCTTTCCGGGGTCTCGAAGGCGTTCGGCAAGACCCGTGCGGTGCGGGAGCTGTCGCTGAGCATCCGGGACGGCGAGTTCGTCGTGCTGCTCGGCCCGACCGGGGCGGGCAAGACCACCACGCTGCGGCTGATCGCCGGCATCGAGCGGCCGGACGCCGGCGGCGTCGCGATCGCCGGGCGGCCGGTCGAGCGGCTCGCGCCGGCCGAGCGGGACGTGACCTTCGTCTTCCAGCAGTATTCGCTCTATCCGCACCTGACGGTGCGCGACAACCTCGCGTTTCCGCTGAAGGCTCCGGGCCGACGCCTGGAGCGCGCGGCGATCGAGGCCCGCGTCGCCGAGGTGGCGCGGCTGGTGCGCATCGACCACAAGCTCGACAACAAGGCGACCCGACTGTCCGGCGGCGAGATGCAGCGGGTCGCGATCGGGCGGGCGCTGGTGCGGCGGCCGAACATCTACCTGATGGACGAGCCGCTGTCCTCGCTCGACGCCAAGCTTCGCGCCGAGCTGCGGCTCGAGCTCAAGCACATCCAGCGCGATCTGGGCGCCACGATGCTCTACGTCACCCACGACCAGACCGAGGCGATGACGATGGCCGACCGGATCGGCATCCTCGAGGCGGGCCGACTGGTGCAGATCGGCACGCCGCGGGAAATCTACGAGGCGCCGGCGAACCTGCACGTCGCCGCCCGGCTCGGCCAGCCGTCGATCAACCTGATCCCGCCCGGGCTGCTGCCGGGGCCGCCGGCGCCCGCCGGCGCCCGCACGGTCGGCGCCCGCACCGAGCACCTGCAGCTGGTGCGGTCGCCCGGCGGCAACGGCAAGATCGAATGGATCGAGCACCTGGGCGACCAGAACCACCTGCACATTCGCGTCGGCGCCGAGAAGCTGGTGGCGCTGGCCGATCCCTACGCCGCGCTCGCCTCGGGCGACGCGGTCGAGGTCACCCTCGCCCGCCCGCTCTGGTTCGGCGAAGATGGCGCCCGTCTCGTTTGAGGATCCCATGAGCAAGCACTTCATCAACGCCCGCGAGAGCATCGTGACCGAGGCGCTGGACGGGCTGATCGCGACTTCCGGCGGCCGCCTCGTCCGCCTCGACGGCTATCCCGAGATCAAGGTCGTGCTGCGCAAGGACCGCGATCCGGCGAAGGTCGCGGTCGTGTCGGGCGGTGGCGCCGGCCACGAGCCGGCGCACGCGGGCTTCGTCGGCGAGGGCATGCTGACCGCTGCCGTCTCGGGCGAGATCTTCGCCTCGCCCTCGGTCACGGCCGTGCTCGCCGCGATCCGTGCCGCGACCGGACCGGCGGGCTGTCTTCTGATCGTGAAGAACTACACCGGCGACCGGCTGAACTTCGGCCTCGCCGCCGAGCGCGCCCGGGCCGAAGGGCTCGCGGTCGAGATGGTCATCGTCGCCGACGACATCGCCCTTCCCGACCTGCCGCAGCCGCGGGGCGTCGCCGGTACGCTCTTCGTGCACAAGATCGCCGGCCATCTCGCCGAGCAGGGCGCCCCGCTCGCCGAGGTCGCCGCCGCCGCCCGTGAGGCCGCGGGAGACATCCGCTCGCTCGGGCTGTCGCTCTCGTCCTGCGCCATCCCCGGGCAGGAGGCCGAGGCGCGGATGGGGCACGACGAGGCCGAGCTCGGCCTCGGCATCCACGGCGAGCCTGGGGTCGAGAAGGTTCCGCTCGCCAGTGTCTCGACGCTGGTGGCCACGATGGCCTCGCGTCTGGCGTCGACGCTGCCGGCCGGCGGTGCCGACCACGCGCTGATCCTCAACAACCTCGGCGCGGTGCCGCCGCTCGAGATGGGCGTGGTGGCGGCTGCGGTGCTGCGCTCGGATCTCGCGCCGCGGATCCGGCTGCTGCTCGGCCCCGGGCCCTACATGACCGCGCTGAACATGAACGGCTTCTCGCTGTCGCTGATGGCGCTCGATCCCGCGCGCGAGGCGGCGCTGCTGGCACCGGTCGCCCCGCCGGCCTGGACCGGGATCGCGATGCCGTCGCCGGTTGCGGTCCTGCCGATGCCCTCGGCGGCCGGCAGCGGCGAGCGAAGCCGCCAGCGCCGGCCCCGCGCTCGCCGCGATCATCCGGACCGCCTGCGAGCAGCTCGTGGCGCTCGAGGCGGAACTCAACCGCCTCGATGCCCGTGCCGGCGATGGCGACACCGGGTCGACCGCTGCCGCCGGTGCAAGGAGCGTGCTTGCCTCGCTGCCGACGTTGCCGCTGGCCGATCCGGCGGCCACCAGCCGGCGGATCGGCGACATCCTCTCGGTCTCGATGGGGGGATCGAGCGGTGTCCTGCTGTCGATCTTCTTCACCGCGACCGGCCAGCGGCTCGCCGAAGGTGCGACACTCGCGGGCGCCCTGGGCGAGGGTCTCGCGCGCGTCCGCTTCTACGGCGGCGCGGGTCCGGGCGACCGGACGCTGATCGACGCGCTGGCCCCGGCGATTGCCGCGCTCGATCGCGGCACGCTGGCCGATGCCGCGGCCGCCGCCGAGGCCGGTGCGGCGGCAACCGCGCGGATGCCGCAGGCCCGCGCCGGACGCGCGGCCTATCTCGGCGGCAGCGATCTCAGCGGCAGCCCGGACGCCGGTGCCCAGGCGGTCGCGGCGGTGTTCCGCGCGCTCGCACCCTGACCCGGGCCCTCCGCGTTCAGGTCGCGGAGTCCGCGTCCGGAACCGGGGCGAAGACCTCGATGGCGCCGGGGTGGACCCGGAAGATCGCCGGGGTGTGGGTCAGAAGCTCGCCGTCGGCGTTGACCGGACGCGGCTTGCGGGTGCGGATCTCGAAGGCGGCGCCGCGGGCGGTGCGGACTTCCGACCAGGCGCCGTGGGTGCCGGCGCGGAACAGGGGCAGCATCAGCGCCAGCTTCCAGACCTGGCGCATTTCGAGGCTGTAGAGATCGAGGCGGCCGTCGTCGATCGCCGCGTCGGCGGCGACCATGGTGCCGCCGCCGTAGAAGACGCCGTTGCCGACGCTGATCTGCATCGTGTGGGTGGCGACCTCCTCGCCGCCCTCGCCGATCCAGGCACGGAAGCGGCGCGCCCGCAGCAGCACCCGCAAGGCCGCCAGGGCGTATCCGACCCGTCCCCAGCGGCGCTTGAGGTCCGGCGAGAGCTCGTGCGCGAGCTCGGCGCTCAGGCCGATCGAGGCGACGTTGAAGAACGGGAGGTCGTTGACCGACCCGACGTCGATGCGGCGACGGTGGCCGGCGACGATGAGATCGGCCGCCGCCTCGAGCTCGACGGGGATGCCGAGCGTGCGGGCAAGGTCGTTCGCGGTGCCCATCGGCAGGATGCCGAGCGCGAGACCGCTGTCGATGATCGCGGGCGCCGCGCGGCAGAGCGAGCCGTCGCCGCCGGCGACGATGGCGCAATCGAAGCTGCCCGCGCTTGCCCGGACCACGTCGGCAAGATCGGCGGTCCCGTCGGTGCGAGGCTCCTCGATCTCGACTCCGCCGCGCCGCAGCCGGTCGAGCGCCGCGTCGATCGGTTCGCCGCCGCGTCGCGCGGCGGGATTGAGCAGCAGGAGCGCGCGCTGCGGCGGCGCGGGCACGATCGCGGTCAGGGTTGCTTGCGCTGCTCTTCGAGGATCGAGGCGATCTCGCGGCGGATCAACTTGCGCAGGTTGCGGTTGATGCGCTCGCCGAGCTCGCCCTGCAGTTCCTCGCGAACGATGCCGTTGATGAGATCCCGCAGCGACTCCTCGTCGAGGATCGGCGCATCGGCGCGGCCGGTGCCGATGCCTTCGGCGAGCGCACCGCCGCGGGTCCCGCGGTCACGGCGCATTTCCGGCGTCAGCATCAGCACGGTGGCGCCCTGGCCGGCGCCGGTCATCCGCGCCTCGGTCTCGGCCGAGACCAGCGCCCGGATCGAGGCGAGCACCTCGGCCAGCGATTCGGCCTCGCCGGGCGGCGTGTCGCCGGGCTGGTCGGGGTCCCGTGCCACGGTCAGGGACGCTCCCAGCGCGAGCGGATGCGATCGACCGCCTTGGTGTCGTAGCCCCCCGGGGGGCCGTTGCGCACCTTGCGGAAGTCGACGTCGGGATCGTAGGTCGCGATGCCGAGCTTGAGGTGCTCGACGGTCAGCAGCCCCATCGCCTGCAAGAGGCTGTAGGTCGCGACGTATTCGTCGGCGAGCGCCTGCACGATCTCCGCCTCGGCCTGCAGCCGCTCCTGGTCGGCGTCGAGCACGTCGAGGGTGGAGCGGGCGCCGAGCCGGGCCTCTTCCGCGACACCCTCCGCGGCGATGCGCGCCGAGTCGGCCTGCTCGCGGCGGGCGACGATGTTGGCGCGGGCGACGTCGAGCTGGCTGAAGGCGTTCGCGACGCCTTGGGTGACCTGCCGCCCGGTGTCCTGAAGCTCGAAGCGCCGTTGATCGAGCACGTCCTGTGCCTGGCGAATCAGGCTGTCGTTGCGGCCGCCGGTGTAGAGCGGCATCGACAGCCCGATCCCGGCCTGCGCGAAGGTGTTGCCGTCGTAGGGCGCGCCAAACTGGTTGTTTCCGCGCTCGAACCCGCCGGTGGCGCTGACGCCGATCGTCGGTCCCTTGGCGGCACGCGCCCGGTCGAAGTCGTAGACGGCGGAGCGCTCGCGGAACTGTGCCGAGATGATCGCCGGATTGCGCTGGATGCCGACCTGGGTCGCGGCGTCGAGCGATTTCGGCACCGCCGGCAACGGCGGCAGCCGGGCGAGATCGTGTGCCGGCGAGCCGACCGCCGCGAGGTACGCCTGCCGGCCGGCCTCGAGCGCACCCCTGGCGTCCGACAGCGAGGAGCGCGACGCCGCGAGGCGGGATTCGCTCTGGCTGACGTCGGTCCGGGTCACCTCGCCGACGTCGAAGCGGTTGCGGGTCGCGTCGAGGGTCTCGGTCAGCCGGTCGACGTCGTTCTGTCCGAGCTGCACGAATTCCTCGGCGCGGCGGACGTCCACATAGGCCTGGACGGCGCTGAACAGCACCTGCTGCTCGACGCCCTTGAGGTCGGCGCGCCCGGCCGCCACCGTGTTGCGGGCCGATTCCACCGCCGCCTTGGTCTGGCCGTTGTCGAAGATCGTGAGCGAGACGTCGAGCGCGGCCTGGGTGTTATTCACCTGTTGGGCGATGTTCTCGACCGTGCTCTGCGTGTTCGCTTGCAGGCCGAGGCTCACCTGAGGGCGCAGGTTCGCCTTGGCCTGCGGGATCGTCTCGTTCTGACTGCGCAGCGCCGCCCGGTTCGATTGCAGCAGCGGGCTCGTCTGGTACGCCTTGATCAGGGCGTCAGCGAGCGAATCCGCGTCGGCGGGCTTTACTCCAGCCGCGAGGGCCAGCGCTGCTGCCAGCGCACCCGATATCAGAAGCGATCTCATGGCCTGCCTGTCCATACCGTTTCCAGGGCGCTGCCTCGGCGCCTGCGGCCCGTTTTCCGGGCTCCCCGGCAGACTATTCCGGGGATCGCTTCAAAATTCAAACGCTTTCGTGGCAGCAAAGCCCGGAAGCAACGGTGCCGTTGCATCGAAGATACGCCGCCATGCGATGCCGTCGCCGGCGCGGAGCCCGAGTTTCGCCTGGCCGCGGCTGCCTTCGACGAAGATCGCCGCGATGCGGCCGCCCTGCTTGAGCTGGTCGACGAGCGCCTGCGGCAGCACCTCGATGCCGCCCTCGACGATGATCGCGTCGAACGGGCCGTGCCCGGCGTCGCCGTCGGCGAGCGGTCCGGCCTCCACGACGGCGTTGTCCACCGAATGTGCGGCGAGCAGGCGCTCGGCCTCGGCGGCCATCGCGGCATCGGACTCGAGCGCCACCACGGCCTCGGCCATCAGGGCCAGCACCGCGGTCGAATAGCCGAGCCCGGCGCCGACGTCGAGCACGAGGTCGTCCGGCCCGACCGCCAGCGCGTCGAGCAGCTTGGCGAAGACGCGCGGATCGAGCAGCACCCGCCCTGGCGCCAGCGGGACATGTTCGCCGAGATAGGCGATCGGGCGCAGCGTCTCGGGAAGGTAGGCCTCGCGCGGCACCTCGAGCATCGCGCCGATGATGGGATAGCGGGTCACGTCGGCGGTACGGACCTGCCGGTCGACCATGGCTTCCCGGGCGGCGGCGTAGTCGAACATGGGCACCTCTCGTCGCGGTTGCGACCGCGAAAGGTGATCGCATATTTCGCCGCATCAGGCAACGCCACCGCCGACCGGCCGCGGGGCGCGTTTACCCAACGCCCCGAGCAGGTTGGCGGGAAGCGGTTTGCGTCAGACTTCCCGCGCGGTGATGACGTAGGCGAAGCGGTCGGCGGCGAGCTCGTCGAAGCGGCCGCCGGCGTTGATGCCCTGCGGGTACATGAGGAAGGGGAGCGGCGCCGCATCGGTGGAGCCGACGAGGGTGACGTCGTTGGCGGTGTTGAAGCCGACCCAGTTGCCTTCCCAACTGCCGAAGAGCGCGGCGTCGACTGGCGCGATCAGCGGATCGTTCAGGTCCTTGATCCACTCGGGGCGTTCCTGGCGCATGACCTTGAGGACGTCGGCGGGATCCATCGCGACCCAGCCGTGGTTCTCGAGCCAGACCTCGGCGCGACAGTGCTGGGCGCCCGATAGCTTGTCCGGGCTGCCGCCGAGCTGCTTGTAGCCGAAGGCGGAGGGAGCGACACGTACCCCGTAGATGTCGCGGGCGGGCACGCCGGACGCGCGGGCGAGGCCGACGAAGAGGCCGTTGAGGTCGGCGCACTTGCCGGCGTAGCTCGTCTCGCTGAGCACGGCGACGATGTCGCCGGGGCCGCAGCCGGGGACGGAAGGCTCGCGGTGACAGCTCGAGACGATCCAGTCGTAGATCGCCCGGACCTTCTCGGTGTCCGTTGCGGCGCCGGCGGTGATCCTTTGCGCGGTCTCGAGCACGATCCCGTCGAGCGGCTTCAGACTGCTCGGGGCGAGGGCGGCCTTCAGGAGCGCGGGGTTCTCGGAGGCGGGGACGCGCGCCGACCAGTCGATGGTGCGATTGCGGGTCTCGACCGTGCTGACCAGCGTGAGCGCCGGAGCGGGCTCGGAGGCGTCGAACGCGGCGGCGAGCATCCGGGTGCCGGTGGCGGGATCGGTGACGATGGCGGCGGTGCTGGCGTTGCCGGTCCAGCGGTTGTCGCGGGTCCGCTGCCAGTCGGAGTCGAGGTCGGGGACCGGCAGCCAGATCCGGGTTTCCCCCTGGCTCGCGGGCAGGGTCACGGCGGTGCTGAGCTCGAAGCTCCGCCAGCCGGAGGCGGCCGGCGCGAAGACCGGCGCGCCGGCACTCTCGGCGCGGAGGGCGAGCGGCAGGCTGGTGCCGATGCCGGCAGCCAGGCCGAGCTTCAGGAATCCACGGCGGCTGGAACGCATCTTCCGGTCCTCCTCAATTATCCTCGGGCCGCTCCTTTTTCGACCCGCACCGACGCACGGGTCAACGGTTTTGTCTTTCGCGACGAGCATCGGGGAGGTGCCGGGCAGGATCGCCAGGCGCGGCGTCTCGGGACACGCAAGCGAGGGCGGATGCGGCAGAGCGCCATTGCTACCCGGCGCCGCCGGTGCTAGCTGACGCGCCGAAGGCGACGTGGCGGAGTGGTTACGCAGCGGATTGCAAATCCGTGCACACCGGTTCGATTCCGGTCGTCGCCTCCACTTTCCGCAACCGTCGATCGGCCGCCGTCATCCTGCGGCGTGGGGCCGACCCCGGAGCCGGTGGACGCCGGGCGCGGCCTGTCAGTTCAACAGCCCCGCGTGACGCATGGCGGCGCGCATCTTCTCGCGGGTGGGCTCCTCGACCGGAACCATCGGCGAGCGGAGCTCCTCGGTGCACTTGCCGAGGAGGGAGAGCGCGAACTTGATCGGCGCCGGGTTCGGCTCGGCGAAGGCGGCGCGGTGCAGCGGCATCAGCCGGTCCTGATAGGTGAGGGCGCGGGCGTAGTCGCCGGCGAGCATCGCCTCCTGGAACTCGGCGGAGAGGCGCGGGGCGATGTTCGCGACCACGCTGATGCAGCCGCGTCCGCCGTGGGCGTTGAAGCCGAGAGCGCTGTCGTCGTTGCCGGAGAGCTGGAGGAAGTCCCTGCCGCAGGCGATGCGCTGATCGGAGGCACGGCCGACGTCGCCGGTGGCGTCCTTGACGCCGACGATCCGCGGGAGTTTCGCCAGATCGCCCATGGTCTCGGGCGTCATGTCGATCACCGAGCGGCCGGGGATGTTGTAGATGATGATCGGCAGGTCCACCGCGTCGTGCAGCGTGCGGAAGTGGTGGTAGAGCCCGCGCTGGTTCGGCTTGTTGTAGTAGGGCGTCACGACGAGCGCGGCGTCGGCGCCGACCCGTGCCGCGAAGCGCATCAGGCGGACCGATTCGTCGGTATTGTTGGAGCCGGCGCCGGCGATCACCGGGATGCGGCCGGCGGCGGTCCTGACCACAAGTTCGACGACGTGCTCGTGCTCCTCGTGGGTCAGCGTCGGGGTCTCGCCGGTGGTTCCGACCGCGACGAGCCCGTGGCTTCCCTCGGCGACGTGCCACTCGACCAGCCCGACGAGCGCCGCGTCGTCCACCTTGCCGTCGCGGAACGGGGTGATGAGCGCGGGGATGGAGCCTTTGAACATCGGGGCAGTCTCCGGGAAAAGCGGCCCGGACCCTAGTGGGGAACGCGGGCGGTCGCAAGCGGGCGTGCCGCGTGCGTCCGCGACCTGAGACCCGACGCTAACGGTTCCTTAACGCGACGGGCCTGTCCTTGGTGTGATCCCGGGGCGGGAGACGGAATTCGCCGGCCGTGCTAGACTGACGGCCAAAAGCTCGACGAGGGCATGAGGACAGGCACCTTGCTTCCATGGATCCCGGTGATCGCCGCGGTCGCTCTGCTGGGCGCGGCCGGGGCCGCGCCGGCGCAGACGACCGCCGAGGGCCGGCTGCTCGCCGATGCGCTCGACGCCGCGGGGGAGGCCGACTGGCAGGAGGCGAAGTCCTTCGCGGCCGAGACCGGGAGCCCGGTGGCGCAGGACATCGTGCTCTGGGCGCGGTTGCGCGACGGCGCGGGCAACTGGGACGAATACCTCGACTTCATCGCCCGGCATCCGGACTGGCCGGGGCTCGCGACGCTGCGCCGGGCGGGCGAGCGACAGATGCCGTCGGGAATGCCGCCCGCGGAGGTGTTCGGCTTCTTCGCCGGCGACCCGCCGCAGACCGGGATCGGCTCGCTCCGGCTTGCGGATGCGCTCGCGGCGAGCGGCCGCGAGCCGGAGGCCGAGGCCGAGGTGCTGCGGGCCTGGACGAGCTTTTCGATGACCGGTGCCGAGCGGGCGGCGGTGCTGGCGCGCTGGAAGCCGGTGGTGGCGCCGGCGAGCGAGGCGCGGCTCGACATGCTGCTCTGGCGCGGGCTCACCTCCGAGGCGGCGGCGATGCTGCCGATGGTCTCGCCCGACTGGCAGCTGCTTGCGCAGGCGCGCATCGCGTGCCGGCGCGATTCCGAGGGGCTGCAATACGCGATCAACCAGGTGCCGGCGGCGTTGAAAGGCGACCCGGGGCTGGCCTACGAGCGCTATCTCTATCGCGTTGCCAAGGGGCACTGGCAGGACGCCGAGGACTATCTGCTGGAGATGTCGCGCTCGGCGCGGGCGCTGGGCAAGCCCGAGCTCTGGATGCCGCGGCGGGCGAACCTGGCGCGGCAGGCGCTGGAGGACGGCGACGTCGCGGCGGCCTACCGGCTGGCGGCGCGGAACTACGGGAGCTCCGGTGCCGACTATGCCGATGCCGAGTGGGTGGCGGGGTTCGTCGCGCTGACGCGGATGGACGACCCCAAGACTGCGATCGCGCATTTCGTCCGGTTCCGCGCGGCGGTGGCGACGCCGATCAGCCTCGGGCGGGCGGGCTACTGGCTCGGGCTCGCCTACGCCAGGGAGGGCGACGCCGTCGCGGCGGCGGAGGCGTTCAGGATGGCGGCGGGGTATCAGACGAGCTTCTACGGGCAGCTCGCGGCGGAGAAGGTGGCGAGCCCGCCCGACGCGACGCTGGCGGGTGGCGGGCCGGTCCCGGACTGGCGGCATGCGCCGTTCATGCAGACCTCGGTGGTGCAGGCGGCCTACTGGCTGCACCTCGCCGACGACGACCGCCGGGCGTCGCAGTTCTGGCGTCAGGCGGCGGAAGGGCGTCCGGCGGGCACGCGCGCCGCACTGGCGCAGATGGCGATCGACCTCGGACGGCCGCAGATCGGGATCCGCATCGCCAAGGACGCGGCGGCGGAGGGGATGATCCTGCCCGACCAGTATTATCCGCTGCACCTGATCGCGCGGTCGGCGTGGCCGGTGCCGACCGAATTCGCGATGGCGATCGCGCGGCAGGAGTCGGAGCTCGACGCCCGCGCCGCGAGCGAGGCCGGGGCCAAGGGACTGATGCAGCTGATGCCGGCAACCGCGCGGCACATCGCCGAGGCCGAGGGCGTCGCCTACGATCCGGCGCGGCTGGTCAACGACCCGCTCTACAACGCCGGGCTCGGCACCGCCTATCTCGCGCGGATGCTCGAGCGTTACGACGGCTCCTACCTGCTGGCCACCGCCGCCTACAACGCCGGGCCGGGCCGGGTCGACGAATGGATCGACCGGCTGGGCGATCCGCGCCTCCCCGGGGCCGACCCGGTCGGCTGGATCGAGGAGATCCCCTACACCGAGACGCGGAACTACGTGATGCGGGTGCTCGAGGCGCTGCACGTCTATCGCGCGCGGCTGAACGGCCATGCGGCGCCGGTGCAGATCGTGGCCGACATCACCCGGACGGGGTGATCGCCGGGCGCGGAGCGTCAGGCAGGGCCGAAGACCTCGTCGAAGGCGGCGGCGAGCGCGAGGTCGAGCTCGGGCAGGGTCACCGGCAGGCCGAGGTCGACGAGGCTGGTGACGCCGTGGCCGCGGATGCCGCAGGGCACGATGCCGGCGAAATGCCCGAGGTCGGGCTCGACGTTGATCGCGACGCCATGGAATGACACCCAGCGGCGCAGGCGCACGCCGATCGCGGCGATCTTGTCCTCGGCGGGCGCGCCGTCCGGCTGCGGCGGCCGGTCGGGGCGGACGACCCAGACGCCGACCCGCCCCTGCCGCCGCTCGCCCCGGACGTTGAAGGCGGCGAGGGTGCGGATCACCCATTCCTCGAGCCGCCAGACGTAGGCGCGCACGTCGCGGCCGCGGCGGTTGAGGTCGAGCATCGCGTAGGCCACCCGCTGGCCGGGCCCGTGATAGGTGAACTCGCCGCCGCGGCGGCTCTCGAAGACCGGGAAGCGGTCGGGCCAGATGAGATCGGCGGGGTCGGCCGAGGTGCCGGCGGTGTACAGCGGCGGATGCTCGAGGAGCCAGACGAGCTCGCCCGCCTCGCCGGCGAGCATCGAATTGACCTGAAGCTCCATCGCCGCGACCGCTTCCGGATAGGGCACCAGGCGCTCGGAAGTCCGCCATTCGACGCCGGTCCGGAGATCCGCGAGCTTCGACGGCGCGTCCATTCTGCCCCCTTCGTTGCCGACAGAGAATCAGGTTGCGTGGTTCGCAAGCTCTTTTGAGCAGTGACGGGCATCTTGTTCGAGCGAATTCTGGACGGGACCACGTTATCTCGTACCGGATTGCGGTCACACGCCTTCGCCGCCACGGAAGGGGAGGACGACCGCCTCACTGGCGGCCTGCGAGCCCCGGCCCCGGCGTTGCGGGCGCTGCCGAAGGCGGTGTCGGACTGGGCGCATCATGCTTCGGGCCTTGTCGAGGCCCCAAGCCTTTGCTAGAAGCCCGCGCGTGCGGTTGTGGCGGAACTGGTAGACGCGCAGCGTTGAGGTCGCTGTGGGCTAACACCCGTGGAAGTTCGAGTCTTCTCAACCGCACCACTCATTCCTCGTCAGCATTTGAAGCTTCACCAAGTGCCCTTGGTGTCCACCTCGACCATGGGCGGGCCGCCGCCGGGGTCGGCACGGCGGGGGCAGCGCGGGAGACGTCTGCCCGCACTGTCCGCGTGCGGGCACTTGGTCAAATGATTGAAATTGTTGGAGAAAATATTTTTCCTTTAACCAGATTTTAGCGTTTGGCGGCACCCGTTGCGGGGTAGCGACACCATGCCTCGAGGTCGCTCAGAGCGTCTGCCAGGCGCCCGACTTGCCCGAGGCGATGATCGCGTCGCACACCTTCGTCGTCTCCAGCGCCTCGCGGAAGGTGGGGCCGGCCGGCGCGCCGCCGTCGAGCGAGGCGATGAAGTCGGCCATCGTGTGCACGAAGGAATGCTCGTAGCCGATGATGAGCCCCGGCACCCACCAGCGGCCGAGGTAGGGGTGCTCGCCGTCGGTGACGAGGATCGAGCTCCAGCCGCGGAAGGCGCTCTCGACCCGGTGGTCGAACCAGCTCGACCCGGTTGAGGTCGTGCAGATCCCAGGCGAGCGAACCGTGCTCGCCGTTGATCTCGAGGGTGTAGAGCGCCTTGTGGCCGCGGGCGTAGCGCGAGGACTCGAAGGTGCCCATCGAGCCGTTTTCGTAGCGCGCCAAGACCGCCGCCGCGTCGTCGATCCCGACCGGCTGCACCTTGCCGGTGGCCGCGTGGGTGCGCTCCTTGACGAAGGTCTCGGTCATCGCGGTCAGGCTCGCGATCGGGCCGTTGATCCACATCGCGGTGTCGATGCAGTGGGCGAGGAGGTCGCCGGTCACGCCGGACCCGGCCGCCTCGACGTCGAGCCGCCAGGTGCCGGCGCCGCCCTGCGGCACGTCGGGCGAGATGGTCCAGTCCTGCAGGAACATCGCGCGGTAGTGGAAGATGCGCCCGAGCTTGCCCGAGTCGACCACCTGCTTGATGAAGCTCACCGCCGGGATGCGGCGGTAGTTGTAGCAGACGAGGTTCGCGACGCCGGCCTTCTCGACCGCCGCGACCATCGCCTCGCCCTCCTCGGTGGTGCGGGCGATCGGCTTCTCGGTGATCACCATCTTGCCGGCCTCGGCGGCGGCGACGGCGATCTCCTTGTGCAGGTCGTTCGGCACGCAGATGTCGACGAGGTCGATGTCCTTGCGCTCGATCACCCGGCGCCAGTCGGTCTCGACGCTCTCGTAGCCCCAGGTGTCGGCGAAGGCCTGGGTCTTGGCCCGGTCGCGCCCGCAGGCGGCCTTGAGAACCGGCCGGCGCGGCAGGTCGAAGAAGTTCGGGGCGGTGCGGAAGGCGTTGGAATGCGCCCGGCCCATGAAGCCGTAGCCGATCATCCCGATGTTGAGGTCCTTGCCCGCCATCACTCGCTCCAGCCGTGCGCGTCGCGGACCTTGACCATGCCGCCGAGGACCTTGTTCCAGGTGTCCTGCGCCTCCATCACGCTGTTCGGCAGCATGCAGGCGTCCCAGCAGATGTGGCGCATCTTCTTGGTGAGGTTGCCGTTCTCGTCGCGCAGCCAGTAGCCGGCGTGCTTCACGACGTCGAGCCGCCCGTTCGGGTCGTCGATCCGGCAGTGCCGCCCGGTCTTCTCGTGGTCGCCGGAGCCGAAGACGGTGCCGTCGTTCTGCGCGACGTGGAAGTCGAGCGTCCAGGGGCGGAGGGCGTCCGCCACCTGCTTGTAGGCGGCGTCGAGGTGGCTCCTGTCCTTCCAGTCGTAGCCCTCGGGCAGGATGCGGTCGGCCTCGGCGTTGTAGCCGAGGGTGTAGAGCATCGAGTGCGCCATGTCGGCCTGGTAGCCGACGACGCCGGGCCGGTTCACCGCCTCGAGCAGGTCGCGCATCGTCCGCCACGAATGCATGCCGCCCCAGCAGAATCTCGCCCTCGGCGACGATGAACTCGCCGTGGTCGGCGGCGATGTCGCCGGCCTGGCTGAAGGTCTCGGCGATCAGCTTCGAGTTGCCCTTGGGGTCCGCGTCCCAATGCTCGACCGAGTCGGAGCTGTCCACGCGGATGCCGCCGGTCGGCCGGATGCCGAGCTCGCGCATCTGCCGGCCGATCTCGGAGGCCTTCCGCACCTGCTCGAGGAAGCGCCTGCGGTCGTCCGCCGAGCCCATCGCCGAGCCGCCGCCGGCGCCGCCCCAGATCGGCGCCACGAACGAGCCCACCGCGAGGCCGTAGCTCGCGATGTGGTCGGACATGCGCTTCACGGCGTCGAGGTCGCTGTCGATGTCGAAATGCGGCGCCACGACGAAGAGGTCGACGCCGTCGAACTTCTGGCCGTCGGCCTCGGCGCCGGCGGTGAGCTCGAGCAGCGTGTCGAGCGGGATGATCGGCTCCGAATCCGGCGCGCCCTTGCCGACGATGCCGGGCCACATGGCGTTGTGAAGTTTCGGGAAGTTATTGGGCATGGGTCACCTGCTAGCGGAGCGTGTTCCAGGGCGCTTCGGCGCCCATCTCGACCGAGACATAGCCGACGTCGCCGACGCAGGGGCCGAGAATCGCCGCGATCCGCGCCTCGCCCTCGCCGGCGTTGAAGGAGGCGTGCACGACGCCCTTCGGCACGAAGGCGCTGTCGCCGGCGTGGAGGATGCGCTTCTCCTCGCCGATCCACTGCTCGACCTCGCCCGCGACGATGAGCAGCACCTCCTCCTGGTCGGGATGCTTGTGGAAGTTGTGCCCCTTGCCCGGGGTGAGGCTCACGTCGATCACGGTGAGCTGGCCCGCGCCGGTCGTCGGCGGGTTCGAGAGCCAGCGCAGCTCGCCCCAGTCGAGCACCTCGGGCGAGACTTCCTTGCGGATCGTGAACTTGCCGGGCATCGTTTCCTCCTCATCTTCCCCGGATCGCCTTGAAGGCGCGGGTCTGTTCGGTCAGCGCCCGCTCCACCGGCAGGCGCTCCATCGAGGAGGCGCCGTAGAAGCCGTGGCAGGCGCGGGCGTGCTTCAGGATATAGTCGGCGTCGCCCGGCTCGGCGATCGGCCCGCCGTGGCAGAGCACGATGACGTCGGCGCGCGCGCCGCGGGCGGCCTCGGCGATGGCGTCGATCTCGCCGACGCAGCCCTCCAGCGTCTTCGCCGAGGTGGCGCCGATCGCGCCGCCGGTCGTCACCCCCATGTGCGCGACGATGATGTCCGCACCGGCCTTCGCCATCGCGCGCGCCTCGTCGGGGTTGAAGACGTAGGGCGTGGTCAGGAGGTCGAGCGCGTGGGCAGCCGCGACCATGTCGACCTCGAGCCCGAAGCCCATGCCGGTCTCCTCGAAGCTCGTGCGCATGGTGCCGTCGAAGAGGCCGATCGTCGGGAAGTTCTGCACCCCCGAGAAGCCGAGCGTCTTGAGGTCGGCGAGAAACGGCTCGAGCAGCAGGAAGGGGTCGGTGCCGTTGACCCCCGCGAGGACCGGCGTGTGCTTCACCACCGGCAGCACCTCGGAGGCCATCTCCTTGACGATCTCGTTGGCGTTGCCGAACGCCAGCAGCCCCGCGGCGGATCCGCGGCCGGCCATCCGGTAGCGGCCCGAGTTGTAGATCACGATCAGGTCGATGCCGCCTGCCTCCTCGCATTTCGCCGAGAGGCCGGTGCCGGCGCCGCCGCCGATGATCGGCTCGCCGGCGTCGACCATCCGGCGGAACTTCTCGAGGATCCGGGCGCGGGGAATGGCGGGCATGTCAGGCCTTCGCTGGGGCGATCTCGCGCCAGGCCGCGACGAGCGCATCGGCGAAGGCGGGATCGTTGATGTGGAGGGGGAGGCGGAGGAGGCGCCGGTCGGGGGTGGCGTGGAGGCCGCGCTCGAGCGCGTCGAAGAGCGCGGCGTCGGCCTCCGGGTCCTCGAAGTCGCCGCCCGGGATGTCGAGCGCCGAGACGCCGCGCTCGGGGATGAGGAACCGCACCGGACCGTCGCAGGCGTTGAGCTTGGCCGCGATCCAGGCGCCGATCTCGCGGCACTCCTCGGCGGTGGTGCGCATCAGCGTGATGTTGGGGTTGTGGCGGTAGAGCCGGCGATGGCGGTAGCGGTCGGGGACGGTCTCGGGCGCCCAGAAGTTCACCATGTCGAGCGCGCCGCAGGAGCCGACGTAGGGGACGCGCGGACCGGGCGATGGCGCCGAGCCGGTCGGGGCCGGCGGTGAGGACGCCGCCGAAGAGCTCGTCGCAGACCTCGGTCGTCGTGGCGTCGATGACGCCGGCGAGCTGGCCGGCGTCGGCGAGCGCCTCCAGCGTCCGGCCGCCGGTGCCGGTGGCGTGGAAGACGAGGCAGTCGTAGTCGTCGGAGAGGAGCTCCGCGACCCGGGTCACGCAGGGCGTGGTGACGCCGAACATCGTGAGCCCGAGGGCGGGCCGCGCGTCCGCCGCCACCCGCGCGCGCGTCATGCCGACGACCGCGAGCGCGGCGCGATCGAGCACCGAGCGGGTGATGCGGTTGAGGCCGGCGATGTCGGCCACGGCCGGCATCATCAGGATGTCGGAGACCCCGACGTAGGGCGCGACGTCGCCCGAGGCCAGCGTCGAGACCATGAGCTTCGGGATGCCGAACGGCAGCTCGCGCATGCCCGCGGTCACGATCGAGGTGCCGCCGCCGCCGCCGATGCCGACGATCGCATCGACGTCGCGCAAGCTCCGCACGAAGGCGGCGAAGGCCGCGCCCATGCCGGCGACGGCGGTGCCGCGGTCGTCGCCGCCGAGCACCGCCTCGGCGCCGTCCGGATGGTGCGCGGCGACCTCGGCGGCGCCGACGTCGGTCGCCACGGTGGGCGCGCGGCTGCCGAGGTCGACCGTGCGCGCGGCGCCCCCCGCCTCCGCCACGCGGGCGGCGAGGAAGGCGAGCTCCGCTCCCTTGGTGTCCGCGGTGCCGACGACGTAGACGTAACCCATGATCGGCTGCGCCAGTCCGCCGCGGGCGCAAGAACGCCCCGCGGCGGGTCGGCTTCCTCCCCTGTGCCGGATCGAAGCCCGGCTTCTTCTTTTTCGGTTTCCGGCCCTTGCGAGCCGCCACGCGATCCCGATTGCTTTCGCGCTGAGACGACCGTATCGTAATGACATGGACGTCTCAAGTGGTTTCGAGCCCTCGGATGCGCGCGAGACCGGGCCCCGGGCCCGGACCCGCCGGCTGCTGCTCGAGACCGCGATGGCGCTGATGCAAGGCGGCCGCGTGCCGTCGGTCACCGACGTCGCCGAGGCGGCGGAGGTGTCGCGCGCCACCGCCTATCGCTACTTCCCGACCCAGGCGGCGCTGGTGCAGGCCGCGGTCGACGAGGCGCTCGGGCCGATCCTGCGCTGGCGCTCCGATTCGGCCGACGCCGAGACCCGGGTCGAGGAGCTCCTCGCCTTCGCCTATCCGCGGATCGACGAGTACGAGGCGACGCTGCGCGCGGCGCTGCTGCAGTCGATGGACCAGTGGAGCCGCCGCCGCGCCGGCACGCTCGGGGACGAGGCGCCGATCTTCCGCGGCAACCGGCGCGAGCTCCTCGGCAGCGCGCTGGCGCCGGTCAGGGGCACGCTGCCGCCCGCCGATTTCGACCGCCTGCGGCAGGCGCTGTCGCTGATCTTCGGCACCGAGGCCTTCGTGGTCCTCAAGGACATCTGGGGCCTCGACGGCGCCCGCGCGAGCGGCGTCGCCCTCTGGGCGGCGCACGCGCTGGTCCGGGCGGCGATGGCGGAGGCTCTGGAGCAACGGACGAAAGGCGGGGCTGGCAAGCAGGAAGACTAGCGGTTACGAAAAGATCACCAAATGAACGGCAGCATCGCGCAAGACGACTGCCACCAAGGGAGGACGAAGATGACGCATAAGAGACTGACCGGATTCCTCGCGGGCGCCGCAGGGCTCGCGCTGAGCCTCGCCGCGCTGCCGGCGTCGGCGCAGGAGCTGACGATCTTCTGGGCCGAATGGGATCCGGCCAACTACCTGCAGGAGCTGGTCAACGAGTACACCGAGGAGACCGGTGTCACCGTGACCGTGGAGACCACCCCCTGGTCCGACTTCCAGACCAAGGCCTTCGCCGAGTTCAACGCCAAGGGCGACAGCTACGACCTGATCGTTGGCGACAGCCAGTGGCTGGGCGCCGCTTCGACCGGCGGCCACTACGTCGACCTGACCGACTTCTTCAAGGAGCACAACGTCGGCGAGGTCATGGCCCCGGCCACGGTCAAGTATTATGCCGAGTACGACGGGAAGTACTGGGCGATCCCCGCCGAGGGCGATGCGAACGGCTGGGCCTATCGCAAGGACTGGTTCGAGGATCCGAAGGAGATGGAGGCGTTCAAGGCCAAGTACGGCTACGATCTCGCCGTCCCCAAGACCTATGCCCAGATGCGCGACATCGCGGAGTTCTTTTATCGTCCGAACGAGAACAAGTATGGAATCGCGCTCTACACCGACAATTCCTATGACGGCCTGATGATGGGCGTCGAGAGCACGCTGTTCTCCTACGGCGCTGACCTCGGCGACTACTCGACCTACAAGGTCGACGGCATCGTCAATTCCGACAAGGCGGTGCAGTCGCTCGAGATGTACCGCGACCTCTACAAGTTCACGCCGCCCAACTGGGGCAAGACCTTCTTCCAGGAAGACAACCAGGCGATCACCGAGAACCTGGCGGCGATGAGCATGAACTTCTTCGCCTTCTTCCCGGCGCTGAACAACCCGGCGATCAACCCCAACGCCGCCAACACCGGCTACTTCGCCAATCCGGCCGGTCCGGACGGCCAGCAGCACGCCGCGCTCGGCGGGCAGGGCATCTCGGTCGTCTCCTACTCGAAGAACAAGGACGAGGCGATGAAGTTCCTCGAGTGGTTCATCAAGGACGAGACCCAGAAGCGCTGGGCCGAGCTCGGCGGCTACACTGCAAGCAAGGCGATCCTCGAGTCCGAGGAGTTCCGCAAGGCCACCCCGTACAACGAGGCCTTCTACCAGTCGATGTTCATGGTGAAGGACTTCTGGGCGGTGCCGGAATACGCCGAGCTCCTCACCCAGATCAACGACCGGGTCTATCCCTACGTCGTCGGCGGCGAGGGCACGGCCAAGGAGGCGCTCGACGGCGTCTCCAAGGACTGGCAGGAGACCTTCAAGAAGTACGGCCGCATGTAGGCGCCGCTTTCCGACCGGGGCCGGGCGGCGACGCCCGGCCTCCACAAACAATCACGTCGACAGGGAACGGAAAACGCCGTGCTGGCCAGACTCGACTCGCGCTCCCGGGCGGCGTCCCAGGGATGGAGCGACCTCGCGATCCGGAATGTCTTCATCATTCCGACGATCGCCTTCCTGATCATCTTCAACGTCTTCCCGCTGATCTACTCGCTCGGCTACTCCTTCACCGACTTCCGCGCCTCGGTGAGCGAGCCGGCGCGCTTCATCGGCCTGCAGAACTACCGCGAGCTGCTGGCGGATCCGAACGTCTGGCGCAGCTTCTCGGTCACCGCCAAGTACGTGATCATCTCGGTCGGCGGCCAGGTCATCGTCGGCTTCGGCCTCGCGCTGCTGCTCAACCGCACCTTCCCGCTCAAGGGCTTCGTCACCACCCTGCTGCTCCTGCCGATGATGATGTCGATGGCGGTGGTCGGCCTGTTCTGGAAGCTGCTCTGGGATCCCTCCTGGGGTCCGATCAACTACACGCTCGGGCTCGGCAACTTCGACTGGCTCTCCAACCCCAACGCCGCGATCTACGCCATCGCCATCACCGACATCTGGATGTGGGCGCCCTTCGTGATGCTGCTCTCGCTCGCCGGCCTCTCGGCGGTGCCGCAGCACCTCTACGAGGCGGCGGCGATCGACCGCGCCTCGGGCTGGTACACCTTCAGCCGCATCACCCTGCCGCTGGTGGCGCCGATCCTGCTCATCGCGATCATCTTCCGCACGATGGAGGCCTTCAAGACCTTCGACCTCGCCTTCATCATGTCGGGCCAGCCCACCACCGAGATGATCTCGATCCGGCTCTACAAGACGGCCTTCCAGGAGTGGCAGACCGGCCGCTCCTGCGCGCTCGCCTACATCGTGCTGATCGTCGTCGTCGCGATCACCAACATCTACGTCAAGTACCTCAACCAGGTGAAGGAGCGCTGAGATGGCGGTCGTCTCCTCCGCCGGCAAACGCCTGCGCAACCGGCTCGCGATCGCCGCGATCGTCATCGTGACGCTGATCTTCCTCGCGCCGATCTACTGGATCGCCTCGACCGCCTTCAAGCCGCGCGACGTCGCGACCTCGGTGCCGCCGACGGTCTTCTTCAGCCCCGAGCTCACCCCCTTCGTGAAGCTCTTCACCAAGCGGGTGCAGCTCCGCGAGAGGCCGACCGAGGAGGTCTACGACGCCGCCCCCTGGTGGGAGCAGGCGATCTACGACGGCGGCGAGCGCGTGCTGCGGGTCAAGGGCTCCGTGCAGCTCTCGGCCTACCCCAGCCGCTTCATGAACAGCCTGATCGTCGCCATCACCAGCACCGTGCTCGCGGTCGGCATGGGCACGCTCACCGCCTACGGCTTCTCGCGCTTCCGGGTCGCCGGCGAGAACGACTGGCTCTTCTTCATCCTCTCGACCCGCATGCTGCCACCGGTCGTGGTCGCGATCCCGATGTTCCTGATGTACCGCGCGGTCGGGATGACCGACACCCACATCGGCCTCATCATCCTCTACACCGCCTTCAACCTCTCCTTCTCGGTCTGGCTGATGAAGGGGTTCATGGACGAGATCCCGCGCGAGTACGAGGAGGCGGCGCTGGTCGACGGCTACACCCGGATGCAGGCCTTCTGGAAGATCGTGCTGCCCGAGGCCGCCACCGGCATCGCCGCCACCGCGGTCTTCTGCTTCATCGTCGCCTGGAACGAGTACGCCTTCGCCCTCATCATGACCAACCGCCGCGCCCAGACCGCCCCGCCCTTCATCCCGGCGCAGGTCGGCTCCGGCCTCACCGACTGGACGACGATCGCCGCCGGCACCGTGCTCTTCCTCCTGCCGGTCGCCCTCTTCACCTTCGCGCTCCGCCACCACCTGCTGCGCGGCGTCACCTTCGGCGCGATCCGGAAGTGAGGGCATAAGGCATGAACCCCCGCCGCCTCGAGATGTTCTTCCAATGGGTGATGGTCATCGGGATCATCGCGCTGCTGCAGCCGTGGAACCTCTTCCTCCACCGCTACGGCGTCACGATCATCCTGATCGGCCTCGTCGGCTTCTCGGTCTTCATCCATATCAAGTCGAAGCCGAGGAAGGGCTGATGGCCGAGATCGCCCTTCGCGACGTCGAGAAGTTCTTCGGACAGAACTACGTCATCCGGAAGCTCAACCTCACGATCGCCGACCGCGAGTTCGTCGTGCTGCTCGGCCCCTCGGGCTGCGGCAAGACCACCACCCTGCGCGCCATCGCCGGCCTCGAGGAGATCGACACCGGCGACATCCTGATCGACGGCAAGCCGGTGCAGTCGCTGCCGCCGGGCGAGCGCGACATCGCCTTCGTCTTCCAGCTCTTCGCGCTCTACCCCCACCTCACCGCCTTCGACAACATCGCCTTCCCGCTGCGCGCCACCGGCGAGAGCCGCGCCGAGGATCGAGAAGAAGGTGCACGACGTCGCCGCCTCGCTGAAGATCGAGTCGCTTCTCGGCAAGCGCCCGTCGCAGCTCGCCGGCGGCGACATGCAGCGGGTCGCGATCGGCCGCGCGCTGGTCCGCCGCCCCAAGGCGCTGCTGATGGACGAGCCCATCGGCGCCCTCGACGCCAAGCTGCGCGAGGACATGCGCGCCGAGCTCAAGCGCCTGCATATCGAGAACGGCACCACCTCGGTCTACGTCACCCACGACCAGATCGAGGCGATGGCGCTCGCCGACCGCGTCGCGGTGATGAACGACGGCATCCTGCAGCAGGTCGGCTCGCCGTCCGAGGTCTACCTCCGCCCCGCCAACCTCTTCGTCGCGCAGTTCGTCGGATCGCCGGTGATGAACATCCTGCCCGCGACGCTCGGCAGCGAGGCCGGCGCCACCACCGCGCTCCTGCCCGGCGGTCACGGCTTCGCCTTCCCCGACGCCCTCGCCGCCGCCGTCCCCGCCGGCCGCGAGATCGTCCTCGGCATCCGTCCCGAAGGCGTCCAGCTCGCCCGCGAGCAGGCCGAGGGCGCCCGCGAGATGGAGGCCCACCTGATCGAGCCGCTCGGCGCCTACGACATCGTCGACCTCCGCCTCGGCGAGCGCTTCCTCAAGGCGCGCACCCCGAGCGGCTTCGTGCGCGCACCCGGCGACCGGGTCTGGGCCCGGCTCGACCCGCCGCAGATCCATTTCTTCGACGCCGCCTCCGGCGACGCTCTGCGCGGGGAGGCTACCCATGGCTGAGATCGCCCTCGAAGGGGTCACCAAGAAGTTCGGCGAGGTCGCCGCGGTCGACGACCTGTCGCTCTCCATCGCCGACGGCGAGTTCTTCGTCCTGCTCGGCCCGACCGGCGCCGGCAAGACCACGACGCTCCGCCTCATCGCCGGCCTCGAGGTGCCCGACGCCGGCCAGGTGCGGATCGCCGGCGAGGACGCCACCAACTGGAGCGTCGCCGAGCGCGACGTCGCGCTCGTCTTCCAGTACTACTCGCTCTACCCGCGCTATACCGTGAAGCAGAACCTCGCCTTCCCGCTGCGCTCGCGCGTCCGCAACGTGCCCGAGCCCGAGATCGAGCGCCGGATCGCCCACGCGGCCGAGATGCTCCGCATCGGCCACCTGCTCGAGCGCAAGACCGACCGGCTCTCCGGCGGCGAGATGCAGCGCGTCTCGATCGGCCGCGCCATCGTGCGCGACCCCTCCGCCTTCCTGATGGACGAGCCGCTGTCCAACCTCGACGCCAAGCTCCGCGAGGCGCTGCGCTCCGAGCTGAAGAACCTGCAGGCCGATCTCGGCGCGACCTTCCTCTTCGTCACCCACGACCAGATCGAGGCGATGTCGATGGGCGACAAGGTCGGCGTGCTGAACGAGGGCCGGCTGGTCCAGGTCGGCAGCCCGAGCGAGATCTACAACTCGCCCGTCGACACCTTCGTCGCGAGCTTCGTCGGCTCGCCGGCGATGAACCTGCTCCCCGCCGAGCTCGGCGACGGCCAGCTCTCCGTCCCGGGCGCCTTCGCGCTGCCGCTCGCGCCCGAGGGCCGGGCCCGCCTGCGCCGCGACGCGGGCCCGCTGACCGCGGGCTTCCGCGCCGAGGACGTGCAGGTCGGCGCCGCCGGCGGTGCGCCGGCGCGCGTCCACCACATCGAGAACCACGGCGTCGAGCTCGTCCTGACGCTCAGCGCCGGCAACCGGCTCTTCAAGGCGAGCGTCCCCGCGATCACCCAGCGTCCGCGTCGACGAGACCGTCCCCTTCGCGCTCAACCAGGCGCGCCTGCACGGCTTCGACTCCGCCACCGGCCGGAACCTGGCGGCCGGGGGCGCCTGACGCCGGTCGCGACTGGGTGAGGAGCTGATAAGGGATGCGGTTGCCGGACACGTCAATTTCGATGCGTCGCAACCGAACCATGCATCTCAACCGTCGGATCGAGGCTCGCGAGCCCTCGCGGCCGGTTGCCGGCGAGGTCGGTGGCGGCCACGATGTCGCCGCCGGCCGGCATGGCGACGGTTGCAGGCTCAGGTCGGGCTGAGGGGGAAGAGTGAAGCGTCCTGAGGTTCCGGATATCGTCCTCATCACCACGGATCAGCAGCACTTCGAGGCGCTGGGCTGCCTTACCCCCGGGCTCGGCACGCCGAATCTCGACCGGCTCTGCGCGAGGGGAACGCGGATCGATCGGGCTTATTGTCCCGCGCCGGTGTGCACGCCGTCGCGGGCGAGCATCCTGACGGGGCAGATGCCGTCGCAGCACGGGGCCTGGACGATCGGTGTCGCGCTGCCGGAGGACGTGCCGACGCTGCCGGCGATGCTCGGGGCGGCAGGCTATGCCACGGCGCTGATCGGCAAGGCGCATTTCCAGCCGCTTGCCGACACGCCGGGGTTTCGCTCGCTCGAGGCGCAGCCGGCGCTGCGGGACCTCGACTTCTGGCGCGGGTTCAACGGGCCGTGGTACGGCTTCGAGCACGTCGAGCTGGCGCGGAACCACGCCGACGAGAGCCATGTCGGGCAGCACTATGCGATCTGGCTGGAGGAACACGGGCTCGCCGACTGGCGCGAGTGGTTCCAGCCGCTGCCGGGGGAGAGCGCGCGGCGGGCGCCGCGGCGCCAGGCCGGGCGGAGCGGGTACCTGCGCGAGGACCGTGCCTGGGCGCTGCCGGAGGCGCTGCACTACAGCGTCTGGACCGCCGAGCGAAGCTGCGCCTTCCTCGCGCGCGAGACCGAGCGGCCGCGGTTTCTGTGGGCGAGCTTCCACGATCCGCATCCGCCCTACACGGTGCCCGAGCCGTGGGCGTCGATGTACGATCCGGAGGAGATGCAGGTCGGGCGGGTGACGCCGGGCGAACACGACCGCAATCCGCCGCACTTCGGCAAGACGCAGGAGGTGGCGCCCGACTTCGGCGACTGGCACACGCCGTTCGCGGCGCACGGCTGCGAGAGCCAGCTCTATCCGGCGGAGGAGCTGCGCAAGGACAAGGCGGTCTACTTCGGGATGCTGAGCCTGCTCGACCGGGAGGTGGGGCGGATCCTCGACCTCATCGAGGCACAGGGGCGGCTGGAGCGGACGCTGATCGTCTTCACCTCGGACCACGGGCATTTCCTCGGGCAGCACGGGCTGATCGCGAAGGGGCCGTTCCACTACGAGGACATGCTGCGGGTGCCGATGATCGTCGCCTGGCCGGGCGAGGTGCCGGCGGGGCGGGTGTCGCAGGGGCTGGTGAGCCTCGTCGACCTCGCGCCGAGCTTTCTGTCGGCGGCGGGGCTGGCGGTGCCGGGGACGATGCAGGGCGTCGATCAGATGGCGCACTGGCGGGGCGGCGCCTCGCCGCGGGAGGCGGTGATCGTCGAGAACCGGCACAACCCGGTGATGCCGCACGTGAAGACGCTGGTGACCGCGGAGCACAAGATCACCGTCTATGCCGGGGCCGATTACGGCGAGCTCTGGGACCTGCGCAGCGATCCGGGGGAGATCGGCAACCTGTGGGACGAGCCGGCGGCCGCGGGGCTGAAGCAGGCGATGCTGCTGCGGCTGATCCAGGCGGAAATGCAGGCCGAGCCGATGCGGATGCCGCGGGTCGCGGGCGCCTGAGCGGGGTGCGAGCACAGATGTGTGCGCGCACGCGAGCGGGAGGCTAAGTGCCTGAAATCATTGCGGATCGCATTTTAATCTTTACCAAATCTTCACTTTGCTCGCACCCCGCGAGCTAGCGGGCCTCGACGGCGCGATCCATCGCGACGAGGCCGGTGTCGAGGCGCCACTCGAGCATGCGCGCGGTGAGGGCGGCGATGCGCGGCTGCGCCTTCGGGTCGTGCCAGCGGTTGCGGATCTCGCCGGGGTCGTCGACGAGGTCGAAGTACTGTCCGGTCTCCGAGCCGAGGAAGATCACCGCCTTCTCGGTCGCGGTGCGGATCATGGTGATGAGGCGGGTGCCCTCCATCGCGACGTCGCCGGCCTGTTCGCAGAAGACGGCGTCGCGCCCCTGCCACGGCTCGCCGCGGAGGGCCGGCAGCAGGCTCTCGGCTTCCCAGTCCGCGGGCGGCTCCAGCCCCGCGAGCTCGAGGATCGTCGGACCGAGGTCGAAGAGCTGGCAGAGGCCGTCGAGGCGGCGGCCGCCGGCGAAGCGGCCCGGCGCCCAGACGATGCAGGGAACGCGGGTGACGGTGTCGTACATCGACCACTTCTGGCTGAGGCCGTGCGCCCCGAGGTTGTCGCCGTGGTCGGACATGAAGATCATCACGCAATCGTCGAGGTAGCCCTGGCGGTCGAGGGTCGCGACCAGGAGGCCGAGCTCCTCGTCGATCAGCGTGACGTTGCCATCGTAGTGCGCGCGGAGACGGCGGAGCTGCGCCGCGGTGGGGGTCAGCGTCCAGGAGACCGCGTCGTGGTCGACGCGGGTGTCGTGCGCGCGCTTGGCCTTGAGGCCGGGCGGCAGGGCGGCGAGCTCGGCCTCGCCGACCTCGGGGACCGGGGAGAGGTCGCGGTAGCGCTCGGCGTAGCCCGCTGGCGGATCGTAGGGCGGATGCGGGCCGGGAAAGCCCACCTGCAGGAAGAGGGCCTCGGGCTTCGGGCGGGTCTCGAGCCACCAGCGGGCGGTCTCGGCAACGAAGACGTCGGAGTGCTGCGCGCGTTCGAGCGGCCAGTCGACGGCGCCGAGGCGGTCGGCGTAGTCGGGGAGGGCACGGTAGCCGGCGCGGGAGGGCTTCACCGCACCCTGCGCCTTCAACGCCTTGTCCCATTCGTCGGCGAACCAGCGGCCCTCGTAGAAGCGGTCCTTGTTCTCGACCACGAAGCGCTCGTGAAAGCCGGCGGGCGCGTCGTAGGGGATGGTGTGCATCTTGCCGACGTTGACGCAGTGGTAGCCGGCGGCGGCGAGGCGCGAGACCCAGGTGCGCGACCAGCGCTGGCCGTTGCGCAGCACGCCGGAGACGTGCGGCGAGTGGCCGGAGAAGAGCGCGGCGCGCGCCGGCACGCAGGAGGGGGCGTTGACGAAGCAGTTGTCGAAGCTGACCCCTTCGCGCACCAGCCGGTCGAGCGTGGGGGTGTGCATGTGCCCTGCGCCGAGTGCGCGGATGGTGTCGAACCGCTGCTGGTCGGTCATCACCAGGACGATGTGCGGGCGACGGGCGGCCATCGCGGGGACCTTTGCGGTTGCGGGCGGCGGACTGTCTGGCCAAACTCACACCAGAGCCCGGCAAGGGCAAGGCACAGCGGGACGGCCCGGCCGGCCGATCTCCGCGACAAGGAGGAGAGCTTCGCAATGACCCACCAGGGGACGTTGTCCCGGCGCGGATTCCTCGCCGGCACCGCCGCGATCGGGGCGCTGGCGCTGGCAGGCGCCGCCCGGGCGCAGGATTCTGGCGATCCCGGCGCCGATCGGCCCGATCCCGACCGACGCGCCGCTGCGCTGGATCGACAGCGGCGACCAGAAGGCGGTGTTCTACAAGGCCTTCCTGCCGGAATACGGCAAGGCGCGCGGCATCGAGACGGTCTACGACGGCCTGCCCTGGTCGGAGCTCAACACCGTGCTGCCGCTCGGCCTGCAGAACGGCACGGCGCAGGACGCCTTCTGCCTGCCGCTCGAACTATCCGCCGGCCTTCGCGGTGCGCGACGGCTGGGTGCAGCCGCTCGACGACCTGATCCCGGACATCGAGGCCTGGAAGGGGAACTTCCCCGAGGGGGCGTTCCTCGAGGGGCTGAACGTCTTCGGCGGCAAGACCTACGGCCTGCCCTACACCAGCGCGCTGGTGACGAGCGCCATGGTGCTCTACAACCGCAAGCTCGTGACCGACGCCGGCGTCGATCCGGCGTCGCTGACCTGGGACGGCTTCCGCGAGGGCGCGAAGAAGATCACCGAGGCCGCGAAGGGCCGCGCCTACGGCTTCATCATCGGCGGCGCGCAGGTGAACCGCTGGGCCGACGTGACGCGGACGCTGGGGCAGCGGGCCGGCGCCGCCTGCGGCGACGTCTCTCTGGGCGCCGGGATCGACTTCCGCACCGGCAAGGTGATCTGGGACGCCGACGAGTTCGTCGCGGCGGTCGAGCTGTTGCTGGCGATGAAGGCGGACGGCTCGATCTTCCCCGGCTCGCTCAGCCTCAACGCGCCGCAGGCGCGGGCGATGATGCCGCAAGGCGTCGCGGGCTTCATCCTGCAGGGGCCGTGGAACATCCCGCAATGGGAGCGCGAGGCGCCGGACTTCGACTTCGGGCTGGCGCCGCCGCCGGCGCCCGACGGCAAGAACGGCACGGTGACGGTGGCGCAGCTCGCCTCTTCGGCCAATACCATGTTCGTCAACGCCAAGGCGAAGAACGCGCCGGCGGCGGCGGACGTGATCCACTACCTCGGCACGCCCGAGGGGCAGATCGCCTGGGGCGGCGTGGTCGGGCCGTCGGATCCGCCGATCTTCCCGGTGGCGCAGCAGCAGGCGAAGATGTCGGAGCGCTCGACCGCGGCGCTGGCGATGTTCAGCGACGTGATGCGGGTGGGGCCGAACGTCTTCGCGCGCAACCCCGAGCTCGCCGCGGTGGCCAAGGCCTACGTCGAGCCGACGCCGAACCTGGCGACGACGGTGCAGGGGCTGTTCACCGGGCAGATGACCGGGGTGAAGGAGAGCCTGACGACGCTGACCAAGGCCACCGAGGCGGCGCTCGACAAGGCCTTCGCCGATGCCTCGGCGGCGGGCGCCAAGGTGAGCCGCGACGACATGGTGTTCGCGAACTGGGATCCGGCGAAGAACTACGTCGCCGCCGACTACCAGTCGCTCTGACGCGCGGCCGCCTCGGCCCGGGAGCGCAGGATGACCGATCGCGCCGCCGGCACCACGTTCCGGCGCCCCGGGCTGGGGCGCCGGCTGCGGCAGTCGCGCATCGAGTACCTGTTCCTGGTGCCGGGGATGCTGATCTTCGGGGCCTTCATCCTCTGGCCGCTCGTCGCCTCGCAGTATTTCTCGCTGCTGAACTGGTCGGGCTTCGGCTCGGCGGCGGCCTTCATCGGACTCGACAATTACCGCGAGCTGCTGCGCGACCGGTTCTTCTGGGACGCCTTCCGCCGGTCGTTCCTGTTCATGCTGGCGACGGTGCCGGCGCAGATGGCGATCTCGCTGGTGCTGGCGGTGATGCTGAACAACCGGCTCCTGAAGCTGTCGCCGCTCTATCGCACGCTGATCTTCCTGCCGGTGGTCACGCCGGTCGCGGTGATCGGCATCGTGATGACGATCATGCTCAGCCCGTTCAACGGGCCGATCAACATGGCGCTGCTCGACTGGGGGCTGGCGCAGCGGACGATCGACTTTCTCGGCGACCCCGGGCTGGTGCTCTCGACCCTGGCGGCGATCTACGTCTGGAAATGGATCGGTGTCACCATGGTCTACTGGCTCGCGGCGCTGCAGACCGTGCCGGACGAGCTCTACGAGGCCGCCCGGCTCGACGGCGTCCGGGGCTGGCAGGTCACCGTCTTCGTGGTGCTGCCGATGATCGCGCCCTTCGCGCTGGTGATCGCGCTCATCTCGGCGATCTCGGCGATGAACGTGTTTCCGCTGATCCAGTCGACGACGCAGGGCGGGCCGTTCTTCGCCTCCGAGGTGATGGAGGTCTACATCTTCCGCACCGCCTTCGCCTCGGCGGCGGGCACGCTGCCGCGGCTCGGCTACGCCAGCGCGGCGGGGGTCTTCTTCGGCCTTTCGATCATGGTGCTGACGATCTTCCAGATCCTCGCCATGCGCCACATCCGCCGGAAAGGCGGTGCGCCGTGAGCGCCGCGCGCCGCAGCGGCCGCCTGTCGCCGCGCAGCCGGCGGCTGCTGATGTCGGTGTTTCTCGCCGCGCTCTGCTGCCTGTGGATCTATCCGCTGGTCTGGATGGTCTCGGCGTCGCTGAAGCCGAACGCGGCGATCTTCGCCAACGAGGGGCTGATCCCCTCGACGCCGACCGTCGAGAACTATGTCCGGGCGTGGAGCGAGGCCAACATCGGCCGCTACTTCTTCAACACCCTCTTCGTCACCGTCGGCTCGGTGATCATCGTCACCGTCGCCGCGGCGATGATGGGCTACGTCCTCGGGCGCCGGCGGTTTCCCGGCCGCGGCCTCGTGTTCGCGCTCCTGCTCTTCACGCTGTTCGTGCCGCAGGGCTACACCATCATCCCGGTGTTCCAGCTGCTGACCTCGCTCGGGATCAGCCAGTCGCTCTGGGGCGTCATGCTCGCCACCTGCGGCGGATCGTTCGTGATCTTCGTGATGCTCTTCGCCGGCTACTTCAGCCAGATGCCCGACGAGTTGGAGGAGGCCGCCCGCATGGACGGCGTCGGCTTCGTGAAGACCTTCTGGTTCGTGATGCTGCCGCTGTCGCGGCCGATCATCGTCACGGTGATCGTGATGCAGACGCTCTACGCCTGGAACGACTTCCTGCTGCCGCTCGTCGTCACCCTCGCCAACCCCGCCATCCGCACGCTCTCGGTCGGGGTCTACGCCTTCAAGGGGGAGAATTTCGTCGACTGGGGCGGGATGACCGCGGCCTCGACCATCACCATCGTCCCCGTGGTGATCCTGTTCCTCTTGCTGCAACGCTACTTCATCGACGGCCTCGCCGGCGCGGTGAAGGGCTAGGAGCCGCCGATGTCCGGAGTGCGCCTCACCGGCCTTCGCAAGCGCTTCGGCGCGACCGAGGTGATCAAGGGCGTCGACATCGAGATCGAGCCGGGCGAATTCTGCGTCTTCGTCGGCCCCTCCGGCTGCGGCAAGTCCACGCTCTTGCGGATGATCGCGGGACTCGAGGAGATCACCGCCGGCGAGCTCGAGATCGGCGGCCGCCGGGTCAACGACCTCGACCCCTCCGAGCGCGGGGCGGCGATGGTGTTCCAGACGTACGCGCTCTATCCGCACATGACCGTGGGCCGCAACATGGGGTTCGGCCTGCGGATGAACGGCGTGCCGCGGGCGCAGGTCGAGACCCGCGTCCGCGAGGCCGCCCGCATCCTGCAGATCGAGGAACTGCTCGAGCGCAAGCCGAAGCAGCTCTCCGGCGGCCAGCGCCAGCGCGTCGCCATCGGCCGCGCCATCGTGCGCGACCCGGAGGTGTTCCTGTTCGACGAACCGCTGTCCAACCTCGACGCCGAGCTTCGCGTCGCCACCCGGCTGGAGATCGCCAAGCTGCACCGCCAGCTCGGCGGCGCCACGATGATCTACGTCACCCATGACCAGGTCGAGGCGATGACCCTCGCCGACCGCATCGTCGTGCTGCGCGCCGGCCTCGTCGAGCAGGTCGGGCCGCCGATGCAGCTCTACCACGCCCCCGCCAATCTCTTCGTCGCGGGCTTCATCGGCAGCCCGAAGATGAACTTCATCCCGCTCGAGCCGCGCACCGAGGCCGGCCGGACCCTCGCCCGCCTCCCCGACGGCCGCGACCTCGCGCTGACCGGCGACGGCGCCGCCCGCGCCCGTACCCTCGGCGTGCGCGCCGACCAGCTGCGCCCCGCCGCCGGTCCGGGCCAGCTCGCCGGCGAAGTCTCGGTGGTCGAGCGCCTCGGCGATGCCGACTATGCCTGGGTGCGCATGCCCTGGGACCAGGAAGTCGTCGCGCGCTTCGAGGGCGGCACCACCCCTGCGCCCGGCACCCCGCTGGCGCTCGACATGCCCGGTCGCGTCCATCTCTTCGACGCCGAAGGCCTCGCCCTCCCCGAGGCGGGCCTCGCTCCCGCCAAGCCCGCCTGAAGGACACCCCGATGCCGCGCGACGACCGCCCCAACATCCTGTTCATCATGTCCGACGACCACGCCGCGCGCGCGATCTCCGCTTATGGCGGCGGCCTCAACCGGACGCCGAACCTCGACCGGCTGGCCGAGGAGGGAATGCGCCACGACGCCTGCTACGTCACGAACTCGATCTGCACGCCGTCGCGCGCGGCGATCATCGGCGGCACCTACAACCACGTGAACCTGGTGACGACGCTCGACACCCACATGGACAACCGCCTGCCGAACGTCGCGAAGCACCTCGGCGCCGGCGGCTACCGCACCGGCATCTTCGGCAAGTGGCACCTCGGCGAAGGCCCCGAGCACCAGCCCACCGGCTTCGACGACTGGCGCGTCCTGCCGGGCCAGGGCGAATACTTCGACCCGGTCATGATCGACGCCGACGGCCCGCGCGTCTGGCCGGGGTATGCGACCGACCTCATCACCGAGATGAGCCTCGACTTCATCGACAGGCGCGCGTCGGGCGAGGACGACCGGCCGTTCTTCCTGATGTGCCACCACAAGGCGCCGCACCGCAACTTCCAGTGCCACCCGCGGCATGCGCATCTCTGGGAGAACGAGGACCTGCCGGTCCCCGAGACCTTCGACGACGACTATGCCAACCGCGCCGCCGCCGCGGCCGCCGCGAAGATGCGCATCCGCCGCGACATGACCTACGACGACCTCGGCCTCGTCCAGCCCGAGGGCGGCGACGAGGTGGGCGCGCTGATGTTCCACAAGGTCCGCTCGCGCAAGGTCCCCGACCTCCAGCCGGGCGAGAGCCTGACGGTCATCCTCGCCGAAACGGGCGAGAACCTCACCTTCGACGACCCGGCCGGCTTCGCGCGGTTCAAGTACCAGCGCTACATGAAGCGCTACCTGCGCACCATCCAGGCGATCGACGACGGCGTCGGCCGCCTGCTCGACCGCCTCGATGCGACCGGGCTCGCCGACAACACCCTCGTCATCTACACCTCGGACCAGGGCTTCTTCCTCGGCGAGCACGGCTGGTTCGACAAGCGCTTCATGTACGAGGAGAGCCTGCAGATGCCCTTCCTCGTCCGCCACCCCGCGGGCATCGCCGCGGGCTCCACCAGCCGCCAGATCGCCTGCAACGTCGATTTCGCCCCGACCTTCCTCGACTACGCCGGCCTGGCGATCCCGAGCTACATGCAGGGCAAGAGCCTCCGCCCGGTCTTCGAGGGCGGCGCGGAAGGCTGGGACGATCTCGCCTATCACCGCTACTGGATGCACAACGACGAGATCCACGAGGCCTGGGCGCACTACGGCGTCCGCGACGGGCGCTACAAGCTGATCTACTGGTACAACAGGGACCTCGGCCAGCCGGGCGCGCGACCGAACGGCGCGCCGCCGGAATGGGAGCTCTTCGACTGCGAGGCCGACCCGCACGAGATGAGGAACCTCGCGGGCGATCCGGCGCATGCGTCGACCTTCCGGGCGATGCTCGCGAAGCTCGACGCGAAGATGGCCGAGATCGGCGACGTCCCCGAGCACGGGTCGCCCGCGCCCGGCGGCAGCGGTCTGCCGGGTTCGCGCGCCTCCTAGGCCGACGGCTGCAAAGCGCGTCCTGGTCCGGGACGGGCGCCGGCTGCCGATCGGAGTGCAGCTACGGCGGTTGGACTCGGGGTAGATCGGCGTGGGGGCGTCGGCTCACGGTCGCGGCGCAGGGCCGGCGTTCGGCCTGCTCGGATCAGGCGGTCTTGGAGCGGCGGGCGCGCGGCTTCGGCGCGGGTTCGGGATCCGGTGCCGGCGCCGGCTTGCGGCCGAGCCCGATCGCCTTGGCGAGCTCCCCGCGTTTCGCGGAATAGCTGGGCGCGACCATCGGATAGTCGTAGGGGAGACCCCACTTGGTCCGGTACTGCTCGGGCGTCATGCCGTAGGCGGTCATCAGGTGACGCTTGAGCATCTTCATCTTCCTGCCGTCCTCGAGACAGACGATGTAGTCGTCGGTGACCGAGCGCCGGATCGGAACGGCCGGAACGAGCGCGGTGGGTGCAGGAGCTTCCGGAATGAGCCCGTTCAGCGTGTCGAAGACCGATTGCAGCAGATCGGGCACCTGTCGGTGCTCGACGGCGGTGTTGCCGAGATAGGCAGCCGCGATCTCGGTGGTCAGAGCGAGCATTTCGCCGCGATCAGCGATCGTGTCAGGCATCAGGTCACCTCAAGAAATGGCTTGGCGGCCACCGCTGCTCGTCCAAGCGACGGTAGCCGCCAGCGTCTGGTTCCGTTTCGAACCCGGAATCGCAGGCTGTGGGCGACTCTGGACAATCCAGAGCGCAAACGCCGTGCTCGACCGAGAGTTCCAGGCTGACGACAAAAACTCCGGGTGTCAGACTATTGGGCGGCGCCGCCCGGTTCGGCCAGGAAGAAGCGGAGCATTTCGGCCGATGCCGATGGACCCTTCGGGTCGGTGAAGGAGCCCGAGGAATGGCCGCCCGACCAGGCGTGGCCGGCTCCCTCGACCAGCCAGAGCTCGACGCCGGCGACGGCGTTTGGATCGGCGATGCGGGTGCTCGTCCAGGTTCGCGTGCCGTTGCCTCCCCGCGTGGTGACGGTCGCTCCCGCCGCGTGTCCCTGAGCGGCGGTGACGATCGCTTCCGCGTTGCGGGGATGCACCGTCCGGTCGGCCGCGCCGTGGAAGACGATGACCCTGGGGGACCGATCCGGCCGGGCGCGAGGGTGCGTGGCGGGGGCGGCCTGCCCGCGCATGGCGGCGAAGGCGGATACGACGTCGCTGGCGGACCCGTGGGCAAGCCCGGAATGAACGCCGACCGCGGCAAAGACATCAGGATGGGTTTCCGCGAGGACGGCTGCCATGGCGCCACCGGCGGAAAGCCCGGCGGCGAAGACCCGGTCCGCGGGCAGGTCGAACTCCGTGACCAGCGCGCGCGCGAGTGCGGCCAGCTCGGCAGGCTCTCCGGCGCCGCGGCGCTGATGCCCCGGTTCGAACCAGTTCCAGCACCGGGAGGGGTTTGCCGAAGCGGGCTGCTCGGGGTAGGCGACGAGCAGGCGACGCTCCTCCGCCAGCGCGTTCATCCCGGTTCCGGCAGCGAAGTCGTCCGGATCCTGCTTGCAGCCGTGCAGCATCACGACGAGGCCCTGTAGCTCCTGCGTGGGACAGGAGGGCACGAAGAGCCGATAGCGCCGTGCGCCGGCCGCGGTGGCGTGGCTCCGCCAGGCAAAGCTCGACCCCTCGGGCAACGGCGGCGCCGGCGAGCGCGCGGCGCCCGGAAGGTGAAGGTCGAGGTCGAGGCGGTCGAGGGCGCTTCGGCCCGAGCGAAGCAGCTCGATCACCTCGCCGAGCCGCTTCCTGCCCCGCCCCGGCCGCTGCCCGGCGTCGGCGGCCGGGTCGGCCAGTTCGGCGTCCTCGACATCGGGAGCGATGCGGAAGGCCGGGCCGGCCGGCGATGCGGCCGGTTCCTCGACGGGATGCCCGGCCAGCGCCCGCTGGATGGTCGCGGTTGCCTGCGTGAGGTCGCTGGCACGCACGGAGGCCGTGGCCCGGGACATGGCCCGGACGAAATCGCTGTTCATGAGTCTCGATCCTTCGTGGAGGGGGCTAGCTGATGCGGTCGGCGAGCGCACGCTTGACGTCGGCGCTGGCTTGGAGGCCGCCAAGAACGGTGATGGAAGCAATCGTCGCCCGGGCGAGTTCCGCTGTGACGTCTGGCGCGATCCGGGCCAGCCCGAGCACCCGGATGTGCAGCGTCTCCCCGGCGCTTCGCACTGCCTCGAGGTCTGCGGTGGTGTAGTCACGGAGGCCGAGCTCGAGCGTGTGCCGCTGGATCGACCGCTCGAGCTCACCGGAATGGCTGCCGAGCTGGCCCCGGATGGCCGAGCGGATGAAGTCCGTCCGGTTGGAGTAGAAGCCGTCCTGGACCAGAAGGTCGATCCGGCCGAGGTCGACGTGGCCGAGATTTATGGTGATCTTCTCGCTCTCGCCGCCGCGTTCCCGAAGCTGCCGCACTTCCCCTGCCATGCTACTACCCTCCAATTCCATCCTGCTGGATGGTATATGGATGGTCGGCGGCGAAGGACAAGGGCCTCCGCCAGCAATCCCCTAGAAGGTCACGAAGCGCGAGGGATAGGGTCCCCTGAAGCCGGCGCCGGTCGCGATCGCCACGATGTCGTGGATGTCGCCGGCGCTGAGAGCCTGCACGTATATCCGGGTGCCGAGGTCAGGAGCGCCGACCGAGCGCGCCCGGTACCCCAGCGCAGCGAAGAAGGCCAAGGCGCGCGCCTCGTCCTCCATGTTGGTGACGACTCCGGCCTGGACCGCGACGGGGTAGCCAAGCCGCGGACCGGGTGCGGAGCGCGGGACCGTCTCGGCGACGGATACGTCCATCGGCTGAAGATTGCGGCTCAAGGTCAGGCACTGGGCCTGCCGGATGCGGGAGAGCTGCTGCTGGCGGAAATTGAATGCCGGCGGTGACGGCAGCGGCATGAATTCGATCGCGTCGTACTGGTCGAAGAGGGCGGCGCAGTAGCTGTTGTCGGCGGGTCCGGACGGCAGGCCGGCGCAAGCGGTCAAAGCCGCCGCTGCTGCGAGCAGGGAGAGGGCGGTCAGTCTTGCCATTCGTCGGATCGACGCGTGCCGAGCGCGAAGTGCCGCCCGAGGTGCTTCACCCAAAGCCCTTCCGGCGCGGGTTCCCGCTCGCGAGATGCAGCCAGGGCTTGCTCCTGCGCCCGCTTCGCAGCCGCCAGCCGACGGCCGCTGTCGCATTCTTTTCCGGGAAGGACCACCGCGTTGCTCTCGCCATTGCTTCTCATGCCAGCCCGAGCTCCGATCATGCTATTCCAACGGCTGGAGGGGCGAAAGGTTCTCGGGGCCCAAACGGAGAGAATTGATCGAGCGCCGGGCCCCGCCAGGCCGGGGGCCTGCGGCTGGCGAGTTCGTCGCTTCAGGTCCCCGAGGCCTGCCGATAGGCGTCTAGGCTGCGCTGGATACGCTGGACGACCACCTCGACCGGGTCGAGGGGCTCGTCGGCGAACCCGACGCCTTCGGGGAGATGCTGCCAGAACAGCGACCTCGGCACGCTGCGTCCGGCGAGCGCGGTCATCAGGTGGTCGAAGGCGGCATTTGCCGCCGGCATCGACCAGTAGTAGCGGATGCGGTCCGACAGCGAGTAGTGGCGCAGGGTACGCATCTCGGCCGCGTCGCCGCGGTAGTGCCGGTTCCAGTTGCCCGGCTCGCGCAGCATCAGCGCTTCCATCGCGTGCATCAGCGGCCGGTCGCCGTAGCCCGCGAGAAGGTCGGAGGCGATCAGATCGAGCGCGTAGAGCGCCTCGCGCATCACGAAGGTCAGTTCCGGGCCGACCTTCAGGATGGCGAACCCGTCCTCGACCAGTGCGCGGAGCGAAGCCGCGCCCTGATAGTCGGTCGAGTGCGCCTCGAAGACGAGTCGCGCGTTCCTCGGCGATCACCCCGATCAGGCCTTGCGCCCTGCTTCGGTCGTAAGGGATGACGTTGCGATTGCCGAACTCGACGCCGGGTTGCACGACGAGGCCGATGACGCGCCCGAAAGCGTCGGAGAGGCCTGCTTCGGCGAAGGATTCGCGGTGAACGTCCAGGGTTCGTCGCGCCGCTTCCGGCCGGGTGGGCTCGATCGCGTTCAGCAGGTGATCGGCGCCGCCGGGCGGGGGAACCTCGGTGCCGATGATGTAGACGGGCTTCGTTCCGCCCACCGCCGAAGCCGTTCGCTCCGCCACGGCTGCGAGCCGGACCGCACGCGCGGCGGTGGTCGAATCGTCGAGCGCGTCGGGCTCCCCGGCGCAGCCCATCGAGGCATCGAGGTGGATCTTGCGAAAGCCCGCGGCGACATAGGCCTCCAGCATGCGCTCGGCTTCGGCGAGCGCGGCCTCGGCAGGCCTGTCCCGCCAGGGGTTCGGGCCGAGGTGGTCGCCGCCGAGCACCACCTGGTCCGCCGGGCAGTCTTCCTCGGCCGCGATCGCGCCGACGAGGGCGGCGAAGGCTTCGGGGGTCATGCCGGTGTAGCCGCCCCGGTGGTTGACCTGGTTGCAGGTTGCCTCGATCAGCACGGTGGTTCCGGAGGCGCGGCCATGGCGCAATGCGGCGCGCAACACCAGCGGGTGGGCTGAACAGACCGAGGTGATGCCGCGCGGCGTTCCCGCGAGGCGCAGGTCCGCGAGCTGGTCGAGTCGCACCCGCATCAGAGCCGCCGCCTGCCGCGCGAGATGAATTCGTCGAGCTCGGCGCGCGTGCCGGCCCCCTCCATCGGGCCGCGGACCGTCACGTTGCGCGCGCCCGCTGCGTTGGCATAGACGAGCGCTGCGCCCGGTTCCATGCCGAGGCGCCGGCAGGCGACATAGGCGCCGCCGAAACAGTCGCCGGCCCCGGTGGGGTCGACCTCGTCGACCTCGAAGGCGGGCTCGTCGATGCGCGCGCCGTCGGAGCGGAAGCAGCTCGACCCCTCGGCGCCGCGCTTCAGCACGACCTCGCGAATGCCGAGGTCGAAAAGCCGCGCCAGCGCCTGCTCGGGGCCGTCCACCCCGGCCGCGCGCTCGAGTTCGTCGCCGGATGGCAGGACGAGATCCGACATGGCGACGAGCCGCGCGAACCGCCGCTCGGTGTCGGGGTCGTAGCGCAGCTCCTTGCGAAGGTTGGGGTCGAGTGAAAGCGAGCCGCCGCGGGCCTTGATGATTGCAGCGGCCGGCTCGATGACGTCCCAGGCGGCCGGGATCGCGAGCGCGGTTCCCATGACGTGCAGGTGGCCGGATCGCGCGATCAGTTTCTCGACGTGCGCGGTCCAGCCGAAGCGTGCCGCCGCCGAGCGGGCGATGTTGTAGACGAAATCGCGCGAGCCGTCGGGGCGGTAGCGGACGAAGGCGGTGCCGGTGGGGAATTCGGCGTCGACGGTGATCCCCGAGACGTCCGCTCCGTCGCGCGCGAGCCGATCGATGTTGACCCTGCCGAAGTCGTCGTCGCCGACGGCGCCGATCATCGCGGCCGAGCCGCCGATGCGGGCGCACTGGTCGATGAAGATCGCCGGCGCTCCGCTGGGAAAGGGCCCGATGAACTCGATGGGCTCGCGGAAACCCTCGCCGACCGTGGTCGCCATGATCTCGACCAGGATTTCTCCGATGCAGACGGTGGGACCGAGGCTGTCGGGAGCGAGGGCGGCATTCTCGGTCATCGGCGCGCGCTTCCTCGGCTTCTCATGCCAGCAGGCTTCGCGCTTCGGCCTCGCTCAACGCGGCGGGCTGGGCTGCGGGGCTGTCGATGGCCTGGCCGGCGCCGCTCTCACCGGCCAGCAGGATCTTTTCCATGACCTCGACCACGTGCAGCGCCAGGTCGCCGGACGCCCGCGGGGCGCGGCCCTCGGCGATCCCGCGCGCGAGGTCGGCCAGGCCGAGCATGCGGTAGTTGGCGCGGTCGGGCGCTTCGAGCGGCCAGTTCACGGCGCCGAAGGTCTGCGTCGAGGTGTCGGTCTCCTGCCACGCGCCGCCGCGGTCCGAAAGCGCCACGACGCCGCCGAAGGTGTCAGGGTCGGGGAGACGCAGCGATCCTTCGGTCCCGTGCAGCTCGATCGGATGGTTGGAGTGGCGAAAGACGTCCCACGAGGCGCCGAAGCTCACCGTCGTGCCGCAGGCGAACTCGAGCAGCGTGAGGACGGTGGTTGGCGTGCCGACGCTGAAGCGGGTGCCTTGCTTCGGCCCCTCGGCGGTGATCAGCCGCTCGGCCTCGCCGCTGTGCGCGATCGCCTGCACCCGACGCACCGGCCCGAGGAGATTCACCAGCATCGTCAGGTAGTAAGGTCCCATGTCCATCACCGGCCCGGCGCCCGGCTGGTAGTAGAAGGCCGGGTCGGGATGCCAGTGCTCCATGCCTCTGCCCAGCATGAAGGCGGTGCCGGTCACCGGCCGGCCGATCCTTCCTGCCTGCATCAACTGCCGTGCCAGCCGGCCGGCGGCACCGAGGAAGGTGTCGGGGGCGGAGCCGAGCGCGAGGCCGCGGGCGGCGGCGGCCTCGACGAGCTGGCGGGCCGCTTCGGCTTTGACGGCGAGGGGCTTTTCGGTGAAGACGTGCTTGCCGGCGGAGAGCGCCTGCATCGAGATGTCGAAATGCGCTGCGGGGACGGTCAGGTTCAGGACGAGGTCGATCGCGGGGTCGGTGATCAGGGTGTCGACGTCGAGCGCGCGCAGGCCGAATTCGGCGGCGCGGCGCGCGGCGGCGGCGGGAGCGATGTCGGCGCAGGCGGTGATCGCCACGCCGCGGAAGAGCGGGGCGTTGCGCAGATAGGCCATCGAGATGCTGCCGCATCCGACGATGCCGATCCTCAGCGGGGTCTGCGCCATGCTCTCCGGTTCCCGCGTGACGGCGGTATCGCGGTGACCGGTGTAACAGCGCCGGGGCGGCGCAGCCAGATCAGGAAGTGCCGATGACGGACGCGCAGCTCAGGTTCGGGTGCCAGACGTTCACCTGGGAGATGCTGGGCGATGCCTGGCGGGGTGGACCCGACGATCTGGTGGCGGCGATCGCGGCCGGCGGCTATGCCGGGATCGAGATCACCGACAGGATGATCGGCTCCTATGCGGGCCGGGCGGGCGACTTTGCCCGCCGCCTCGGCGACGCCGGGCTGACGCTGGTCGGCTTTGCCTGCGCGTCCGACAGCGGTTTCACCGAACGGGACGCGATCGCCGCGGACCTCGAGACGGTGCGGCGGTGGGTTGATTTCGTGGCACATTTTCCGGGAGCGCTGGTCTCGATGGGGTCGGCGACGCGGATGTCGGAAGGGGCGGCGGACGAGAAGTTCGCGGTCGCCGCCGAGGTCTACAACCGGGCGGCGGAGATCGGTCGGCAGGGTGGCGTGGCGGTCGCGGTGCATCCCTCGTCGCATCACGATACGCTGCTCTTCGACCGGGACGACTACGACCGGATCTTTGCCGCGCTCGAGCCGGAGGTGGGCTGGGTGCCCGACACCGGGCATATCCTGCGCGGGGGCCAGTCGATCGGCGAGACGCTGGCGGCGCATCGCGCGCGGATTCGCTACCTGCACCTCAAGGATGTCGACCGGAACGGGAGCTGGGCGATGCTGGGCGAGGGGGAATGCGACGTGCGGGCGGTGATTGCGGCGGTGCGGGAGGCGCCGCGGTTCAACGGCTGGATCGTCGTCGAGGAGGAGTCGGAAACCGCCGCGGCCGACCCGGCGGCGGCGGTCAGGGCCAACCGGGAGACGATACGGGCGGCGGGTTCGGGTAGCGCGGACGGCGGCCGCGGAAAGGCCGTGAGGTCAGGGAGTTACGCGAAACCCGGCATGTACGATGCGATGTACAAGCCATGTACATCGCATGTACCATTTCCGGCGCGCTCCGGGCCGCGCGCCCGGTCAGAGGCGGGCGCCGCTGGTGCCGTCGAAGATGTGGACGCGGCGCGGGTCGATGCGCAGCGGGATCTCCGCGCCCGGCTTCACGTCGAGGCGGTCCTTGACGATGGCGTCGATCGGATCGCCGCCCATGCGGGCGAAGACCTGGGTCTCGGAGCCGGTGGGCTCGAGCACCGAGACGCGCGCCGGCACACCGCCCTCGCCGATCTCGATGTGCTCGGGGCGGATGCCGTAGACGATCGCGCGGCCGGGTTCGGCGGCCACCGCGGGGAGCGGCAGGCGGGCGCCGCCGTCGGCAAGGAAGGTGCCGCCCTGCTCGACCTTGCCCTTGATGAAGTTCATCGCCGGCGAGCCGATGAAGCCCGCGACGAAGGTGTTCAAGGGGTTGTCGTAGAGCTCGAGCGGCGCGCCGACCTGCTCGACCCGACCGTCGCGCATGACCACGATCTTGTCGGCCATGGTCATCGCCTCGATCTGGTCGTGGGTGACGTAGATGATCGTGGTGCCGAGGCGCTGGTGCAGCTCCTTGATCTCGACGCGCATGGCGACGCGGAGCTTGGCGTCGAGGTTGGACAAGGGCTCGTCGAAGAGGAAGACCTGCGGGTCGCGCACGATGGCGCGGCCCATCGCGACGCGCTGGCGCTGGCCGCCGGAGAGCTGCTTGGGGAAGCGATCGAGCAGGTGGCCGAGATCGAGGATCGCGGCGGCCTTGTCGACCTTGGCCTTGATCTCGGATTTCGGCGCGCCCTTGATCTTCAGCGCGAAGCCCATGTTCTCGCCGACGGTCTTGTGCGGGTAGAGCGCATAGGACTGGAACACCATGGCGATGTCGCGGTCCTTGGGCATCACGTCGTTGACGACGCGGCCGCCGATCGAGATCTGCCCGTCCGAGATCGCCTCGAGACCGGCGATCATCCGCAGCAGCGTGGACTTGCCGCAGCCGGAGGGGCCGACGAGCACGACGAACTGGCCGTCCTCGATGTCGACGCTGACCCCGTGCATCACCTGCACCGGGCCGTAGCGTTTTACCACGTTCCTGACGGTTACCTCGGCCATCGACCGTCTCCTTACGCGGGCATTTCGATTTGCATCTTCACCTCGCCCGCAGGGGCGGAGGCGGCGATCTCGAAGGCCTCGACGCTGTCGTCGAAGCCGAAGGTGCGGGTGATCAGCGGCTTCACGTCGATCGCGCCCGACGACAGCATGGCGATGCAGCGCGGGAAGACGTGGGCATAGCGGAAGACGTGCTCGACACGGGCCTCGCGCACCATCGCGGCGCCGACGTCGTAGGCGATCGGCTCGGACTGGCCGCCGATGAAGACGACGCGGCCGCCGGGGCAGAGCGGCTCGAAGATGCCGGCAGCACCACGGGGGTTGCCGGAGCATTCGACGACGACGTCGGCGCCCCAGCCCTCGGTGCCATCGCGGACGGTCTTTGCGAGGTCCTCGCGGGCGACGTTGATCGGGGTGATCGGGCCGAGGGTGGCGGCCAGCGCCAGCTTGGCCTCGTCGACGTCGGAGACGTAGACCCGGGCGCAGCCGGCGGCGAGGAGCGAGAGGGCGGTGACGAGGCCGATGGGCCCGGCACCGATGACGAGGCCGACGTCGCCGGGCCGGACCGCCGCCTTGGTGGCGCCGTGCACGCCGACGGCGAGCGGCTCGACCATCGCGGCTTCGGCGAAGCTGACGTTGTCGGGGAGCTTGAAGGTGAAGAGCTCGGGGTGGACGACGGTCGGGCGGAGGATGCCGTGGATCGGCGGGGTGGCCCAGAAGCGCACCGCCGGGTCGACGTTGTAGATGCCGAGGCGGGTGGCGCGGCTGTCGGGGTCGGGGATGCCGGGTTCCATGCAGACGCGGTCGCCGAGCTTGAGCGTGCGGACCTCGGGCCCGGCCTCGATCACGACGCCCGACGCCTCGTGGCCGAGGATCATCGGCTCCCTCACCACGAAGGGGCCGATGGCGCCGTGGGTGTAGTAATGCACGTCCGAGCCGCAGATGCCGACGGTGTGGAGCTTGATGCGCACGTCGCGGGGGCCGAGCGTCTCCTCGCGCTCGATGGGGAAGTCGCGGAGGGAGAGCTTGTGCTTCTCTTCCAGGACCAGGGCTTTCATGGACGTTCTCCTTTCGGCGTCATCCGCGGCGGACGATGAAGACGCCGAGAGCGATGACGATAACGTAGCACAGCCAGATCGGGATTCCGGCAGGCTCGAGGAAGCGCATCCAGAGCAGGATAAGCGCGACCGCGATGTAGATCGAGATGAACAGCCTGTCGAACCAGTTGGTCTGGATCGGCAGGAAGCCGCGGCGCCCGATGCGGGCGGCGGCGGCCTGCGCCTCCTCGTCGGCGGCGTCGAGATCGACGAGCTGCTCCCTCTGGTCGGACATGGCGCTACTCCTTGACCGCGCCGAAGGTGAGGCCGGCGACGATGCTCCGCTGCACCAGCGAGAAGATGATCAGCGCCGGGATCAGGGTGAAGATCGAGATCGCCGCCATCTTGCCCCATTCGGTGCCGGTGGTGGTCACGTATTCCGACAGGCCGGTGGTGATGGTGCGGGCGTTGAAGCTGGTGAGCGTCGCGGCGAGCAGGAACTCGTTCCAGGCGAAGACCCAGGTCAGGATGAAGGTGACGGCGAGGCCGGGCCGGGCGAGCGGCCAGACCACTTCGCGGATCACCTGCCAGGTCGAGCAGCCGTCGACGGTCGCGGCCTCGTCGAGCTCCTTGGGGATGCCGTCGATCGTGGGCCTGAGCGTCCAGATCGCGAAGGGCAGGTTGAAGGTGCAATAGAGCAGGATGAGCCCGATGCGGGTGTCGTAGAGCTTGAAGTCGCCGATCACGAAGACCTTGGTGTAGAGCAGGAAGAACGGCAGCAGGAAGACCGCCGCCGGGGCCATGCGGTTGGTGATCGTCCAGAAGAAGATGTTCTCCTTGCCGGCGAGCTCGAAGCGCGACAGCGCGTAGCAGGCCATGAAGCCGAGCACGCTGACCAGCACCGCGTTTCCGCTGGAGACGATCAGCGAGTTCGTCATGTAGCGGCGCAGGGTCGAGTCGTGCAGCACCTCGACGTAGTTCTTCCAGAAGAGGCTGCGCAGGATCACCTCGGGGGTGGTGAAGAGATCGACCGCCGGCTTCACCGAGATGACGAAGAGCCAGTAGATCGGGAAGAGCGTCGCGAAGGACAGGCAGACCCAGAGGGCGATGCTCAGCCAGGGATTGGGCGGGCGCATCTCAGTTCCCCTTGTTGCGCGGCGCCACGAGGCCGACGTAGAGCATCCAGCACATCACCAGCGTCAGGTAGAGCACGACCACCGAGACCGCGGCGCCGTAGCCGTAATCGGTCTTGGGGAACACCACCTTCCAGATGAAGAGGCCGAGATAGCGGGTGGCGGCACCCGGGCCGCCGCCGGTCAGCATCCAGACCTCGTCGACGGTGCGGAGCGCGTCCATCAGCCGGATGAAGACGGTGGCGAGGATCGCCGGCCGGATCATCGGCAGGGTGATGTGCCAGAAGATCTGGCTGCGGCTGGCGCCGTCGATCTGCGCCTGCTCGAAGGGCTCCTTGGGGAGCGAGAGCAGCGCCGCGAGCAGCGTCAGGGTGACGAGCGGCGTCCAGTGCCAGATGTCCATGAACACGGTGAACATGAAGGCGGTGCCGGCGTCGCGGCCCATGTTCATGTCCACGCCGAACCAGTGCTTCAGATAGTAGGGGATGATGCCGACCGAGGGCGTGGTCATCAGCCGCCAGACCGAGCCGACCACGATCGGGGCGACGATGAGCGGCAGGGTATGGATGGTGCGGAAGACGGCGCGGCCGGGGAACTCGCGCATGAAGAGCTGGGCGAGCAGGTAGCCGATGACGATCTCGGAGAAGACCGCGAAGAAGGCGAATTTCGCCGTCACCCAGATCGAGGTGAGAAACTCGGTGTCGAAGACGAGGCGGCGGAAGTTGTCGCCCCAGATGAACACCTGGTTGGGGTTGGCGGCGAAGGGGTTCCACTGGTGGAACGAGAGGTAGAGGACGTAGACGAACGGCAGGATGCCGAAGATCCCGAGGATCGCGAGCGTGGGCGCCAGCAGCAGCCACCCGACCTTGTTCGATCGCATCCCGTCCCCTCCGCTGGTGTGAAAGTGCCGGCCGGGATCGGTCCCGGCCGGCGGTCTCGGGACGCTACTTGCGGTAGCCGAGGGTGGTGAGCTCTTCCTCGGTCTTGGCGGCCATCTGGTCGAGGCCGGTGTCGGGATCGACGGCGCCGGTCAGGATGTCGAAGAAGATCGGCGTGGTCGCCTGGATGACCTGCGCGTGGAAGGGGTACGGCGGGGCACCGGCGAAGAGCTTGCCCTCGTCGCGCAGCATGGTGAAGTAGCCGCCGAGCTTCTTGTCGAGCTCCTGCACCTGCGGATCGTCGTAGGTCGCGGTGTTGGTGATGCGCGAACCCGCCACCGCCCACGGACCCTGGACCGAGTCCTGGGCGAAGTACTGCAGGAAGAGCAGCGAGGCCTCCTTGTTCTTCGAGGTGACGGGGATGCCGAAGGCGCCGCCGTCGTAGTAGCCGATGTAGCCCTTGCCGGATTCGGCGTCCTCCATCACGCCCGGCTCGACCGGGGGCAGGGCGACGCCGACGTTGCCGACGACCTTGGACTTCTCCGGATCGGAGGCGATCCAGGCGGCGTTCTCGCCGTAGACCATGCCCTGGGCGGCGCGGCCGGCGGCGAAGGTCGTCGCGACCTCGGTCCAGGTCGAGGAGGCCGCCTCCGGCGGCGCGATGTCGCGCAGGTGCAGCCAGTACTTCAGCGCGGCCTTGGCCTTGTCGCTGTTCATCTGGCCGCCGTGCTCGACGGTGGCGCCGTAGTTGTCGTCGGCGTTGATGCCCCAGTTGTAGACGCCGAAGGTGGGCGCGACCGACTCGAAGAACTCGTACCAGGAGGCCGGGTGGCCGGTGTGGGCCTGGGCGGTCGTGCCCCAGAGGTCGAGGCCCTTTTCCTTGCCGTATTCGGTGAAGAACTCGGCGATCTGGGTGTAGTCCTCGTGGGTGGTCGCGGGCTTGAGGTCCTTGCCGGTCTTCTCCTTGAACGCGGCCTGGACCTCGGGATCGTTGAACAGGTCGGTCCGGTAGAGATAGATCTTGATGAAGGCTTCCATCGGCATGCCGAAGAGGTCGCCGTCGGCGTTCTTGAAGTAGTTGGCGAAGGTGGTGAAGTGGCTCGGGTCGTAGTCGGGCGCCTTGAGCGACGGGTCGTCGGCGAGGGTCTTGGTGATGTCGACGAGGAAGTTCCGCGCCAGGTAGGCGTAGATGATGTCCTGCTCGATGTAGACCATGTCATAGATGCCGGTGCCGGCTTCCATGTCCTTGATCGCCTTGTCGTACATCTGGTCCCAGGAGGTGGTCTCGATCTCGACCTTGATCCCGGTCGCCTTCTCGAACTCCGGCGCGAGCACGTCCTTGATGTAGTTGGACGGCGGCGTGCTCTCGGTCACGCCGTGCAGCGTCACGCCCTTGAATTTCGCTCCGGCGTCGGACCAGAAGTCGGCCCGGGCGGGCGCGCTCCCGACCACCATGCCGACGGTCAGCGCCAGGGCGCTGGCCTTTGCTAGAAAGCTCATTCCTTCCCTCCCATCATTCCATCGCATCGTCGCGTGGGGTTGAGCGGCCGGACGGCCCCCGGCTGCCACGAATACATATGTTCACGGAGTCGTGCAAGTGATATAAACAGATGTATATGCTGCGGGACACTTGTATTCGCACTTGACCGCGGGCGCGGGACGGCAGGGAGGCGCGGAATGCCGCTGGAGGCGCTCGACGACAGCGATGCCTTCCTCAGCGAGGTCTGCTGGCACTACTACGTCAACGAGATGACGCAGGCGCAGGTGGCGAGCGCGCTGGGGGTCACCCGGCTGCGGGTGAACCAGGCGATCCAGAAGGCGAAGGCGCTCGGCATGGTGAAGGTCCGGATCGAGTCGCCGTTCCTGACCCGGATCGCGCTGCAGGAGCGGCTGCAGGAGCGGCTCGGGATCCCGAAGGTGCTGGTGGCGCCGGCGCGGCGCGACGCCTACGACTATCACGCACCGGTCGGGGCGGCGCTGTCGGCCTATCTCGCCGATTGCCTGCGCACGCGCTCCTGGCGGACGATCGGGGTCTCCTGGGGGATGACGCTGCAGAGCGCGATCAACCGCCTGCCGCGGCAGCCCTATCCGGGCCTCGAGATCGTCTCGATGATCGGGGGCACCGCGACCGGCGCCTCGTTCAACGCCTTCGGGATCGCCTCGGGCTTTGCCGAGCGGCTGTCGGCGAGCTACTCGCTGCTGGCCGCACCGATCTTCCTGTCCGAAGGCGTCGATCGCGAGCTGTTCCTCGCGCAGGAGAGCTTCGAGACGCATTTCCGCAAGTGCCGCGCGCTCGATGTCGCGGTGCTGGTCGTCGGCGACATCTCCCCCCGGTCGTATCTGATCTCGACCGGGCTTCCCCGCGAGGTGGCGCCGGCGGATCTGATCGCGGCCGGCGCGGTCGGGGATCTGCTCGGGCGGTTTCTCGACCGGGAGGGCCGCGACATCGAGCTGCCGCTCGGGTCGCGCACGATCGGCGTGGATCTCGAGACCCTCGCGACGATCCCGGAGAAGATCCTCGCGGCCGCGGGCGGGCACAAGGTGGACATCATCCGGGCCGTGGCGCGGCGCGGCCTGATCGACACGCTGATCACCGATGACGTGACGGCGGAGCTTCTGCTCGACCCCGACGCGGTCGCTGCCCCGGGGTAGACGCGCGCGGTGAGCGCCGATCGGCCGCGCGAGGCGGGCAAGCCGGCTCGGTGTCGGTAGCAGGGGAGTCCGCGACCGCACCGGGACATGATCGCTTCTCTTTAGCGCCGCGTCAGCTGCGGGCGCGCGACCGCTCCCCGGCAGGCAAGGGTTTCGCCGACGCGCGGAAATCGGCCCAGGGATCGGCGGTGTTGGCGACGCGGGCGAGGGCGTTCGCGACCGTGAAATGGGCCGGGCCGAGGGTGGGCGCGAGCTCGTCCCAGTCGAGCGGCATCGAGACCGGGGCGCCGGGCCTCGCCCGGGTGCCGTAGGCGACGATCGCGGTGTTGTTGCGGCCGTTGCGCAGGAAGTCGAGCAGGATCCGCCCGCTGCGCTTGGCCTTGGTGATCGTCGCGACGTAGCGGTCGGGCTCGTCGGCGGCCATCGACCGGGCGATGCCGGCAGCGAAGCCTTTCAGCTCGTCCCAGCCGGCGGCCTCGCTCGGCTGCAGCGGGGCGACGACGTGCAGGCCCTTGCCGCCGGAGGTCTTGACGAAGCCTGCGAGCCCGGCGTCCTCGAAGCGGGCGCGCACCGCGCGGGCGGCGTCGAGGACGGCGGTCCACGGCACGCCCTCGCCGGGGTCGAGGTCCATCACCACCTGGTCCGGATGCTCGAGGTCGTCGAGCGTCGACTGCCAGGTGTGGATTTCGAGCGCGCCGCCCTGCACCAGCCCGATCAGCCCCGGCAGCGAGTCGATGGCCACCAGCGGGTTGTCGTCGTCGTCGAGCGGGTCGCGGAAGGTCAGGATCTCGCGGCTGAGTCCCTTCCAGGCGTGCTTCTGAAAGAAGCACTGGCCGCCGGTGCCGCCCGGACAGCGCAGCAGCGCGATCGGGCGGTTGACGAGGAACGGCGCCATGCGCGGCCAGACCGCGGCGTAGTATTCGGCGAGGCCCTGCTTGGTGACGCCGGCGTCGGGCCAGTAGATGCGGTCGGGATGCGTCAGGCGGATCTGCGGCGTCGGCGCCGGCGCCTTCTCCGCCGGCGCCTCGCGGCTGACCTCGCGCGCCGGCTTGTCCTCGCGCAGGCCGCGGAAGGCGGCGTGGCGCAGGATGCCCTCGGCGGTCCAGGCGCGGAACTCGACCTCGGCGACGAGCTCGGGCCTGACCCAGACGACGCCGCGCAGCGCGTCGGCGGCGAGCTTCTGCGCGAAGGGCGGGGTCTTGCGCCGGAGGGGATCGAGCCGGGCGACGAGATCCCTTGCCACCTCGCGGCTGAAGCCGGTGCCGACCCGGCCGGCGTAGACGAGCTTGCCGTCACGGTGGTAGCCGAGCGCCAGCGCGCCGACGAGGTCCTTCGAGACCGAGGACGGGACGTAGCCGGCGATGACGAATTCCTGGCGGGCGGAGCACTTCGACTTGATCCAGGAACGGCTGCGGCCGGTGGGATAGGCGGCGTCGCGCCGCTTGGAGACCAGGCCCTCGAGGCTGAGGCGGCAGGCGTGCCGCAGCATGACCTCGCCGTCCTCCTCGAAGTGCTCGCTCAGGCGCAGCGGGTCGGGGGCGTCGGCGAGGAGTGCCGCCAGCCGGCGCTTGCGCTCGACGAGCGGAGCGGCGCGGAGGTCCTCGCCGTCGAGATAGAGCAGGTCGAAGAGGTAGTAGCGGAAGCGGTCGCTGCGGTTCGCCGAGAGATCGGCCTGCAGCGCCGAGAAGTCGGAGGCGCCGCCCGCGCCCTCGACGACGATCTCGCCGTCGAGGATCGCCGTCCGGCAGGGCAGCGCGGTGAGCGCGTCGGCGATGCCGGCGCCGAAGCGGTCGGTCCAGTCCTGGCCGGAGCGGGTGAGGAGCTTCGCCTTGCCGGCGCGGATCCGCGCCTGCAGGCGGTAGCCGTCGAACTTGATCTCGTGCACCCAGCCGTCGCCCTGCGGCGCCTTCGGCTTGAGGGTCGCGAGCGCCGGCGGGACGAAGGCCGGGAACGGGTCGCTGCGCCTTTGCGCGGCGCTTGCCGGCGGCGCGCTTCCTCGCGGCGTGGCTGGGCTCGGGCGCGGGCTTGCCTTCGGCGATGTCTTCGATCGTGCGTCCGGTGATCACCGACGCGGGCGCCTCCTCGAGGATGTCGGGATCGGCAGTGCTGCGGGCCTCGGGGTCGCTGCCCTTGATCAGCAGCCAGTTCTCGCGCTTCTCGCCGCGGCGGGCGGCCATGCGGACGAGGTGCCAGCGGCCCCGGAGCTTGGCGCCGTCGAGGGTGAAGTCGAGCCGGCCCTTGGCGAGGCCGCGCGCCGGGTCGCCGTCGGGCTGCCAGCGGCCGCGGTCCCAGACGATGACCTCGCCGCCGCCGTACTGGCCCTTGCCGATCCGGCCCTCGAAGTCGGCGTAGTCGAGCGGATGGTCCTCGACGTGCACCGCCAGCCGCTTGTCGCCGGGCACGAGGCTGGGGCCGCGGGTGACGGCCCAGCTCGCGAGGACGTCGCCGATCTCGAGGCGGAGGTCGTAGTGCAGCCGGCGTGCCGCGTGCTTCTGCACCACGAAGGCGTCGCCGTGGCCGCGGCGGTCGGTGCCGGCCGGCTCGTCGGTGGCGGCGAAGTCGCGCTTGCGGCGGTAGGTCTCGAGCGCCACGTCAGCCGGCCCTCCCGGCGCGGTGCGCGCCGCTTGCGATCATGGCGGGTTTTGCGTCGTCGGGCACCAGGGATCTGCGCCCGTCGGATCTGCGCCCGTCGCCGGGGGTGACCTGCGCGATCGTCACTTTCGCTCCGGGACGATGTGGCGCCGGGCGAAGCGGCCGCCGCTGCCCGGGCTTCCGCGCTGCGGCGTCTTCGGGGGCGTCGTGCGGGTCGATGGCGGCTTCCGGGTCGGCCGCCGCGGGGAACTCGATATGGGCGCGACCTTCGGCGATGAGCTCTTTGGCGCGCATCCAGTGCTCATGGTCGCGGCCCACGGGCCGGCCCTCGGCCTCCCAGACAAAGCCGGCGATGCGCGCGACCTCTTCCTTGCCGACCGGTCCGGACGAAGTGCTCATTCCGCTTCCCTCCTCGCTTGGGACACAGCGGCAACGCGGATGAGACGTCTGGGTTCACCGCCGCGGCGACCGGTTCACGGTTGCGGCAGGATTCGGGGTCAGCGCAGGCGGCGGGCGCCGGTGCCGTCGAAGACGTGCACCGTGCGCGGAGCGAGGTGGAGGCGCTGGCCGGGCCGGAACGCCGAGCGTTCGCGAAAGACCGCCGTCACCGGGGTGCCGGACGCGCGGCCGATCACCATCGTCTCGGCGCCGGTGGGCTCGACCACCCCGACCTCGAAGGTGAGGGTGCCTTCGCCCTGCGCCGGCGAGCGAGAGGTCTTCCGGGCGGATGCCGCAGACGACGGGGTCGCCTTCGGAACCGGGCAGGCCTTCGAGCGCGATCAGGTCGCCGCCGGCGAGCTCGACGCCGCGTGCGACGATGCGGCCGTCGAGCAGGTTCATCGAAGGCGAGCCGATGAAGCCCGCGACGAAGGTGTTGGCGGGGGTATCGTAGAGCTCGAGCGGGGTGCCGATCTGCTCGATGCGGCCGTCGCGGAGGACGACGATGAGGTCGGCGAGCGTCATCGCCTCGATCTGGTCGTGGGTGACGTAGATCGTGGTGGTGCCGAGGCGCTGGTGCAGCTCCTTGATCTCGGTGCGCATGTGGACGCGCAGCTTGGCGTCGAGGTTGGAGAGCGGCTCGTCGAAGAGGAAGACCTGCGGGTCGCGGACGATCGAGCGGCCCATCGCGACGCGCTGGCGCTGGCCGCCGGAGAGCTGCCGCGGGTAGCGTTCGAGCAGGGTGTCGAGCCCGAGGATCGCGGCGCTGCGCGCGACCTTGCGCTGCATCTCGTCGCGGGGCGCGCGGCGCAGGCGAAGCGAGAAGCTCAGGTTCTCGGTGACGCTCATGTGCGGGTAGAGCGCGTAGTTCTGGAACACCATCGCGATGTCGCGGTTCTTCGGCGGCATGCCGTTCACCACCCGGCCGCCGATCGAGACGGTGCCGCCGGAGATGGGCTCGAGGCCCGCCACCATGCGCAGGAGCGTGGACTTGCCGCAGCCGGAGGGGCCGACCAGCACCAGGAAGGCGCCGTCGGGGACCTGGATGTCGATGCCGTGGATGACCTCGACGGCGCCGAAGCGCTTGCTGACGTTCTTGAGCTCGACGGTGGCCACGGGCGGTCTCCGGGGTTCAGGCGGCGAGGGCGTCGCGGAAGGCGAGGGTGGCGCGGGTGGGCGCGGGTCGGGCGGTACTCGAGGCCGACGAAGCCGTCCCAGCCGGCCTGCGCGAGCCAGGCGAGGCGGGCCTGCCAGTCGAGGCTGCCGCTGCCGGGCTCGCCGCGGCCGGGGCGGTCGGCGAGGTGGACGTGGGCGACGTCGGCGAGGCGGCCCGCGAGGAGCTCGACGGGCTCGTCCATCATCGCGGCGTGGTAGATGTCGTAGACGATGCGGATCTCCGGGCGGCCGATCTCGTCGACGATGTCGAGGCCCTCGGCGGTCGAGGAGAGGAAGTAGCCGACGTGGTCGACGCGGGTGTTGAGCGGCTCGATCGCGAGGACGACGCCGGTGCCGGCGAGCTGGTCGGCGGCCCGCGTCAGGCAGTCGACGAGCGCGCGGCGCTGGTCGGGGCGCGGGGTGTCGAGGAGGTTGCCGGTCTGGGCGATCAGGACCGGTGCGCCGAGGCGGTTGGCGGTGGCGATCGAGGCGGTCGAGCCCGGCGAGGAACTCGGCGTGGCGGGCGGGGTCGGTCAGCGGGATCATCGGCTCGGCGACGATGCCGGCGAGGGGCAGGCCGGTCTCGCGGAGGGCGGCCTCGATGGCGGGGAGATCCTTGTCGGTCCAGCGCCAGAACTCGACGCCGTCGAGGCCGGCGTCCTTCGCGGCGCGGATGCGGTCGGCGAAGACCGGGGCCTCGTCGGCGAAGAGCCATTCGATGCAGGCGGAGAACTTCATGGGCGGGTTCCTTCCTGGTTCAGCGGTCGAGGGTCCGGTCGGGGCAGAGGCGGGGCGCCCGGGTGCGGGTGCGGACCGGAGGCGGCAGCGGCAGCGTCGGGCGGGGGGCGGCGCTTTGCGCGCCGTCGCCCGCATGCGCGGGTCTCGGTCCCGGATGCCCGCGGCCGGTTCCCTTGCGCCCGGAGGCCCGGCGGGATCGCGGGCGGCCCGAGGGGGGCCCTCGCCGGCCCCCCTCGACCCCCCAGGCACTGCCCGATAGGCGAGCAGGCAGGGCGCGAGGACGCGCGCGTGCGCCGCGAGCAGGTGTCGGCCGGGCCTTGCAGCGCCGGCGCCGGCGGGGCGGGGACCCGTGGCGTGCGGGACGTCGCGCCGGTCGGCCGCCGCGCGAGGGGGGCAGGAGCGATCGGAGCGGTGATCCATGTCCCCGACCGCTCAGACGCCGTAGTCGATCACGACCTGCATCACCTCGGGGTCGCCCTGGTCGATGAGGTTGTAGCCGCGCTGCGCCTCGGCGAGCGGCAGGCGGTGGGTGATGAAGCCGGTGAGGTCGGAGGCGAAGGCGTCGAGGTACTCGCGGGCGATGGCGGCGCGGCGGGGCACCGACCAGAGCGGGCCGAGGTCGGGGTTCACCGCGCCGACCTGCGAGGAGACGATGCGGGTGCGGTTGTGGTGGAACTCGCCGGAGAGCGACAGGGTCTCGAAGCTGCCGCCGTACCAGGACATCGCGACCACGGTGCCGTTGTAGCCGGCGGTGCGGATCGCCTCGTTGAGGGCGGGGGCGGCACCGGAGACCTCGATCACGACGTCGGCGCCGCGGCCGGAGGTGAGCTCGCGCACCGCCTCGGCGACGCTGCCGGCGGCCGGGTCGAGGACGTGGGTGGCGCCGCCGGCGAGGGCGCGGTCGCGGCGGGGGGCGACGCCGTCGACGGCGATCAGGGTGCGGACGCCGGCGCGCTTCAGGAGGCGCACCACGATCTGGCCGATGACGCCGAGGCCGGAGACGACGACGTCGGAGCCGAGTGCCGGGCGGGCGTCGAGGACGCCGTTGTAGGCGGTGTTGACGTTGGCGAAGAAGATGCCGAGGGCGGGATCGGCGATCGCGCCGAGCGGCACGACGGCGCGGGCAGGCACGACGTTGGCGCTGCCGTGCGGAGCGTAGGCGAAGACGAGGTCGCCGGGGGCGAGGCCGTCCGCGTCCGGGCCGGTGGCGGTGACGCGGCCGACGCTGGCGTAGCCGTAGCGCGCGGGCCAGGTCCAGTCGGCGCCGCCGTCGAGAAAGAGGCGGGTCGCGGGGTCCATGTGCTGGCGCCACTGCGGGGCGAGGCCGCGGTAGACGTTGAGCTCGGTGCCGGCGCTGATGCCCGAGACGATGGCCTCGACCGCGACCTCGCCGAGGCCGGGGTCGCGCAGCGGCTCCTCCTCGATGCGGAGGGCGCGGGGGCCGGTGAAGTAGAGCGCGCGGGCAGTGGCTGCCATGAGGCTACCCCTTGACGCCGCCGGCGGTGAGACCGCCGACGAGTTGGCTGCGGAACAGGAAGAAGAGGATGATCGCGGGGGCGGCGATGACGACGCCGCCGGCCATGACCTCGCCCCAGCTGAAGGAGTAGGGGTCGAAGACCGCCTGCAGCGCCAGCGGCAGGGTCTTGACCTCGGTCTTGGAGATGAGCGCGAGGGCGAGCAGGAACTCGCCCCAGGAGAGGACGAAGGCGAAGGTGCCGGCGGCGACGATGGCGGGGCGGAGGAGCGGGAAGAGCACCCAGCGCAGCGCGCCGAAGCGGCCGCAGCCGTCGATCATCGCGGCTTCTTCGAGCTCCTTGGGGATGGCGTCGACGTAGCCCTTGAGGAGCCAGACCGCGACCGGCAGGCCGAGGGCGAGGTGGGTGATGACGAGGGCGGCGAGGGTGTTGATCAGCCCGAGGCTGCGCATGATGACGACGAGGGGCACGAGGATCGCGACGACCGGCAGCATCTGGGTGCCGAGGATGAGGAGCGAGAGCGGGCCGCGGCCGCGGAAGGTGAAGCGGCTGAGAGCGTAGGCGGCGGGGACCGCGAGGAGGGTGGTGATGATCGCGACGGAGGTCGCGACGACGAGGCTGTTGCGCAGCGCGATCAGGAAGTCGTGGCGGGCGAGGATCTGGCGGTAGTGCTCGAGGGTGATGTGGGTGGGCCAGAGGTTGCCGGCCATGATCTCCGGGTCGGGCTTGAGCGAGCCGAGCAAGACCCAGACGATCGGCATCAGCATGAAGACGACCGCGGCGAGGGTCAGCAGGTCGAGGAGGAGGTCGTTCGCGCGCTTCATGGCTGGCGCCTGCGCAGGAGGAGGGTCAGGAGCGAGGCGGCGAAGAGAAAGAGCAGCATCACCATGCTGATCGCGGCGGCATAGGCCGGGCGGAGCTCCTGGAAGACCGCCTTGAACATCGCGATGCCGAGGATGGTGCTCGACTCGCCCGGGCCGCCCTGGGTCATGATCCAGGGCAGGTCGAAGCTGTAGAAGGCGAGGATGCCGAGGACGAGGCCGATGATGACCATCGTGTTCCAGATCGAGGGCAGCGTCACGAAGCGGAAGCGCGCCCAGCGGCCGGCGCCATCGACCTCGGCCGCCTCGTAGAGCTCGTCCGGGATCGACTTCAGCGCGGCGAGGAGGGCGATCACCATGAAGGGGGCGCCCTTCCAGCCGGAGATGAAGGTGATCATCGGCAGGGCGAGCCTGGGGTCGTTGAGGATGGTCGCCTGGCCGGCGATGCCCACGGCCTGCAGCGCGTGGTGGAGGAGGCCGACCTGGCTGTCGAGAAGGAAGCGCCAGCCGTAGCCGAGGACGATGAAGGGGGTCACCCAGGGGGTGAGGATCAGCGCCGAGGCGAGGCGGCTGATCGCGCCGTCGCGGTTGAGCAGGAGCGCGAGCGGCAGGCCGATCGCCACCTCGACCGCGACGGTGCCGACGGTCCAGGCGATGGTGCGCAGGAAGGCGCGCCAGAGCGCGGCGTCCTGGAAGAGCTGCACGTAGTTGACGAGCCCGCCCCAGACCGGCGTCGGGTTGCGCAAGAGATACCAGTCCTGGAACGACAGCCAGAGGCCGTAGCCGAGCGGGACGACGGCGATGAGGAAGGCGACGACGACCGCGGGCGCGATCAGCAGGTAGGGAAGCAGGAGCTCGCCCCGCTCGCCGTCCGCTGCCGCGGGATCCGCGCCGCTTGCCTCGATCGTCGCCATGCCTGGTTCCGCTGCAGTTCGGCGGCGTCGCGGGAGCGCGGCGCCGCCGGTTCCCGGTCGCTAACGGGCGAGCACGGCGTTGATGTCGGCGCAGAGCTGGGTCGTCGCCTGGTCGACCGTCGCCTGGCCGAGGGCGACCGCCTGGATCGCCTTCTGGATGGTGTCGACCTCGAGCTGGCCCATCTGCGGGATCGCCTGGTCGGGGTACTGGTACGGCCGGGCGTCCTGCAGCTGCTCGACGAAGAGCGCGTAGGGCGGCGCGTTCCACGGCGCCTCGGCGGCGAGCTTCTTGCTGCCGGGGATGGCGCCCGAGACCTCGGTGATCTGCCGCAGCGCGCCTTCGGGGCGGGTGGCGTACATGATCCACTTCGCCGCGGCGTCCTTCACCTCGGACTGGTTCCAGAGGATCAGCGGCCAGCCGCCGAGGAAGCCGTCGCGGCCCTTGGGCCCTTCCGGCACCATCGCGATGCCGACCTGGTCGGCCCATTCGGGCTTCTCGTTGGCGATGTCCTTGGCCATGTTCGGCGAGTCGATGATCATCGCGAAGTTGCCGTCGAGAAAGCCGCGGCGGAAGGCCTGGCCGGGCATGCTCGGCGCGTCGGGGTGGGTGACGCCCTTGGCATAGGCGCTGGTGTAGACCTCGAGCGCCTGGCGGAACTCGGGGCTGTCGAAGCCGCACTGGCCCTGGTCGTTGAGCATCCGGGCGCCGTAGGAGAGATAGGTGCTCATGAAGTTCTGCACGGTGAAGTAGTCGAGGCTCATCGGCGCGGCCCAGCCGTAGGTGCCGGTGGCATCCTTGATCTTGGCGGCGTCGTCGATCAGCGCGTCCCAGGTCTGCGGCGGGGCGTTCGGGTCGAGCCCGGCCTTTTCCATCAGGTCCTTGCGGTAGTAGAGCGCGCGGGTCTCGACGATGACCGGCGAGGCCCACCAGTGGCCGTCGAGGTCGTAGTAGCCCTTGTCGCCCGGCCAGGCGTCGGCGGCGACGTCGTAGCCGTGCTCCTTGCCGTAGGCGGCGAAGTACTCGTCGAGGGGCGCGAGCGCGCCGGCGGCGACGAACTGCGCCACGACGTTGTTGCCCAGCATCGAGACGTCGGGCAGGCCGCCGGTGGTGAGCGCCGTCACCAGCCGCTGCTGCTGCTCCGCCCAGGGGACGATCTCCATGTCGACCTTGATGTCGGGGTTGGCCTTCTCGAAGGAGGCGATCGCCTCGTTCCACGCGGCGACGTCGGCGTCACGGGTGCTGAACTGCCAGAAGACGACGGTATCCGCCGCAAGCGCCGCCTGCCCGAGCATGAGGCCCGCAATAGCCGAAGCCGCCCACATCGTGGATCTCAATCGCATTGGTCTCCTCCCACGGCCTGATCTGTTCTCGATCAATTCCGTCCGGCGCGAAGGGTCGGCCGAAAGACCCGGATGCGCCGAATCGTCAGTGAGTCATCGATAACATGTCCCGGGCCTTCCGCCCATTGCTCAACCGGGCGCGGCGGTGGATCCGCGATGCACCACCCAGGTCGGCATGGTCAGGGTGCGGGGCGCGCCGGCGCCGCCGAGCGCGGCCATCGCCAGCCTGAATGCCTCGGCGCCCATGTCGCGCATCGGCTGCGCGACGCTGGTCAGCGCCGGCGTGAGGTTGGCGGCAAGCGTGTCGTCGAAGCCGATGATCGACATCTGGTCGGGAACCCGGATGCGGGCGGAATGCGCCGCCTGCAGCGCGCCGGCCGCCAGCACGTCGCAGGTGGCAAACACCGCCGTCGGGCGCTCGTCGAGGGCGAGGAGCGCCTGCATGTGCTCGCGGCCGTAGCGGCCGGAGCCGGCCGGGACGTCGTAGTAGCGCCCGAGCCGGACGTAGTCGGCGCGCGGGGCGATCCCGGCCGCTTCCAGCGCTTCGCGGTAGGCAGCGAGCCGCTGCTCCTCGATCGACATCGGTTGCGGTCCCGCGTAGGGCAGCAGCGCGGGATCGCCGCCGATGAAGCCGATGCGGCGGTGGCCGAGGCCGATCAGGTGCGCCATCGCCTCGCGGGCGCCGCGGTGGTTGTCGGCGATGACCGCCATGGTGCGCGCGGCGGTCTCGCGCTCGATCTGGACGACGGCGATGCCGGCGACGAGCGCGAGCTCGACGCTGGCGGCGGCGGTGGCGTTGCAGATCAGCAGCGCGTCGATCCGGGCCTCGAGCAGGCGCTCGATACCCTGGCGCTCCAGCGCCTCGTCGCCGTTGTGGTTGAAGATGATCGTCTTGTAGCCGTGCCGCAGCGCCTCTTCCTCGACCGCGTGCGCGACGTTGACGAAGAAGGGATTGCTGGTGATCGCCGGCACGATCAGCCCGATCGAGAAGCTGCGCTGTGTCCGCAGGCCGCGCGCCATGACGTTCGGCCGGTAGCGGGCGTCGCGCAGGATGGCCGCGACCCGGGCGCGCGTCTCCTCGGCGACGTAGCCGCGCGACTTCAGCACGCGCGAGACCGTCGCGGTCGAGACCCCGGCCGAGCGGGCGATCTGGGCGAGGGTCGGCGGCTTCGGCGGAAGCGTGGCCATGCTGCGGCCAATCTCGCCGGGACGGGCGGTGCACTCAAGCGATATCTGCCGCGCGGTGCCGGCAGCGGAGCACCGGCGATGCGGGCGAGGTTGAAATCGGGGCGCGGGCCATGCCAACTCCGGCTTCCGCGCGCCGCGGCGGATCGGATCGGCGCCCGGCAAGGGAGGGTCGATTGTACAACGAACGGTTCCGGCTGGACGGCGAGGTGGCCGTCGTGACCGGCGGCGGCCGCGGGATCGGGCTCGCCTGCGCCGAGGCTCTGGGCGAGGCCGGCGCCCGTATCGTCGCGGTGGAGCCCGAGGAAGCCGCGGCGCAGGAGGCGGTCCGCTACCTGGCCGACCGGGGCATCGCGGCGCAGGCGGTTGCCGGCGACGTGACCGATTCCGCCCGGATGACGGAGATCGCCGACGGGCTTGCGGCGCGGGGCATGGCCGCCAGCATTCTCGTCAACAACGCCGGTGTCGGGCAGAGCGGCATCGCCTCGGAGGACGTATCGGACGCCGACTGGCTCCGGATCATGGACGTCAACGTCAACGGGCTCTTCTGGTGCTCGCGCGCCTTCGGGCGGCACATGGTGAAGGCGCGCCGGGGGGCGATCGTCAACCTCGGCTCGATGTCGGGCACCATCGCCAATCGCCCGCAGCCGCAGACGCCGTACAACGTCTCGAAAGCCGCGGTGCATCACCTGACCCGGTCGATGGCGGCCGAGTGGGGCGTGCACGGGGTGCGGGTCAATGCGGTGGCGCCCACCTACATCGAGACGGCGATGGTGCTGGCGAATCCGGTCAACGAGGAGCGGATTCCGATCTGGCTCAACGACACGCCGATGGGCCGCATGGGCCAGGCGGACGAGGTCGCCGCGGCGGTGCTCTTTCTCGCGTCAGGCGCGGCGAGCCTGATCACCGGGGCGATCGTGCCGGTGGATGGCGGCTTCACCTGCTGGTAGGCGCTCCGGCGCCGCAGGAATGGCCCGCCGGGCGTGCGCCCGGCGGGCTGGTGCGTCAGTTCGACATCATCGACTTGGCGTTCTCCGGCGTGATCGCCATCGTGTCGACGGTCACCGTCGTCGGCACCTCGGTCGCGCAGTCGAGCAGGATCGACTTCGCCATCTCGATCGCCTGCTTCGCGCCGGTGGGGTAGGTGAAGGTCGCCGCCCATTCGCCCTCGGCCACCGCGCGGATGCCGCCGGCCGGCCCCGGCAGCCCGTCGGTGCCGATGATCAGGATGTCGCCGTCGGCCTTGCCGGCACCCTTGGCCGCGAGGCGCGCGCCCGCCGCCATCATGTCGTTCGAGGCATAGACCATCTTGATGTCCGGGTTCGCCTGCAGCATCGCGGCGAAGGCGGTCTGCGCCTTGTCCGGCAGCCAGTCGGCGGCCTGCTCGGCGACGACCTTGATCTTCGGGTTGCCCTTCACGCCGTCCTTGAAGCCGTTCAGCCGCTCGACCGCCGGGGTCGAGCTCGGCAGGCCCTCGAGCACCGCCACGTCGCCGCCGTCCGGCAGCAGGGTCTTGGCGGTATACTCGCCCGCGGCCTCGGCGATCTTGTAGTTGTCGCCGCCGATGAAGGCCGTGTAGTCCTTGCCCGGGTCGCCCACCGTCTTGCGGTCGAGCTCGATCACCGGGATGCCGGCGTCCATCGCCCGCTTCACCGCCGGCGTCAGCGGCGCCGCCTCGAAGGGCGAGATCAGCAGCAGGTCGACCTTCTGGGTGATGAAGTTGTCGACCTGGCTCGTCTGGGTGTTCACGTTGCCCTGGCCGTCGGCGATCTGCAGCGTGAACCGCGGAACCTCCGCTGGCGGCGGCGGTCAGCTCGTCGTTGACGTGCTGGCGGTAGGGCTCGGCGTTGTTGGCCTGGCTGAAGCCGATCAGGAACTCGCCGTCCTTCTTGCAGTAGCTCGAGATCGGATCGGCCGCCTGGGCGGCACCCGCCAGCGCGAGCGCGGTTCCGGCGAAGAGCGCGGCGGTTGCGAGGCGTCGATGGTTGGGCATGGTTTCCTCCAGCTGTTGTTTTGCCGTCTCAGCGTGTCAGGCCCTCGCGGCGGCGGACGAGGGACTGCAGTACCGCTGCCAGCACGATGATCGCCGCGGTCGCGAGCAACTGCAGCGCTGGCGTGATGTTGTTGAGCTGGAGCACGTTGGCGAGCGCCCCGAGCATGACGGTGCCGGCGACGGTCCCGACCATCGAGCCCGAGCCGCCGAAGAGGCTGGTGCCGCCGATCACCACGGCCGCGATCGCGGTGAGCTCGTAGCCGGTCCCGTCGTTGGCGCTGCCGAAGTTGAACTGCCCGGCATGCACGATCCCGGCGAGGGCCGAGGCGAAGCCGGTGATGGCGTAGACGCTGGTCTTCACCAGCGCGACGGGGACGCCCGAGAGCTGTGCCGCGCGCTCGTTGCCGCCGACCGCGAAGACGTAGCGGCCGAAGCGGGTGGTGTTGAGCACCACCGTCGCGACGGCGGCGAAGGTGACGAAGACGAGGGTGGCGACCGGGACGGTGTTGCTGAACAGTCGCTCGCCGAGGACGGCGAAGACCGGCGGCGCCAGGCCCGGGCCGTCGCCGTAGGAGATGTTGATGTACTGGTTGTCCGAGACGACGAGCGCGAGCCCGCGGGCCGCCTGCAGTCCGGCGAGGGTGACGATGAAGGGCTCGAGGCGGAAGCGGGTCGAGATCGAGCCCTGGGCGGCGCCGAACGCGGTGCCCATCAGCAGCACCAGGAGCAGCGTCGGCACCAGGCCGAAGCCGCCCGAGATCATCATCGTCGCGGTGACGACGCTCGAGAGGCCGAGGAGCGCGCCGACCGAGAGGTCGATGCCGGCGGTGATGATCACGAAGGTCATGCCGATCGCGATGATCCCGGTCTCGGACACCGCGCGGACGATGTTGGCGATGTTGTCCGGGGCGAGGAACAGGATCTCGCCGTGCCGCCGCGGCGAGAAGATGATGCCGCCGAGCACGACCACCACCAGGCCGATCAGGCTCTGGAAGCGGACGAGGAGCGCCAAGGGGTCGCGGCGCCGCGCCTCCGGGGCGGCGAGGGGCTCGGCTTCAGGCATGGACGACCCTTCCGTTTGCCGCCTCGAGGACGGTGTGTTCGTCGACCGCGCCATCGAAGGACGCGACGTTGCGGCCCTCGCGCAGCACCACGATGCGATCGCAGAGGCCGATCAGCTCGGGCATCTCGGAGGAGGCGACGAGGACGCCGAGGCCCTGGCTGGCGAGCTCGCGCAGGCGGGCGTAGATCTCGCCCTTGGCACCGACGTCGACGCCGCGGGTCGGCTCGTCGAGGAGCAGGAGGCGCGGTTCGTCGAGCACCTCCTTGGCGAGGACGACCTTCTGCTGGTTGCCGCCGGAGAGCGCGCCGACGGCGAGGGCGGGGTTGCGCGGCCGGATGTCGAACTGGCCGAGCGAGCGGGTGACCGCTGCCGCCTCGCGCGCGCCCGACATGAGGCCGCCCGGCGAGATGCGCCGAAGGACCGACATGACGAGGTTGCGCGCCACGCTCATGCGCAGCATCAGGCCGCTGCCGCGGCGGTCGTCGGTGACGAAGGCGAGGCCGGAGCGGCGGGCGGCGCGGATCGAGCCGAGACTTGCCGGGCGGTCATCGACCTCGACGGTGCCGCGCCAGCGTCCGGCGGGGGCGGCGCCGAAGAGCGCGGTCAGAAGCTCGGTGCGGCCGGCGCCCATCACGCCCGCGAGGCCGACGATCTCGCCGGCGTGGACGTCGAGCGACACGTCCTGCGGGGCCTGCCAGCCGGCGCGGGGGCGCCGCGGCTGGTAGGCGGCTCCCGCGAGATGCAGCAGGCGCTTGCCGCGGGCGGCGGCGCGCGGCGGGTAGAGCTCGTCGAGCGGCCGGCCGACGAGCAGGCGCACCAGCTCGGCCTGCGGCGCGTCGGCGGCGGTGGTGCCGGCGACCCTGCCGTCGCGCATCACCGTGACGCGGTCGGCGATCTGCGGCACCTCCTCGAGGCGGTGCGAGATGTAGACGATGCCGACGCCGCTCGCCGCGAGGCGGCGCATGATGGCGAAAAGCCGTTCGACCTCGCCGGTGGTGAGCGCGGCGGTGGGCTCGTCCATGATCAGCACGCGCGAGGCGTAGGAGAGGGCCTTGACGATGGCGACGACCTGGCGCTGCCCGATCGAGAGGTCGGCGACCAGCCGGTCGGCACCGATCGCCATCTCCAGCGCCGAGAGCCGCTTCTCGGCTTCGCGACGCATCGCGGCGAAGCTGAGGACGCCGCCGGCGGTGAGCTCGCGGCCGAGAAAGAGGTTCGCGGTGACGTCGAGGCCGGGTGCGAGGTCGAGCTCCTGGAAGATCGTGGCGATCCCGGCGGCCTGCGCGTCGCGCGGGCTGGCGAAATGCACCGGCTGGCCGTCGATCTCGACGCTGCCCTCGTCGGGCGCGTGGACGCCGGCGAGCACGCCCATCAGGGTGGACTTGCCGGCGCCGTTCTCGCCGAGCAGGGCGTGGATCTCGCCGGCGTGCAGGTCGAAGTCCACGCCGCGCAGCGCCTGCACGCCGCCGAAGCGCTTGGTCACGCCGCGCATGTTCAGGAGCGGCGCGGTCATCGCCGCCGGCCGATACCGGGCCCGCGACCGGGCGAGAGGATCGGAGGTGCGGCCCTGGACAACCGGAGCTGCGCGAGGCCGGCGGGGCGGGGGTTCGATCCGGGTGATGCTATCGACACCGAATGGCCCGCCCCTTTCGCCACGTCCGTGATCGTGGCCACGCAAGGGCCGCCGTATCGCCGGCCGCGGCGTTCACCCAGCGACAAAACCGCGGTGCCGTTCCTGCGGATTGCTAAGCGCGTCGATATGCTTGCGCAAGCAGAATCGGGCAGGCGGAACGGCGGCAGCCGGATCGCCGTTGAAAGCGGGCATTCGGGCGCCGCCCGCCCGTCGGGAACAGGTTGGAGATCGAACTGAGCCAGAACCGCAGGATTTGTTGCCCGAACGCGCCCGAGCTCGCCCATGGCGGATGAGCCGCTCTTTCCCGACGAAGGAGAGCCCGGCACAGCGGGCAAGCGCATCGAGGATTACGGGCTGATCGGCAACACGCTCTCGGCGGCGCTGGTCGGCAACGACGGCTCGATCGACTGGCTGTGCCTGCCGCGCTTCGATTCCGATGCCTGCTTCGCGGCACTGGTCGGCACCCGCGAGAACGGGCGCTGGCGCATCGCGCCGCGGAAAAAGGCGCGGGTCTCGCGTCGCTATCTGCCGGACACCGCGGTGCTGGAGACGACGTTCGAGACCAGCGAGGGTCGCGTGTCGGTCACCGACTTCATGCCCTTCACCGACGTCGAGGAGAAGATGGACGTCGTGCGGATCGTCACCGGGCTCTCGGGCGAGGTAGCGCTCGGAATGGAGCTGACGCTGCGCTTCGGCTACGGCAAGGCGGTGCCATGGGTGCGCCGGCGCGACTACGGCCTGAGCGCCGTGGCCGGGCCGGATGCGGTCGAGCTGCACACGACGGTGCCGCTCGAGGGCGAGGATCTGCACACGCTGGCGCGCTTTACCGTCCGCGAGGGCGAGAGCGTTCCGTTCACCCTCTCCTATCATCGGTCGCACCGTGAGCCGCATTTCATCCCGGACCGGCATCAGTGCCTGGAGCGGACCGCGATCTGGTGGCGCGAGTGGGTGCGGAAGGGCGATTTCGCGACGGTGCCCGAGCCGTGGCGCGATCCGGTGGTGCGCTCGCTGATCACGATCAAGATGCTCACGTTTTCGCCCACCGGCGGCATCGTGGCGGCGCCGACGACGTCGCTTCCCGAAGCGATCGGTGGCGCCCGGAACTGGGACTACCGCTTCTGCTGGCTGCGCGACTCGGCGCTGACGCTGATCGCGCTCCTCAACGCGGGCTACCGTCCGGAGGCCGAGGACTGGCGGCAATGGCTGCTCCGCGCGGTCGCGGGCCATCCCAAGCAGCTGCAGATCATGTACGGGGTCTCCGGCGAGCGTCGGCTGCCCGAGTTCGAGCTCGACTGGATGGCGGGCTACGAGGGCAGCCGGCCGGTGCGGGTCGGCAATGCCGCCTCGCAACAGGTGCAGCTCGACGTCTTCGGCGAGCTTGTCGAGACGCTTCACGCCTCCCGGGTCGCCGAGCTGCAGCCGCAGAGCGAGGCCTGGCGGCTGCAGAAAGTGCTGCTCGAGCATCTCGAGGGGATCTGGCAGCAGCCGGACCGCGGCATCTGGGAGGTTCGAGGCGAAGCGCGCCCCTTCACGCATTCGCGCATGATGTGCTGGGTCGCCTTCGACCGGGCGGTCACCGGCGTCGAGCGCTTCGGCCTCGAGGGGCCGGTCGATCACTGGCGCTCGCTGCGCGCGAAAATCCACGCCGAGATCTGCGCCAAGGGGTTCGACACCCGGCGCAACAGCTTCATGCAGAGCTACGGCGGTCGGGGACTCGACGCGAGCCTGCTGCTGATGCCGAAGCTCGGGTTTCTGCCGCCGACCGATCCGCGGGTCCGGGGCACGATCGCGGCGATCGAAGGCGAACTGATGGCGGACGGCTTTGTCCGGCGCTACTCGCCGGAAAAGACCGATGACGGCGTGGGCGGACAGGAGGGGGCTTTTCTCGCCTGCAGCTTCTGGCTCGCGGACGCCTACGTGCTCTGCGGGCGCCACGACGATGCGCGCGCCCTTTTCGAACGGCTCCTCGGCGTGCGCAACGATCTCGGACTTCTCGCCGAGGAGTACGATCCGATCGAACGGCGTCAGCTCGGAAACGTGCCGCAGGCCTTCTCGCACGTCGGGCTGATCAACACCGCCTTCGCTCTCGGCGAAGCCGCACGCTCCGGCGCAGGCGCCGCCGAGGTGGCGGCCGCATCGGCGTCGCCTGCCGGATAAGGCCCCTCCCGCTGAACGAGGCTCCCGTCAGGCGCGGTGGTCGCGCAGCATCGCGGCGACGGCCTGGCGGTAGAAGAAGATCTCGCTGCCGCTCGCGACCATGGCGTAGCCGTCGGCGAGGATCTGCTGCCAGGGGCGGCCGACGCGGGGGACGGTGGCAAGCGGCTTGCCGGCGGCGCGGGCGGCCGCCTCGGTCTGGGCGATCAGGGCCTCGACTTCGGGGGCACCGGTCTGGTTGGGAAGGCCGATGCTGCCGGAGAGATCGGTCGGCCCGATGAAGACGACGTCGACGCCCTCGACCTCGGCGATCTCGCGGGCGTTGGCGACGGCGGTGGCGGTCTCGATCTGCACGAGGACGAGGAGGTTGTCGTCGGCTGCAGCGTAGTAGTCGGCGGTGAAGCCGTAGCTCGAGGCGCGGGTGATGTCCCAGGCGTTGCCGCGGCTGCCGCGCGGCGGGAACTTGCAGCAGTCGACGATGCGGCGGGCCTGCTCGGCGGTCTCGACCATCGGCACGAGGATGCCTTCGACCCCGGCGTCGACGAGGCGGCGGATATAGGTCGGATCGGACGAGGGGACGCGCACGATGAGCGTCGCCGGCCCCGCCGAGGCGGCGCGCATGGTGTCGACCGCAGCCTGGCGGTCGCCGGCGCCGTGCTCCTGGTCCATGATGATGAAGTCGAAGCCGGCGATCGAGGCCATCTCGGCGAAGGTGGGCTCGCCGCTCTGCAGCCATGTGCCGAGCGATTTCTCGCCGGCGGCGAGACGCGCCTTGAGACGGTTGGGGCGATACATTCCGGGAAGGCTCCTTCAGAGGCGGTTGGCGGCGAAGCGGGCGAGCTTGGCGCGAAAGCCGGGGCGATCCAAGACCTCCGGGTTGACCACGTGTTCGGGGATGTCGCCCTGGGCGGCGCGGAGCATGCCGCGGGCGATGAGCGCCATGGTGAGGCGGGCGGCGTCGCGGGTCGAGGGCAGCCAGTGCGGGGTGAGGATGACGTTGTCGAGCTGGAGGAGCGGGTCGTCGAGGGGGAGCGGCTCGTGCTCGAAGACGTCGAGGCCGGCGCCGGCGATGCGGCGCGTTGCGGAGGGCTTCGACGAGGGCGGGCTGGTCGACGATCTCGCCGCGGGCGACGTTGATGAAATGGGCGGAGGGCTTCATCAGGGCGAGCTCGGCGGCGCCGATCAGGCCGCGGGTGGTGGGGTCGAGGCGGTTGTGCAGGGAGACGAAGTCGGCTTCGGCAAGGAGGGCTTCGAGGGTGGGGATGAGCTCGACGCCGAGGGTTTTCGCGATGGCGGGGTCGGCGTGGGGTGAGAAAGCGCAAAGGCGCATGCCCCAGGGGGCGGCGAGGCGGGCGAGCTCGCGGCCGCTGGCGCCGAGGCCGACGATGCCGAGGGTCTTGCCGGGCAGATCCTGGCCCATGGTCAGCGGCTGGAGGTCCCAGCGGGCGGTGGCGACGAGGCGCTGCTGCTCGGGGAGGCGCTTGGCGAGGGCGAGGAGGAGGAGGAAGGCGGAGGACGCGGTGGCGTGGGTCAGCGTGTCGGGGGCGTTGAACACCGCGACGTCGGCGGCGGTGCAGGCGGCGAGGTCGATCTTGTCGATGCCCGCACCGGCGCGGCCGATGACGGTGAGGGTGTCGGCGCCCTCGGCGAAGGCGGCGGCTTTGACCCAGGGGCGGAAGATGACGATGGCTTCGGCTTGCGCGACGTGCGTGGGGGTGAGCTCGAGGGAGTAGAGGCGGTCCCAGTAGGTCGTGTCGCCGGGCGTGGGTGACTGGTCGCGGAGGAAATCGACGTCGGCGAAGGGGACGCCTTCGTAGAGGTCGAGGGCGATGTCCGGCACGGCGAGGGCGCCGGTCGCGTCGAGGTAGTCGCCGGTGTAGCGGATGCGGAACGGGGTCATGCGCGGTCCGGCGCCGGCGCGGCCTTGCGCGGGGATGCGTCCGTCTGCGCGGCGGCGGGGAGCGGCGGCGCTTTGAGCGCCGTTCGCCCGCATGCGCGGGCTCGGTCCCCACGGCCGGGGACCTGCGCCCTGGCGCCTGTGCTGCCGGGGGCATCGCCCGTGGCCCGAGGGGGGCCCTCGCCGGCCCCCCTCGACCCCCCCGGCACTGCCCGATAGGAGCGAAGGCGGGGCTGGGCGGCCTGGGCATCGCGATCGCCATGGGGCGGGCGGGCGCGGCGCGATTTGCCGGCGGACGATGCGCGCGGGGGGAGAGGGGCGGTCCCGCCGATGGCGTCCTGCGAAGCGCGGATCGCGGGTGCGCCGGACCGGCGCCTGGCGACGTACTGCTTCGCGCCGGTTCGTCGGCTGGAGCGCATGAGCGCGGAGGCCGAGAGGGGTGCCATGGCGCCGGAGGGTCGTAATTCGCGCACGCCTGCGTGGCGGGTGCGTCGGAGACGCGGCTGCCGGGGGCAGGCAGGCGCGCAAGAATTCGTCGACGGACACATCCGCGAAGGGAAGAGAGGGGTCATGCTTACCACGCCTTCATGCTCTCTTCGGTCGTCACTTCGACCCGGGCGTTGGGGCGGTCGGCGAAGCCGTCCTGCAGGCGGGTGCCGAGGCCGGGGCGGTCGGGGAGGCCGAGCATGCCGTCCGCGATCGGGATGCGGTCGGTGACGACGTCGTTGTACCAGCCGTCGGTGTAGGCGCGGACGGTCTCCATGATCAGGGCGTTCGGGGCGTTGAGCATCAGGTGGGTGGCGGCCCAGAGGGCGACGGGGCCGATGGTGTCGTGGCAGGTGAGGGGCAGGTAGGCGGTGTCGGCCATCGCGGCGATCTTGCGGCCCTCGGAGAGGCCGCCGCCCCAGGAGAGGTCGGGCATGACGATGTCGCAGGCGGCCTTCTCGATCCAGGGGCGGAAGCCGAAGCGGGTGAAGACGCGCTCGGACTGGCAGATCGGGATCGAGGTCTCGGATTTCAGGCGGACGAAGGCGTCGACGTTGTCGGGGGGCATGATCTCCTCGAGCCAGAGGATGTCGTAGGGCTCGAGGGCGCGGGCGATGCGGGCGGCGGAGGGGAGGTCCCAGCGGGCGTGGCCTTCGATCGCGATCGCCATCCGGTCGCCGACCGCCTTGCGGATGTCGGCGACGATGGCGATGCCGCGGGCGAGGTCGTCGTTGGAGATGCGGTGGCCGAGGGTGCCGGCGGCGGTGACGGCACCCCAGACGGTGACCTGTTCGCGCTCGCGGCCGGGGCCGGCGAGGGTCGGGCCGAACTGGTCGAAGGGCCAGATCTTCATCGCAGGTATGCCCTGGGCGAGGAGGTCGGCGGCGAGCTCCCCTGCCCTGCCCTGCAGCCAGGCGTCGAGGTCGGGGTATTTCCCGTAGCCGACGCAGGTGTTGTAGATCGGGATCGCGGTCGCGGCTGCGGCCGCCGAGCATGACGTAGATCGGCTGGCCGGCGATCTGGCCGAGGAGATCCCAGAGCGCGACGTCGAGGGCGGAGATGGCGCGCATCTCCGCACCCATCGGGCCGCAGAAGTTCACCAGCGCGAACATGTTCTGCCAGTGGTTCTCGAGGTCGCGCGGGTCGCGGCCGAGGAGGAGCGGGGCGAGGATGTCGTGGACGATCGCGGCGACGGCGCGCGGCAGGTAGTAGGTCTCGCCGAGGCCGGAGAGGCCGGTGTCGGTGTGGACGCGGACCCAGAGGTTGTTGGGCAGCGCCTGGCGGGCGGTGGCGTTCTGCTTCGCCCACTCGGCTTGCGGGAGGGCTTCGAACCAGATGGTCTCGACCTTGGTGATCTTCATGGGGTTCTCCTCAGGCCTTGACGGCGCCGGCGGTCAGGCCGCGCAGGATGTGACGCTGGACGCCGAGATAGAAGAGGATCGGCAGGGCGGAGAAGGTGACGCCGGCGGCCATCAGCACGAAGAGCGGGGTGTCGAGCTGGGTGATCAGCGTCGCGAGGCCGAGCGAGCCGGTGTAGAGGCTCGAGCGGGTGATGAGCGCGGAGGAGAAGAGATACTCGTTCCAGCTCGAGAAGAAGGCGACGACGGCGACGGCGACGAGGCCGGGGCGGGTCAAGGGCAGGACGATGCCGAGGAGCGCCTGGCGGTGGTTGCAGCCGTCGACGAGCGCCGCCTCGATGATCTCGCCGGGGACGGCGTCGAAGGAGGACTTCAGGATCCAGGTGCAGAGCGGCACCACGAGGGCGGCGTGCAGCAGGGCGAGCATCGTGAGGTTGTCGGTCCAGCCGAAGGTGCGGAAGAGCGTGAGCTGCGGCGCCACGATCATCGCACCGGGCATGATCTGGGTGAAGAGGAGGCCGAGGCCGAGGAGGCCGCGGCCGCGCCAGCGCAGGCGCGACATCGCGTAGGCGGCGGGGATGACGACGGCGAGGGTGACGAGGACGACGACGGTGGCGACGTAGGTCGAGAGCGCGAGCCACCGGGTGATCGGCTTCTCGCCGAAGAGGCGGTGGAAGCTCGTGAGGTCGAAGCCGCGGGGGAGGAGCGCCGGGCGGCCAGGTGAGCGAGTAGCCGCTCGGCTGGATGGCGTTGAGGATCATCCAGTAGACCGGGAAGAGCACGACGAAGGCCGTGAGGAGGATGAGGCCGGCGCGGATCGCGGGCAGGACGGGACGGGTCATGCGGTGCGGTCCGCCATGCGGCGCTGGACGGCGATGAAGGCGACGGTGGCGAGGGCGGCGAAGACGAGGCCGACCACCGCCATCGCGCTGGCATAGCCGAAATCGTAGAAGCGGAAGGCCTGCATGTAGATCGCCGGGGCGAGGGTCAGCGTCGCGTCGACCGGGCCGCCGCCGGTGATCATCAATCTGGATCCAGTCCAGGTTGCCTCGAAGATCACGGCCAGGACGCGCGCCCTCGTCCCGGTCCATCTATTTGGGCAAATGGTGGACATGGACGCGATCATGGAAGTCGCCGACAAACATCAACTAATCGTGATAGAAGACGCTGCACAGGCGATTGGTGCAGAACACAAGGGGCGCCGCGCGGGCTCGATCGGGCATTATGGTTGTCTTTCCTTTTTCCCTTCAAAAAACCTCGGCGCGGCCGGCGACGGAGGAATGGTGGTTACCAATGACGCGCAACGCGCGGAGAATCTCATGCGAATGCGCGCGCACGGTGCAAAGCCCAAGTATTATCACAAAGTGGTCGGCGGTAATTTTCGTCTCGACGCCATTCAAGCCGCAGTGGTGACGGCTGAGCTCAAATACCTGGATGGTTGGACACTTGCCCGGCAGCAAAATGCCACCCGTTATGACCGCCTTTTCCAGGATTCTGGATTGCGGGTTGCCTACAGCTCCCAATACCCATCAAACGGATCTTCCGGCAGTCATGCGGCGGACGACGGAACACCGCAAATCTATCTGCCCAAAGTGGTCACCGACCGGCACATCTTCAATCAATACATTATCCGCACCACCCAACGGGACCAATTGAAAGCCGCGTTTCAGGAAAAGGGGGTGAGCACGGAAATTTATTATCCGGTGCCGATGCATTTGCAGGAATGCTTCTCTTCGCTGGGACATGAGGTAGGCGCGTTTCCAGAGAGCGAAAGCGCGGCGAACGAAACTCTGGCGCTCCCCATTTACCCGGAGCTTTCGGATGAGCAAGCACGGTATGTTGTCGAATGTGTCTGTGATTTCTTCCGCAATTGACGCCGAGCCGGACCTTCCGTCTCCGTGTCGCCATTAATCGAAACGACTGTGATCGGCGTTGTTCCCAGGGAACTTGAGACGCAGGCCATCGAAGAGTTCTTCCAACTCTTTAAGACTCCGTGGGAGTTGTATCGCGCGGGCGAGCCGTATGACGTGGTGCTGGCTTCAGGGGAAGTGCCCGAAGGGGCAACGGCACAATTAATTTTGGCTTACGGCTCCAGCCTGCGCCGCATCGACCAGGAGACGGGCGCGGTTCAGGTTGCGCGGCTTCAGAAGGCCAAACTCGACTGGCGGGGAAACCAGATTCCGTTGTATGGCCAATTGCTGACGTTCGAGTCCACCGGGCGACCTGTTATTTGCACCACGACCGCCTCTGAGGTTGCGGCGATGGAGGTCGCAGAGAGCGACCCGAGGATCATCCGGCTGGGATATGATTTGTTTAGCGAGATCGCGTTCCTCCTGACCGAAGGCCAACCGGTCGCGAATGCGCTGGTTCCAACTCTGGATCTGCACATCATGTTGCTGCGCGACCTCATGCTGGACAGCGGAGTTTCCGTGATCGAGATTCCGCCTGTGCCGGCCGGACACGATTTCGCGGTCTGTCTGACGCATGACATCGATTTCGTCGGCATCCGTCAGCATAAGTTCGATCATACGATGTGGGGGTTTCTTTATCGTTCGACGCTCGGCGCGGCGCGGAATTTTGTGCGCGGGAAAGTTTCGTTTCGCCGCCTGATCGAATGCTGGAAAGCGGCGGTCACGCTGCCCTTCGTTTATCTGGGGTGGGCGAGGGATTTCTGGATGCCGTTTGAGTGGTATTTGAAGGTCGAGAAGAACCTGGCCCCGACCTACTTCCTCATTCCTTTCAAACGCCGCCAAGGCGACAAGGTGACGGTGTCACACGCGGAACGCCGCGGCTGCGCCTACGATATCACTGACATTCCTGACTGGGTAGCGCGGTTGCAGGTCGAGGGTTGCGAGATCGGTGTTCACGGGATTGACTCGTGGCATAGCGTCGAGAAGGGGCGCGAGGAAAGGAACCGGGTAGCCAACGTTGCGGGAGAGAGCGAGATGGGGATGCGTTCGCACTGGCTGCTCCACGATGAAAATACTTACCGGGTTTTGGAGCGGGCGGGTTACAGCTACGATTCGACTTGCGGCTATAATGAGACGCCCGGATATCGGAGCGGCACGACCCAGGTTTTCCGGCCACCTGGGACGCGAAAGCTGCTCGAATTGCCAATGCACATTCAGGATGGAGCTCTGTTTTATCCCCGGCGGCTGGGACTTTCCGAGACGGAGGCCGGGCAGCAGTGTCAGGTGTTCATTGAGAGCGCACAGAAACACGGCGGCGTCCTGACAGTTCTCTGGCACGATCGCAGTCACGGGCCTGAACGGTATTGGGGGGACTTCTACCTCGAGCTGGTCCAAATGTTGAAGGCGCGCAAGGCCTGGTTTGCTACGGCCCTCCAAGTAGTCACCTGGTTCCGAAAGCGGCGCGAAGTCACTTTCCAAAGTGTCCGGGGTGCGGACGCCATGCGTCTCCTCCACCCCGGCGCTACCCAGAGGACGGTAGTGCCCCCTTTCCGGGTGAGGATTCACACTGCAGGGCGGCACGGGGCCGAGACCAGAACCTTTGACGTTGCCTGGGATGGTGATTCCGATTTCGATCCGCAGGTAGTGGCTGGCAGTTGCCTTCGAGGTAATGCCCGCTCAGTGCCGGCCAATGCGGCATAGGCCACGCAACCCTCGATCCAAATTGAACTCTCTATGAAGGCCGTTTGCATGTTGGTCCAAAATCACTACGACATGGACATCCGCGTCCGTAGGAAGGCGGAGGCTCTGGTCGCTGCAGGTTACGCGGTGGACGTGCTGGCGTTGCAAGCCTCGGTTTCGAAGGTGAAGAACTACAGGCTATGCGGCGTGAACGTCGAGACCGTGAGGTTGGGCAAGAAGCGTGGTTCGCTGATCCGCTATCTCTTCGAGTATTTAGCATTCTTTGTCTGGGCTTTCTTCAGGCTGTCAGCTCGGATGAGCCAGAGGCGCTATGCTGTGGTGGACGTTAATACAATCTCCCCGACTTCCTTGTCTTCGCCGCCGCCTATGCAAAGTGGCGCGGAGCGAAAATCGTCTTCGACATGCACGAAATCACTCCCGAGTTTTACATTTCGAAATACGGCATCAGGGAGGACTCGGCGTTGATCGGCTTGCTCAAGCGGATCGAGAAAATGAGTTTCAATTTCGCGGACCATGTCATTACCATCAATGATCCGTGACGAGGCTTCTGGCCGGTCGCGGCCTTCCGCCGGTCAAGGCCACTGAGATCATGAACTCGGCGGATGAATCACTCTTTGAAAAAACTTCGAAGTCTCCCGCTCCAACTCAACCGGGGTAAAGAGCAGCCGCAGTTCGTGATGATGTATCACGGCACGCTCACCCACATTTACGGCCTCGATATCGCCATCGAAGCGTTCGGACTCGCCCAGAAGGAAATTCCTGGAGCGCAGTTCTGGATTCTGGGCGACGGACCAGAGAAGCCCGCACTGGAAGCGCTGGCCTGCAAAGCTGGGTTGGAAAATCAGGTTCGCTTCATCGGCGGCGTGCGACCCGAGGAAGTTCTGCAATGGCTGAGCAGATGCGATGTCGGCGTGCTCCCAACCCGGCGGGATATCTTTCTCGACTTCTCGTTTCCCAACAAGCTTTCGGAATACATCATCATGGGCAAGGCGGTCATTTCCTCGCGCCTCGCGGCCATCCGCCACTATTTCAGCGATGAAGGTTTGAGCTTTTTCGAGCCAAACAATCCGGTGGACCTCGCCACGCAGATGGCGTTGCTCTACAAGGACAAGTCTCTCCGCGCCCAGTTCGCGGCTAAGGCTAAACAGGAATACGCACCCATCCGCTGGGACGTCATGAAGCAGCGTTATCTGAAGATGATGGACGACATCACCGGGCACGGCACGGTCCTGGGCGATGTTCAGCGCCTCCGATCTTCTGAGCCGACCAGCGTCAAGGCTGAGTCAGGGCTTCCACATCCGGCCTAAGTCAATCTCAAATGAAGCCGAGTAGAAGGTCAGTCGAGGAGCCTCAGTCCGCCATGATCAAGCTCCTGGCCTACTGCAAGGCCAACGATTGGTCGGGTTACGATCCGGTACGATGCGCTCAACAGCCAAATCTTCGGGGCCTTGCCGTTTCTGGATTCACGGTGGCCACGTCTGGCATTTACCCAGATGCTCAAGCGCAGCCCCGTCAATCTCCGCTCGCTGCTTCTGATCCCGAAGACGCAGAATCCGAAGGCGCTGTCGCTGTTTCTTCGCGGTCTGCTCAAGCTGTCACGGGTTGGCCAGCTCGACGATGAGAGCCTGGTCGATTTCATGGCGCAGAAGCTCGTGGAGCTTCGTTCGCCGGGCACTACCTACTGGAGTTGGGGCTACAGTTTTCCCTGGCAGACGCGTACCATTGTCGTGCCGCGTGGAGCGCCGAACATCGTTTGCACCGTCTTTGTCACGAACGCGCTGCTCGACCTTTATGAAGCGAAGAAAGAACCGCGGTATCTTGGCATGGCGGTGAGCGCGGCAGAGGACCTTTCGACTCTCTGCTGGACCGAGGGCGAAGTCGCTTCGTTCGCCTACCCACTGTCAACCCAGCGGTCACGAATTCACAACGCCAATTTTCTCGGCGCGGCGTTGCTGGCTCGGGTGGCGAAGCACTCCGACGAGAAGAAGTTCATCGATATCGCCCTGAAAGTGGCGCGCTGGTCGGCTTCGAAACAGTGCGCCGACGGATCGTGGCCCTACGGTGAACTGCCCGGGCAGCAATGGATCGACAATTTTCACACCGGCTATAATCTGACCGGCCTGCACGCGCTCGGTGAATACGCCGACACTTCGGAGTTTGAAGCGCGAGTGCGCCAGGGATTTGAGTTCTACCGAATGCACTTTTTCCGGGACGACGGGGCTGTTTGTTACTTCCATAATCGCACCTACCCGATCGACATCCATTGCGTTGCGCAAAGCCTCCTGACGCTCATCGAGTTTCAAGACCTGGATCCGAAGAACCGCGATTTGGTTCGGTTGGTTTACGTCTGGGCGATGAAACACATGTGGGAGGAGAGTGGCTTTTTCTACTACCGCGTGCTTCAGGCAATCAAGATCCGTACTTCCTACATGCGTTGGTCGCAGGCTTGGATGCTTCTCGCGCTAGCCACACTTACTGAGGAGCTGGCCGCTCCCGGCGGTGTTTCGAAACGGTTGGTTGCCCAGGAATCGGTGACTGCATAAGCATTAGGATGACGACGGCAACAACATCGACGATGACAGCTTCCAGCCCCGACTCGAATCGGTCTGGTGCCTATGTGATCGTCACGCCGGCACGAAATGAAGCGGCTTTCATCGAGCAAACCATCCGATCCGTCGTGGCCCAGACGATTCGACCGCTTAAATGGGTCATTGTAAGCGATGGATCCACCGATGGCACGGATGAGATCGTGAAAAAATACGCCACTGAGCATCATTGGATCGAATTCTTGTACGTCTGCCGGAGCGTTTGGAGCGAAACTTTGCCGGCAAAGTCTATGCCTTCGACGCCGGGTACCAAAAGCTGAGGGGGCTAGAATATGATATTATCGGCAGCCTCGACGCCGACATTTCATTTGAGGCGGGATATTTCGAGTTTCTCTTGAAGCAGTTTTCCGAGAATCCCAAATTAGGAGTTGGGGGTACGCCGTTTCGCGAAGGGGGAAGCTCATATGATTATCGATACACAAGCGACAACCACGTTTCCGGCGCTTGTCAGTTGTTCAGGCGTGAGTGTTTTGAGTCAATCGGGGGCTATGTTCCTTTGAAGGTAGGCGGAATCGATTTGGCTGCGGTCTTGACAGCAAGAATGAAGGGGTGGCAAACCAAGGCCTTTACCGAAAAGTGGTGCGAGCACCATCGCGTTATGGGAACGGCGAATCATAGCGCCTTGATGATTGCCTTCAAGGGCGGGTATCACGACTACCTCATGGGTGGGCACCCAGTCTGGCAGTTTTTCCGGTCGGCTTACCAGATGAGCAGGAGACCGTTTGTCATCGGGGGCTGTGTTCTTCTTGCGGGCTATCTTTGGGCGGCGGCGACTCGTGCCGAAAAGGTCGTGTCACAGGATCTCGTGAAGTTCAGAAGGAAGGAACAGATGCAAAGGTTGCGAGAATTCCTAAAGGAGCGGCTTTTGCTCTCGTGCTGGTGGAGAAGCAAGAATGCTCATTATCAATGCAGATGACTTTGGTCGAACTCGATTAGCGACCGATCGGATTATCGCGGCCTGTCGTCAGGGAGCCGTGACCTCGGCCAGCACAATGGTCTTCATGGAGGATTCCGAACGAGCTGCCGAATTGGCAAAGGAGACAGGCATCGACACGGGATTGCATTTGAACTTTACCCAACAGTTTACGCGGCAAGGCCGCACTTCTCATGCGGCCGAGCAACAGGAGGAGATCGGGCGATTCTTGAAGAGTAACAAATTCGCCAAGCTCTTTTACCATCCGGCATTGCGAAGGCAGTTTCGTTCCGTCTTCCAAATGCAACTCGAGGAGTTTTGGCGCCTCTTTGGCAGAGCGCCGTCGCACTTCGACGGACACCATCACATGCATTTGTGCGCCAACATGCTCTTCGACCAGGTAATCCCGGCCGGCGAGAAGGTTCGACGGAGCTTATCTTTCTTCCCCCGGCAAAAAGGCTGGGTCAACTGCGGGTATCGGTGGATGGTTGCCAAGTGGATCAGGCGGAGACACGAGTCAACGGACTACCTTTTCGCGCTGCCGGACTGCATCCGATTCGAGGGCTTTGACCAGATAGTCGCGCTGGCGACGCGAGCGAACGTGGAGTTGGAGACACATCCGGAGGAGCTTGCGGAATCGGAGTGGTTACTGGGCGGTGCTTGTGCCAGAATGCGTGCTCTCGTTGAAACGGGCAGTTACGCTGCGTTGTGACGCGAGAGCGGAAGAGAAGAAACATCGCGTCGTTGGAGTTGGATTTTGTAACTCAAAAATCACCGGGATCACGATGAAACACAAATCATTCAAACTGTAGTTATGATTGAGTGTATATTCACGATAGATTACGAGATTTACGGGAACGGACATGGGAATTTAAGGGAGCTGGTCTTTGAGCCGGCCAGAAGGTTGATGGACATTTTTCAGCAGGCCAATGCGCGGTTTGTCGCATTTGTGGAGGCTGCTGAACTGGAGATAATCAAATCCAAAGAAACAGATTCGGCGATTGAGATGGTGGAGGAGCAGGTATGGCAGCTCCGCAAAGAGGGGTTTGAGATTGGCCTGCACCTGCATCCGCAATGGTACAACGCCCGTCAGGATAATGGTACCTGGGTGCTTGATTACAGCGAGTACAATCTGTGCACGCTGCAACGAGAGAGGATTGAGTGGATGGTTCAGAAAGGCATCGGGTATTTGCGTGGAATCTTGAAGGAACCCGGCTTTACGCCATTTTCGTTCCGCGCGGGCAATTGGTTGCTGCAGCCGTCACACACCGCGGCAGCGGTTGACTGGCCGGGGAGGGGATCCGGGTGGATTCGTCGGTGTTCAAAGGCGGCCTCCAACGCGGCCGGGGCCTGGACTATAGGCCGTCCCTGAAAAATGGCTATTACTGGAGGTTCCAAGACGATGTGAATGCGGAGGAACCCGATGGCAGGCTCTTGGAAATCCCAACCTATACGAAACTTGTGCCGTTCTGGCGGATGTTCACCAACAAGCGTCTTGCCTTGCAGCGGAAAGGCAACGCCCCGGCACAGAAAGCTAATCCGTTTCACCTTTGGCAGCGGTTGAATCGTTTTCGCGATTTGGTTCGCTTTCGGTATCCGCTCAAGTTCGACTTCTGCCGCATGACGATTGACGAATTGACGGTCGCAATTGATGGCATGATCGAGGAGGACAAGAAGAGCCCCGCTTCATTCAAACCGCTCGTCGCCATCGGCCATACCAAGGATTTGACTGATTATCAGACCGTCGTGGCGTTCTTAACCTACCTGAGGGAAAGGCGGATCAATGTGTCCACCCTCGAAGAAGTTTATGATCGGTGTCAAGTTCCGATGTCGCAAGGGTCCTCCAATTTTCAAAACACATTATGCCACCGAAGTTAGAAACATTTGCCGGAGATGCGTCGTCGCTGCCCTCCCAGCCGGCTGTGGCCAGGTCGAAGGCCTTGAGAGCCAAACCCTTGAGCATTGACTGGCACCCCGGCCTCTCTATTTACGCTTCGGAAGGATTTCTAAAAACGGTCGGCGACGAATATGGCTGGCTAGGGGGGATTGACGATGCCGGGAAGCTCCGCTGCATACTGCCCTATACGATCGTCCGGAAGTCTATCGGTACGCATGGTTCGGTTTCGGATTGAGACGCTTCCCTTGGAAGAAAACCTTAGTCCAGAGGACGAAAGAAGGTTCCTAAATAGCGTTGTAGATCATTTTCGATCGGTCGGTGCCGATATGATCATCCCGGCATCGACCAATGCGATATTTCGGGCCTATCCGGACGGCGCGGTAGCGGCGCCCTACGGGAGCTACGTTATCGATCTGAGGAAGGACGAGGAATCGCTCTTTAGTCAAATGAGCGCGACCCATCGCAAAAGGACCCGCCAAGCTTCGCGGCACGGAGTTAAGATTAAGTGCGGCCTGGAGTATATGGACTCAGCTTTTGATATTATTAAGACTACACTAGGTAGATCGTCAATGCGGTTTATGGCTTATGGGGCGTTCAAGAGTCTTGTGCATGGACTCGGTGAGAACGTGAAACTGCTGGTTGCAGAACACGAAGGGGTAGTTCAAGGGTGTACGCTTTTCCCGTTCAGCAACTACAGTGCGTACTCACTTTATGGCGGAAGCATTGCAGAGGTGCCAGGCGCAATGCACCTTCTCAACTGGGAAGCGATCAGGCTCTTTCGCAACCTGGGCGTGGGCCGTTTCGATTTTGTTGGAGTCCGAGTCAACCCTGAACGGGGCTCCAAACAGGAGGGAATAAGGACCTTCAAGGAGCGCTTCGGTGGTCAGTTAGTGCAAGGTTACATGTGGAAATATTCATTTCATCCCCTGAGGTATTTCGTCTATGGGCTGGCCGTCCGGCTGCAACGCGGTGGCGACATCGTGGACCGCGAGCACCACAAGCTTGCAAAGCAAGTCTGAAAATGTTCACGAGACCAAGCGAGTGAGTTGCATGGAAGGTCGAAGATGGCGCCAAATGCCTGCGTATGCCAACCTAAGCGTAACCTAGTTTGGCTGAGTTTTGGACTGAAAGTGCCGCACCGGTTTTCTAGTAAGGGAATTTGTTTGAGCAACGTCTCCGATATTTCGCCGACGAAATGATATCCGGCAGTTCACCGCCGGATATGCTCAAAAGTCGTATGAGTGTTGAGTTTAAAATCAGACCGTATCAAAGACGATCGGACAGACTGCAACTGGAATTGGCGCAGTTTCCCGAGGAGCAGATCAAACATTATACTGACTCATCTCCATTCTTCTTCGCGTTGAGGTTGCTGGGGATCTGCACGAACTACCTTTACGTGATGAACAGCGTGGACGACCCGAAAATAGTGGGTACAATTCTATTGAGAAAACGGCTGCAGGGCGTGCGGTATGTTTGGAAAATACACGCAGTGTACGTCGCTCCGGAACTTCGTGGTCGCGGGTTAGGCGTCGAATTGCTGTCTTATGCGTTCAAAAGATTGAGGGAACGCAGAGTAGCGGAGGTCAGTTTAAAGGTCGACGAGAACAACGAGCCGGCCATACATCTATACCGGAACTATGGATTCACGGAGAAATCCAGGACGAAGGCACAGCTGATATTTGTTAAGGACGTCACATGAATCGATTTTGCCGGCATGGCGTTGTTCGGCAAGAGCCTTGACAATATCATTTGTTTTAGTCGATTCGTTACTCGCCATGCCGGCGTAGCTTAGCGTTAAAGCAGCTGATTTGTAATCAGCAGATGGAGTGTTCAATTCCTCCCGCCGGCTCCAAACTTGGGCGAAATTCAACTACGTCAGAAACAGGCTTTAATAGTAATCGTGGCCGACGAGCACCGGCGCTCGTTCCGCCAGGTGGTTGTTCGGACTTGTAGCCTGGTAGTGAAGAGTTCCGCCGCGACTGGCCTGGGTAAAAATTAAGCGATCTTTGGAACTTAGGCCGAATCTATGATAGTTCAGTCAATCGACAACCACCCTATCGCGACAGCTGGTAAGCTGGTCAGGATTGCCGCGATTCGCGACGAACCATATGAATGTCTTGACGATCCCGAGGGTTTCATTGGCAGATTGAAGGGCCAAGGCTTCCCGGCTGACCTTTTCACTTTCTTGCTGGAAATATCCGAACCCACGCCGAGATATGCGTTTCATCAGGAATGGCATAGGCTGGCGGTAGTGCCGGTAACGTCATATGAAAACTGGTGGAAGAAGCAGATCAAGGACACAGCCAGAAACAAAATCCGGAAAGCAAGAAAAAACGGTGTGAACTTCAGGGCCATTGAGTTCAACGATGACTTCGTTTGGAGGGTCATGGAGATCTACAACGAGTCACCTCTCCGTCAGGGGAAGCCATTCGAACATTACGGAAAGGATTTTGATACGATCAAACGAGAACTCAGCACGTTTTTTAAAAGCAGCACCTTCGTTGGGGCCTTTCTCAAAGACGACATGGTCGGGTTTATCAAATTCGTCCGGGGGAAGAACGTCGCCAGTCTCATGCATATCATTTCCAAAATCGGCCACCGCAACATGGCGCCGACTAATGGCCTGATTGCCGAAGCCGTCAAAATGTGCGCCGAGGAGCGAATATCATTTCTTCATTATGGCGTCTGGAGTCGGCGCGGCTTGGGTGACTTCAAGAAGCAGCATGGATTCGTTTGCCATAACGTGCCTCGCTATTTTGTGCCCCTTACGATAAAGGGCAGGTTGATATTAAGGCTCCATTTTCACAGAAAGCTGCGTGACTATTTACCGGAAAGAGTGATTGATAACATGGTTGCACTGCGCACGAAATGGAATAGCGTTAGGTTTCGTTCTATGGTTGCGGCGAGGGAAAATGCCGGATCGAGATTACCTTCGTAGGCTCAAAGAGTGTCGCCGGGTGAGTCGCCCAAATCATTTCCTATTTACAAAATCCGGTGGACAACGATGCATCTATTTTCAGTGTTATTCGAATGTTGATTTGATTCGGTTGATCCTTGGCTCAGTGCGATGTGTTGGACACTAGAGGTGAGCGAATTAATTGTCCCGGTATGTTTTTCAGCGCGGATCATTTTGGAGAGCTGGCACGCGGAAAGCAATAAGGAGCCCTTGCACAACTTGCCTGGCGGCCAGATAACTAGAAGGGTTTACGCGACCCGGCATACTCAAACCGAGCAGACTTAGTCGGATCAAACAACCGGTAGAGCTACACATTTAACTTGGCGAGCTCTTGACAGGCTGGTTCTTGTGGTTAGCAGGGATAATACAATGGAGAGGTGGCTGAGTGGCTTAAGGCAGCGGCCTGCAGAGGTCGTTTTACGGTCAAGAGCCGTATCGGGGGTTCGAATCCTTCCCCTCTCCGCCAATTCCAGCGGCGTGGACGAGCAGAGAACGCAATTTAGACTCCAGAGGGTTGGTTTCTGATCGGTAGAAACCCCTCGCTCTAGTCCGCGTCATGGGTAAACGTCTACAGGGAGCAATGCTATGCCAGGTATCGCTGGAATCATTGAATTCAAACCTTCTCAGGACGGGCAATCACCGCTCGAAGTGATGGTAAAGTGCATGATGCATGAACGGTTTTTCAAATCCGGAACGCAGATTCACAAGGCGTTGGGCTTGAAGATCGGATGGGTTTGTCACAGTGGGTCTTTTTCTGACTGCATGCCCGTCTGGAACGAAAAGCGTGACGTCTGCCTCATCTTTTCGGGCGAAAATTTCGTTGATCAGGCGGTTATTCACGGTATCGCGGCAAGAGGACACGAGTTCAATCGAAGAGAACGCGAGTTATTTGGTCCATCTCTACGAGGAGACGGGGATCACATTTTTGGCGAAACTCAATGGTTGTTTCAGCGGTCTGCTCATAGATTTACGGGAAGGAAAACTGGTCCTCTTCAACGACCGTTACGGAATCAATCGAATCCATGTTCACGAAAATGAAAATGGCTTCTATTTTGCTTCGGAAGCGAAGTCTCTTCTCAAGATATTGCCGGAGTTACGCCGACTTGACATGCAGAGTCTTGGGGAGTTTTACTCCTGCGGCTGCGTGCTTCAGAACAGGAGTTTGTTCGCCGGCGTCTCACTGCTCCCGCCCGCTTCGGCATGGAGTTTTAGTGCCGACGGATCCGTGGCGAAGCATTCCTACTTCAAGGTTGAAGACTGGGAGAATCAATCACCGCTCGACGCAACAGCCTATTATGAGAACCTGAAAGAGACGTGGGGTCGCGTTCTCCCGCGTTATTTTCGGAATGATCGTGTCGCACTCTCGCTGACCGGCGGTGTGGACAGCCGGATGGTTCTGGCGTGGTCGCACCGTCCGGCTGGAATGGTTCCCTGCTACACGTTTGGTGGAAGATATCGCGATTGCGCGGACGTCGAAAATCTCGCGGGCGGTCGCCAGTATTTGCCAGCAGCCCCATGAGGTTATTCCTGTGGACGGCAAGTTCTTGTCTGAGTTTCCGACACTTGCAGAAAGGACGGTTTATCTCAGCGATGGAACGATGGACGTCAGTGGTTCGATAGATCTTTTTATCCAGCAAGCGGCCCGAAAAATCGCCCCTGTGCGGGTTACCGGCACCTATGGCGGAGAAATCCTCCGAAGTCTCCTCGCCTTCAAGCCAATGCCGGTGTCCGAGGATTTGTTCGGCCAAGATTTTCTGCCTCACTTCCGCACTGCCGCCAACACCTATGCCGACGAAATCCGCGGCAACCGGCTTTCGTTCACCGCCTTCAAACAAGCGCCGTGGTACACTGGCCTCGAAATTCGTCGTCGAACGTTCTGAGGTGGTGTTGCGCATGCCTTACTTCGACAACGACCTGGTAGCGCTGGTTTACCAAGCACCGCCTGAGCTCGCGCAGAGCAATGAGCTCTCGCTGCGGCTGATCGCCGATGGGAATCCTGCCCTGGCAAGAATTGGAACGGACCGCGGGGTTGCCCTCAGCGTGATTCCGGGTCTCACCCAGGCCCGGCACCTCTTTCAGGAGTTCACTTTCAAGGCCGAGTATGCCTACGACTACGGAATGCCTCAATGGTTGGCGAGGATCGACCACGCTTTGTCCTGGCTGCACTTGGAGAAAATGTTTCTTGGACGGCACAAATTCCACCATTTTCGCGTTTTTTATCGTGATGAGCTGTCGGGATATTTGCAAGAAATGCTGCTCGACTCGCGGGCACGCTGTCGTTCTTATCTGAGCGGGAACATTCTGGAAAAGATAGTCAATAGCCACATCAAAGGTAATCGCAATTACACGCTGGAACTGCATAAGCTCCTGACCGTGGAGCTTATCCACCGGCAGTTCCTTGAGCAGAACTAGGTTTAAGGAGTCGATCAGGCGAGGTGATCGAATCGGTGACACCTGCAATATGAAATCCAAAGATATGATTGTCGGGACGGATGACCCGATACTCGTCACTGGTGCCGCGGGTTTTATCGGGAACTCGCGGGCTGCCGAGAAGTATCCGGAACCCGTGATGAAGACGATCGCCGAGACCTGGAAGAGCACCTTGCGCCCGAACAGGTCACCGAACTTGCCGACCAGCACCGTGGCGACGGTCTCCGCGAGGAGGTACGCCGTCACGACCCACGACATGTGCGCGGCGCCGCCCAGATCCGACACGATCGTGGGCAGCGCCGTGCCGACGATCGTCTGGTCGAGCGCGGCGAGCAGCATGCCCAGCATGATCGTCACGAAGACGACGTTGCGGCGCCGCCGGTCGAGTACGGGCGGCTGCGCCGGGGGCTGCACGGTCTCCGTTGTGGTGGTCACCCGGACAGCGTCACATCGGGAACGGGTGCGTGCGTGATCCTGCGGAGCTTTACGGGTGACGGTGGGCGGCGCCGCGTGGGTGTATTGCGGGTCGCGCCCCGCGCCCCGCCGTGCCAGGGGCGGGGGGTGCCGTTTGGCTGCGGGTCGTGGGGGTTGGGCGCGCAGTTCCCCGTGCCCCTTGTGGGGGCCTGGGCGAGAGGCTGTAGGGCCTATGGGTGCAGGCGGGGGGCGTTTGTTGCTGCGTCAATCGTGGGGGCGTTCTGTCGCTCCACCTCTTTGGCCAGTGTTGTTGCCCAGGTTTCCAGGGAAGCCACGTCCATTCCGTACGGTGCGAGCCTGTCCGAGGCCTCGCGCCACGCCGTGAGGCCCGTCGCGCCGCGGCGCAGGAGGCGGGCGCCGCCCGCCGTGTTGCCTCGGGCCGCGTGTGTCAGGCCCACCGCCAGCTGCGCCAGCGCGCGCCACAGGCCGCGTTCCTCGTCGGGACCCGACTTCCACGCGTCCTCGAACACCTCGTGCGCGTGGAACGGCCGGCCCGCGTCGAGCAGCGCCTGCGCCTCCGTGACTGTCTCCTCGGGGGACCGCACCACCCCCTCCGGCTGCCGAGCGACCCCCTCCGCGCCGTACGGCAGCGGACGGCCGAGGCCGTCGCGGGGGCGCGCGTTCCGGGCCCGCCCCTCTTCGTCACGGTCGCGGTCCCGGCCACTGCTCACGTCACTCATGCCTCGATTGTCCCGCGCCGGCACCCGGCCGTCCCGACGCGGTCCAGCCGCCGCCCTCCGGCCCTCGCACCGGCGACGGACCACCCCTGAGCTTGGGGTATTGTTCTTTCTGCGCCGCCAAGCGAAACACCCGCCGGGCGGCGCGACCGGGACGTGGCGCAGCTTGGTAGCGCACTTGACTGGGGGTCAAGGGGTCGCAGGTTCAAATCCTGTCGTCCCGACTTTTCGAAGTCGCAGATCAGGGGCCGTGTCAGAGAAATCTGACACGGCCCCTCGGTCGTTCCCGGGACTCCCCGAACTCCTGTTATCCCGGGGTGTCTTCCTCCGCCGGCGGCGTCCCGTACTTGTCGCGCGCCGCGTACCACCACACCGTCGCCAGGATCAGCACCACGACCAGGGCCGCCGACGCGTAGTTCATCGAGTCGACCGTCACCGGTGACGCCTGTGGCAGGCAGAACAGGATCGTCACGAACGCCACCCACGTCACCGCGATCCAGCCGACCGGTCTGCTCCAGCGTCCCAGGTTCCAGGGGCCGGGAGTGAAGCGGTCGCCCGCCCTCCGGCGCAGCAGGATCGGGATGGCGTACGCGGGCGTGATCCCGATGACGTTGATGGCCGTCACCGCTCCGTACGCCGTCGTGGAGTAGAGGGACGGCAGCGCGATCACGGCGGCGAGGCCCACCGACAGCCATACGGCGGGCACGGGGGTGCGGGTGCGGGCGCTCACCTTGCGCCACAGTGCGGAGCCCGGCAGCGCGTTGTCGCGGCTGAACGCGAACACCATGCGGCTGGTCGCCGCCACCTCGGCGTTGCCGCAGAACAGCTGGGCCACGATCACGATCAGGAGCAGCGCCGTGGCGCCGGACGTGCCGAGGGCGTCGATCATGATCTGCGCGGGCGGCACCCCGGTGGCGCTGTCCTGCGCGCCCGCGTAGTCCTGGATCGCGAACGTCAGCCCGGCCAGGAGCACGAACCCGGCGATCCACGAGACCCACACGGCCCGCACGATGCCGCGCGCGGCGGATACCGAGGCGTTCGACGTCTCCTCCGAGAGATGCGCGGACGCGTCGTAGCCGGAGAACGTGTACTGCGCGAGGAGGAGGCCGATCGCGGCGACGTACAGCGGGTTGTGCCAGCCGGTGTCGTTGACGAACTCGGTGAACACGAAGGAGGGCGAGCGGTGGTGGTCGGGCACGATCGCGAGGACACCCACGATCACGGCCACGCCCGCCAGGTGCCACCACACGCTGATCGAGTTGAGCACGCTGACCAGGCGTACGTCGAAGAGGTTCAGGGCGGCGTGCACGGCGAGGATGGCGAGGAAGATCAGGAAGGTCGATCCCGGTGTCGGGTCGAAGCTGAACCGGAGGTTGAGCAGCGCGCCGGTGAACAGGGCGGCGCCGTAGTCGATTCCGGCGATCGCGCCGAGCAGGCCCAGGAGGTTGAGCCAGCCCGTGTACCAGCCCCAGCGGCGGCCGCCGAGCCGGTCGGCCATGTAGTAGAGGGCCCCGGACGTCGGATACGCGCTGGTGACCTCGGCGAGCGCGAGGGCGACGAGGAGGACGAAGAGGCCGACGCCCGCCCACCCCCACATCATCACGGCCGGACCGCCCGTGCCGAGGCCGAATCCGTAGAGCGTCATGCAGCCGGACAGGACGGAGATCACGGAGAAGCTGATGGCGAAGTTCCCGAAGCCGCCCATGCGGCGGGCCAGGACCGGCTGGTAGCCCAGCTCCCTGAGTCTGGCCTCCTCGTCCGGTGGCTGCCCGGCCGGCCCGGACTCGGCGGCGCTCGACGAGGTGGTGCCTATTTCCGGTGTGGACATGAGCTCCTCTTGTGGGGAGAGAGGCGTGAAGTCGCATGCCTGGTACGGAGACTGACGGATGATCAGTGTAGGGGGCAGACGGAAGGCGGGCACCCTTGACGCTCTCGCGGAGGCTGTAGCAGGCTTCCGCGGTGATCACGAATGCCGGCGGGCCGCGCGAGGGGACCGTCCTCGCCATCGATCAGGGCACATCGGGGACGAAGGCCCTCGTCATCTGCCCGCGCCGCGGCGTGATCGGCTCGGGCGGCGCGCCTGTACGTCCGCGCTACCTCCCGGGCGGCCTCGTCGAGGTCGATCCGGCCGCGCTGCTCGCCTCCGTCGTCGACGCGGGGCGCCGCGCGCTGGCCGCCGCGGGCGAGCCCGTCGGCGCGGTCGGCCTCGCCAATCAGGGAGAGACGGTCCTCGCCTGGGACCCCGCGTCCGGCAGACCGCTCACGGACGCGATCGTCTGGCAGGACCGGCGGGCGGAAGCGCTGTGCACGGAACTCGCCCCGTACGCCGACGAGTTGAGGGACTTTACGGGTCTGCCGCTAGACCCTTACTTCGCCGCCCCGAAGATGGCCTGGATCCGGCGCCATCTCACCCGGGACGGCGTCGTCACCACCAGCGACGCGTGGCTCGTCCACCGGCTGACCGGCGCGTTCGTCACCGACGCCGCCACCGCGGGACGCACGCAGCTCCTCGACCTGGACACCGTCGCGTGGTCGCCGCGCGCCCTGGACATCTTCGGCCTCGGCGGCGAGCGGCTGCCGGACGTCGTCGACGCCGCCGGACCCGTCGGCACGACGAAGGCGTTCGGCCCCGAACTTCCCCTCACCGGGCTCCTCGTGGACCAGCAGGCCGCGCTGCTCGCCCAGGACGTGACCGAGCGGGGAAACGCCAAGTGCACTTATGGAACAGGTGCGTTCCTGCTCGCCCCGACCGGCGACCGCCCGCGCCGCGGCGGCTCGGGGCTGGTCAGCTGCGTGGCCTGGCGGCTGGCCGGGCGGAGCAGCTACTGCCTCGACGGGCAGGTCTACACCGCCGCCTCCGCCGTCCGCTGGCTCACCGGCCTCGGGGTGATCGCGGGGGCCGAGGACATCGACCCGGTCGGATCGGCCGTGCCCGACACGGGCGGCGTGACCTTCGTGCCCGCCCTCGCCGGTCTCGCGGCGCCGTGGTGGCGCGGCGACCTGCGCGGCTCCCTGACGGGTCTCGGCCTGGACACGACCTCCGGCCACCTCGTCCGCGCCCTGTGCGAGGGGATCGCCGCGCAGGTCGTCTCGCTGGCGGACGCCGTCGCCGCCGACCTGGGCGAACCGCTGCGCACCCTCCGCGTGGACGGTGGCCTGACCCGGTCGGCCCTGCTGATGCAGACCCAGGCAGACCTTCTCCAACTGCCCGTAGAGGTCGCAGAGTTGGCCGACGCGACCGCGCTCGGCGTCGGCGTCGTCGCCCGGCTCGGGCTCGATCCGGCGCTCACCGTGCGGGACGCGGTCCCGCGCGGGCGGCCCGCCGCCGTGTACGAGCCGCGCATCGACGCCGCGCACGCCGCCGAACGCCTCGACGGGTTCCGCTCGGCGGTGGCCGCACTCCTCGACCGCGCGCCGACGGGGTCCCCATGACCGTCACCACCAAAGGGCCGCTGTCCCCCACAGGGCAGATGCCGTCCCGGCCCTACGACGTCGCGGTCGTCGGCGCAGGCGTCGTCGGTACCGCCATCGCCCGCGAACTGGCGCGCCACCCACATCTGCGCATCGCTCTCGTGGAGGCGTCCGGCGATGTCGGCGACGGCACCTCCAAAGCCAACACGGCGATCCTGCACACCGGTTTCGACGCCGTGCCCGGCTCCCTGGAGTCCCGCCTGGTCAGGGAAGGGCAGCGACTGCTCGCCACCTACGCGGCCGAGTCCGGAATCCCCGTCGAGCCCGTCGGTGCTCTGCTCGTCGCCTGGGACGACGAACAACTCGACGCGCTGCCGGGCCTGTTGGAGAAGGCCGGACGCAACGGATACGACGCGGCACGCATCATCGACGCCGACGAGACCCGGGCCCGCGAACCGCACCTCGGCCCCGGCGCGCTCGGCGCCCTGGACGTCCCGGGCGAGAGCATCATCTGTCCCTGGACCACCACGCTCGCGTACGCCACCCAAGCGGTGCGGTCCGGTGTCGATCTGCACCTCAACAGCCTTGTGGAGACGGTGAGTCCGGAAGGCGGTGATCACCTTCTGGCCACGTCGCGCGGCGCGCTCCGGGCGCGGTTCCTCGTCAACGCCGCGGGGCTGAACGCCGACGTGCTCGACCGGCTCGTCCTCGGGAGTGGCGACTTCACCGTCACCCCGCGCCGCGGACAGCTCATCATCTTCGACGAACTCGCCCGCGACCTGGTCCGGCACATCCTGCTTCCGGTGCCGACCGCGCTCGGCAAGGGCGTCCTCGTGGCGCCGACCGTCTACGGCAACGTACTGCTCGGCCCGACCGCCGAGGACCTCGACGACAAGGCGGCCACCGGCACGACGGCGGACGGACTCGACGGGCTGCTCTCGAAGGGGCGCCGCATCCTGCCGGCCCTGGTCGACGAGGAGGTCACCGCCGTCTACGCGGGCCTGCGCGCCGCCACCGAGCACGACGACTACCGCATCCGCTGCCACGAGGAGCGGCGCTACGTCACCGTGGGCGGCATCCGCTCGACCGGCCTCACCGCGTCCATGGCGATCGCGGCGCACGTCGCGGGGCTGATCGCCGAGGCGGACCCCGGCCTCGACCTCGAGGAGCCGGTCGAGCCGACCCCCGTCCGGATGCCCAACCTGGGCGAGGCCTTCCCCCGCCCCTACCAGCGCGCCGATCTCATCGCGACCGACCCCGCGTACGGCACCATCGTCTGCCACTGCGAGCGCGTGACCCGCGGCGAGATCAGGGACGCCCTGATCAGCACGGTCCCGCCCGCTTCCCTGGAGGGCCTGCGCCGCAGGACCCGGGCGCGGGGCGGACGGTGTCAGGGGTTCTACTGCGGGGCCGCGGTGCGTGAACTCCATGAGGGGCGGCGCGAATGGGGGCCGGCATGACGCGGCGGCAGCGGAGCGTCGACGTGGTCGTCGTCGGCGCGGGGCCCGCCGGGCTCGCGGCCGCCCGCGGCCTCGCCGACCACGGGGCGGGTGTCGTGGAGGTCCTGGAGCGTGAGGCGGTGGCGGGCGGCGTGCCGCGGCACTGCCACCACCGCGGGTTCGGGCGGTGGGGCGTGACGGGGCCGCAGTACGCGGCCAGGGCCGTCGAGGCCGCGCTCGGCTCCGGCGCACGCGTACGGACGGGGATCACCGCCACCGGATGGGCGGGGCCCCTCACCCTGGACATCACCGGCCCGCACGGGCTCGAACGCATCGCCGCGCGCGCCGTCGTCCTCGCCACCGGGGCACGCGAACGCCCGCGCAGCGCACGCCTCGTACCCGGCACACGGCCCGCCGGAGTGCTCACCACCGGCGAGCTTCAGCAGGCCGTCCACCTGCACGGACAGCGGGTCGGCACCCGCGCGGTCGTCGTCGGCGCCGAACCGGTCGGCTACGCGGCCCTGTCCGCCCTGCGGCGCGCCGGCGTCACCGTCGCTGCGCTCACCACCGAGGAGGCGCGCCACCAACTGGGCCGGGCCCGGGCCGCCGCAGCACGCCTCGGTCATGGCGTGCCCGTACTCACCGGCGCGACCGTGGCCGAACTCCTGGGCAGGGGGCGGGTATCGGGTGTGCGGCTGCGGCATCGTGACGGCCGGCTGACGACCGTCGACTGCGACACCGTGGTGTTCACCGGGGACTTCGTGCCGGACCACGAGCTGGCGCGGCGCGGGGGAGTGGCACTCGACCCCGGGACGCGGGGGCCCGCCGTCGACGGCGCGTTCCGCACCGGCGCCGAGGGCGTCTTCGCCGTGGGAAACGTGCTGCACGCGGTGGAGCCCGCGCTGTGGGCGGCCCGCGAGGGCGCGCTCGCGGCCGACGCCGTGCGCGGGTTCCTGGACGGCTCGGGCCCGGCGCTGGCCGGCCCGGCGATCGAGGTCGCGGCGCCCCTGCGCTGGGTGGCGCCGAACCGGGCGGTCCCGCAGGTGCCGGTGGAAGGCTTCGTCCTGCGGACGTCGGAGGTGCTGACACGGCCCGTGCTCGTCGTCACGCAGGACGGCCGCCGCCTGCACCGCCAGTATGTACCGCGCCGCGCGCTCCCCAACCGCACCCTGCACTTGGCGGGCCACTGGGCAGGGAACGTCGACGCCGCCGGCGGCCCCGTCCGGATCACGGTCGGCGGGCTCGGAGGCGCAATCCTCGGAGCGGCTACGGAGTGATGCGCGCCCCTTGCTGACCCGCGCGCCGTTTCCGCCCCAGGGGCGGCCCGCATCGGCTGCTCGGCGGTGCACCTTCGAAAAATGGCGCGGACACGCCCATTGTCAGGGTTGCGGTGAGGGAGTTACATGGTGCCCGCACGTGACGAAAGCGCTTTCTGTCGGTCGGGGGAATCCCGGTCGGCAGCCCCTTCGTTGCCGCTCGGAGGCCGCATGAGACTGCCCCGCACCAGACGTACCGCGATCGCCCGGACCGCCGTCCGCACCGGACTCGAACCACGCGTCCGGCGCACCCGATCCGCCCGGGAGACCCGCCGAACCCGACGTACCGCACTCGCCGCCGTGGCCCTCGCCTCGGTCGCCGTCCTCGCCGCCGCCACGCTTCCCGCGCAGGCGAGCGGCCCCGCCAACCAGGTCCCCGCGCAGGCCAACGGCCCTGCGGGGCACGGCCCGTTGCGCGCCCAGGCCGTGGCCGCCTACGACTTCGGGCACCCCGATCCCGCCGATCCCGCGAGGGAGCGGGACATCGGACGCTCCCGCACCCCGCTCACGCTCATCAACGGCGGCTCCGCCATGCGCGTGGACGACGAGGCGTACCGCGGCAGCTCGCCCGCCCTCCAGGTGCGCCAGCAGAACCCCGCCACAGCGGGCAACGACGACTGGAAAGCGGGTACTTGGGACGAGGCCGGGGTCGGCTCCCTCGGTGCCTTCAACAGCGCCAAGGCCGCCACCGTCATGGGCTGGTTCAAGATGACGGGCGACAACCCCACCCTCAACTCCAACACCGCCAACCCCACCGACCGCTACGGAGCGATCGGACTCGCCGGGGTGCTCTCCGGCACCAGCGACGGGCACGCCGTACGCGCGCTGCTCGAACTCATCCAGGTGAACGGCGAGTTGAAGCTCGTCGCGCTCGGCCGTCGCCTCGACAGCGGCGCCTCCCAGACCTTCGCCGCCTCCGCCGACTGGCAGAAGGTCCTGCCCCGAGGCGAGTGGGTCCATCTGGCCGCCACCTTCGACTTCCGCGACGGCACGATGGCCCTCTACCGCGACGGCAAGCCCCTCGACGGCTTCTACGTCACGCCGGGCGACCCCTGGGAACTCACCACCACACCGGCGCCGCACCGCGCCTCGCCGACCGACCCGCGCGGCATCAAGATCGGCGGCAGCTTCCCGCAGAACACACGCGAGAACAACGCCTGCGACTGCCGCATGGACGATCTCCTCTTCCTGGACCGTGAAGTGACGGCAGGTCAGGTGAGTGCCGAGTACCGCCGCATGACGAGGGGCCACTGACGCCTCGTACCCCCGCTTCTGCCCAGCCGTACTCGCCATCCGAAGGGACCCGCATGGCAGCACGACGCAAGAACCCAAGACTCTGGGCGGCCTTCGCCGTCACCGCAACTCTGGCGCTCGGCGGGCTCGCCGCGCCCTCGCACGCCGACGAGCCCGCTCCCACCGCCGCGTCCGCGGGCCTCAGCGATCCGATCCCGGAGAAGCCCGCCCAGTCGAGGACCGGCCTGGTCCTCACCGAGTACGCCCAGTTCCCCAAGTCGGAGCCGGTCCCGGCCCCGACGGACCCGCGCCTGATGCGGCACGCCAGGATCAACACCATCAACGAACTCCCCGACGGTTCGGGCCGGATGGCGACCCCGGACCTCAACGGGACGCTCTATCTCACCGACCCCGGCACCGCCGGCAAGGACGCAGGCGGCACCCCGCACCCGTACCTCGACGTGAAGGGCACCTTCCCGAACTTCTTCTCGGGCCGCGGCCTCGGCCAGGGCTTCGGATACGCCGCGTTCCACCCGCAGTTCGCGAAGAACGGCCGCTTCTACACCATCCACACCGAGCTCGCCTCGCAGGTCACCCAGGCCCCCGACTTCAAGCAGGCGGGCACCACCACGTACCACGGCGTCATCACCGAGTGGACCGCCGACGACCCGAAGGCCGCCGTCTTCCACGGCACCCACCGCGAGGTCCTGCGCATCGGCTTCACCGGCCAGGTGCACGGCATCCAGCAGATCGACTTCAACCCGACCGCCAAGCCCCACGACAAGGACTACGGGCTGCTCTACCTCGCCGTCGGCGACGGCGGCCAGGGCGTCGGCAACAGCGAACCCGCAGAACATGGCGCTCCCGCACGGCAAGCTCCTGCGCATCGACCCGGCGGGCCGCAACAGCGCGAACGGCAAGTACGGCATCCCGGCCGCCAACCCGTTCGTGTCCACACCGGGCGCCCTCGGCGAGATCTACGCCGTCGGCATGCGCGACCCGCACCGCTTCAGCTGGGACACCGGCGGCAGCCACCGCATGTACCTCGGCCACATCGGCGAGCACGCCATCGAGTCGGTGTACGAGGTCAAGGCCGGCGACAACTTCGGCTGGAGCGAACGCGAGGGCCCGTTCCTCTTCGACAAGAAGACCACCGACCCGTGCGCCCGCATCGCGCCCCTGCCCGCCGACGACGCCAAGTACGGCTACACGTACCCCGTCGCCGCGTACGACCACGACCCCGGAGCCGACTGGGACTGCCGCTCCGACGTGGGCCGCGCGATCGCCGGAGGCTTCGTCTACCGCGGCAAGGACGCGCCCGAGCTGCGCGGCACGTACATCTTCGGTGACCTCGTCGACGGCCGGATCCTCGCGGCCGACACCCACGACATGCGCCGCGGCGCCGGCCTCGCGCCGCTCAAGTCGCTGATGCTGTACGACCAGGCCACCGGCAAGAAGGTCACCATGCGCGACCTCGCCGGGGACCAGCGCGTCGACCTGCGCTTCGGCACCGACCTCGCCGGTGACCTGTACATCGTCTCCAAGGCGAACGGCAAGGTCTGGAAGGTCACCGGCACCCGCACCTTCGCCGACTGCAAGGTGGGCAACACCCCGCACCACGCACACCACCGGCGCGGACAACTGGGCGCCGGTCACCCCCGCCAAGTGGGAGTTCACCCGGCGCGAGACGGTCCTCACCGAGCCGGGCGTCTCCCGCCCCGGCCCGCGCCGCCCCTTCGAGTACGCCGTCCTGACCGCGGGCCCGCGCTACTCGAACGTGACGGATCGAGGCCGAGGTGCGCATCGACACCCCGGTCGACATCACCAACCGGGACGTCATCGTCGTCTGGGACTACAGCTCGGACACCCAGTTCCAGTACGCGCACCTGTCCAGCGACAACAGCATCTACCCGCACAACGGCCTGTTCACGGTCAACAACGCCGACCGGCTCCGCATCGACGACCAGTGGAACGGCACCTACGGCGCGCCCCCGGCCATCAAGGACGCGGCCTGGCACAAGGTCCGTCTCACGCACTGCGCGGACACCGGCGAGACGGCCGTCTACATGGACGGCAGCCGCACCCCGCTGATCACGGCGCACGGACCCGATGTTCTCCTCGGGCCGCGTGGGCTTCGGCTCGTTCGACAACAACGGCCGGATCCGCAACCTGAAGGTCACGGGGACGGTGGCGCGCGACTGACCCAGCGGGGTCGGAAGCACGCGAGGGGGAGCCGGTCCGCTGTCCGGACGGACCGGCTCCCCTGACCGCGCCGCCGCTACGGAATGGGCGGTGCGGCCTCGCGCTGGTGCGGAATGGCCACCGCTCCCTGCTGGAGGGCCACCGTCCGCGTGGGCGCCGGGATCCGGATGCCCTCGTCCCGGTACCGGGCGTGCAGGCGCTTGATGAACTCGTGCTTGATCCGGTACTGGTCGCTGAACTCGCCGACGCCCAGGATCACCGTGAAACTGATCCTGGAGTCGCCGAACGTGTGGAAGCGGATGGCCGGTTCGTGTTCGGGGACGGCGCCGGTGATGTCGACCATGACGCTCTCGACGACCTCGGCCGTGACCCGCTCGACATGCTCCAGGTCGCTGTCGTAGCCGACGCCGACCTGGACGAGAAGCGTCATCTGCTGTTCCGGGCGGCTGTAGTTGGTCATGTTGGTCGAGGCGAGCTTGGCGTTCGGGATGATGACCAGGTTGTTGGAGAGCTGACGCACCACGGTGTTGCGCCAGTTGATGTCGACGACGTAGCCCTCCTCGGCGCTGCTGAGCCGGATGTAGTCGCCCGGCTGCACGGTCTTGGAGGCCAGGATGTGCACGCCCGCGAAGAGGTTCGCGAGCGTGTCCTGGAGCGCGAGCGCCACCGCGAGACCGCCCACGCCGAGGGCGGTCAGCAGCGGGGCGATGGAGATGCCCAGCGTCTGCAGGACCACGAGGAAGCCCACCGCGAGCACCACGACCCGCGTGATGTTCACGAAGATGGTCGCCGACCCGGCGACCGCGGACCGCGACTGCGCCACCGACCGCACGAGCCCGGAGATCACCCGGCCCGCGGTGAACGTGGCGACGAGGATCAGCAGCGCCGTCAGCGTCACGGTGACGTTGTGCCGCGTCCGAGTGGTGAGCGGCAGCGCGGAGGCGGCCACAGCGACACCGGCGGCGACCGCCGCCCACGGCACGAGGCTACGCAGCGCGTCCACGATGACGTCGTCGCCGCCCCAGCGCGTCCGGTCCGCGCGCACGCCCAGCCAGCGCAGCATCATGCGCAGGAGCAGACCGGCCGCGAGCCCCGCGGCGACCGCGATCCCGGCCACTATCAGATCGTCGGGCGTCATCGCACGGTTCACCGGCGGCCTCCCGCGCCGTGACCGAGGTCGTCGTACGCCGCTGGGAGCGGCCGTATGTGATGTGTCGTCACCTTGCTACCTGCTTGTCCGTAAGTGGAGCTGCCGCGCCTGCACCGACGCGCCGGGACATCCTGCCGCACGCGCCGGACGCATGCGCGCGGGGGATGGCCCTCACCTGCGCCTACGGGGCAGACGCGGGGCCGGAGCCAACTCCCCGGCCCGCGCTCCCACTCGTCAGCGCGCCGTCCCCGCCCCGCCCTCGCGGCCCAGCGCGACGTACCGCGCGTGCGCCTCCAAGGAGTCCGACACGAACGGGTACTGGCGCATCGCGTTCTTCAGGCCGGCCTCGGTGAGCCAGTCGTGCCAGACGATCTCGGAGGGGAGCGGCGAGACCGGCCCGTCGACGACGGCCTCGTGCACTCCGAGCCAGTACGGGCTGATCTCCCCGCGGCACAGGTACTTGAAGACGAAGCGCACCGGGGCCGTGACCCCGAGTTCCTCCGCGAGCTCGCGGGCCGCCGCGGCCTCGTACGACTCGCCGGCGTCCACACCCCCGCCGATCAGCCAGTTGTACCGCCCGGGAAAGCGGGAGACGTGCGGCGCCCTTCGATGCACGAGGAACCGTCCCGCCGGGTCGCGGCACACGACCGTCGCCACCCGGTGCAGCCACCCCTCACGGACGGCCGCGCCTCGGTCCACGGTGCCGAGTACACGGTCCTGTTCGTCCACGCGGTCCACCAGTTCGCTCATGCGGCCACCATGGCAGAAGCCGCCGGACGTCACCGCACCGGCACCGACCTTCCCTCCCTCGCGGACCGGTACGCCGCCGTGACGATCCGCAGGGAGCGCAGCCCCGATTCGCCGTCCGTCACACTCGTCCCGCCGCCGCTCCCGTACAGGAACGAGTGGAGCATCAGGGCGTCCAGGTTGACGCCGTAGGGAAGTTCGAAAGGCGCGCGGGACGACTCGCTGAAGCCGTGGACCTTCTGGTCGAAGGCGTCCATCTCCAGAGTCGCCCGGTCGCCGATCACCTGCATCTGCAACCCGCCCCAGGCCGGGTGGTGCCGGGGCTGGCTCCAACTGCAGTCGATCGTCGCGACGACGCCGTTCGCGTACTCGACCGTGACGAGCCCCGCGGTGTCCGCGTCCACCTCTCCCTCGTGGAGCACGTTGTTGACCTGCGCGTACACGGTCGTCGCGGGGGACGCCCCGAAGAGGTCGTCCAGGAGGTCCGCGATGTGCACGGTGTGGTCCATCAGGGCGCCGCCGCCGGCCAGTCGGGGGTCGGCGAACCAGCGGCGCCGGGCCGCCGGCAGATAGCCGTTGTTGGCGCCGGACACGGCGAGGACGCCGCCCGCAGCGCCGGAGCGCACCGCGGCGCGGACCGCCGTATACGCCGGGCTGAAACGGACGGGGTGCGCCACCGCCAGCCGCACACCCGCGGCACGGCACGCCTCGACCATCGCCGCGCCGTCCTCCTCCGTCGTCGCGAGGGGCTTCTCGCACAGCACGTCCACACCGTGCGCCGCCGCCAGCTCCACGAGGGGCCGGTGGCGGACGTTCTCCGAGCAGACGACGACCTTGTCGGGGCCCCAGGCGAACAGCTCCTCGTACGAGTCCGCGTAGGCCACCCCGAGCCGGTCGGCGAACTCCCGGCCGCGGACCTCGCCCGGCGCCGCCAGATCCGTGTCCGGGTCGGCCGCCAGGACCTCGACGCCTTCCATCCCGTCGAGCAGGCGGGCGAACCCGCCCGCGTGGACATGCGCGAACGACAGCACTCCGACCTTCACCGGGCCGCCTCCTCGGAGATCTTGAGTTCCACGGGCTCGCCCGTACGGGCCGAGGCGGCCGCCGCTGCCGCGATCCGCACCGCCTCGACGCCGTCGCGGGCCGTCACGCGGGGAGCGGGCCCGCCGTCCACCGCCCCGGCGAACTCGCGCAGCTCCGTCAGGTACGGGCTCTCCGTCATCGGGCTGCCGGGAATGCCCTCGCCGGGCGGGCGCGTGCCCTGGGCGAGAATGCGGAACCCGGGCAGGGCCGTCGAATCGTGCTCCAGGATCCCGTCGGGCCCCGCGACACGGAACGTCGTACGGAACTGGAGGTCGGGCAGGCCCCACACGCCGAGGACGTGGCTGATCGCGCCCGACGCGTGGGTCAGGACCGCCGTGCCTACCGCGACGTCACCGGGTTTCGCGCCCGGCTCCTGGCGGCCGCGCAGCCTCGCGTGGACGCGTACGACCTCGCCCGCGAGCATGCGGGCGAAGTCGAGGTCGTGGATCATCTGGTCCATCAGGATCCCGCCCGACAGGGCCGGGTCGGAGAACCACGGCGCCCACACCGGGTAGGCGCCCGAGCGGGTGAAGCGCAGCACCGCGGGGGTCCCTGACGGCGCCGTTGCCGACGGACTCGGCCATCGCCGCGTACGCGGGGAAGTAGCGGACCACGTGCGCGGGGAACAGCAGGACGCCCGCCGCCTCGGCCGCGTCCGCCATCTCGGCGGCCTCGGACGCGGTGAGGGCGAGGGGCTTCTCGCAGATGACGTGCACGCCGGCGGCGATCGCGTCGAGCGCGAGCTGACGGTGGGTGAAGGTGGGTGTGCAGATGTCGACGACGGAGGAGCGGTCCAGGAGACCGGCCAGGCTGTGCGTGGCCGTCACGCCGGACTCGGCGTACTTCGCGGCGAGCTTCTCCGCGTTCCCGTCCGTGGACAGGATGGTGACGCGTGCGCCCAGCTCGATCCACGCGGGCAGATGGGCCCGGGCGATGCCGCCCGCGCCGATCAGACCCACATCGAGGCGTGTCATGTAGTTCCTTTCTGGAAACGGGGGTTCGGCTCCACGTGCGGCTCAGCCCTTCGTGCCGCTCTGGGCGATGCCCTGCACGAAGTGCCGCTGGAGGAAGAGATAGAGGACGATCATGGGAAGACTCGCGATGAGTGAACCCGCCATCATCACCGGGTAGTTGGTCTCGAACTGGCCCTCCAGGGACGTCAGGCCCGCGCTGATCGGCATCTTCGCCGGATCGGTGTTCACCACGAGCGGCCACAGCAGGTCGTTCCACGACCACATCGCCGTGATCACCGCGAGCGCGGCGAGCGCCGGGCGGATCAGCGGCAGCATGATGGACCAGAAGATCCGGAAGGGCCCGGCGCCGTCGATGCGGGCCGCCTCCTCCAGCTCCCTCGGCAGCGCCATGAAGAACTGCCGCAGGAGGAAGGTCCCGAAGGCGCTGAACATGCCGGGCAGGAAGAGCGCGGGCGTTGTGTTGAGCAGGCCGAGCCGCTGGATGATGTCGTACTGCGGCAGGATCAGCAGCGACGACGGCACGAGCAGCACCGACAGGAACAGCGCGAACAGGACGTTCTTGCCGCGGAACCGCATACGGGCGAAGGCGTACGCGGCGAGCGAGCAGAAGACGAGCTGTCCCGCCGTCCGGCCCACGGTGTTCACGACGCTGTTGCCGAGCATCTCGCCGTACGGCATGGCGGTGAAGACCTCTTTGAAAGCGGCCCAGTTGAGGCGCTCAGGAAAGAAGGTCGTCGGGACGTGCACCGCCTCCGGCAGGGTCTTGAGCGCCGTCAGGAGCTGCCACAGGAACGGGAAGACCATCACCAGGGCGCCCAGCGAGAGCAGTGCGTGCGTGGCGACGGAGCCGGGACGGACCCGGGAGCGCTCAGGCATAGTGCACCCACTTCTTCTGGAGCCGGAACTGGATGTAGGTCAGCGCCGCCGTGAGCAGCATCAGGACGAACGCGAGGGCGGCCGCGGCGCCCTGGTTGTTCTGCTGGAACGCCCACTGGTAAAAGAGGCTCACCACGGACTGCGTGGAGCCGAGGGCCGGGTTCGTGGGGCTCATCATCACGTAGATGAGGTCGAAGAGCTGCAGTGAGTTGATCACGCAGATGACCGCGGCGAAGAAGATGCTGGGGCTCAGGAGCGGCAGGGTGATCCGGAAGAAGCGGCGCACCGGGCCCGCACCGTCCAGCTCCGCGGCCTCGTAGTAGTCCTGCGGGATGGCCTTGATCCCCGCGATGAAGATGATCAAGTAGTAGCCGACGCTCTGCCACACGAGGACGAGCCCGATGGCCCACAGTGCGGACGACGGGTCGGACGCCCAGAAGTGCCGGGAGACGCCGAACCACGACAGCACCTCGTTGAGAAGGCCGAAGTTGCCGTTGTACAGCCAGTTCCAGACCAGGCCGACGGCGACGGGCAGGGTGACGAACGGGATGAAGTACAGGGCGCGGTAGACGCCGACCCCTCGCAGGCCGCGCCGGTCGAGCAGGGCGGCGACGGTGATCGAGACCGGCAGTGTGATCAGGCCGATCGCCCCGTACAGAAGCGTGTTGCCGAGCGCCCGCCACACCGTGACGTCGCGGACGACGCGGGCGTAATTGTCGCCCCCCACCCACGAGTTGCCGCCGAAGGGTCCGAAGGATGTGAAGCTGTAGCCGAACGTCTGGATCATCGGCCAGATGTAGAAGACCAGGAACCCGACGGCGATCGGCGCGATGAAGGCGTAAGCGGCTTTCTGTGTACGGGAGTTGGGGCCGCGTACGCTGCCGTCGCGGCCCGTCTTGGTGCGCGGCCTCCTGATCCGGCCCTCCGCCTCGGCGGCGGCGGTCGAGGGGAAAACAGCCATCACTTGCCCTCCTCGTCGAGCGCCCTGTCCATCTGCCGGCCGAGCGTCCTCGCGGCGGACTCGATGCCGCCCTTGCCGCTGAAGGGCGCGCCGAGCAGCAGATACTCGAGGTCCTCCCACACGGCCGTGTTCCGGGAGCTCGGGTACGGGACCGCGTGGTCGAGCATGTCGATGAAGACCTTGAGGTCGAACTCGGGCATCGACTTGAGCCAGGCGTCCTGCGTCCCGGTGTACGAGGAGATGGTGACGCCGCCCTTCGACTGGATCTCGGCCGCCTCGCGCCGCGCCAGGAAGTCCACGAACTTCCAAGCGGCCTGTTTCTTACGGGACTTGGCGCTCACCACGTTCGCGAGACCGTGGATGACGGTGGCCCGCTCGCGGCCCTTGGGGAGGACGGCGACGCCGCCGTGGTCCTTGATCGCGGGGGTGGCGTGCATGAAGGACGCCATCGCCGACAGGTCGTAGTTCATGGCGATCTGCTCGGACAGGTACAGGTTGCGGCCCTTCACGTCCGCCATCGCGCTCTGCGGCGGCGACCAGCCGCGGTCGACGAGATCGGTCCACAAGCGCAGCCCCTCGACGGAGCGCTCGTCGCCGAAGCCGGAGTGCCCGTCGCGCAGGACGTAGCCGCCCGCACCGAAGATCGAGGGATAGAAGTTTTTCTGCCGGTCCATCTCGGCGGCGATCCCGTACACCCGCGTCCGCGGGTTCGTCAGCTCGCGCGCCGCGTCCCGTACGTCGTCCCAGGTCCAGGAGGCGTCCGGGTATCCGACACCGGCCTTGTCGAACAGCGCCTTGTTGTACCAGAGCCCGACCGTGTCGAAGTCCTTCGGATCCGTACTGCGTGCCGTCGTACGCGTACAGCCTGACGAGAGCCTCGGGGTGCCGGCCGAGCGGGGTGCGGTCGCGGGCCGCGTACTGGCCGAGCGGCTCCAGAACGCCGTTCGCCGCGTAGAGCTGGATGTTCACGGCGTTCATCCAGAACACGTCGGGCGCGGTCCCGCCGCGCATCGACGTCCTGAGCGTCGTCCAGTACGAGGACCAGGGCGTGAGCTGGATGTCCACGGAGATGCCGGGGTTCTTGGCCTCGAACGCCTTGACGATCTGCTGCATGCCCGCGAGCTGGGCCTGGTCCCAGATGCCGTACGAGATGGTGGTGCGGCCGCGGCCGCCCGACGAGGTGGAACCGGAAGCCCCGCCGCCGTTGTCGCACGCGGCCACGAGGGGCGTGGCCGCGAGCGCACCGGCGAGAAGCGTTCTCCTGCGCATACGCGCCTCCGGAGGGTGAGGGGGGACGGTGGAGAGGTCGGGGGCAGGGGACGGGCGCAACGGCCCGGTCCCGTACGGGAGATGGGGGTCGAGAGCGTCGAGCGCGCGGCGTACCGCGCCGAGGGCCACGCCCTCACGGCCGAGCGCGCTGACCGCGATGCGGGGAACGTGCAGCGTCAGCGGCCGCAGCTGCTCCGTGAGCAGCGGCCCGAGTGCCTTACCGACCGGGGCGAGCGCGCCGGAGAGGACCAGGAGCTCGGGGTCCAGGGCGAGAACGAGCGCGGCGATTCCGGGGCGACCCCGGCGAGGTAGCCGTCGAGCACGCCGCGCGCCTCGCTGTCCCCGGCCCGTACCGCCCGCGCGAGGGCGTCCGTCTCGGACTCGCCCGGGAGCCGCTCGCCGTCCCACGCCAGCCACTTCTCGGCGGCGTCCAGGCCGAGTTGGGGCAGGATGCCCAGCTCGCCCGCGCCGCCGCGGCGCCCCCGGTGCAGCTTGCCGTTGATCATCAGGCCGCAGGAGATGCGCCGTCCGACGAGCACGCAGGCCACGTCGTCCGCGAGCGTCGCCGCGCCCTGCCAGTGCTCGGCGAGCACCGCGAGATTCACGTCGTTCTCGACGAGGATCCGGCACGGGAAGTCGTCGGCGAGGCGCCGCGCGAGATCCAGGTCGGTCCAGTCCGGGACGATCACCGACCGGATCCGGCCCGTGTCGTCGACCATGCCCGGCACGCCGATGCCGATGGCCCAGACGGCGTCGGCCCGCAGACCGTGGTCGGCGATGAAGCGGCGCAGCCGTCCGCGGAGCAGCTCGATACGCTCCGTGCCACTCAACTCCTCGGCGATGTGCTCCCGTTCACGCGCGACGACCTCGCCGTCGAGCCGGGCGAGCACCAGCACGATCTTGCGCAGCCCGATGTCGACACCGACGACATGCCCGGCCTCGGACCGGAAACGCAGCCGACGGGCCGGACGGCCGGGGGCGCGCCCGGCGGACGGAGCGCCGGTCTCGGCGATCCAGCCCTGCGAGACGAGCTCGTCGACCAGCGCCTCGACCGTGGGCCGCGACAGCCCGGTCGCACCCGTCAGCTGGCTGACGGTCTGCGGACTCTCCGCGCAGTGCCCGCAGCACGACACCCGTGTTGAGCCCGCGCAACGCCGCAAGGTCATGCCCCCGTGCCCCAGCCATGCCGAACCGCTCCCTCGCATCGGGTTGCGCAGGACTGTTGCATAATCCGACTCCCTTGGGAACCCTGCCGGTTGAGCCGGTTACGCAGAACTCTTGCGCATTGGGTGAGCGGGCCTGCGACGGGTGACGGAGCCGAGAGTCGTTGAGGCCACCCGGGTGACCCGTGACCCCCCGTGGGGCGGATCGTCACAGAAGGCCCATTGACGTCCTTTCGGCTCAGCGTTGAGGGTGGAGGCATGACGCGACTGTCCGAGCATCTGCGCCAGGCCACCCCCGTCGTCGCCGAACGCGGGGAAGGCGTCCACCTCTACGGCACCGACGGCCGCCGCTATCTGGACTTCACCGCCGGCATCGGCGTCACCAGTACCGGCCACTGCCACCCGCGGGTGGTCGCCGCCGCTCAGGAGCAGGTCGGCCACCCTCATCCACGGCCAGTACACGACCGTCCTGCACCGGCCCCTTCAGCGCCTGTCGAGAAGCTGGGAGACGTTCTCCCCGAAGGACTCGACAGCCTCTTCTTCGCCAACTCCGGCAGCGAGGCCGTCGAGGCGGCCATGCGGCTCGCCCGGCAGGCCACCGGCCGGCCCAACATCGTCGTCGTTCGCACGGCGGCTTCCACGGCCGCACCGTCGCCGCCGCCTCCCTCACCACGTCCGGCACGAAGATCCGTACCGGCTTCGGACCGCTGATGGCGGGCGTCGCGATCACGCCCTTCCCGAACGCCTACCGCTACGGCTGGGACGAGCAGGAGACCGCGACGCGGTTCGCGCTGCGCGAGTTCGACCACCTCCTGACCACCGTCCCCGCCCGGACGACACCGCCGCGTTCATCGTCGAACCCGTCCTCGGCGAAGGCGGCTACGTCCCCGCCAACACCGCCTTCCTGCAGGCCTCCGCGAGCGCGCCGACCGTCACGGCATCCTGCTCGTCCTCGACGAGGTGCAGACCGGCGTCGGCCGCACCGGACGCTTCTGGGGCCACGACCACTTCGGCGTACGCCCCGACATCCTGATCACCGCGAAGGGCCTCGCCAGCGGCTTCCCGCTCTCCGGGATCGCCGCCCCCGAGGCGCTGATGGACAAGGCGCGGCCCGGCTCGCAGGGCGGCACCTACGGCGGCAACGCCGTCGCCTGCGCCGCCGCCGTCGCCACCCTGGAGGTCGTCGAGGAGGAAGGGCTCGTCGCCAACGCGGCCGCCATGGGCGCCCGCCTGCGCTCCGGCCTGGAGGACGTCGCCGCGAAGACGGAGGCGATCGGCGACGTACGGGGCCTCGGCCTGATGCTCGCCAGCGAGTTCACCACCCCGGACGGGGAACCCGACGCGGCGACCGCGCGTACGCGCCCAGCAGGCCGCCGCCGACGAGGGACTGCTGCTCCTGCTCTGCGGACCGTGGGGCAACGTCGTGCGGATGATTCCCGCGCTCGTCGTCGACGAGGGGCAGATCGACGACGGCCTGCGGGCCTGGGCCGCGGCCGTGGAGACCGCGACGGCAACCCGCTGACCAGCGACGGAGGAACCGGTATGACAACGACCCACCCCACGCCCCGAGTCGTCGAGGACGTCCCCAAGCAGCTCCTCATCGGCGGCCGCCTCCAGGACGCGGCCGGGGGCCGCACCTTCCCCGTCGACAACCCGGCCACCGGCGAGAGCCTGTGCGAGGTCGCCGACGCCGGCCCCGACGACGGCCGGCGCGCCGCGGAGGCCGCCGCGGCCGCACAGGAGTCATGGGCCGCCACCGCGCCCCGCGCCCGCAGCGAGATCCTGCGCCGCGCCTACGAGATCATCATCTCCCGCACCGACGACCTCGCGCTCCTCATGACCCTGGAGATGGGCAAGCCCCTCGCGGAGGCGCGCGGCGAGGTCGCGTACGCCGCAGAGTTCTTCCGCTGGTTCTCCGAGGAGGCCGTACGGATCGAGGGCGGATTCGCACCCTCGCCCGACGGCCGCAGCCGGCATCCTGATCATGCGCCAGCCCGTCGGCCCCTGTCTGCTCGTCACCCCTTGGAACTTCCCGCTCGCCATGGGCACCCGCAAGATCGGCCCGGCCGTCGCCGCGGGCTGCACCATGGTCCTCAAGCCCGCCCCGCAGACACCCGCTGTGCACGCTGGCCCTGGCCGGGATCCTCGCCGAGGCGGGCCTGCCCGACGGCGTCCTGAACGTCGTCACGACCACGCGACGCCGGCGCGCTCGTCGAACCGTGCTGCGGCGGACTCGCGGCTCCGCAAGCTGTCCTTCACCGGCTCCACGCCAGGTCGGCCGGCTGCTCGTAGCAGTGCGCCGACACCGTCGCTCCGCACCTCGATGGAACTCGGCGGCAACGCACCGTTCATCGTCTTCGACGACGCGGACCTCGACACTGCCGTCGAGGGCGCCATGGTCGCGAAGATGCGCAACATGGGAGAGGCGTGCACCGCCGCGAACCGTTTCTTCGTGCACAGCTCCGTCGCCGACGAGTTCGCCGCCCGCTCGCCGCGCGCATGGGCGCCCTCACCGTCGGCCCCGGCACCGAACCCGGCGACGAACGTCGGGCCGCTCATCGACGCCGCCGGCCGCGACAAGGTCGACCGGCTCGTGCGGGACGCGCTCGACCGCGGCGCGACGGTCCTCACCGGCGGCGAACGCCCGGACGGGCAGGCTACTTCTACCCGCCGACCGTCCTCGCGCGGCGTCCCGCGCGACGCCGGTCTGCGCCGGACCGAGATCTTCGGGCCCGTCGCGCCCTCGTTCACCTTCGACGACGAGGAGAGGTGGTCGCGCGCCGCGAACGACACCGAATAGGGCCTGGTCAGCTACCTCTTCACCCGCGACCTCGACCGGGCGCTGCGGGTCGGCGAAGCGACTGGAGACCGGGATGGTCGGCCTCAACAAGGGCCTCGTCTCCAACCCCGCGGCGCCCTTCGGCGGCGTCAAGCAGTCCGGCATCGGCCGGGAGGGAGGCCGGGTCGGCATCGAGGAGTTCCTGGAGTACAAGTACCTGGCGATCCCGGCGCCGGGACAGTGACGGCGATGACGGACCGGCGGGTCCTCACAGCCGCTCCAGCGCACGGAACGCCGTCAGCTCGGCGAGCAACGCCCGGGATGCTGGGGTGAGTTCACGGACGGGCAGCGGTCGTCCGGAGTTGAGGACCCGCAGTACGGCGGCCAGGTCGGCGGCAGGCAGCTCCGTGGCCGCCACATGGCCGCACGCGGAGTACAGCCGCCGCCCGGCGGCCTCGGTCCACAGCACGCGCTCCGTGGCCCGTACGACGTCGTCGTCGCCGAACCTGCCGCGCGGCGCCGGCGGCGGCACGGGCCGGAAACCCCCGGCCGTCCAGTGCCGCAGGGACTGCCGGGCGACCCGCTCCTCCAGCGGTCCGCGCGCGCCCGCCGAACGGAAGTGCGCGAGGGCACGTTCCAGGGGTGCGGGCAGCTCCGACCCCGCCTCGGCGTCGGGCACGAGCAGGCCCTCCTCGCCGGGCGGCGCGGCGCCCGCGGGATCCGGGTCCGGCGTGAGCAGCGTCTCGGGTGTCACGTCGTGCAGCAGGTCGTAGAGTTCGGCCGCCGCATGCCGTCCCTCCCGTACGACGCTCACGCGTACGCCTGTCGACGCCCAGCCGGCGTAGGGCTCGGCGGCGGGGGAGAGATGCGACGGCCAGTACAACAGGTCGCCCGGATCGGCCTCGACGGTGAAGGAGGCGCCCTGGTCCGCCGCACCGAACCGCATCCGCTGCCGCCCGCTCAGCACGAACAGGAACGTCGCGACGCGCTGACCGGGCAGCGCCTCGGCGAGCGGCTGCTCGTACGTGCCGTGGACCAGTGTCGTGAAGGCGCTCTGCGCGGGTTGCCCCACTCGCGCCCACAGGCCGGCGAAGAAGGCGCGTTCGCGCGCCCACAACGGATGGTGGAACGCGTGAAACGCCTGAAGGGCCAGGGAGTACGGCTCGCCGGAGAGCTGCCGGACGAGCCGCTGGTGGTAGCCCGCGAACGAGCCGTCCCTCGGCTGCGGCAGGAAGTCGCCGGGGTCCGTCTGGGGCTCGCCGCCGACCGCGAATCCGGCGTAGGGCGGCACGCCGAAAGGACCTCCGCGGTGAGCCGCGGCGACGGCGGTCTCGAACACCTCGTGCGCATCGAAGGGGGCGGGCGTGACCGACTGAACAGCGCGGGTTGCCGGTCCCAGTACCGCTCGCCGAATTCCCGCCAGTCGAGCCGGTCGCGCCGGTCGAGGCGGACCGGCCGCCTCTGCTCGCCGGGGGCGGCGGCGCGGTCCGCGGGCTCGGCGGCGTGGCTTGCGGGCTCGGTGACGCGGGGGTCCTCCTTCATGCCGCCCCGTCTCCGCCCACCAGTTCGATGGCGCGCATGCGATGCAGGTCGGACAGGAGTGGGGTCAGTCTCTCCGCGGGCATCCGCGAGCCGCGTCCCAACTCCCTTATGGTGAGGGTCACTCCGGGCCGCAGCCGGTTCCTGACGCGTTCGGGTCCCGCCCCCTCGACCGCCAGGGTGTGTCCGTTCGCGGCCCACACGGCGCGTCCGGGGCCGTCCGGTATTCGGAAGAGCTCGGCCGAGGCCCGTACGCGCAGGCCGGGCGTGAGGGGTACGGCCGGTCGTGGCGGAGGCGCCGGTTCCAGCCCCGCCGCCGATCTGCGGGCCGCCCAGGACACGCGCAACTCCCTGGCCGTTCCCGGGCCGGCGGCGAGCCCGGCGAACAGCCGCGCGGCGGCGGCGACCGGCTCCGCCGCACCGATCTCGCCGTCCGGCCCCGCCGGGGGAGGGAACGGCAGGATGCCCGGGGTGCCCGCGTAGGCGGGGTCCTCCTGCATGTGGTCCGCCAGAAGTCCCCGTACGTGGGTCAGGGCGGCGGCGCGGCGAGCGGGGACGACGATCCGTAACGTGGTGCAGCGGTCGAGGTAGTGATCGAGGTGGCGGCACCCGGCGGGCCAGTACAACAAGTCCCCTGCATTCGCGGCGAGTTGATACTCGGTTCCGGTGTGCTCGGGCCAGAGCCTGACCGTCATGGTGCCGGCGAGTACCCACGTGAGCGCGAACGAGCCGGGGCGCGGGGCGGGGGCGTCGGGGCCGGCGCAGCGCTCTCCGAGGGCGAGTTCGGCGGTCACGGGCAGGGCGGGCCAGCCCACCGCCCGCCACAGCCCGGAGACGAGTTCGCGCACATGAGCCCATAGTCCGAAGTCCCGCCACAGCGGCTGCTGCACACTCAACAGCCAGCCGGAACCGGTGAGTTGACGAGCGAGCCGGTCCCGGTACGTGTCCGGGTCGGCGTCGTCGCGGCCGGGCAGCAGCGCGCCCGCGTCGCGTAATCGGCCCTGCGTCGCGGTGGCGAAGCGGACGCCGGCCGCGTCCTCGGCGGGCGGTGCGCAGGAGGCGGCGACGGCCCCGTACACCTGCTCCGGCCCGAGGCCCGGGGCGAACGGAACCGCGGCAGGCTCCCTGCCCCAGTGTGCTTCGGCGAACCGTTTCCACCTGGCGGAGAGGTCGGGCTCTGTCGCATTCATGGCGTCGAGAATCTGTCAGAGCGCGATCGGGCGAGTCAACGGTTGACCCGTAATCGGCAGACATATGGCGCGGAAGTGGCGCTGCGTCCCAGTGGTTCACCCGCGCCCGCGCTCGCCCGTCCTCGTCCGTCGATCCACGGAGCCGGCGGGGGTGCGGGCATGGTCGAGTGGTGGGTGAAAGGTGAGGGGAGTGTGGAATCTGGAGCGCTCCGGCGGCGGTATGTCGGATTCCCGTGTATTCACCACGCAGTTGCCGCCGGTAACCCTTAGCGCCCTTGATCAGCGGAGATCGCAGACATGGGATCGTATGTGCGAGCCCGCTGCGGAGGTTCTGCGGCCGAGTCGGAAGGTGATCTGCATGCCCCTCGCGCTGTTCAGGAGGAGCCGGTCCGGACGTGACCCGCGCGGGGCAGGACTGGTGCACCCCGTGCCGCACGGCGCCGGCGCCTTCCACTGCGAGGTGGCCGACCCCATGGGGCAGCCGATGTCGGGGGCGGACGTCACCGTGACGCGGGTCGGCAACGGCCGCGTCGTGGCGAAGGTGGTCAGCGACCCGTACGGCCTCGTCTTCCTCACGCTGCCGCCCGGCCGCTACGGCGTCATGATCGCGGCCGACGGACTCCAGCCCCACCAGCAGACGGTCGACGTCGTCGCCGGTGAGACGCTCCCGCTGACCTCGGTGCAGCTGCACATGGGGCGCCCGCCGGAGCTGCCGCAGCCCGGCACCTGGCTGTTCGACCCGCCGCACACCGCGATCCGGTTCATCGCCAAGCACGTCGGCATGGCGCACGTCCACGGCCGGTTCACCCGCTTCGACGGCGGCATCCAGGTCGCGAACGACATGGCGGACTCGCGGGTCGAGGTGCGGATCGACGCGGCGAGCATCACGACGGGCAACAAGACCCGGGACAACCACCTGCGTTCGGCCGACTTCCTCGATGTCGAGCGCTACCCGTACATCCACTTCTCCTCCGACCGCTTCCTGTACCGCGGCGGCACCAAGTGGACGATCCAGGGCGCGCTGACCATGCACGGCGTCAGCCGCACGGTGGAACTGGACACCGGCTATCTCGGCATGGTCAACGGCGGTTACGCGGAGGAGCTGCGCTGCGCGGCCCTCGCCACGGCCGAACTCCACCGGGAGGACTACACGCTGGACTGGCGGAGCATGCTGGCGCGCGGCATCGCCGTGGTCGGACCCACGGTGAAGCTGGAGCTCGACATCCAGGCGATGTACCACAGCCACGACACACCGACGCCGCCGGAGTAGTCGGCGGGGTGGCCGTCAGGCCACCAGTCGCAGCCGCTCCCGGGCCCGTCCCACCCGCACCGTCTGACCCCAGGTCAGTTCCAGCGCGTCGCTCTCCACGCCGTCGCCGAAGGCCACCAGACGGTCGGACTCGACCGTGACGCGCAGCCGGTCGGCGGGGCCGAGGGAGCCCTCCACCTGGGACGTTCCGGTGGCGGGGGAGGGCCAGGCCTCCCGCACGAACCAGAGCAGCCGGGGCTCCGCCGGGCCCGGCAGCGGCAGTGTGCTCGCGTGCTGCTGCCACAGTGAACGCAGCCAGCCGGTGGCGCCGGTCCCGGTGCCGACCAGGACGCCTGAGGAGGCCTGGGGCTCGGGCGCGTGCGTGTCGTCGTCGGGACCGATCCGATAGCGCGCCGTCTGGTGCGACGGCGGACCGAGGTAGATCTCGTTGAGCGCGAGCAGCCGCTGTGTGTCGTCGGCGACCGCCTCCACCATGGTGAGTTCGTCGGCGGACGCCCGGCCGGAAACGGCGGCCGGCAGCAGTTTCGCCGCGTCGGCCGCCCGGTGCCGCACCAGAACTCCCGGATTGCGCCCCGGATCCGCGTCGATGCCGACGACCGGCTGGCCCGACAGATACTTGGCCGCGTTCGCGACCAGACCGTCCTGCCCGACGACGATCACCACGTCCTCCGGGCCGAACAGGAACCGGTCCAGATCCGCCCGCTCGAGACGGGTCCTGCGCCACGACAGCGGCACGGCCGCCGCGACCTCCGCGAGGGCGCGCGCCGTACGGTGATGGCGCTCGGCCACCTCCTCGACGGAGCGCCCGCGCGAGGAGAGGAAGAAGGCGGCCTGGCCGTGCGTGCCGTGCCGGGCCAGCAACTCCTCGTACTCCGTGGTCCGGTGGACCAGTACGGCGCGCGGGGCGAGTGTCACGGTCGCTCACCCCGGTCGTGGCCGAGCCGGGCGAGCAGGCCCGTGAGCACGTCGGGGGAGAGGGTCAGGTTCTCGATCCTCGGCACGTTCTGTGCCAGTTGCGTGGCGGCGAGGGCGTGCAGGGTCGCGGCGTCGACCTCGGAGTGGACCCGCAGCCACGCCTCCTGCGCATGCGCCCGCGCCTCACCGACCGCGCGCGCCGCCTCCGCCTCGCCGCCCGCCAGGCGCACCGCCCGCGCGGCCTCCGCCTCGGCGCGTACCGCGTCCGCCGCCGCGTTCTCCTCGGCCTCGCGGCGCGCGTTCGTGCCGCGCTGCTCCACCAACTGTTCCTCCTGCCGGGCCAGTTCGATGCGGCTGCCCAGCTCGTTCTCGGCGATGGCACGCTCCCGCTCGACCGCCACCGCGCGCCGCTCGTACGTCGCCCGGTCGGCCTCCTGCTGGATCCGCTCCCTGGCCGGCGTGCGCAGCGCCCGCTCCACCTCGGGTTCGGGGCGCAGCGCCACGACGCGCACGGTGACGACCTCCACGCCGGTGGCGGGCAGCCGGGGCTCGGCGGCGAGACCCGCCGCGACCCGTTCGCGCACCGCCGTCACACCGTCGGCGAGGGCCTCCGCGAGCGGGGTGCGCGCCAGGACGTCCAGCGCGTGCTGCTGCGCCGTCTCCGTGAGCAGGGCGGAGAGTTGCTCCAGGGGAGTGCCGCGCCAGGCGCCGGTGTCGGGGTCGAGCGAGAAGTCGAGCCGGGCGGCGGCGAGCGACGGGGTCGCTGATCCGGTACGTCACCGAGGCCTGCACGGCGACGTCCTGGAAGTCGGCGGTCCGCGCGTGGAACGTGACCGCCAACTCCCGGTCGTCCACCGGAACTTCGGACAGTGCCGCGCTCAGCGCCCGGAACCAGAAGCTCAGGCCCGTGCCGTCGTGGGCGAGCGCGCCGCGCTTGTGGTGACGGATGTGGGCGGTGGGCGCGGAGCGCAGGTGGTGCAGTCCGAAGCGTCGCTTGATGTCGGCCATGACAGGACCCCCTGGTCGTTTTCGTCATGGCGACGATATGGCGCACCGTGAATATAGTCAAGGTGACCATAAAGATTTGTTAGGGGGCGGCCCAGGGTTACGGCTTGCGCGCCACCCCCGCGTACAGCGGCACCGGCGAACCGTTCCTGACCTCGTCCACGCCGAGCTCCGCGTGCCAGTCCGGCAGCCACACGATCCCGGGTTCCAGCAGGTCGAGCCCGTCGAAGAAGCGGCCCATCTCCTCGCGCGAGCGCGGCACGAGCGTCACCCCGCCCGCCGCGTACATCGCCACGGCCTCCCGCGTCCGCTCCGGATCGAAGTCGCCGGCGAGCTGCGACAGGACCAGATGGCTCCCCGGCGGCAGCGCGTCCACCAGGGTGCGTACGAGGTCGTGGGCGCCGTCCGAGTCCGGGACGAAGTGGAGCAGCGCGATGAGTGACAGCGTCACCGGGCGGTCGAACTCCAGGATGTTCGCGGCGAGTTCAAGGATCTTCTCCGGCTCCCGCACGTCCGCCGAGAGGTATTCGGTGCGGCCCTCCGGGGTGCCGTCGCAGGAGCGCCCCCGCGTGGGCGAGCACGATCGGGTCGTTGTCCATGTACACGACACGGGCGTCCGGCGCGGCGCCCTGGGCGATGCGGTGGAGGTTGGGCTCGGTGGGGATGCCGCTGCCGATGTCCAGGAACTGGCGCGCCCCGGCCGCCCCGGCGAGATGCCGTGTGGCGCGCTGCATGAACCAACGGTTGTGCTGGGCCGCGTACTTGGACTGCGGTTCGAGCGCCACGATCTGCCGGCCGAGCTCCTCGTCGACCGGATAGTTGTCCTTGCCGCCCAGGAACCAGTCGTAGACCCGTGCGGGATGCGGCTTGCTGGTGTCGATCCGGTCGACGGACGGCGGCGTGATCTCCCCCATGCGGCAACTCCCTTGTGAAGAGGCTCAGTTCGGTCAGGTGTCCGATCATCGTGCCTCAGTGGTCGCGGCGGAGGGAGGCGATCGGGAAGGATGGGCCCGGCATGGATCAAGGGCGGCGGGCCAGGGGTGCGCCGCGCAGGAACGGAGAGGCGACGATGACGCGACCGGACCCCCACACCTCCGGCAACCACCGGACCGCCGGCACCCCCGAGGTGCCCGAGCGGCTCGACATCACCCGGGCCACGCTCGACGACTGGGCCGTCATCAGTGGCTGGGCGGCGGAAGAGGGCTGGAACCCGGGCCTCGCCGACGCCCGCAGCTTCTTCGCCCAGGATCCCGACGGCTTCTTCATCGGCCGGGTCGACGGCGAGCCGGTCTCCGCGATCTCCGTGGTCAACTACGGCGACGACTACGCCTTCCTCGGCTTCTACCTCGTACGGCCCGACCTGCGCGGCCGCGGCTACGGCATCGCCACCTGGAAGGCGGGCCTCGCGCACGCGGGCGGCAGGACGGTCGGCCTCGACGGCGTCCCCGCCCAGCAGGACAACTACCGCAAGTCCGGCTTCGAGCTGGCGCACACGCACCGTCCGTTACGCAGGCGTACCGCAGGCCCCGCGCCCGGCCCCCGGCGACCCCGCACCCGGCACCGTCATCCCCGTCGCCGAGGCGGGCGGCCTCAAGTCCATCGCCCTGTACGACAGCGCCTGCTACCCCGCGGAGCGCCCCCGCTTCCTCGCCTCCTGGCTCGCCGGTGACGGGCATCGCGCGCTCGCCCGCGTCGTCGACGGCCGCGTCACCGGCTACGGCGTCATCCGCCCGGGCCGCGAGACCTTCCGCGTCGGCCCGCTGTTCGCGGACACCCGCAGGACGCCCGCGCGCTGTTCGACGCCCTGCTCGCCACGGTCGGCCGGGCCCCGGTCGCCGTGGATGTGCCCGAATCCAACCCGGCCGCCGTAGCGCTCGCCGAGGCGTACGGTCTGACCCCCGGGTTCGCCACGGCCCGCATGTACACCGGCCCCGTCCGGCCGTTCGCCCAGGAAAGGATCTTCGGCATCACCACTCTCGAACTGGGCTAAAGGGACATCGAGGCACATCGGCCGCGGCGATATCTCGAAAAGGTAACTGGGCTAGACCAGTCTTAAGGCGTCGGTCACCTCCGGTACGTCGTCAGGCCATCGCGACCCGTAACGCTCGGGGCGACCAACCACCCGGACACGGGGGCAGTCGCTTTGGAGGAAACACCGATGGATCGCAGATCGTTCATGGCCACGACCGGGCGCGCGACGCTCGCGGGCGGCGCGCTCGCCGCGACCGGCTCCCTGGTCTCCGCGCCCGCGGCCGACGCCGCACCCGCCGCCGAGCCCGCGGCCCAGCGCCACGGCGACGGCGGGACCGTGCGGTTCAACATCATCAGCGACATCCAGGGCGACCTGACGGACTTCGGCAAGGCGCTCGACGACCTGCACTCGGTCAACCCCCGCAGCGCGGGCCTCGGCATAGCCGGCGACATCACCCCGCGCGGCTACGACTTCGAGTACGCGGCCGTCCGCCAGACCCTGGACAAGCACCCGCACCCCAAGAACGTGGCGTGGGCCATCGGCAACCATGAGTTCTACGTCCCGAAGTACAGCGACCCGAACACTCTCGCCCAGGCGACCTGGCCCAACGGCACCACGGAGGACTCCCTCTTCCGCAGCTTCTACACGTTCGCGGAGCGGGGCGAGGTCTACTCGGAGACCTCGTTCGGCGGCGTGCCGGTCCTCAGCCTCGGCACCGAGCGCTACTCCCACTACCACGACGCGAAGCTGTGGGACGAGGTGTGGATCAGCGACGAGCAGTTCGCGTGGCTCGATGACCGGCTCGCCTATTGGGCGCGCCGCCGCCGTCCCGTCATGGTCCTGACCCATCACCCGCTGCCCAACACCGTGTCGGGCACGCACAACAAGCTGTACATGAGTGACTACCTCCAGCCCGACCGGCTCCTGTCGATCCTGGGCCGCCACAAGGACGTGTTCCTGTTCTCCGGGCACACGCACTGGGACCTCAACCTGTCCGACTGGGTGGTGCGCCGCGTCGTCCCCGGCACCGGCAACCTCGAAGGGTTCACCGTCGTCAACACCGCCGCCGTGCAGGTCGGTTGGATGGACGACGGCAAGGGTGGCGAGGTCTCGCTCGGCGGCGCCTTCAACCAGGGGCTCCAGGTCGAGGTGGGCCCCCGCTCGGTCGTCATCAAGGCGCGTGACTTCACCACCGGCACGTGGCTGAAGCAGCTGACGGTGCCGCTGCACACCTCCGGCTGATCGTTCGCCGGGGGCGGGCGCGGCGGCGGGTCACGTGTCGGTGAACGACCCGTGCCGCCCCGCCCCCGACGCGAACCGCGCGGCCCCCTTCAGGCTCTCCTCCAGCACGGCTGTCCCGTAACGCAGTTCACCTACCATGGCCACCTCTTCGTCCTGGCCCGCCTGGTCCAGGACGGAGGCGCGGTCGCCGCGCATGCAGGCCTGCGGGAAGCCGGCGATCGCTCGCGGCCAGCTCCTCCGCCTCGGCGCGCGCGCCGGCCCGGCGGCACGAGGCGGTTGGCGAGCCCCATCGCGTAGCGCCTCCGGCGGCGGGCACCGGGCGGCCCGTGAGGATCAGGTCCATGCGCGCGGCTCTCGCCGATCGAGCCGCGGCAGGCGCACCGTGCCGCCGTCGATGAGCGGCACGCCCCAGCGCCGGCAGAACACCCCGAACACGGCGTCCTCCTCGGCGACCCGCAGATCGCACCAGAGCGCCAGCTCGAGACCGCCGGCCACCGCGTGCCCGCTCGACGGCGGCGATCACCGGCTTGGACAGCCGCAGCCGGGTCGGGCCCATCGGCCCGTCGCCCGTCCTCGGCCGACCCGGTTGCCGCGCTCCGTGCCGATGGCCTTGAGGTCGGCGCCCGCGCAGAACGTGCCGCCCTCGCCCCAGAGCACCGCTACGCGGCGGCTTCGTCGGCGTCGAACTCCTTGAAGGCGGCGGCGAGCTCGGCGGCCGTGGGCCCGTCGACCGCGTTGCGGACCTCGGGGCGGGACAGTACGACCGTGGTGACATGCCCTCGGCGCTCGACGCGGACCGGCATCCGGACCCTCCTGAGTGATCGTCACTGGGTGATGCCCAGCCTGGCACGTCGCCCGCGCCCCTCCCAGACGCCCCCACCGAGAATTGAACCCTTCTGTTGACCTCAACTTTGCTTTAGGTCTTACCGTCTACTTCATGAGCATGGAGACCACGGCGTGGACGCAGCTGCACAGCGTCATGAACGCCCAGCAGGACACCCGACCCTTCGCCCCCGCCACCCTGCGCCGCATCGCCGCCTTCGCGCGTCCGCACCGGCGCCGGATCACCCAGTTCGTCGTCCTGAGCGTGGTCACCGCCCTGACCGCCGTGGCGACCCCGGTCCTCGCGGGGCACGTCGTCAACGCCATCGTCGCCGGCAAGCACGAGAGCACCGTCATCCGCCTAGCCCTCCTCATCGCCGTGATCGCCCTCGCGGAGGCGGGCCTCGGCCTCGTCGCCCGCTGGCTCTCGGCCAACCTCGGCGAGGGCCTGATCCTCGACCTGCGCACCGCCGTCTTCGACCACGTGCAGCGCATGCCTGTCGCCTTCTTCACCCGCACCCGCACCGGCGCCCTCGTCAGCCGGCTCAACAACGACGTGATCGGCGCGCAGCGGGCGTTCAGCAACACGCTCTCCGGCGTGGTCAGCAATATCGTCACCCTGCTGCTCACCCTCGCCGTGATGCTCACGCTGTCCTGGCAGATCACGCTGCTCGCGCTGGTCCTGCTGCCGGTGTTCGTGATCCCCGCGCGGCGCATGGGTACGCGGATGGCCCGGCTCCAGCGCGAGGCGGCCGACGCACAACGCGGCCATGAGCACCCAGATGACCGAGCGCTTCTCGGCGCCCGGCGCCACGCTGGTCAAGCTGTTCGGCCGGCCCGGCGACGAGTCCGCCGAGTTCGCCGCCCGCGCCTCGCCGGGTGCGGGACATCGGCGTCCGCACGGCCATGGCGCAGTCCGCGTTCATCACCGCGCTCACCCTCGTCTCGGCCCTCGCCCTGGCGCTCGTCTACGGGCTGGGCGGCTACTTCGCGATCGAGGGCACGCCTCGACGCCGGCGCCGTCGTCTCCCTCGCCCTGCTGCTCACCCGCCTCTACGCCCCGCTGACCGCCCTGGCCGGCGCCCGCGTCGAGGTCATGAGCGCGCTCGTCAGCTTCGAGCGCGTCTTCGAGGTGCTCGACCTCAAGCCGCTGATCGACGAGAAGCCGGACGCCGAGACGGTGCCCGACGGGCCGGTCGCCGTGGAGTTCGACGACGTCCGCTTCGGCTACCCGTCCGCCGACAAGGTCTCCCTCGCCTCGCTCGAAGAGGTCGCCTCGCTCGACACCCGCGGCGGCGCCGAGGTCCTGCACGGCATCTCGTTCCGCGCCGAACCCGGCCAGACCGTCGCCCTCGTCGGCACCTCCGGCGCGGGCAAGTCGACCATCGCCCAGCTCATGCCCCGCCTCTACGACGCCGACGAGGGCGCCGTACGCGTCGGCGGCGTCGACGTCCGCGACCTGACCGCCGTCTCCCTGCGCGAGACCCTCGGCATGGTCACCCAGGACGGCCACCTCTTCCACGACACGTGTCCGCGCCAACCTCCTCCTGGCCAGGCCCGGGGCGAGCGAGGACGAGCTGTGGGACGCGCTGCGCCGCGCCCGCCTGGAGGACCTGGTCGCGCTCGCTGCCCGACGGCCTCGACACCGTCGTCGGCGAGCGCGGCTACCGCCTCTCCGGCGGCGAACGCCAGCGCCTGACGATCGCCCGCCTGCTGCTCGCCCGGCAGCGCGTCGTCATCCTCGACGAGGCGACCGCCCACCTGGACACCACGTCCGAGGCCGCCGTGCAGGAGGCGCTCGCCGAGGCGCTCGAAGGCCGTACCGCCGTCGTGATCGCCCACCGCCTGTCCACGATCGGGTCCGCCGACCAGATCCTCGTGGTCGAGGACGGCCGCATCGTCGAGCGCGGCACCCACGAGACGCTCCTCGCCGAGGACGGCCGCTACGCGGAGCTGTACCGCACCCAGTTCGCGAACCCGGCGGACGTGGTGGAAGCCGCGTAGTCGCCTCGGAAAGAGCGAGGAGGAGGGGGTGGCCGCAGCGGCCACCCCCTCCTCCTCGCTCACGCCCTGCCCGTCGGTGCTAGTCGGTGCCGAACTCCATCGCGGCGCGGTCGAGCAGCTCGTCGTCCTCGGAGACCTCGCCGCGGGAGGCGATGGCCTCGGCGCCGCCCTCCGGCATCGCGCCGATCAGCCCGGTCGAGGCCGCCTGCGCGGCGCCGATCAGCTCGGGGTGCGCCGCCGCCGACCATGCCGAGGCCGGCGTACTGCTCGAGCTTGGCGCGCGAGTCGGCGATGTCGAGGTTGCGCATGGTGAGCTGGCCGATCCGGTCCACCGGGCCGAACGCCGAGTCCTCGGTGCGCTCCATCGACAGCTTGTCCGGGTGGTAGCTGAACGCCGGGCCCGTGGTGTCCAGGATCGAGTAGTCCTCGCCGCGGCGCAGCCGCAGCGTCACCTCGCCGGTGACCGCCGTGCCGACCCAGCGCTGCAGCGACTCGCGCAGCATCAGCGCCTGCGGGTCCAGCCAGCGGCCCTCGTACATCAGCCGGCCGAGGCGGCGGCCCTCGTTGTGGTACTTGGCGAGGGTGTCCTCGTTGTGGATGGCGTTGACCAGCCGCTCGTACGCGGCGTGCAGCAGCGCCATGCCCGGGCGCCTCGTAGATGCCGCGGCTCTTGGCCTCGATGATCCGGTTCTCGATCTGGTCGGACATGCCCAGGCCGTGCCGGCCGCCGATGGCGTTGGCCTCCATGCACCAGGTCGACCGGCGGAGGCGAACTCCTTGCCGTTGATCGTCACCGGGCGGCCCTGCTCGAAGCCGATCGTGACGTCCTCGGCGGCGATCTCCACCGCCGGGTCCCAGAACCGCACGCCCATGATCGGCTCGACGGTCTCCATGCCGGTGTCGAGGTGCTCCAGGGTCTTCGCCTCGTGGGTGGCGCCCCAGATGTTGGCGTCGGTGGAGTACGCCTTCTCGGTGCTGTCGCGGTAGGGCAGGTCGTGGGCGACCAGCCACTCCGACATCTCCTTGCGGCCGCCGAGCTCGGTGACGAAGTCGGCGTCCAGCCACGGCTTGTAGATGCGCAGGTGCGGGTTGGCCAGCAGGCCGTACCGGTAGAACCGCTCGATGTCGTTGCCCTTGAAGGTCGAGCCGTCGCCCCAGATCTGGACGTCGTCCTCGAGCATCGCCCGCACCAGCAGGGTGCCGGTGACGGCGCGGCCCAGCGGCGTGGTGTTGAAGTAGGCCCGGCCGCCGGAGCGGATGTGGAACGCGCCGCAGGTCGAGCGCGGCCAGGCCCTCCTCGACCAGGGCGGCGCGGCAGTCGACCAGCCGGGCGATCTCGGCGCCGTAGCTGTGGCGCGGCCGGGCACCGAGGCGATGTCGGGCTCGTCGTACTGGCCGATGTCGGCGGTGTAGGTGCAGGGCACGGCGCCCTTGTCGCGCATCCACGCGACCGCGACGGAGGTGTCGAGGCCGCCGGAGAAGGCGATGCCGACGCGTTCGCCGACGGGCAGGGAGGTGAGAACCTTGGACATAGGAAGAGTATGCATCACAATGCATGATCATGCAAAGGGGGGTGGTCCCTTTGTGACGCCATCTTCTGTGACGCCTCCTTCATCGTGACCGCGGAGGAGGCGCGGCGCACCGCGGGGCGACCCGGGTTCAGGCCGTGTATCCCTGGGCGTCCCGGACGATCCCGTACGTGAGCGCCGCGAGGCCGTCGCCGACGGTGCGGGTGTCGAGGAGGCGCAGCGGCAGCTCGGCGCCTGTCTCGCCGAAGAGACGCTCGCCGGCCCCCAGCACGACCGGGTGGACGATCAGCCGCAGCTCGTCGGCCAGACCGTGCTCGAGCAGCGTGCGCACGAGCCTGCGGCTGGCATAGACGACGATGTCCCCGTCCAGCTCCTGCTTCAGCTTCGAGACCTCGGCGACCACCTCGCCGTCGAGGACCGTCGAGTTGTTCCACTCGGGGTCGACGAGGGTCGAGGACACGACGTACTTGGGCAGGGCGTTCAGCCGCTCCGCCCACGCGCCGCTCCGGGCCGGCCACCGGGCCGCGAACCACTCGTAGCTCCTCCGGCCGAGCAGCAGCGCCTTCGTGCCGAGCGCCTCGTCGAACTCGACCTTGGTCCACTCCAGCCGGTCCTTGTCCGCCATCCGGTCGAACCAGCCCCCGCGCCCGAAGCCCTCCTCGCCGGTCGGGTCCTGGACGACCCCGTCGAGCGAGACGTTCTCGCTGATCACGATTTTTCCCATGTCGGTCTCCTTCGGTACGGGCTAGTGTCGGGGCGGCGAGCAACCCAAGAGGAGTGAGAAATGCCCGGTCGTACGCGCACGCTTTGACGCTGCAGGCCGTGATCGGCCCGTCATCGCGTGCTGCCCTTGTCGTGTGGCACAGCGAGCTCTCTCCCGCCTGAACCGTCGGTGCGCCTTTTGCGCACCCGGTGGCGGGCCTCGTCGTCTGCACTGCAAGGGATCCCTGTGCCCTCCGCGCCCTCTGGTTCCTCTGAGTCCTCAGCGCCCTCCGATTCCTCCGCTGTATCCGCTTCCGGTCGACCTGCTTCCCCAAGCCTGTGGCGGGACCGCGACTTCCGCAGACTCTGGGTGGGCCAGACGGCCTCCCAACTCGGCGAACACACAAGCACTGGTGGTGCTGCCGCTCTTCGCCGTCCTGACGCTCGACGCCGGCGCCGGCCAGCTGGGCGTCCTGCGCGCCGTGGGGCAGGCGCCGATCCTGCTGCTCTCGCTCTTCGTCGGCGCGTGGGTGGACAGGTGGCGCACCCGCACGGTGATGGTGCTGGCCGACGTCGGCCGCGCGCTGGCCCTGGGCGCCGCCGCCGCGGCCGGCCTCCTCGGCGGGCTCGGCCTGCCCGCGCTGCTCGTGGCCGCCTTCTCCGTCGGCGCCCTCTCCGTGTTCTTCGACGTGGCCTACCAGGCGTCTCTCGTACGGCTGGTGGAACGCGATCAGCTGGTGCGGGGCAACAGCGCGCTCGAGGGCAGCCGGTCCGCCGCCCAGATCGGCGGCCCCGCACTCGGCGGGGCGCTGGTGTCCCTGCTGTCGGCGCCGATCGCTGCCGCGTCCGGCGCGCTCTTCTTCGCGCTGTCGTTCCTGTCGATCCGACGGATCCGCCGGAGCGAGTCGGTCCCGGAGCGCTCGGAACGCCCCCCGCGGGTATGGCGGCGGATCCGCGAGGGCCTCCGCTTCGTCGTCGGCGACACCTCGCTGCGGGCCGTGTGCCTCGCCTCGGCCGCCTTCCAGTTCTCCTTCGCGGCGATGATGACCGTCTATCTGCTCTTCCTGCCACGGGAACTGCACCTGTCGGGCACCGCCGTCGGTCTCGCGCTCGCGGCGACGGGGCCGGGCGCGCTCCTGGGCTCGCTGCTGGCCGCCCGCCTGCCGGGCCGGTTCGGGCACGGCGTGGTGCTCGTGTCCGCGGCGGCACTCGGCGACGGAGCGTTCCTGTTCGTGCCCGCGCTGCACGGCTCCTCCGCCGGAACGGTTCTCGCCGCTCCTCGCGGTCAACTTCGTGTTCGGCACCTTCGGCCAGCTGGTGAACGTCACGGTCATGGCCGTCCGGCAGGCCGTCACCCCGGACGGGATGCAGGGCCGGGCGGCCGCGACGATCACCTTCGTCGGCATGGGCCTGACCCCGCTCGGCTCGCTGCTCGGCGGTTTCCTCGCGGAGGAGTGGGGGCTGCGCACCAGCCTCGCGGTGACGGCCGCAGGGCATGCTGCTGTCCCCGTTGCTGATGGCGCTGTCCCCGCTCGCCCGCCTGGGACGGACGCTTCCGGCCCGCCGGCTTCTTGTGGACTGATGCTGTCGCCGGGTTTCCATGCACGGGGTGCTGACCCGATACCTCGACGAGGGCGAGGCTCAGGCCGTCCGTATCGACCGGTTCTCCTTGAGCCGGCTGTAGATGCGTTCCGGCGTCAGGGGCAGTGCGCGGTAGCGGACACCCGTGGCGTCGTGGAGCGCGTTCGCCAGGGCGGGGGCCACCGGGTTGATGCAGCATTCCGCCATCCCCTTCGACCCCATGGGCCCGAAGGAATCCGCCGACTTCACCAGGAGCAGTTCCGTGCGGGGGACATCGGCGTAGGTGGGGATGCGGTAGTTGCGGAGGTTCGGGTTGGCCATGGCTCCGCCCGCGTCGACCTGGTAGTTCTCGGTCAGCGCGAAGCCGATGCCCTGGGCCACCCCGCCCTCCACCTGACCCCGGACCTGCGCCGGGTTGATGACGACGGCCGCGTCGGTGGCCTGAACGCTGTAGAGGATGCGGATCTCGCCCGTCACCTGGTGCACCGCGATCTTGAACCCCTGCGTGTTGGACACGACGCTTCGGGGCGATCCGTAGGCCTTGCGTGCGGCGGTGAACCGGATGCCGCGCGCGCGGGCCAGCGCGACGAGTTCGGCCAGCGGCACGTGCTGGTCCCCGCAGACGACTTCCCCGTCGCCCAACGAGCACATGACCACGTGGACACCTGTGTGCGCGGCGGCGAATTCGAGGATGCGGTCGCGTACGGCGTTGGCCGCGCGGAGTACGGCGTTGCCCGCCACGAAGAGTCCCGCGCTCGCGAACGCGCCGGTGTCGAATCCCGTGCGGTCGGTGTCCGACTGCACGAGGCGAATGCGCGAAGGCGTCGTCCCCAGTTGGTTGGCCGCGATCTGGACGTGCGCGGTCGACGTGCCCTCGCCGAACTCGACCGTGCCGATGGCCAGTTCGTACACGAGGTCGTCGCCGAGGGTGACCCAGGCCTCGGAGAGGTGCTCGGTAGGGGGCGCGGTCTCGTGCAGGGAACTCGCGACCCCGGACCCCACCAGCCACCCGGGGCCGGGCGGCGGCTCGCTGACCGTACGGGCCATGGCGTGGTCCACGAGATCGACGCACCTGCCGAGCCCGTTCTCGTTGAACATCACGTCGTCGGGGCCGTCGTGCATGGCGATGAGCGGGTCGCCCGGCCGCACGATGTTGCGCCGTCGCAGTTCGAGCGGGTCGAGGTGCAGGGCGCGGGCCAGTTCGTCCATCGCCGATTCCACGGCGAACGCCGGCTGCGTCATCCCGTAACCGCGCAGCGCGCCGCTCGGCACGGTGTTGGTGTAGACGGAGAACCCGTCGAACTTCTTGTTGGGGCAGCGGTAGATCATGATGGCGGCGCCGCCCGCGTACAGGGTCTCGCCGCCGTGGTTGCCGTAGGCGCCCGTGTTCGACACATTGCGGACCTGGACGGCTGTCAGCGTGCCGTCCGCCTTCGCGCCGAGCCTGACCGTCAGCTTCATCGGGTGCCGCGGCGAAGCCGTCGTGAACTCCTCCTCGCGGGTGTACTCGAAGCAGACGGGCCGCCCGGTGTCCAGGGCGGCGAGCGCCGCCAGATCCTCCGAGATGACCTCCTGCTTGCCGCCGAACCCGCCACCGACCCGCTTGCAGAACACGCGGAGCTGATCCGGGCGCAGCGCGAAGAGATGCGCGAGCTTGACCTTCGCGATCGACGGCGACTGCGAACTGGTACGCACGTTCAACCGGCCGTTCTCCACCCAGGCGATCGAGCCGTGGGTCTCGAGATGCGCGTGCTGCACACGCGGCGACGAGTACGTTCCTTCATGGATCACGTCGGCCTCGGCGAACCCCGCGTCGACATCGCCGATGTGCGAATGGATCTCCAGCAGGATGTTGCGGACGGAATCGCGGACGAACGGGTCGTCCGTACCGTGCAGTTGGGGAGCACCGTCGGCCATCGCGGCCTCGGGGTCGAACACCGCCGGCAGCTCCTCGTACTCCACCTCGACCCTTCGGCAGCCCTCTTCCGCCGCGCCGACCGTGTCGGCCACGACCGCGGCGACGCGCTGGCCGACGAAGCGGACCGTGTCGTCGAGGATGTACGTGTCGTCCGGATCGACGAGGTGGTCGGTGTGGATCGCCGTGGAGAACCGCCTGCGCGGCACGTCCTCCCAGGTGTAGACGCGATGCACACCCGGCACCGCCAGCGCGGCGCTCTTGTCGATCGACACGATCCGTGCGTGCGCGTGCGGCGAGTGCACCACCTTGAGGTGCAGCAGGCCTTCGACATCGGTGTCCATCGTGAACTCGGCGCGCCCGGTCACCACTTCATCGCCCGCCGGGGCGCCGACGCTCGTCCCGACGGCCTTTCCCGGCGTGGCGGTCTCGACGCCGGTGACGCCCTTCACGGCGTCCTCGATGGCCCGGTAGCCGGTGCAACGGCAGAGGTTGCCCTTCAGTGCGCGAGGAAGGTCCGCCTTCTGTGCCTCGGTGAAGGTGGCCGATGTCATGATCATCCCTGCGGTGCAGAAGCCGCACTGGAACCCCGGGGCCTCGCGGAACTGCCGCTGCATCGGGTGCAGTTCGCCCGGGAGACCCGAGCCCCTCGATCGTGGTCACCTCATGGTCCTCCGCGCGGAAGGCGGGGGTGATGCAGCTGTGCACCGGAGCGCCGTCCAGCCACACCGTGCACGCGCCGCAATCGCCCGCGTCGCATCCCTTCTTGACGCCGTGGTGGCCGAGCGATCGCAGGAAAGTCCGCAGACACTGGCCAGGGCCCGGCTCTTCGTCGAAGTTCTTGCCGTTCACGACGTACGTCATGGCACGCTCACCGGCCGACAGTTCGCGTCGAATCTCTTCGGCGAAGTACTTCGTCAGATGGCGGCGGTGATCGGGGGTCCCGTTGGGATCCGCGAACCAGAGGCCGGCGGGGACGGCGTCGATGCTCTGCCGCAGCGTCGAGGCATCGGGCATGGCGTCGAAAGCCATGCGCACAGGCCGTGTCGTACCGGCGGTGACGGTGAGCAACAGGTCGCTCGTGCCCGGTGTTTGAGTACCGACGAGGAAGACCGTCGAACGGCCGAGACGGGTCAGCGCGAAGCGGCGGTGCGCGGTGCGTTTCCTGCAGGGCGTGCGCCGGAATGTCGATGCGCCGCAGGATCTCCCCGGGGCCGAGCACGTTCTGATGGTCGCCGGTCACGAAGTCGAGGGCATCGACGGTGCGCGTGGAACCGTCGGGAGCCCACAGCTCGTACCGTGCCTCCAGCGCGACCGTCAGCGTGATCATGGGCCCGGCAGGCAGGGACAGGCAGATATTGCCGCCCACGGTCGCCGAATTCCACACCTTGAACGAGGACAAGAAAGCTTCGCAGCTTTTCGCGAAAAGAGGGCCCGCGGTCCACTCATCCGGAAAAGCAAAGGAATAAAGATCGCGAATGGTGCATGTCGCGCCGATCTCGAGGCCGGTGCGGCCGGCGACGAGGGGATCCCAGCCCAACGCCGTCAGGTCGACCAGCCGGCGCAGACTCGGCTGCTCCACGGAGAACAGCCAGGTACCGCCCGCAAGCCACGCATCGCCTTCGCGCCAGTCCGCGCCGGGCCGGTCGAGCGGGCGCCGGACGACTTCCGTGATGGTGTTGAGGTCCATGGAGACCGATCTCTCGCGCGACAATCGTGCGACGGATATTCCCCGAGCATCGTGAGAATTCAAGTGTCGTTGGAATTCCCTGTGAACTAGACTACGCCGTATGGGTATCCGTGCAAGCGGCAGTGCGACCGTCGTGACCTCCCAGAAGGTGCGGGCCGGACTCGACGAGGAGTACGACCGCTGGCAGGAGAAGGTGAACCGGGCCGTTCGGGACTTCGACGGATTCGAGGGAACGGAGACCTATCCTCCCGGATCGGGCGAGGATCACGAATGGGTTGTGGTGTTCCGTTTCGCCGGCACGGACCAGCTCACCGCGTGGCTGGACTCCGCCGCCCGCCGCGAGTTGCTCGCCGAAGGCAGCGCGCTTGCTGGACGGCCCTCCGACCCAGGAAGTCCTCGCCGGTGGCCATATCGAGGAGCCCGACCGGGTGGAGGGGGTCACGGCCGTTCATCTCGCACGACGTGCGGCCGGGCAGGGACGAGGAATTCGAGCGCTGGCAGGAAAAGGTCCTGAGAGAGCAGGAGAAATTTCCGGGCTTCATGGGAACGGAATTCTTCCGGCCCGTCGAGGGGATCCAGGACCATTGGGTGGTCGTTTTCCGTTACGACACCCGTGAACATCTTGACGCCTGGCTGGACTCCAGCAGCAGGGAGCACCTTCTGAAGGAGGGGCGTGACTACTTCGCGTCCTACGACGTCCGCAAGGTGGGGACGGCGTTCGGCGGCTGGTTCCGGTTCGGCTCGGACGAGGGCGAGGAGGTCCCGCCCAACTGGAAACAGGCCATGACCGTCGTGCTGGCGCTCTATCCCACCGTCATGGTCCTGAATCTGACCGTGGGTCATGAGTTCGACGTCCTGGGCGTCCCCGGATACCTCGGCCTGTTCTTCAGCAACATACTGAGCGTCAGCATTCTGACCTGGCTGCTCATGCCCCTGGTGAACCGCGCCCTGGCCTTCTGGCTCCGGCCCGGCCGGACCCGCACCGTCCGCGTCGACGTGGCGGGCGCGGCGCTCGTGGCCCTGTGCTGGGCCCTGACCGTCCTCATCTTCGCCCTGACGACGGGCTGACGCCCGCGTCCTTTCCCGCGGACAGGGGCAGGGTGCGGCCTGCCGCCTCATCCGGTGAGCTCCTTGCCGAAGATGTTCCGGGCGATGATCCACTTCTGGATCTCGTTGGTTCCCTCGTATATCTCGCCGATCTTGCTGTCGCGGTAGATCACCTCGACCGGTCCCGGCGAACCATCCGCGCTGAACTCGCGAGCGAAGCCGAGGCCGCCGAAGGCCTGGACGGCATGGCGGGCCACATCGACCGCCAGTGGGGTCCGGCGAGGGATGTTCGACGTCCCCGCGCTCGGGCAGTGGCGGTGACCTGCGGCCAAGCCGTGCCGCGGGGCCCCAGGCGTAGCCTTGAATGCAGACATTCCAGTACTGGGCAGGTCGCATGGCCACGATGCACGCATCATGCGAGACCGGTCATAAGAACCCTTTCGACACGACCACAGCAGCGATGATCGTGCTGGATGCGCAGGGGAGAGTGACTGGCTGGAGTCCTGGAGCCCGCAATCTCTACGGTGCCGACACCCGAGATGTGCTCGGCCGCTCGGTGAGCGAGGTTCTGCCGGATGTTCGGGCTCCGGGGCGACACGCTGCAGGGCTTCGGGGCAGCGGGGGCACCGGCACCCCGGGGACGCCCGGACCGAGAGACGTACCGTTCGACGCCCGGACGGGGCGCTGGTGGAGACGGTCCTGCGCATCTTTCCGGTCGAGCAGGACCGGGGGAGGCCCGCCTGGGTCCTGATGGCGGCGGCAAGCGACCGCTATCAGGAGTGGGTGACCGACCAGTCGATGCTGTCCGGGCTCTTCACACAGGCTCCCGTGGGGCTCAGCGTCTACGGCCCTGACGCCCACCTCAACTGGGCCAACGACGTCGTGCAGCAGGTCATGGGCTGGCGCGCCGGTGAATGGGAGGGCCGAGCCAACAGGGTGCTCTATCCGCACGGCACCATCCTGTCCCCTCCTCGCTACCACGAGACGGAGGAGGTACTGGAGGAAGTGTTGCGCACCGGCGAAGCCGTGCTCGACGTCCATTGGCGCGGGCCCACCCCCGCCACCTGCGAGTACTACCGGGTCTACTCGTGCTCGTACTTCCGCCTGCACGACGACGCGGGCCACCCCCTGGGCGTCTGCGAGGCGTCCGTCGATGTCACCGATCGCTACGAGGCACAGACTCGCCTGGCGCTGCTCAGCCGAGCCAGCGGGATCGGTACCACGCTCGACGTCGGGAAAACGGCGGAGGAACTCGCGGGGCTCGTGGTCCCGGATCTCGCCGACTCCGTACGGATCGAGGTCGCGGAGTCGGTCCTGGCCGGAGAAGAGGCCCCGTCCTCGGCCTCCGGTGCACCGACGGGGCTACGGCTCATGGCGGAGCGCACCACGAGCGCCCCCTCCGTCGCGCAAAGTGACGCCTTGCTGGGTGTCATCGGCAGTCGGCCGATGACCGCGCACCAACGCCTGCTGGCCGTGCCCCTGCTCCTGGGCGGCAGCACGCTCGGCACGGTCACCCTCCTGCGGCAGCCGCCCCGTGCACCGTTCACAGAGGAGGACCGCGCCCTCGCCGAAGAACTGGCATCGCGCACCGCGGTGTGCGTGGACAACGCTCGCCGCTACGTCCGCGAGCACACCACGGCGCTGAAACTGCAGCGCGACCTCCTCCCGCGAGAACTACCGCAACCGAGTGGCATCGAGCTCGCGCACCGCTACATCCCCACCACCGGTCCTCTCGGAGTCGGGGGCGACTGGTACGACGTGATTCCGCTGTCGGGCGCCCGCGTCGGGTTGGTGGTCGGTGACGTGGTGGGGCACGGGGTGGACGCCGCGGCCACCATGGGACGGTTGCGCACGAGCGTGAGGGCACTGGCCGCCCTGGACCTGCCGCCGGACGAACTCCTCACCCGGCTCGACGACTTGGTGGGTCAGGCGCGCGTCGGAATACACCGGACGCCGGGCGACGAGGGGACGGACAGGGCGCTCGGGGCGACCTGCCTGTACGCCCTGTACGACCCCACCTCCCGTACCTGCGCCGTGGCCAGCGCGGGCCACCTCCCGCCGGTCGCCACCGGCCGTGGGACAGGCACCCGGCACGCTGAACCGCTCGACCTGCCCACAGGTCCCCCACTGGGCATCGGCGGGCTGCCTTTCGAGAGCGTGGAATTCGAGTTCGCCGAGGGTGCTGTGCTCGCCCTGTTCACCGACGGAATCGTCAAGGCGCGCGGCCGGGACGTGGACGAGGGAGTGGCGGACTTGTGCGGCGCCCTGGACGCCTCGGCCGGGTCCCTGCAGAAAGCGTGCGATGAGGTCGTCTCTCTGTGTGCCCCGGGATCCGCCGATGACGATGCCGCGCTGCTGCTGGTGCGCGTCCACGCCTTCCCCGAGGACAGCGTGGCCTCCTGGGATGTCGCCTCCGACCCGGCCGAGGTGGCCGGAGTCCGCGCACTCGTCCGGGAGAAGCTGGAGGACTGGGGGCTGGACGAGGCGGCGTTCGTCTCAGAGCTGGTCGTGAGTGAACTCGTCACCAACGCCATCCGATACGGCCGCCCCCCTGTCTCCCTGCGCCTGCTTCGGGACGTCGACCGCACACTGATATGCGAGATTTCGGACGGGGGTCACACCTCTCCGCATCTCCGCCACGCCGGCGACGAGGACGAAGGAGGGCGGGGCCTCTTCCTGGTGGCCCAGCTGACCGCCATGTGGGGCACGCGCTACGACCGCCAGGGCAAGACGATCTGGGCCGAGATCGGGCTGGGGCAGGAAGTACCACTGGACCTGTTTCTGTAGCCGTGAGTTCGATCCCTGGCCCGGCCAGGAGTCCGAGGAGCCCTTCGCAGTGCGGAATCGCGCTCTCGGATCTTTCCCGCCTCCCTTTCGCCCCGACGTGACGTGACGTGACGTGACGTGACCGGGATCTCACGGCGCAGAGCCCCGGAAGAATCCCACAGCGGACGACACCGTGACGGGAGTCCAAGCACCGAAGTGCGTCCGCGAGAGGTGGTCACCCCGTCCCTCGAACGCGCCGCACGCTACGGCGAGTTGCAGCCGATCGCCTGGGCCGGGATGAGCGCCCAGGCGTGCCGTGGGGCGGGTGATGTGGAGGAGGTGTGTGTGGCGGACGACGTGTGAACCTTCATATAAACAGTGCGTGTTAGCCTGCCCGCGGTCGTGATCGAATGCATACGGGGGAGGCGCGGTGGGCTCGGACGGCTACCAGGTCAAGGCAGGTATGACCGGCCAGGCCCAGCAACTCGACGACGCCGGCACGGACATGGACGGCGTCAGCTCGGCCGTCAAGTCCCGCACGAGTTACTCGTACGGCGATGTCGGCGGCGATGACGCCGCGTCGGCGCTGAACGCGTTCGTCAAGGCCTGGGAGGCGGAGGCCAAGACACTGGCGTCGGCGTTGCACGAGCTCGGTGGCAAGGTGCAGTTGGCCAAGAAGACCTACCACGGCACCGACGGCCTGGTGAAGACGCACGCGGACAGCGTCCCCGTCGGCGGCATGAGCAGCCTCACCGACACATCGACGCAGGGCGGGCGCACCTCGGCCCTGTCGGGCTACTGAGGAAGCGGGCCGGTGTCGTTCTTCTCCTTTCCTCTCGACTCCCCTTCCTTCCGCCTCGAGTGGCTCGCCGGGCTGTCCAAGAAGATGCTCGGTGCCGGAAGCAAGAACGAGCTCCTCGACCTGATCGACGACGCCCTCTCGGTGCCCGAACCGGGCGGCGACCAGGGCGTGCTGGAGGGCCTGGCAAGCCTCTACCGCGGCCAGGTCGACCCGGTCGGCAGCGTCTTCGACCAGGTCGACCGGGTGGGCCGCAAGGGCCTTCCGGAGGTGTGGGTCGGCGACACGAGCGTCCTCGCCTCCGACGTGGTGAACGCCGCCGGGCGGTCCGCGACCCAGATGAGCGAGGCGTTCCAGGGCTGCGCGACGGTGCTGCTGACGCTGGCCGACGCGATCGGCGCCGCGCAGCGCAAGGACGAGCAGGGCCGCGGACAGCTGCTGGAGCAGAAGAAGACGCTCGGCGGCAAGGACGGTTTCTTCGACGACCTGCACGAGAACGACGAGGAGGAGTGGGACCGCAAGAACGCCGCCCACTTCGGCTCCTACGCGGTCGACCTGATGCACACCGCCGTCTCCGACGCGCAGGAGGCCACCCGCGTCGCGGCCCGGGACCTGAACAAGTGGGCCGCCGAGGCACGGGCCGGGAAGATGGAGACCAGCGAACTCACCGCCGTCGACAAGCTGATGCTCGCCGACACCGGCGTCGCGGGCGCCGACACCGAGCTGAACGAGATCCTCACGGCCGGCGACCTGGCGCGCGCGTCGACGCGTATGGACCTGCTGAACCTCGACGACGAGACGGCCATGGAGCGGATGCTCGCGAAGTCGGACACCCCGCAGGAGCGGGCCTACCTGATGAAGGCCCTGGCCGCCGGCCACAGTGTCGCCGAGATCGGGACGTTCCAGGACAAGATCCACGGCAAGGACCCCGACTGGCTGCGCCGGCATCTCACTCCGGTGGTCACCGCCACGCGACAGCATGAACGACGAGGGCCTGGCGTCGGACGGCGGCGAACAACAACAAGGATCTGTCACCTTCGACGGCCAGCAGTGGATCCAAGGCGGCGACGGCTCCGAGGGCACCTGCGTGGCCTCGTCCACCGTCACGTCCCGCGCCATGGTCGACCCCCTCTACGCGCTCGACCTCACCGGCGGCCCCGACGGACAGCAGGACGACCCCGACGCCTTCAAGCAGCGCCTGGTGGCCGAACAGCACCGGCTGCACACCGAAGGCGACGGCGGCAAGAACTGGGGCGGCATGGGGCCCGAGGGGCAGGAACGGATCAACGACACCGCCGTCGGCAGCGCCACCGGCAGTGACTACCAGCGTCAGGACCTGAACAGCGCCGACGACCGCAGGGCGGTCCTCACCGACGTCGAGAAGTCGGTGGCGCAGGGGCGGCCGGTGCCGGTCGACGTCTCGGGCAAGGAGGGCGCCCACGCGATGACCATCATCGCCCAGGAGGGTGACATGCTTCAGGTGTACAACCCCTGGGGCACGACCACCTGGGTCAGCGAGGACGACTTCATCAACGGCCACATGGGCAAGGCTTCCACCAGTGATCTCCCCAACGCGTACAGCGTCTATCTTCCGCGGTAGCAGGGGCGGTGCCGTGATCGCGGCGACCGCGCTCCTCGCTCTCGCCACGGGCTGCGGCTCGGGCAGCGACGAACCGGCCGGCGGTTCCACGAGCCACCCCTCAGGCACCCACGAGCCACCCGGTGAAGGACACCAGCATCACTGCCGAGCCGGGCGAGCGCTTCACGCTCACCGTCGACCAGAACGCCTCCACCCGCGAGTACTGGTACCTGGTCGACCCCGAGCCCGACAGCTCGGTGCTGGTCAGCCGCGGCCAGGACTACGCGTCGGACTCCGGCGACGACGCCGGTGCCCGGTGCCGGCGGCCGGCTCACCTTCACCTTCGAGGCCAAGGGCAAGGGGACGACCCGATTCACGCTGCTGCACTGCACTTTCACCACCTGCCAGGGCAACACCTCCACCCGGCCCCCCGAGACGACCGGACCCTCCGCCACCCCGACCACGGGGGCGGCCACCCCCTCCCAGGCCCCCGAGCGCATCACCTACACCGTCACCGTCGAGCTGAGCCGCAGCGGACCAGTCAGATGAGACGAGACACCCGAGGCCCCGCCATGAACGACGACGCCCCGTACCCGCCGGACCGCACGGACGACGAGCTGGCCCGGCTCGACATCACCGTCCTGCTCCGTTACGGCCTCACCGCCGCGCCCGGCACCCGGCGCACCGCCCTGTTCGGCGACGGCGCAGCGGCCGCAGCCGTCATCCTCGACCGCCTCGGCACCGAGCCGCGCTCGGTCGCCTTCCTCGCCGACACCGTGCGCGCCGGCGGACTCGCCCGCGCCGCGGAGCTGCCCGAGCCCCTGCCCCACCGGGAGGCGGCCGTCCTCGTACGGGAGTGGCTGCGGGCCGGCACCGAACTCGTGGGCGGGATCGCCGCAGACGACACCGCGGCCGCCTGGCTGCACGCCGTCGCGACCATCATCGAACTGAAGCAGCTGGCCCGGGCAAGGGGCCGGAGTACGTGATCTGAGCAGCCGATCCGAGTACGGCGGCGGGTATGGGGCCACCGGTCTGCTGCCTACCGTGGGCTTTACGGAGAAGACCCGCCCCGCCCCGAACCCGGCGTCGGCCACGAGCGCACCCCCGCCGAGTGGGTGGGGCCAGTCGCCCTCGCGGTCCCGCTCCTGCTCACCGGCGCCTTCGTCGGCGTGCTCGGGCCGCTGTTCGCCGTCTCCCGCTCCACCTGCCAGGACGGCGTCCGTACCCCGCACTTCGGCTGCATCCTGGTCGCCGTGGCGCAGTAAGCCACCCCGCTCACGACGCTGGGCGCGATCGCGGGCGTTCTGAGCGGAACGCGGCACGTCCTCTGGGGGCAGGTCGAAGAGCGGGCACGTCTTAAAGGTGCTCCTGGGCAGCGACTCGTCCCATGCCCCTCACGTACTTGATGTGTCGTCAGGTAGGTCAGCATCAGTCCCGCACATTGTCACGCGGATCGTGGTCGAGCGATTCTTGGACGAGGCGGAGGCGGACGGAGTGGGTCGCGAAAACGCTGCTGATCGGCGCGATGCGGTACGTGCTCGTGGCGGCGGCCCGGGTGCTGCCATGGCTGAACGGCGCGCTGCCGCCGAGTGTGGCGTGCAAGACGGTGGCGGCCGTGAAGGGCATCGCGCTCCTCGTCGCGGGCGGCGGGATTTCGCCGTGCGTGGCGACCGTGGGCGCTGTGCTGCCGGCCCTGGCGCTGCTCGTGCGGTCGTTCGGCCTCGCTCTCCTAGTTCTGTCCCGCCCTCGGCAGGTGCTTCCCATTCTTGTGCCGGGGCCCTCAGTAAGTGATCTTCACGGCGCTCACCGTGTGGTTGTCCGTCGCGCCCCCGGTGGCCCCGCGAAGCCGACCAGCAGGTTCGGGGGCAGGGTGACCGCCGTGTCGATGACCTGGGTGCCGTCGACGGCCACCAGCAGATGGCCGGTGGTCGTCACGGTCACCGTGACGGCGTGGGTGCCGGTGCGCAGGGCGGGGACGGCCGTCGAGGTGGCGGCGTAGCGGAGGGTCGCGCCGTGCCCGCCGGTGGCGACGGCGACGAAGTTCGCGGACGGGTCGCCGGTGTTGCGGTGGGTGTCCAGGGTGACGGCGATGCCGGGCAGGCCCGAGTAGCCGAGGCCGCCGCCGCCGGCGCCCAGCGCGGTGGGGGTCGCCTTGGACGCGTCGAGCAGCAGGAGGGCGAGACCGTCGGCGCCGGTGCCGCCGCCGATCGAAGCGGTGAAGGTCGCCTTGAGGCGGGCCGACGGAACGGCGGTGGCCTGGATGCCGGACCCCCTGCTGTTCGCGACGGCCGGGGTGAGCGACAGGCTGGTGCCGGACAGCGCGGCGGAGCCGTTGTATGTCCAGCCGTCTGGGCCGGGCGGCGGCACGGCGTACGAGGTCGCGGTGATGATCGTGTCGCGGACCGTGTGGATGTCGGTCTTGCCGCCGTTGGCGCCGGTGAAGGCCAGCAGAGCGGTCGGCGGCAGCGAGGGCACCGTGGTGCTCAGCAGCCGGGTGCCGTCCATGGAGACGGTGAGGGTCTTCCCGGAGACCGAGACGGCGACGGCGTGCGGGCCCGAGCGCAGCGGGGGTACGGCGGTGGTGGTCGCCGCGTACGTGAGGGTGGAGCCGCTTCCCGAGGTGGCGATGCCGAGGAAGTTCGACGACGGGTCAGCTGCCGTTGCGGTAGGTGTCGAAGGTGACCGCCACGCCCGGCTTGCCCGACCAGCCGAGGCCTCCGCCGTCGGCGCCGAGCGCGCTCGGCGTGGTCCTGGCCGGGTCCAGCAGGGCGAAGGTGAGGCCGTCGGCGCCGGTGCCGCCGCCGATGACGGTGGTGAACGCCGCCTTGAGGCCGTCGGTGACCACCGGGACGGGGAAGACGCCCGAGCCTGCCTGGGAGGCACTGGTCTGGGTCAACTGGAGGTCGTTGCCGGAGAGTTGGGCGGAGCCGTTGAGTTTCCAGCCGCCCGCTCCGGGGGCGGGTACGGTGACGCGGCCGGGCGCGGTTCCCATGCCGGTGAGCGTCTCGTTCTGCGGGCCCCGGCCGTCGTCGGAGGTGAGCTGGTAGGTGCCGCTGGCCGCGGCGACTGCGGTCGGGGAGAAGGTGACGGACTGGTGCACCACGTCCTCGGGCCCGATGACCTGGCCCTCGCTGAGCGGGTTGGTCACCTGGAACGGGGCCGCGGGCGGTGCCGCCTTGGTGATGGTGAGCGGGATGTTGCCGGTGTTGCTGATGTCGAAGGTCTTGGTGACCGACTTCCCGACCGCGACGCCCCCGAAGTCGGTGGAGGTCGGTGTGACCGTCAGCCGCGCCTCACCGACCACCGCCGTGCCGGTCAGGCTCACGGACGCGGTGCCGTTCTGCCCGGTGACCGAGAGCGTCCCCGAGTTGTCGCCGGCGACCGTCGGCGTGTATTTCACCTGGACGGTGACGGACTGCTGGGGCTCGACGACCGTGCCGTCGGCGGGCAGTCCTACGGCGGTGAAGGGGGCGCCCGGCGGACTGCTCGCCGAGATCGTCTCGGCCTCGGTGCCCGTGTTGGTGAAGCTGATGCCGAGGGTCTTGCCGGTGCCGGTGGCCACCGTGCCGAAGGCCAGGGCGGAGGGGAAGGCGGTGAGGCCGGGCCGGGTGCCGTAGCCGGTCAGGCCGAGGCCGACCGCACCGGCGTCGGTGGTGAAGGTCAGCACCAGAGCTCTCCGCCCCTGGCGTGGTCGGCGCGTACGACACCGGCACCGCGTAGGTGTCCCCCGCGTGCAGCGTGACCGGCAGTCCGGTGGGCGCGGCGGAGAACGCGCTGTCCGGGGGCGTGCCCACCGCCGTGATCGTCACGTCCTTGGTGGCCGTCACCTTCGCGGTGGCCTGCCCGGTGCTGCCCACGGCCACCTTGCCGACGTCCACCGGGCTCCCGTTCAGCGCGGTGGTGGACGGCCGCCCGAAGGAGAGGATGTGACCGTCCCGGGTGCCGACGTAGACCCGCCCGCCGTCGGTGGCGGGCACCGCGAACTTGGACGCGGTGCCGATCGGAGCGGAGTACCGCAGGTTGAGGGTCCCCTTGACCGGTACGGCGTCGTACGCGCGCAGTTGGGCGCCGGCGCCGTTGGAGCCGTCCGCGTAGACCGCCCAGACGAGGGCGGAGCCCGCGGTCGTGCCGGTGGAGGTGACCACGGGCGAGCCCGAGGTGTAGCCGAAGTTCCCGGTGCTGGTGCCGGTGTTGGTCAGCGACGGCCGGCCCGCAGCCGTTGACGCCGTACGCGAAAGCCCGCAGCGGCCCCTGCTGCCGATCGTGTAGACATAGCCGCCCTCCGCGCCGTACGCGGCCGGGTGTCCCCAGACGCCCTCGTACGGTCCGAAGCTGCCGAGTACCGCGTCGGTGCCGCCGGCGCCCTGGGCACGGCCGCCGAGGTTGTCCCGGTCGAGCAGGAAGAGCCGGCCGTCCTTGCCGATCTGCACGAGCAGGTGGGGGTGCGCGGTCGTGCCGAACACCGGGCCGGGCAGCGCCACCGGGCCGCCGGAACCGAGGTCGGTGTCGTTCTGGTCGAGGGTGGGTGCGTTGGCGGGGCTGAAGAAGTCCTGGGCGGACATCGTGCCGTCGCTGTTGACTCCGAGCCGGACCACCGACTCGGCGAGCTGGCCCGGCGGCTTCGAACCGGGGCCGGGCGCCGGAGAGACGCCGTTCCCGTGGAGAAGAAGATCCGGCCCGGCCCGTCGGAGACCAGGCCGCCGCCGCTCATCCAGATGCCGGCCATGCCGTTGGCGGAGGAGTCCTCGGTGGCCCACAGCGTCGTCTTGCGGGTGGTGGTGCTGACCCCGAGCACGTAGCCGACGTACGGGCCGATGTCGCAGTGCGAGGCGAAGCCCACGTATACGGTTCCGTCCATCAGCAGCAGGCCGGGGCGCTGGGCGGCAGTGAACGCGTTGAAGGGGTGGCTCGGGTCGTTGACCGGGGCGCCCTGCACCTTCACCGGCCAGCCGCTGCGCTCGGCGCCGGTCGAGCCGCGTCAAGCGCGTGGACGTACCAGTTGGGGTGGCTGGTCGTCCGCGCCCGTCGTTGACCTTCGCGGTGAGGTACACGGTCTGGGTGGCGGGTCGTACACGGGGGTCGAGGTCACCCCGAAGTTCGGCATGAGGTCCCCGCAGCCGATCGCCGAGGCGGGCCAGAGGCGTGCCCACGTTCCTTCGTCCAGTTGATCTTCCCGGTCGCCGAGTCGAGGCCGTACGCCTTGGCGTTCTCGGTGGCCGCGACGACCGTCTTGCCCGCCACGAGCGGCTGGGCGTAGACCTGACCGTCCACGGCGGTCGAGAACTGCTGCCCGAAGTCGGAGCTGGACACTTGCGCGGCGCCAGGCCCGGCTCGTTCCGGTCCCAGCCGGTTCGGAAGGTGTCGTCGAGACCGTCGACACATCGGCCCGGCGCGGCGGGGCCGCATGTGACGGCGGTGCAGCCGCCGTGCCGACAGCAGACAGCCCGTCAACGCGAGCCAGGAGCGGTGCCTGCTGCCCGTCGTTCACCGGTCTGCGCGTGCTGAACGTACGGGACGATCATCTCCACCTCGGTACGTGCGTGCACGAGGGCGGAGACCGGCATGTCCCGCCGGCGGTCATCGTCGGCGGGGCGACCGGACATTCGTACGTACGCGGTGCGCACGCCCGGTGCGGTTCACTCCGATAGGCCAAGCCCGTCTGCGGCCGACTCGTTTGTGGGGTAGCCCCTCGGTGCCGAGCGGCTAGATGTGCCGTGAGAAAGGTCAGCATTCGGACAGTGTGGGTCCTGAAAAACATGGGGAAAACTGCCCGGACAAGCGCCTGGTTGTAAGGTGTGGCAACAGCCCTTGACCTGCATAAAGCAGGCAGGGAGCAGGCAATTCCGGGAGTTCAAAGTGCTGCGTACCATGTTCAAGTCCAAGATCCACCGCGCCACCGTCACCCAGGCCGACCTGCACTACGTCGGGTCCGTCACCATCGACCGTGACCTCCTCGACGCCGCCGACCTGCTGCCCGGCGAGCTCGTCCACATCGTCGACATCGACAACGGCGCCCGCCTGGAGACGTACGTCATCGAGGGCGAGCGGGGGAGCGGTGTCATCGGGATCAACGGGGCCGCCGCCCATCTCGTGCATCCCGGGGACCTCGTGATCATCATCAGTTACGCTCAGGTCGACGACGCCGAGGCGCGTGCGCTGCGGCCCCAGGTCGTGCACGTGGACCGGGAGAACCGGATCGTGGCCCTGGGCGCCGACCCGTCCGAGCCGGTTCCCGGCGGGGACACGGAGCGCAGCCCCCAGGCGGTGGCGGCCGACCGCCGGCTGACCGTCCCGCAGGCGAGGACGCGAGGAGACCCCCATGAGCGACATCGAGATCCGCGACGAACGGGACAAGGGCCCCGTGGCCTGCGCGGCGGGAGAGCCCGAAGGCGCCGTCTTCGGGTACATCCAGTACTTCGTCCTCGACAAGCCCGAGCGCGCCCTCGTGCCCGTGCACACCGTCGTGGAGCCCGAGCACGAGGGCCGGGGCATCGCAGGATCGATGGCCCGCGAGCTGTACGCCATCGCCGCCCGCGAGAGCATCGCCGTCGCGCCCCTGTGCCCGTTCGTCGTGGAGTGGGCCGCGCGCCACCCCGGAGAGGCCCCCGTCGCCCCGCCCGAGCTGCTCGACGCCGCGCAGCGCGCGCTCGCCGACGACCCGGCCAAGTGGTGACCGCCGTGACCCTCGCTCTCCTGCACACCTCCCCGGTCCACGTCCCCGTCTTCGACGCCCTGCGCGACACCGACCACCCCGGTCTCGCCCTGCGCCACGTCGTGGACGAGGGCCTGCTCGAACGGGCCAGGACCGCCGGGCCCGACGCCGTCGCGGACGACGTGCGCGCGCTGCTCGAAACCGCTGTGGCCGACGGGGCGGACGCCGTGCTCTGCACCTGCTCGACCATCGGCGGCGTCGCCGAGGCCCAGTCCGCCGCCGTCGGCGTCCCCGTCCTGCGCGTGGACCGGCCGATGGCCGCCGCCGCGGTCGAAGCCGGGCCGGGTCGTCGCCGTGGTCGCCGCGCTGGAGAGCACCCTCGCGCCGACCGTCGCCCTCGTAGAGGAGGAGGCCGCCCGCGCCGGCCGCCCCGTCGACGTACGCACGGTGCTGGTGGCAGGGGCCTGGGAGCGTTTCGAGGCCGGTGACCGGGACGGTTACCGGGACCTCGTGGCCGCCGCCGTGGACGCCCTCACCGATGTCGACGTCGTCGTGCTCGCCCAGGCCTCCATGGCACCCGCCGCCGACCGGACCACCGCGACGGTCCCTGTCCTCTCCAGCCCCCGCCCCGGCCTGCGCGCGGCGGCGGACAACACGGCCTACGCTGAGCCGAGTTCGTACCGAGTGACACCGGCTTGAGCTGAACGAGGAGAGCCAGATGGCCCAGGACGAGACCGGCACCGACGTCGTGATCAGCCCCACGGGCTGGGTCGCCGAACAGGCCCGCCTGTACGAGGAGTCCGGCGGCACCGAAGGCACCACGATCCCGGGCCCGATGAGCGCGCCCTGCCTGCTGCTCGACTACCAGGGGCGTCGCTCCGGGCAGTGGCGCCGCACGGTTCTGATCTACGACCGTGACGGCGACGACTACCTGATCGTCGCCTCGAAGGGCGGCGCCGACCAGCACCCCGAGTGGTACCTGAACCTGGAGGTCAACCCGGACGTGCGGCTGCGCGTCGAGACCGAGCGGTTCGCCGCCCGCGCCGAGACCCTCTCCCCGGAGGAAAAGGCCAGGGTGTGGCCCCACCTCGTGGAGATCTTCGCCCCGTACGCGGACTACCAGAAGAAGACCGACCGGGACATTCCCGTCGTACGCCTCGCCCGTACCGAGGGCTGAGAGCCGGCCGGGGCGGTGTGTGGACCCGGCGGGCGTGGGCACGCGTGCCGGGAGACAGTGGCAGGGACCGGCTCGCGCCCCGCCGGAGCGCGGCCGGCCTCCGACCCCCCCAGGAGGAATCGATGACGCATCCCTTCCCCGACCCCGTCACCCCGCCGACGCCGGGACCCGACGTGCCCGATCCCGGGCCCTTCCCGGCCCCGGTCCCGACGCCCCCGTCGCCCGGCCCCACGCCGCGGCCCTCGCCGCCCCCGCCGTCCCCGGGCCCGCCGAACCCCGACCCGGAGCCGGCGCCGCCCGAGCCGGAGCCTTCACCCATTTGACGCCCTCCCCTGCCCGAGGGCAGGGAATTCCGGTCCGTACTGCTACGCCGTACCACCTTGGGTTCCTGTTTCACGGGCCTCTGCCGACCGGTGAGGGTCGGTCTTACAAGGCCTCCGCAGGCCTGACTTTCCGCCCGTCCGGCGGTAGGTCCGACAACTCCGTTGTCGGACAAGGTGATCCTAGCCATGCCACTGCGCCCCTCCGGGCCGCTGCGGGCAGGATGCCCTACACCTCCACCCTGAAGGGGAGATTAGGGCAAGTGTTCGGTAGCGGCAAGGTCTTACGCCGGCACCTCGGACCGGTCGCCGCCCCACAGCGTGTGGAACGAGCCCTCGCGGTCCGTGCGGCGGTAGGTGTGGGCGCCGAAGAAGTCCCGCTGGCCCTGGGTGAGCGCGGCGGGCAGGCGGTCGGCGCGCAGCGCGTCGTAGTAGGCGAGGGCCGCGGAGAAGCCGGGCGCCGGGACGCCCTGGCGAGTCGCGGCGACGACGACCTCGCGCCAGTCGTCCTGCGCCGCGGCGATCTCCTGCGCGAACGTCTCGTCCGACAGCAGGCTCGGCAGGTCGGGCCGGGCGTCGTACGCGGCGCGTGATCCGGTCGAGGAAGGCCGCCCGGATGATGCAGCCGCCGCGCCAGATCGAGGCGACGGCGCCGAGGTCGATGTCCCAGTCGTACTCGTCGCTGCCCGCCGTGATCTCGTGGAAGCCCTGCGTGTACGAGACGATCTTCGACGCGTACAGCGCCTGCTCCACCCGGTCCGCGAATGCCGCCGCCTCCGCCTCGCTCGAGCGCGGTCGGCCGTCGGGCCCGCCAGGTCGCGCGAGGCGGCGCGCAGGTCCGCGTGGCCGGACAGCGAGCGGGCGAAGACCGCCTCGGCGATGCCGGAGACCGGGACGCCCAGGTCGAGGGCGATCTGCACGGTCCAGCGGCCGGTGCCCTTCTGCTCGGCCTGGTCGTCGACGACGTCCACGAACGGCTTGCCCGTCGCCGCGTCCACGTGCGACAGCACCTCGGCCGTGATCTCGATCAGGTACGAGTCGAGCCGGCCGGTGTTCCAGGTGCGGAAGATGTCGGCGATCTGCGCGGGGGAGTAGCCCGCCGACGTCGCGCAGCAGCTGGTAGGCCTCGCCGATCAGCTGCATGTCGGCGTACTCGATGCCGTTGTGCACCATCTTCACGAAGTGGCCGGCGCCGTCCGGGCCGACGTGCGTCACGCACGGGCGAGCCGTCCTCGGCCTTCGCGGAGATCTTCTCCAGCATCGGGCCGAGCGACTCGTACGACTCCGTCGCAGCCGCCCGGCATGATGCTCGGCCCGTTCAGCGCGCCCTCCTCGCCGCCGGAGACGCCCGTGCCGACGAAGTGGATGCCCTGCTCGCGCAGTTCGCGCTCGCGGCGCCGGGTGTCCGCGAAGTGGGCGTTGCCGCCGTCGATGATCATGTCGCCGGGCTCCAGGAGCGGCGCGAACTCCTGGATCACCGCGTCCGTGGGGTCACCGGCCTTGACCATGATCACCAGGCGGCGCGGCCGCTCCAGCGCGGCCACGAACTCCTCCGCGGTCTCGGCCGGGACGAACGTCGCCCTCGCCGCCGAACTCCTCCACCAGGCGTGCGTGCGGGACGCGGTGCGGTTGTGCACGGCGACCGTGTAGCCGTTGCGGGCGAAGTTGCGGGCGAGGTTGCGCCCCATGACCGCGAGCCCCGTGACGCCGATCTGGGCTGACTTGCTCATGCCTGTGGCTCCTGAGTAGGGAGGTGATCGTTCCTGTTCATTTGTAGCGCGGTGAGGCGTACCGTGACGCTGCGACGCTCTCTCGAGCCCTCAGGACTCGCTGCGGAGGTCTCTACGGATGTCTCTACGGAGAAGGAGCTGCCCGTGCCTCATTTCGACCTGCCGCTCGACGAACTGCGGGCCTACCGGCCTGCGTTGACGCGGCCCGAGGACTTCGACGCGTTCTGGGAGAAGACCCTGGCCGAGGCGCGTGACACACGACCTCGACGCGCGCTTCGTCGCCGGTCGACGTGCCGCTGTCCGCGGTCGACGTCTTCGATGTTACGTACGCCGGGTTCGGCGGGCATCCGGTCAAGGGCTGGCTCGTCCTGCCCGCCGGGACGCCGGGCCGCTGCCCGCCGTCGTCGCAGTACATCGGCTACGGCGGCGGGCGCGGCCTGCCGCACACGAACCTGATGCTGGGCCGCGGCCGGCTTCGCGCACTTCGTCATGGACACCCGCGGCCAGGGCTCCGGCGGCCGGGTGGGCGACACCCCCGACCCGGTCGGCAGCGGACCCGCGCACTCCGGCTTCATGACGCGCGGCATCGAGGACCCGCACGACGTACTTCTACCGGCGCGTCTACACCGACGCCGTGCGCGCCGTCGAGGCGGCCCGTTCGCACCCCGCTGGTCGACGCCGTCGCGCGTCGCGGTCGCTCGGCGGCAGCCAGGGCGGCGGCATCACGATCGCGGTCGGCGGCCTCGTGCCCGACCTCGTCGCCATCGCGCCCGACGTGCCGTTCCTGTGCCAGTTCCCCCGCGCGGCCACCCTCACCGAACGCCACCCGTACCGCGAGATAGCCCTGCTATCTGAAGGCGCACATCGCGTCGCCGACGAGCAGGTCTTCCGCACGCTGTCGTACTTCGACGGCGTGCACTTCGCGGCGCGCGGCACCGCGCCCGCCCTCTTCTCCGTGGCGCTGGATGGACCAGACCTGCCCGCCCTCCACGGTCTTCGCGGCGTTCAACTCCTATGCCGGCCAGGACAAGACGATCAAGGTGTACGCCTTCAACGACCACGAGGGCGGCGGGCCCTTCCACCAGGCCGCCCAACTCGACTGGTTGCCGGCGAGGTTGCGCGGCTGATACGCGAACTACGCCTGGGGAACGCCCCCTTGGCCCCTCTTGACTGGCCGTGTCACCCCTGTGCGGGTCTTGTCATGACCGTGCCGGAGCGGCATACTTGCCGCTTCTGACGCATGTCTGAGGGGGCTTCCCATGGCCGTACGCGGTCGGCACCGCCGGTATCAGCCGAACAGGATCAACCGCGCCTCGCTCACCGTCACGGCGGGCGGCGCGGGCATGGCGATCCCGCTCATCGGCGCCGGCGTGGCGCACGCCGCCGACGCGAACACCTGGAACAAGGTCGCCGCCTGCGAGTCCAGCGGCAACTGGAGCATCAACACCGGCAACGGCTACTACGGCGGACTGCAGTTCACGCCAGTCCACCTGGGAGGCGTACGGCGGCACGGCCTACGCCGCGCGCGCCGACCGGGCCACCAGGGACCAGCAGATCGCCGTCGCCGAGAAGGTGCTCGACGGGCAGGGGCCCGGCGCCTGGCCGGTCTGCTCGGCCCGCGCCGGCCTCACCCGCGGGCGGCGACGACTCCGGCACGACCCGCACAGCCGCAAGCACCGTCCGGCCAGCAGGACGGCCCCCAGCGGACCAGGTCGACCGGGACGTCAAGCCCGCAGGTCACGCCCCAGTCGACGGCGGGCACCGCCCAGATGTACACGGTCGTGTCAGCGGCGACACGCTCTCCGGCATCGCCGACGCCCGCGACATGTCCAGGGCGGCTGGCAGAAGTTGTACGCGGCGAACCGCCGACCGTCGGCTCCGACCCGGACCTGATCCTGCCGGGCCAGCGGCTCGCCCTGCGCCGTGGCGACGCCGCGCGGCACGCCGCCCCGCAGCAGCGCGAACGGCCAGGCCGAGGAAGCCCGCCGAGAAGCACGAGAAGACCGACAGGAAGAGCGACCAGAAACGGGACACCGCCCCGCGAAGAAGACCGGTACCGGCAAGCCGCCACCGCAGCCGCGGACCGAGAAGCCTGCCGCGTCCCACGACGCTCATCGCCCCCGTCTCGGCGAGCCTCGGCACCCCGTACCGCGCGGCGGGTTCCTCCTGGTCGAAGGGCTACCACACGGGCGTCGACTTCCCCGTGCCCACCGGCACCTCCGTCAAGGCCGTCGCCGCGGGCCACGTCGTCTGCGCGGGCTGGGGCGGCTCGTTCGGCTACGAGGTCGTGATCCGGCACGCCGACGGCAGCTACAGCCAGTACGCCCATCTCTCGGCGATCTCCGTGAAGGCGGGCCAGCGGGTCGTGGCCGGCCAGCGCATCGGCGCGCTCCGGCTCCACGGGCAACAGCACGGGCCCGCATCTGCACTTCGAGGTGCGGACGGGGCCCGGCTTCGGTTCCGACATCGACCCGCTGGCCTATCTGCGGGCGGGCGGCGTCAGGATTTGATGCGCTCGTCGCGAGGGCTGTACCACTCGTCGTAGTGGACCGGCCTCTGCCCTTCCGGCCGCCGCGGGCCCGGCCGTCCCGCGCGGGCGCCCCGACGCGCCGCGACCAGCGGCTCGCCGTCGGTGATCGGCGCGCGGTGACGTCGGGCGTGGGCTGAGCGGGCAGCGCTGCGACGACCGACTCGGCCGCCGCCTTGCGCGACCCGCTGATCCGCTCCGTCGTCAGCAGGATCAGCCCGCCCGCGGCGACGACACCGCACGCGAGCGCGAGCACGGTGCCCGTCGTGCCGTATCGGAACGTTTCGCCGAACATCGTGATGCCGACCGCCGCCGCGACCACCGGGTTCACGACGGTCACCGTGGCCAGCGGAGCCGCGAGGCCCGCGCCCCGGTACGACGCCTGGGACAGCAGCATGCCGGACGTGGCGAGCGCCGCTATCACCAGGAGGCTCGAGCACTGGGCGAACGTCCCGTCCTCCGTCCACTCCACCGCCACGGTCTTCGTGAACACCGAAGCCATGCCGAACGCGATACCGGCCGCGCCCGCGAGCAGGACGCTGCGCACGACGGGGTGCCGGTGCACGGCATGGGCGAGCGTCATCAGGGCGACCACCGCACCGGCCGTCACGACGGCGACCATCAGCCGCTCCGTGCCTTCCAGCGACTGCTCGGACGCCGACCCCGTGAGGGACAGCAGACCGGCGAGACCCACCGCGGCCATGATCGCGCCGCGCCAGGCGGTGCGCCCCGGCCTTGCGGCGCACGAAGAGCGCCGCCATCGGCAGCGCGAACACGATCGTCAGCGCGCCCAGCGGCTGCACCAGGCTCAGCGGGCCGTACGCCAGCGCCACCACGTGCAGCAGCGCGCCCAGACCGTTGAGCGCCACCGCGCACCACCAGCGCCGGGCGGCGCAGCGGCGCGTACGCGTGCTGGGGCGTGGACACCGCGACCCGCTCCTGGACGATCGCGCCGCCCGCGTAAGCGACCGCGGAGACGAGGGAGAGCAGCACGGCCAGCGCGAGTGCGCTCATGGCCGCTCCTCTGCGTGTGGCGGCAGCGCATCCCGTGGCGCGGCGAACGGTCGGCTTCCATACCTCTACGATCTCCTGTCCGATCGCCCACGTCGTCGTACCTGAGCAGGCATTGGGTCCTACTGCCGATGGAGTACGACCCGCGCCCCGTCCTCCCCCGGGTGGGGGACACGGGGTGCACCCCACCCGTGCCTGGGGACGCCTACTTGCTGTACTGAGGCCGTGACAGCCCACATCGACCTGCGCGAACTCGGCTCCCTCGGCGGCTTCTTCGCCCTGCGCGACACGTAGCGACGAGAAGAGTGACCTACCGACGCTGGGCGCGCCTATCAGAGCGACGCACCGGATCCGCGACCCTCTCGCGTACCGCGTCGAGAAGGTCGCGCGGGCACTCTCCGTGCCCGAACCGCGCGTCGCCGTCTCGGTCGCCCACCAGGCACTCGCGGCCCGCCTGTGGTCGATGGCACTCGGCAGCGCCGCCCTCTTCGGGCGCGTCCCCGACCTCGACCCCGCGCTGCTGCACTGGAACCCCGACGCCGGCGCGCCCGACGACCTGTTGCTCGCCGGTACCGGGCAGCTCCCCGCCGACAGCGCCAATCGCGGAGCTCGTACTCGACCGCCACCTCGCACCGCTGTCGGCCGCCCTGCGCGCCCGCTACCGCGTCTCGGCCCGCTGCTGCGGGGCAACGCCGGATCCGCGCTGGCCGGCGCGGCCCGCGAGATCAGCCGCTGGGCGCGCCGCGCGGGGCGCCCGGACGTCGCCGCCCGGGCCCGCCTCTGACCACGGAACTCTTCGAGCACCCCCTCCTCGCCGCGACCGGCACCCGCACCGGCACCGCCTTCCGCCGCACGAGCTGCTGCCTCTTCTACCGCACCCCGGGCGGCGGCCTCTGCGGCGACTGCTGCTTCGAGCGCCCGCCGCAGCACTCTTCCCCACCGGCCGCTCGGTGACCTTGAGCTCTCCTCCCTGAAGGGAGGGGTTCTTACGGCTCGCGCCGTGAGGTTTCCTGCTTCGTCGCCGACTGCCCGCCCGGAGAACTCCGTTGAGGTCTTACACCAGCTCCACAGGCTGTACACCGCCAGCCCGGCGGCCAGAAGGTTCTTCGCCGCGTTCACGTCCCGGTCATGGGTCGTGCCGCAGTCGCACGTCCACGTACGGACGTTCAGCGGCATCTTCTCCTGCAAGGCTGCCGCAGGTGGAGCACAGTTTCGAGGAGGGGAACCAGCGGTCGACCGCGATCACTTCCCGGCCGTACCAGGCGGCCTTGTACTCCAGCATGCTCCGGAACTGAGACCACGCGGCATCGCTGATGGCGCGGGCCAGTCTTCCGGTTCTTGACCATGTTGCGCACGGTCAGGTCCTCGATCACGAGCGTTTGGTTCTCACGCACGAGCCGAGTGGTGAGCTTGTGCAGGGTGTCGCGGCGGCGGTCGGCGATCCGGGCGTGGATCTTGGCGACCTTGCGCCGGGCCTTGGCCCGGTTCGCCGAGCCTTTGGCCTTGCGTCGCCAGCCTGCGCTGAGCTTTCGCAAGTGCGACCCGGTCGCGGCGTTCGTGCCGCGGGTTGGCGATCTTCTCGCCCGGTCGAGACAGGGTCAGCAGGTGGTCGAGACCGGCATCGATGCCGACGGCCGCATTAGTGGTGGGCAGCGGCTTGATGCTGGGGTCGTCGCACAGCAGGGAGACGAACCAGCGTCCCGGCCGCGTCCTGCGACACGGTCACCGTGGACGGGGACATGCCCCTCGGGCAGCGGCCTCGACCACACGATGGTCAGCGGCTCCGGCATCTTCGCGAGGGTCAGCTTGCCGTCCCTGAAGCGGAACGCCGACTGGTGGTGTACTCGGCGGACTTCCGCGACTTCTTCCGGCTCTTGAAGCGCGGGTATCTGGCCCGCTTGCCGAAGAAGTGCGGTAAACGCTCCTTGCAGATGCCGCAGGGCCTGCTGGAGCGGGACCGACGAGACCTCGTTCAGGTAGCGCCAGTTCCTCGGTCTTCTTCCACGCCGTCAGCATCGCGGAGGTCTGGCTGTAGTTGACCCGCTCCTGCCGCGCCCACGCTTCGGTCCGGGCGGCAAGCGCCATGTTGTAGACCTTCCGCACGCATCCGAACGTGCGCGACAGCTCCGCTGCCTGCGCATCCGTCGGATAGAAGCGGTACTTGAACGCCCGCTTCACATGGCTCGTGGTCACACTCGCAAACTACCGTCGCCGCACGTGACGTTCAAACCCGCGGGTCAAAGCACTGCGATCCACCCTGGCGGCGAAGCCCAGCCCGCTTGCCCTGCTCCGCAGAAATCCGATTCCTCTCCGCTCTGAAGGGCAGAGTATCCACGGAGGTATCCGATGAGAGTGGGGCTGCTGACCCGGGAGTACCCGCCGGACGTGTACGGCGGCGCGGGCGTCCATGTCGAGTTCCTCGCACGGGAGTTGCGCGCCCTCGTCGACCTCGACGTGCACTGCTGGGGCGAGGGCGCGCGCGGACGGGGTGCGTCCGGCACCGCGCCCTGGCCGGCGCTCGACGGCGCCAACGACGCGCTGCGCACCTTCTCCGTGGACCTCGTCCATCGCCGCCGCGCCTCGAAGGCCGCGAACTGGTCCACTCCCACACCTGGTACGCCAACCTCGCCGGCCACATCGGCAAGCTGCTGCACGGCATCCCGCACGTCCTGACCGCGCACTCGCTGGAGCCGCTGCGCCCCTGGAAGGCCGAGCAGCTCGGCGGCGGATACGCCCTGTCGAGCTGGGCCGAGCGCACCGCGATCGAGGCGGCCGACGCGGTCATCGCCGTCTCCGGACGCCATGCGCGACGACATCCTCGCCTGCTACCCGGCGCTCGACCCGGCCAGGGTCCGCGTCGTCCACAACGGCATCGACACCGCCCTCTACCGGCCCGACCCGCGCACCGACGTGCTCGCCCGCATCGGCGTCGACCCGGAGCGCCCGTACGTCCTCTTCGTCGGCCGCATCACCCGGCAGAAGGGCGTGCCCCATCTGCTGCGCGCGGCCCGGAGCCATCGACCCGGTCGGCGCAGCTCGTGCTGTGCGCCGGCGCCCCCGACACCCCGGCCATCGGACCGCGAGTTCCGCGCCCTGTTCGACGAGCTGAGCGCCGTGCGCGACGGCGTGCACTGGATCCCGCAGATGCTGCCGCGCCCGGAGGTGGTCCAACTCCTCACGCACGCGCGCGGTGTTCGTCTGCCCGTCGGTGTACGAGCCGCTCGGCATCGTCAACCTGGAGGCGATGGCCTGCGGCACCGCCGTGGTGGCCTCCGCGGTCGGCGGCATCCCCGAGGTCGTCGACGACGGGCGCGACCGGCCTGCTCGTGCCCTACGCGGAGCGGGACCCGAGGCGTTCGAGAGCGGGCCTCGCGCGGGCCCTGGACCGGCTGATCGGCGACCCCGGCGAGGCGGCCCGCGATGGGCGAGGCCGGCCGGGAGCGCGCGGTGGCGCGAGTTCGGCTGGGACGCCGTCGCCCGCCGCACGGCCGAGCTGTACGACGAGTCCTCAAGGCGGGGTAGTCCGTCGGCAGAGGCGGGACAGGCAGGTCCGGCAACGACGGCCGACCGGACATCGGAGGCGGACAGGCTAGGGGGCTGCGGATGCGCGGTGGACCTTCGGTGCTGGGCATCGTACTGGCGGGCGGTGAGGGCAAGCGGCTGATGCCGCTCACCGCCGACCGGGCGAAACCGGCGGTCACCTTCGGCGGCACGTACCGCCTGGTGGACTTCGTGCTGTCCAACCTCGTCAACGCGCGACATCCTGCGCATCTGCGTCCTGACGCAGTACAAGTCGCACTCGCTGGACCGGCATGTCACGCACGACCTGGCGGATGTCGAGCCTGCTCGGCAACTACGTCACGCCCGTCCCGGCCCAGCAGCGGCTCGGGCCCGCGCTGGTACCTGGGCAGCGCGGACGCGATCCTCCAGTCGCTCAACCTGGTCCACGACGAACAGCCCGACTACATCGCGGTGTTCGGCGCCGACCACGTCTACCGCATGGACCCGCGGCAGATGCTCGCAGCAGCACATCGAGAGCGGCGCGGGCGTCACGGTGGCGGGCATCCGGGTGCCGCGCGCGGACGCCTCGTCGTTCGGCGTCATCACCCCGGCCGGCGACGGCACGCGCGTGGACCGCTTCCTGGAGAAGCCCGCCGACCCGCCCGGCCTGCCCGGCGCCCCGCAGTCAGCGTCTTCGCCTCGATGGGCAACTACCTCTTCACCACCAAGACCCTCATCGAGGCGCTGCAGCGAGGACGCCGAGGACGCCGCAACTCCGTGCACGACATGGGCGGTTCGATCCTGCCCGCTGCTCACCGAGCGCGGCGTGGCGCAGCTCTACGACTTCGACGCCAACCACGTGCCCGGGCGAGACCGCCCGCGACCACGGCTACTGGCGGGACGTCGGCACCCTCGACGCGTACTACGACGCCCACATGGACCTGATCTCCGACCAGCCCGCCTTCAACCTCGTACAACCGGCGCTGGCCCATCTACACCCACCCCGGGCAGCTGCCGCCCGCCAAGTTCTGCGCGGGCGGCATCGCGGGCGAGTCGATCGTCAGCCCGGGCTGCGTGATCCGCGGCCAGGTCACCCGCTCGGTGCTCTCGCCGGGTGTCGTCGTCGACGCGGGCGCCGTCGTCCAGGGCTCGGTCCTGCACGACAACGTCCGGATCGGCCGGGGCGCCGTGGTGCGCGGCGCCGTGCTCGACAAGAACGTGGACGTGCCCGCCGGGCGCGACCATCGGCGTCAACCCGGAGCGGGACGCCGAGCTGTACACGGTGTCGCAAGGGCGGGGTGATCGCGCTGGGCAAGGGCCAGCAGGTCTGTGGGCTGACGGTTCCTGACATCTCGTCGGCGGGTGCCCTGTGCCGTGCCTCGTTCGCAGGGCTCCCGCCGCTGTCTGTCCCTTGACGAGTACATGCACGCGACAGAAGAATGATCGCGCTGCGCTTTGACAACGTTGTCTAGAACTCGAGGAGGCGGTCTCGCCATGAGATGGACCCAACGGCTGCGCGGAGCAGGGACGGCGGTGGCGGCGGTCGCGCTCCTGGGCGGTGCGCTCGCCGTGCCCTCGGCCCAGGCGGCCGCGGCCCCGACGAGGGCCGGCTCACCGATCTGGTCAACCCGTTCATCGGCACCGAGAACGAGGGCAACACCTACCCGGGCGCCGCCGTGCCCTTCGGCATGGTGCAGTTCTCGCCGGACACCGGGCACAACACCGGCTACGACTACGCCGAGAACCACATCCGCGGCTTCTCCACCGTGCACCTGTCCGGCGTCGGCTGCGGCCTCGGCGGCGATCTGCCCGTGCTGCCCACGACCGGCGACATCACGTCGACCGACTACGCGAAGTACGCGGCCGAGTTCAGCCACGACGACGAGAAGGCGAGCCCGGGCTCGTACAAGGTCGGCCTGAAGACCGGGCATCGAGGCCGAGCTGACCGCGACCGAAGCGCACCGGCGTGCAGCGCTACACGTTCCCCGCCACCGACAAGGCCAACGTCCTGCTCAACGCCGGCCAGTCGCTGCACAAGACGGTCTGACCACCAAGGTCGAGATCCTCGACAACCGCACCGTCCGCACGGCCATCACGGGCAGCGGCTTCTGCCAGGACACCAAGCCGTACACCGTGTACACGATCACCCGCTTCGACCGGCCGTTCACGACCTCGGGCACCTGGAAGCGGCGACGCGGTCACCGAGGGCTCCGAAGGAGTCGACGGCCGGCCGGTGCGCGCAGCGGCGCCTTCGTGCGCTTCGACACCACCAAGGACCGCACGGTCGAGGCGACCACGGCGATCTCGCTACGTCGACGCGACGGGCGCGGCGCGTCAACCTCCGTGCCGAGGGCGGCCGTTCCTTCGACGCGTCGAGCACGCCGCGCCGGCCGCGCCTGGGAGGACCGGCTCGACGACGTCAAGGCGCAGGGCGGCAGCGACACGCTGCGCCGCACCTTCTACTCGTCGCTCTACCGCTCCTTCCTCGCGCCGAACATCGGCAGCGACGTCGACGGCCGCTACACCGGCTGGGACCAGAAGATCCACCGGGCCAAGGGCTTCACGTACTACCAGAACTGGTCCCTGTGGGACACCTACCGCACCCAGGCGCAGCTCCTGTCGCTGCTCGCGCCGCGTGAGTCCCGCGACATGGCGATCTCCGTCATCAAGATCGACGAGGAGAGCGGCTGGCTGCCCAAGTGGGGCTACGGCACGGTCGAGACGAACATCATGACCGGCGACCCGGTCACCCCGTTCCTCACCAACGCCTACCAGCAGGGGCTGCTCAAGGGGTACGAGGAGCAGGCGTACCGCGCGCTGAAGAAGAACGCCGACGGCGTGCCGCCCGCCGACTCCGCCGGCCGTCGGCCGTGAGGCCAACGAGGAGTACATCGCGGACGGCTTCGCGCCGTACATCAAGGGCCGCCCGCACGCCAAGCCCGGCGACTCCGACTACGACCACGGCGCCTCCGCGACCCTGGAGTACGCGCTGTCCGACGCGATGCTCGGCGCAGATGGCCCGGGACCTCGGGCACGAGGACGGACGCCGCGCGCTACACGCGCGCGGCGCAGAACTACCGCAAGATCTTCGACCCGTTCGACCGGCTTCTTCCGGGCCCGGGACGCGGCGGGCGCCTTCACCGGCCCGGCCGACCCCGCCAAGAGCGAGGGCTTCCACGAGGGCACGTCCTGGCAGTACCAGTGGCTCGTGCCGCAGGACCTGCCCGGCATGGTCGGCCTGATCGGCGGCACGCGAGGCGGCCAACGACCGCCTCGACTCGTTCTTCGCCTACGACCAGCTGCTGCAGGACCCGGCGAAGACCGCCCGCGAGGTGTGGGTCAACGGCCCGTACGACTACTACAACGCGGACAAGTACAACCCGCAGAACGAGCCCGACCTGATCGCGCCCGTACACCTACCTCTCCACCGGCCAGCCCTGGAAGACGACCGACGTCGTGCACGCGGCGCTCACCCTCTTCACGGACGCGCCGACCGGCATGACCGGCAACGACGACCTCGGGCACCATGTCCGCCTGGAACGTGCTGTCCTCGATCGGGATCTTCCCGGTCCAGCCCGGCACGGACACCTGGGGCCTGTCGACGCCCGGTCTTCGACCGGGTGGACCTCACCCTCGACCGGCGCTACTACCCGACGCGGCCGCCTCACGGTGAAGGCGCCGGGCACGTCGGACTCCGACCGGTACATCCAGTCGGCGCCGACCGACGGAACGCGCTTTACGGGTAAGACGTATCTGACGACCGGACGACATCCGCGGGCTGCGGGAGCTGTCCTTCACGGTCGGCCCAGAGCCCTCCGCCTGGGGCACCTCCGCCGCCGCGGCGCCGCCCGCGCTGAAGTAGCGGCACCACACGCCCCACCGGCACCACGAGACCCGCCCCTTCATTGAAGGGGCGGGTCTTAATCTGCTGTTTACTGTGTGTAGCTTGATCGTACTTGACCGTAATCACCGGAGAGCGGTTGACTGCTTTCCACCCGTCGTCGACGCGAGAGCAAGCCCGTGACCTCCGACCTGCTCGCGCCACTCGACCTGGCGTTCTGGAACATCGAGTCCGCCGAACACCCGATGCACCTGGGCGCGCTCGGCGTGTTCGCCGCGCAGTCGCCAGGCCGACGCCCAGCACGCGGCGGACCTGCTCGCCGCCCGCGCCGCCGCCGTCCCCGGACTGCGGATGCGCATCCACGAGTGTGGCGCCGCTGGTCCCCGCTGGCCTTCGGCGGCGCGGCGCGGGTGCCCGTACCCGACTTCGACCCGCTCGACCACGTACGGCTGCACGCGCCCACCGCGGACTTCCACGCCGCGGCCGGCGGCCTGATGGAGCGGCCGCTCGAGCGCGGGCCGGCCGCCCTGGGAGGCACATGTGCTGCCGGGCGCGGACGGCACCTCTTCGCCGTCCTGTTCAAGTTCCACCACGCGCTGGCCGACGGGCTGCGGGCGCTGACGCTCGCCGCCGGCGTGATGGACCCGATGGACCTGCCCGTCTCCCGCGCGCCGCGCCCCGCCGAGCCGCCGCGCGCCGGCTCCGTTCCCGGACATGCGCAGACCTCCCGGCCCGCTCGCCCGCGCACTGCCCGGCCTCCTGCCGGACGTGCCTCCAGCGCCGTCGCCCTCGACATCGGCGCCTCCGTCGCCCGCGCCACCCTCGGACGTGCGCATCCTCGGCCGCCCTCTCCTCGAACGCCACCGGCACCCGCCGCACGGCCGGGCGTCGTCCTCGACCTCGACGATGTGCACCGGGTCCGCAAGACCGTCGGCGGCACCGTCAACGACGTCCTCATCGCCGTCGTCGCCGGGGCTCTGCGGCGCTGGCTCGACGAGCGCGGCGACGGCAGCGAAGGGCGTGCGCCCGCGGGCCCTGATCCCCGTCTCCCGGCGCCGTCCGCGCTACCGCCCACCCCCAGGGCAACCGGCTCTCCGGCTACCTGATGAAGGCTGCCGGTCGACGAGGCCGACCCGCTGGCCCGGCTGCGCTCGGTCCGTACGGCCATGGACCGCAACAAGGACGCGGGCCCGCAACGCGGCGCGGGCGCCGTGGCGCTGCTCGCCGACCATGTGCCGCCGCTGGGCCACCGGCTCGGCGGGCCCGTCGTCGGCCAGGCGGCCCGGCTCCTGTTCGACATCCTGGTCACCAGCGTGCCGCTGCCCAGCCTCGGCCTGCGGCTCGGCGGCTGCCCGCTCACCGAGGTCTACCCCTTCGCCCCGCTGGCCCGCGGCCAGTCCCTCGCCGTGGCCGTCTCCACCTACCGGGGGCGTGTCCACTACGGCCTCGTCGCCGACGCCGCCGCGGTCCCCGACCTGGACGTGCTCGCGACCGGCATCCGCGAGGAACTCGCGGCCCTTGTGCGGGCCTGCGAGGTGGAGGAGCGGCCCGTCTGACAGGGGTGGGCCGCCCGTCGCGTGGCGGCTTGGCGCCACGGCGCCTTTCCGCCCGCTCCGGGCGCCCCGCACGGGCCTCCGCGCTGGAATCCTTCCGTCCATCCGACCAGGTGGACAAGGGAGTTGGACAGTGCCCTCTTCGTGGCAAGTGCCCTCTGCGCGGCCCCCGATACACAGCTCGACGCAAAGACCCGGCTCCACAGAAAGACCCGGCTCGGCAGACGGACCCGGCTCCACGGCCGGTTCGCCACGCGGCGCGAAGCGGTCCGCACGGCGCGGCAGATGGTCGGCGGCGGGCGCCTCGGTGCTCGCCGCCCTGCTCGTCGGCGCGGCGATACCCGCGACCGCCGCCGGGGACGCGCCCGTCTTCGCCGACCCGGGCGCCCAGGCGACCCCGACCGGCGGCCGCACCGTCACTCTCCTCACTGGTGACGTCGTCACCTACAGCGGCAGCGGCAACTCGCTGCAGATCGAGCGGATCGTGCCCGGCGAGGGGCGCGAGGGCATGGGCTTCACGCGCCACCACGTCGACGGGCACGAGTACGCCGTACCGATCGACGCCGCCGAGCAGATCGAGCGCGGTCACGTCGACCAGCGGCTCTTCGACGTGACCGAGCTCGTGGCGTCGGGATACGGCGACGGGGACACGAGCGCACTGCGCCTTGTCGTCGGCGACGCGCCGTCCGTCGCGGGCGGGCCCCGGGCGCCCGAGCACGCGCGCGTGGCCGACCGGTTCGACACCGCGCGGGCCGCCGTGCTCTCTGTGCCGAAGAAGAACGCGGGTGCCGTCTGGGAGCAGCTCGCCACCACCTCGTCCGCCGCCCGCTCCGCCGGCATCGGCAAGGTGTGGCTCGACGGCCGGGTGAAGGCCAGCCTCGACGAGTCCGTGCCGCAGATCGGCGCCGACGAGGCCCACCGGCGCGGCGCCACCGGCAAGGGCGTGAAGGTCGCGGTCCTGGACACCGGCTACGACGCCGGCACCCCGACCTGGCCGGGTGGTCGCCGCACAGGACTTCACCCGCGGCGCGGGCGTCCAGGACAACGAGGGCCACGGCACCCACGTCTCGGCGATCATCGCCGGCACCGGCGCCGCGCTCAGCGGCCGTACGCCGGGCGTCGCACCCGGCGCCGACCTCGTCGAGGGCAAGGTCCTCGACAACAGCGGCCGCGGCTACGACTCCTGGATCATCGCCGGCATGCAGTGGGCCGCCGACCAGGGCGCCGACATCGTCACCATGCGCCTCGGCGCCGGCCCGCCTCCGACGGCACCGACCCGTGTCCGCCGCCGTCGACCGCTCTCCGCGAGCACGGCACCCTCTTCGTCATCGCCGCGGGCAACACCGGCGCCGCACGATCAGCGCGCCCGGCGCCGCGCCGACGACGCGCTCACCGTCGCTCGCGGTCGACCAATCCGGACACTGTCGCTCCTTCTCCGTCGCGCGGCCCGCGCGACGGCCGCTGCGCGGTCAAGCCGGAGATCGCCGCACCGGGCAGCTCCATCATCGCCCCCGCGCCGCCGGCACGCTAGCGACCCCGCCGCACTCCTCGTACGCTCCCTGTCCGGCACCTCGATGGCGACGCCCCATGTCGCGGAGCTGCGGCGCTGCTCAAGCAGAAGCACCCGGACTGGTCCGGACAGCGGCTGAAGTCGGCCCTGGTCGGCGCGGCGGCCGACGTGCGGGGCACCACCGTCGACGAGACGGGCGGCGGGCTCGTCGACGTACCGGCGTCCCTGGATGCCAAGGTGACGGCCGCACCCGCCACGCTCGCGGCCCGCGCGTCAGGCAGTGACGAGACCCGCGAGATCACCTGGACGAACACCACCGGCAAAGCGGTCCGCCTCCACGTCACCTCCGACAGCAACCTGATGAAGCCCGGTCAGGAAAGCGTCACCGTCCCGGCGCGCGGCACCGCCACCACCACGGTGCGCCTCGCCCTCGCGCAAGCGGGCGCGGGTGCCTCCCTCGGCGGGCACGTCGTCGCCGACTGGCCCGGCAAGGGACACGTGAGCGTCCCCGTGTCCGTGACGGCCGACGACGAGTCCGGAGTCCTCACCCTCACCGGGCCCGCCCCGCGCGAGGGCGCCGAAGACACCTCGACCACCGTCGTCGTCCAGAACGAAAAGACCGGCGATTCCCTGCTCACCGGCGTCAGCGGCACCGGATCTCGCAACGCGACGCTCCCGCGCGGCAGTTACCGACTCCTCGTCAGCACCTGGGAGTACGACAAGGTCGGCAGGACCGTCGTGGGCCTGACCGCGATCCACTCCGTCCGGCGCGTCACCCTCGGCGAGAACGCCACCGTGCGGCTGTCGACCGACGGCGCGAAGCCCGTACGCATGGGCGTCGACGACGCGGGAGTGCGCACCACCACCAGCGGCGCGACCGGCCTCGTCTCCTCGCTCGGCGGCGCCGACACCGGCCTCGTCGCCACCAGCGCCGCGGGACCGTACGCGGTGCAGGTGGTGCCGACCCCCGGGGGGAGACCTACGACGGACTGATGCTGTTCGGCGGCACGTCCTGGCAGCAGCGTGAGATCGACGCGCACGAACCCGGCGGAAAGCCCCAGGACCTCGGGCTCCAGCTGTCGCAGTACAGCATCTACCGCTGGACGGGCAGCGTCACCGGCAAGGTGACCGACATCGGCGGCGGCACGGACGAGGAGCTCGCCGGCAAGGACCTCAAGGGCGCGATCGTGCTGTGGCAGCCCACGAAGTCCTCGCCCTCGGTCAACAACCCGATCTACCAGAAGCTCACAGACGCGGGCGTCGCCCTGATCCTGTACCAGGGCTACGGCCTGTCGGTGTACAAGCCGACGCCGATCGCCGCCGTGAACGCGGAGTCGATGCCGTTGCTGAAGGACCGGCTCGCCCAGGGCCCGCTGACGCTGACCGTCGACGGCGTCGACACCTCCCCGACCGCGTACTTCCTCTTCCACAAGAGCGACGGCGCGATCCCCGCTGGCGCCGACTGGTACGACCGCCGGGCGGACCTCGCCCGCATCCGCACCACCGAGCGCACCCACGGATACCCGGGCGACCCCAAGGGCCTGTACGCCTGGACGACCTGGCACGGCTTGCGGCTCGTGCAGCAGATGGCGCGCTACCGGGTGCCCGCCGCGCAGGACGTCTACGTCACACCGGGCGTGCCGTGGACCACGGCGACCTTCCACTACCAGTACGACGTCGGCGACGCCGTGTTCCCGCTGGGCACCCTGCTGACCGCGCCTACCGTGTACGAAGCGGGCCGCACCTACGCCGACGACTGGATGTCGGCGCCCTTCAACCCGGCGCCCGGCGACAGCTCCGTCGTGCGGGACGGCGACAAACTACGGGTCGCGTTCCCGGTGTTCTCCGACGCGGCCGGGCACCAGTCCGAGTACGCGCCCCAGGCCGACCAGGGAACCACGGTCCTCGCCGCCGACGACGGCACCGTCGTCGACAGGAACGACCGCCCGGGCCAGGCCGTGTTCGACCTGCCGCGCGGCGACCGCTGGTACCGCCTCACCATCGACGCCCAGCGGGACGGCGGCGACCCTGTCACCTGGCAGCTCGGCACCCGCGTCACCAGCGAGTGGCGTCTGCGCTCGGGCCACGCGGCACACGCCACGCCCGCCCGGCTCGTCGACCTCGACTACGACCTGCCGCTCAGCGGCACCAACTCGGTAGGAGCGAAGGACGACTTGACATACACGGTCGGCGCCGCGAAGGGGGACAGGCCCGTCACCTCGCTCAAGGTCTGGTACGCCACCGACGGCGCCACCTGGCACCGGGCCACCGCGGTGCGCGGTGACGCAGGGCGCTGGAAGGTGACGGTCCCGGCCGCCGGTACGGCCAAGGTGTCGCTGCGCACCACAGCCACCGACACCTCCGGGGCCGCACTCACCGAAACCCTGACCGACGCCTACAACTCGGGCTGCCCCGACATGTGGTGCGACGAGCAGGGCTGATTTCGGCCCTTGATCAGGACCGGGCCCGTTGAGCGATGATCGGTGCATGACCGACGCACCAGGATCGCTCGGCGGGCTCGGCCTCGACGCCGACGAGGAGAAGCTCTACCGGCGCCTCGTCGAAGAGGGGCCCGCGGACGCGGGACCCGACCCGGCCGCCACCCGGCTCCGCGCCCTCGGACTCGCCGATGAGGCCGACGGTCTGCTCACGGCCGTATCACCCCAACTCGCCCTCACCGAACTGGTGCTGACCCAGGAGCGCGCCGTACTCCAGGCCAGGGCAGGGGTCGAGGAGCTCACCGAGATCTTCCGCAGGCGCACCGCGACCGCCGGCCCGGCCCTCGAAGTGGTGCGGGGACGCGAGCGCGTCGGGCGCCTCATCCAGCACCGGCTGCGCGGGGCCCGCGGCGACGTCCGCTTCTTCGCCAAGCCGCCCTTCGCCGTCATCGGCGTCCAGGACACCAGCGACGCCGACGAGGCGGACCTCAGCCGGCGCGGCGTCCGCGAACGTCTGGTCATCGAGCGCGCCGTCCTCAACGAACCCGGGGCTCCCCAGGAGATCCGGGCCTCCCTCGACCGGGGCCAGGAGATCCGGTTCACACCCGAGCTGCCCTGCAAGCTGCTCATCACCGACGACGACCTCGCCGTCGTCCAGCTCGACGCGAGCGGGGGCGACCGGGACGGGGTCCTGCTGGTACGCCCCGGCGGGCTGCTCACCTCCCTCATCACACTCTTCGAGCTGCAGTGGGAGCGTGCGGTGCGGCTGCGCGAGGACGGCGCGGGCCGGCTCACGCCGAGCCCCGCCACGGCCGACGAACTCCCCGACGAGGAGGACCGCAGACTGCTCGCCCTGCTGCTCGCCGGGCACACGGACGCCTCCGCCGCCCACCACACGGGCCTCGGCCGCCGCACCGTGCAGCGCCGCATCCGCCGCCTGATGGACCTGGCGGGCACCGACTCGCGCATCCAGCTGGGGTGGTACGCGCGGGACAGGGGGTGGCTGTAGGGGGGCAAGGAGTGTGGTCAGGGCGGCGGGCGCGATGTCCGCCGCCTTAGGGATCACGTGTCTTCCGTCACCCGGGCGTCGCGCCCTGGTCGTGGCCCTTTCGGGTTCGCCCCTGCGTGAGCGGCCGTACCGGACCAAGATCCAGGACCGGCGTTCCCGGCCCGGTCCTGGAGCGGGATAAACTGCCCACTTGGCGGAATGTCGACAGCAGGTTGTAAGGTTCCGCCTTTTGAGAGCATCCGCGGTCACTCACAGCACGCCGCGGTCCGAGTGACGCGAGGAACGCAGCGGTGACGATGACAGAGGACAGCCAGACGGGCGCCATGAACGCCATGGTGGTGTCGCAGGAGTCGTTCGGCCCCGGGATCGACCCCGAGCGGCTCGCCGTCTGCCTGAGCGTGCTCGACGAACTCGACAAGCTGGACGTCGACCACCCCGACGCGATCCAGGTCCGGCGGGCCACGGCCGGTGTCTACCGGACCGTGAAGCAGCGCCGCCGCCAGGAGCGCCGCGCCGCGAAGACCGCCCACGACAAGGCCGTCACCGAGGCGACCGCGACCGGCTCCGCCGAGCGCATCGACGACGAGACCGAGGGCCTCCTGCCGTCCTCGCAGGTCCAGGAGGGCAGGCTCGCGGGGATACTCCAGCGTCCCCGCTCCTGCTACACCTGCAAGGCCCGGTACGTCGAGGTCGACTACTTCTACCACCAGCTCTGTCCCGAGTGCGCCGCCGTGAACCGCGCCAAGCGCGACATCCGCGCCGACCTCTCCGGCAAGCGCGCCCTGCTCACCGGCGGCCGCGCCAAGATCGGCATGTACATCGCGCTGCGCCTGCTGCGTGACGGCGCGCACACGACGATCACGACGCGGTTCCCCAAGGACGCCATCCGCCGCTTCAAGGCGATGGACGACTCCGCGGACTGGATGGACCGCCTCGAGGTCGTCGGCATCGACCTGCGGGACCCGGCCCAGGCCGTGGCCCTGGCCGAGCAGGTCGCCGAGCAGGGCCCGCTGGACATCCTCATCAACAACGCGACGCAGACCGTACGCCGGCTGCCCTCCGCGTACGCCGCCCTCGTCGAGGGCGAGAGCGCCCCGCTGCCGGCCGGTGAGCTGCCCGCCCACCACGTCATCGGCGCGTTCAACTCCGGCGCGGTCGACGGCCTGACCGCGCTGCCCGCCGGTATCTCCGGCCTCGACGCCCAGAAGGTCGCCGATCTCGCCCTGGTCGCGGGCAACGCCAGCGTCGCCCGGCACCGCGACGGCAGCGCCATCGACGCGGGCGGCCTCGTCCCGGACGTCGTCGACAGCAACACATGGGTGCAGACGATCGAGCAGATCTCCCCGGTGGAGCTCCTCGAGACCCAGCTGTGCAACTACACGGCGCCGTTCATCCTGATCAGCGCGCTGCGCCCGGCCATGGCCGACGCCGCGAAGAAGGCGTCGAGCGGACGCGCCTACGTCGTGAACGTCTCGGCGATGGAAGGCGTCTTCGGCCGCGGCTACAAGGGCGCGGGCCACCCGAACACGAACGCAGCGAAGGCCGCCATGAACATGGTGACGCGGACCAGCGCCCAGGAGATGTTCCAGAGCGACGGCATCCTCATGACCTCGGTCGACACGGGCTGGATCACCGACGAGCGCCCGCACTACGACAAGCTGCGCCTCGCCGACGAGGGCTTCCACGCCCCCCTGGACCTGATCGACGGCGCGGCCCGCGTCTACGACCCGGTCGTCCGCGGCGAGGCCGGCGAGGACCTGTACGGCGTCTTCCTGAAGGACTACGCGCCCGGCAAGTGGTAGACCCTCAGCGAGTGTCCGACAGCCGGTGACGGAGCTGCTGGTGGACGGCATCGGTCAGGCCCGGCGACGCGGCTCTGACCCTGGTTCCGCCGTCCACCAGCAAGTCGGCTCCCGTCACCCAGGCCGCCTCGTCCGACACCAGCCAGCGCACCGCCCGGGCCACGTCCTCCGGCTCCCCGATCCGGCCCAGCGGCAGCCCCCTCGCCACGGACTCCTCGGCGTGCTCCCACACGAAGCGCGCCATCTCCGTGCGGACGAGTCCGGGCGAGACGGAGTTGACCCGCACCGACGGGGCCAGTTCACCCGCGAGCTGCTGCGTCAGGTGCAGCAGCGCCGCCTTGCTGGTGCCGTAGGCGCCCACGCGGGGGCCGACGTGCCCGGCGCCCTCGGTGCAGATGTTCACCACGGCCCCGCCGTGCTCCGACATCCAGGCCCGCCAGGCGCACTGCACCAGCCGCAGCGGCGCCTCCACGTTGACCGTGAACGCCGCGCGCCAGGCCTCCGGATCCGCCTCCATCAGCGGCCCGTACGGTTCGTTGGTGGCGGCGTTGTTCACCAGGATGTCGAGACGGCCGTACGCGTCGAGGGCCCGCTCCGTCAGCTCCCACAGATGCGCGGGATCCGCGACGGACCCGGCCAGTCCCGTGGCCTCGGCGCCGCTCTTCGTCAGCGCGGCGACGGTCTCGCGGACCGCTCCCGGATCACGCGCCGTCACACACACCCGCGCCCCGGCACCCGCGAGCGCCACGGCGACGGCCCGGCCGATGCCCCGCGACCCCCCGGTCACGACGGCGACCCTGCCTTCCAGCGAGAGCTCCGAAGTCATGGGGCGTACGGTCTCATGACGAGGCGTCAGCCCGACATGTCAACTACGCAGGGATGGTGTGAAGTTGCTGGACCGATACCCCTGCGCCACCAGCTCCACCACCGGCCGCCAGTCCTCCATGACCCCGGCGTCGAGGCCCACCACCTTGCCCGCGTCGTCCGCCTGACGCAGCGTCACCGCGTCGTCGGCCAGCGGGTCATGGGCGAACGCCGCCGCCTCCTCGGGCGTCATCGGCCCGCCCTGCGTCTCCAGCGTTAGCGCGCTCTGCGGCGACAGGCCGCGCGCCGGGTCCGATGTCGCCAGGTACCGCTTGGCCGGGACGTGCAGCTGCACCAGGCGCGCGACCCGCTCCCCGAGCAGCCCCCGCACCGCGGCCGCCGCCGTGTCCGCGTGGCCCGCGTCGTCGCCGGGGCGCAGCAGGTGGCCTATGTCGTGGACGAGCCCCGCGAGCTGGAGCTCCTTGTCGCTGGGGTGGCCGCGGCGCAGGAGCGCGGCGGTCTGCAGCGCGTGGTCGTGCAGGTCGACGGGGTCGCCGCTGCGGTCGGGGGTGTCCCACGCGCCGCGGCAGGCGTGCAGCAGATCCATCAGCTCGTCGACGCTGCGCAGCTCGACCCGTGTCATCGGATACCTCCGTGGATACTCCGCCCTTCGGGGCGGTAAGGAATCGGATTCTTGTGGGGCAGGGCAGCGGGCTGGGATGCGCTGCCAGGGCGGAGCGCAGTGTTCTGACCCGCGGGTTTGAACGTCTCGTGTGGCGACGGTAGTTTGCGAGTGTGACCACGAGCCATGTGAAGCGGGCGTTCAAGTACCGCTTCTATCCGACGGATGCGCAGGCAGCGGAGCTGTCGCGCACGTTCGGATGTGTGCGGAAGGTCTACAACCTGGCGCTTGCCGCCCGGACCGAGGCGTGGGCAGCGGCAGGAGCGGGTCAACTACAACGCACAGCTCCGCGATGCTGACGGCGTGGAAGCAGACCGAGGAACTGGCGTATCTGAACGAGGTGTCGTCGGTCCCGCTCCAGCAGGCCCTGCGGCACCTGCAGGTGGCGTTCACGAACTTCTTCGGCAAGCGGGCCAGATACCCGCGCTTCAAGAGCCGGAAGAAGTCGCGGAAGTCCGCCGAGTACACCACCAGTCGGCGTTTCGCTTCAGGGACAGCCGGCTCACCCTGGCGAAGATGCGGGAGCCGCTGGAGATCCGTTGGTCGAGGCCGCTGCCCGAGGGCATGTCCCCGTCCACGGTGACCGTGTCGCAGGACGCGGCGGGACGCTGGTTTGTCTCCCTGTTGTGCGACGACCCCGGCATCAAGCACGCTGCCCACCACTGATGCCGCCATCGGGATCGATGCCGGTCTCGACCACCTCCTGACCTTCTCGACCGGGCGAGAAGATCGCCAACCCCAGGCACGAGCGCCGCGACCGGGTCGCGACTTGCGAAAGCTCAGCGCAGAGCTGGCGAAGAAGGCCAAAGACTCGGCGAACCGGGCCAAGGCCCGGCGCAAAGTGGCCAACGATCCATGCCCGGATCGCCGACCGCCGACGCGATGCCCTGCACAAGATCACCACTCGGCTCGTGCGTGAGAACCAAACGCTCGTGATCGAGGACCTGACCGTGCGCAACATGGTCAAGAACCGGACACCCTGGCCCGCGCCATCAGCGATGCCGCGTGGTCTCAGTTCCGGAGCATGCTGGAGTACAAGGCCGCCTGGTACGGGCGTGAGGTGATCGCCATCGACCGGTGGTTCCCCTCCTCGAAACTGTGCTCCTCCTGCGGCGCCTTGCGCTGACGAGATGCCGCTCAGCGTCCGCACGTGGACGTGTGAGTGCGGCACGACCCATGACCGGGACGTGAACGCAGCGAAGAACCTTCTGGCCGCCGGGCGGGCGGTTGCAGCCTGCGGAGCTGGTGTAAGACCTCAACGGAGTTCTCCGGGCGGGCAGTCGGCGATGAAACAGGAAACCTCACGGCGCGAGCCGTAAGGATCCCCTCCCTTCAGGGAGGGGAGCGCCAAGTGTGGCTCCTCCCTGGTGGTGGGGGAGGAGGGGACGGAACGGGACCTCCGGACCACCTCCGCGTATGGCGGTGTTCCGGCAGGACACCATGGCCATCTTTCGCCGGGGACAACGGGACATTAACGGCGCGTCCGGACCGGCGATAGGGTGACCGCAGACAGTGATCTTCAGTGGGGCGCGGCGCCGGGGCCGAGGAGGAGACGGGTACGGATGACAGGTGGGCAGTCCCCGGCGGTGGACGAACCCCGCGATCCGGACGTCGATCTGCGCGTGCCGGCCCAGAGGCGTGCGGGCCTGCGGGCGCAGGGCCCGATCGTGGCGGTCGTCTCGCTCGGCGGCGCCGTAGGTGCCTGTGCCCGCTACGGGGCCGCGCTCTTGTGGCCCACGTCGCCCGGGGCGTTTCCCTGGACGACGTTGTGGGTGAACGCGCTCGGCTGTTTCGTGATCGGTGTCTTCATGGTGATCATCACCGATGTGTGGGCGGCGCACCGCTTGGTGCGGCCGTTCTTCGGCACCGGCGTCCTGGGCGGCTTCACCACGTTCTCGACGTACGCGGTGGACATCCAGCACCTGGTGGACGGCGGCCGGGTCCGCACGGGCCTGGTCTATCTCGCGGCGACGCTCGTGGCGGCGCTCGCCGCCGTAGGGCTCGGAGTGGCGCTGACGCGCCGCCTACTGGCGTGGAGGAAGCGATGACGCGACTGACCGGGCGTGCCTTGCGCCTGACCGTCTTCGTCGGTGAGAACCACACGTGGCACCGCAAGCCCGTGTACAGCGAGATCGTGCACCGGGCGCACAAGGCGGGCCTCGCGGGGGCGAGCGTCTTCCGCGGCATCGAGGGGTTCGGGGCGTCGTCCCTGATCCACACCTCGCGGCTGCTCTCGCTCAGCGAGGACCTGCCCGTGGCCGTCGTGATCGTCGACACCGAGGTGCGGATCCGGGAGTTCCTGCCGGAGCTGGACGAGCTGGTGTCACAGGGCCTGGTCATGCTCGACGACTGCGAGGTCATCCGCTATGTGGGCCGGGAGAAGGGCGGAACGCGGGCGTGAACTGGCTCCTCGTGATCGCCGGCGCGATGGTCGGCGCGCCCCTGCGCTATCTCACCGACCGGGCCGTGCAGACCCGCCACGACAGCGTCTTCCCGTGGGGGACGTTCACGGTGAACGTCTGCGGCAGCCTCGTGCTCGGCCTGCTCACCGGTGCCGTCGCCGCGGGCGCCGCCTCGTCGGGGGTGCAGCTGCTCATCGGCACGGGCCTGTGCGGGGCGCTGACCACGTACTCGACGTTCTCGTACGAGACCCTCCGCCTGAGTCAGGACGGGGCGCGGCTCTTCGCTGTGGCCAATGTGGCCGCGAGCGTCGCCGCCGGTCTCGGCGCCGCCTTCGCGGGGGTCGCACTCGCCGACGCCCTCTGGGGGTAGGCCAAAAAAAGGGGGCGCGAAAGTCTGAACGCCACGTCCGTCACGTCCGTACCCTCCCGTACCAACAAGTAGCTCGCCCTCGCGGCGAGTTGACGCCGGTATCGGGAGGATTGCTTGCGACGCATCAACGGGACCGCGCTCATCTTCGCCGCCCTGGTCGCCACCCTGGGCGCACTCGCCTTTCCGATCTGGTCGTACGCCGACCGCTCGGGCACCGGGCCGGCCAACCTGAACGCGGGCAGCGTGGCCACCCAGTGGGGCCCCCTGTCGGCCACCGACCGGGACTTCCTGGTCAAGGTGCGGCTCGCCGGGCTCTGGGAGATACCGGCCGGCCAGCAGGCCATGGAGCGGGCGCCGACGCAGGCGATCAGGATGGCGGGCGACCACCTCGTCGTCGGCCACACCGACCTGGACAAGCGTGTCCGCTTGGTCGCGGGCCGGCTCGGCGTGGAGTTGCCGAACCAGCCCAACCCGCAGCAGCAGGGGTGGCTCAACCAGCTGACCGCCGCGAGCGGCAAGGACTACGAGAACAAGTTCGCCAACCTGCTGCGCGACTCCCACGGCAAGGTCTTCGCCCTGATCGCCCAGGTCCGCCACACCACCCGCAACACCCTTGTTCGCGAGCTCGCCACCGACGCCAACCAGACCGTCCTCGATCACATCACGATGCTGGAGAACACGGGCGACGTGGACTTCGACGCCATCGCGAACGAGGCCGCCGGTGCCGCCACCGCCAGCCCCACCGGACCGCCGCCCCCAGGAGGCGTGCTGCCACCGGCTCCGAACCCCGCCGAGCCCTCCGGTTCGCCCGATGTGACCTCCCAGCCGTCGGCCGAGTCGACCGACGATCCGGGGCGATCGATCAACACGGCCCGGCCGGACCCCACGTAGTCGTCGCCCAGTCGGGTGTCATATCGCCGGTGGCCGGATGAATCCCCGGCGACCCTCGGACGTCTCTCTGGTTTCGGCCCCATCGAGCGGGACCCTGCTCATATGGTTACTCTGTCTGTAGCCGACGGACAGCACAACGTGGTCCAACCAGCACCCGTGGTCCGTCGCGGGACGGCCCCATCCAGGGTCGCCCATGCAGAAAACCGGCGCCACCGCGCCCGAACCGGTAACGAAACCAGGCCCGACCGGGCGCCGGACGCCCGACGGGAACGCCGGGCGGGACGCGCCGGACAGGGTTACCCGACACACAAGGAGTGCGCGGTGACACCAGAGAAGACGGATCGCGAACAGCGCCCACGGGAACGCACGGAGCGCGCGGGGCGGCGGCCAGAGAAGCTGGGCAGCCTCGACGTCTGGGCCCGCTCGGCCCCGATCAGACTCGCGGGCTACGAGGACGACCTGGCGGAGCCCCATATCCTCCCGAGCGTGGACTGACCGGCCCCCGGCCCCGTATCCGTCCCTGACCGGCGGCGTGCCAGACTCACGTACATGCTGATCAGGGACGCGGAGGACAAGGACTGGGCGCAGATCTGGCCGTTCTGGCGGCAGATCGTCGGGTCCCGCGAGACGTACGCCTGGGACCCGAACACCCCCGAGGCGCAGGCCCGGACCCTCTGGATGGGTCCGGGCAAGCGTGCGTATGCGGCCGAGGTGGACGGCGTTGTCGTCGGCTCGGCCTACGTCGCGCCGAACTACGGCGGTCCCGCCGCCGGCATCGCCAATGCGGGCTTCATGGTCGACCCCGCCCAAGGCGGCCGCGGCTTCGGCCGCGCCCTCGCCGAGCACGTCCTGGAGCGCGCGAAGGCCGACGGCTACCGCGGCATGGTGTTCAACGCGGTCGTCGAGACCAACCCCGCCGTCGGCCTGTGGACCTCCCTCGGCTTCACGATCCTGGGCACGGTCCCGGACGCGTACGAGCACGCCCGGCACGGCCGGGTGGGGCTGCACATCATGTACCGCGCGCTGTGACGCGGCGGCCACCGACGGTGGCAGATCCCCGGAGATCGGTTTCACTCCTTCTTCGCAGGCGCTGACAGGCGGCCGTTTTCGGACATTCGTCGCGGGTGCCGCTCTGGGCCGGGTGCCGATGAGCGGTCATCGGATCACTCTCTCAACTATCGCCTCTGCGCGGCCCATTGACGCGCTCAAGGACCCCCACCATCATCAGACCTCCGATGAATGCCCAGCCTTGAGCCGCATCAGGGAGTGCTGAGTATGAGTTCGTACCCAAGACGCCAGGTCCTCGGGACGGCCGCAGCGGTGGCAGCCGCGGCCGCAGTGCCGCTCGCCGCCGCCGGACCGGCGGCCGCGTCCGACGCGGCGGCCACCGCCCGGACCGCGTCCGCGGACGCCGTCTGGGGGCCCGTCCCCGACCCGGTGCCGGTTCCGCTCGACGCCCACTTCGACAACGACGGTGTCGACACCTCGGCCGCCCGCGGAGGCGACTTCGACGGCAGCGGCTACACCTTCCCCGGCGAGGAACTGCCCGCAGGACCCGTCGAACTCGACGGGATCGCCTACGTCTTCCCGTCGTCGGCGGCGGGCGCGAAGAACAACATCGTGGCCATGGGGCAGCGCGTCGACCTCCCCAAGGGCCGCTATCTGTCCGCAATGTTCCTGACCGCAGGCAGCTACGGCAACGCGTCCGGCAGCGCGACCGTCCACTACGCCGACGGCTCCACCGCGAGCGCCGGACTCGGCGGCGCGGACTGGTACTCCTCCGGCGGCCCGCTCTCCGCCGCCTACCGCTACAAGCCTGACGGCACCAAGGACACCAGCCGCGTCGGCATCGGCACCAGCGAGATCCCCCTCGACCCGCAGCGCGAGGCCGTCGCGATCACCCTGCCGAAGCTCAACCCGGCCGAGGCCAACAAGACCGCCCTGCACGTCTTCGGGCTCTCGCTCCAGCCGGCCGCGCAGGGCCGGGCGCTTGCGCTGCGCGACGCGCACTCCACGTCCTCGCTCCTGGAGTCGACCGGCGCGCAGAGCGTCGAGGCGACCGTCGTGAACGCGGGCACCGTCGGCATCGTCACCGCCGACGCCCTCACCGTCCGCGTCGACGTGCCCGGCGCGCGCACCGTCGAGCCCGCCCGCGTCACACGCCTCGCCCCCGGTGAGCAGGCCCGCGTCCGCGTCGGCATCCGCAACCGCGCGGGCACCGCGCCCGGCACCGTCCAGGACGGCAAGGTCGTCGCCACCGGGCGCGGACACCAGGCCGCGGCCAGCTCCAGGAAGCTCACGCTCGGCGTGCCCGACTACGAGCCGACCGACGCGTCGCTCTCCGGCCACCAGGCCCCGTACTGGTTCCACTCCGCGAAGTTCGGCATCTTCATCCACTGGGGCGTCTACTCGGTGCCCGCGTGGGCGCCGGTCGGCAAGCAGTACGCCGAGTGGTACTGGGACCAGATGCAGGACCCGAACAACCCGACGTACGCCCACCACAAGGCCACGTACGGCGAGGACTTCGCGTACGACGACTTCATCCCGATGTTCACCGCGAAGAAGTGGGACCCGCGCGCGTGGGTCGAGCTGTTCCGGGACGCCGGCGCCCAGTACCACGTCCTCACCTCCAAGCACCACGAGGGCTTCGCGCTCTGGGACACCAAGCTGTCGGACCGCAACGCCGTGAAGATGGGCCCCAAGCGGGACATCATCAAGGAGCTCTTCGACGCGTCCCGCCGCTACACACCCGAACTGCATCGCGGCCTGTACTTCTCGATGCCCGAGTGGTTCAACCCGGACAACCCGTGGATGGGCCACGCCCCGCGCAACCCGTACACGCTGGAGCCCGTCCCCTACACCGGCTACACGTCCGGCAAGGACTACGTGAAGGGCTTCCAGGCCCCGCAGATGCTGGAGCTGATCCACGACTACGACCCGCAGCTCCTGTGGTGCGACATCGGCGGCGTCAACGACTCGCACAACGTCCTCGCCGAGTTCTTCAACCACGGCAAGAACCGCCCGAAGCCCTACGAGGTCGCCGTCAACAACCGCTCCGGGATCGGCTTCCACGACTTCACGACGCCCGAGTACACGACGTACGACAACACCGTCGTCGCGAAGTGGGAGTCGAGCCGCGGACTCGACCCGTACAGCTACGGCTACAACGCCGAGACTCCCGACGACCGCTACATGAGCACCGAAGAGGTCGTGCACAGCCTCGTCGACATCGTGTCGAAGAACGGCAACTTCCTCCTCGACATCGGGCCGCGCGCCGACGGCACCATCCCCGAGATCATGCAGACCCGGCTGCGCGAGACGGGCCACTGGCTCAAGACCAACGGCGAGGCCATCTACGACACCACCTACTGGTCGCGGATGGCGCAGCTCGGCGAAGACCTGCGGTTCACGGTCAGGCCGAACAAGGCGTTCTACATCCACTCGCTCGCCGAGCCGGGCGCCACGCTCACCGTCGAGGCCGCGGTGCCGGTCAGGGCCGGGGACAAGGTCACGATGCTCGGCTACGACCGGCCGCTGAACTGGCGTACCAAGGGCGGGTCGTTCGTCGTGGACGTGCCGGCGGCGGCACGCGCGGCGGGCGAGCACGTGTGGGTGTTCAAGGTGGAGTGGAAGGGCTGAGAGGTGCCCGGGTGAACCCGTGAGTGAGTAGCGGGGGGCGGCGGACCGGGGGTCCGCCGCCCCCCGCGTTCGGTAGCTCAGCCGACTGATTCATCCGATGAGTTTTGCGAGATGTCCAAGTGGTCGCCGGCAACGATCCATTGACACCCCGCCGGAGGGCTTGAATCATCGGACCTCATGACGGATCTGAGCTCCACGATCGCACCCCGGCGACGCAGACACCGACTGATCGGCACCGTCGCGGCGTTCCTGCTGCTTGCGGCACCGGCCCCCCTGGCGCGGGCGGCACCCCAGGACCCCGTGCCCCGGACCCTGCCGAGCCTCACCAACTGGACGCCAGGACACGGTACTTACTCCTACGGTCCCGGCGCCCGCCTGGTCGCGCACGACGCCGCCTCTCGCCGCGTCGCCACCACGCTCGCCGATGACCTGCACGCCGCGGGCAAGGGCACCGTGCCGGTCACCGGCGGTCCGTCCCGTACCGGCGACATCGTGGTCGATGTCGAGCCGTCACGGAGCGGGTCCCTGGGCGCCGAGGGCTACGAACTCCGCGCCGCACAGCGGCTCGAGATCACCGGAGCGGCCGAGGCCGGAGCCTTCTACGGCACCCGCACCCTCCTCCAGCTCCTCGCCCAGGGCGACCAGGTGCCGGCCGGACGCACCGTCGACGTGCCCCGCTACAAGGAACGCGGCGTCGGCGTCTGCGCCTGCTACGTGCACATCTCCACGGACTGGATGGAGAACTTGGTGCGCGACATGGCGTACCACAAGCTCAACCAGCTGCTCGTCGAGCTGAAGGTGAAGAGCGACCGGCACCCCGAGGCCAACACCTGGGGCTACTACACCAGGAGCGAGATACGCCGCCTCGTCGCGCTCGGCGAGAAGTACCACGTCACCATCGTTCCGGAGATCAACTCCCCGGGCCACATGGACCCCTGGATCGAGAACCGCCCCGACCTCCAGCTCACCGACTCCGACGGCAAGCCGCAGCCGTCCCGCCTCGACATCACCGCACCCGCGGCCTTCGACTACTACAAGAGCCTCATCGACGAGTACGGCGAGGTGTTCCCCGCCAAGTGGTGGCACATGGGCGCCGACGAGTACATGCTCGGCTCGGACTTCGCCAAGTACCCGCAGATCGCCGCGTACGCGAAGAAGAAGTACGGCGAGAACGCCACGCCCCAGGACGCGTTCATCGACTTCGTCAACCGCGTCGGCGAGTACGCCGCGAGCAAGGGCAAGCGGCTGCGCATCTGGAACGACGGCCTCACCGGCGCCAACACCGTCCCCGTGACGGCCGGCACGACCGTCGAGCACTGGCTCGGCGTCAAGGTGAAGCCCAGTGAACTGATCGCGCAGGGCTACCCCGTGATGAACTCCGCCTACTCTCTCTACCTCATACGCGGCGGCTTCCACACGGACACGCGGAAGCTCTACGACGAGCAGTGGGACCCGCGCAGCTTCGAGGGCGAGAAGCTCGCCTCGCGCGAAGGCATCACCGGCGCCAAGATCAGCCTGTGGCCCGACAACGGGCGCGGAGAGACAGAGAACGAGGTCGCCGCAGCGGCCCGGCTGCCCCTGAGCCATCTCGCGCAGGCGACATGGAGCGACCCGCACCCCGACGCGACGTACGCCGGCTTCACCGCGCGGGCCGAGGACGTCGGCACGGCACCGGGACAGCGGGTCCTGACGCAGCCGCCCCTCGCCGACGGCGCGTACACCCTCGCCGACACACGCCACCGCACGCAGGCGGCCGGCTTCGCGCTCACCCGCACCCCGGACGGCTATCTGACCCTCAAGTCCACCGCGACCGGCAACTGCCTGGAGACCCGCAGCGGAAAGCTCACCCTCAACGTGCCGCTGCAGCCCGGCTCGGCGGTCACGCAGGAGACCTGCGACGCGAAGAACACCCTTCAGCGCTGGCAGGTGACCCGCTCCGGCGGTGGCTACGTGCTCACCAACGCCCTCACACGCATGACCCTGAACGCGACACCCGACGGACGTCTCGTGCAGAACCCGCCCGACCAGCAGACCCCGACCGTCTGGACGCTGACCCAGCGCTGAACCGGCGCCGCCCGCGAAGGGATCCCACCCGCAGATGACCGTCAGCAGACGACTCTTCATGACCGCCGCCGTGGCCACGGCCGTGGCCGCGTCGAGCAACTCCCTCGCCCTGGCCGCCCCGGCAGCGACCGCAACCACGGCGGCAGAACCCCACTACCGCATCCCCATCAGCACCGCGGACTCCCCGGAGGAATCTGGTCGCCAAGGCCTCACAGGTCCGCCCGACGGCCCGTCAGATCGCCTGGCAGAGCCTGGAGAAGACCGCCTTCCTGCACTTCGGCGTGAACACCTTCACCGGCCTCGAATGGGGCACCGGCGACGAGGACCCGAACGTCTTCCAGCCGACGGGCCTCGACACCGACCAGTGGGCACGCGCGCTGCGCGACGGCGGATTCAAACTCGCCATCCTCACGGTCAAGCACCACGACGGCTTCGTCCTCTACCCGTCCCGCTACACCAAGCACGGTGTCGCGTCCAGCAGTTGGCGCGACGGCCGGGGCGACGTGCTGCGCTCCTTCGCCGACTCCATGCGCAAGTACGGCATCAAGCTCGGCGTCTACATCTCGCCCGCGGACGAGAACCAGTACCTCGACGGCGTCTACGCCAACGGCAGCAAGCGGTCCGCTCGCACCATCCCCACGCTCGTCGACGGCGACGACCGGGCAGGCGGCGACCCGCGCACGTTCACCCTCGACGCGACCGACTACGGCGCCCACATGCTCAACCAGCTCTACGAGGTGCTCACCGAGTACGGGCCTGTCGACGAGGTGTGGTTCGACGGCGCGCAGGGCCGCATCCCACCGGAGAAGGTCGAGACGTACGACTGGGACAGCTGGTACGCGGTGATCCGCGCGCTCGCCCCCGGCGCCACCATGGCCGTGCGCGGACCGGATGTGCGCTGGGTGGGCAACGAGGGCGGACTGGCCCGCGAGGACGAGTGGAGCGTCGTCCCGGTCAAGGACTCGGGCAACGGAAGCGTCGACTACGCCCTGCGGTACGACGCGCCGGACCAGGGCAGCCGTGACGCGCTCGCGCAGTCGCGCTCCGTGGCCCAGTACCTCCAGTGGTGGCCCGCCGAGTGCGACGTGTCCATCAGGCCCGGATGGTTCTACCACGCGGACCAACAGCCCAAGAGCGTCGACCAGTTGGCCGACATCTGGTTCCGGTCCGTGGGCCGCAACTCCGTGCTGCTGCTCAACATCCCGCCGGACACGGACGGCCTGCTGCCCGCGGCGGACGTGGCGCGGCTCAAGGAGTTCCGCGAGCGCATCGACCGCGAACTGCCCGCGGACCTGGCGCACGGCGCCCGTGTGCGCGACGACGGCGAGGGCACCCGCACCGTCGACCTGCGCACCGCCCGGGAGGTCGACCGGATCCGGCTCGCCGAGGACATCCGGCACGGGCAGCAGGTGGAGCAGTTCGTCGTGGAGGCGAAGTCCGGCGGCGCCTGGACCGAGGTGGCGCGGGCCGGGACGATCGGCGCGAGCCGCGTCCTGGTCCTGCCCGCGCCGGTGACGGCCCGCGAGTGGCGCCTGCGGATCACGCAGACCCGCACCGGCCCGCACATCGCCCGGTTCGGCCTCTACCGCTCCCGGGTCTGAGCGCGGGGACAGGGACGTGGGGTGGCCCGCCGGACGCGGGCCGCCCCACGCGTGCGAGGATCGGCCGCATCGGTCGAGTGCGTGTACGAGGCGGAACCATGACTGCGGAAGACGTGACCCCGAAGGCCTGCTGCGCCGCGCGCCGTGAAGGCGGCGGCGATCCGCAGCCCGTGCCCCTCGTCCCGACGGTCCGGCGCGCCTCCGGCAAGGGCATGGTGACCCTGCCCGGCGGCACGTTCCGCATGGGCAACGAGGACGACCGGGCGAACCCCGGCGACGGCGAGGGTCCGGTCCGCGAGGTCACTGTCGGCCGCTTCCGGATCGACGAACACGCGGTCACGAACGCCCAGTTCGCGACGTTCGTCAAGGACACCGGCTTCGTGACCGCCGCCGAGCGGTTCGGCTGGTCGTCCGTCTTCGCCGGCTTCCTCGACCCGCGCCTCGCCCGCGCGACGCCCGCCCCGGCGGACCCCCTGGTGGCGGGGTGTCGAGGGCGCGACCTGGCGCGCGCCCGAGGGACCCGGCTCCGGGATCGGCGACCGGTCGCGGCACCCCGTGATCCACGTCAGCTGGGACGACGCGAGCGCCTACGCCGCCTGGGCCGGCAAGCGGCTGCCCACCGAGGCCGAGTGGGAGTACGCGGCCCGCGGCGGCCTCGACCAGGCCCGCTACCCGTGGGGCGACGAGCTGACCCCGCGCGGCCACTGGCGCTGCAACATCTGGCAGGGCGAGTTCCCCGTCGTGAACACGGGCGAGGACGGCCACACCGGCACGGCGCCCGTCGACGCCTACCGGCCCAACGCCTACGGCCTCCACAACACCGTCGGCAACGTGTGGGAGTGGGTCGCCGACCGGTTCACGCACCGACCACCCGGCGGCGCCCGCTCACCGATCCGCGCGGCCCCGCCGAGGGCGACACGCGGGTGATGCGCGGCGGCTCGTACATGTGCCACGACTCGTACTGCAACCGCTACCGCGTGGCCGCGCGCACCGCCAACACACCGGACTCCAGCAGCGGGAACTGCGGTTTCCGGTGTGCGGCGGACGTGTAGGAACGCGGTCACCCGGCGGCGTACACCCGCTCGCCGCCGACGAACGTCTCCAGGACACGCGTCGCGCCGATCTCCTCCGTCGGGCGCCGCGAACGGGTCGCGGTCGAGGACGACCAGGTCGGCGAGGCGTGCCCGGCGTGATCGTGCCGGTCACGTCGTCGAGGTGGTTCACGTACGCGCTGCCCGCCGTGTACGCGGCGAGCGCCGCGCCCAGGCCGATCCGCTGCTCCGGCAGGAACACCGGTGCCGCGGCGCCGGCGTCGGGCAGGACGCGGTTGACCGCGACGTGGATGGCCTCGATCGGGTCCGGGCTGCTGACCGGCCAGTCGCTGCCCGCCGCGAGCGTGGCGCCCGAACGCAGCAGATCGCCGAACGGGTACTGCCACGCGGCTGCGCTCGGGGCCGAGGAACGGGATCGTCAGCTCGTCCATCTGCGGCTCGTGCGCCGCCCACAGCGCCTGGATGTTCGCCGTCGCGCCCAGCTCCCGGAACCGGCGCGATGTCGTCGGGGTGGACCACCTGGAGATGGGCGAGGTGCGGGCCGGGTGTCGGTGCGCCCGTTGGCGCGTGCGGGCCGCCTCGACGGCGTCGAGTGCCTCGCGCACGGCCCGGTCGCCGAGGGCGTGGAAGTGCACCTGGAAGCCGCGCGCGTCCAGCTCGGTCACGTACTTCTGGAGGTCGACGGGGTCGACGAAGCTGATGCCGCTGTTGTCGGAGGCGCAGCCGCAGCCGTCAGGTAGGGGCCGAGCAGGGCCGCGGTGTCGTTCTCGGCGACGCCGTCCTGCATGATCTTCACGCTGGTCGCAGCGCAGCCGTCCGCGCGTGCACGGCCGTCGCGCCGCGCCACGAGCTCGGCGATCTGCTCGGTGCCGCGCGTCCGGTCCCACCACAGCGCGCCGACGCACCCGCGCGGTGAGCGCGCCCGTCGCGCGGCGGTCGCGAGATAGGCGTCCGTGGCGTCGGTCGAGGTCGGCGTGCTGCGCCGAGGATCGCGTCCTGCCACGCGGTGACGCCGAGCGAGTGCAGCAGCGCCTGGGCCCGCAGCAGGCCGGCGATCCGCTCGCTCCAGCGTGACGGCGCGGCAGCAGCCGTCCGACCAGTCCGCCGCGCCCTCCTGGAGCATGCCGGTCGGTGCGCCGTCGGCGTCGCGCTCGATGCGGCCGTCGGCGGGGTCGGGGGTGCCGGCGTCGATCCCGGCGGCTCCAGGGCGCGGGTGTTGACCCAGGCGCCGTGGTGATCGCGGTTGACGAGGTACGCCGGGCGGTCGGGGACGAGGGCGTCGAGCTCGGCGGCCGTCGGCAGGCCGCCGGGGAACGCCTCCATCGACCAGCCGCCGCCGGTGATCCACTCGGTGTCGGGGTGCGCCTGCGGCGTACGCGCGGATGCGGCGCCGGTACTCGTCGAGGGTCGTCGCGCCGCTGAGGTCGCACTGGCCGAGTTCCAGGCCGCCGCCGACCGGATGGACGTGCGCGTCCTGGAAGCCGGGGATGAGCAGCTTGCCCTCCAGGTCCACCACCTCGGTGGCCGGGCCGACGAGTTCGCGTACCTCGTCGTGGCCCGACGGCGACGATCCGCTCGCCGCGTACGGCCACGGAGGTCGCGCGCGACCGGGCGGGGTCGACGGTGTGGACCGGGCCGCCGGTGAAGACGAGATCGGCGGGGGCGGTGTCGGGCATGGGACGTGACTCCTTGGAGTGAGGGGACAGGGGCTGGTCAGGAACGTTCGGCGGTCAGGGGGACCGGCTCGGGAGTGGTGACACCGCCCTTGACGAAGTACGGGGAGCGGCGCACGTACTTGGCGTAGGCGGCCATCACCAGGCCGGACAGCGACGATGGCGACCGGTACCGACAGCATGAACCACCCGTTGTCCGGGCTGAGTTCGAAGCTGTCGCTCATCGTCACGTACGAGCGGGCGAGGTAGACGCCGATCCCGAGGAGCGCGAGGCCGCTGACCGCCGGGGGCCACGACCGCGCGCAGCGCACCGGACAGCGGACCGCGCAGGGCGGCGCGGAAGCGGACCGCGCAGGCGAGCGCCGTCAGGCCGTAGTACAGGGCGACGACCAGGCCGATGGAGTTGACGGCGGCGAGGATCATCTCGTTGAGCTTGGGGATGGCCAGCGCGAGCACGGAGACCGCGGCGGAGATCGACATGATGAGGACCGTGCCCAGGGCCGGGGATCCGTAACGCGGGCTGACGCGGGTCCATACCTGGCCCATCGTGCGGTCGCGGCCCATGGCGAGGAGGCCGCGGGCCGTCGGGATGACGCTCGACTGGAGCGAGGCCACCGCGGAGAACATCAGCGCGAGCAGCGGCAGCGTCGCCCACGGCTCGTCGGCCAGTTTCGCGCCCAGATACGTGAGGCCCTGCGGGCCCTGGGCGACGAGCTCGCGGCAGGCTCATCTCGCGCTGGAAGGCCACGGCTCCGTAGAGGAACATCGCGAGCATCGTGAACAGCGCGATGAAGTCCGCCGCGGGCCGCGTCGCGCACGTTCTTCGTCTCCTCGGTGACGCTGAACGCCGCGTCCCAGCCCCAGAAGAAGAACACCGCGAGGACGAGGCCCTGGGCGAAGGCCGTGCCGTCGCGGATCGCGAAGGGGTTCAGCCACGACCACTGGAAGGCGTGGCCGCCGAGATCAGGGCCCAGCCGCAGAAGACCAGCAGGACCGCGTACTCGAAGACCAGCAGCCAGGTCTGGAGCCGGGTGCGCCTTGCGGACGCCGGTGATCGCCGTGTACGTGACGACGGCCAGGACCAGGAGGCCGACGACGGTGCTCAGGGCCGTCGAGTTCGGGTCCAGCGTGAGTCCGAGGGCGTGGTGCCAGCCGGCCTTGTTGCGGAACTGGAGGAAGACCGACCCGGTCACGGCGCTGGTGTACGCCATGAAGATGACTGTGCCGATCAGGGTGACCCAGCCCGTGATGAAGCCGGGCCACGGGCCGAGCGACCTGCCGACCCACATGTAGCCGCTGCCCATGTTCGGCTCGGAGCGGTTGAGGCGGGCGTACGCGGAGGCGATGCCCAGGATCGGAAGGAACGCCACAGCAGCAGGATCGCCGGGGCCTGGAGGCCCACCGTCGCGGCGAGCGCACCCATGCCGATTCCGATGCTGGTGGTGGCCGCGGTGCTGGACGCGGCGATGGCGACGCCGTCGACGACACCGAGGGAACGGCGCAGGCCAGGGGGTTCGCTGCTCATTCGGACACTCCTGAAACCGGAGGAGGGGAGGGAGGCTGCGATCAAACAGGCCTTGTCAATGTTGCGTCAATGGTGTTGACATAAGGCGAACGGGCAGCGCAGACGGAAGGGGATTCGGTATGACCGAAGGGCGGATTCCGGTGGAGCGGCGGCGCCGCAAGCCGACCAAGTCGGGGGTGCTGCTCTCCGCCGACCTGATCGTCGACTGCGCCCTGCGCCTGGTCGGCCAGCACGGGCCCGACGCGCTGAGCGTGCGCAGACTGGGCGCCGCGCTCGGCTGCGACCCGAGTGCGGTCTACCGCTACTTCCACAACACGGACGACCTGCTCCTGGCCGTCGCCGACCGGATCATCGGCGAGAGCATGGCCGGCTTCGCACGGAGCGACGACTGGGTCGCGGACCTGCGGACCATGGCGCGACGGATCCACCGCGCCTACAGCGAGCACCCGCGGATCGCCGCCATGGCCGCGTACCGCGTGACGCGTCGGATCAACGAGGTCAAGGCGGTGGAGACGGGAATCGGGCTGCTGCGGAGCGCGGGCTTCGACGCGGCAACGGCCGTCCGGTACTACGCGGCGTTCGTCGACACGGCGCTGGGGCACGCGGCCCTGGACGCCTCCCATCTGGCGCTGCCGCCCGAGCGGCGCGCCCAGGACCACAGCGCCTGGACGGACACGTACCAGTCGCTCCCGGCGGACACGTACCCCCAACTCGACGCCGTGCGCGCGCACTTGCCCCTGATGGCGGAGAGCTCCTTCGAGACGGCCCTGGGGCTCCTGCTCTCGGCGCTGGCAGCACAGGCGCCGCGCTGACTCTCCTTCTTGCGGGGGGTGGTCAGGTCGGTTCGGCGTCGAGCTGGCTGCGCATCCAGGCCTCGACCTCGCCCACATGGGCCGCCGCCGCGGCGCGCGCCGCCTCCGGGTCGCGGGCGACCAGCGCGCGGTGGATACGGGCGTGCTCGCGGCCCGTGCGCTCGAAGGCGCCCTCCTCCTGGTAGCCGCGCCACACGCGGGCCCGGAACGTCCGCGACGACAGCCCCTCCAGGATCGCGGCCATCGTGTCGTTGCCCGCGGCCGTGGCGATCACCCGGTGGAACGCGAGGTCGTGGGAGAGGATCTCCTCGGGGTCGTCCGTCGCCGCCATCGCCGCCAAGTGCAGCTCCACCTCGGCGAGTTGCTCCGGCGTGATGCGCGCGGCCGCCAGCGCGGTCGCGGTCGACTCGAGCACGCGGCGCACCTCCATCAGCTCCACAAGCCGCGCGCCGCGCGAGAGGTCCGCGACGACGCCGAACGTCTCCAGGAGATCCCCGGCGTTCAACTGCGTGACGTAGATGCCGGATCCGTGCCGCGCCTCCAGGACGCCGAGGACCGTCAGCGCCCTGATCGCCTCACGCATGGAGCTGCGCGAGATGCCGAGCTGGGTGGCCAGATCGCGCTCCGTCGGCAGCCGCTGGCCCGGCTCGAGCAGTCCCTCGCCGATCATCGCCTTGATCTGCTCGATGGCCCGCTGCGTCACGGTGCCCTTCTGCGGGGCGGTCTGTTCCACGGACGCTCCTCAATATGCCGGATGCGCCGCAGTCTAGCCAGAGATGTGGTCGGACCACTACGGCCTGAAACACGGAAAAGTTGGCGCCGAGGGGTGTTGTGGCCGCCAAGTGGTCTGATAAATATTTCCGCCATCAGGTACCAGAAGTCGCTCGATCTCGCTCGATGAGGAGCCGTCAGATGGCCGGCAGAACAGTGCGCAAGCGGAACAGGTCGCGGATCGTGGGCGCGGCGGCGGTCGCCGCTTGCGCCGCCCTGGTGCTCTCCGCCTGCGGCAGCACGAAGGACGACGTCGCCTCCGGCGGCAAGGGCGGCGGTGACGGAAAGGGCAAGGTCGGGGTGATCCTGCCCCTGCTCACCTCGCCGTTCTGGCAGTCGTACAACGACTACGTGCCGAAGATGGCGAAGTCCGAGAGGCGTGGACGCGCTCAAGACCGTCAACTCCAACAGCGACCCCTCGCAGCAGATCACCGACATCAACAACCAGCTCAACCAGGGCGTCAAGGGTCTCGTCGTCGCGCCCCTCGACAGCGCCGCGATCTCCGCCGGCCTCGACCAGGCCGAGCGCAAGGGCGTGCCCGTGGTCGCCGTGGACGTCGCGCCCGAGAAGGGCAAGGTCGCCATGGTCGTACGCGCCAACAACGTCGCGTACGGCGAGAAGGCCTGCGAGTACCTCGGCGAGCAGGTCAAGACCGGCAAGGTCGTCCAGATCATGGGTGACCTCGCCTCCGTCAACGGCCGCGACCGCTCGCGAGGCCTTCCGCGCCTGCGTCAAGAAGAACTACCCGGAGCTCAAGGTGCTGGAGATCCCCGCCAAGTGGGAGTCCGACACCGCCGCGTCCAAGCTGGACACCCTCCTCAACGCCAACCCCGACATCAAGGGCATCTACATGCAGGCGGGCGGCGTCTACCTCGCGCCCACCCTGCAGACCCTCAAGTCCAAGGGGCTGCTGAAGAAGGCCGGCGAGACGGGCCACATCACGATCGTCTCGAACGACGGCATCCCGCAGGAGTTCGACGCGATCCGCAAGGGCCAGATCGACGCGACCGTCTCCCAGCCCGCCGACGCCTACGCCAAGTACGGCATGTACTACATCAAGGCGGCGATGCAGGGGAAGACGTTCAAGCCCGGGCCCGACCGACCACGACTCCGAGATCGTCAAGCTGCCCAGCGGCATCCTCGAGGACCAGCTGCCCGCGCCGCTGGTCACCAAGGACAACGTCGACGACGCCGAAGCTCTGGGGCAACACGGTCAAATGAGCACCTCGACGACAACCACGCGGCGGTCAGGCCGCTGGTCGAGGCGTCGGCATCGCCAAGCGGTACGGTCCCACCGTCGCCCTGCAGGACGGTCGGCTCACCGTCCTGCCCGGCGAGTCCCACGCCCTCGTCGGCCGCAACGGCGCCGGCAAGTCCACCCTGGTCACCGTCCTCACCGGCCTCCAGGCACCGGACGCGGGCACCGTCCTGTTCGACGGCGAGCCCGCGCCCCCGCTCACGCGACCGCGACGCCTGGCGCGCGCAAGGTCGCCTGCGTCTACCAGAAGCCGACGGTCGTCCCGGAGCTGACGGTCGCCGAGAACCTGTTCATCAACCGGCAGCCGGCTGCCGCCGCGGCTTCGTCACCTGGCGGCGGCTCCAGGAGGAGGCCGCGCGAGCTGCTCGACACCTGGGACGTGCATGTCGACCCCGAGGCCCGCACCGCCGACCTCAAGGTCGAGGACCGCCAGATGGTGGAGATCGCACGGGCGTTGAGCGTCGGCGCCCGCTTCATCGTCCTCGACGAGCCGACCGCCCAGCTCGACAACCGCGAGATCGAGCGCCTCTTCACCCGCATGCGGGCCCTTCAGGAATCCGGCGTCACCTTCCTGTTCATCTCGCACCACCTCCAGGAGGTGTACGAGGTCTGCCAGACGGTCACCGTGCTGCGGGACGCCCGCTGGATCACCACGGCGCCCGTCGCGCGAACTGCCGCGCGACCGCACTGGTGGAGGCCATGGCCGGCGAGGTCATCGCGACGAGCGCGCGGCCGCCCGCGCCGCCGTGGACACGAGCCCGACGCCACCGTCCTCCTCGACGCGCAGCGGCTCACCTCGGAGCGCGTACCACGACGTCGACCTGACCATCCGCAGCGGCGAGGTCGTCGGGCTCGCCGGATCCAGCGGCAGCGGCAAGATCCAGCTCGCCGAGGCGTTCGCCGGACTGCACACGCCGACCGCGCGGAACGGCCCGACTCGACGGCAGGCAGCTGCCGTTCGGCGACGTCGGCGCCGCGCTCGCGGCGGGCGTCGGCTGCGTGCCGCGCGACCGGCACGATCAGGGACTCGTCACCGGCATGACCATCGGCGACAACGCCACCATGAGCGTCCTCGGGCCGCCTCGGCCGCTACGGCTTCGTCGGCACCGACCGCAAGCGCCGCTTCGCCGCCGACCTGATCGACCGCCTCGACATCCACGCGGAGGGCCCCGACCAGCCCGTCTCCGACCTCTCCGGCGGCAACGCCGCAGAAGGTCGTCATGGCCCGCGCCCTCGCCTCCGACCCGCGCCTGCTCGTCCTCATCAACCCCACCGCGGGCGTCGACGTGAAGTCCAAGGAGTCCCTGCTGTCCCGCATGGACAGCGCCCGCGAGGACGGCACCGCGGTCCTCGTCGTCTCCGACGAGCTCGACGACCTGCGCCGCTGCGACCGGGTCCTCGTCCTCTTCCACGGCACGGTCGTCGCCGAGCACGCGGCCGGCTGGAACGACCACGAGCTGATCGCCTCCATCGAAGGAGTGGACCATGGCTGACATCAAGGCCCCGTCGGCCTCGGCCAGCCGACCCCGGTACGGCGGGCCCGGCAGAGCGGCCCGCGCACCGAGCCGTCGCGATCGCTGCGCCGGGCCCGCGAACTCGCCCTTGTACCGGCCCTGTTGCTGCTGATGGTGCTCGGAGCGGTCGTCAACGACTCGTTCCTCACCGAACGCAACCTGATCTCCATCCTCGGCGCCTCCGCAGCCCTCGCGATGGTGGTGCTCGCCGAGTCGCTGGTCCTGATCACCGGCAAGTTCGACCTGTCCCTGGAGTCGGTGGTCGGCATCGCGCCCGCCGTCGGCGCCCTGCTCGTGCTGCCGGCCGCCCAGTCCGGATTCGGCACCGAGTTCCCGACCGTGCTCGCGCTGCTCGCGATCCTCGTCGTCGGGCGCGGTGATCGGGGCCTTCAACGGCATCCTCGTCGTGAAGTTCAAGCTCAACGCCTTCATCGTGACGCTGGCGATGCTGATCGTCCTGCGCGGACTGCTCGTCGGCGCGACCAAGGGCAAGACGCTGTTCGGCATGCCCGACGCGTTCTTCTCCCTCGCCACCACGACCTTCCTGCGCATCCCGATGTCGGTGTGGCTGGCCGCCGTCGCCTTCGGCGTGGCCGGGCCTCATCCTGAAGTACCACCGGATCGGCCGCGCCCTGTACGCGATCGGCGGCAACGCCGACGCCGCACGCGCGGCGGGAATCCGCGTCGACCGGGTGATGCTCGGCGTGTTCGTCGTCGCGGGCGTCCTCGCCTCGGTCGGCGGGATCATGCAGACCGGCTACGTCGGCGCGATCAGCGCCAACCAGGGCAACAACATGATCTTCACCGTGTTCGCGGCGGCGGTCATCGGCGGCATCAGCCTCGACGGCGGCAAGGGCACCATGTTCGGCGCGCTGCACCGGCGTCCTGCTGCTCGGCGTCGTCCAGAACCTGCTGACCCTCGCCCAGGTTCCGTCGTTCTGGATCCAGGCCATCTACGGCGGAATCATCCTGCTCGCCCTGATGATCGCCCGTGTGACCACCGGCCGCGCCCAGGACTGACCCCCGCCTCAGCAAGAAAGGCCACCCGTGTCTCCAACTGCCTGCCCGAATCATCGCGGTTGACACCTACGACATCCGGTTCCCCACCTCGAGGGAGCTGGACGGATCCGACGCCATGAACCCGGACCCCGACTACTCCGCCGCCTACGTCGTGCTCCGCACCGACGCCGCCGACGGAGTCGAGGGGCACGGATTCACGTTCACCATCGGTCGTGGCAACGATGTCCAGGTCGCCGCGATCGACGCCCTGCGGCACCATGTCGTCGGCCGGGCGGTCGACGAGCTGTGCGCCGACCCGGGGACGTTGAACCGCGACCTGATCGGCGACAGCCAGCTCCGCTGGCTCGGCCCCGAGAAGGGCGTGATGCACATGGCGATCGGTGCCGTCGTCAACGCCGTGTGGGACCTGGCGGCCAAGCGCGCCGGCAAGCCGCTGTGGCAGTTCCTGGCCGACGCCGACGCCCGAGTGGCTCGTCTCGCAGATCGACTTCCGCTACATCGCCGACGCGCTCACCCCCGACGACGCCCTCGCGCTCCTCAGATCGGGCCGCGAGGGCGCGCGCGGAACGCGAGAGCACCCTGCGCGAGCGCGGCTTCCCCGGCTACACCACCTCACCCGGCTGGCTCGGCTACTCCGACGAGAAGCTCGGCCGGCTCGCCCGGCAGGCCGTCGCCGACGGCTTCCGGCAGATCAAGCTGAAGGTCGGCGCCGACCTCGCCGACGACATCCGGCGCTGCCGCACCGCCCGCTCGGTGATCGGCCCGGACATCCGCATGGCGATCGACGCCAACCAGCGGTGGAACGTCGGCGAGGCCATCGAGTGGACCAAGGCGCTCGCCGAGTTCGACCCGTACTGGATCGAGGAGCCCACCAGCCCCGACGACGTCCTCGGCCACGCCGCCGATCCGCAGGGCCGTCGCGCCCGTGAAGGTCGCCACCGGCGAGCACGTCCAGAACCGCATCATCTTCAAGCAGCTCCTCCAGGCCGGCGCCATCGACATCCTGCAGATCGACGCGGCCCGCGTCGGCGGCGTCAACGAGAACCTCGCCATCCTGCTGCTCGCCGCCAAGTTCGGCGTCCCCGTGTGCCCGCACGCGGGCGGCGTCGGCCTGTGCGAACTCGTCCAGCACCTCTCGATGTTCGACTACGTCGCCGTCGCGGGCACCACGCAGGACCGCGTCATCGAGTACGTCGACCATCTGCACGACCACTTCATCGACCCGGTCGTGATGCGCGACGGCCACTACACGGCGCCCACCGCGCCCGGCTTCTCCGCCGCGATGCGGCCCGAGTCCATCGCGGAGTACACCTACCCCGACGGCGCCTTCTGGGCCGCCGACCTCGCCCGGCAGGGCGCCACCGACCAGAAGGGTGCAGCGGCATGACCGACGCCAGCGACGTGCAGGACTTCGCGGGGCTCAAGGCCCTCGTCACCGGCGGAGCGTCCGGCATCGGCCGGGCCACCGCCGAACTCCTCGCCGCCCGCGGCGCCGGCGTCGCCGTGCTCGACCTCGACCCGGGCAGCGTCGACAAGCCGCTGCGCGGCTACACCGCCGACGTCGGCGACGACGCCTCCGTCCGCGCCGCCGTGGCCGCCGCCGTGGCCGACCTCGGCGGCCTCGACGTCCTCGTCAACAACGCGGGCATCGGCGCCCAGGGCACCGTCGAGGACAACGACGACGACGAGTGGCACCGCGTCCTCGACGTCAACGTCCTCGGCATCGTCCGCACCACGCGCGCCGCCCTGCCCCACCTGCGGGACTCCGAGCACGCGGCGATCGTCAACACCTGCTCCATCGCCGCGACGGCCGGCCTCCCGCAGCGCGCCCTGTACTCGGCGTCGAAGGGCGCCGTGTACTCCCTGACGCTCGCCATGGCCGCCGACCACGTCCGCGAAGGGGTCCGCGTCAACTGCGTCAACCCCGGGACCGTGGACACCCCATGGGTCGGCAGGCTGCTGTCCGCCGCCCCCGACCCGGCCGCCGAGCGCGCGGCCCTCGCAGTCCCGTCAGCCCACGGGCCGCCTCGTCTCCGCCGCCGAAGTCGCGGGCGCCGTCGCGCTACCTGGCCAGCCCGCTGTCCGGCGCCACCACCGGCACCGCCCTGGCTGTCGACGGCGGCATGCAGGGCCTGCGGCTGCGCCCCGCGGGCCAGTGACCGCCATGCGTACCCGCACCCTGGGCCGCAGCGGCGTCGAGGTCACCGAGCTGTCCTTCGGCGCCGCCGGTATCGGCAACCTGTACGCGCCCGTCACCGACGAGGAGGCCCGGGCCGCTGTCGACGCGGCCTGGGACGCGGACATCCGCTACTTCGACACGGCGCCGCACTACGGCATCGGCCTGTCCGAGCGGCGCCTCGGCGAGGCACTCGCGGCCCGGGACCGGTCGGCGTACACCGTCTCCACGAAGGCGGGACGCCTCCTCGTAGCGGCCGGGGAGAGCGGGGGCGACGACCTGGAGAACGGGTTCGCCGTGCCCGCCACGCACCGCCGCGTCTGGGACTTCAGCGCGGACGGGGTGCGCCGCTCCCTGGAGGACAGCCTGACGCGGCTGGGCCTCGACCGCGTCGACATCGTCTACCTGCACGACCCGGACGACCACGGTGAGCAGGCGTTCCGCGAGGCCTACCCGGCCCTTGAGCGGTTGCGCGCCGAGGGCGTCGTCGGGGCGATCGGAGCCGGCATGAACCAGGCCGCGATGCTCACCCGGTTCGTCCGCGACACCGATGTGGACATCGTCCTGTGCGCGGGCCGCTACACCCTCCTCGACCAGGGGGCGCTGACGGAACTGCTGCCCGAGGCGCAGGCGCGCGGCACGTCGGTCGTCGTCGGCGGCGTGTTCAACTCCGGCCTCCTCGCCGACCCGCGGCCCGGCGCGACGTACGACTACGCGGCGGCGCCCCGCGAAGTCCTCGATCGTGCCTACCGGTTGAAGGACGTGGCGCAGCGGCACGGCATCAGCCTGCGGGCGGCCGCGCTCGCCTTCCCGTTCGGTCATCCGGCGGTGGCGAGTGTCCTGGTCGGCACCCGCTCGCCGCACGAAGTCCGCGACACCGCACAGCAGTTCACCGTGGCCGTACCGGCCGCGTTCTGGAAGGACGCCGCGCGCCGGGGGACTCCTTGCCGACCACGTCCCCGTACCCGGAGAGGAGCACCCGTGAGAATCGCCCTGCACACCAAGGTCCGCGCCGACCGCGTCGAGGCGTACGAGGCCGCCCACCGCGAGGTCCCGGCCGAACTCCGGAAGGCCATCCGCGCGGCCGGTGCCACGTCGTGGACCATCTGGCGCAGCGGGACCGACCTGTTCCACGTCCTGGAGTGCGAGGACTACGCCCGCATGCTCGCCGAACTGGACAAGCTGCCGGTGAACATCGCCTGGCAGGCCCGCATGGCCGAACTCCTCGATGTCGTCCACGACTACTCGGCCGACGGCGCCGACGCGGGCCTGCCCGTCGTCTGGGAGCTGTGATGCCCGCGATCGTCGACGCGCACCACCACGTCTGGGACCTCTCCGTGCGCGACCAGGACTGGATCACCGGCGAGCAACTCGCCCCGATCCGGCGGGACTTCACGCTCGAGCGACCTGGACGCCCTGGCGCGCAGCCGTCCGGTGTCACGGCCACCGTCCTCGTGCAGACCGTCACCGTCGAGGAGGAGACCCCGGAGTTCCTCGCCCTCGCGCACGACAGCGAACTCGTCGCCGGAGTGGTCGGCTGGGCCGACCTCACGCGCCCGGACATCGCCGACGCCCTGGCCCGGCTCGCCGAACTCCCGGGCGGACGTTACCTGAAGGGCATCCGCCACCAGGTCCAGGGCGAACCCGACCCCGAGTGGCTGCTGCGGCCCGACGTGCGCCGAGGCCTCGAGGCCGTCGCCGACGCCGGTCTGGTCTACGACTTGGTGGTGCTGCCGCACCAGCTCCCCGCCTGCGCGGCGGCGGCCGCCGCTCTGCCCGGCCTCACCTTCGTCCTCGACCACTGCGGCAAGCCGCCCATCGCGTCGGGCGTCACTCGAGCCGTGGGCCGACGACGTGCGCGCGCTGGCCGCCCTGCCCAACACGGTCTGCAAGCTCTCCGGCCTGGTCACCGAGGCCGACTGGGAGACCTGGACGCCGGCGGCGCTTCGCCCGTACGCCGACACGGTGCTGGATGCGTTCGGGCCCGACCGCGTGATGTTCGGCTCGGACTGGCCGGTGTGCAATCTGGCGGCGACCTACGAGCAAGTCATGGAAGCAGCACATGAGTTGACGGGTTTGCTGACCACCCCTGAGCGTGACGCGGTCTTCGGCGGCACGGCGACCCGCGTCTACCGGTTCTGAATCCGGGAGGCGGCCAGCCGCGTCGGCCTCAGGAACTCGCGTACGTACGTCCGCTCCCAGCAGGCACCTGTCGCCCGCAGCTCGCGCCATGTGGTGAAGCGGTAGCGGTAGAGCCGGGCCCGGACGTACGTGGGCGGGGCGTCGGCGGGGAACGGGGAGCGGCGCAGGAGCCGCAGCGTGTCGCGGTCGCCGGTGAGGAGGCGCTCGATGAGGCCTCCGAACCAGGACTCCGCGTACATGGGGGAGAGTGCGGCGAACCACATCAGCCAGTCGAGCCGCAGATGGTAGGGGGCGAACTGGCGTGGCCAGCGCCCGGGATCGCCCGGCTTTCCCCTGAACTCGTAGACCAGCCAGGAGGATTCCTCGCGCGGCACCGGGTCGGCCGTGCCCTCGATGACGATCTCGTGCCGGATGCGCCCGACGGAACCGAAGGCTCCGTACGCGTTGACGAGGTGCAGGGAATCGTAGGAGCGGTTCATGGACTGGCGCGCGGGACAGCAGGTTGCGTGCCGGGCGGTAGCTCAGCGCGACGACGAGTGCGGTGACGGCGATGACGACGCACTCGTACCAGAGCGGGGCGGCGGCCAGGTGCGGCGGCTCGCGCAGGAGGGAGAAGTCCACCGCCGTCACGGCGAGCACGATCGTCAGCCAGTTCAGCCACGAGAAGTTGCCCGACAGGACCAGCCACAGCTGGGTGAGGATCATCAGGCAGGCCGCGCCCGTCGCGATCGGCTGCGGGGTGAACAGGAACACGGGCACGACGAGTTGGGTCACGTGGTTGGCCCCGGCCTCGACGCGGTGCAGGGGGCGCGGGAGCCGGTGGAAGAACCAGCTCAGCGGGCCCGGCATCGGCTGTGTCTCATGGTGGTAGTAGAGGCACGTCAGCTTCCGCCAGCACTCGTCGCCGCGCATCTTGATCATGCCCGGCGCCGAATTCGATGCGGAAGAGGACCCAGCGCAGCAGCACCAGTACGAGCACGGGTGGCGCCACCCGTTCGTTGCCGAGGAACACGGCGAGGAAGCCCACCTCCAGCAGCAGTGACTCCCAGCCGAACGCGTACCAGGTCTGCCCGACGTTCACGATCGACAGATAGAGCACCCATGGCACCACCCACAGCGCCATGGCCGCCCACAGGGGCACCAGGTCGGCGAGGCCCGCGACGAGTGCGGCCGACACCGCGGCCCCGCCCCATGCGACGCCGGCGAAGAACCGGTCCGAGTAGTACGCCCTGAACAGCGTCGGCGCCTGCCGCCACGGCATCAGCGCCAGATAGCGCGGAACCGGCAGCATGCCGCGCTCGCCGATCAGAGCCCGGAACTGCAGCGCCGCCCCGACGAAGGCCACGAGATACAGCGCGGCCAGACCGCGCTGGAAGATCAGGCGGCCGAGCCAGTACCCCGGCGAGCTGAACCACTCCACCTCTCCAGTGTGACGGAGGGTGAGCGCACGCGCGTGCGGGATCGCATTGCGCTTGCGAGATGCCCGATTTCGCCGCAAACAATGGAGCAAAGTGCCCATCTGTAGGCGGGAGAACACGGTGCGCTCACCCACCAGGACCTTTGTCGCTGCCCTGGCGATATCCGCCGCGCTCCTGGTCGCCGGATGCTCGGGGGACAGCGGCAGACAACGCGTCGGCCGACAAGGGGGAGCTCTTCCTCCAGCCCGTGGCCGGGACGGGCCCCGACCCGTTCACCGACTCCACCGCCAAGACCACCGAGACCCCCGCGCCCGTCACCCGAACGCCGCAGCCGCCGTCACCGAGTGGCACCGCCTCCGCGACCACGCAGGGCATGCACCCCGTCGACGGCGCGACCCCCGGCCTCTACGGCGGCACGCAGTCCGTCGGAAGCTGCGACGTCGAGAAGCAGGTCACCTTCCTCACCGCGGACCCGACCAAGGAACGCGCCTTCGCCGGCGCCGAAGGCATCTCCGCGGCCTCCGTCCCCAGCTTCCTGCGCGGTCTCACGCCGGTCGTCCTGCGCGCCGACACGCGTGTCACCAACCACGGCTACCGCTCCGGAGAGGCGACGAGCTACCAGGCCGTGCTCCAGGCCGGCACCGCCGTCCTCGTCGACGACCGCGGGATGCCCCGGGTGCGGTGCGCGTGCGGCAACCCGCTGGGCCCGCCCGTCGCATTCAAGGGGACGCCGAACACCCAGGGACAGCAGTGGTCCGGGTACCGGCCCGCTCAGGTCGTGGTCGTCACCCCGGCACCGAAGGTCATCACGAACATCGTCATCGTGAACATCACGAACAACACGTGGGTCGAGCGGAAGGTCGGTGACGACGGGCAGCACGACAAGCGCGTACCGCCGCCCCCGATGCCGAAGCCCCACCCCTCCGGCAGCTCCGCGTCGCCCCCGACGTCGCCCCCGTCGCCGAGCCCGAGCAGCAGCACCGGCCCGCCGGACTCCTCCAGCAGCGCCAGCCCCCCGTCGTCACAGCCGCCCTCCTCGGAGAAGTCGGCGCCGGCCTCCGAGCCCGCGAGCCCGCCGACCAGCGCGCCCGGCGACACCGAACCCCCCACGGACTCGCCTCCCGGCGACGGATCCAGCGACCTCGGCCCGGACACCGTCCCCGACAGCCCCGACCGGCCCGACGGCAGCGGGCTCATCCCCGACGTGCCGTCCGTCGCGAACGTCTCCGACAGCTGACGGGCCCCATCCCGGCGTAGCGCCGCCGCACCGACGGCCCCGGCGCGCTCCGGGGTGAGCCCAGGCCCGTCCGGAGTACGCCGTGCCCCGCATGCGAGTGATTCGCGCTGCGCCTAGCGTGGCCCCATGGAAGCCGCCGGTACGGGGGGCGGGGAGCCGATCGACTGCACGCACTGCGGCAGGGCGACAGGGGGCGCCGCCTGCTGCTTCCTCGCCGAGTTCGGGGACCACCTGGGCATCGGCAGCTTCGACTGGGACCTCGACACCGGCCTGATGCACATGGACGCCAAGGCCCACGAGATCTTCGACGTACGCCCCGACGAGTACGACGGTCGGCCCGAGTCGCTCGACATCCGCGTCCCCCCGACCGAGGCCACCCGCCTCGACGAAATCGTCTCCACGGCCCTCAAGAGCGGCAACGAGAACTACGGCGCCTACTTCCGCATCAAATGCCGCGACGGCAGGATGCGCTGGACGCACACCCAGGGCTACATCAGGCGCGACGACGATCGGCCGCCCGCGCCGCATCATCGGCATCGTCCGCGACGCCACCCAGGAACTCAGCGACAGCTCGGCCCGCCGCGACCAGGACGCCCTGCGCCGCCGCCAGACCAGCGTCGTCCAGGGCACCACCGCCGCCCTCGCGCACGCCCGCACCGTCCAGGACGTCATCGACGTCCTCAAGGACAGCCACGGCCTCCAGCACCTCGGCGCGACCAGCCTCGTCATGGGCCTCGTCGGGCGGGCCGCATCCACCTGGTCGCCGACGGCCCCGAGGAAGCTTCGTGCCCGGCACCAAGGTCACGCGGATCGACGAGCCGTACCCCATGGGCGACGTCGTACGCACCCTCGCGCCCCGCTTCATCGAGTCCCCCGACGACTTCGCCCGGTCCTACCCGCTGCTGTGGCCGCACATCACCCAGCTCGAGATCACCGGCCGCGGCCTACCTGCCGCTCATCGCCCAGGCCCGACCCATCGGCGCGCTCGGCCTGCTCTACAACGACAAGCACGGCTTCACCGAGGACGAGCGCAACGTCCTCGTCGCCCTCGGCAGCAGCATCGCCCAGAGCCTCCAGCGCGCGATGTTCTACGAGCAGGAGAAGGACCTCGCCCAGGGCCTCCAGCAGGCCATGCTGCCCCGCACCATCCCCGCGGTCCCGGGCGCCGACATCGCCGTCCGCTACCGCTCGGCCGCCCTCGGCCGCGACATCGGAGGCGACTGGTACGACGTGATCCCGCTGCCCGGCGGACGCGTCGGCGCCGTCATCGGCGACGTCCAGGGACACGACACCCACGCCGCCGCCGTCATGGGACAGCTGCGCATCGTGCTGCGCGCGTACGCCGCCGAGGGGCACACGCCCGCCACCGTCATGGCCCGCGCCTCCGTCTTCCTCCACGAACTCGACACCGAGCGGTTCGCGACCTGCCTGTACGCGGAGGCCGACCTGTCGACCGGGGTCGTCCAGCTCGTGCGCGCCGGACACCTGGACCCGCTGCTGCGCCTCACCGACGGGACCTGCCGCAGACTGCCCGTCGACGGCGGCCTGCCGCTCGGCCTCTCCGCCGAGTTCGGCCGGCTCGAATACCCGGTCGGGACCGTCGAACTCGACCCGGGCCAGACACTGATCCTGTGCACCGACGGCCTCGTCGAGCAGCCGGGCGCCGACCTCGACGACGGACTGCAGGCCCTCACGGCCCTCGTCGGCAGCGGCCCCCACGACCTCGGCGACCTCGGCGACCTGCTGTGCGAGAGCGTCGACGAACGCGGCGGTGACGACGACGTCGCCCTGCTCCTGCTGCGCCGCCGCGGCATCGGCGCGCCCGCAGTCCGGCGGCCGCCTCCAGCAGCACGTCGCGCCGAACGACCCCGAGGCCCTGAGAGAGGCCCGGCACATGATCAGGGCCGCCGTCCGGGCCTGGGGCGCCGGCGGAGCGCGCGGACGAGATCGAGCTCGTCGCCGACGAGATGATCACCAACGCGCTGATGCACACCGACGGCCCCGCGATCGTCACCCTCCGCGTGATCACCGCGTCCGACCGCAGGCTGCGCGTCGACGTCGAGGACACCTCCAGCGCGCTCCCGCGCCGCCGCGAGGCGGGCGAGGACGGCGTCTCGGGGCGCGGCCTGCTCCTCGTGGACCGGCTCGCGGACGTGTGGGGCGTGGAGGCGCGGGGGAGCGGCAAGTGCGTGTGGTGCGAGTTCGTGGTGCCGGCCAGGGACTGACCACGGGCACCATGACGGCTCACCTGGCGCTGTCGGTGCCCGGTGGCACTCTGGACGTATGCCGGAACTTCCCGAGGTCGAAGCGCTGACGGACTTCCTCACCGAGCATCTGGTGGGGCACGAGATCGTCCGCGTCCTGCCCGTCGCCGTGAGCGTCCTGAAGACGTACGACCCGCCGCCCGCCGCCCTGGAGGGCCGCACGGTCACAGGCGTGACGCGGCACGGCAAGTTCCTCGACCTCGACGCGGACGGGCTGCACCTCGTCACACACCTCGCCCGCGCAGGCTGGCTCCACTGGAGGGACCGGCTCCCCGACGGCCCGCCGCGCCCCGGCAAGGGACCGCTCGCCCTGCGCGTCGCCCTGGAGGACGGCGAGGGCTTCGACCTCACCGAGGCGGGCACCCAGAAGAGCCTCGCGGTGTACGTCGTCCATGACCCGGCCGATGTCCCCGGCATCGCGAGGCTCGGCCCCGACCCGCTCGCCGACGGCTTCGACGAGGCGCGCTTCGCCGCTCTCCTGGACGGCGAGCGGCGGCAGATCAAGGGGGCGCTGCGCGACCAGAGCCTCATCGCGGGCATCGGGAACGCCTACAGCGACGAGATCCTGCACGCCGCGAAGATGTCCCCCTTCAAGCTCGCGTCGAGCCTGACCGCCGACGACGTGTCCGTCCTCTACAAGGCCTTGCGGGACACGCTGGCCGAGGCCGTCGAGCGCTCCCGCGGCGTCGCGGCCGGGCGGCTCAAGGCCGAGAAGAAGAGCGGGCTGCGGGTGCACGGCAGAGCGGGCGAGAAGTGCCCGGTGTGCGGCGACACGATCCGTGAGGTGTCCTTCCACGACTCGTCGCTCCAGTACTGCGCGACCTGCCAGACGGGCGGGAAGCCGCTCGCGGACCGCAGGATGTCGAAGCTCCTGAAGTGAACGCCCTTGGGGACGCTGCCCGAAGTCGTGTGCCAGGAACGGGGGTTCACCGCATAGGGATGGTCACCAGACGCGTTCCGTCCGTGGTCCGCACCTCGAAGCGGGCGATCTCCCGAGGGTGGAGCGCCACCGCGCTCTGCGTCGTGGTCGCCGCGGCGTCATGGGCCCGCGCGGCCCAGGTCGTCACCGTCTGCCGTGAACCGTCCTTGCCGACGGCCACCAGCTCGCACACGCGGGGCCCGCGCGTGTCACGGACCTCGATCCCCACCGCGGTGCCCCACTCGCGGCCGGACGCCGTCACCGACGCCGACACCCCGGTCCGCGCGTCCCGCGCGTCCAGCCGCACGGCGCCGTCGCCGGATCCCCCCAGGACCACAACACTCGGCCCCGCCACGGCGAGCACGACCGCCGCCGCCATCGCACACAGCCACCGCCTGCGCCCCGCCCGGCGCACCCGCTCCATCCGCGACACCAGTCCGTCCAGAAGCACGGGACCCGCCTCGGTCACGGTCTCCACGGCCTGCGGCGTCGCCCGCGCGTACAGCGCCAGTGCCGCCGTAGTGGACCCGAACTCCCCGACCCGCGCCACGCACCGCGGACACTGCCCGAGATGGTCCTCGAAGCGGAACCGGTCCGCCTCGTCGAGGACGCCCAGCGCGTAGGCGCCGACGTCGCGATGCCGATCCAGGGACCTCATGCCGTTCCTCGCGTCGTACGTGTCTGACCTCTGAGCGGACGGTGTGTGCCGCTCGCCCTCCCGTACGCAACCGGCCGCCGAATCACTCAAGTCCCACCAGGATTGGCCACCACTGGACAACCACCTACACTCCAACCGCATGCTGCGCGTACTGGCCGTCGACGACGAGGAACCCGCACTCGCCGAGCTGCTCTACCTGTTGCGGGCCGACCCGCGGGTGCGCGCGGCCGAGGGCGCCACCGACGCGAACGAGGCACTGCGCCGCATCGGCCGCGCCCTGGACGCGGGAGGCGACGACGCCAACGCCATCGACGTGCTCTTCCTCGACATCCAGATGGCCGGGCTCACAGGCCTCGACGTGGCGCGGCTCCTCGCGGGGTTCGCCAGGCCGCCGATGATCGTCTTCGTCACCGCCCACGAGGACTTCGCCGTGCAGGCCTTCGACCTGAAGGCCGTCGACTACGTCCTCAAGCCCGTGCGAAGGGAGCGCCTCGCGGAGGCCGTGCGGCGCGTCGCCGAACAGGCCGCCGTCGCCAGGCCCGCGGTGGACCTCTCCGCCGACCGGATCCCCGTCGAACTCGGCGGCGTCACCCGCCTCGTGGCCATCGCCGACATCGCGTACGCCGAGGCCCAGGGCGACTACGCGCGCCTGCACACCGCTGACGCCAGCCACCTCGTGCGCATACCGCTGACCACTCTGGAGGAGCGGTGGCAGCCGTACGGGTTCGTCCGGATCCACCGCAGCCATCTCGTCGCCCTGCACCGCATCGACGAACTCCGCCTCGACGGCGGAGGCATGAGCGTGCGGATAGGCGACGCCGAACTCGCGGTGAGCCGCCGCCACGCGAGCCGGGTGCGCGAACTGCTCATGCGGCGCGCGGGCGGCTGACCGGAAACCGCGTGACCTGGGCCGATACCGGTCGACCCCTTCCGCTCGGCCTGCACCCCCGCCTACACTCCGGCCGTGTCCGCCAGCGCTGAGCCCGCACCCCGCCGCGAGGTCGTGACCGGCGAGCCGCGCGCGGTGCGCCGGCTGCCCGGCCACCCCACCCAGTGGGAGATCGACGAACAGACGACGCTGGGCGCGGCCTACGTCCGCTCCCTAATGCGCAGTCAACTCCGCACCGGGCTCACCGCGTTCGCGGTCCTCGCCCTGCCCGTGGTGACCCTGCCCCTCTTCTTCGACGCCCTTCGCAACACCACCGTCGTCTGGATCGTCCTCGGCTTCGGCTGCTACCCGGTCCTCGTCCTCATCGCCTGGTGGTACGTGCGCCGGGCCGAGCGCAACGAACGCGACTTCGCGCGCCTCGTGCACGGCCGGGCCGTCCGCGACCGCCGCGGGGCGCCGTGAACGAGGCGTACGCGATATCGGCCGTGACCGTGGTCGTCCTGGCCACGGTCCTCATCGGCGGTTTCGGCCTGCGCATCTCCCGCACCACCTCCGACTTCTACGTCGCCTCGCGCACGGTGGGCCCCGGCCTCAACGCCGCCGCGATCAGCGGCGAGTACCTCTCCGCAGCCTCCTTCCTCGGCGTCGCCGGACTGCTGCTCGTGCACGGCCCCGACATGCTCTGGTATCCCGTCGGGTACACCGCCGGATACCTCGTCCTGCTCGTGTTCGTCGCGGCCCCGCTGCGCCGCTCCGGCGCCTACACGCTGCCCGACTTCGCCGAGGGCCGCCTGGAGTCCCGCAGCGTCCGCAGGGTCGTCAGCATGCTCGTGGTCGGCGCGGGCTGGCTCTACCTCGTGCCCCAACTCCAGGGCGCGGGGCTCACGTTGCAGATCCTCACGGGGGCGCCGCGCTGGTTCGGCGGGGCGCTCGTCGCGGCTGTCGTCGTCCTCGCGGTCGCCGCGGGCGGCATGCGTTCCATCACCTTCGTACAGGCCTTCCAGTACTGGCTGAAGCTGACCGCGCTGCTCGTACCCGCGTTCTTCCTGGTCCTCGCCTGGCACGGCGACGGCGGCGCCCCTCCGCCCGCGGACGGCCTGCCCTGGTCCGGCGCGGGCTCCGGGCAGCCGCTCGCCACCAGCCGCGCGGACCACCCGCTGTACGCGACGTACGGCCTCATCGTCGCCACGTTCCTCGGCACGATGGGCCTGCCGCACGTCGTCGTCCGCTTCTACACGAGCCCGAACGGCCGCGCGGCCCGCCGCACCACGGTCGCCGTGCTCGCCCTCATCGGGCTCTTCTACTGCCTGCCGCCGGTCTACGGCTGGCTCGGCAGCCTGTACGCGCCCGAACTGAGCGCCACCCAGGACGCCGACGCGGCCGTCCTGCTCCTGCCGGGGCGGGCCGTCGGCGGGCTCGGCGGGGACCTGCTCGGGGCGCTCGTGGCGGGCGGCGCCTTCGCCGCGTTCCTGTCGACCGCCTCGGGCCTGACGATGGCCGTCGCGGGCGTGCTCAGCCAGGACGTCCTGCCGGCCCGCGGCGTACGGCACTTCCGCCTGGCGACACTCCTCGCGATGACCGTGCCGCTGGGCGGAGCGCTCCTGGTCAGCGGGGTGCCGGTGGCGGACGCCGTAGGGATGGCGTTCGCGGTGTCGGCGTCCTCGTTCTGCCCGCTGCTCGTCCTCGGCATCTGGTGGCGACGGCTCACCCCGCCCGGCGCGCGGGCCGGACTGCTCCTCGGCGGCGGCTCCGCGCTCGTCGCGGTCACCCTGACCGTCGCCGGCGTCGTGCAAGGCGGCTGGCTGCACACGCTGCTTGCCTGGCCCGCCGTGTGGTCGGTGCCGGTCGGCTTCCTCGCCATGGTCCTCGTGTCGCTCGCCACCCAGGACTCCGTGCCGCCGCACACCAGCGCCACGATGACGCGACTGCACCTCCCGGAGTCGCTCAGCGCGCGCGGGACGATCACCACGGGTGAGCCGGGAGCCCGGCCGTGACCGCCACCGCCGTGCTCCTCGCCCTGTGCCCGCTCCTCCTCGCGGGAGGCTTCGTCCTCGGCCGGCGCACCGCGCACCCCGGGGGCCGCAGCGACGTGGGTACGCCGGTGGAGCGCGCCACCTTCGACACCCTGCACACCGCCTCGCTCGCCGCGCCGCCGCTGCGGGCCGGGCTCACCGAGGAGTCGGCGCGCAGGTCGGCCCGCAGGCTGCGCACGCTCCTCGGCACCGACGCGCTCTGCCTCACCAACCGCGACCGCCGTCCTCGCCTGGGACGGCGCGGGGCGACCCGCACGGCAAGCAGGTCATGGGGCATCTCGAAGGGCTGCTCGACACCGGGCGCAGCGCCGCGTTCGGCTGCGGATGCGGCGTCCGTCGACTGCCCGCTGCGCTGGGCCGTCGCCGCCCCGATCGTCACCGACGGACGCGTGCTCGGCGCCCTCGTCGCCTACGCGCCCCGCGAGTCGGCGGTCCTCGCCCGGGCCGCCGACGAGGTCGCCCGCTGGATCTCCGTACAGCTGGAGCTGGCCGAACTCGACCGCTCCCGCACCCGGCTCATCGAGGCGGAGATCAAGGCGCTGCGCGCGCAGATCTCGCCGCACTTCATCTTCAACTCGCTCGCCGCCATCGCCTCGTTCGTCCGCACCGACCCCGAGCGGGCCCGTGAACTCCTTCTGGAATTCGCCGACTTCACCCGCTACTCGTTCCGCCGTCACGGCGACTTCACCACGCTCGCCGACGAGTTGCACTCCATCGACCAGTATCTGGCCCTGGTCCGGGCCCGGTTCGGCGACCGGCTCTCGGTCACGCTCCAGATCGCGCCCGAGGTGCTGCCGGTGGCGCTGCCCTTCCTGTGCCTCCAGCCCCTCGTCGAGAACGCCGTGAAACACGGCCTGGAGGGCGCCGTCACCCGCAGCCGCATCACGATCGGCGCCCGGGACGCGGGCGCCGAGGCGGAGGTCGTCATCGAGGACGACGGGGTCGGCATGGACCCCGGCGAGCTGCGCGCGATCCTGCGCGGCGAGGGCGGCACCTCGACCGGGATCGGCCTGTCGAACGTCGACGAGCGGCTCAGGCAGGTGTTCGGCGACGATTACGGCCTCGTCATCGAGACCGGCGCCGGCGCGGGCATGAAGATCACCGTGCGGATTCCCAAGTACCGTGCGGGCGTGCACTCTTCAGGCGTCGAGGTCGAGGTCGAGTAGCGGGCGCGGAGGCCGCAGGGGCCTCAGAACAGATGGATCGCCAGATGGCCCAGCGGCAGCCCGAGCTGCCACGCCGGTGTCCACACCTGCGGCCCGTCGTCCCCCTCGCCGGGCAGCGGCCCGCGGCCCGGCACGGAGTCCAGATCGGGAGCCAGCAGCTCCGTCTCCTCCAGCCACCGCCACGCCGCCTCGGCCAGTTCGAGGTCCGGCGAAGGTCTGTTCTCATCGAGCGCCTGCGCGGCGAGGCGCGCCATGTGCTCCCGCACCCAGTACTGCCACGGCTGGTCGTACGCCGTCAGCGACAGCCAGGTCTCCAGCTGGGACACGACCCGGATGCCGGACAGCTCGCCGTCCGTGTCCGACAGGAAGATCGTCAGTGCGAGTGCGTCGCGCCCGGCCCGGAACTCGAAGGACGTGGGCGGCATCAGATCACCGGTGCGCAGCAGCTCATCGGCGATGTACTCGGCGTACAACCACGCCATAGGCACCCTCAGTTCGCCGCCGCCGGCGCCCGATGTGCCTTCCTTGCTCCCGTGCAACATCCCTTCCTGCCTTCCTCCGGTCCGTGCGCTCCACCGGCCCCGGGCCCTCGCGTCCGAACCGGGCAGGGGAGGACAGCCGATTACTCAATCGAGGACCGGGGCACCGGGCAAGGCGCTTTACGGAGGCTTGACCTGCCGTCCGGTTTCAATGCGGGCCGGCCGTGTTCGCCTCATAGCCCGGGAGCACCCTGCGCAGTGCGCGCAGCGCGTAGTACGCGCGGGACTTCACGGTACCGGGCGGGATCCCGAGCGCCGCGGCCGCCTCGGCCACGGAGGCGCCCCGGAAGTACACGTGGAGGAGCACCGCCCGGTGCTCCGGGCTGAGCGTCGCCACGGCCTCGCGGACGTCGAGCGCGGCCGCCGAGCGCTCCGCGTGGTCGGCGCAGACCCGCGCGCTCTCCAGGACGGTGCCGCCGATCTCCGGGGGCCGGGCGAGCCGCGCGCGCCGGGCGTCTATGGCGAGCCTGCGGCCGACGGTGAACAGCCACGGCCGCACGGACTCGTAGTCGGCGCGCAGCGCCTCCGGATGCTGCCAGGCGCGTAGGAACGTCTCCTGGACCAGGTCTTCCGCCCGCTGCCGGTCGCCGTCGCACAGTCGCAGGAGGAAGGAGAGAAGCGGCCTGCCGTGCACGCGCTGGAGCTCGGCCAGCACATGTTCTGCCGTGTGGTCGGGTCCTTCGGTCTTCATCGCGGTCGTCATGGCCGTATGGCAGCGCAGCGCGCGGCTCGCGCCCAGAGCGTGGGCAGCGGTCTGCGACGGGCGGGTCGATGCGGTCGGCGAGCGGTGCGGTGAACGGGGCCGACTGCCTCGGAACGTGACGCCGTTCCGGGGACTGCGGCGGTATGGAGCCTTGACTCGGCCTGGTGCTCGTACGTCTATGCCTATGTCGAAAATCACCTTATGCACCGAATCGGGAGCTTGATCGATGACGCACCGCAGACGCGACACAAGGCACACGGGACACACCCGGCGCACGCATCGCGCACGGCACGCACGGCACGGCGCGGTGGTCCTGGCCGCCACGCTGATCGCGGCGGGCGCGGGCTGCTCCGCTCCCGAGGAGGGCGCCCACCGCGCGGCCCCCCGCGGCACCGGCGCCCCGGCGCCGTCGGCCGCCGGCGGCGCCACCGACGGGCAGCGCGGCTTCACGCTGGTCGCCTCCGGCGACGTACTGCCCCACGCGTCGATCATCGAGCAGGCGAAGACCGACGCGAGCGGTGACGGCTACGACTTCGCGCCGATGCTGTCCGCCGTGCAGCCGGTCATCTCCAAGGCGGATCTGGCGATCTGCCACATGGAGACGATCTACGGCGCGGGCGGCCACTACACCGGCTCCCCGACCTTCAAGTCCCCGCCCGAGGTCGCCAAGGGGCTGCGCGACACGGGCTACGACGCCTGTTCCACGGCCTCGAGCCACGCCCTCGACGACGGCGCCGCCGGTATCGACCGCACCCTCGGCGCCATGGACCGCGCGGGCATCAGCCACACCGGCTCGGCCCGCACCGCCGCCGAGGGCGGCAGCCCCGCGTGGCTGCGCGCCGGTGGCGCCAAGGTCGCCCACCTCGCGTACACGTACGACACGAACGGCCTCCCGCTGCCCAAAGGGCGGCCGTGGGCGGTGAATGTGATCGACCGTCAGAGAATCGTCAAAGACGCGCGGGCGGCCCGCAAGGCGGGCGCGGACGTGGTCGTCCTCTCCCTGCACTGGGGCACCGAGTGGCAGGAGGGGCCGGACGAGGACCAGTTGCGGCTCGGCGACGAGCTCACCGCGTCGCGCACGGACGGCCGCCCCGACATCGACCTGATCCTCGGTACGCACGCGCACGTCCCGCAGGCGTACGAGAAGGTCAACGGCACCTGGGTGGTCTACGGCCTGGGCGACCAGATCGCCGGCGAGATGTTCAACGCCGACGGCGCGCAGGACGCGCGCGGCAACGAGGGCACCATCGGCCGCTTCACCTTCGCGCCGCCGGAGCGGCCCGGCGGGCGCTGGGAGGTGCGCAAGGCCGAGTTCATCCCGCAGTGGTTCAACCTCGGCTCGAAGCGCGTGATCAACGTCAACCAGTCCATCCACGACGGCCTCGGCCTGACCGACGTCCGCGACCGGATCAGTCAGGCCGTCCTCAGCCGCGGTGCGGCCAAGGACGGCCTGACGATGGGCCGGTAGGCGATGGGCAGGTAGCGCTCAGGACATCGTCGGCGGGTCCGTCTTCGCCAGCTCCGACCTCTTGTACGAGTAGCTGAATTGAAGTGCTCTCCTCCCTTCGCGAGCTCGGGAAGGAGATTCCCGCCTACCTTGCGGTGGCGGGCTTGGCGCCACGGGTGCGCCTGACGACTGCCCTCCCGGCAGCCGGGATCGCCACGAGGCCGATCCGGTACAGGTGCAAGATGTTGCGGGCCGCGTTCCAGTCGGCGTTGCCGGACCAGCCGCAGTCTGGGTTCTTGCACACGAACGTGGCCTGGCCTTCCCGGCTGCCGGGCGTGAGGAATCCGCATGCGGAGCAGCGCAGGGAAGTGTTCGGGGCGGGGACCTTGACGAGGGTGCCGCCGTGGCGGGCGGCCTTGTACGTCAGCATGGTCACCGTGCGGCCCCATGCCTCCTGGCTGATGGAGCGGTTCAGTCCGGACTTCTGCGCAACGTTGACTCCGGGGTTCTCACAAGTGCCCTTGGCCGACTTGACCATGTTCGTGATGGTGAGTTGTTCGACCACGACTGTGCCGTAGGTGCGGGCGAGGTTCGTGGTGGTCTGGTGCTGCCAGTCAACGACTCGGCGCGTGGCTTTTGCGCGGAGCTGCTTGATCTGGTCGTAGGTGCGGTTCAGCCGGTTGGAGCTGCGCTCCTTCGGCTTGCGGAAGGACTTGCGGTGCGCGGCCCGTTGTTCCAGGCGGAGCAGCTTGGTCTTTTCATCCGGGTTCAGCCACTTGTCCCGGTCGGCGGTGCCATCCGGGAGCCGGGCGCCTCGTCCGTGATCCTGATGGTTGCCATCGGACAGGGCAAGGGGAAGATTGACCCCGGCGTCGATGCCGATCTCAGGGCCAGTGTGCGGCTCAGGCTTTGATTCCAGCGTCTGGACGCGGAAGGCGATATGCCATCCGAGTCCGTCTTTGACCAACCGTGCCCCGGTGATCCGATTCTCCCTGTCGGCGAGCTTGCCGACCGGGAGATCCTTGGTCCAGCGGAAGCGGACACGTCCGACCTTGGGGATGTTGACCATGCCCCATCGGCGGTGCACCCGCTTGATCTGGAGATCGCGGCCCTGCGGGATGTCGACGGACATGACGGTGCGCAAACGGGCCTTGAAGTTCGGCTCGTCCGCCCGCCGTTCCCAGCAGTTCCGCCACGCCTGGACGTACGTTTTCAGTACTGCCTGGGCGGCCTGCGCGGGCAGCACCGCATACCAGTCGATCTCCTTGCGCGCCTGCCGCACGGCTGATCCAAGCGCGTCAGGGAGCGCTGACATCTCGGCGTCATCTGCCACAGGTCGTGGAGCTGATTCCACATCGCTCGTGCGGCGTGCGCCTGGTCGTCCATGAGCCGGGCCTGTGCAGGCGTCAGCGCCAGCCGGGCACGGTGCCCGAACTGCCGCTTCTCCCAGACAAGTTCGTTCATCACGATCACTCTACGACAGTTGGCTTATGTCACCACGATGGAACCCTAATCCTGATATGCGCACCGGGTGCCACGTCGTTCACCACCTGCACGTCCACTGGGTTTATGTCACCAAGTGCCGGCGCAACGCATTCACCGATGCCATGCTGACGCGTACTCAGGAGATCAGGCGCGAGGTCTGCGGGGACTTCGAGGCCGAACTCAAGCAGTTCAACGGCGAGCAGAACCATGTACACCTGCTCGTGCACTACCCGCCGAAAGTCCAGATCTCCAAGCTGGTCAACTCCCTCAAGGGCGTCTCCTCCCGCAGGCTCCGCCAGGAGCACAGCACCCACGTCCGCCGTTACCTGTGGGGCGGACACTCCTGGTCCGGCTCCTACTTCGCCGGGTCCTGCGACGGAGCACCACTGACCGCCGTCAAGCAGTACATCGAGAATCAACAGCGTCCTGTGATCTGAAGACAAGACCGGCCATGGGCTCCACCTCTTCGCGGACGGCAGTGGGCTGACGGGCGATCATGATGGCCCAGCCGCTGCGGCTAAGGAAGAAGTCACGCCCCACGCGGTGTGAGGGTTAGGGGGTGGTTACGGGACTACGGTGACGGGCCAGCGCCCGGCCTTCACCAGCCGGATCGCGACCGATCCGACGATGCGGTGTCCCGCCTGCTCGGACGCGCCGACGACCACGGCGTCCGCCTTCAGCTCGTCGGCGGCGGTGACCAGGCCGTTGTACGGGTCGCCGCGGAAGGTGTGGAACTCCCAGCGCACCTCGAATATGTCCTTCACCCGCTCCGCCGCCTCCCTGATCTCGGCGATCAGACCCTCGGCGATCTCGTCCGTGGTGTCGGCCACGGGGACGCCGAGCGCGGCGCCGGCGGCCATGACGGGCTGGACGTAGACGACGGCGAGGAGAGCGCGCTGACGGCGCGCGAGGCCCCCTGCGTAGGACGCGGCGCGCAGCGAGGAGTCGGAGCCGTCCACCCCGACCACGATCACCTTGGGGCCGTCCGTACCGCGTTCGAACTGGTGTGGCTGCTCTGCGTTCACAGCGGTGAGGCTAGCGGAAACCCCAGGTCCCGTAGGCACTGGGGCGAGCCCGTCCGTACGGGCGCGCCGCGGGCGGTGCTGGTCCCATCGGGTGCTTTCGGGAGGCGGAGCGGCGTCGGAATGCGGCCCGCGACGGGCCCCGTGCGACGCATTAGTCATGAAACCCGATCAGAACAATTCAGGGCGGCGGGCCCTGTTCCGCGGCGCGGCGCTCGTCGGCCTCGGCGCCGTCGCCGGCTGCACCGGCCGCGCCGGGGCCCCCGGCCGCCCGGCTGCCCCTGCCGCGGGGCCCGCGGGCCGCGAAGGCGATGCGGCCGTCCACGTACCGCCTCCAGCCCCTGGCCGGATACGGTCCGCCGCACGCGGCGCCCACCCGGCTGCCGGTACGGCACGAGCCGATCCTGCAGATGGACACCTACAACGAGAGCATGGTCCTCACCTTCGACGACGGACCCGACCCGCTCTACAGCCCGCACATCCTGCGGACGCTGCGTGAGCACGACGTCCGCGCCATGTTCTTCGTCTGCGGGGAACAGGTCGAGTGGAACAAGGACCTGCTGCGCGAGATGGCCGACGACGGGCACATCGTCGGCAACCACACCTGGACGCACCCCTCCTGACCAAAATGTCGCGCGTGGCGATGCGCTCCGAGATCGAGCGGATCTGCGAGATCATCGACGACACGATGGCGAGCCGCCCGCCTGGTTCCGTGCGCCGTACGGCGCCTGGAGCCGCAACGCGTTCCGCATCGGCGCCGAGCTCGGTATGGAACCCCTCGCGTGGACCGTCGACACCGACGACTGGGCGGAGCCGGGCACCCGCTCCATCGTCCGGGCGGTCCGGGCCGGGGCGTCCCCCGGCGTGGTGGTCCTCAGTCATGACGCGGGCGGCAACCGCTCCCAGAGTGTTGTCGCCCTGCGCATCTATCTTCCGGAACTCCTCGACTCGGGCTACCGCATCACGGTGCCCAGGCGCCGAGGGGCTGAGGCGGGATTTCGCCCGCCGGGTCAGCGGACCTCGACCATGCGGGCGAAGACGACGACATTCCCGTCGTAGCCGTTCTGCTCGGAGAATCCGCCGCCGCACGTGATCACCCTCAGTTCGGGCGCTCCCGTACTGCCGTAGACGCGATTACCCGGGAAATTCGCCTTCTCGAAGACCTTGATGCCGTAGATCTCGAACACGGCGGTCTTCTGGTCCTTGCGCACGACCTGGACGCGATTTCCCTTTTTGAGCGAGCCGAGGCCGTAGAAGACCGCGGGCCCCTGCTGGTTGTCGACATGGCCGACGATGACAGCGGTGCCCTTCTCGCCCGGAGTCACGCCACCGGTGAACCAGCCCGCGAGATTCGGGTCCTCGGGCGGCGGGGCGTCCACCCAGCCGTCCGGATCGACCCCTACGGGGATGACCGGGGCATCCACCTGGATCGCCGGGATCCGCACCCGGTCCGCCACGGAGTACGGCAATGGCTTCGGCGCCTTCGCGCCGGGACCGGACGGGGCGCGGAGATCCTCTGCCGCCGCCGAAGCGGGCTGCGGGGGACCGAGGTCGAATTCCCCCGATCCATTGCGGATCAGCGCGATTCCGGTGAGCAGAACCAGCGCGATCACGCCCCACGGCGCGCGCTTCCTCTGCTGACCCTCCTCGTCGGCCGGCTGGGACGAAGACATTCGTTCACCCCTCTCGACGCGGCGGCGAGACCGCGACAGTTGCGCTCACGAAAACGCTAAGCGCGGCGCTCGCGGCGGGCGACAGCGCAGGAGCGAACGGGTGGCGGCCAGGAATGCGGTGTGCCATACGAGTCCGTTCCGTCAAAAATTCCTGACAGCCCGTGACCTGCGGCAATATCAGCTCGTACGAAATTCCGCCGGCGATGCCCGAAACGCTGGCTACGGGCCCGGACGGCCGCGATCCGTGTAGGGCGAACGGGGCAACGGTGTACGCCGGTCAGGCGACAGGTGACGGCTCGTCGGGTCCCATCGTGTGCCATACGTGCGGGCCCGCGCCGCGCCACTCGACCAGATGGGGATCGTCGAGCGTCATGTCGGACTCGCCGAGCCCCGCCGAGCGCAGCAGCCGGATCAGGTCCTGATCGCTGTGCGCGAGCCCGACGGCCCGCCCCCGCACGGTGACGTGCCGCCCGCCCTCGGGTGCGGGAGGGTGGACGACGATGGGGGTGTGCCAGGCAGTCATGGCACCAGAGTGCGTCGCCGGGGCGCCGGGCGCAGCCCGCGCCCCGCTGGGAGAGGCAGGCAGTGATGACGGACGGCACGGCAGCCACCGGTTTTCCGCGCGGGATCGGCGCTCCGGCGCTGCGCGCGCTGAACGGGGCCGGATACACGGAACTCGCCCAGCTCGCGGACGTGCCCGTGAACGAGCTGAAGGCGCTGCACGGGATGGGACCCAAGGCGCTGCGGGTCCTCGGTGAGGCGCTGGCCGAGCAGGGGCTGGCGCTGGGCGGGCCGCGCTGACCCGGAGGTGGGCGCGGCCCGCCGGTCTCATGCCCCGGCGTGCGGGAACAGCATGAGGAACGGTTCCACGGTGGCCGCGACCCCGCGGCTGTAGGGCGCGTCGAGGTCCCAGACCAGGAAGAGCAGGAACGCGATCAGCGCCGAGAAGAGCCCGGCGAGGATCAGTTCGCGTGCCGTCCGGCGGATCTGGAGGGCGAAGACCATGCCGATCGTGACGAGCCCTCCCGTGATGAGGCCGAACCACACGACGCCCGGCATGGTGGCGCCGGTGGAGTCCGCGCGCGCGTTGCGGGCGTCGTCCGCGGCGGTGATCTGGTCGAGCAGCGGTTGGTAGGCCTGCGCCTCGAAGTCGGTCTTCGGCTGGTAGTCGGTGACGTCGTGGCGCACCTTGTCGAGGAGCCGGGTGCCCTCGGCGGTGAGATGGCCCTGGTTCTTCATCGTGCGCCACTCGGTGGTGACGACATGGCTGACGTAGGTGTCGACATCCGCGCGGATGCGGGTCCTGACCTCCGTCGGGTAGACGCGGACGCGTGCATGGACCTCGTGCAGGGCCTGCGCCTCGTTGCGTACGTGGTCCTGCGCGGCGCTGCGGCCCTCCCAGACACCCGCGATGGCGAGTCCCAGGACGATCGCGTACACCACGCCGATCATCATCGTCATGTACTCGATGACGTCCGGGGTCTCGCTCGGGTCGTCGTCGTCACCGATCCTGCGCTGCTGAAGGACGGTCACGGCGAGCACGACCGCGCACGCGGCCACCATCGCGAGGGTGAGAACAAGCCATTCCGACATCGGGACCTCCGGGCGGTCAGCGCGGGCGCAGGGCGGCTACGGCGAGCACCGCGGGCGCGGTGATGAGCAGGGTGAGCGAGACCAGGGAAGGCCCGCTGCTCGGCGGCGCCTTGCGGGGCGCGGGGCGGTAAGCGGGGTAACTCACCGGTGTCGGCGAGGGCTTGGGGCGCACCGTCGGCTTCGGCGCGGGCGGCGGCGGTGCCTTCACGGGTGGCGGCGGTGGCGGTGGCGGAGGTGGCGGTGGTGGGGGGGGAGGAGGCGGCGGTGGGGGCGGTGGCTTGGGGGGCGGGGGCGGAGCGGGCTTGCGCGGTGGTGGCTTGACGGGGCCCGCCCGGCAGACGACGCCGTCCCCGGCGTGGGCTACGGCGTCGCCGCCCTTGCCGATGGAGGCGTACGCGCAGTTGTCGGCCGGGGTCAGTGCGGCCGCTGTGGCGCCGGCCGCGGGCGAGCCCATCAGCCAGGCCAGCGCGAGCACCGCCACCACCCGTGTGACCAGGGTCGACCTGGCCCCTCTGGATCCGTACACGACGGAGATCATGGGCGGCGGGAGGCGCCGCCACGCCACGGCCGCCGAGGATTGGTCCGAAGGTGGGGAGATGGGGGGCGCCAGGTTTGCCCGCGGCCACGGGAGCGCACGCGTGGCCCGCACCGGATGCGTCCCGCGCCCCTCGCCAGAAAGAAATTTCCGGCCGCGTTGAACACATCCGTCGTCACCGCGCGTACCTAGGGCCATGTGCGGCCTCTTCCGAGTTCGCACAACACCCAAGCAAACAGCGGGAGTTGGCAATGAACACCTGGCGGAACGCCTCACTCGTAGCGACCGCTGCGGCCCTGCTGGCGCTGACGACGGCGTGCGGTCAGGACCAGGGCTACCAGTCGCAGGGCGGCCAGACCGTGGGCAAGGCCGCCCCGGCGCAGGGCGGTTACGGCAACGGCGACGCGTACGGCAGCGGGGACGGCTACGGGGACGCGAAGGACGCGGGGGCGACCAAGGCGAAGCCGGCCGGGCAGCTCGCCACCTGGGACAGCAAGAAGCTCGGCGAGGTCCTCACGGACAGCGCGGGCTTCACGATGTACCGCTTCGACAAGGACACCGCGCAGCCGCCCAAGTCGAACTGTGACGACGCCTGCCTCAAGGCCTGGCCCGTGGTGCCCGCCGACGGCGCCAAGGCCGCGCCCGGCGTCGACCAGTCGCTGCTCGGCGAGGTCACCGCGGCCGACGGCACCAAGCAGCTCACGATCGACGGCTGGCCCATGTACCGGTACGCCATGGACACCAAGCCGGGCGACGCGAAGGGGCAGGGCGTAGGGGGCGTCTGGTACGCCGCCGGGCCCGACGGCAAGAAGGCGAGTCCCGCCGCCGCGCTCCCCGCCGACCTGGCCGGTCTGTCCACACGCAAGGACCCGAAGCTCGGCGAGATCGTCGTCGACAAGAACGGAATGACCGTCTACCGCTTCCTCAAGGACTCGGCCTGGCCCATCAAGTCGAACTGTGTCGACACCTGCGCGGAGAACTGGCCCGCCGTCGCGCCCGTGGCGAAGAACGACACCAAGGGCATCCTCAAGAAGGGCTTCATGACGTACAACCGCCCCGACGGCGGCAAGCAGCAGACGATCAACTGCTGGCCGGTCTATACCTACTCCGGCGACAAGAAGCCCGGCGACACCAATGGGCAGGGCGTGGGCGGCACTTGGTACGCCGCTTCGCCCGAGGGAAAGCCTGTGGGAGCGCCCAAGTAGGCGCACCGCGTAGAGTCTGCGACGGATTTGGCGAATCGCCGGTCTGTTCCTCCCGTGATCACGCGGAGGGAACAGGCCGGTTCTTTTCCGTTGCAACCGAGAGGGTTTCGGGGTGATTTCGGATCATTGTCATTCGGCACTTGCCGGAGGCAGTGACCGAGAACGGACGGTCAATTTCCGTTTTGACTCGCTCCATTGGCGGGCGATCAGTAGCCTCAGCTCGAACACCGGCTCGCCTACGCCTTGGAGACATTGATGGAGCGTCCCGCCTGGGCCCCCCAGGGCATCGACATCTCGGTGCCCAGCGTGTCCCGGATCTACGACTACTACCTGGGCGGTTCGCACAACTTCGAGGTGGACCGGGAGGCGGCCCGCAAGGCGATGGAGTTCATGCCGGGGCTCCCGAAGATCATGCAGGCGAACCGTGCCTTCATGCGCCGGGCGGTGCGTTACGCGGTCCAGGAGGGCGTCACCCAGTTCCTGGACATCGGATCCGGAATCCCCACTTTCGGCAACGTCCACGAAGTCGCCCAGGCGGCCGACCCCGAAGCGCGCGTCGTCTACGTCGACCACGACCCGGTCGCCGTCGCGCACAGCCGGGCCGTCCTCGACGGCAACGACCGCGCGGCTGTCGTGACCGCCGACCTGCGCAAGCCCCGGGAGATCCTCGCGGCCCCGAGGTCGGCGAACTCCTCGACCTGGACAGGCCCGTGGCCCTGCTCCTCGTCGCCGTCCTGCACTTCGTCGAGGACGCCGACGACCCGCAGAGCGCCGTCGCCGAACTGCGGGACGCCCTCGCGCCCGGCAGCCTCCTGATCGTCACGCACGCCGCGTACGAGGGCATCCCCGTGCCCGCCGCGCGCGCCGCCGGCACGGTCGACGTGTACAAGAACATCCGCAACCCGCTGATCATGCGCTCGCGCGAGGAGATCGCGCGGTTCTTCGAGGGATACGAGATGGTGGAACCCGGACTCGTGCAGATGCCCGACTGGCGGCCGGAGAGCGCGCCCGCGGACGAGGATCCATATGCCTTCTCGGGCTGCGCCGGCGTGGGGCGCAAGGCGTGAGCGGCGAACCGGACGGGCCCGAGGACAGACTCCGCAGATTCGCCACCATCTGGAGCCGGGCGATCTTCCCGGTGACGGCGACCTCCCTCACCCGGGTCGAGTTCGAGAAGGAACTCATGCCGCTCGCACGGCGGTTGCGGGACGCGCTCGGCGAGCGGACCCTGGACGCGCCCGCGGCCCAGGCCGTCGGCGCGGCCCTGATCGGCGTGCACTGCACCGACCCCGAGGCGCTCACCCGCACCCTCGACGTCGTCGACGCCTACCTCGTCCTGTACTGCCGCCCCGACGAGGACCGGCGCGAGGACGAGCTGCGGGCCCGCTGCGCACGGCTCCAGCACGCCGTCGCGGCCGGCTTCGCCCAGGCCCTGCGCGAGCGGACCCTCGTCGAGCAGGAAGCCATCTCCCGGGCGGCCCTGAGCGCGCGCAGCGCGGTCGCCGAGGCCCTTCACGCGAGCGAGGCCCGGTTCCGCGCGGTGTTCCACGGCGCGGCCATCGGCATCGGCATAGCCGACCTCGAGGGCACGGTCCTGGAGGCCAACGACGCGCTGGTGCGCATGTTCGGCGGCGCCGAGAACCTGGTGCGCGGCCGCAACGTCGTCGACTGGACCCACCCCGACGACGCCCCGCACGTGTGGCGCCTGTACGAGGAGCTGGTGCGCGGCGAGCGCGAGCACTACCGCGTGGAGAAGGCGTTCTACCGCCCCGACGGCACCGCCCTGTGGACGAACCTGACCGTCTCCCTCCTGCGGGACGCCGACGGAGTGCCGCAGTACCAGCTGGCACTGGTGGAGGACACCACCGAGCGCCGCCTCCTGAACCTGCGGCTGCGCTACGAGGCCACCCACGACGCGCTCACCGGGCTCCCCAACAGGACGCTGTTCTTCGAGCGCCTGGAGAAGGCGCTCGCGGCCGGCGACGGCATGCGCTTCGGCCTGTGCTACCTCGACCTCGACGGCTTCAAGACCATCAACGACAGCCTCGGTCACGCGGCGGGCGACCGGCTCCTCGTCGAGGTCGCCGACCGGCTCCAGGGCTGCGCCACCGCGCCCGGCGAGATGGTGGCGAGGCTCGGCGGCGACGAGTTCGTCGCGCTGACCACCGGCCGTGACACCGCGGCCGAGGTCGACGACCTCGCCGGACGCATCATGCACGCGCTGGCCGCGCCCATCCGTATCGACGGGCGCGAGCTGACCGTGCGCGGCTCCATCGGCATCGTGGAGGGGCCCGCGGCGGGCGAGCGCAGTCCCGCGGAGGTGCTGCGCAGCGCCGACATCACCATGTACCGGGCCAAGTCGGCGGGCGGCAACCGCTACGAGCTCGCCGACCCCGAGGCCGACGCGCGTGCCATCACCCGCCACGGCCTCACGAACGCACTGCCCGCGGCCCTGGAGCGCGCCGAGTTCTTCATCGAGTACCAGCCGCTCGTGCACCTCGGCGACGGCAGCGTGCGCGGCGCCGAGGCGCTCGTGCGGTGGCTGCATCCGCAGCACGGTGTGCTCGGGCCCGACCAGTTCATCCCGCTCGCCGAGGACACCGGCCTCATCGTGCCGCTCGGGCGCTGGGTCCTGGAGGAGTCCGTGCGCCAGGCCCGGGTCTGGCAGGAGCGTTACGAGGACGCCGGGCCCCTGCGCATCAACGTGAACCTGTCCCCGATGCAGCTCACCCACCCGGGTCTCGTCTCCGACACCGTCGACATCCTGGAGCGCTTCGGACTCGAACCCGGCGCGCTCTGCCTCGAGGTGACCGAGTCGGCCCTGATCGGCGCCGACGACGATCTCCTCAAGCCGCTGCGGCGGCTCGCCGAGATGGGCGTGGACATCGCGCTCGACGACTTCGGTACGGGCTACTCGAACCTCGCGAACCTGCGCCGGCTCCCGGTGAGCGTCCTCAAGCTGGACCGCTCCTTCACTCAGGGCATGCAGCGGTTCCCCGCCGACCCCGTCGACCTGAAGATCGTCGAGGGCATCGTCGGGCTCGCGCACAGCCTCGACCTCTCGGTCACCGTGGAGGGCGTGGAGACGGGCGCGCAGGCCGAGCAGCTGCGCGACCTGGGCTGCGACACCGCGCAGGGCTGGTACTACGCCCGCCCGGGCCCGCCGGACCGCCTGCACGAACTCGCCCTGTGCGACGCGACGGGGTGAGCGCCTGGTGATCCGCTGGGTGTACGCCTTCATCGACCGGCCGGAGGCGCACTTCGGGGCGGCCTGCGACTTCTGGACGCGGGTCACGGGGACGCGGCTGTCCGCGCCCCGCGGCGACCGCGACGAGTTCGCGACGCTGCTGCCGGACGACTCGGCGGATCCGTACCTGAAGGCGCAGGCGGTCACCGGCGTCGGGGGCGCGCACCTGGACTTCGCGGTGGACGACCTCGCTCGGACGGCGGGCCTGGCACGCCGCCTCGGCGCGACGCCCGTCCACACGGAGGACGGCCTGGAGGTCCTGCGCTCACCCGGCGGCCAGCCGTTCTGCCTGGTCCCGTGGTCCGGCGAGCACCGGTGCCCCGCCCCCGTCACGGCCCCCGACGGGTCGACGAGCCGCCTGGACCAGGTGTGCGTCGACCTGGCCCCGGCGGTGTACGAGGCGGAGATCGACTTCTGGACGTCCTTCACGGGATGGACCTCGGCGCCGGGCACGCTCCCGGAATTCCACACGGTCCGCCCCCCGGCGGAACTCCCGGTACGAATCCTGCTCCAACGCCTCACGGACGCCCGCCCGACAGGCGCCCACCTGGACCTGGCCTGCGCAGACATCGAGGCAACGCGCACCTGGCACGAATCACTGGGCGCGACGCTCCGGTCAAGGGGCGCACACTGGCTGGTCCTGGAAGACCCATCCGCAACGACGTATTGCGTGACGTCCAGACCTCCCAAGTAACCAAAAGCGCCCCCTCGGCTCCCACGACCCGGGGCGCGGGGAACGGCGCAAAAAACGACCACATGCCGCACCCGCAACCCAGCCCCCCATGATCAGGTGCGCGGGGAACTGCGCAACCCCCCAAAGGAGACCCGCACACCATCACCCGGCAACAACGTGTCACCGCTCCAGCAGCATCCGCTGGAGCTCCCGCGCGGCCCGAGGCGGAGCCACATCGCTGCGATGGGCCAGCGCGATGGTCCGGTGCAGCCCGGGACGGGCCAGCGGTGTCACCCGCAGATCGGCCCCCACGCGCGTCGCGACCATATGCGGCACGACGGCCACCCCGAGCCCCGCCCGCACGAACCCCAGCACCGCGTCCATCTCTCCGCCCTCCACCGCGAAATCCGGCTCGAACCCCTCCGCCCGGCACGCGGCAACGGTCAGTTCCCGCAGGTCATAGCCGTGCCGGAACATCACAAGCCGCTCGCCCTCAAGGTCCGAAATGCGCACGGACCGCCCCCGTCCGGGCCGCGGCGCATCCGGCGACGACACGACCACCAGATCCTCCCGCAGCAGCTCCACGGTCGTCAGCGCGGGCGCCGGCGCGGGCAGCGGGAGCACCACGAGCGCCAGATCCAGCGCGCCGCGCGCGAGTTCGCGTACGAGGTCGTGGGAGCCGCCCTCCTCGATCATCAGGCGGATGCCGGGATACCGGTCGTGGAAGGTGCGCAGCACATCGGGCAGCAGGCCGGTGCACAGTGAGGGCGTGGCGCCGAGCCGCACCCGGCCGCTCTTGAGCTGCGCCAGCTCGTGCACCTCCTGCCGGGCCGTGTCCGCGTCGGCGAGGATGCGGCGGGCCAGCGGAAGGAGCGCCTCGCCCGCGTCGGTGAGCGTGATGTTCCCGCGGGCGCGCAGGAAGAGATCCGCGCCCAGCTCCCGCTCCAGGGACCGGATCTGCTGGGACAGCGACGGCTGGGCGACATGGACCACTTCGGCGGCCCGCGTGAAGTGCCGGGTCTCGGCGACCGCGACAAAGTATTGGAGCTGCTGGAACTGCATGACCCCCACAGTAATCGCTCGATAGTCTGTGCCTATGGAAATGAGCTGGACCATGTCTTGGACCGATCGGGTCCTTCGGCTCTAGCGTGCGTGGCATGGCTCTGGCAACACGGACGGACCGACGGCCGTCCATGACGCGTACGCTCTGGGACTCGTCCGTCGGCAAGAAGACAGTGATGGCCCTGAGCGGCCTGATCATGCTGCTTTACTTGGTCGTCCACATGATCGGCAACCTGAAGATCTTCTTCGGGTCGGGCGAGTTCAACCACTACGCCCACTGGCTGCGCACCGTCGGTGAGCCGTTCATGCACTACGAGTGGACGCTGTGGCTCATCCGCGTCGTGCTCGTGGTCGCCGTCGTCGCGCACGCCACGTCCGCGTACCAGCTGAGCCGCCGCGACATCAAGGCCCGCCCGGCCAAGTACGTGCACAAGAAGGCCGCGTTCGAGCTACGCCACGCGCACCATGCGCTGGGGCGGCATCATCCTCGCGCTGTTCATCGTGTGGCACATCCTCGACCTGACGACCGGCACCGTGCACCCGGGCGGCTTCCAGTCGGGCCACCCGTACCAGAACGTGATCGACACCTTCTCCACCTGGTACGGCAACGTCGTCTACATCGTCGCGATGCTCGCACTCGGCCTGCACGTCCAGCACGGCTTCTGGAGCGCGGCGCAGACCCTCGGCGTGGGCAGCGCGACCCGCGACCGCGTCCTGAAGACCATCGCCAATGTTCTCGCGCTGCTGCTCACGGCCGGCTTCATCGCCGTACCCGTGGGCGTCATGACCGGAGTGGTGAGCTGACCCATGAATTCCTACGCGGAGTACGCGACCGGTGAGCCGGTCGTCGACACCAAGGCCCCCGAGGGCCCCGTCAACGAGCGCTGGGACACCCGCCGCTTCGAGGCGAAGCTGGTCAACCCGGCCAACCGCCGCAAGCACACCGTGATCGTGGTCGGCACCGGCCTGGCCGGCGGCTCCGCGGGCGCCACGCTCGCCGAACAGGGCTACCACGTCGTCCAGTTCTGCTACCAGGACTCCCCGCGCCGCGCCCACTCGATCGCCGCGCAGGGCGGCATCAACGCCGCGAAGAACTACCGCAACGACGGCGACTCCGTCCACCGCCTGTTCTACGACACGGTCAAGGGCGGCGACTTCCGCGCCCGCGAGTCGAACGTCCACCGCCTCGCGCAGATCTCCGTCGAGATCATCGACCAGTGCGTCGCGCAGGGCGTCCCGTTCGCCCGCGAGTACGGCGGCCTGCTCGACACCCGCTCCTTCGGCGGCGTCCAGGTCTCCCGCACGTTCTACGCCCGCGGCCAGACGGGCCAGCAGCTCCTGCTCGGCGCGTACCAGGCGCTGTCCCGGCAGATCGCCGCCGGGAACATCGAGATGCACGCCCGCACCGAGATGCTCGACCTGATCGTCGTCGACGGCAAGGCGCGCGGCATCGTCGCCCGCGACCTGATCACCGGGAAGATCGACACGTACTTCGCCGACGCCGTCGTCCTCGCCTCCGGCGGCTACGGCAACGTCTTCTACCTGTCGACGAACGCCATGAACTCCAACGCCACCGCCGTCTGGCGGGCGCACCGGCGCGGCGCCTACTTCGCCAACCCCTGCTTCACCCAGATCCACCCCACCTGCATCCCGCGCACCGGCGACCACCAGTCGAAGCTGACGCTGATGAGCGAGTCGCTGCGCAACGACGGCCGGATCTGGGTGCCGAAGGCCAAGGGCGACGACCGCCCGCCGAACGAGATCCCCGAGGACGAGCGCGACTACTACCTCGAGCGCATCTACCCGTCCTTCGGCAACCTCGTGCCCCGCGACATCGCCTCGCGCGCCGCGAAGAACGTGTGCGACGAGGGCAGGGGCGTGGGCCCCGGCGGCCAGGGCGTGTACCTGGACTTCGCCGACGCGATCAGCCGCATGGGCAGGAAGGCCGTCGAGGAGAAGTACGGCAACCTCTTCGACATGTACGCGCGGATCACCGCGGAGAACCCGTACGAGGTGCCCATGCGCATCTACCCCGCCGTGCACTACACGATGGGCGGCCTGTGGGTCGACTACGACCTCCAGACCACGATCCCGGGCCTGTTCGCGGTCGGCGAGGCCAACTTCTCCGACCACGGCGCCAACCGCCTGGGCGCGAGCGCGCTGATGCAGGGTCTGGCCGACGGCTACTTCGTGCTTCCGTCGACCATCAACGACTACCTCGCACGCAACCCGCACCGCGACGCCGAGGCTGAGCGCCGAACACCCCGTCGTCCAGGAGGTGCTGGCCGAGACCGAGGACCGGATCAACCTCCTCCTCGCCGTCGACGGCGACCGCACCCCCGACTCCTTCCACCGCGAACTCGGCGAAGCTCATGTGGGAGTTCTGCGGCATGGCCCGCACCGAGGACGGCCTGCGCAAGGCCCTCGACCGGATCCCGCAGATCCGCGAGGAGTTCTGGCGGCGCGTCAAGGTGCCGGGCACCGGCGAGGAGTTCAACCAGTCGCTGGAGAAGGCCAACCGCATCGTCGACTACCTGGAGCTCGCCGAGCTGATGTGCCTCGACGCCCTGCACCGCGCCGAGTCCTGCGGCGGCCACTTCCGCGAGGAGTCCCAGACCCCGGACGGCGAGGCCGCCCGCCGCGACGAGGAGTTCTCCTACGCGGCCGCCTGGGAGTTCACCGCCACCGGCGACGCCCCCGTCCTGCACAAGGAAGACCTCGTCTTCGAGTACGTCCACCCCACCCAGCGGAGCTACGCATGAAGCTCACCCTGCGCGTCTGGCGCCAGAAGAACGCCGACGCCGACGGCGCCATGTCCACGTACGACGTGGACGGCATCTCGCCCGACATGTCCTTCCTGGAGATGCTCGACACGCTCAACGAGGAGCTCATCCTCGCCGGCGACGACCCCGTCGCCTTCGACCACGACTGCCGCGAGGGCATCTGCGGCGCGTGCAGCCTCGTCATCAACGGCGACGCGCACGGCCCCGAGCGCACCACCACCTGCCAGCTCCACATGCGGTCCTTCCAGGACGGCGACACGATCGACGTCGAGCCGTGGCGGGCCGCCGCCTTCCCCGTCGTGAAGGACCTCGTCGTCGACCGCGTCCGCCTTCGACCGGATCATCCAGGCCGGCGGCTACATCACCGCGCCGACCGGCGCCGCCCCCGAGGCGCACGCCACGGCCGTGCCCAAGCCCGACGCCGACCTCGCGTTCGAGCACGCCGAGTGCATCGGCTGCGGCGCCTGCGTGGCGGCCTGCCCGAACGGCTCCGCGATGCTGTTCACCTCCGCCAAGGTCAACCACCTCAACGTGCTGCCGCAGGGCGCGCCCGAGCGCGAGACCCGGGTGCTCGACATGGTGGCGCAGATGGACGACGAGGGCTTCGGCGGCTGCACCCTGACCGGCGAGTGCGCCACCGCGTGCCCGAAGGGCATCCCGCTGCTCTCCATCACCGCGATGAACAAGGAGTGGCTGCGCGCCACCCGCACACGGGCCGGCGGTAGCCCACACGTCGTTCGCCGAAAGGTGCGGACGGGCGGGACCGGGAGTGGTGCTCAACCCCCGGTCCCGTCTCGCTTCCCCGGCCGCCGGGGACGCCCCTGCCATTCAGCAACCCCACATCCGCCCTCCTGGCACTGGTCACGCGCACGCCAACCGGCATCGGAAGAACAGGAACGCGCAGGCCGCACCGATCCGGCCCGCCGCCCCCGGCCTCTCGGCTCCGCCCGAGCGGGGGCCCTCCGCCCAGCGGCCCGCGACCAGGAGAGTGCCATGACCGGCGTTCCCACCCTCGACACCCCCGCCCCGCCCGTCACCCCCGCCCGCTACACCGTCTCCCTGGCCCGCGACGAGGCCGACGTCCGGGCCGCGCAGCGGCTGCGCCACGACGTCTTCGCCGGGGAGATGGGCGCCCTGCTGACCACGCCGCCGAGCCCGGCCTCGACATCGACGCCTTCGACGCCTACTGCGACCACCTGCTGGTGCGCGACACGGTGACCGGCCAGGTCGTCGGCACCTACCGGCTGCTGCCGCCCGAGCGCGCCGCCGTCGCCGGACGGCTCTACGCGGAGACCGAGTTCGACCTCCGGCCGCTGTCCGCGATCCGCTCCGGCCTGGTGGAGGTGGGCCGCTCCTGCGTCCACCCCGACCACCGCGACGGCGCGGTCATCGGGCTCATCTGGGCCGGTCTCGCCCGCTACATGGCGGACGGGGGCCACGCGTGGCTCGCCGGCTGCTGCTCCGTCCCGCTCGCCGACGGAGGTGCCCTCGCCGCGGGCACCTGGGACCGGGTGCGGGCCAGGCACCTGGCCCCCGAGGAGTACCGGGTGCGCCCGCTGCGCCCCTGGACCCCCGCGGCGCCCGCGCCCCGCGGGCCGCACCGAACTGCCCCCGCTGCTGCGCGGCTACCTGCGCCTGGGCGCCTGGGTGTGCGGGGAGCCCGCGCTCGACGCGGAGTTCGGCGTCGCCGACCTGTACGTCCTGCTCTCCATGCGCCGGGTGAACCCGCGCTACCTCCGGCACTTCCTCTCCCTCGTCCCCGCGTGATGGGCGTCTGGCAGCCGACGGCGCCCTGTTCCCCCGGGGCCTGCGTACGGGGTGGGAGCACGGCGCTGGCGTCGCCCAGGGCGGTGCTGCGGATCACGGCGCTGGTGGCGCTGCTGCTGGTGGGCGTCGTGCTCCTGCCGGTGGGGCGGCGGTTGCCCGCCGCCTGGGTGCGGCGCTACTGCCGGGTGCTGGTGCGCGCGGCAGGGGTCCGATGCGCATCAGCGGCAGCGCCCCGCAGTCCGGCGGCGTGCTGATGGTGGCCAACCACGTCTCCTGGCTGGACATCCCGCTGCTCGCCGCCGTCCGGCCCGGCGCGGATGCTGGCCAAGTACGAGATCCGGCAGTGGCCCGTCGCCGGCGCGGTGGCGGCCGGAAGCGGGGCGATCTTCATCGACCGCGACCGGCTGCGCGCCCTGCCGGGCACGGTGGAGCAGCTCGCCGAGGCGCTGCGCGGCGGCGGTGCGGTCGCCGCCTTCCCCGAGGGCAGCACCTGGTGCGGCCGAGCCCAGGGCCCCTACCGAAGGGCCGTCTTCCAGGCCGCGCTGGACGCCGGTGCGCCGGTCCAGCCGGTGCGCATCCGCTACCGGCTCGCCGACGGCACGGCGAGCACCGCACCCGCCTTCGTCGGCGACGACACCTTGGCCGGCTCGCTCTGGCGGGTCGTGTCCTCCCGCGGGCTCGTGGCCGAGGTCGAGGTCGGGGCGCTGATCCCGGCCGGCAGCCACCCGGACCGGCGTTCGCTCGCCAGGGCGGCGCAGCCGATCGGGGACCGCGCGGCCGGACACCCGTGAGGACGCGTGCGCGGCGGAGTTCGGGACCGCCCTGCCGCGCACGCCGACCGGGAAGCCGGCCAAGGGCAGGCTCCGGGCAGCCGGTCAGTTGCCGCGCGAGATAGGGCGCCGTCCGGCCCTCGGGCGCGTGGCCACCAGCGCGGCCGGCCCGCGGCCACGACCCGCCCGCCCTCGTCGCCGCCCCCGGGGCCCATGTCGATGACCCAGTCGGCGCCCGCCACCACCGCCATGTCGTGCTCGACGACCACGACGGTGTGACCGGCGTCGACCAGGCCGTGCAGCTGCCGCATCAGCACCTCGACGTCGGCCGGATGCAGGCCGGTCGTCGGCTCGTCGAGCAGATAGAGGGTGTGGCCGCGCGCGGCCGCGCTGCAACTCGGACGCCAGCTTGATGCGCTGGGCCTCGCCGCCGACAGCTCGGTGGCGGGCTGGCCGAGCCGCAGGTACCCGAGCCCCACCTCGCGCAGGGTGCGCAGGCTGCGCGAGGCCGGCCGCGTGCCGGCGTCGGCGAAGAACGCGGCCGCGGCCTCGACGGTGAGGTCGAGGACCTCCGCGATGGTCCGTCCCCGGTAGGTCACCTCGAGCGTCTCGCGGGTTGTAGCGCGCGCCCGCGCAGTCCGGGCAGGGGGCGTAGGTGCTGGGCAGGAAGAGCAGTTCGACGCTGACGAAGCCCTCGCCCTGGCAGGTCTCGCAGCGCCCGCCGGCCACGTTGAAGGAGAACCGCCCCACGCCGTAGCCGCGCGCCCGGGCCTCCTCGGTGCCGGCGAAGAGCCTTGCGCACGGCGTCGAACAGGCCGGTGTAGGTGGCCAGGTTGGACCGGGGGGTGCGGCCGATGGGGCTTCTGGTCGACGACCGACGAGCCGTCCCGACGCCCGGCGAGCTCCTCGCGACGACCTGCGCCGATCAGCGTCGACTTGCCGGACCCGGAGACTCCGGTGACGGCGGTAGCACGCCGAGCGGGAACTCGCGCGCTCGACGCCCGCGCAGGTTGTGCCGGGTGCACCGGGCCGACCGTCAGCCGGCCCGCGGGGCTCGCGCGGACCGGGCGGGCCGGGCGCGGGGGAGTCGGTCGAACAGGAAGCGGCGCCGTCGCCGAGTCCGCGACGTCGCGCCAGGGCGGCGACCGGGCCGCTGTGCAGCACCTGTCCGCCGTGCTCGCCCGGCCTGGGGGCCCACGTCGACCAGCCAGTCGGCGCGCGCGCACCACGTCCAGGTCGTGCTCGACCACGAACACCGAGTTCCCCGCCGCCTTCAGCCGGTCCAGCACGGTCAGCAGCGCCTCGCGTGTCGGCCGGATGCAGTCCCGCCGACGGCTCGTCGAGCACGTACACGACGCCGAACAGTCCGGACCGCAACTGTGTGGCCAGGCGCAGCCGTTGCAGTTCGCCCGCCGAGAGTGTCGGGCGTCGGCCGGTCGAGGCTCAGATAGCCGAGGCCGAGTTCGGTGACCGTCGCGATCCGCGCGCCGCAGGTCCGTCGCGTGCAGGACCCGGGCCGTCTCGGAGGTGTCCTCGCCGCGGGCGAGGATCCCGGCCAGCTCCGCCAGCGGCAGCCGCGGCCAGCTCGGCGATCGTGCGGCCCGCGAACGTCACCGCCAGCGCCTCGGCCCGCAGCCGGCTGCCCCCGCACAGCCGGGCAGGGCGCGCTGTCCAGGAACCGCTCGCGCCTTCGCGCGCAGCGTCTGGCTCTTGGAGTCGGAGAAGGTCTTCAGTACGTAGCGCTCGCGCGCTCATGTACGTGCCCTGGTAGGGGCGTTGGATGCGGTCCGCGTCCCGCACCGGGTGCACGGTGACGACCGGCTGCTCGTCCGTGAACAGGATCCAGTCGCGGTCCTCCTGCGGCCAGCTCGCGCCACGGGCGGTCCACGTCGTAGCCGAGCGCGTCGAGGATGTCGCGCAGGTTCTTGCCCTGCCAGGCGCCCGGCCAGGCGGCGATCGCGCCCTCGCGGATCGACAGCGACGGGTCGGGGACGAGCGAGTTCCTCGGTGGTGCGGTGCACCCGGCCCAGGCCGTGGCACTCCGGGCAGGCGCCCGCCGCCGTGTTCGGCGAGAACGCGTCCGAGTCGAGCCGCTCGGCGCCCGCGCGGATAGTTGCCCGCGCGCGAGAACAGCATCCGCAGCGAGTTCGACAGCGTGGTCACCGTGCCCACCGACGAACGGGAGGTCGGCGCCGACCGGCTGCTGCTGGAGCGACACCGCGGGCGGCAGCCCCGTGATCTCGCCGACCTTGGGTGCGCCGATCTGGTGGATGAGCCGCCGCGCGTACGGCGCGACCGACTCGAAGTAGCGGCGCTGCGCCTCGGCGTAGATCGTCCCGAAGGCCAGCGACGACTTGCCGGAGCCGGACACCCCGGTGAACACCGCGAGGACGTCCCGCGGGATGTCGACGTCGACCCCGCGCAGATTGTGCTCCCGGGCCCCGCGCACCCGGACGAAGCCGTCGTGGCGGGGGTCGGGCGGGGCGGTGTCGGACACGCGGGGCATGCGATGCGGCTCCAGGTCGTACGGCGGTCGGGGCCCGGGCCGGGCAGCGGCCGGGGCAAACCCCACGATTCTAGGCCGCGGTCAGGTGCGCGACCCGGGCCAGCCTCCGGTAGGACTCCAGCAGCCCCTCGCGGTCGTACGTGCTGGTCGTGACCAGCACCTCCTGCGCCCCGCTGTCCTTGATCACGGTCTCCAGCTCCGTTCGCGACCTGGTGCTCCGTGCCCGCGATGTGGCCCTGCAGCCCGGACTCGTACAGCTCGCGCTCCTTGGCGGTCATCTCCAGGGTCGCGACGCGCTCGGCGGGCGGCAGCGGCGGGAACGTGCCGTGGGTGCGCGAGTACGCCATCGACCAGGCCTCGGGCATCAGCAGCCGGCGGGCCTCCGGCTCGCTGCCGGCCACGGCGACGGTCCCGGAGACCACCACGTACGGCTCATCGGCCCAGGCCGAGGGGCGGAACTCGGCGCGGTAGCGGTCGATGCCGCGCAGCATCTTCTCCCGGCTGCGGAAGTCGCCGATCACCATGGGCAGGCCCGCGCGGCCGGCGATCGAGGCGCCCTCGCCCATCGCGAGCACGAACGGCGGCACCGTAAGGCCCTCCGCCGGGCGGGCATGGACGCGCGTGGCCGACGTGCCGGTGAAGAACGCGAGGAGTTCGTCGAGCTGGCCCGCGAAGTCGCCGGCGTCGTCCTTGTCCCGGCCCAGCGCCCTGCGGACACCGTCCGTGAAGCCGACGGAACGGCCCAGGCCCATGTCGATACGGCCCGGGAACAGCGACTCCAGCACCCCGAACTGCTCGGCCACCACCAGGGGTTGGTGGTTGGGCAGCATCACGCCGCCGGTGCCGACGCGGATCGTGCGCGTCGCCGCGGCGACCGCCGCCGCGAGCACGGTGGGCGCGGAGCCCGCGACGCCGGGCACACCGTGGTGCTCGGAGACCCAGATCCGGTGGTAGCCCAGGCGCTCCAGGTCCTGGGCGAGCGCGACGGTGTCGCGCAGCGCGTCCGGGCCGGTGTGGCCCTCGCGGGTGCGGGACCGGTCCAGGACGGAGAAGCGGGTCGGTTCGGTCACGGTGCTCACGCCTTCGTCAACGTCGTGGCGCCGTGAGGATTCCCGCCCGGCCCGGCCGGGCCGTCCTTAGGGTGGGACCCCATGGCTCAGGACACACCACCTCTCGCAGTGTTCGACCTCGACAACACCCTCGCCGACACCGCCCACCGCCAGCGATTCCTGGAGCGCACCCCGCGCGACTGGGCGGCCTTCTTCGCGGCCGCGCCCGACGATCCGCCGCTCGCGCGCGGCGTCGAGCTGGCGCTGGAGAGCGCGCGCGAGTGCGAGGTCGTCTACCTCACGGGCCGGCCCGAGCGGTGCCGCGCGCGACACCGTGGCCTGGCTCGCCGGACAGGGGCTGCCCGAAGGGCGCGTCTGGATGCGCCGCAACGACGACCGCAGGCCCGCGCGCCGCACCAAACTGGAGACGCTGCGCAGGCTCGCCCGCGGCCGCGAGGTCCGCATGCTGGTCGACGACGACGAGCTGGTGTGCGACGAGGCCGAACGGGCGGGCTTCACCGTCGTACGCGCCCGGTGGGCGAGCGGGTCCGAGGCGCTGAAGGACGCCCAGGAGCGAGAGGGCCGGACCTGAGCGGACCCGGGACGCGGGTCGGTCCCGGCGGATCCGGCCCGGGTTCAGCGGGCCGCGGTCGAGCGCGGACGCTCAGTCCGCGTCCTCCAGCCGGAATCCGAGCTTCAGGCCGACCTGGTAGTGCTCGACCCGTCCGTTCTCGATCTGTCCCCTGACCTGGGTGACCTCGAACCAGTCCAGGTTGCGCAGGGTCTGCGAGGCCCGGGTGACCCCGTTGCGGATGGCCTGGTCGATGCCCTCGTGCGAGGTTCCGACGATCTCGGTGACCCGGTAGGTGTGGTCGGACATGCGGCTGCTCCTCTCCGCCGTGGCGGGAGTGCCAGGCGTCATTCCACCGTGCCCCAGTCGGTCACACCGCGCGAGACGGCGGGGTGCCCTGGGTGACGGAGCGGCGGCCCGGGCCCTTGACGGACCTTATTGGTCCATACCAAAATCCACACACCCGTACGAGTGACGCCACTCGTCCCCCCACGCCGGGCCCCTCACCCCTGTCCGCAAGACAGAACTGGACCCCTCGTGAAACGTCGTCTGCTCGCTCGTCGCCTGCGTCAGCCGCCTCCCTGCTCACCGCGTGCGGCTCGCTGCCGGACGGCGGCCCGTCACGGAAGACCGTCACGGTGTGGCTGATGAAGGACAGCGCCTCCAAGGACTTCCTCAAGCGCTTCACCGAGGACTTCGAGCAGAAGCACGACGCCATCCGGCTCGACGTCCGCATCCAGGAGTGGACCGGGATCGGCGACAAGGTCCAGGCGGCCCTGAAGCGGAGCGACGCGGACGCCCCCGACGTCATCGAGGTCGGCAACACGCAGGTGGCGCAGTACGTGGACGGCGGCGGACTGAGCGACCTGACGCTGGAGTCGATGCGCGACTGGGGCATGAACGACTGGCTGCCCGGTCTCGCCGAGCCCGGCACGGTTCGGCACCCGGCAGTTCGGCGTCCCCTGGTACGCCGCCAACCGGGTGGTCATCTACCGCAAGGACCTGTTCCGGGCCGCCGGCGTCGAGCAGCCGCCGAAGACCCGCGAGGAGTGGCTCACCGACACCGAACGCCTCAACACCGCAGGGAACCAGGGCATCTACCTGGCCGGCCAGGACTGGTACACGCTGTCCGGCTTCATCTGGGACGAGGGCGGCGACCTCGCCGAGAAGTCGCGCTCGGGGAGCTGGGCGGGCACCCTCGCGACACCGGCCGCGCTGCGCGGCATGGACTTCTACCGGCCGCCTCCAGGCCCTCGGCAACGGCCCCGTGGACGCCGACGAGGAACACCCGCCGCAGGCCGGGGTGTTCGCCAAGGGCCGGGTCGCCCAGATCGTGGCGGTGCCCGGGCTCGCCCAGGCGATCGAGCGGACCAACCCCGCCCTCAAGGGCAAGCTCGGGTTCTTCCCCGTTCCCGGCAAGACCGCCGGCAAGCCCGGTGCGGTCTTCACCGGCGGCTCCGACCTGGTCGTGCCGGAGAACACCGACGACCGCGACGGGGCCACTGCCGTCGTCGCGGCCCTCGCGGGCGCCAAGTGGCAGAAGGACCTCGCCCGGACGATGAACTACGTGCCCAACAAGACCTCGCTCGCCGGCGCGGTCTCGGGCGAACCCGGCGTCGCCGCCATGGCGGCGGGCGCCGCACAGGGCCGCGCCACCCCGTCCTCCCCCCAGTGGGCCGCCGTGGAGGCGGACAACCCGATCAAGGCGTGCATGACCAAGATCCTCGGCGGAGCCGACCCGGCGACGGAGGCCCGCAAGGCGTCCGACCGCATCACCCGTGTGCTGTCCGCGGACACGCCGAGCGCGGGCCGGGGCCGCGCGGGACCGCGGCCCGTCCTCCCCTCGACGGCCCGGCGCCGCCCGGCGCTCACGCCCGGGCGGCACCGCGGTCGCGCTACCGGGCGGCACTCAGCGACAGGGCGAAGCGGTCCTCCGCGTCCGTCCACCAGTGCGTCAGCTCGAAGCCCGCGCTCGGCCAGTTCGGCGCGCACGCCCTCCTCGCGGAACTTCGCCGAGATCTCCGTGCGCATCTCCTCCCCCTCCGCGAAGTCGACCGCCAGGCCGAGCGCCGGGATCTTCACGGTCTGCGCGACACGGGACCGCAGCCGCATCTCGATCCACTCGTGCCCGGCGTCCCACAGGGCGACGTGCTCGAACGCGTCGAGGTCGAAGTCCGCGCCCAGTTCACGGTCGACGACGCTCAGCACGTTCTTGTTGAACGCGGCCGTCACCCCGGCCGCGTCGTCGTAGGCCGCGACGAGCACCGACTCGTCCTTCACCAGGTCCGTGCCGAGCAGCAGGGTGTCCCCGGGCGCGCAGCAGGGCGCGTACCGACGGCCAGGAACGCGGCGCGCTCGGCCGGCAGCAGATTGCCGATGGTGCCGCCGAGGAAGGCCACCAGACGCGGCCCCGGGGCGTCCGGGCAGCGTCAGCGCCGGCGGTGAAGTCGGCGATCAGCGCGTGGACGTCGCAGCCCGGGGCGCTCGGCGCCGAGCGCCTCGGCCGGCGCCGCGTCAGCGCGCTCTCGCTGACGTCCACCGGGACGTAGGTGTGCAGGTCCGGCAGCGCGTCGAGCAGATGGCGGGTCTTCTCCGACGAGCCGGAACCCAGCTCGACCAGGGTGCGGGCGCCGCGTGGCCGCGGCGATCTCGCCGCGCGCGGGCCAGCAGGATCTCCCGCTCGGCGCGCGTCGGGTAGTACTCGGGCAGTTCGGTGATCTCCTCGAACAGCTCGCTGCCGCGCGCGTCGTAGAACCACTTGGGCGGCAGCGTCTTCGGCGTGCCGGTCAGGCCGTGCAGGACATCGGCGCGCAGGGCGGCGCCGGTGGCGTCCTCGGGCAGGGTGCGGGTCAGCTGGAACGGGCTCACGCGGGTGGGCTCCTTGAGCGGGGTGAGCAGGACGTCGGTGCGGCTCGCGGCGAGCAGGGTGCGGTCGGGGACCTCGCGCCAGTGCGGGTCGTCGTCGTAGGGCTCGGAGGCGACGACGGTGCGGCGGCCGGGTTCGGCGAGGTACCAGAGGGTGTCGCCCCAGGCGGTCGCGGTGATCGTCTCGCCGTCGGTGAGCAGCAGGTTGAGCCGGGAGCCGGGTGCGGCCTCGGCGACCTCCAGGACGGTGTCGGCGAGCGCCTGCCCCTGGTCGTCGCCCGAGCGCAGCCGGTGCAGCACGCAGCGCCCACACGAACGCCGAGTCGCAGCGGGCCTCCAGGGACAGCAGCTCGACCGGCGGCAGGCCGCGCGGCCAGCGGGGCGAGCGAGCGCGGCCAGCCGGTCACCGCGCCGTTGTGGCTGAACAGCCAGCGGCCCGCGGCGAACGGCGCCGCCGCGGCCTCGCCGTCCGCGCCGCCGACGCGTGGCGTCCCGGACCGCGGCGAGCACGGCCCGCGAGCGCACCACCCGCGCCAGGTCGGCGAACGACTGGTCGCCCCAGATCGGCCCGGCCCGGCGGTAGCGGGCGGGCACCGGGTCCCCGTCCGCGTACCAGCCCACGCCGAAGCCGTCGGCGTTCACCGTCCCGTGCCGCTGACGGCGCGGCTCCCAGGACTGGCGCAGCAGGCTGTGCGGGCGGCGCCACGAGCACGTCGCCGAGTGGCACCGCCGGCCCCAGGTAGGCCAGTTGACGGCACATCAGGCATCCTCCCCGTCGCGCGCGGTGCGGAACCCGGCGAAGATCTGCCGGCGCACCGGGTAGTCCCAGTTGCGGAACGTGCCGCGGCACGCCACCGCGTCCACGGCGAACGAGCCGCCGCGCAGCACCTTGTGGTCCGGGCCGAAGAACACCTCCGAGTACTCCCGGTACGGGAACGCCACGAACCCCGGGTACGGCAGGAAGTCGCTCGACGTCCACTCCCACACGTCGCCGATCAACTGCCGTACGCCCAGCGGCGATTCCCCCGCCGGATAGCTGCCCGCCGGGGCCGGGCGCAGATGGCGCTGGCCGAGGTTGGCGCGCTCCGGCGTCGGGTCCGCGTCGCCCCACGGGTAGCGCGTCGACCGCCCGGACGCCGGGATCGTGGCGGGCCGCCTTCTCCCACTCGGCCTCGCGTGGGCAGGCGCCGGCCCGCCCAGCGCGCGTACGCGTCGGCCTCGTACCAGCTGACGTGCAGCACGGGCTCGTCCGGCGGCACCGACCTCGGTCACCCCGAAGCGGCGCCGCAGCCACTGCCCGGCCTCGCGCCGCCAGAACAGCGGCGACCGCAGCCCGTTGTCCCGCACCAGGGCCCAGCCCTCGGGCGTCCACCAGCGCGGAGTCGTCGTAGCCGCCGTCGTCCATGAAGGCCAGGTACGCGCCGTTCGTGACCGGCGCGGTGTCGATGTGGAACGGCGGGACGTAGGCGCGCGTGCGCGGGGCGCTCGTTGTCCAGCGACCACGGCTCGGTGGTCGTCCCCATCGTGAACGGGCCGCCGGGCACCAGGACTTCGGACGGTCCGCGGAACGCCGGCGAGACGGGGTCGGGATCCGGGGCCGTCAGGGCCGGAGCGCCCGCCCGGAGCTGATGGGTGATCAGCATCGTCTCGTCGTGCTGCTGTTCGTGCTGGGCGATCATCCCGAACGCGAACCCCGCCTCGGTGAGCCGGGTGCCGTGGAACGGCGTGCTCTCCAGGACGTCGAGCGCCCGCCCCCGCACCTCGGCCGCGTAACCGCGGGCCTCGCTCGGGCGCGAGCAGCGGCAGCTTCGGCCGCTCGGAGCGCGGGTGCTCGAAGGCGTCGTACAGCGGGTCGATCTCCGGGCGCATCGCCTCACGGCCCGCGACCGCGCGCAGGAGCCACTGCTCCTCCTGGTTGCCGATGTGCGCCAGGTCCCACACCAGCGGCGACATCAACGGCGAGTGCTGTGCGGTCAGTTCGGGCCCCTCGACGCAGCTCGTGAGCAGCGTCGTGCGGTCCCGCGCGGTGAGCAGCGCGGTCCGCGCGCGCTCCCGCAGTGCCTCGGGGTCCGGGGCGGTGTCTTCGCTCTGTGCGGTCATGAGGTGACGGTCCTCCCGGGGGCGGGGGCATCGATGTGGTCGAGCACGTCGTCGGCGGGGCACCGGCCGCGCACGACATAGCGGTCCATGAAGGCGGAGACAGTGGCCAGCACCCCGGGGGATGCGCCGAGCCTCGGCAGCGCGTCGAGCGCCGCCGCGAAACAGGTCACGGCCGCCTCGGCGAGCTCGGGGTCCGAAGGCCCGAGCAGCGCCGCGTCGCGCCACAGCTGATTGTGCGGCGCGGGCAGCGGGCCCGCCCGTTCGGACAGCGGCTTCACGGTGCGGTACGCGGTCTCGGCGGCCTCCGGGTCGTCGAACAGCGCGGTCGTCACGGCGAGCGGCACGATCCAGCCGTCGTCGCCGGGCTGGGCGTCGATCATGCGCAGTTCGAGGTGGCCGCGCGGGCGCACCGGCGGAAAGAGGGTGGAGATGTGGTAATCGACGTCACCGCGCGTGGCGGGCCGCGGCCCACCGGTACGCAGCCACGTCCGCAGCGACATGCCGTCCGGCACGTCCCACGGGCCGCTGTCCTTGCGGACGCACATCACCGGCGCGTCCAGGACGTGCCGGACCCAGGCCTCGCGCGGCTCCGCGTCGAGGGGTGGTGCCCCGGACCGGCCGGGGTCGATCTCCTCCCATACGGCCTGGCGGGTGGAGCGCCAGCCGGTCGGACGCCCCCACAGCATCGGTGAGTTGGCGAACGCCGAGACCAGGACGGCGCCCAGCAGATGCGAGAGCCGCCAGCGCCTGCCGTGGCCGAGCGGCCCCGGCTCCTCGTACCCGGCGTCGAGGCAGACCTGCACGGACGCCGACGAGCACATCATGGCGCGGCCCGCCGGCCCGGCCCGGTCGAGCCAGGTCTCCATGGCGTCGTAGCGCGGCTCGTGGAGCAGCCGCCGCGGCGGGCGCCAGGGATCGGTGCCGAGCCCGGTCAGCGCGAGACCCATGGGCGGCGAGCGCGGTGCGGACCGCTGTCAGATCGGCCGAGACGGCCGAGACGCAGTCCATGAGCGATGCGGCGGGCAGGGAGCTGAGCTCCAGCTGACCGCCGGGTTCTACGGTGAGCGCCGAGCTGAGGGGCAGGGCGCCCAGTGCGGCGTACGCCGCGTCGAGCCGTTCGGGTGGCAGGGGGAGCCGCGGCCTGCGCGGCTCGTGGACGAGCCATTCCACTTCGACACCCACCGTGCGAGGCGGTCCGGTCTTGAAGCAGATCCCGCGGACCAGCGCCTCGACGTCGGCCTCGGTGACCAGGGCCGCCGCGCCGAGCTCCGTACAGTCTCCTTCGGGCATGTTCAGGATCCTCCTGATCTGTACGCCTTCATAGTCCCCGGTAGGGGCCAAGCCGTCGACTCGACGGGGATGGGCCGGGCCGGGGCAGTGCTCGTACCACCCAAAACCCTCGCGGCGAATCGCACAAGAGTGCCCCTCGGAGAGTGAAAATCTGTTGCTCGTGGTGTCGCCCGGCGCACATCATGCGTTCATGAGATCGACCACGGGGGAGCGGGCGTGAGCGCCCGGCTGCGGGGGATCGCGCAGCAGACGGAGGGCATCGTCGCGGCGGGGCGGTACACGGCGCCGGGCGGCGCGGTCGTGCCGATCGCGGACGCGGTGGCGGCCGCGCGGGACGCGACACGGACGTACGGACCGGCTCCGGTCGAGGTGCCCGAGCCGGGCCGGCCCGCGCAGACGGCCGTCGAAGTCACCGGCGAGTCCAGCCTGGAGGCCGCGCGCCGCCTGGTCACCGCCGGGCAGAACCCCGTCGCCGTCCTGAACTTCGCCTCGGCACGCAACCCCGGCGGCGGCTATCTCAACGGCGCGCAGGCCCAGGAGGAAGCCCTGTGCCGGGCCTCGGCCCTGTACACGTGCCTGCTGCGGGCCGCGACTTCTACCTTTTGATCTTGGTCAGTGCTCCGGCGTTTACGCCGGGGGTGAAGGCCGTCTCAGGACTGCGCTGACTCGCGGGTGAGCACGGGTCGGCACTGTTCACCTCAGCCTGCGGGGCACTTCTGGTTCTCGATGTACTGGCGTACGACGGTCGGGGGCGCACCGTCACAGCTTCTGGCGAAGTAGGAGCGGACCAGGAGTGGCCGCCCCACAGGTAGCGGCGGATGTGCGCGTCGTACTCCTGGCGCAGACGCCTGGAGGAGACGGAGTTGACCAGCTTGGAGAGCTGGGCCTCGGGCTGTAGTGCGCGAGCGGGTGCACGTGGTCCTCCTCGCTGTTGAACTGCTTCAGTTTGGCCTCGAAGTCCGTGCACACCTCTCGCATGCGGATTCCATCACGGTGACATAGACAAACTGTAGGATCGTGATCGTCATGGGTGAACTCGGTTGGGAGAAGCGGCAGTTCGGGCATCGTGCCCGGCTGGCGCTGTCGGCTGCCGAGCATCTCCTCGTCGAAGAGCAGGCGCACGCCGCGCGCACGGTGTGGAACTGCCTGCACGCGTGGTGGCAGATGATGCCGAAGGACAAGCGGACTCTGGCGAACGCGGACGCCGCGATACGCCAGGCCCGCATGGAGATCGATTTCCTCGCCGTCCTTCCTGCGCAGGCCGCGCAGGCGGTGCTCAAGACGTTCTTCCAGGCCTGGAAGAACTGCTGGGACGGCCGCGTTGACGCTCCGAACTTCAAGGGCCGGTTCCGGTCCGTGATGAGCGTGGACATCCCGCAGGGCCGTGACCTCCAGATCAAGCGGGTACACCGCCGCTGGGGCATGGCCAACATCCCCAAGGTCGGCCGTGTCCGCTTCCGCTGGACCAAAGACCTCCCGGTGGGCAACAAGGCGAACGCCGACAACCGGATCACCGGGGCACGGCTGGTCAAGGACCACCTGGGATGGCACATCGCCTTCCGCGTGCAGAGCTTTGAAGCCAAGCGGTCATCCCACCAGGGGGCGGGGGTCGGAATTGACGCCGGGGTGAACCTGCCCCTCGCCCTCTCGGACGGCAACCACCAGGACCACGGGCGTGCGCCTCGCCTCCCGGATGGCAGCGCCGACCGTGACAAGTGGCTGAACGCTGAGGAAAAGGGCAAGCTCCTGCGCCTTGAGCGCCGGGCCGCCCAGCGCAAGACACACCGCAAGCCTGGCGAGCGCACCAGCCGCCGCCTGCACCACACCTATGACCAGATCCGGGGGTTGCGCGCTAAAGCCACGCGACGACACCAGGACTGGCAGCACAAGACGACCACCGCCCTCGCCCAGAAGTACGGCGTCATGGTGGTCGAAGCACTCACCATCACGAACATGGTCAAGTCCGCTCGGGGCACCATCGCCGAGCCGGGGACAGACGTCGCCCAGAAAGCCGGACTCAACCGCTCCATCAGCCAAGAGGCATGGGGCAGGACGGTCACGATGCTGACGTACAAGGCCGGCCGGTACGGCGGCACCCTGCAGAAGGTGCCCGCCGCGAACACCTCCCGACGCTGTTCCGTCTGCGGCTTCATCACGCCCGGCAGCCGGGAGGACCAGGCCACGTTCGTATGCAAGAACCCGGACTGCGGATGGTCGGGGAACGCCGACCACAACGCGGCCCGGAACATCTTGCACCTGTACCGGATGGGCCACGCGCTCATCCCGGCTGCCGGGAGGGCAGTCGTCAGGCGTGACAAACGCGTCAAGCCCGCCACCGCAAGGTAGACGGGAATCTCCTTCCTGAGCTTGCGAAGGGAGGAGAGCACTTCAAGACCACCACCGCGAGAACCGCGACGCCTTTTACACGGACCGCGTCATTCACTCGCCGGGCGTCCCCGTCTTCCGCGACGACCGCGGACGGCTGCTCGACGAGCCGTACGCCGTCGGCTTCCTCACCTCGCCCGCGCCGAACGCGGGCGTCATCCGCCGCCACACCCCGGAGCGGGCGGGGAGATAGCGGGTGCTCTCGCGTCACGGGCGGAGCGGGTCCTGGAGACGGCCGCGGCCCACGGCTACCGGCGCCTCGTGCTCGGTGCCTGGGGCTGCGGGGTCTTCCAGAACGACCCGGCTCAGGTCGCCGCCGCGTTCCGGACGCTCCTCGACGAGGGCGGCCGGTTCGCGGGCCGCTTCGACCACATCGTGTTCGGCGTCCTGGACCGCACGCCGGACGCGCGGACCAGGACGGCCTTCGAGCGGGCCTTCGCGGCCCTGCCGGCGGTCAGCGCCAGCCGTACCGCTCCCTGAGGCGCAGCACCACGAGGTTGAACCGCATCCGGTCCAGGGCGCAGGCCTCACGCCGCATGCCCCGCTCGTGGACCCGCAGAACACGGTCGATCGCCACCCACGAGTCGCGGCCCGCGGCGTCCCACGGCCCGCTGCCGATCGGCACCCACTCCCTGTCCTGGTCGTGCCGCTTGCTCGACAGCTGTACGGCGAGCAGCGTGCCGGCGGCCTCCCTGGCGACGACGAGCACGGGGCGGTCCTTGCCGCGGCCGTCGTTCTCCTCGAACGGCACCCACGTCCAGACGATCTCACCGGGATCGGGGTCGCCGTCATGGGCGGGTGCGTACTCGGTGCGCACCCGGCCCACCTCGCGCGGCGCGGCCTCGACAGTGGCGGTGGCGCCGGCACGGCCGGGGTGCTCGTGGGCATGCGGGTCATCGATGAAGGCAGTCACGCGGGTCACGTTAGGGCCTGACCGGCCCAACCCGCAGAGCGGGCCCGGCCGGTGAGACACAGGCTTGGCGTATGAAGAGCCCCATTCCCGCCCGAGCCTTACATCGCATACGCCCGGGGCCCCTGTCCCTCCTCGCGCTCACGGGTGCCATCATCCTTGCGCTGTGCGGCGCCGCCCTCGCCCCCGTCCGGGGCGACGCCGCGCCCCGCCCGCACCGTCTCGGCCTGGCTTCCGTACTGGGACCAGGAAGGCGTGAAAGCGGCCGCCGGACTGGCGGTATCGGCCTGCGGAGCGAAGGTGGGACCAGAACCCGTTCTGGCGGAACGCGAAGAAGCAGGAAGCCACGGAATCCCAGCAGGAAGCGGTGCCGCGTAGCGGCACCGCAACCCGTGGGACGGCCAGAATCCTCGGGCTTCAGTCCGAGGAGCATGTCAAGGGGTGCACAACACGGTGCTGTGGGCCCTCGACTTCGAGGACCCGGGCCTGTGGGCGGTGCTCGCCCGTGGTGCCTGAGCCGCTTCAGGAGCCGGTGCGCGGCCCCTGGTGATTTTCGGGCCACTTCTCGAACCACCGCTGATCTGCTTCGAGTTGGGCCGCCAGTGAGATGAGCCGCGGCTCGCTGTTCGCCGGGCCGAGCAACTGCGCGCCGACGGGGAGCCCGTCGCCGGTGAAGCCCGCGGGTACGTTCACGCCGGGCCAGCCGAGGACGTTCCACGGCCACGCGTACGGGCACGCCGCGATCATCGCCCGGTCGGTGCGCCAGCCGTTGAGTGACGCCATCGCGCCGATACGGGGCGGGGGAGTGGCCGTCGTCGGCGCGAGGACCACGTCGTACGTGCCGAAGACCGCGCCGACCCGGCGTTGGAGCGAGACCTCGGCGCGCCGGGCGAGCCGCAGCGGAGCACCGCCGAGGACCCGCCCCATGCGGGCGGACTCCCGGGTCCGCGCGTCGAGCAGGGCGGGGTCGGGAACGTCGCGCAACCGGTCCGCGACGCCTGCCGTGGCGCGCGGCACGAACGCGAGGCCGATCTGCCCGTAGCGCGGGTCGGCCTCCTCCACGTCGTGCCCGAGCGCGGCGAGCCGTTCCGCCAGCGCGACGACCCGGGCCCGTACAACGGGGTCCAGGCGCTTGGGAGTTGCGGTGAACGGCATGCGCAGGGAGAGCGCGACGCGCAGCTTGCCCGGCTCGTCGCGTGCCGCCTGCGCCGCCGCGATCCGCGGCGGACGGTGCAGGTCGCCGTCGTGCGAACCGCTCGCCGCGTCCAGGAGCAGCGCCGCGTCCTCGACGGTCCTGCCGAGCGTGCCGTTCACGGTGATCCCGTGGAAGGACTCCGCCCAGGGCCACGTGGAGATCCGGCCGCGCTGCGGCTTGATGCCGACGAGGTGCGTCCACGCGGCGGGTATCCGGACACTGCCCGCCCCGTCCGAGCCGAGCGCGGCCGGCACGATCCCCGCGGCGACGGCCGCCGCCGAGCCGCCCGACGAGCCGCCGGGCGTGTGCCCGCGATTCCACGGGTTGCGGGTGTCGCCGAACGCGGGCGGCCCTCGGTGAACGGCCACTGCCCCAGCTCGCACGTGTTCGTCTTGCCGATGACGATTGCGCCGGCCGCGCGCAGACGGCGTACGGCCTCCGCGTCCTCGGTCTTCGGCGGGAAGTCGCCGGGGCAGCCGAACGCGGTCGGCTCGCCCGCCACGTCCATGTCGTCCTTCACTGCCAGCGGCACCCCGAGCAGCGGCCGGCGTCCGCCCGCCGCGCGTTCGCGGTCCGCGGCGTCCGCCTCGGCGAGTGCGGCCTCCCCGCGGACCGTGCGGAACGCGTTCAGGGCAGGCTGCGTCGCCTCGATGCGCTCCAGGGCCTCCTCGACGAGGACGCGCGACGACACGTTCCCGTCGGTGAGCGCGCTGGCGGTCGCGGCGAGCCCGGTGGCACGGTCGGACGCCATGCGGACACCTCCTCGTACAGGACTCCGGAGCTCTGGAGCTTCGGAGTCGTCGAACGGCTGGGTGCACGCACGCTAGCGGCCGTGGGTCCCCACCGGTATGCCCGGCCGGGAACACGGCCGTACCCGTCTGGAAGGATGCGGTGCGTCATGGTGCAGATACCGAAGCCGCAGTCCGCCCGCTCATCACGGGAGTCCGCCGCGCCGAGCCCGGCGCCGACGAGCGCCGACGTCGCCCGCCTCGCCGGGGTCTCGCGCGCCACCGTCAGCTATGTCCTGAACAACACCAGCGCTGTCAGAATCAGCGAACCCACCCGGCGCCGCGTCCACGAGGCCGCGAAGGAGCTCGGCTACGTGCCGCACGCGGCGGCCCGCAGCCTGCGCGCCGGACACACCCGCATCGTCCTGATGCCGTCCCCGAGCGTCCCCGCCGGCCCGCTCTACAACGCGTTCTTCAACGACCTCCAGTGGGCGCTGAGCCGCCTCGACTACACGGTCGTGCAGTACGGCAGCGTCAGTCTGCGCGGCGACGACGCGGCGCGCGCCTGGGCCGAGCTGCGTCCGGTCGCCGTCCTCACACCTCCTGACCTGGGCGCCGAGGGCGTCGAGGTGCTCCGCCGCTCCGGCGCCAGGGCTGTCATCACGCTCGGCCCGGAGCGTGCCGAGGGCGCCCATGCGCTGCTCATGGACCATCGTGAGGTCGGCCGGAGCGCGGGCGCCCACCTCGTCGAACGCGGCCGGCGCCGTATCGGCGTCGTCCTGCCGACGGAGCACGGCCTCGACCACTTCGCGCGGCCGCGCCTCGACGGCGTACGGGACGCGGTCCTCGGCACCGGCGCCGAGGTCTTCGAGCTGCCTCTCGCGTACGACGAGGAGTCGGCCGGCCAACTGGTTCCGGAGATCGGTGAGTTGGGGCTCGATGCCGTGTTCGCGTACAACGACGAGTACGCGATGCTCCTGATGCGGGCGCTCCAGGACGCGGGCGTCGGGATCCCGGAGGAGACTGCTGTCGTCGGGGCCGACGACCTGATGCTCGGGCGGCTGCTGCGGCCCCGGCTGAGCACGGTCCGTATCGAGTTGCCGTCCGGGCAGGAGCTCGCTGAGCTCGTCGACCGCCTGGTGCGCGACCCGGGCGTCGTCACCGAGTCGCACGACATGCTCCGGGCCCGCGTCGTGGCCCGGGAGTCGAGCTGACGGCCGGGGTCGCGAGTGGCCCGCGCGACTAGGATGTTGCGTGCTCAACTACATGGGTCGGCGCACCGCCCCGCGCGCCGCCCCGGAGATCAGTGACCGATCGGAGATCCGGCATGTCCCTGCTCGACCCGAAGACCTGGCAGGCCCGCCCGCTGTCGGGCGATGAGCACGTGGTCACGGAGCCCGCCACGGGGGAGCGCCTTGCCACCGTCACGCTCGCCTCCCCGGACGACGTCCGCGCCGCGGCGAGGGCCGGAGCGGCGGCCCAGGGCGACTGGGCCCGGCAGCCCCACTTCGCGCGCGCCGCCGTCCTGCGCCGTGCGGGCGACCTGTTCACCGAGCACGCCGACGAGCTGCGCACCTGGCTCGTGCGCGAGTCGGGATCCATCCCGGGCAAGGCCGACTTCGAGCTGCACGTCGCCGCCCAGGAGTGCTACGAGGCCGCCGCCCTCGCGTCCCGGCCCACCGGCCAGGTCCTGCCCAGCGAGGCGCCCCGCCTTTCGTACACACGCCGCGTCCCGGCCGGCGTCGTCGGCGTCATCGCCCCGTTCAACGCCCCGCTCATCCTCTCCATCCGCTCCGTCGCCCCGGCCCTCGCGCTCGGCAACGCCGTCGTCCTCAAGCCGGACCCGCGCACGGCGGTCTGCGGCGGGCTCGCCCTGGCGGCCGTCCTTGCCGCTGCGGGCCTGCCGCAGGACGTCCTCCACGTGCTGCCCGGCGGGGCGGACGTCGGCCAGGCGTTCGTCGCCGACCCGGACGTCCCCGTCATCTCCTTCACCGGCTCCACCGGTGCGGGCCGGGCCGTCGGCGAGGCCGCGGGGCGCCACCTCAAGCGGGCGCACCTGGAACTCGGCGGCAACTCCGCTCTGATCGTCCTGGCGGACGCGGACCTCGACGCCGTCATCTCCACCGCGGCCTGGGGCTCCTTCTTCCACCAGGGCCAGATCTGCATGACGACCGGCCGCCACCTCGTCCACGCCTCGCTCTACGAGGAGTACGTCGAACGCCTCGCCGCGAAGGCCGAGTCCCTCGCCGTCGGCGACCCGCACCGTGACCAGGTCCACCTCGGCCCCGTCATCGACGCGGCCCAACTCGCCAAGATCCACGGCCTGGTGGAGGCCAGCACCGCCGCGGGGGCGAAGCTCGCCGCGGGCGGCACGCACCGTGACCTCTTCTACCGGCCGACGGTCCTCGCGGGCGTCGACGACAGCACCCCCGCGTACGCCGAGGAGGTCTTCGGCCCCGTCGCACCCGTGCGGTCCTTCACCGACACCGACGAGGCGGCCGCGCTGGCCGCCGCGAGCCCGTACGGCCTCTCCCTCGGCATCGTCACCCGCGACCCCGCGCGCGGCCTCGACCTCGCCGAGCGCATCCCCACCGGCATCGTCCACATCAACGACCAGACGGTGAACGACGAGGCGGTCGCCCCGTTCGGCGGGGTCGCGGCCTCCGGCACGGGCGCCCGCTTCGGCGGCGAGGCGAACATCGATGCGTTCACCGAGACCCGGTGGACGACGGTGCGTGGCGACGTGGCGGGCTATCCGTTCTGACCCCGCGCATGTGATCGTGAAAGGGCCGCCGGGCCCGTACGGAGAGTACGGGCCCGGCGGCTGTCGGTATGGGGGGGCGTCAGGCCTGCTCGCCGCCCGCGCCGTCCTCGCCGGCCTTGGCCTGCTGCTCGGCGATCGACTGGCGCACCTCGTCCATGTCCAGCTTCCTGGCCTGGCCGATCACGTCGTCCAGGGCTTCCTGCGGAAGCGCCCCGGGCTGGGCGAACACGGCGACCTGGTCACGGACGATCATCAGCGTCGGGATCGACTGGATACCGAACGCCGACGCGAGCTCCGGCTGGGCCTCCGTGTCGATCTTCCCGAAGACCAGGTCCGGGTTGGCTTCCGCAGCCTTCTCGTAGACGGGCGCGAACTGCTTGCACGGCCCGCACCACGACGCCCAGAAATCGATCAGCACGAACCCGTTGTCCGTGACCGTCTGGTCGAAGTTCTCCTTGGTGAGCTCCACGGTGGTGCTGCTCATGATGTGCCCTCTTCCTGCTTCCTGGTTGCGGTGCTGAAGCCGCTGTTCACAACGGTCCCGGTATGGACGTATTCCGCGCGCGTACCCGTGTGGCCCCGGCGCACACCTGCGACCACACTGGGGCCCATGACGGATGAGGGAATGCACGCCTACGACGTGGTGGTCCTCGGCGCCGGGCCCGGTCGGGGAGAACGTCGCCGACCGGGCCCGCGCGGCGGGCCTGTGCACCGCGGTCGTGGAGAGCGAACTGGTCGGCGGCGAGTGCTCGTACTGGGCCTGCATGCCGAGCAAGGCGCTGCTGCGCCCGGTCATCGCCCGCGCCGACGCGCGCCGGCTGCCGGGGCTGCGCCAGGCCGTGCAGGGGCCGCTGGACGCCGCCGCGGTCCTCGCCCGCCGTGATGAGTACACCTCGCACTGGAAGGACGACGGCCAGGTCGGCTGGCTGGACGCCATCGGCGCCGACCTCTACCGCGGCCACGGCCGGCTCGCCGGCCCCCGCCGGTCGACCGTCGACGGGCCCGACGGCCGAGCACGTCCTGACCGCCCGGCACGCCGTCGCGGTCTGCACCGGCACGCCGCGCCGCGCTCCCCGACCTCCCCGGCCTGGCCGACGTCCGAGCCGTGGACCAGCCGGGAGGCCACCAGCGCCCAGGAGGTGCCGGGCCGGCTCGTCGTCGTCGGCGGCGGAGTGGTCGCCGTCGAGATGGCCACCGCCTGGCAGGCCCTCGGCTCGCAGGTCACCCTGCTGGTACGCGGCTCGGGGCTGCTGCCCCGGATGGAGCCCTTCGCCGGCGAGCTGGTCGCCGCAGGCGCTCGCCGAGGCGGGCGCGGAGGTGCGGACCGGCGTCTCCGTCGACCGCGGTGCGCCCGCGAGCGGCGGCACCGGTCGTCGTCACCCTGGACCGACGGCGGCGAGCGCTCGAGGCCGACGAGATCCTGTTCGCCACCGGCCGCGCCCCGCGCACCGACGACATCGGCCTGGAGACCGTCGGCCTCGAGCCCGGCTCCTGGCTCGCCGTCGACGACAGCCTGCCGGGTCGAGGGCAGCGACTGGCTGTACGCGCGTCGGGGACGTCAACCACCGCGCGCTCCTCACCCACCAGGGCAAGTACCAGGCCCGGATCGCGGGCGCGGCGATCGCCGCCCGCGCCCAGGGCGTGCCGCTGCTGGACGACGGCCGCTGGGGCGCGCACGCGGCGACCGCCGACCACGCCGCCGTGCCGCAGGTCGTCTTCACCGACCCCGAGGCGGCGTCGGTCGGCCTGACCGCTGGCCGAGGCCGAGCGGGCGGGCCACCGGGTCCGCGGCCGTCGACTACGACATCGCCCAGGTGGCCGGCGCCGGCGCTGTACGCCGACGGCTACCGCGGCCACGCCCGGATGGTCGTCGACCTCGACCGCGAGGTCCTCCTCGGGCGTCACCTTCGTCGGCCCGGGCGTCGGCGAGCTGCTGCACTCGGCGACGGTCGCCGTCGCGGGCGAGGTCCCGATCGACCGGCTGTGGCACGCGGTCCCGTCCTACCCGACGATGAGCGAGGTCTGGCTGCGGCTGCTGGAGACGTACCGCGGCTGAGGGATGTCCCTCTCTGCGCGTGGCTGTCCGGGCGAGACACGATGCCCCCCGCCCGGACAGTCTCATCCGGCGTCAGGACGCGCGGAGAGTTCCGCGCGGACCGTGCGGGCCGCCGCGACCAGGTTCTCCAGGGAGGCGCGGGTCTCGGGCCAGCCGCGGGTCTTCAGGCCGCAGTCGGGGTTGACCCACAGCCGCTCGGCGGGGATCGCCTCAAGTCCCTTGCGCAGCAGGGCCGCCGCCTCCTCGGCGCTCGGGCACGCGCGGGGAGTGGATGTCGTAGACGCCGGGTCCGGCCTCGCGCGGGTAGCCGTGGGCGGCCAGTTCGCGGGCGACCTGCATGTGGGAGCGGGCCGCCTCCAGGCTGATGACGTCGGCGTCGAGGTCGTCGATGGCCTGCACGATGTCGCCGAACTCGGCGTAGCACATGTGGGTGTGGATCTGGGTGTCCGGCCGTACCCCGCTGGTGGTGAGGCGGAACGCCTCGGTCGCCCAGGCCAGGTAGGCGGCGTGGTCGGCGGCGCGCAGCGGCAGGGTCTCGCGCAGCGCGGGCTCGTCGACCTGGATGACCGAGGTGCCGGCCGCCTCCAGGTCGTTCACCTCGTCGCGCAGGGCGAGGGCGACCTGGCGGGCGGTGTCGCCGAGCGGCTGGTCGTCGCGGACGAAGGACCAGGCGAGCATGGTGACCGGGCCGGTGAGCATGCCCTTGACCGGGCGGTCGGTGAGCGACTGGGCGTACGTCGTCCAGCGCACCGTCATCGGCTCGGGGCGCGAGATGTCACCGGCCAGGATCGGCGGGCGGACGTAGCGGGTGCCGTAGGACTGCACCCAGCCGTGCTGGGTGGCGAGGTAGCCGGTGAGCTGCTCGGCGAAGTACTGCACCATGTCGTTGCGTTCGGGCTCGCCGTGCACCAGCACGTCGAGGCCGGCCTTCTCCTGGAAGGCGATCACCTCGCGGATCTCGGCCCTGATCCGCTCCTCGTACGCCGGCCGCGTCGATCCGGCCGGCCCGCAGGTCGGCGCGGGCGGTGCGCAGTTCGGCGGTCTGCGGGAACGAGCCGATGGTCGTGGTCGGCAGCAGCGGCAGGCCGAGGTGCGCGCGCTGGGCCGCGGCCCGCTCGGCGTACGGCTGCGAGCGGCGGCGCGTCGGCGTCGGTGACGGCCGCGGTGCGGGCGCGCACCGCCGGGTCGTGGGTGAGCGGCGGACCCGGCGCGGGAGGCCAGGTCGGCGCGGTTGGCGGCGAGTTCGCGCGGCGATGGCGCCGGTGCCCTGCGCCAGGCCCGCGGCGCCAGGGTGGCGATCTCGGCGGTCTTCTGCCGGGCGAAGGCCAGCCAGCGCGGCGATCTGCGGGTCGATGTCGCGTCTCGGCGGCGGCGTCCAGCGGGACGTGCAGCAGCGAGCAGGAGGCCGCCACGTCGACCCGGTCGGCGAGCCCGAGCAGGGTGCCCAGCGTGGCCAGCGACTTCTCCAGGTCGTTGATCCAGATGTTGCGGCCGTTGACGACGCCCGCGACCAGGCGCTTGCCGGGCAGCCCGCCGACGGCGGCGAGGTCGTCGAGGTTGGCGGCGGCCGGCTCGGTGAAGTCCAGGGCCAGGCCCTCGACCGGCGCCTTGGCCAGGACCGGCAGGGCCTCGCCGAGCCGGTCGAAGTACGAGGCGACCAGCAGCTTGGGCCGGTCGGTGAGGGCGCCGAGGTCGCGGTAGGCGCGGGCGGCGGCGTTCAGCTCGGCCGGTGTGCGGTCCTGGACGAGGGCGGGCTCGTCGAGCTGCACCCACTCGGCGCCCGCCGCGCGCAGGTCGGCGAGGACCTCGGCGTACACCGGCAGCAGCCGGTCGAGCAGGGTCAGCGGCTCGAAGTCGGCGGCGACGCCCGGCGCGGGCTTGGCGAGCAGCAGGTAGGTGACCGGGCCGACGAGCACCGGGCCGGGCCGTGCAGCCCGAGGGCGAGGGCCTCCTTCAGCTCGGCGACCTGCTTGGTCGGAGTCGGCGGTGAAGACGGTGTCCGGGCCCGAGCTCCGGCACCAGGTAGTGGTAGTTGGTGTCGAACCACTTCGTCATCTCCAGCGGCGCCACGTCCTGCGTGCCGCGCGCCATGGCGAAGTAGCCGTCCAGCGCGTCGGCGTCGACGGCGGCGCGGTGGCGCTCGGGGATCGCGCCGACCATGACGGTGGTGTCCAGGACGTGGTCGTAGTACGAGAAGTCGCCGGTGGGGACTTCGTCGATGCCGGCGTCGGCCAGCTCGCTGCCAGTTCGCGCGGCGCAGGTCGGCGGCGGTCGCCCGGAGGGCGTCGGCGGTGACGCGGCCCTTCCAGTAGCCCTCGATCGCCTTCTTCAGTTCCCGGTGCGGGCCCTGGCGGGGGTAGCCGTACACGGTGGCCCGTGCTGCCGCGGCTGCGGACTTGGTGGTCACGGAGCTCTCCTTCGCGAGATGTATCCCTGAGATCCCGGAGACGGGACGAGAGCGCGAAGGAGTGACACGACCGGGCGGCGCACGTCGCGCGGCAGCGCCGCGGCGTCCGCTCGGTATGTACGCCGACCCGCCCACGAGGTCACCGGGATGTCCGCGCACGCATCGTTCGCGCACGGGCAGCGGGCAGGTCTTCGGACTCGCGGGCACGTCCTCCGATGTCGGGCGGACACCTACTGGCCGTCGCTTCCCAGACCCGTCCTCGGGCCCAGTGCGTATGACGGCGGTCGTTCCCACTCACCGCTGCGGGGCAGTCCCGGATTCCCACCGGGTTCCCTCTTACGACGCTCCCGTCTGGCGGACGGGGCGAACCAGCTGCACCGGTCACCCTACGCACGCGGGACGGTCCGGCGCGAGCCCGCCCCGCACCGCGGACACCGGGCGAGAAGGGGCCGCCGTCTGGATTCGGGTGCCGTGGTAGCTTTCCAAGGCCAGTCGAACTCATGCCCGTCTGCCCCGCATTGCGCGGACTTGGACAGGTATGTGTCAGGGAATCCGGTGCGAATCCGGAGCTGACGCGCAGCGGTGAGGGTGACGGGCGGAGCATCGGCCACTGGACCGCACGCGGTCCGGGAAGGCGCCCCGTCCGCGTGATCCCGAGTCCGAAGACCTGCTGGCAGCCTCGCGGGCTCCGGTCGGGCCGGCCGCGCCCGGGCTCCGCGCTGACCCTCGACATCGAGGAAGTCCCTGTGCCCTTCGCGCACCCCGTCACACGCCGTGGCTCCTACCCGTGCCGGCTCACTCTCGCCGGGATGCTCGTCCTGGCCGCCTGCGGCGGGAGCGGCGAATCCGCCCGCACGCCCGCGGCTCAGGAGAGCACCGCCGGCCATCCCGTCGTACTCGACAACTGCGGTACGCGGGTCGAGGTGAAAGCGGCGCCCGAGCGTGCCGTCTCTCTCGACCAGGGCTCGACCGAGATCATGCTCGCGCTCGGCCTCGGCGACCGCATGGCCGGCACGGGGACCTGGACGGACCCTGTCATGAAGGGACTGGAGAAGGAGAACGCGAAGGTCGAGCGGCTCGCCGACCGTTATCCCTCCTTCGAGAAGGTCCTGGACGTCGAACCCGACTTCGTCGCCGCCTCGTTCGGCGCCACGCTGAGCAAGGGCGGAGTGGCGCCACGCGACCAGTTCGCGAAGCTGGGCGTACCGGCGTACCTCTCGCCCTCCGACTGTGTCGGCAAGGACAACAGCGGCGGCGGTGACGGCGCCCGCACCAAGACCCTCGACATGCAAACCGTCTACGGCGAAATCCGCGACCTCGCGCCGTCTTCGACGTACGCGCGGGGCGAGCGGCTCGTCTCGGCACTCAAGGCCCGCGTGAAGAAGGCGACCACCGGCATCGACGCCTCCCGGACGACCCTCCTGTACTGGTTCGCCAACTCCGACTCCCCCTACATGGCGGGCTGTTGCGGAGCGCCCGGCGTCATCACCCGTGAGGTGGGGGCGAAGAACGTCTTCGACGACACCCGCGACGAATGGCCCCAGATCAGCTGGGAAACGGTCGCCGACCGGGACCCGGATGTCCTCGTCATCGGCGATCTCGCGCGCCGCTCGCAGACCGCCGAATCCGCCGCGAAGAAGATCGCGTTCCTCGAGTCCAACGCCGTGACCAAGAACATGACCGCCGTGAAGAAGAAGCGGTACGTGCTGCTCAGCGGGCAGGCCATGAACCCGACGATCCGAACGGTGGAGGGCGTGGAGCAAGTCGCCGCGAAACTGCGGGCGTTCGGCCTCGCCGGATGAGCGTGGAAGCGCCGGCCCCACCCCCCGGGGCGCCCGCTGAGGTGCCCCCTGAGGCGGTGCCGTCATCCGCCACCGGGAAGCGGCTTCATGCGGTGCGTGGCGTGCTCGCCTGGCCGTCCGGTTTCGCGGTGCTCATCGTGTCCGTCGCCCTGGCCATCACCATCGGCCCGGCCGACATCGGGATGACCGATGTCTGGTCGGCCGTGGCCGCCCACCTCGGCCTGGGCGAACCGGAGTTGACCCCCATTCGCGACGGCATCGTGTGGAACCTGCGGCTGCCGCGCACGCTGCTGGCCGCCGTGTGCGGCGCGGGGCTCGCGGTGTGCGGCGCCGTGATGCAGTCGCTGCTGCGCAACCCGCTCGCCGACCCCTTCGTCCTGGGCGTCTCCTCCGGCGCCTCGACCGGCGCGGTCCTGGTCGTCGTACTCGGCGTCGGCGGCGGCGCCCTGTCGGTCTCGGGCGGCGCCTTCCTCGGCGCGGTCGTCTCCTTCGCGCTGGTACTGGTGCTCAGCCAGGCTCTCGGCGGCTCCACCGACCGTGTGGTGCTGTCCGGGGTGGCCGCCATGCAACTGTTCTCCGCGCTCACCTCCGTCGTCGTACTGACCGCGGCGGATGCCGAGACGACGCGCGGCGTCCTGTTCTGGCTGCTCGGCTCGCTCGGCGGGGCGGGCTGGACCGACGTCCGGATGTGCCTGGCGCTGCTCGTGGCGGCGCTCGTGATCTGCGTCGCACACGCTCGTA
>CAVTSR010000005.1:0-268379 GCA_963737485.1 uncultured Alphaproteobacteria bacterium | reverse complement strand
ATCTGTGCGGCGAAGCCGGCCCGGTCGATGCGTGCCCGCGGGCCGCGGTCGAGGATCGAGACCAGCCAGATGGCCACGAAGGCGAGCGTCATCGAGAACAGCGCCGGCGAGGTGTAGGGGAACGGCGCCGAGCCCGCGGGGTTGCCCAAGGTTGCCTCCCAGACCGACGGCGACAGGATCGTCAGCACCACCGACGAGATCAGCCCGAGGAAGCCGCCGGCAACGGCGCCCTTGGTGGTGCAGTCCTTCCACAGCACCGACATGAACAGCACCGGGAAGTTCGCCGAAGCCGCGACCGCGAACGCCAGCGACACCATGAAGGCGATGTTCTGCTTCTCGAACACGATCCCGAGCAGGACCGCCAGCACGCCCAGGCAGATCGTCGCGATCCGCGAGACGCGCAGCTCCGACACGCTGTCCGCCTTTCCCTTCTTGATGACGGTCGAGTAGAGGTCGTGCGACACGGCCGTCGCGCCCGACAAGCGTCAGCCCGGCGACCACCGCCAGGATCGTCGCGAACGCCACCGCCGAGATGAAGCCGAGGAACACGTTGCCGCCGACCGCGCCCGCCAGATGAACGGCCGCCATGTTGTTGCCGCCGATCAGCGCGCCCTTGGCATCGAGGAACGACGGATTGGTCAGCACGAAGGTGATCGCCCCGAAGCCGATGATGAAGGTCAGGAGGTAGAAGTAGCCGATCCACCCGGTCGCCCACATCACCGACTTGCGCGCTTCCTTGGCGCTCGGCACCGTGAAGAAGCGCATCAGGATGTGCGGCAGCCCGGCCGTCCCGAACATCAGCGCCATGCCGAACGAGATGGCCGATATCGGGTCCTTGATGAAGTTGCCTGGTCCCATGATCGCCAACCCCTTCTGCAGGGCTTCCTCCGGCGTCGCGCCGCCGGTCTCCGCCAGCTTGGTCTTGACGTCCACCGCGCCCTGAAACAGCGCCTCGGGGCTGAAGCCGTAGCGCCACATCACCATGAACGCCATGAACGATGCGCCCGCCAGCAGCAGGCAGGCCTTGATGATCTGCACCCAGGTCGTCGCGGTCATGCCGCCGAAGAGCACGTAGACCATCATCAGGCCGCCGACGAGAACCACCGCGATCCAGTAGTCGAGCCCGAAGAGGAGCTTGATCAGCTGGCCCGCGCCGACCATCTGCGCGATCAGGTAGAAGGCCACCACCACCAGCGTGCCCGACGCGGCGAAGACGCGCACCGGCGTCTGGGCGAAGCGGAACGCGGCCACGTCGGCGAAGGTGAACTTGCCGAGGTTGCGCAGGCGCTCGGCCATCAGGAAGGTGATGACCGGCCAGCCGACGAGAAAGCCGATCGAGTAGATCAGCCCGTCGTAGCCCGAGATCATCACCGCCGCCGAGATGCCGAGGAACGAAGCGGCCGACATGTAGTCGCCGGCGATCGCCAGGCCGTTCTGGAAGCCGGTGATGCCGCCGCCGGCCGTGTAGAAGTCCGCGGCGGACTTGGTCCGCGACGCCGCCCACTTGGTGATGAACAGCGTCATGACCACGAAGAGCGCGAAGATGGCGATCGCGGTCCAGTTGGTCGCCTGCTTTTCCAGGGTTCCGAGGTTCTCGGCCGCGAAGGCCGTCGTCGGCAGGGCGGCCAGCGCGGCGAGTCCGGCGGCCGACCAGATCATGTTGCGAGCGGAGATCATTTCAGCGCCTCCCGCTTGACCTTCTCGGACAGGTCGTCGAATTCGCTGTTGGCGCGCCGCACGTAGTAGGCGGTGATGGCGATCGTGAACACGATCACGCCGAAGCCGATGGGGATGCCCCAGGTCATCGGGCCCTCGCCGATGGGGGCCGCCAGCACCCCCTTCTTGAACGCGACCAGCAGGATGAACCCGTAGTAGACGATCATCATCGCAAAGGTCAGCGTCCACCCGAGCCGCGTTCGTTTCGACTTCAGCATCTGATAGTTCGGATCGGCTTCTATCCGATCCTCCAGCGTCGTAGGGGTCATGAGGTGTCCTTCCCTGGTTGCCCGAGCGTCCGAACCGGGCTCGTCGTGATTGGAGTTCCATTCTTCGTCTCGGACTGACTGAAGCGGCCACCCGTCGCTTGCGCATCGAGTGACCGTTCAGATCAGGGTCAGTCCCGGTTCATCCGGTTGGCGATCAGCTCCTCGACCACCGCCGGCTCGGCGAGCGTCGAGATGTCGCCGAGGGCGCCGAAGTCGTTCTCGGCGATCTTGCGCAGGATGCGGCGCATGATCTTGCCCGAGCGGGTCTTGGGCAGGCCCGGGGCCCACTGGATGAGGTCCGGGCTGGCGATCGGGCCGATCTCCGTGCGCACCCAGTTGCGCAGCTCGACCTTCAGCGCGTCGGATGGGGTCTCGCCCTGCATCAGGGTGACGTAGCAGTAGATGCCCTGTCCCTTCAGCGCGTGCGGGATAGCCGACCACCGCCGCCTCGGAGACCTTCTCGTGCGCGACAAGGGCGGATTCGACCTCTGCAGTACCCATACGGTGGCCGGAGACGTTGATTACGTCGTCCACCCGCCCGGTGATCCAGTAGTAGCCGTCCGCATCGCGCCGGCAGCCGTCACCGGTGAAGAAGATAGCCATTGTACTGGCTGAAGTAGGTCTCGGCGAAGCGGGCATGGTCGCCCCAGATGGTGCGCATCTGCCCGGGCCAGCTGTCGCGGATGGCCAGCACGCCCTCGGCCTCGGTCGTCGTGATCTCCTCGCCGGTCTGCGGGTCGAGCACCACCGGCTGCACGCCGAAGAACGGCAACGTCGCCGAGCCGGGCTTGGCCGCGACGGCGCCCGGCAGCGGCGTGATCAGGGCGCCGCCGGTTTCGGTCTGCCACCAGGTATCGACGATCGGGCAGCGACCGTGACCCACCACCTCGTCGTACCACCTCCAGGCTTCCGGGTTGATCGGCTCGCCGACCGAGCCGAGGATGCGCAGGGAGGAGAGGTCGCACTTATCGACCCATTCGCGGCCTTGGCCCATAAGGGCGCGGATCGCAGTGGGCGCGGTGTAGAAGATGTTGACCTTGTGCTTCTCGCAAACCTGCCAGAAGCGCGAGGCGTCGGGCCAGGTGGGCACGCCCTCGAACATCAGCGTGGTCGCGCCGTTCGCCAGCGGCCCGTAGACGATGTATGTGTGGCCGGTGACCCAGCCGACGTCGGCCGAGCACCAGAAGACCTCGCCCGGATGGTAGTCGAAGACCAGCTCATGGGTCATTGCGGCGAACAGGAGATAGCCGCCGGTGGTGTGCACCACGCCTTTCGGCTTGCCGGTAGAGCCCGAGGTGTAAAGGATGAAGAGCGGGTCCTCGGCTCCCATCGGTTCCGGCGCGCAGTCGGACGAGACCTCCGCCGCCAGCTCGTGCAGCCAGTGGTCGCGGCCGGCCTCCCAGGCGACCTCGCCGCCGGTGCGCCGAACGACGAGACAGTTCATCTCGTGCGGGCAGTGCAGCAGCGCCTTGTTGACGTTGGTCTTCAGCGCCGTGACCTTGCCGCCCCGCGGGGCCTCGTCCGAGGTGATCACCAGCCGCGCGTCGCAGTCGTTGATCCGGTTGGCCAGCGCATCCGGCGAGAAGCCGGCAAAGACGATGGAGTGGATCGCACCGATGCGCGAGCAGGCCAGCATCGCAAAGGCCGCCTCGGGGATCATCGGCAGGTAGATCACCACCCGGTCGCCCCTGCCGACGCCGAGCCCCTTGAGCACGTTGGCCATGCGGCCGACCTCGGCATGAAGTTCGCGGTAGCTGATATGCCGGGCCGCCTCGGAGGGGTTGTCCGGCTCCCACAGGATGGCGGTCTGGTCGCCCCGTTCGGCGAGGTGGCGGTCAACGCAATTGGCCGACACGTTGAGCGTCCCGTCCTCGAACCAGCGGATCGAGACCTCGGGCCAGGAGAACGACGTATTCTTCGCCCGGCCGTAGGGCGTCATCCAGTCGAGCCTCTTGCCTTGCTCTGCCCAGAACGCCTCCGCGTCCGCGACAGAGGCCGCATACATCTCGCGGTACTTCGCCGCGCCGACATGTGCGCGCTCCGCAACCCCCTCCGGGATCGGCACTGCGCCATGTTCCAAGGTCATACGGTCCTTTTCTGCGAGCATTTTGCGTTCTCCCTAGGTTTCGGAAAATCCATTGGGCCTCCGATGCAGCAAACGGGCGCGCCCACCGAACGGATACGCAAAAGCGCCCCTGCATCGGCATCGGCATCGCGCGGATATAGCAGTCTATCGGTACCCGATTAGGGTCAGATGCGGACTAATTTGCATCAGCGTCGATGCCGAATATTTTGAGTCCGCGCACCGATAATTTCTCAGAACGATTCCTGTATTTACGCGAATAGCGTCAGGACAACACCCGTCTCGCACGCATACTCGCATCGGAACGCACAGTTGTGCCGAGCCCGGCGAAGTGCGCATAGACCCGGCCGCGCCGCCCTACTTTTCGAGCACGTAAGTCCCTGGGGCGTCGGCGATCGGCGGATGGAGCCTGCTGCCAACGGCAGACGCCTTGGATTTTCCGCCCGAACGCTCGGCGAGCCAACTGGTCCAATCTGCCCACCAGCTGCCCTCGTGCCGCGCGGCGCGCTCCTGCCATTCCTCCGGGGTAGCCGCGGGCTCACCGGTCTCATCGACCCAATAGGCGCCCCGTTTCGAGGCGACCGGGTTGATGATGCCGGCCACGTGCCCGCTCGAAGCCATCACGAAGCGAACCTGCCCGCCGACGAGCTGGGTGATGCGCCAGGCCGCGCGCCACGGCACGATGTGGTCGTTCTCTCCACCCACCGCATAGATGTCCTGGGTGATCCGGCCAAGGTCGATGGGCTCGTCCATGATGACGATATGGCCAGGCTTGATCATATTGTTCTCGACGTAGGTGTTGCGCAGGTACCAGCTGTGCGCCGCCCGGGCCATGCGTGTGCCGTCGCTGTTCCAATAGAGCAGATCGAACGCCGGTGGCGGATTGCCCAGAAGGTAGTTGTTGATCACGTTGGCCCAGATCAGGTCGTTCGAGCGCAACAAGCTGAACATGTTGGCCATCTCGCGACTGTCGAGATAGCCCCGCTCCAACATCTGCTGCTCGATGAAGTCGATTGCGGTCTCGCCCATGAACAACGACAACTCGCCGACCTTGGCGTAGTCCTGCATCGACACCATGAAGGTCGGGGCGCCGAAGCGTCGATCACCCTTGGCCGCCAGATAGGCGAGGGTCAGCACCAGCAGCGTGCCGCCGATGCAGTAGCCAACCGGGTTCACCGAAGGGCTGCCGGTGATCTCCCGCGCTGCCTCCCCGGCGGCCAACAGCCCGTCGCGCATGTAGTCCTCGAAGGTCAACTCCTCCATGGCGGCATCCGGGTTCTTCCAGCTGATCACGAACACCGAGAAACCCTGCTCGACCAGATAGCGCACGAAGCTGTTTTTGGGCTGCATGTCGAGGATGTAGTATTTGTTGATCCAGGGGGGGATGAACAGCAGCGGCACGGCATGGGTCTGCCCGGTCTGCGGCGTGTACTGGATAAGTTCGATCAGCCGGTTTCGGTAGACGACCTTGCCCGGCGTGGTGGCGAGGTTGCGCCCCGGCGCGAAGGCCGTGGGGTCGACTATGGTAAGGCGACCTTCCTTCAGGTCGCTGATGAGGTTTCGCGCGCCGTCGACCAGGCTGGTGCCGCCCGTTTCAATCATTCGGCGGACCGCCGCCGGATTTGACAGCACCATCAGGGTCGGGCTGGCGGCGTTGACAAACTGTTGCAGGTGAAAGCGCAACCGTTCCTGTTCGGCCGGATCGAGATCGACGGATTCGCCCTGCTCCAGGAGAAAGTCGGAGGCCAGCAGGTACATATCCTTGATCGTCCGATAAAGTGGGTTGGTTTCCCACTCCGGCGCATCGAACCGCTTGTCGCGAGATTGCTGCCCAGGTTCTTCCGGCGTCGCGGACATACCCAGCCACCGGGTGCCGACGCTTTGCCAAGTATCGATCGCCGAGGTCCACATCCTCATGTTCAGGTCGACGACGGCTTGAACGGCCCGCGTCGGGTCGGCAGCGGACCGCAGCCACACTATCCGCAGCGCTCGCAGGACCTCGGACCAGTCGACCGGGATGATGTGGTGAAACGGGTTCGCGTTCCACATCTGACCAACCGTTCTCAGGATCGGGTTTTGATCCAGCATGTCTGCGACCAGATCTATGCTCGGCACCCCATTCAGGGTCCACTGCGACACTGGGCTCGCTGCAAGACCCAGCCGAGCAAACCCACCCATCTGCTGGTTCATCCAGGACAACGGCTCCTCCGTTTCCGGCGGCGCACCGGGGACTTCGGGTTGGCCGCCGCGTATGTTCTGCGGCGTCGAACTGTGGTTCTCATCCTTGGGGATTGCTTTCCGGCTCATATTCTTCTCCTTGTTCGGCGCGCCACCAAGCGGCCGTCCGGCCAGCGATCTTTCGGCATAAGGTGCTGCTCCCGATCGACCCCTCAGTGAGACCTTCGGCCGTCCTCCACCGACAGATGAGAATCCGCCCCATTTTGGCCTTGTCACTGATCTGCATCAGCTTGGATGCATCAGCAGGTGGGTCAGTCGCTGCAATCGATGGCCGATGACGAGCAGTCGCTCATAGTGGGGTATGGGCGATGGAGCTCAACGGCTTTAAGAGTGTCCTGTCGCCGGAGTCACGACGCCACAAAGGCCGGGACCATCGAGGGAAACGCCTGTCAATTGCCGTCGGTGACAACCATCGGCAAACCGACTGCGTCAGCGCCGGGCGCCTGGCTTTCAGTCAGGGTGTGCCTTGGCAGCCGAATGCCCGTCGACCAATGCGGTGACATCAACCGCGCTTCACCCAGAAGACCGACAGCCGATTGGACTGGAGGTGTCATATGGCGCAATATCAATAGCTTATGTCCCATCCCGGTAGGGACGCAGGTTTCACCCTGCGCCCCCCGGACAGATCCGAGCGGGCGCTGCTAACGCACTCGGCTCCCACCTCGGGTGTTTGACGAGGAAGCGGTATTGCGGCCAGGGATGGCTGATCCTGGCGGGTGGCAGCCAACGCGCGGCGATCCGTCCTATCTGCGCCCACGTGACGCGACCCTTCTGGCTTCGGCGCGAGAGCGCGCGTCGCCAGTGCCACGTGACGTGATATTTGAAGGACGTGATCTTTCGCGAATTGGTCGGCACGGCGTGGTACGCGAGATAGCCTGTCCACTTAACCTTCTTGGCTGACGAATGACATGACGGTTTCGATTGGTCTTCGGCCCATGTTTCGATACCCGAGATGTGGACGCTCGGTGTTGTAGTGGACCAGCCAGGCATCGAGATCGGTCTGCAGTGCGTCGACGGTTTCGTAGAAGGTCTCGCGCATCTTCACCCGGAAGAACTCGTCGAGCACGGTGCCGTTGAAGCGCTCGACGAAGCCATTGGTCCTGGGCGTGCGGACCCTGGTGCGGCGGTGCTCGAGGCCGTTCAGGTCGAGGTAGAGCTCGTAGGGTGGCGCTCGGTCCCGCAGAACTCGCGGCCGTTGTCGGTCAGGACCGCCGTTACCGGCAGGTCGAGGTTGCGATAGAACGGCAGCACGTCGTTGTGGAGCACCGCGACCGCCGCCTCGGGCTGCTTTGAGACGTGGAGAAAGCCGAAGGCGTAGGAGCCGAAGGTGTCGACCACCGCGTGCAGGTAGACCTTGCCGACGCCCTTGAGGCTGCCCACAGAGGTGGCTCGGTTTTTTTGAACAGCTTGCGGGCTGCCGTTAAGTGGATAGCCGCCTTGGTTACGCCGCCGCCGGGATTGGCGTCGGCTGGTTGAGATAGGCCTGGTCGGGCGTCCGCCCGCCAAGCGACGAATGGGGCCGCGTCCCGTTGTAGAAGCCGAGGTAGCGCCCGATCGAGGCCCGCGCCTCGGAAACGCCGCCGTAGGCGCGCAGGTAGACTTCCTCGTATTTCACCGTCCGCCAGAGCCGTTCGACAAAGACGTTGTCGCGCCATGCTCCCTTGCCATCCATGCTGATGGCGATCTGGGCATCCTTCAGGACCTTGATGAAGTCGGCGCTGGTGAATTGCGAGCCTTGGTCGCTGTTGAAGATCTCGGGCCTGCCGTGGCGGCCGAGCGCCTCTTCCAACGCCTCAACGCAGAAGTCGGCCGACAGCGTGATCGACAACCGCCAGGCCAGAACCTTGCGGCTGAACCAGTCGATGACGACGGCCAGGTAGACGAAGCCGCGGGCCATCGGAATGTAGGTGATGTCCATCGCCCAGACCTGGTTCGGTCGCGTAACGGCCAGATTGCGCAGCAGGTACGGGTAGACCTTGTGGCCCGGCGCTGGTTTGGAGGTCTTCGGACGGCGGTAGAGCGCCGCGATCGCCATCTTCTTCATCAGAGTGGAAACGTGCAACCGACCGACTTCATGCCCGTCGGCTTTCAACAGACCCATCAGCATCCGGCTCCCGGCAAAGGGATAGTCCAGATGCAATTCGTCGATCCGGCGCATCAGCACGAGATCGGCATCCGAGGTGGGGCGCGGCAGGTAATAGACGCTGCCCCGGCTGATCCCGAGCGCCTTCGTCTGACGGCTGACGCACAGCCCGTGGTCGCGGTCGATCATCGTCTTGCGCTCGGCAGCAGACCTGCCTTGCCGAGCGCGCCGGACAAAAAATCATTCTCCAGCGTCAGCTCGCCGATCTTTGCATGCAGCGTCTTCACGTCCAGGGCCGGAGCCGCCTCCGCCGGGGCGACAGCGCCGAACACGCCAGAAGCGCCCTCCAGGAGCTGCGAGCGCCACTGCGTGATCTGATTGGGTGACGTCGAACTGTTCCGCCAACTCGGCCAGCTCCTTCTCGCCCCGGATGGCCGCCAGCGCCACCTTCGCCTTGAATGCCGCGCTGTGATTCCGGCGGGGTCGTCTCGTCATGCGTCCCTCCTCGCTCTCGGCAATCATGCCGATGTCGCGCGTACAATCCTCTCATAGCCCCTGTTCAGTTTTCCCGAGCCACCTCTAACGCCTGTCAATTGCCGTCGGTGACAACCATCGGCAAACCGACTGCGTCAGCGCCGGGCGCCTGGCTTTCAGTCAGGGTGTGCCTTGGCAGCCGAATGCCCGTCGACCAATGCGGTGACATCAACCGCGCTTCACCCAGAAGACCGACAGCCGATTGGACTGGAGGTGTCATATAGCGCAATATCAATAGCTTACGCCCCATCCCGGACGCAGGTTTCACCCTGCGCCCCCCGGACAGATCCGAGCGGGCGCTGTTAACGCACTCGGCTCCCACCTCGGGTGTTTGACGAGGAAGCGGTATTGCGGCCAGGGATGGCTGATCCTGGCGGGTGGCAGCCAACGCGCGGCGATCCGTCCTATCTGCGCCCACGTGACGCGACCCTTCTGGCTTCGGCGCGAGAGCGCGCGTCGCCAGTGCCACGTGACGTGATATTTGAAGGACGTGATCTTTCGCGAATTGGTCGGCACGGCGTGGTACGCGAGATAGCCGCGCACCACCTGCCCCAGCCAGCGCCCCTGTTCGGGCACCGGCACGTGACGCATGCGGTTCAGCGCCTCCTTGATCTCGACGAGTTTGGCTCGCACCCGCTTGGCGATGGTGTGCCGCACCAGGGTGAACCATCCGCCTTCCTTTGCCTTCCCGCAGATGTGCGTGAAGCCGAGGAAGTCGAAGGTCTCCGGCTTCCCCAAGCCCCGGGCCGATCGCCGCTGGGCCGCGTAGCGGCCGAACTCGATCAGGCGGGTCTTGTCGGGGTGCAGCGCCAGGCCGAACTTCGCCAGCCGCTCCCGCAGATCGCGGAGAAACCGCTCGGCATCCGCCTGCCGCTCGAAGCCGACGATGGTGTCGTCGGCGTAGCGGATGACGATCACCTCGCCGGTCGCTTCGCGCTTGCGCCACTGGTCCGCCCAGAGGTCGTAGACGTAGTGCAGGTAGATGTTCGCCAGGAGCGGCGAGATCACCGCGCCCTGGGGCGTCCCTTCCATGCTTTCCGTCAACGCCCCCTCCTCCATGACCCCGGCCTTCAGCCACTTGGCTATCAGCCGGAGCACACGGCGGTCGCCGATCCGATGCTCCAGGAACCGCATCATCCACGCATGGCTGATGCTGTCGAAGAACGCCCGGATGTCGGCGTCGAGGACCCAATTCACCGCTCGCCGGGTGATCCCGAAGGCGAGCGCATCCAGCGCATCGTGCTGGGAGCGCCCCGGTCGGAACCCGTAGGAGAAGCCGAGGAAGTCCGCCTCGTAGATCGCGTTCAGCACCTCCACCAGCGCCCGCTGGACGATCTTGTCCTCGAGTGCTGCGATGCCGAGCGGCCGTTGCCGGCCGTCGGCCTTCGGGATGTACTGCCGCCGCGACGGCTTCGCCCGGTAGCCGCCGCGCATCACGCGGCGGTGCAGGTCGTCGATGTTGCCATCGAGCGCGCCCGCGTACTCCTCCCACGTCACCCCGTCGATGCCGGGAGCCGCCCTTGCCTTGAGCTGATGGAAGGCCCAGGCCAGCAACTCCGGCGTCACGTGGTGCATCAGCGCGGTGAACCGTTCGTTCCTGTTCCGCTTTGCTGCTTCTCGTACGCAGGCCAGCGCCTGTGACACGGTTTCCCGGCTCTGAGTCCGGCCCGTGCTTTGCCGCCCTGCGGTTCCCTTGGCCCCTCCCCTTCCCTCCACGGCCTCCGCGCCCGGTCGCCCGGGTTTGTTCGGCCGCTTCCCTGGTACTATGGGCGGGTCTGACTTCCCTGGACCGTGCATCAGCGGGTTACGGCCGTAGCCTTGCCGCTGCGGCCTGGCGCGACCGCGCCAGGCAATCCAGGGACCTCCCGGTTTCCGTGTGGATGGTGTCCCGGCGTGCATGGGGTCTCGGACCGCGCGGGGCCGGCGTACACCTCGCCATGACGGTGCCCGCCGTGTTGCCTTCCGCTTTTCTCTACAGCGTCGGCGCCCCGGAGATTTAACATTACGCGGCTCAATACCCAGCCCGCCGTTTCCCCTGTCAACGCTTCGACACCGCCCTCGCGAGCGACGCCGCATAACTCGGGGCCGTTGTGGGCGGCTACCCCTTCAACGTACACTCTTCATCGCATCCATCCACCGGCCTCCCGGCGCGCAGAGAGTGTTCGACCCCAGTCCCCGTTGCTCCGCCAACGCTTCGCGCAAACCCATTCTCCGCTTAGTAGCGTCGGCGAAATTTCTCGTTGTTTTCGAGGGTTGTAGCGGAAAGTCTCCCCACCGCGCCCAGGCGGACACTGCCGAATACCGTTTGTTGATCAGCGTGGAATAAGGATCCCGCTTACGGGATGATCGGCTTCCATGGGTTCCGGCTGAAGCCGACGGCGATCTGCAGGCGGGAGGGCAATCGCGGCAAGCGGGCCTGGAACCACGACGAGCCCGAGCCGCCCGACGGCATCCCCCGCTGCCCGAAGCACCTGGCCGCGGTCGCCCGCACCGAGTGGCGGCGGGTCGCTCGGGCCTTGTACGCCATGGGGGTGCTGACGCCGATCGACCGGGCAGCGCTCGCCGCATACTGCCAGAGCTATGCCAAGTGGGTCGAGGCCGAGAACAAGCTCAAGGAGACCCCGGCGCTCCTGAAGACCCCCTCGGGCTACGTGCAGCAGTCACCCTGGATCGCCATCGCGAACAAGCAGCTGGAGATCATGGGCCGCTACATGGCCGAGCTCGGCATGACGCCAGCCTCGCGCAGCCGGATCGGGGTGAACGACCCCCGCATGCAGCTGCCGCCCACGTTCGAGTTCCACACCATCTACGAGGCCAAGCCCTCGGAGGCGTACGAGGTGGAATTCGTCTCGCCCGAGCCACGGGAATGAGACGACCGTGATCCGCGAGATCATCGACCAGAGCAGCTACGAAGAGCGGGAGCGCCGTCGCCGGTTGGGGCGAGCCACGCCGGCGCCCCGGTCAGGCAAGCGGCTTCCGAGCTGTCCGCCGCACCTGAACCCGGCAGCTACCGTGGAATGGCGCCGCATCGCCAAAGCGCTGCAGAGAGCAGGCGTGCTCACCACCTTCGACCGTGCCGCCCTTGCCCGCCTATTGCCAGGCGTGGGGCCGCTGGGTCGAAGCGGAAGAGCGGCTCCGGGAGACCCGCCGCTGGTGACGACCCCGTCGGGCTACATCCAGCAGTCGCCCTGGCTCCTCATCGCCAACAAGCAACTGGAGCTGATGGGGCGCTACATGGTCGAGCTCGGCCTCACGCCAGCGGCGCGGAGCCGGGTCGCCTCCGGCGCCGGGATCCCGCGCGGCTACGTCTCTCCGGAGCCGATCCAGATCACCCGGATCATCCTCGATGGACCGGCGACCGAGACGACGCCCGCTGCTCGTGCCGAGCTGACCCTGGACGCCCCGCGACCGCTCACGGACGAGGATTGGGCAGCCAAGCACTGCGTGCGGCGATGCGTGAAAGCCGTTCAGATTCAGCAGCTTGCGCTACACTATCGGCCGGAACTGACCGTAACTGCCTAACGAACGTTTGGCAGTTGTGGTCGGAGGGCTCCGAGGTGCGGATGATCGGCTACGAGCGGGTCTCGACGGCGCGGCAGGGCGCGAGCGGTCTCGGGATCGAGGCGCAGCGGCAGGCGATCGACGGCTTCGTCGCGTGCCGGGGGGCACGCTCCTCGCCCGCTTCACCGAGGTCGAGAGCGGCCGGAATCCGAACCGCCCGGAGCTGAAGCAGGCGCTGCACCTCGCCAAGGTCACCGGGGCGACGCTGGTGATCGCCAAGCTCGACCGGCTGTCGCGCAATGCCGCCTTCCTGCTGACGCTGCGCGACGCCGGGGTGAAGTTCGCCGCCGTCGATCTGCCGGAGGCGAACGACCTCACCGTCGGCATCATGGCGCTGGTGGCGCAGCAGGAACGGGAGGCAATCTCGCGGCGGACGAAGGAGGCGCTGGCGGTGGCGAAGGCGCGCGGGGTGCGGCTCGGCAACCCCAACGGCATCGCCGCGATCCGGCGGGCTGGCAAGGGCGGTGCGCCGCTGCGGGCCGCTATTGCGCGAAACGCCGAGCGGCATGCGCGGGACCTCGCGTCAGTGGTCGAGGACATCCGGGCGTCCGGCGCGACCAGCCTGCGGGCCATCGCGGCCGAGATGAACGAGCGCGGCATGCTGACCCGCCGTGGGGGGCGCTGGCATGTCTCCACCGTCACCAACCTGCTCGAACGGTTCGGGTTCAGGGAGGAGTGCACGAACTACCTTGTCAGCGCAGGATACGCTTCCGTCTAAAACGGAAGCGCTCTAAAGGCCCGCCGATGTTCGCGGTATCGCCGTCGCGTTCGACCTGCCGGTCGGTGCGCGCGCACCGACAAACCGACAGAATCCGGCAAGCGACGGCCGCGGACGGGAAAGGCGGGCCCAGGCCCGGGCCCTCCCTCGTCACCGTCCCGTCGTTTGGGATCAGAACGCCATCGAGATACCGAAGTCGGCGACCACCGCGCTGTCGCCGTTCTGCAGGCCGCTGAAGCCGTTGATGTTCTCGATGCCGCCATTGACGGTCGCGCCGCCGCCGAGGTCGTACTGGCCGGTCAGGCCGTAGGCCTTGTTGCCGTCGGACCCTTCGAACGTACCGTCGCCGTTGAGCACCTCCTGGTAGAAGGCGCCGACCGAGAAGGCATCGAAGCCGGCCGAGGCGCCGAGGAGCAGGGTCTGCGCGCCGCCGCCCGACACGATGGCGGGGTTGTTGCTGTCGTCGAGGTCGATCTTGTTCCAGGTCGCGCCGAAGGCGAACTTCTGGTAGGTGCCGTTCAGGCCCACCGACCACTGCTCGCCGCTGTTGACGATGTTGGTCACGGTCGCGCCGGGCGCGACGATCGTTTCCGGCAGACCGGTGCTGGCGTCGATGACGGTGACGGTCTCGTCCTCACCCGTGGTGGTCGTGGCGAAACTGTCGAACTTGTCGTATCCGACGCCGATCGACCAGGAGCCGCCGCCGAAGTCCGCCGAGTAGCCGGTACCGACGACGATGTCGGTCAGGTCGCGGTTGGACGACAGCGAGATGCCGAACCCGGCGATGTCGAAGTCGTAGCGGACCGTCGGACGGGCGAACGGGTTGTTGGCGAACTGGATCGAGTCGCTGTTGCCGTAGCCGCCGCCGTTCGACACGAACGGCGTCTCGTCGAACTCGCCCATGCCGGTCAGCGAGAAGTCACCCGGGACGTCCCCGACCCACTGCTCGTCGGCGGCGTTGGTGTCGCCGTAGGTGAGCGTGCCCCAGCTGCCCGAGACGAAGACGTCGCCCTCGGTCTGGCCGTCGGTGCCGCCCTCGCCGCCCGGGGCGTTGTCGGCGCGGATGCTGGCGCCGAAGGTGATGCCGCTGTCGGTCGCGCCGGTCATGTTGACGCCGAACCGCACGCGCGAGACCGCGCGGAGGTCGTCGGTCGCCTCCGGGATCGGATTTCCATCGGCGTCCACCCGGTTGCTGTCCTGCAGCGTCAGGCCGCCGTCGTTGTCGATGTTGTAGCCGAGGCCGAGGCGGGCATCGCCGAAGAGCGCGATCCCCTGGGCGTAGGCGCTACCGCAAAAGAGAATGGTCAGGCATGTGGCGCCTGCGAAGGTCGTTTTCATGGCTGTCTCCTCTGGCGGGCTTCCGAAGGGCCCGTCTCACGATCGTCGAAAAAGCACGGCCGCCAAACAGAAAAAGGCGGGCCGAAGCCCGCCTTTCCCTTCTCACCGTCCCGTTGTTCGGGATCAGAACGCCATCGAGATACCGAAGTCCCCGACCACCGCGCTGTCGCCGTCTGCCGAGGCCGCTGAAGCCATCGATGTTGGCGACACCGGCGTTGACGGTCGCGCCGCCGCCGAGGTCGTACTGGCCGGTCAGGCCATAGGCCTTGTTGCCGTCGGAAGCCGCCGAAGGGACCGTCCGCGTTGAGCACTTCCTGGTAGAAGACACCAACCGAGAAGGCGTCGAAGCCGGCGCTGGCGCCGACGAGGAGGCTCTGCGCCGAGCCGCCCGACACGATGGTGGTGTCGTTGCTGTCGTCGAGGTCGACCTTGCTCCAGGTCGCGCCGAAGCCGAACTTGTCGTAGGTGCCCTTCAGGCCCACCGACCACTGCTCACCGCTGTTGATGATGTTCGTGACGGTGGCGCCCGGCACGACGAGCGTCGTCGGGTTGCCGGTCACGGTATCGATGACCGTCACCGTCTGCGCGCCGCCCTGGGCAGTCGTGGCGAAGGTGTCGAACTTGTCGTAGCCGGCGCCGATCGACCAGGAGCCGCCGCCGAAGTCCGCCGAGTAGCCGGCGCCGACGACGATGTCGGTCAGGTCGCGGTTGGACGACAGCGAGATGCCGAAGCCCGTGATGTCGAAGTCGTACCGCACCGTCGGACGGGCGAACGGGTTGTTGGCGAACTGGAGCGAGTCGCTGTTGCCGTAGCCGCCGCCGTTGGAGACGAACGGCGTCTCGTCGAAGTTGCCCATGCCGGTGAGCGAGAAGTCACCGGGGACGTCGCCGACCCACTGCTCATCGGCGCCGTTGGTGTCGCCGTAGGTCAGGGTGCCCCAGCTGCCCGAAACGAAAACCGAGCCGGCTGACTGGCCGGTGGTGCCGCCCTGGCCGCCCGCGGCATTGTCGGCACGGATCGTCGCGCCGAAGGTGATGCCACTGTCGGTCTCGCCGGTCATGTTGACGCCGAACCGGACCCGCGAAACGGCGATCAGGTCGTCCGTCGCGTTGCCGTTCTCGTCGAGAGTGAGGCCACCATCGCTGTTGATGTTGTAGCCGAGACCCAACCGGGCGTCGCCGAAGAGCGCAATGCCCTGCGCCGACGCGAACCCGCCGATCAGCAGGGTGCTGGCGGCCGTGGTTGCGAAGAGTACCTTCTTCATCGCTTTCCTCGTGTTTCTTCTTTGAAACCCATCTCAAATCCGAGACACCCCGGATCAAGTGAGGTTGTCATCTCTCATCCGGGCCCGCACGGTCAAGCAAATGGGAGGACGGGCAATCTTTGCGTGGGACATTGATGCAGCTTTGCCACAGTGACCTCCGGGGCGCGTTTCCGCTTTGCACTTGCCGCCTGCAAGGCTTCACTTTACACACCCCCGAGGATGCGAGAGGACGCCTGCGGCCGGTGGAACAGATGCGTGCAATCTGGCTTATCGCCGCCGTCGCGGGCTTGCTGACTGCCTGTAATGGCGACACCGAGCTGCAGAAGCAGAAGGCGATGGAGCGTCGCAACGCCGAGAACGAGGTCAGCGACGAGAGCATCTTCGACCTCTTCCGCAACCGCAGCAATCCCAACCGCTCGGTCGCGGTCAACCGCTACCTCTGGCAGGCGTCGCTCGATACCCTGTCATTCCTGCCGCTCGATGGCGCGGACCCCTTCTCGGGGATCATTGTCACCGGCTGGGGCAGCGTTGGCGGCGGCGCCTACCGCGTCACCGTCTTCATCAGCGATCCCGCCCTCGACGCCCGCTCGCTCAAGGTCGCGGCGTTCCGCCAGTCCGGCGGCCGGGCGGTGCCGGTCGGCGACGCCGAGAACCGCGCGCTCGAGGACGCGATCCTGACCCGCGCGCGGCAGCTCCGCATCGCCGCCGCCGGCAGCTGACGCGCCCAACGACCGCCGGGCGAGGAGAGAAAGAGCGATGGCGCGCTACGACGCCGGCACGATCGAGCCGAAATGGCAGCAGGCCTGGGACGCGGCGGACCTTTTCCGCGCCGCGGCGGATCCGGCGCGCCCCAAGTACTACGTGCTGGAGATGTTCCCCTATCCCTCCGGGCGGATCCACATGGGGCACGTGCGCAACTACGCGCTCGGCGACGTCGTCGCGCGCTATCGCATGGCGCGCGGCTTCAACGTGCTGCACCCGCGGGGCTGGGACGCCTTCGGCCTGCCGGCCGAGAATGCCGCGATCGAGAAGGGCGTGGCCCCCGCCGAGTGGACCTACCACAACATCGACGCCATGCGCGCCCAGATGAAGCCCCTCGGCTTCTCGATCGACTGGAGCCGCGAGTTCGCCACCTGCGACCCGGAGTACTACGGTCAGCAGCAGGCGCTGTTTCTCGACATGCTCGACGCCGGGCTCGTCACGCGCAAGAGCGCGGTGGTGAACTGGGACCCGGTCGACATGACCGTGCTCGCCAACGAGCAGGTGATCGACGGAAGGGGCTGGCGCTCGGGCGCCCCGGTCGAGCGGCGCGAGCTCACCCAGTGGTTCTTCCGCATCTCCGACATGGCCGAGGAGCTTCTCGACGCGCTCGACGGCCTCGACGCCTGGCCGGAGAAGGTGCGCCTCATGCAGCGCAACTGGATCGGCAAGAGCCGCGGCCTGCAGTTCGCTTTCGAGACCCGCGGCGCGCCCGAAGGCTTCGAAACGCTCGAAGTCTACACCACCCGTCCCGACACGCTCCTCGGGGCGAGCTTCGCCGCGGTCTCGCCCGAGCATCCGCTCGCCCGGGCGCTGGAAGGCGATCCCGCGGTCGCGGCTTTCCTCGCGGACTGCCGCGCGATGGGCACCAGCGAGGAGGAGCTCGAGACCGCCGACAAGAAGGGCTACGACACCGGCATCCGCGTGGCACATCCCTTCGACCCGGCCTGGGAGCTGCCGGTCTACATCGCCAACTTCATCCTGATGGACTACGGGACCGGCGCCATCTTCGGCTGCCCGGCGCACGACCAGCGAGACCTCGACTTCGCGCGCAAGTACGGGTTGCCGGTGATCGACGTCTTCGCCGCCCCCGGCTCGGATGCGCGCGTCGGCACCGAGGCGTTCGTGCCGCCCAAGTCCGAGCCGGTCGAATACCTCCGCCCGGTGGCCGGCGAGGGCGTGATGACCGGCGACGCCGCGCTCGCCGCCGCCATCGACCTCTGCGAGGCGAAGGGCATCGGGCAGGGCGTGACCCGGTTCCGCCTGCGCGACTGGGGCCTCAGCCGCCAGCGGTTCTGGGGCTGCCCGATCCCGATCGTGCATTGCGCGACCTGCGGCGTGGTGCCGGAGAACCGCGCGAACCTGCCGGTTCGCCTGCCGGACGACGCGACCTTCGACCGGCCGGGCAACGCGCTCGACCACCATCCGACCTGGGCGGAGACCCTCTGCCCGGTCTGCGGCGGCCCGGCGCGGCGCGAGACCGACACGATGGACACCTTCGTCGATTCTTCCTGGTACTTCGCCCGCTTCACCGCGCCGCGCGCCTCGACTCCGACGGTGGCGGCCGAGACCGACTACTGGATGAACGTCGACCAGTACATCGGCGGCATCGAGCACGCGATCCTGCACCTGCTCTACTCGCGCTTCTTCGCGCGGGCGATGCAGATCACCGGCCACCTGCCGGAGCGGGCGGTCGAGCCTTTCAACGCGCTCTTCACCCAGGGCATGGTCACGCACGAGACCTACTCCACCCCGGCCGCGGACGGCCGGCCGGTCTGGCGCGAGCCGGGCGAGGTGCTGCGCGACGCGACCGGCGCCCGCCTCCCCGACGGCACGCCGGTCGAGATCGGCGCCTCGACCAAGATGTCGAAGTCGAAGAAGAACGTGGTCGACCCCGACGACATCATCGCCCGCTACGGTGCGGACACCGCCCGCTGGTTCGTCCTCTCCGACAGCCCGCCCGAGCGCGACGTCGAGTGGACCGCAGCCGGCGCCGAGGCCGCGCACCGGCACCTGGGCCGGGTGTGGCGGCTGGCGCACGAGACCGCGGAAGCTCCGGCGACCGACGCGGGCGACGACACTGCGCTCGTGCGCGCGGCGCACCGGGCGATCCGCGATGTCACCGCCGACATCGAGGACTTCGCCTTCAACAAGGCGATCGCGCGGCTCTACGAGCTCGCCGGCGCCATCGGCAAGGCCCCCGCCGGAGCGCCCGCCCGTCGGTTCGCGCTCAGGGTGCTGGCGCAGCTCACCGCGCCGATGACGCCGCATCTCGCCGAGGAGGTCTGGCGCTTCGCCGGCGGCGAGGGGATGGTGGCGTGCGCGCCCTGGCCCGAAGCCGACGCGGGACTGCTGGTCGAGGCGCGGGTGACGCTGCCGGTGCAGGTCAACGGCAAGCGGCGCGCCGAGATCGAGGTTCCCGCCGGCTCCGACGCGGCCACGATCGAGGCGCTGGTGCTCGAGGACCCCGCCGTGCGGCGGGCGCTCAACGGGGCGGCCCCGCGGCGGCTGATCGTCGTCCCCGACCGGATCGTCAATGTCGTGGTCTAGGCCGGTCGGACGCCGCGCGCTCATCGGCGCGCTGCTCCCGGCGGTGGTGCTGCTCGCCGCCTGCGGCTTCACCCCGCTCTACGGCGAGGGCGCGCCGGCCTCGCGGATGGCCGGACGTGTCGAGGTGCCGGTGATCGACGGCGAGCCGGGCTTCGCGCTGCGCGAGCGGCTGACGGCGAGCCTCGGCGACCCGGCGCTGGCCGACTACCGGCTCGAGATCAAGATCGACCTCAAGCGCTCGGGCGTCGCCCTGACCGAGCAGGACGTCACGACCCGCTTCGACATCGTCGGCACCGCCGTGTACCGGCTGGTGCCGACCAGGGGCGGCACGGCCGCCGCCGCCGGCGTGGTGCGGTCGGTGACCGGCTTCAGCTCCCCGGAGTCGGAGACCTCCTTCGCCTTCGCCAGCCTCTCGGCCGAGCGCGACGCCGAGCGGCGGCTCGCGGTCGATCTCGCCGACCAGATCCTGCAGCGGCTGGCGCTGAGCGCCGGCTCCTGGTCGTGAAGCTCGCCGCCCGCGAGGCGGCACGCTTCCTCGCGCGCCCGGACCCCGCTCTCGCCGGCGCCCTGCTCTACGGCGCCGACGCGATGCGGGTGGCGTTGAAGCGGGCGGCGCTGGTCGAGGCGCTGATCGGTCCCGACGGTGCTGCCGACATGCGGCTCACCCGCATCGCCGGCGCCGAGGTCCGCCGCGACCCGGCGGCACTTCTCGACGCGATGAAGGCGATGGGCTTTTTCGCCGGCCCGCGCGCGGTGCTGGTCGATGAGGCGACCGACGCCGCCGCCCCGGCGATTGCCGCGGCGCTCGGCGCATGGGTCGAGGGCGATGCGCGGCTGGTGGTGACCGCCGGCGCCCTCGGGCCCGGCAGCGCGCTGCGCAAGGGTTTCGAGGCGGCGCCGCGCGCGGTCGCGGTCGGCGTCTATGCCGATCCGCCCGGCCGGGGCGAGATCGAGGCGGCGCTGAAGGCGGCCGGACTTGCGGTCCCGGACCGTGGCGCGATGGGCGATCTCGAGGCGCTGGCGGGCACGCTCGATCCCGGCGACTTCGCCCAGTTCGTGGTCAAGCTCGGCCTCTACAAGCTCGGCGACCCCGGCCCGCTCTCCGCCGAGGACATCGCCGCCTGCGCCCCGCCGGCCGCAGAAGCCGAGATCGAGACGATGCTCGGGCTCGCCGCCGACGGCGACGCCCGCGGGCTGGCGCGCGCCTTCCGCGGGCTCGGCGGCGGCGCCGGCAATCCCAGCGGTGTGACGATCGCGGCCGGCCGCTACTTCCGCACGCTGCACGCAGCGGCCGTCGCCGGCGACGCGGAGGCGGCACTGTCGCGGGCGCGGCCGCCGGTTTTCGGCCCGCGCCGGGCGCGGATGGCGGCCCAGGCGCGCGCGCTCGGAGCCGGCGAGCTCGAGAGGGCGCTTGCGATGATCATGGAAGCCGAGCTCGCGCTGCGCTCCCCGCGCCCGGCCCCCGGTCAGGCGCTGGTGGAGCGGTTGCTTGTCCGGATCGCGATGCTGCGGCGGGCCTCCTGAACCAGCTCGTCGACGCCGGCGTGATCGACGCAGCAGCGCGCGGTGTCTCAGCCGATCGCCGTCGAGATCCGCTCGAGCGTCGCCTTCTCCCTGGCACTCACTCTCTCGCCGCCGAAGCCGAGAAAGCCGCCCTCCTTGCCGGCCTCGGCCACCTTGCCGGCGATCGTGTTGATCCAGGCCTTGAAGCCTGCGGCGTCGTCCGGAGCGGTCTGGGTTACCAGCGCCGCGACCGACTGCAGCTCGTCCACCGCCGCGTCGACGATCGCCGCGGGGTCCTTTCCGGACGCCTGCTCCTTCAGCACCCCGCGCGCAAGGTCGCGTCCCTCCGGGGTTTCATAGGCCGCGATGACCTCGGTGATCAGCGGGTTGTCGCCGCCGGTGCCGCTGCGCAGCGCCCCTGCCGCCGCCGCGCTCTCGCGCACCGCGCCCCAGAGCCCGCCCGGCTCGGCGGCCGTGACGGCAATGCCGGCCAACATCGGCGCGCCCACCACGCGCGCCCAGTCCGCCGCCGCGAACGAATCCCTGATCGCCATTCCTTCCCCCTGTTCTGGTGGCGCGGTTTCGCCGCCTAGGCGACAACGATGACGCGCCCGTTCCGGTTCCAGCGCGCGAGGATCCAGGCGAGGTCACCGCGCCGGAAGCCGATGCAGCCGTCGGTCGGTCGTCTCGGGCCGCGCCAGACGTGGAGAAATATCGCGCTGCCAAGCCCCGGCTCCGCCGGACGCCGATTGAAATCGAGCGCCGCCAGGAGATCGTAGAGCCCGTCCGCACGCCGCAGCCGCTCGTTCCGGAAGGGGTGCGGCCGACGCACCGGACCGTTGTAGCCGGGGTCGCGGGGATCATCCGACCAGCCGTCGAACGGCCCGATCCGCGAAGCGGGCAGCGCGGATGCCGCCAGGCAGGGCGCGCGTCCCCGGTCGGGCCGCCAGAGCACCGCCTCGATGCGGTGGCGGCCGGCGGGCGTGATGCCATCGCCCTCCCGGCGCTTGGCGCCGATCCCGCCGCGGCCGATCGCGCAGGGAAAGCGGCGGCCGGCGAAGCGCGCGCCCCAGCGCCCGACCACGAGGTCGCGGGTCACAGCAGGTGACCGCTCTTGGTCGCCTTGGTGCGCAGGTAGCCGGCGTTGAACCGGGTGCGACCGACCTTGAGCGGCACCCGCTCCACCACCTCGAGCCCGCAGTTCTGCATCATCGCGACCTTCTTGGGGTTGTTGGTCATCAGCCGCACCTGGCGGAAGCCGAGCGTCCGCAGGATGTCGGCGCCGATGCGGAAGTCGCGCTCGTCGTCCTCGAAGCCGAGCCGGTGGTTGGCCTCGACGGTATCGAAACCCTGATCCTGCAGCGCATAGGCGCGCATCTTGTTGGCAAGCCCGATCCCGCGCCCCTCCTGATTGAGGTAGAGGAGCACGCCCGCCCCTTCCGCGGCGATCTGCTCGAGGGCGGCGTGCAGCTGCGGTCCGCAGTCGCATTTGAGGCTGCCGAGCAGGTCGCCGGTGAAGCAGGCCGAATGCAGCCGGCAGAGCACCGGCACGCTGCGGTCCGGGCTGCCGATGCTCACGGCGTAGTGCTCCTCGCCACCGTCGCGCGGCCGGAAGACCCGCACGCGCCCGGCCTCGGACACCTCGAGCGGAACGCGCGCGCCGGCGACCTCGACCATCCGCGGCGGAACGGCGTCGGCCGGGACCTCGCCGATCTCGACCAGCGTCAGCCGCGCCGCCCCGGCGATCGCCTCGACCTCGAGTCGCGGCAACGGAACCACCACCGCCGAGGGCAGGAGGTGCGCGGCCTTGCAGAGCGCGATCGCCGCCCGGTGCAGCGCCGCGTCGCCGCCGCGCCGGCTGACGTAGGGACCTTTCATCGGCCACTCGAGGTCCGTCGAGGGGTCCGCGGTCGCGCGCACCCAGTCGAGCCCCGCCTCCGCCGGCAGCGCGATGCGCGCGAGATCGCCGTCGTAGGCACGCGCTTTCAGCGTCTCCGCCCGCCAGCCGGTCAGCGCGAGATCGGCGGCCCCGAGCGCGCGCAGATCGGCGAGCCGCCCGGCGGTCGCGGTCTCGGCCGCCAGCACCAGCGCCGCACTCTCGTCATCGCCAAGCGCCACCACCGCGCCCATGCGCAGATCCGACCGCGCCCGCGCCAGCCGCTCCCGCGCCGAAAGGCCGAGGCTCATTGCGGCTCCTCCCGAACCATGTCCGACCCTCCCCGCCCGTTCGCGGCGCGCTTGTGAAACAAAGCCCGCCGCGGAAACACACTGCCGTGAGCCGCCGACTACAAATATTGCGCGCCGCGCAGGAAACCAACACGTCGAATTGAAACAGGAGGCGGCCATGGGCGCAGTGAAGAAGATCCTGATGGTGGACGACGATCCGGACCTGCGCGAGGCGCTGGCGGATCAGCTGGTGCAGACCGAGGAGTTCGACGTCTTCGAGGCCGGCGACGGCGCCGAGGGGCTGGCTCGAGCGAAGGAGCAGACCTACGACCTCGTGCTCCTCGACGTCGGCCTGCCCGACATGGACGGCCGCGAGCTCTGCCGCCTGATGCGCAAGCAGGGGGTGAAGTGCCCGATCCTGATGCTGACCGGCCACGTGACCGACAGCGACCAGATCCACGGGCTCGACTCCGGCGCCAACGACTACGTCGCCAAGCCCTTCCGTCTGCCGGTGCTGCTCGCGCGCATCCGCGCCCAGCTCCGCCAGCACGAGCAGTCCGAGGACGCGGTCTTCGGCGTCGGCCCCTACAGCTTCCGACCGTCCTCGAAGGTGCTGCTCGACGAGCACGAGAAGAAGATCCGGCTGACCGAGAAGGAAACCAACATCCTGAAGTACCTCTACCGCGCCGGCAGTGCGGTCGTGGCGCGCGACGTGCTGCTGCACGAGGTCTGGGGCTACAACGCCGGGGTTACCACCCACACGCTCGAGACGCACATCTACCGCCTGCGGCAGAAGATCGAGTCCGATCCCAGCAACGCCCGCATCCTGGTCACCGAGCCCGGCGGGTACCGGCTGGTTCCCTGACCGACCCGGCGTCGGGGGGCATCGAGCCCCCCTCCGCCGTCGGCGGCTGGCGCCGCCTCGCGCCCGGTGGCCTTCGGTCGGCTGCACGCCGGGGGCCGGTGGCGCGGCTGCCGTCGGGCGTGACGGTGCACGATCTCCAGGTGCCGGCGACTTCGAAGGCTGATCCGTCAGCGCCCCGGTCCCGGGAGCGAGATGCGGAAGGTCGAGCCGCGCGAGCCGGTCTCCTCGAGCGCGAGGGTGCCGCCGTGGCCCTTCACGAGGTCGGCCGCGATCACCAGGCCGAGGCCGGTGCCGCCTTCGCGCACCCCTCCGCGGAACGGCAGGAACAGGTTGTCGCGCGCCCGCTGCGGCAGCCCCGGCCCGGTGTCGCGCACCCGGATCTCGCTGCGGTCGCCCTCCTCGGCGGCGACGAGCGTGACGACGCCGGTCTTGCCCGTCGTCTCGATCGCCTGCGCGGCGTTGCGCACGAGGTTGGTCAGCACCCGGAACAGCTGATCGGCGTCGGCGCGCACCCGCATTCCCGCGGCGATCTCGGCAGCGAAGGTGACATGCACGGCCGCCTGGCGCTCGTTCTCCAGGATCTCGGCCACCAGCGGCGCGAGCAGGAAGACGGTGGGCTCCGGCGGCAGCTCCTCGGCCTTGCCGTAGGCGAGCGTCCGCTCGCAAAGGCTGATCGCGCGCGAGAGCGAGGCGACGAGCTTCGGTGCGACCCGACGCACCGCGGGATCGGCGCTGGCCTCGATGCGGTCGGCGACGAGCTGCGCGGTGGTCAAGAGGTTGCGCAGGTCGTGGCTGATCTTGGCGACGGCGGCGCCGAGCCCCGCCAGCCGCTCGCGCTGCCGCAGCGCGCCGGTCAGCCGCACCTCGAGCTCGTGCAGTGCCTCCTCGGCCTGGCGCAGCTCGCGCGCGCCCCGCTGCGGCTCGATGATCCGGGTCGCATCCTCGGGATCGTCGCGGAAGGCGGTCATGTGCTCGACCACCCGCCGGATAGGCCGCACGATCAGCCGCTGCACCGCGAGAAAGAGCAGCGCGGCGGTGGCGGCCGAGATGGCGAGCGAGGTATAGAGGATGCGCAGGCCCTGTTCGACCATCGCCTGATGCAGCGGCCACTCGTGCAGCGTGATCTCGACCTCGTTCCGCTCCCCCTGACTTGTAGGGCCGACCACCCGGATGATCCGGTCGTGATCGGCGAGAAACACCGCCATCGTGTTGCGCATCAGCCGCCACGGCCGCGCACTCTCGAGGTTGTAGGTCCGATCGACCGCTTCCGGCATCTGCCCGGGCTGCATGTCGGTCGGAAGCACCAGCTCGCGCACGTCCTCGCGGCGCAGCACGACGCTCAGCACCTCGGCGGTGGCGAGCAGATCCTTCTCGACCTCGGGGGGGAAATCCTGGTCGGGCGGCACCGCGGCGGTGGCCAGCGCCGCGAGCTGCGCGAGCTCGAGCCGGTTCTGCAGGTAGTCGAAGCGGAAGCGCGACATCGCCGGCACGAAGAACAGCACCTCTGCGATCACCACGAAGATGATCGTCAGACCCAGGAATCGGCCGGAAAGGGTGTTGAACAAGAGCCGCCGCCGCTCGTACGCACGAAAGCGTCAGACCATAGGCGGTGCGGCTGCCGCTCACAAGCCGCAGCCGGAAAGCCTCGGACGCCGCGGTCTTCGCGCCCCGCATCTCCAGCGCATCCCCGGTCGTGGCGATTGACTTCCGCGCGCGGCCTGCCTAAAGGGGCGTTCGAATTCGGGGGCGGCAGTTCCGGGCAGGGGCCCGTCGTGCTTGCACCCCCGCCCGGCCCTGCCGGGCGGCCACGAGGAGATGCAAGATGAAACGCACGTACCAGCCGAGCAATCTCGTGCGCAAGCGCCGCCACGGCTTCCGCGCCCGCATGGCGACCAAGGGCGGCCGCCTGGTGCTCAACCGGCGCCGGGCGCTCGGTCGCAAGCGCCTGTCCGCCTGAGCTATCCGCCGGCGATGGCGCCGGCCGCGCCGGCCATCCTCACCCTCGTCCACCGGGCCGACTTTCTCGCGGCCGCGCGCGCCCGCCGGCAGTCGCGTCCGGGCCTGACGCTTCAGGCGCGGCCGCGCGAGCCCGGCGAGGCGGCCGCGATCCGGGTCGGCTTCACCTGCTCGAAGAAGCTCGGCAACGCCGTCACCCGCAATCGCGCCAAGCGAAGGCTGCGCGAGGTGGCCCGTCGGGAAGTGCCGCAAGGCGGCCGGCCCGGCTGGGACTATGTGCTGGTCGGCCGCCCCGGGCTCACCGTGGCGCGGCCGTTCGCCAGCCTCTGCGAAGACCTCGCCTCGGCGCTTCGCGCGATACACGGCCAGCGGCCTTCCGCGGAAGTCCGGGAATGAGCCCCGCGCCGCGCCTCGTCGTCTTCGACGTCGACGGGACGCTCGTCGACAGCCAGCACGTGATCCTCGACGCGATGGCGCATGCCTTCGCCGCCGCCGGCCACCCGATGCCGGATCGCGCCACCGCGCTGTCGGTGGTCGGCCTCTCGCTGCCGATCGCGATGGCGCGGCTGGTGGAGCGGCTGCCCGAGGCCGACCCGCTGGCGCTCGCCGAGCTCTACCGCGGCCGCTTTCACGCGCAGCGCGCGGCGGGCGCGGGCGTCCCGCCGCTCTATCCCGGCGCCCGGGCCGCGCTCGACCGGCTTGCGGCGGATCCCGGAATTCTGCTCGGGGTCGCCACCGGCAAGGCGCGCCGCGGTCTCGACCACATCGTCACTGCGCACGGGCTCGGCGGGCTCTTCGCCACCTTGCAGACCGCCGACGGTCATCCGTCAAAGCCGGACCCCTCGATGCTTCTCGCCGCCCTCGCCGAGACCGGCGCGGCACCCGGCCGGTCGGTGATGATCGGCGACACCGAATTCGACGTGGCGATGGGGCGTGCCGCCGGGATGGCGACGATCGGGGTGAGCTGGGGCTATCACCCCCGCGAGCGGCTCGTCGCCGCCGGCGCCGACGTCATCGTCGACCGCTTCGACGCGCTCGACGCCGCGCTCGCCCGCCTTGCGGCGGCGCCGGCATGAGCTCGACCCCGCGGCGCCGGTTCTGGACCCGCGCCTCGGTCACGCCCGTCGAGCGCGGCTTCGGCGTCGCGCTCGACGCCCGGCCGCTGGCGACGCCGGCCGGGGCGCCGCTGGGGGTGCCCACCGCGGCGCTCGCGGCTGCCATCGCCGCCGAGTGGGACGCAATCGAGGGCGAGATCCGGCCGGAGCGCTTGCCGCTGACCCGCGCGGCCAACTCGGCGATCGACCGCGTGCCCGCCCAGCGCGAGGCGGTGGTGGACGCGATTGCGGCCTATGGCGGCGCCGATCTGCTGTGCTACCGCGCCGCGGGTCCCGCCGCGCTCGCCGAACGGCAGGCCGAGGGCTGGGACCCCTGGCTGCAATGGGCCGCCCGCACGCTCGCCGCCCCGATGGTGGCGGTGACCGGCGTCGTGCACGAGCCGCAGCCGGCCGCGACGCTTGCCTCGCTCCGCGCGGCGGTCGCGGCGCACGACGCCTTCGGCCTCGCGGCGCTCAACGAACTCGTCACCCTCTCGGGCTCGCTGGTGCTCGGGCTCGCGGTCGCCCGTGGCGCGCTCGCAGCGCCGCGCGCATGGCAACTGTCGCGCATCGACGAGGACTGGCAGGCCGAGCAGTGGGGCACCGATCCGGAGGCCGAGGCGCTCGCCGCCGGACGCCGGAGGGACTTCCTGCAGGCCCGGACACTCCTCGACCTGCTGGCCGAGGAGGCAGCCCCGCGGCAATGACTAGCATATAGTCACTTCTCACGCACCACGGCGGCATGATCGGGAAGCGTGGCTTGACCTTTGCCTCGCCTGCCCACCAAAGTGGCGGCTGGAAAAGAGGTCACCCGCGTCAAAAACCTGCCCCAGGGGGGGCGTTTGCCTCTGCTCGACAACAGGAAGGACTCCATGAACAAGCGCATGTTCCTCGCAACCGCCGCCGGACTGGCCGTCTTGGCCGGATCCGTCTCGGCGTCGACGCTCGACGACGTCAAGGCCCGCGGCACGCTCAAGTGCGGCACCAACACCGGGCTCGCCGGTTTCGCCGCCCCCGACGCCGACGGCAAGTGGCAGGGCTTCGACGTCGCGGTCTGCTACGCACTCGCCGCGGCGGTCCTCGGCGACCCGAGCAAGGTCGAGTTCACGCCGACGACCGGCGAGACCCGCTTCACCGCGCTCTCCTCGGGCGAGATCGACGTGCTGGTGCGCAACTCGACCTGGACCTTCAGCCGCGACGTCGACCTGAAGTTCACCTTCACCGGCGTCAACTACTACGACGGCCAGGGCTTCATGGTATCGAAGGACCTCGGCGTCACCTCCGCCAAGGAGCTCGACGGCGCCACCGTCTGCATCCAGACCGGCACCACCACCGAGCTCAACCTCGCCGACTGGTTCAAGGCGAACAACATGAGCTACAAGCCGGTCCCGATCCAGACGAATGCCGAGGCCGACCAGCAGTTCCAGGCCGGCGCCTGCGACGCCTACACCACCGACGCCTCGGGCCTCGCGGCCAGCCGCGCCACCTACGAGGATCCCTCGAACTGGATCATCCTGCCCGAGATCATCTCCAAGGAGCCGCTCGGGCCGCTGGTGCGCCAGGGTGACGACCAGTGGGCCGACATCGTCCGCTGGACGCTGAACGCGCTGATCTCCGCCGAGGAATACGGCGTCACCAAGGACAACGCCGACGAGATGGCCAAGACCTCGGAGAACCCGGAGGTCAAGCGGCTCCTCGGCACCGAGGGCAACCTCGGCGCCATGTTCGGCCTCGACCAGGACTGGGCGCTCCGCGCGATCAAGTCCCAGGGCAACTACGGCGAGATCTTCGCCGCCAACATCGGCGAGGGCACGCCCTCCGACATCGCCCGTGGGCTCAACGCCCAGTGGTACGACGGCGGCCTGATCTTCTCCCCGCCGTTCCGCTGATACCCTTGCGGACACCGCCGATGACCGTGGCCGGGATTGCCGTTGCGATCCCGGCCCGCCATTCAGCCGAGAGGGGCGCGCGATGACGACCGTGGAGATTCCGACCGAACGCTTCCGCCTGAGCATGCTGCTCTACGACACGCGGTACCGCTCGCTGACGATCCAGGTCTTCGCGCTCCTCGCCTTCATGCTGGCGGCCGCCTGGCTGGTCAACAACACCGTCCAGAACCTCGCCGCGCTCGGCAAGACCTTCGACTTCGGCTTTCTCGGCGCCCGCGCCGGCTACGACATCAACCAGCACCTCATCCCCTATACCAACGACGACACCCACGGCCGGGCGGCGATCGTCGGCATCCTCAACACCTTCCTCGTCGCGATCCTCGGCTGCGCCCTCGCCACCGTCATCGGCGTGCTGGTCGGCGTGCTGCGGCTCTCGAAGAACTGGATCGTCTCGAAGCTCGCCGGCGCCTACGTCGACATCTTCCGCAACATTCCGGTGCTTCTCTGGATCCTCGCCTTCATGGCGGTGCTGACCGACATCGCGCCGGCGCCCTCGGCCTTCCGCGGCGACAACGCCACCGCGCACATGCTCTTCGGCTCCATCGCCATCACCAACCGCGGCTTCTACATCCCCTGGCCGATCTTCGCGCCCGGCTGGCAGCTGGTCGCCGGCATGTTCGCGCTCGGCGTGATCGCCGCCGTCGCCTTCGGCCGCTACGCACGCGCGCGCCAGGAGGCGACCGGCGAGATCATGCCCGTCTTCTGGATCAAGGCGGCGCTGATCGTCTTCCCGACGCTCCTCGCCGACCTCCTCGCCGGCGGCACCGTCAGCTTCTCGATCCCCGAGCTCCAGCGCTTCAACTTCGAAGGCGGCGGCTTCATCGACAAGTCGCTGATCGCGCTCTGGCTGGCGCTCTCCTTCTACACCGCCTCCTACATCGCCGAGAACGTCCGCGCCGGCATCCAGGCGGTGTCGCGCGGCCAGACCGAGGCGGCCAGCGCCCTGGGCCTTCGCCCCGGCCGGGTGATGAGCCTCGTCGTGCTCCCGCAGGCGCTGAGGGTGATCATCCCGCCCCTGATCTCGCAGTATCTCAACCTCACCAAGAACTCCTCGCTCGCGATCGCCGTCGGCTACATGGACGCCCGCGCCACCCTCGGCGGCATCACGATGAACCAGACCGGGCGCGAGCTCGAATGCATGCTGCTGCTGATGGGCTTCTACCTCATCGTCAGCCTGCTGATCTCGTCGATCCTCAACTGGTACAACGCGCGCGTCTCGCTGAAGGAGCGCTGAGATGGCCGACATCGCCTACGTCCGCGGTGAGATGATCCCGCAGAAGTCGCCGCCCTCGTCGCAGATCGGCCTGATCCGCTGGGCCCGCGAGAACCTGTTCTCGAGCTGGCTGAACGCGATCCTCACCATCCTGTCGATCGCGGCGCTGCTCTGGCTGATCGACCACATCCTGCCCTGGTTCCTGCACGCGGTCTGGAACGCCGGCTCGCTCACGGAGTGCCGGCAGATCATCAAGGAGCGCTGGGGCGAAGGCGCCGGCGGCGCCTGCCTCGCGGTGATCCACGAGCGCTGGAAGCAGTTCCTGTTCGGCTTCTACCCCAACACCATGTACTGGCGGCCGACCCTCGCCTTCTTCGGCCTGCTGCTGGCGCTGGCGCCGGTGCTGGCATCCCAGCTCCCACGGGCCGTGCTCTGGTTCACCGCCATCTTTCCCGGTCTCTGCTTCTGGCTGCTCTGGGGCGGCTCGATCTGGGTGCCGGTGATGATCTACATGGGCTTTTTCGTCGGCTGGCTGGCGCACCGCGTGGTCGCGAACCTGTCCCCGGGCCTGCTCGCCAGCATCGCGGCGGTCGTGGCCGCCGTCGTCTGGTGGCTCTACCTCGTCGGCCCGGCCGCCGGACTCCTCAGCCGCGCGATCCCCATCCTCGCGCTGACGCCGGTCACCTCCAAGCTCTTCGGCGGCTTCATGCTCTCGGTCACCATCGGCATGACCGGCATCGCCTTCTCGCTGCCGCTCGGCATCCTGCTCGCCCTCGGCCGGCGCTCGGACATGTTCCTGGTCAAGGCGCTCTGCGTCGGCTTCATCGAGTTCATCCGCGGCGTGCCGCTGATCACGCTGCTCCTCGTCGCCACCTTCCTTTTGAACATCTTTCTGCCGCCCGGCACCAACTTCGACATCATCCTGCGGGTCATCATCATGGTGACGCTGTTCTCGGCCGCCTACATGGCCGAGACCATCCGCGGCGGCCTCGCCGCGCTGCCGCGCGGCCAGTACGAGGGCGCCGACGCGCTCGGCCTCGACTACTGGAAGTCGATGCGCCTCATCATCATGCCGCAGGCGCTGAAGATCTCGATCCCGTCGATCGTCGGCAACTTCATCTCGCTGTTCAAGGACACGACGCTCGTCGCGATCATCGGGCTGCTCGACCCGATCGGGCTCGTCACCTCGATCCGCGCCGACTCGAACTGGAACGGCATCGTCTGGGAGCTCTACGGCTTCGTGGCGCTGCTCTTCTTCCTCTGCTGCTACGGCATGTCGCTCTATTCCAAGTATCTGGAGCGCAAGCTCCGCACCGATCACCGCTAGGAGGCGTTCCCCCATGGCCGAACCCCATCCCGTCGACGTCTCCCAGCTCGAGCACGTCGATCCGACGAAGCTCAAGGTCTCCGACGAGCCTGCGGTGCAGATCATCGGCATGAACAAGTGGTATGGCCAGTTCCACGTCCTGCGCGACATCGACCTCACCGTCTACAAGGGCGAGCGCATCGTCATCGCCGGCCCCTCGGGCTCGGGCAAGTCGACGCTGATCCGCTGCATCAACCGGCTCGAGGAGCACCAGAAGGGCAAGATCATCGTCGACGGCGTCGAGCTCACCTCGGATCTGAAGAACATCGACAAGGTGCGCTCCGAGGTCGGCATGGTCTTCCAGCACTTCAACCTCTTCCCGCACCTCACGATCCTCGAGAACTGCACCCTCGCGCCGATCTGGGTCCGCAAGACCCCGAAGAAGGAGGCCGAGGCCACGGCGATGGAATTCCTCGCCAAGGTCAAGATCCCCGAGCAGGCCTCGAAGTACCCCGGCCAGCTCTCCGGCGGCCAGCAGCAGCGCGTGGCGATCGCCCGCTCGCTCTGCATGCGTCCCAAGATCATGCTCTTCGACGAGCCGACCTCGGCACTCGATCCCGAGATGATCAAGGAGGTGCTCGACACGATGATCGAGCTCGCAGAAGAAGGCATGACCATGCTCTGCGTCACCCACGAGATGGGCTTCGCCCAGGCGGTGGCCAACCGGGTGATCTTCATGGACCAGGGCCAGATCGTCGAACAGAACGAGCCGAAGGAATTCTTCAACAATCCGCGCAACGAGCGTACCAAGCTCTTCCTCAGCCAGATTCTCGGCCACTGAACCCGCGCACCTCCAGGAGGACGGAATGAGCCTGTCGACAACCCGGCGGACCGCACTCGCGGCCCTCTTCCTGCTCGCCCCCCTCCTCGCCGGCGCGGCGGCGCAGGCGGACGCGCTCGCCGACATCAAGTCCGCCGGCACGATCAAGGTCGGCGTCTTCGCCGACTTCCCGCCGTTCTCCTCGGCCAGCGCCGACATGAGCCTCAAGGGCTACGACATGGACGTCGCCCAGGCGATCGCGGACAGCCTCGGCGTCAAGCTCGAGACCGTCGCGGTCACCGGCCAGAACCGCATCCCTTACCTCAAGGACCACCGGGTCGATCTCCTGATGAGCGTCGGCTACAGCGACGAGCGCGCCAAGGTCATCGACTACGCCGCCGCCTATGCCCCCTACTACATCGCGGTGATCGGCCCCGCCGCCACCGCCGTCACCGGCCCGGCCGACCTCGCCGGCAAGTCGATCGCGGTCAACCGCGGCACGCTCGAGGACACCTCGCTGACCGAGGCCGCCCCCAAGGATGCCGACATCAAGCGCTTCGACAACTACAACGCGGTGATCCAGGCCTTCATCTCCGGCCAGACCGATCTGATGGCGACCGGCAACGACGTCGGCGCCCAGGTGCTCGCGAAGCAGACGGATCTGAAGCCCGAGCAGAAGTTCCAGCTCCTGACCTCGCCGTCGCACATCGGCCTCAACCAGGGCGAGGAGGCGCTGAAGACCGCGGTCAACGACGCGGTGGCGAAGATGATCGCCGACGGCAGCCTGAACAAGAGCTCGGAGACCTGGCTCAAGGTCCCGCTGGATCCCGCCAACCTCAAAGACTGAGCCATTGCTCGATTTCGGCTGGCTCTCGGGCGCGCTCGGCCTCCTCGCGGAGGGCGCCGCGGTCACGCTGATGCTGATCGCCGTGACGACGGTGGCGGGGACGCTGCTCAGCATCCTCTGCGCCGCCGGCCAGCGCGGCGGTCCGCCCTGGCTCGCGCGCGCGATCACCGGCTACGTCGAGCTGATCCGCAACACCCCGTTCCTCGTCCAGCTCTTCGTCATCTACTTCGGCCTGCCGTCGATCGGCATCCGGCTCGACCCCTTCGCGGCGGCGATCCTCGCGATGACGCTCAACATGGCGGCCTATACCACCGAGATCGTCGGCGCCGGGCTCGATGCCGTGCCCGCCGGCCAGAAGGAAGCCGCGATGGCGCTCGGGCTCCATCCGGTGCAGGTGTTCGTGAAGATCGTGCTGCCGCAGGCGCTGAAGGTGATCTTTCCCGCCCTGACGAGCCAGATCGTGATCATGATGCTCGAGTCCGCCGTCGTGTCGCAGATCGCGGTTCCCGACCTCACCTTCCAGGCCGACATGCTGCAGGCGGCGACCTTCCGCGCCTTCGAGACCTACCTCGTCGTGACGCTGATCTACCTCGGGCTCTCGGTCCTGGTCCGCCGCCTGCTGATCCTCTTCGGCCGCCGCACCCTGTCGGTGGACCGCGCGGCATGATCGAGTTCACCACCTGGGACATCGTCCGCAACCTGCTGCTGGCGGCGCGCTGGACGATCCTGCTCTCGCTGGTGGCCTTTGCCGGCGGCATCGCCGTCGGGCTCGCGGTGCTCTTCCTGCGCATCTCGAAGCACCCCCGGATCCGCGCCTTCGCCAAGGGCTACATCGCCCTCTTCCAGGGCACGCCGCTCCTGATGCAGCTCTTCCTGATGTTCTTCGGCCTGCCGATGCTCGGCTTCCGCATCGAGCCCTGGACCGCCGCGGCGCTCGGGCTCACCTTCTTCGCCAGCGCCTACCTCGCCGAGATCTGGCGCTCCGGCGTCGACGCGCTGCCGCTCGGCCAGTGGGACGCCGGCGCCAGCCTCGGCCTGACCCGTCCCCAGGAGCTCCGCCTCGTCGTCCTGCCGCAGGCTTTCGTCATCACCCGCGCGCCGATGGTCGGCTTCCTCGTCCAGCTCATCAAGAGCACCGCCCTCACCTCGATCATCGGCTTCGACGAGCTCTTGCGCACCTCGAACGCGATCAACAACGCCACCTTCCGACCGTTCACCGTCTACGGCATCGTCGCGGCGATCTTCTTCGCGCTCTGCTATCCCCTGACCCGCTGGGCCCGCGCCCTGCAGGCGCGCGACCTCAGAGCGCCTTGAAGTCGAAGAGCGCCGGGTCGAGCAGGTGGCTCGGGTTCGCCTGCGTGAGCGCCCGGAACAGAATCTGCCGCCGCCCCGGCGACGCCCGTTCCCAGCCGTCGATCATCGCCTTCACCTGCTTGCGCTGCAGCCCGTCCTGGCTGCCGCAGAGGTCGCACGGGATGATCGGATAGCCCATCGCCGTCGCGAAGCGGCCGCAGTCGGCCTCCGCGACATGCGCGAGCGGGCGAAGCACGTAGACGTCGCCCTCGTCGTTCAGGAGCTTCGGCGGCATCGCCGCGAGCTTGCCGCCGTGGAAGAGGTTGAGAAAGAAGGTCTCGAGGATGTCGTCGCGGTGATGCCCGAGCACCACCGCCCGGCACCCCTCCTCGCGCGCGATGCGGTAGAGGTGCCCGCGCCGCAGCCGCGAGCAGAGCGCGCAGTAGGTGCGGCCGGCCGGCACCTTTTCGGTGACGATCGAGAAGGTGTCGCGGTACTCGATCCGGTGCGGCACGCCCATCCGTTCGAGGAACGCCGGCAGCACCGATCCCGGAAACCCCGGCTGGCCCTGGTCGAGGTTGCAGGCGAGGATCTCGACCGGCAGGAGACCGCGCCACTTGAGCTCGGTCAGCACGGCCAGCAGCGTGTAGCTGTCCTTGCCGCCCGAGAGGCAGACGAGCCAGCGGTCGCCGTCGCGCGCCATGCCGTAGGTCTCGATCGCCTCCCGCGCGAGCCGGACGATCCGCTTGCGCAGCTTGCGGAACTCGGTCGTCGCCGGGGCGCCGTAGAAAAGCGGATGGATTTCATCGTCTTCGTCGTCGAGCATCGTCAGCTCTTAGCGCGTGCGGCCACGGGCACGCAAGGAGGGCGGAGGCGGGCCCGAGATTAGCGATAACATTGGGAAAAATGCGCCATTGCTGCACTGCCGCAGAAATTTCACGCGCGGCACTTTGACCCTGCATCGCCCGACTGCTACCACGCCCCTGCGTCGAATCAGTGTGACAAGGGTGCCCAGATGACTGCCAAAAACCTCGTGCCGATCTCCGAGCTTTACGTGTCCTACGACAGCGCGGCGAAGCTGAAGCTCGAAGCGGCCGACCTTCCGTCCTGGGACCTCACCCCGCGGCAGATCTGCGACCTCGAACTGCTGATGAACGGCGGCTTCAACCCGCTGAAGGGCTTCCTCACCGAGGCCGATTACGACAGCGTGGTCAAGGACATGCGCTTGACCGACGGCACGCTGTGGCCGATGCCGATCACCCTCGACGTCTCCGAGGCCTTCGCGGCCAAGGTCGAGGACGGCCAGGACATCGCGCTGCGCGACCAGGAAGGCGTGATCCTCGCCATCATGTCGGTCACCGACAAGTGGAGCCCGGACAAGACGGTCGAGGCCAAGGGCGTCTTCGGCTCCGACGACAGCGCGCACCCCGCCGTCAACTACCTGATGAACCGCGCCGGCCCGATCTACCTCGGCGGCCCGATCACCGGCATCCAGCAGCCGATCCACTACGACTTCCGCAGCCGCCGCAACACCCCGAACGAGCTGCGCACCCTGTTCCGCAAGCTCGGCTGGCGCCGCATCGTCGCCTTCCAGACCCGCAACCCGCTGCACCGCGCGCACCAGGAGCTCACCTTCCGCGCCGCCCGCGAGGCGCAGGCGAACCTGCTGATCCATCCCGTCGTCGGCATGACCAAGCCCGGCGACATCGACCACTTCACCCGCGTCCGCTGCTACGAGGCGGTGCTCGACCAGTACCCCGCCTCCACCACCGCGCTGTCGCTCCTCAACCTCGCGATGCGCATGGGCGGCCCGCGCGAGGCGGTCTGGCACGGCATCATCCGCCGCAACCACGGCTGCACCCACATGATCGTCGGCCGCGACCATGCCGGCCCGGGCAAGAACAGCCAGGGCAAGGACTTCTACGGCCCCTACGAGGCGCAGGAGCTCTTCGCCAAGTACCAGGACGAGATCGGGGTCGAGATGGTCGACTTCAAGCAGATGGTCTACGTCCAGGAAAAGGCGCAGTACGAGCCGCGCGACGAGGTCGAGGAAGGCCAGACCATCCTCGACATCTCCGGCACCGAGCTGCGCCGGCGCCTGCAGGAAGGCCTCGAGATCCCCGACTGGTTCTCCTTCCCGGCCGTGGTCGAGGAGCTCAGGAAGTCGAAGCCGCCGCGCGCGAACCAGGGCTTCACCGTCTTCTTCACCGGCCTCTCCGGCTCGGGCAAGTCGACGATCGCGAACGCGCTGATGACCAAGCTCATGGAGATGGGCGGCCGCCCGGTGACGCTCCTCGACGGCGACGTCGTGCGCAAGCACCTCTCCTCCGAGCTCGGCTTCTCCAAGGAGCACCGCGACATCAACATCCAGCGCATCGGCTACGTCGCCTCCGAGATCACCAAGAACGGCGGCATCGCCATCTGCGCCCCGATCGCGCCCTACGAGAAGACCCGCGCGACCGTCCGCGAGATGATCGAGACCTACGGCGCCTTCGTCGAGGTGCATGTCGCGACCTCGCTGGAAGAGTGCGAGCGCCGCGACCGCAAGGGGCTCTACAAGCTCGCCCGCGAGGGCAAGATCAAGGAGTTCACCGGCATCTCCGACCCCTACGAGGCGCCGAAGACTCCCGAGCTCAAGCTCGAGACCGAGGGCAACGAGATCGACTACTCGGCGCAGCAGGTGATCCTGAAGCTCGAGAACATGGGCCTGATCGGGGCCTGACCGACGCAAGACCCCCGCTGCACAACGCGTGCAGCGGGGCCAACTTATTGATGTCGCGGCATTGTCCCTGCCGCCGTTGACCAGATTTCAATCCCGGTAAAGGGTGGGTTCATCCGGTGCGCGCGATGTACCTGCCCCTGTTCTCGCTCCTGCTCGGGGCCTTCTGCATCGGCACGACCGAACTCGTCGTCGCCGGCATCCTGCCCGCGATCGCGACCGACCTCGGCGTCAGCATCCCGCGCGCCGGGATGCTGATCACCGGCTATGCGATCGCGGTCGCGATCGGCGGTCCGCTGATGATGGCGGTTGCCGGGCGCTGGTCGCGCAAGCGCGGCATCGTCGGCGTGATGCTCATCTTCATGCTCGGGCACCTCGTCTGCGGCTTCGCCACCAGCTTCGCGATGCTGATGGCGGGCCGGGTCGTCGCCGCGGCGGCGCACGGCTGCTTCTTCGGCTTCGCGATCGTGCTCGCGACCGGCGGCGTGCCGGCGCACCGGCGCGCGACGGCGCTCTCGATCGTCGTCGGCGGCGTCAACATCGCCAACGTCGTCGGCGTGCCGCTCGGCACCGCCGTCGGCAATGCCTACGGCTGGCGCGCGACCTTCTTCATGATCGCGGCCTGCGCGATGGTGGCGGCGCTGGCGATCGCCGTCCTCGTCCGCGACACCTCGACCAGACCCGCCGGGGCGCCGCTCACCCAGCAGGTGCGCGCGCTGATGAACCGGACGGTGCTGACCGCCTACGCGATGATCGTGCTGCAGATGACCGCGGTCTTCGCCCTCCTCACCTTCATCGCCCCCTACATGCAGCAGGTCGCCGGCATCGGCCCGGACGGCCTGCCCGCGGTCTTGCTGCTGACCGGGCTCGCCGGCACCGTCGGCGTCTTCGCCGGCGGACAACTCGTCGACCGCGCGCCGACCGCCAGCCTCGTCCTCAGCTTCGCCCTGGCCGCGGCGGCGATGGCGACCGTCTGGCTGGCCACCCCGCGGTCGGCGGCCGTCGGGGTCGCGGCCTTCACGGTGGCAAGCCTCGCCGGCAACATCTCCTCGCTCGCCGCGCAGCACCGGATCCTCGTCGGCTCGCTCAGGGCGCCGGAACTGGCCTCGACGCTGATGTCGACGGTGTTCAACACCGGCATCGCCGCCGGCGCCGGACTCGGCGCCTGGCTGATCTCGACCGGCACCCCCTACCACGCCCTGCCGCTCGTCGGCGTCGCGACCCTCACCGTCGCCACGCTGATCGCGCTGCACTCGGTCATCGACGGCCGAAAATCCGTCGCGCCGTAGCGGGCCGACCAGCCGCACCGACGCTCGCCCATGCCCGCGGCTGGGTCACCGTCCCAGCGAGCCGCGGGGTCCCGTTCCGGAGGTCTCCGGGAACAACCGGCTGGGGTCCCCATAGTGCTGGTAGGTCGCCCAGGCGGTCTCCCAGATATCGTTGACCCTCCGGACCCGGTAGGCCGCCGAGCGAGCCTCCTGAAGGGCAACGCCGAGCTGCTTCCGCGGCGAGCCGAGGAACGCGGTGTAGAAGTCCTTGGCAAAGGGCATCGCCACCTTGTCCGGCACCAGCCAGCCGGTTCCGATGTAATCGGCGACGCCCCGACGCATGAACTCGTCCGCCAGGCTGGCCACCAGGCCGGATCCGCGACCGCGACCGCCCTGCTTGGAGCTGCCGACCGCCGAGAGGCAGGCGTTCGCGAAGATCAGCGCCGGCGCGCCCTCGGTGTTCTCGAGCATCGCTGCCGTCAGCACCTCGCCTCCGGCGAAGACCCAGCCGCTGGTCTCCGGCGACGCCGGCGAGAAGGACGCGTGGCCGGCGAAGTGCACGATGTCGTAGCGGACGTTCTGCAGCCGTTCGACGACCCGAAACAGGTCGGCCGGCTCGGCGAACCCGCCATCGAACGGAAACGCTCCGCGGCCGTTCCGGTTGGGTGGCAGCATGCAGATCTCCACCTCCAGCCCGCTGTCCTTCAGCAGCTTCGCCACCAGCGCGGCTTCGTTTTTCGCGGCCTCGAGCGTGCCGTCCGGGTCGCCGATCACCAGCGCCCTCGGCACCGCCGCCCGATCGGAGGCGTTGATCCGGGGACTGTAGATCGTCCGCAGCTGGCGGGCGAGCGGGCGGTGGACACCGAGCGGCTCCCGGTCGGGACCGGGTTGCTGCAGCATCTCCCAGGGGATGCTCGCCAGCCTGCGATCGACCTCGAAGACCAGCGGGCCGCCATCGGCCACCTTCTCGCGGATATCGGGGTGGATGAGGTAACCGTAGGCGCTGCGGCCGCGTTCCTCGATCGACTGCTGCCCCTCGGTCCAGGCGGCCGCGTGCAGGTCGTCGACGATCCGGTCGACCCATCTGCACTTCATCCCGAGCACCCGCTCGGTCACTGTCGCGAGGTTGGTCATCGCCGCAGTCCGGATCTGGCGGCCGTCCTGGGAGAAGGTCACCCGGTCGGGGTTCTCCGCCTCGTCCTTCCTGCCGTAGCTGATGCGGAACCTGAGCCCGTCGCGCCGTGGATCCGCAGCGCACTGGTGCGCGCTGAGCCCAAGCTGGACCTTTGCCTGGACGCGGGGCGGCAGGGCGGCGCACAGCGTTTCTGCCGCCTTGAAGAGGCCGTTCGTCGGCCCCTCGGCCCAGGCGCGAGCGACCCCGCCGAGCATCATGGCGTAGCCGAAATGCGTGGAGATCTTGCCTTCGCCCCCGCTCGGCTCGACAAGCGCCGCTCCTGGCGCGATCAACCCGGCGTAGCGTTCGGAGGCCGCGAGATCGTGAACGGCGTCCATGATCTCGAACGCGCGGTCGAGCTGGATCTCGACCAGCCGGAGATGGGCGAAGCTCAGGTTCGGATCGGCGCTCTTCGCCTGGAGGAAACCCTGCAGCAGGCCGTCGACCGCGTCGCGGGTCTCGAGATTGCCTCCGCCGGTTCCGATGAGCATGCTCGCGACCCGTCCCCCGCTCATCAGGCTGCCGATCGCCTCGGCCGCACAGCGCGCCGCCCGGGTCAGCTGGGCCTGGCTGAACAGCGCCTGGCGCCCCATGCCGAGGACGAGCAGCTGCCTGTTCCCAGGACAGGGGAAGAAGTGCAGGTCGCCAACCGCGCAGCGGAGCGCATCACGGCAGATGAGATCGGCAAGCAGGTGCCTGCCGGCGCCACCGCCGGAAACCAGGGTGTCGAGGTCGGCCAGCCCCCGTCGCGGCTGCAGGCCCATGTACTGCCCCGCCATCAGGACGTCCGCGTCTTGAAGCTTTCTGATGTCGGCCCAGACGATCTCGACAGTAAGGGGCAGGTTCGGTCCGGCCGGTGCCTTTGTCGGGGCGGCCGGTTGCTTTTGCTGATGCGCGTTCATCCTCGCCACCTACCCCAGGGTCACGCCCGAAACGGAGACGATCCAGTCGCGGTATGCATCGAGCCGGACGTAGACGCCGCCATCCCCGCAGTTGCTGATCGCCTTGTTGGTGGCGCGCGAAGTGGCGCCTCCGACGAACCAGGTGCCGTTGCCTCCGTCGAGGTAGAAGGGGCCGCCGCTGTCGCCGTTGCAGCTGTCCTTGGCGAGCATGGGCTTTCCGGCAACGATCTCCCGGCCGGCGAAGCAGCGGTAAGCCTCGGCGTCCGGCTTGCCGTCCAGCCGAGCCGTCGCAGCCGGTGGAGGCGACGGGCACGTCCACCCACATCTTCACCCCGTAGCCGAGAAAGCCGTCAGCCTCGGTCGCCCCGAAGCCGACAACACGGCCGGAGACGGCGGCGGCCACGACGTCCGGCGGGGAGATCCGCCGCGGTATGACGTTGACCGCCTGGTCGAGGATCATCACCGTCAGGTCGTTCTCCTGGGTGACGGAATTGTAGTGGGGGTGCGGGATGATGGCCTTCGCGCCCATGATCGTCCCCTGTCCCTGCGGCGGAACCTCCTCCCCGATGAAGATCCGCGTCGCGAGATGCGAGCAATGCCCGGCGGTCACCACCACGGTCGGCGCGATCAGCGTCCCCGTGCAGACCCACTCGGTCCCGCTGCCGACCGCGACGCAATCGAGAAACATTCCCTTGGGCACCGGCTGCCCGCCTAGGACGCGCGGCCGGCCGACCGCATGCTCTGCAAGGGCGAGAAGGTTTGCGGTGAAGCGCGGATCCTTGCTGGGGTTGCTCACCGTCTCTCCGACCGGCGGCGCGGCGGGGGGTGCGGCCCGGAGGCGGCTGCGGGCGCGGGCCGGTCCGGCCCGGGTCGCCTTGACGTATGCCTCGTTCACCACCCGGCGCAGATCGCCATCGTCGACTCCCTTCGCGCGGGCCTCGGCGATGATGTCGAGAATGAAGCGATTGTCGGAAGCAGTATCACCATTAGGAGCCAATGAAATTCTCCCCGAACAGATGCACTTGTCGTGCGACAAGTGCCGTTTTGGAAAACGCAGCCTTATCCGTCTCCGCACCGGGACAGGATTTGGTCTTGATCCAGCAAGTCAGGCGAACGATTTTAGCGAAATTAATTGCGCATAATCGCATGATCCGCATGGCCGCGCAAGTCGCCGCATGATTGATCCGCCGCCAGCCCGCGACGCCGAGCCGCGGGTGAGGTCGCCGGGTGCGGGATGGCTACTGGGGCGCCGAGGTTCAGGCGGCGGGAAGCTCGTCGGTCCAGACCTTGAACGACTGCATGTCGCCGGGGCCGAAGGTCGTGGTGAGCGCCACGTCCGAGGCGTCGCGGCCCCAGGCCATCAGCACGCGGCTCTGGCGGGGGACGTTGTTGCGCGGGTCGAAGAGATGCCAGGCACCGCCGAGGTAGACCTCGAACCAGGCGGCGAAGTCGCCCGGCGGGTAGGGCTTCGGGGTGCCGACGTCGCCGAGATAGCCGGTGCAGTAGCGCGCCGGGATGTTCATCGCGCGGCAGAAGGCGACCGCGAGATGGGCATAGTCGCGGCAGACGCCGACCCCTTCCTCGTAGGCTTCCGAGGCCGAGCGGGTCGGGCGCGCCTGGGCGTAGTCGAAGCGGATGTGGTTGTGGGTAAAGTCGCAGATCGCCTGCACCCGCGACCAGCCGGGCTCGGTGGTGCCGAAGAGGCTCCAGGCGAGGTCGAGCATCCGGTCGCTTTCGCAGAAGCGGCTGGCGAGAAGGAAGACCAGCGCCTCGTCGGGCAGCTCCTCGATCGGGTGCTGCCGGGCATCGCGAACCACCGGATCGGGCAGGCCGCTGTCGCGGATCACCGTGTCGGTGGAGACGCGGACCTGCCCGGCGGGCGCGGTGAAGCGGCCGCACCAGTTGCCGAAGCCGTCGCGATAGCTCTGCAGCGGCACCGGCGGCTCGATGCGGATCAGATCCGGCGCCTCGAGGTCGGAGGCGCGCGAGAAATGCACGTTGAGGACCGACAGGACCGGCGTCGGCTGCGGAAACTCGAAGTCCAGTTGATAGCCGATCCGCAGACGCATCCAGGTTCCTCCGCCAGGCAGCTTAGGGGATCGACCGGAGAACGCCAGCCGTTTCGGCCCGGGCGACGGACCCGACCCGAGCCCTGACTGCGATTTAGGCACCCCTGGTCGGGGCAAGCGCGAGGCGCTACCCCAGATGCCCCTGAAAGGCCGCCAGCACCTGCCGGTAGGCGTCTCGCTTGAACGGCACGATCCGCTCGACCAGCTCGCGCGGATCGAGCCAGGTCCAGGCGTTGAACTCCGGGTGCTCGGTGTCGATCCGCACCTGCGCGTCGTCGCCGACGAAACGCAGCAGGAACCAGCGCTGGCGCTGGCCACGGAAGCGCCCCTTCCACATCTTGCCGAGGAGATGCGGCGGCAGGTCGTAGAGGATCCACTCCGGCGCTTCGGCGACGAACTCGACCGCCGAGGCCGGGATGCCGGTCTCCTCGCGGAGCTCGCGCAGCACCGCCTCGCGCGGGGTCTCTCCCGCGTCGATCCCGCCCTGCGGCATCTGCCAGGCGGGTTCGGGGTTGTCGATCCGCTGCCCGGCGAAGACGCGCCCCGCCGGGTTGATCAGCATCGCCCCGACGCAGGGCCGGTAGGGCAGCGCCAGGATTTCCGCCTCGCTCAGCGTCCGCGCCACCGGCGCGTCACTGCGCGACCGGTGCGGCCGGGTCGTTCTCCGCCGCGAGGTAGGACATGCCCCGCAGGATGTCGATCGCGTAGCTGAGCTGGTAGTCCTCGGCGCGCAGCTTCGCGGTCTCTTCCTTGTGCTTGCGGTCCTCCTCGAGGATCTTCTTCTCGTCCGGGGTCAGGCTGTCGTTCTCGAGCGACCCGCGCAGGTCTGCCTCGGTCCGCTGCGGCTGGTCGGCCGGCGGCGTTGCAGCCGCGGCCTCCTCGGGCGGGTGCTGCTCGACGATGATGTCGGGCGCGACGCCCAGCGCCTGGATCGACCGCCCCGACGGGGTGTAGTAGCGCGCCGTCGTCAGCCGGATCGCCCCTTCGCCCTGGACCGGCATGATCGTCTGCACCGAGCCCTTGCCGAAGGTCTGAGTGCCGATGATCACCGCGCGGTGGTGGTCCTTCAGCGCGCCGGCGACGATCTCGGACGCGCTCGCCGAACCGCCGTTGACCACGACCGCCATCGGCTTTCCGTTGGTGAGGTCGCCCGGCGTCGCGTTGTAGCGCTCGCTGTCGCGCGGGTCGCGGCCGCGGGTCGAGACGATCTCGCCCGAGTCGAGGAAGGCGTCCACCACCGAGATCGCCTGGTTGAGCAGGCCGCCGGGGTTGTTGCGCAGGTCGAGCACCACGCCGGTCACCTTGTCCATGCCGCCGGCCTTGTCGACGTCCTCTTTCAGCTGCTTCTCGAGCTCGGGGTAGGTCTGCTCGTTGAAGGTGGTCAGCCGCAGCACCACGACGCCGTCCTCGACGCGCGACTTCACCGGCGAGACCTTGATCGTCTCACGGGTCAGCTTGACGTCGAACGGATCCTGCGTGCCTTCGCGGGAAAGCGTCAGCGTGATGTCCGAGCCCACCGGGCCGCGCATCATGTCGACCGCCTCGTTGAGCGTGAGGCCGACGACGCTCTCGCCATTCACCTGGGTGATGAAGTCGCCCGGCTTGACCCCGGCGCGATCGGCCGGGGTGCCCTCGATCGGCGAGACCACCTTGACGACGCCGTTCTCCTGGGTGACCTCGATGCCGAGCCCGCCGAACTCGCCCTTGGTCTGCACCCGCATGTCGTCGAACTCGTCGGGCGGCATGTAGCTCGAGTGCGGGTCGAGATGGCTGAGCATCCCGTTGATCGCCGCCTCGATCAGGTCCTTGGAATTCACCTCCTCGACGTAGGAGGAGCGGATCCGCTCGAAGACGTCGCCGAAAAGGTCGAGCTGCTCATAGACCGACTTGTCCTTGTCGGTCTCCTGGGCGAGCAGCGGGGCGACGAACTGTGTGCTGACCAGCGCACCCGCCACGGCACCGCCGAGTCCCGCCATCCAGATTTTGTTCATAGAGTTCAGTTTCCTATCCGTTTTCGCCGGCAAACAGTGGCTCCGGGTCCACCGGCCCCCGGCCGTGGCGAACCTCAATATAAAGCGTTTCCCGCTGCCCCGCGCCAGTATCCGCAGGGACTTGCATCACATATTCTTCAACGTCGAGCGCTCTTCCGCCGAGAAGCCCGATCAGATCGCCGCGCTTGACCTCCGAGCCGGTGGATACCTTCAGCCGGCCCAGCCCGGCAAGCACCACCATGGTCGCGGGGTCGGTCTCGAGCACCACCACCGCCCCATACTCGAGGAACGGCCCGGCGTAGCGCACCGTGCCGTCCGCCGGCGCGCTCACCACCGAGAAAGGCGGCGCCTCCACCAGGATTCCCGGCTGCGCCACCCCGGCGGCGTCGCGCTCCTGGAAGTGGCGCACGACGTTCCCCTCGATCGGCCAGAGCAGCGCCCCCGCTGCGGGCGCCGCCGGCTTCGCCGCGCCGGCGGACCCGGCGAGGGCGCCGGCGAGCGCGGTCAGGTTCTCGCTGCCGCGCGCGAGCTGGGTGAGCGTCGGGTCGTCCGGCCCCGGCTCGGCCGCGGGAGCGGTCGATGCCAGGGTCTCGGCGAGCTTGCCGCGGGCGGCGTTCAGCGCCCCGAGCCCGGCCGCGAGCGCCGCGTCCGAGTCGGCGTGCAGCTTTCGCGCCGCGGCAAGGTCGGCGAGCTGCGCCTTCAGCGCCGCGGCCTCGGCCCGCAGCGCCGGGGTCAGCCGCGCGGTCATCGCCTCCGCGCGCGCCGCCGCCACCGGACCCCCAGGATGCACGCCGTCCGCGGGCGGCGGGATGCGGCTCATCGTCTCGAGCGTGGCCAGCAGCCGCGCGATCTCGGTTCGCCGCGCCGCAAGGTCGGCGCCGATCGCGTCGGCATGGCCGCCCACCGCCCGCACGTCGTCGCCGAGCGCGGCGAGCGCGGCGTCGTAGCCGGCGATCGCCCGCCCGAAGTCGACGATCCGGTCCGGCTGTGCCGCCGCCGCATCGAGCGTGCCGCGCGCGGCGGCAACGCGGGCCGTCGCGGCGGGAATGTCCGCCGCCGGATCGGCAGAAGCCGGCGCCGGTTTCGCTGCGCCTGCGGCCGTCGCGTCCATCGCAGTGCCGGCGGCAGGCCCGACCGTGGCCGCACCGGCCGCGGGCTGGGTCTCGCCCGTCGCCCGAGCAGCGGCGGGCGCGAGCAGCGCAAGCAGCGCGAGCCAGGAAGCGCCGCGCCTCATGCCGGGACGATCAGGCTCCGCCCGCCCATCTCGGGCGGCTGCTCCAGCCCCATCAGCGCGAGCAGCGTCGGCGCGAGGTCCGAAAGTCGCCCGTCGCGCAGCGTGGCGCCCGGCGGCCCGCCGACCAGGATCACCGGCACCGGGTTCAGCGTGTGCGCGGTATGCGGCTCGCCGGTCACCGGGTCGACCATCACCTCGCAGTTGCCATGGTCGGCGGTGACGACGATCGCCCCGCCCACCGCTTCGACCGCGGCCAGCACCTCGCCGAGGCCCTTGTCGACCGCCTCCACCGCCTTGATCGCCGCCGCGAGCACGCCGGTATGCCCGACCATGTCCGGGTTGGCGAAGTTGACCACGATCAGCGCGTACTCGCCCGAGCGGATCGCCGCCACCAGGTGTTCAGTGACCTCTGCCGCCGACATCTCCGGCTGCAGGTCGTAGGTCCGCACCTTCGGGCTCGGCGCCATGTAGCGCGTCTCGCCCTCGGCAGGTGTCTCGACCCCGCCGTTCAGAAAGAAAGTGACGTGCGGATACTTCTCGGTCTCCGCGATTCGGAACTGCTTCAGCCCGTGCCCCGCGACCCAGTCACCAAGGGTGTTGACGATGTCGCTCGAGGGGAACATCGCCGGCATCAGCTCGTCGAGCCGGTCGGAATACTGCACCATCCCGAGGATCGCCGACCACTTCGGCCGGCCGACCACGTCGAAACCGTCGAACTCGGGATCGATCAGCGCGCCGAGGATCTGCCGCGCCCGGTCGGCGCGGAAGTTGGCGAAGAACAGCCCGTCGCCGTCGGCGACCCCGCGGTAGTCGGCGATCACCGTCGGCTGGACGAACTCGTCGGTCTCGCCGCGGGCATAGGCGTTGGCGATCGCCTGGTCGGCGGTCTCGGCATGCAGCCCGTCGGCATGCAGGATCGCGTTCACCGCCGCCGCCACCCGTTCCCAGCGCTTGTCGCGGTCCATCGCGTAGAAGCGGCCGCTGACGGTGACGACGCGCGCCCCTTCGGGCAACGCTTCCTCGAGTTCGGCGATCTGGCCGAGCGCGCTCTGCGGCGGCACGTCGCGGCCGTCGAGAAAGGCGTGCACCAGCACCGGCACCCCGGCCTCGGCGATCACCGTCGCCGCGGCGGCGATCTGCCGCTGGTGCGCGTGCACGCCGCCCGGCGAGGCGAGGCCGGCGAGATGAACGCTGCCCTTGCGCGCCTTCACCGCCGCAATGAACCCGGCAAGCGCGGCGTTCCTGGCGAAGCTGCCGTCGGCGATGGCGTTGTCGATCCGGGGCAGGTCCATCCAGACCACGCGCCCGGCCCCGATGTTCATGTGCCCGACCTCGGAATTGCCCATCTGCCCTTCGGGCAGGCCGACGTCGGGGCCATGCGCGGCGAGCTGCGCATGCGGCGAGCTCGCCCAGATGCGGTCGAAGTTGGGCGTCGCGCCGAGCGCCACCGCGTTGGCCTCACGGCCCGGGTCGAGGCCCCAGCCATCCAGAATGCACAGCACGACCGGTCGCATGCTCGTCTCCTGCCTCGCCCGCGTCGAGCTTTATCCCGCCCTCGCCGGCTTGCAAAGCCCGCGGGGACGGTGCGCGCGCCGGGCGCTGCCCCGCGTCGCACCCGGCGCAAGAAGGCAAATCAACACGATGCTTGATTCCATTCCAATAACGGCAAATTTCCCGCCGGGGACATTTCCCGCCGGGGACTGATCTCTTTGCGATCATAGACGCGACTTACGGTTGTGCAACCGCCGCAACCGGCTTTGTCGCGATTGCAGCTGTTCTCGAATCTTACTCCCGACAACAAGGTCCTCACCTTCGGTACCGAACCAGAAGGGCCAGCAGGGCGGGAGCATGTACTATGACGTTTGGGATCCGGCCACCAACGTCCATCACACGCTGACCAACATCTCCAAGGTGGACATGTTCTGCAGCGTGGCGATGGTCATTCCCGCCACCGGAAAGATCATGATCGCCGGCGGCGACGCGCGACCGGTCGGCGACATCAACTACGGCATCACCAGCGTCCTGCAGTACGACTATCGCGACGAGACCCTGACCAAGGCACCGGACGGCGAACTCGCCTACCCCCGATGGTACCCGACCGCCGTGACGCTCGCGAACGGCTACGATCATGGTCTTCGGCGGTAGGGGCGGGCCGCAGCACGACGGCATGGCGGCTTCCCCCTACCCCGAGCTCTACAGCCCGGACGTCGGCTGGAAGACGATGGTCGGAGCGGCGGACCCGATCCTGCAGCAGAACTGGTACTACCCGCGCGCCTGGGTGAAGAGCGACGGTGAGATCATTCTCTATGGCTCCGATGGCTCGTTGGGCAGGGGCATCTACAGCATCGATCCGACCGGCGACGGGGCGATCCACCAGATCGGCAACGCTCCCTTTCAAGGCCGACCCGTCGCTGCCCGCCGTCATGTCGGCCAGGACAAGGTGCTGACGCTGTCGGCCAACGGCACGCTGCGGCAGATCGACTTCAGCGGCGAGACCCCGGTCTACGAAAACGTCGGATCGCTCGGCGCCACCCGCTACTGGTCGAACATGGTCATCCTGGCCGACGGCAAGCGTGATGATCAGCGGCGGCAGCGGCGTGAAGAACGAGCTCACCCGTCACGAATTAGGTCGCGATCTGGGATCCCGATACCCACGCGATCACCTTCGGCGACACCGCCGGCAAGCGCGCGGCTCTACCACTCGACCACCCTCATGCTCGCCCGACGCCAGCATCCTGTCGCTCGGGGCGGGGCGCCGGGGCCGCTGAAGAACCTCAACGGCGAGATCTACAAGCCCGGCTATCTCTTCGACGACACCGGTGCGCTCGCCGATCGCCCGGTGATCACGGCGCGCCCGTCGAGCATCAAGCCCTTCGGCACCTTCAAGATCCGCGTCGACGATCCCAGCGACATCGATCGGCTGACCCTCGTCAAGAACGGGGCGGTCACCCACGCGTTCAACATGGACACGCGCTTCGTCGAGCTGCCGTTCAAGGTCACCTCCACCGGCAAGCTGGTCGTCGATCAGCCCGACAACGCCAACGTCCTGACCCCCGGCAACTGGATGCTGTTTGCCATCGACAAGAACGGCGTGCCGTCGGTCGCGCAAGACGGTCACCGTCGAGATCGGGGCCAGACGCTGGTAGCCGCGGCAAAGAGCTACGCAACCCTGAGCGGCGATGCCAGCGCGACCGCGGCCGGCAGCTTCAAGCTCGCGGCGGCGCCGGAAGGCAATCGCGGCGCGGTGCTTTTCAACACCCCCGTCGACCTGTCGCACGACCGCGTCGTTCACCTTCGACGTCAAGCTCGGCCACTGCTCCTGCGGCGACGGCTTGACGTTCCTGCTTCAGGCAACGCCTTCGGCGAGCACGCTCCCGCCGCGGTGATCGATTCCGGCGGGTTGCGGCTCGAGATCGGCAAGAGCCAGGGACCAGCACGACCATGCCGCGGTGCGAACCGGACGGCCATTCGCATGCGAATTTGGCGGCGCACCCGAGCGAAGATCACGAGCCATGGCGAAGCCTGACGCACCGATTCGCGGGCGAGCGGTCGCTCCCGATCCCGGTCTCACCACGACACCCACTGGCGGTTGACCAAGGTCGCCAAGCAGGAACTCGGCGAGAACGCCTGGCACCGGGTCGAGGTCTTCTGGGACGCCCAGAAGCAGAGCCTGTCCTACTCGATCGACGGCGCCTTCGCCGGCAAGCTGACCGGCGATGTGCTCGACGCCTACCTCGGCGGGCGCACGCAGGCGACCTTCGGCTTCGTCGGCGCGCGGCTCGCCGATGGCACCGAGTGCCACGAGGTGCGGCTGGTCGGCACCGGGCCCACGAGGCTGCCCGCGTCCTCGGCGGCGGCCGCGGTACCGACCATCTCAACGGCGGCGCCGGCGACACTCGCTCTTCGGCTTCAGGGGCTGACGTGCTGCGCGGCGGAGCCGGCGACGACGACCTGCATCCCGGTCGTGGCGGGGACCGGATGTTCGGCGGCAGCGGCGCCGATCACTTCGTCTTCGACACCGCGCGCGAAGCCGGCCGCGGCCACTGGGCGACACGATCATCGATTTCGAGACCGGCGCGACGTGATCGATCTCTCCGGCATCGACGCCGACCGCAAGACCCCGGCGATCAGGCCTTCCACTGGATCGGTGATCAGCCGTTCGACCGCGGCGGCTGCGCTTCGAGGACGGGGTGCTGTCCGGCGAGTGTACGGCGACCGCAAGCCCGACTTCTTCATCAGGCTCGAGGGCGTCCACGCGCTCGCGACGTCCTGATGTGAAGCGCGTCAGATCAGCTGGCGCAGCAGCGCGAGGAACCGCTGGCGGTCGGCGGGAGCGAGCGGGGCGAGCGTGCGCCGGCTGGCCTCGAAGCCCTGGCCGCGCACCCGTTCGAAGAGCGCCCGGCCCTCGGCGGTGAGGTCGACGATCAGCCGCCGGCGGTCCTCGGAGCTCGGCGCCGTCGAGACCAGCCGCCGGCCCACCAGCCGCCCGACCACGCCCTTGATCGTCGCCGCGTCCATCGACGTCATCCGGCCGAGCTGGTTCTGCGACATCGGCCCGTCCTCGGCGAGCCTGGCGATCGCGGCGAACTGCGTGGTGGTGAGCTCGGGAATGACCGCGCCGAAGACCGCCAGATGCCGCTGATGCGCGCGGCGGAGCAAAAAGCCGACCTGCGCGTCGAGATGGTAGGTCTGCTCGTCCATTCCCGCCCCCGTCTGCGGCCGCGCCCCTGGGTCCGGCGCGGAAGTTGACACGCCGCGGCCGGCGCTGCAAACTAATTTGCACGCATATGAAAATCCGGGCGGCCGCCGCCGCCCGAACCCGCGGGTGGCGATGCCCTACGACCGGCCCGAAACGCTCGACGAGGCGCTGGCGCTGCTGGCGCGCGCACCGCGCACGCTGCTCGCAGGCGGGACCGACCTCTACCCCGCGACGCCGGCACAGACCCTGCGCGGTGCGGTCCTCGACCTCGCGGGGCTCGCCGGGCTCGGCGGAATCGAGCGCGGGCCCGCGGGGCTGCGCATCGGCGCCTGCACCACCTGGTCCGAGCTGCGCGACGCCGCGCTGCCGCCGGCCTGCGACGCGCTCCGCGCCGCCGCGTCCGAGGTCGGCGGCCGGCAAATCCAGAACGCCGGCACGATCGGCGGCAACCTCTGCAACGCCTCGCCCGCCGCCGACGGCGTCCCGCCGCTGCTGGCGCTCGATGCCGAGGTCGAGCTCGCCTCTGCCGGCGGCCGGCGCCGGCTGCCGCTGGCGGGCTTTCTCACCGGCCCCCGCCGCACCGAGCGCCGGCCGGGCGAAATCCTCACCGCCGTGCTGATCCCCGCCGCCGCGCTCGCCGGACGCTCGGCCTTCCTCAAGCTCGGCGCCCGCCGCCGCCTGGTGATCTCGATCGCAATGGTCGCAGTCCGTCTGGTGACCGACGGCGGCCGCGTGGCCGGGTCCGCGCTCGCCGTCGGCGCCTGCGGCCCGGTCGCGACCCGCCTGCCGGCGCTCGAGGCGCGCCTGCTCGGCGCCGCGGCCGACGCCTCGCTCCCCGACTGCATCGACGACGCCACCGTCGCCGCGGCGCTGGCGCCCATCGACGACGTCCGCGCCGACGCCGGCTACCGCGCCCTTGCCGCGGCGGAGCTGCTGCGCCGCGCCCTGCGCGGGCTGGTGGCGGCATGAAGCTGGAGCGACCGGGCCTCGGCTTCCGCCTCAACGGCCGGGCGGTCGCCTTCGACGTCGCCCCGAGCCGCCGGCTCTCCGACGTGCTGCGCGAAGAGGCCGGGCTCACCGGCACCAAGGTCGGCTGCGACGCCGGCGATTGCGGTGCCTGCAGCGTGCTCCTCGACGGCCGGGCGGTCTGCGCCTGCCTGACCCCGGCCGCCCGCGCGGCGGGGCGGTCGGTCACCACCGTCGAGGGCCTGGGCGGCCCCGGGCACGCGCGGCTTGCAGGCCGCCTTCCTGCGCCACGGCGCGGCCCAGTGCGGCGCCTGCACCCCCGGCATGCTGATCGCCGCGACCGAGCTTCTCGCCCGCAACCCGCACCCGGCGGCGGCCGAGGTCGAGGACGCGCTCGGCGGCGTCCTCTGTCGCTGCACCGGCTACCGCCGGATCATCGCCGCGGTCTGCGACGCCGGGACGCCGCGCGCGCCGCTGCCGGCCCCGGCCGCCGGTGCCGCCATCGGCGCCAGCGTCCCGCGGCTCGACGGGCCGGGCAAGCTCGACGGCAGCGAGCGCTTCGGCGCCGATCTCTGGCCCGCGGGCAGCCTGACCCTCGCGGCGGTTCGCTCGCCGCATCCGCACGCGGGCTTCGCCTTCGGCGACCTCGCCGGCTGGGCCGCGGCCCGCCCCGGCGTCGCCGCGGTGCTGACCGCCGCCGACCTGCCGGGGCGAAACGCCTTCGGGGTGATCCCGCTCTACGCCGAGCAGCCGGTGCTCGCCGAGCGCGCGGCGCGCTTCCGCGGCGAGGCGGTGGCGCTGGTCGCGTTCGAGCCCGGCGCCGCCCCCGAGCTCGACGGCTTTCCGGTCGCCTGGGACGAGCTTCCCGCGCACCGCCACCCCGCCGCGGCCGAGGCGCCCGGCGCGCCCCTCCTCCACCCCGGCCGGCCCGGCAACCTGCTGATCGAGGGCCGCGTCCGCCGCGGCGACCCGGCGGCGGCGCTCGCGACCGCGGCGCATGTCGTCACCGAGCGCTTCCGCACCGCCTTCGTCGAGCACGCCTACATCGAGCCCGAGGCCGGCGCCGCCTGGATCGAGGGCGACACCGTCGTGCTGCGGGTCTCGACCCAGACGCCGTGGATGGACCTCGACGACGTCGCCGCCATCCTCGGCCTGCCGCGCGAGCGGGTGCGCATCATCCCCTCGGCCGTCGGCGGCGGCTTCGGCGGCAAGCTCGACCTCGCGGTGCAGCCCTTCCTCGCGCTCGCGGCGTTCCGCCTCGGCCGGCCGGTGCGGATGACCTACACCCGCGCCGAATCGATGCGCGCCACCACCAAGCGGCATCCGGCGCTGATCGAGGCGCGGATGGGCTGCGACGCCGAGGGCCGGCTCACCGCGCTCGACTTCGAGGGCGTCTTCGACACCGGCCCCTACGCGAGCTGGGGGCCGACCGTCGCCAACCGCGTGCCGGTGCACGCCACCGGCCCCTACCGGGTGCCGCACGTGCTGGCGCGCGCCCGCGCCGTCCATACCCACAACCCGATCTCCGGCGCCTTCCGCGGCTTCGGCGTGCCGCAGGCGACGATCGCCACCGAGGCGATGCTCGACCGCCTCGCCGACGCCGCCGGCCTCGACCGGCTCGAGTTCCGCCTGCTGAACGCCTTCCGCCCCGGCGACGCCACCGCCACCGGCCAGCGGCTCGCCGCGCCCGGCATCGTCGCCTGCCTCGAGGCGCTGCGGCCGCACTGGCAGCGCGCCCTCGCCGCGGCCGCCGCCGCGAACGACGCCGCGAACGACGGGCCCGGGCCGTTTCGCCGCGGGGTGGGCCTCGCCGGCTGCTGGTACGGCTGCGGCAACACCGCGCTGCCGAACCCCTCGACGATCCGCATCGGCATCCGCCCGGACGGCGCGGTGGTGCTGCACCAGGGCGCGGTCGACATCGGCCAGGGCGCGAACACGGTGATCGCCCAGATCGCCGCCGACGCGCTCGGCCTGCCGCTCGCGGCGCTGACGCTCCTCGGCGGCGACACCGCGCTGACGCCCGACGCCGGCAAGACCTCGGCCTCGCGGCAGACGGTGATCTCCGGCAACGCCGCCGCCCGCGCCGGCCGGGCGCTGCGCGCGGCAATCCTGCGCCACGCCAACGCCGGCTCCGACGCCGCGCTCGCCCTCGAAGGTGCGCGCATCGCGATCGGCGGCACCCGCGCCATCGAGCTCGCCGCGCTGCCGGTCGACGCCCGGGGCTACGTCTTCGCCGCCGAGGAAAGCTGGGATCCGCCGACGACCCCGCTCGATGCCGACGGCCAGGGCGTGCCTTACGCGGTCTACGGCTTCGGCGCGCAGATGGTCGAGCTCGCCGTCGACACCGCCCTCGGCACGGTGCGGCTCCTGAAGTTCACCGCCGCCCACGACGTCGGCCGCGCGATCAACCCCGCCCTCTGCAAGGGCCAGATCGAGGGCGGCATCGCCCAGGGCATCGGGCTCGCGCTGATGGAGGAGTACCTGCCCGGCCGCACCGACAACCTCCACGACTACCTGATCCCGGGCTTCGGCGACGTGCCGGAGATCGAATCGATCCTGATCGAGACCCCCGACCCGCTCGGCCCCGCCGGCGCCCGCGGGCTCGGCGAGCACGTGCTGATCCCGACCGCCCCGGCGATCCTCGGCGGCATCCGCCACGCGACCGGCGCCGCGCTCACCCGCGTGCCGGCCCTGCCGCACCGCGTCCTCGCCGCGATCCGGGCGGCGGACACGCCATGAGGCCGGCCGCCCCGGCGGCCGGCGGAAGCGGCGCGCGGGCGCCGCGCGGGTTGCCGCGTCGCGCCCGCGCCGCCCGCAACCGGCGCCGCGGGTTTCTGCCGCCGCAGCGGAACCGGAGCGACCGGCGATGAACGCGCCCGCAAAGCCTGCCGGCGCCAAGATCCGCTGCGATGCCTGCCCGGTGATGTGCTACATCGCCCCGGGCCAGACCGGCGCCTGCGACCGCTACGGCAACGTCGCCGGCCGCATCGTCCGTTCCGACCCGCTGACCTTCCTCGACCGCACGCTCGACGCCGGCGGCGCCGTCGTCCCCTTCGCCGCCGGGGAATGGGACGGCAGGGAATGGGACGGCGGGCTCGCGCCGGCGCCCGCGCGCTTTCTCACCGGCATCGGCGCCGGGACCACCTATCCCGACTACAAGCCCGCGCCCTTCATCGTCAGCCGCGAGGTCGAGGGCGCCGACGTGGTGACCGTCGTGACCGAGGCGATCTTCAGCTATTGCGGCGCCAAGGTGAAGATCGACACCGACCGCCATCTCGGCGCCGAGCGGGCCGTGGTGCGCGCCGGCGGCGAGGCGGTCGGCCACGTCACCACCGCCGAATACGGCAGCCAGATGCTGGCGCTCGGCGGCGTCGAGCACCTGACCGGCGGCTCGAAGGCCGAGGGGCGCGCCACCTGCGCGACCCTCCTCGCGCTCTGCAACCGCCAGCCGGTCGAGCTGAGCATCGACGGCGGCGCGGCGGTGGTCGTCGAGGCCGGCACCGCGCCGGTGGTCGACGGCAGGCGCGAAGCCCGGATGCGCGTGGGCTGCGGATCGGCCACGATCGGCATGTTCGCGGACCAGTGGCGCGGGCTCGTCGACGAGGTGGTGGTGGTCGACGACCACATCACCGGCGTCGTCTCCGAGCACCAGGCCGGCAAGGTGATCGGCTGGCAGCCGACCGGCATCCGCATCCGCGGCCACCGCTCGACGCCCGGGCGCTACTTCCAGGTGGCAGCGCCCGGCACCGGCTGGGGCGGGACCGACCTCGACGACCCGCTGGCGATCCTCGCCCCCTTCGAGGCCCGGCGCGGGGCGCGGCCGGGGCTGACGCTGCTCATGGTCTCGACCACCGGCGAGCAGCACGGCTTCTACGTCCTCGACGCCGATCTCGTCCCGCAGCCGGCGCCGCTGCCCGCGGCGCTGGCGGCGACCGTGGCGCTGATCGCGGAGAACTGCGAGCCGGCGCTCTCGACCGTGCTCTTCGTCGCCGGCGCCGGCGGCTCGCTGCGCTCCGGCGTCACCGCCAATCCGGTGCGGCTGACCCGCGCGGTGCAGCACCGCCAGGCGCGGCTGACCTGCGGCGGCGCCCCGGTCTACGTCTGGCCGGGCGGCGGCATCACCTTCATGGTCGACGTGACCCGGCTGCCCGAGGCCGCCTTCGGGTCGGTGCCGACGCCGGCGCTGGTGGCGCCGCTCGAGTTCACCATGCGCCGCGACGACTATCTCGCGCTCGGCGGCCACGCGCAGGCGATCCGCTCGCTCGAGGACATCGTCGCCGCCGGCGGCGAGTACACCTCCGGCGAACGCGCCGTCCCCGGTGAGCGATGAGCGGGCCGCAGGCCGCCTGGCTCCCGGACGGCCGCCGCCTCCACCTGCAGCACGGGCCGATCGACCTGGTGATCGAGGCCTGGGGCCCCCCGCCCGCGGTCGCCGCCGCCCATGCGCGCGCCTGCGCCCGCTTCGACGGCCTCCTCGCGGAGCTGGTGGCCGAGCTGCAGCAGCTGCGCTCGCCGGAGCCCGGGCCGCTCGCGGGGCCGATCGCCCGCGCGATGGCGGCCGCGGTCCGCCCGTTCCGCCCCGCCTTCATCACCCCGATGGCCGCGGTCGCGGGCGCGGTGGCCGACGCGGTGCTGGCGGCGATGACCGCCGCGGGTGAGCTCGAGCGCGCCTACGTCAACGACGGCGGCGACATCGCGCTGCATCTGGCGCCCGGCACCGCGATCACCGCCGCCATCGCCGCCCGCGCCGGCATTGCCGACCGGGTGACCGTGCGCCACGCCGACCCGGTGCGCGGGATCGCCACCTCGGGCCGGGGCGGCCGCAGCTTCTCGCTCGGGATCGCCGACGCGGTCACCGTGCTTGCCCGCACCGCCGCCGAGGCCGACGCCGCCGCCACCATCGTCGCCAACGCCGTGGACCTGCCCGGGCACCCCGCCATCACCCGTGCTCCCGCGATCACCCTGCAGGCGGACAGCGACCTTGGCGAGATTCCGGTCACCACCGCCGTCGGGCCGCTCGATCCCGCCGAGATCGACGCGGCGCTCGCGGCCGGCGCCGCCCGCGCCGAAGCGCTGCGCGCCGCCGGCCTGATCGCCGCCGCCGCCCTTTTCCTGCACGGGACGGTGCGGCTCGTCGGCCCCGTCCCCCTCGCCGCCCCCGAGCCCTTGCGCGCGTGATGCCGCGGCTGTCCCTCGCGGTGCTGCCCGTCCTGCTCGTTCCGGCGGCGCATGCGCTCGCGGCCGGCGCCGCCCGTGCCGAAGCGCTGCGCGCCGCCGGCCCGATCGCCGCTGCCGCCCTTTTCCTGCACGGGACGGTGCGGCTCGTCGGCCCCGTCCCCCTCGCCGCCCCCGAGCCCTTGCGCGCGTGATGCCGCGGCGGTCCCTCGCGGTGCTGCCCGTCCTGCTCGTTCCGGCGGCGGCGCACGCGCACGCCTCCGAGCGCGCGCTCATCCTGACGCTGCCGACCGGCCGCTACATCCTCGCCGCCGCCGTCGCCGTGGCCCTGACGGCGCTCGTCCTGCCGCTGGCGCCCCGGCTGCCGGCGCCGCGGCCACGGCAGCTCCTCGCCCTGCCGGCGCCGCCGGCGACGGCGACGAGCTGGCTCGGCTGCCTCGTGCTTCTCGCGCTCGTCGCTCTCGGCTTTGCCGGCCCGCGCGATCCCCTGGAGAACCTGCTGCCGCTCGCGATCTGGACCGGGCTCTGGGGCGCACTCGTGCTCGCCTCGATGGTCTTCGGCGACCTCTGGCGGCCGATCGAGCCCTGGACCGGCCCGGTGACCACGCTGCGCCGCCGGCTCGGCCGCCGCGGCACCATCGGCCTCGCGCGGCTGGGACACTGGCCGGCGGTGGCGGGCCTGCTCGCCGTCGCCTGGTTCGAGCTCGTCTCGCTCGCACCCTCGGACCCGGCGGTGCTGGCCCGCGCCGCCCTCGCCTACTGGCTCGCCATCCTCGTCCTCGCCACCCTCGAGGGCCCCGGCTGGATCGCCCGCGGCGAAGCCTTCACCGTGTTCTTCGGCTTCATCGCCCGCATCGCGCCGCTCGGCTGGCGGCAGGAGCGCGGCCGCCTGCGGCTCTTCGCGGGGCTGCCCGGCGCGCAGATCCTCGCGATGCCGCCGCTCGCCCCGGGTGCCGCCGCCTTCGTCGCGCTGATGCTGGCGACCGTCACCTTCGACGGCCTGTCGCGCACCTTCTGGTGGCTCGCCCGGATCGGCGTCAACCCGCTGGAATTCCCCGGCCGCTCGGCGGTGGTGCGCTCGAACACCCTCGGGCTCCTCGCCACCTGGGCGCTGACCGGCGCGGCGATCCTCGCGGCCGTCGCCCTCGGCCACCGTCTCGCCGGGCGCCGCGACCCGCTCTGGCCCGCCGCCGCCCGCATCCTGCCGAGCTTCCTGCCGATCGCCGCCGCCTACCACGCGGCGCACTACCTCGTGGATATCCTGACCGGCGGCCGCTACGCCATCGCCGCCGTCAACGACCCGCTCGAACGCGGATGGAGCCTGCTCGGCCTGCCCGAGCATTGGGTCTCCTTCGGCTTTCTTTCCGACCGCGCCTCCGTCGAGGCGATCTGGAACGCGCAGTTCGGCCTGATCCTCGCCGGCCACCTGATCGCCGTCGTGCTCGGCATCCGCCTCGCGGGCCCCGCCCCGCTCCGCGCCCACCTGCCGATGACCGCGCTCATGGTCGGCTACACCGTGCTCGGCCTCTGGCTGCTCTCGACCGCCACCGCCGGCTGAGCTAGCCGGCGGCCAGCCAGTCCGGCACGAGCCCGGCCGGTGCCTGTCCGGGATCGGCGGCCAGCGCATCGAGCCGCGCCATCTCTGCCTCTCCGACCCGCCGGAGGTCGGGCGGAGCCTCGCGCCAGCGGTCCCAGTCGGAGGTCTCGCGGCCGTTCAGCACCAGATGGTCGCGAACGAGGTTCACCGCGAGGAACCACCAGCCCGTCACGCTGCCGTGGCCGAAGGCCTCCGGGTCCGCCTCGCCCAGCCGGCAGCCGCGCCAGGCCTCTCCCGCGAGGAGAAAGAGACCCCGCGGCACGTCGGCCGGATCGAAGTCGGTCCCGCTCCGCGCGCGGAGCTCCGCGTCGGCCTGCGCGTCCGCCAGCCGCCAGGCGCCGGTCGCCGGGTCGCGATGCTCGCAGACCCAATGGTCCTCCCACCCGGCGCGGAAGTAGGCGGCGAACCCGCAGCGCACCCGGGACGGGATCCCCCGGGCGCGCAGGAAAGCCGCGAGCAGCAGCGCGAAGTCCCGGCAGGTCCCGGGCGAGCGCAGGCCGGGCGGCCGCCGCGCCGCGAAGGGCCGCGGGTCCCGCGAAAGCAGGTCGTCGAGCCGCTCGGCGACCGGCAGCGTCCTCCGCGGCGCCGCGCCGAGCGCTGCCGGGTCGAGCCCGTAGGCCGCAGCCCAATCCGCGTGCACGAGCAACCCCTGCACCACTCCGATGAGCGCCCCGACCCCGCCCGGGAGCGTCGCGACCGCCGCCGCGTGCCGCCCCGGATCGGACATGCGGCTCTGGGCCAGCCAGCGGCTCGCGCCCGGCACAGCCGCTTCTCCCTCTCGCCCGAGCCGTTCCATCGGGGCGATCCTGGCCCGGCGCCGCGGAGATCGCAATTCCCGTGGACTTTCCCCGACCCTCCCCACATTCTTCCCTCCCGGGGACGCCGGGGCACACCGGCGCATGTGCGACAGCGGAGGCTTGCATGGCGACGGACAGGATCGGCGCGGCCGGGCGCCGCGATATACTGAAGGGGCTCGCGGCCGGCACCGCGCTCGCCGCCACCGGCCTCCGGCCCGGCTGGGTGCAGGCGCAGTCCGCCGAGCCGATCCGCCTCGGCTTCCAGGTCCACCGCACCGGCATCGGCGCCGCCTACGGCCGCTGGTACCAGCGCACCGCCGAGGCCGCGCTCAAGGTCCTGAACGAGGGAGGCGGCATCGCCGGGCGCCCGGTCGAGATCGTCTTCGAGGACGACGGCACCGACCCCAAGCGCGGCACCGAGGTCGTCGAGAAGTTCGCCTCGCAGAACATGGACGTCGTCTACGGCACGCTCTTCTCCAACGTGGTGATGAGCTCGGCCGCGCGCGCCGGCGAGCTGACGATGCCCTACCTCGTCTGCTCCGAGGGCCACCACGTCGCCGCCGGCGCTCAACCGCTGGACGCTGCAGCCCGGCATCACCGACGTGAAGAGCCAGGTGCAGTCGATGGCGCCCTGGGTCGCGGCGAACCTCGGCAAGAAGGTGACGATGCTCTTCCCCGACTACGCCTTCGGCTACGACCACCGCGACTTCTTCTCCAAGGCGATGGAGGCGCAGGGCGGCGACGATGCTCGAGCTGATCGCGATCCCGCCGACCGAGACCTCCTTCACCCGCTACCTGCCGCGCATCCCCAAGGACACCGAGGTGCTCTACCACGTGATGGTCGGCCCGGCCGTCCTCACCTTCGTCAAGGAGCTCGGCGAGTTCTACGGCAAGCGGCGCCCACCCCGAGATCTTCGGCTTCATCGACTCGCTCGAGGCGGTCGACATCGCCAGCCCCGGCCTCGAGTTCCTCGACGGCACCCACTTCTGGGAAGGCGACCCGCGCTACAAGCAGCCGGATTCCTCGGCCGTTCGACGCCTTCTACCGCCAGGCGGTCGGCGTCGACGACAACGGCGCCTCGGTCTCCGACGCCCAGGAGGTCTCGACCTACGCCCACATGTTCTCCGCCTGGGAGACGCTCTTCGTCATCAAGCAGGCGATGGAGGCCGCGGGCTACAAGGGCCCCGACGACCGCCAGGCCTTCGTCGAGGCGATCGAGGCGATGACGGCCTTCCCGGCGTCGAACGAGCATCCGCAGGGCGACAAGGTGTTCAACGGCAAGACCCACCAGGTCTTCGGCCACCAGTACATCTCGAAGGTCGAGGACGGGAAGCTCGCGGTCGTCCACACCACCTCGATCGAGGACGGCATGTATCCCGACGAGGTCGACTACTCGACGATGCCGTTCTGACCACGCGCCGGCCATTCGACTATGCCGTTCTGACCACGCGCCGGCCAGGCGGGCGGCCGGGCCGGCGCGCAGCCAGGACCGTCGCGCTTTCGCGCCGGTCCTCTCTCCTCCCCAAATCTCGCCCTCCGATCGCCCGGCGCGCCGGCGGCGCCGCCGCGCCCCTCGAACCCGGCGCGGGTGTGAGCCCTACCACCGGGCAGCCCGGCCATTTTCGACCGCCCGGGCATCCGTTGGGGCAATCGTCGCCCGTGCGTCCTTCGGTTTCCAACCCGCATCCGTCCGGGCGCTTCCGACCCGGCCTCAAACCGGTTGTCGCGCGGCGGCGGCGGCGATATTCACCTCGGGGGCCTCGCGCCCGTTGCAGGGACACGGGACGCCTTGGACTTCGGCCCCTTTCTCCTGCTCGCCACGCTCGAGGGCCTGGTGATGGCGGCGGTCCTCGCGCTGACCGCCGTCGGCCTCAGCCTCGTCTTCGGCGTCATGCGCGTCGTCAACGTCGCCCATGGCGAGTTCTTCATGCTCGGGGCGGTCCTCGCCTGGACCGTCGCCCACGTGCTGCCCTCCGAGCCCGCGATCGGCTTCCTCGCCGCGCTCCTCGTCGCCCCGCTCGTCGCCGCGCTGATCGCCGTCGCCCTCGACCGCCTCGTCCTCCGCCGGCTCGACTACGAGCCCGAGGCGGTGATCGTCGCGACGATCGGCTTCGGCTACCTGCTGCAGCAGGGCGCGCTCAGCTTCTACGGCCCCGACGCCCGCTCGGTCGCGCCCCCTTCGACTGGCAGATCCAGCTCCCCTGGTTCGGCTACTCCGGCTACAAGCTCGCGGTCGTCGCTCTTCGCCGCCCTCGTCCTCGCCGGCGTCTGGCTCCTGCTCGCCGCGCACCCGCATCGGCCTCGTGATGCGCGCGACCCAGTGGGACCGCGAGACCGCCGAGGCCTTCGGCATCGACACCGACAAGGTCTACGCCGGCGTCTTCGGCCTCGGCGCCGGCCTCGCCGCCGTCGCCGCCGTGCTGATCGTGCCGATCCAGCAGGCGCACTACCTGATGGGCGCCGACCCGCTGCTGCTCTCCTTCATCGTCGTCATCATCGGCGGCCTCGGCAGCCTGCGCGGCACCGTGGTCGCCGCCCTGCTGATCGGCCTCTCCGACGGCATCGTCTCGGTCTTCTTCTCCCCGACGCTCGCCAAGATCCTCGCGACCCTCCTCGTCGCGATGGTGCTGGTCTTCCGCCCGCAGGGCCTGTTCGGGCGCCGCACCGCGTGAAGCGCCTGGACCCTCCACCTCGCGGTGCTCGCGGCACTCGCCCTCGCGCCCTCGCGGTGCTGGCGGCGCTCGCCCTCGCGCCGTTCGTGCTGCCGCCTACGATGCGACGAACCTCGCCCGGATCATGGTGCTCGCGGTCTACGCGATGGGCTACAACCTCGCCTTCGGCTACACCGGCCTGCTCTCGCTCGGCCACGCCCTCTTCTTCGCCGCCGGCCTCTACTGCCACCGGCCTCCTCGCCGCCCAGGCCGGCGTCCCCGCCGCGCTGGCGCTCCCGGCCGGCGTCCTCGCCGCCGACGCTCGCTCGCCGCGCTCACGGGCCTCCTCGCGCTCCGCACCAGCGGCACCGCCTTCATGATCGTGACGCTGATGTTCGCGCAGGCGGGCTACCTCGCGATCCTCTACTTCAACCCCCTCACCCGCGGCGACGAGGGCTTCACCCTGCCCCGCGCCGCCCGCGTCCTCGGCCCGCTCGACCTCGCGACCGACGCGCCCGCGCTACGCGCTCGCCTTCCTCCTCTTCGCCGCCGGCCTCGCGGGCTCGCTCGCGCTCGTCCGCGCGCCCGCCGGCCGCGTCCTCGTCGCCGTGCGCGAGAACGCCGAGCGCACGCGGATGCTCGGCTACGACCCCTTCCGCACCCGCCTCCTCGCCCTCACCCTCTCCGGCCTCTACGCCGGCGCCGCCGGCGCCGCCTACGGCCTGCTCTTCGGCTACGTCGGCGCCAGCTTCGCCGAGTGTGCAGTACTCGATCCTGCCGCTCCTCTGGGTGCTCCTCGGCGGCGCCGGCACCGTGCTCGGGCCCTCTCGTCGGCACCGCGCTGATGTTCTACCTCCTCGACCTCGCCGCGCGCGTCACCGACGCGACCCTCCTCGTCGTCGGCCTCGCGCTGATGCTCCTCGTCCTCTTCGCCCCGCGCGGCCTGCTCGGCGTCGCTCCGCGCCCGCGCCCTGCGCATGGCTGCCGTGAACCTGCTCGAGGCCCGCGGCCTCCGCCGCAGCTTCGGCGGCCTCGCGCGCCGTCGACGGCGTCGACCTCGACCTCGCGCGACGGCGAGATCCACGCCCTGATCGGCCCGAACGGCGCCGGCAAGACCACGCTCGTCAGCCTGCTCTGCGGCCGGCTCATCCCCGACGCCGGCAGCATCACCTTCATGGGCCGCGACATCACCCGGCTGCCCGCGTACCTCCGCGCCCGGCTCGGCATCGCCTACACCTTCCAGATCACCGCGATCTTCCCGCGGCTGCCGGTCTTCGACAACGTCGCCCTCGCCGTGCAGCGCCGCGGCGTCTCCGGCCTCGCCGCCGAGACCCACGCCGCCCTCGCCCGCGTCGGCCTCGACGACCGCGCCGCCGCAGCTCGCCGGCACCCTCGCCTACGGCCACCAGCGCCTGCTCGAGATCGCGATGGGCCTCGCCCTCGCCGCCGCGCCTCCTGATCCTCGACGAGCCGACGCAAGGCCTCGCCGCCGGCGAGATCGAGGGCTTCAAGGCCCTGGTCCGCGACATCGCCCGGAGCGCGACCGTGCTCCTCATCGAGCACAACATGGACGTGGTCATGGACCTCGCCCAGCGCATCACCGTGCTGGTCGCCGGCCGCAGCCTCGCCACCGGAACCCCGCCGCGGCGATCCGCGCCGACCGCGGCGGTGCAGGCCGCCTACCTCGGCGCCATGACGCTCGCGGTCGACGCCCTCGATGCCGGCTACGGCGACGGTGCAGGTCCTGCGCGGCCTCTCGCTCGCGGTCGACGCCGGCGAGGTGCTCTGCCTGATGGGCCGCAACGGCGCCGGCAAATCCACCGCGCTCAAGGCGATCATCGGGCCTCGTCCGCCCCACCGCCGGCACCGTCCGCCTGCGCAAGCAGTCCCGCTCGAGCGCCTGCCCGCGCACCGCGATCGCCCGCCAGCGGCGTCGCCTGGGTGCCGCAGGGCCGCCGGCTCTTCGCCGAGCTCACCGTCGCGGAGAACCTCGCGATCGGCCTCGCCACCCGCGGCCGCGGCGAGCGCACCCGCGAGCGCGTCCTCCACCTCTTCCCGCGGCTGCGCGACCGGCTCGAGCAGGTCTCCGGCACCCTCTCCGGCGGCGAGCAGCAGATGCTCGCGATCGCCCGCGCGCTCTGCACCCGCCCCAAGGTCCTGCTTCTCGACGAGCCCGCCGAGGGCCTGCAGCCCTCGATCGGCGCGCTGATCCGCGAGGTCATCCTCACGCTCAAGGGCACCGACGTCGCCGTCCTCCTCGTCGAGCAGCGGGTCGACGCCGCCCTCGCCACCGCCGACCGCATCGCCTTCGTCGCGAACGGCAGCGTCAAGGAGACCCTGCCCACCGCCGGCCTCGCCCCCGACGCCCCCGCCTTCCGCACCTGGGTGGGCGTCTGAGCGTGCCCGCCCCCGCGCCCCGCCCGCACCCCTCCCCCCCGGGAGTGCCCCTCCGCCGGAGCCGCCGTCGCGCCATGCCGAATCGAGACCGCGCCCCGGACGGGTCAAGGGTGCGCAGCACCGCCGCTCGCGGCGGCTTGCCCTTGCCCCCTCCCGGCCGCACGCCTCGCTCCCGACGCCCCCGCCTTCCGCACCTGCGTGGGCGCCCGAGCGTGCCCGCCCCCACACCCCGCCCGCGCCCCTCCCCCCCGGGAGGGCCCCTCCGCCCGAGCCGCCGTCGCGCCATGCCGTATCGAGACCGCGCCCCGGACGGGTCAAGGGTGCGCAGCACCGCCGCTCGCGGCGGCTTGCCCCTGACCCCTCCCGACCGCACGCCTCACCCCCGACGCCCCCGCCTTCCGCACCTGGGTGGGCGTCCGAGCGTGCCCGCCCCCGCGCCCCGCCCGCGCCCCGTCCCTCCGGGAGGGCCTGTTCGCCGGAGCCGCCGTCGCGCGATGCCGAATCGAGACCGCGGCCGGGAGGGGTCAAGGGTGCGCAGCACCGCCGCTCGCGGCGGCCTGCCCTTGACCCCTCCCGGCCGCGGGCTCAGGCATCCAAGCGCGACGGCGGTTCCGGCGAAGAGGCCCGGGGGTCTGTTCGCGGGTGGGTCCCGAGCCACTTGCTGCCCGGACCACCGGCCATGACCCGCGGCATCACCGTCGGCATCGACGTCGGCGGCACCTTCACCGACCTTGTCGCCTTCGATCCCGCCGCCGGCACCGTTCGCCTCGCGAAGACCCCCTCCACCCCCGGCAACGAGGCCGACGGCGTCCTCGCCGCCCTCGACGCCGCCGGCATCGACCTCGCCGCCGTCGATCTCGTGGTGCACGGCACCACCACCACCACCAACGCCGTCCTCGAGCGCCGCCTCGCCCGCACCGGCCTCATCACCACCGACAGGGTTCCGCGACGTCCTCGAGCTCGGCCGCCGCACCCGGCCCCACCCCTACGGCATGACCGGCCGCTTCACGCCGGTGATCCCCCGCGATCTCCGCCTCGAGGTCCCCGAGCGCCTCGACGCCCGCGGCCGCGTCCTCACCCCGCTCGACGAGGACGCCGTCCGCGCCGCCGTCGCCCACCTCCTCGCCCGAGGGCTGCGAGTCGCTCGTCATCCACTTCCTGCACGCCTACGCCAATCCCGCCCACGAACTCCGCGCCGCCGCGATCGCCGCCGAGACCTGGCCCAACCCCTACATCACCACCGGCCACAGCCTGCTCTCGGAATCCCGCGAGTTCGAGCGCGGCGTCACCGCCGCGGTCAACGCCGCCGTCCAGCCGCTGCTCGCGCGCTACGTCGCCCGCCTGCAAGCCGAGCTCACCGCCCGCGGCTACGCCCGCGACCTTCTCGTCGTCACCGGAAACGGCGGCATGGTCGCCGCCGCCGAGGTCGCCCGCGAGGCGGCCAAGACGGTGATGTCAGGCCCCGCCTCCGGCGTCATGGCCGCCGTCTACACCGCCGCCCACGCCGGCATCGCGAACCTCATCACCTACGACATGGGCGGCACCTCGACCGACGTCGCGCTGATCCGCGGCGGCGCGCCGCAGGTCTCCAACGAGATCGAGCTCGAGTACGCGATGCCGATCCACGTCCCGATGCTCGACGTGCGCACCGTCGGCGCCGGCGGCGGCTCGATCGCCCGCGTCAACCCGGGCGGCCTGCTCGAGGTCGGCCCCGACAGCGCCGGCGCCGTCCCCGGCCCGATCGCCGCCGGCCGCGGCGGCACCCTGCCGACCATCACCGACGCGAACCTCGTCCTCGGCCGCCTCGACCCCGCCCGCTTCCCCGGCCTCGCCGCCGCCCGCGCCGCCTTCGCCGCCCTCGGCGCCGCGCTCGGCCTCGACGCGGACGCCGCCGCCGAGGCCGTCCTGCGCATCGCCGACACCCGCATGGCCGGCGCCATCCGCATGGTCTCGCTCTCGCTCGGCGCCGACCCGCGCGACTTCACCCTCTTCGCCTTCGGCGGCGCCGGCCCGCTGCACGCCTGCGCGCTCGCCCGCGAGCTCGGCATCCCCCGCGTCCTCGTCCCCGCCCGCCCCGGCATCACCAACGCCCTCGGCTGCGTCACGGCCGACCTCCGCCACGACTTCGTCCGCACCCTCAACCAGCCGCTCGCCGCCCTCGACATCGCGCAGGTCCACGCCATCCTCGCCGCCCAGGAGGCCGAGGGCCGCCGCCGCGTCGCCGCCGCCCCGGTCGCCGCCACCGCCGTCGGCGTAGAGTTCAGCGCCGACATGAAGTTCGTCGGCCAGACCCACCTCCTCCGCGTCCCCCTGCCCGACGCCACCCCGACGCTCGCCGGGCTGCAATCGCGCTTCGAGGCCGCCTACCGCGCCCGCTTCCACGTCGAGCTCCCCGAGAATCCGCGCCGCGCTGGTCAATCTCAACTGCGCGGTGACCGGCACCCGCCCCGCCATCGACCTCGCCCTCCTCCTCGCCCCCGCCGCCCGCCGCGCCACGCTGGCCGAGGCGCAGACCGCCACCCGCCCCGTCCGCTTCGCCGGCCGCTGGCACGAGACCCCGATCTACCGCCGCGCCCACCTCCCGCTCGCCGCCACCCTCACCGGCCCCGCCATCCTCGAGCAGATGGACACCACGACCGTCCTCCCCCCGGGCGATCGGCTGACGCAGGACAGCGACGGCAACCTGCTGATCGAAATCTCCGACTGCATCCGACCGCGCCCTTGCCCGCCGGCTCCCGAACGCTCCGCCCGCAGCTCGCCGGCATCTCGTGCCAAGGCTCGGGGACCAGCGCATCCGCTGCAAGGCAGCGCCCGGCCCTCCCGCCGGCCGAGACCGCCCCCAGGCGCGCAACGGGAGCCGCCACGCCTCGCCCCACCCGCCGATGCTTGCCCTCGCCGCCCGCGAGGGTCTAGCCTTCGCAGCGGCGCAAATCGTGTACATGCGCCCCACCCCGGTTCTACGTCGCTTTTCCCGAGCCTTTCCCGATGGATGATCCCCAGCTCGACCCCATCACCCTCGGCGTCATCCAGGCCGGCCTGCAGCAGGTCTGCGACGAGATGGACCTCGCCTTCTCCCGCGCCGCCTTCTCGCCGGTCATCGCCGAGGCCGACGACCGCTCCGACGGCATCTACGCCGCCGCGACGGCGCGCTGATTGCCCAGGGCTCCCGGGGCCTTCCGGTCTTCGTCGGCACCATGCAGTTCTCGACCCGCCACATCATCGAGCGCATCGCGCGCGGCGAAACCCTCCCCCCCGACCCCGGCGACATCTACATCGTCAACGACCCCTACCTCGGCGGCACCCACCTGATGGACGTCCGCTTCGCAACCCCCTATTATCGCAACGACAAAATCTGGTGCTGGCTCTCCAACACCGGCCACTGGCCCGACACCGGCGGCGCCGTCCCCGGCGGCTTCTCCGCCTCCGCCACCTCCGCCGAGCAGGAAGGCCTCCGCCTCCCCCCGGTCAAGCTCTTCAAGAAGGGCGCCCTCGACCCCGAAATCTACGCGATCATCACCTCGAACATCCGCGTCGCCGACCAGCGCATCGGCGACGTCCGCGCCCAGGCCTCGGCCCTCCTCGTCGGCGCCGCCCGCCTCACCGCCCTCCTCGACCGCTACGGCGACTTGACCGTCGCAGCCGCCATCGCCGAGATCCGCACCCGCGCCGCCACCCAGATGCGCGCGATGATCGCCCTCGTCCCCGAAGGCACCTACCGCGCCACCGCCTTCATCGACAGCGACGGCGTCGTCAACGAACCCCTCACCATCGCCCTCGCCGTCACCCGCGCCGGCGACGCCCTCACCTTCGATTTCGCCGGCTCCTCAACCCCTTGCGCCGGCCCGATGAACTCGGTCCGCGCCACCACCCTCTCCTCGGTCTACCTCGCGGTCCGCCACGTCTTCCCCGAGGTCCCGATCTCCGCCGGCGCCTTCGAGCCCCTGCACGTCACCGGCATCGAGGGCACCTTCCTCGACGCGCATTACCCCCGCCCGGTCTCCGGCTGCGCCGCCGAGACCAGCCAGCGCATCGCCGAGGCGGTCTTCGCCGCCCTCGTCCAGGCCCTGCCCGACGCGCGTCACCGCCGCCCCCGCCGGCACCTCCGGCAACTTCGCCCTCGGCGGCCACGACCCGGAAACCGGCGAGCGAGTACGTGATGTACCAGATCTCCGGCGGCGGCTACGGCGGCAACGCCGGCCACGACGGGCTTTCGAACGGCTGCTCGACCATCGGCATCTCCAAGGCGCCGCCGGTCGAGATCATGGAGAGCCAGTACCCGGTGCTCTACCGCCGCTACGCCCTGCACGAGGGCTCCGCCGGCGCCGGCACCCACCGCGGCGGCCTCGGCCTCGACTACGAGGTCGAGCTCCTGCGCGGCACCGCGCGCGCGAGCTTCGTGATGGACCACGGCCGCTTCGGCCCGCAGGGCGCCCTCGGCGGCGGCGACGGCGGGGTCAACCGCGTCGAAGTGATCCGCGACGGCCGGACGCTGGTGCCGGAGCACCTCTCGAAGGCGCAGGACATTCCCCTCGCCCCCGGCGACCGCGTCCGGGTCCGCACCCCCGGAGGCGGCGGCTACGGCGATCCCCGCCAGCGAGACCGCGCCGCCGTCGCCGAGGACGTCCGCCTCGGCCGCTACGGCCGCGACGAGGCCGAAGCGCTCTTCGGGCGCTTCGACTAGGGCGTGAACTTTTCCGGGCAGGAGTTGCACCGGGCGACAACTTGTAAAGCGCGCAGACTGCGACGGTGGTGCGTTGCCGCTTCTCACTATCGGCGGAAGGGACGCGCCAGTTTCGGAAAACAGATGCCCCTGGAAGAGATCCGCACCTTGGCACACGGGCGCTGCCTCGTGGCGGAAGTCGGCGTCCCCGGCCTAGCGGTCCGAGCGGCGGCTCTTGGGCCGGAGCGACCCTTCGCTGGCACCCGCATCTTTCAGATTCACCGGCCCTTCATTTTCCTACGGTTCAGATTGGATCCAGACCATGTCCAGCTTCGAGCCGATCGTGTCGTTCTATCAGATGAAGGGATCCATTGGCTCCCTGATCTGGCTGTGGTCACGCGTCGAGCGAGACCTGGCGGCGGCGATCCGAAAGCTGCACGTCGGAGACGTTCAGAAGTCGGCATATGGCATCCGAAGGTCTCTGGAGGTCTGGTCCAACTGCATCTTGAACTCAAGATCCGGATCGGAAGCCGCAGATAGACCTTTGCCGTCGGACGACAGAGCTCTTGACCTACGCGCTCACCGTAAGAAACCTCGTGTGTCACGGTCTCATCAACATCTCTGCGCAACTTCATGAGACTGACCGCGAGGCGTTCCTCGAAGTCGAACTGGACGGAGACAGACGGATAATCACCTGGAGCGAGCTGAATGCGATGTTCTCATGGATGTCCAGGATCGACCGCGTGATCCTCGACCTGACTGCTGCCGCGATTGACAAGGACGCGGCGCGAGGCAATCTGAGGGTCGCGCGTTGGCAGGATTTTCCTCGCCAAAGATGAGCGCCGAGGGCGAGCTCCCGTCCGATTTATCAGCTTATCTCTGGACCCGATACTGGCGGAATACTGGACACGGGTAGAGGAAGGGGCAGGGATGCCGAAGGCAATGACTTGTACGCGGCTCTTCACCGACCACGCGGGTGAAAGCCGTTTCGAGGAAATCGAGATCGAGATGGATCTGGTGCAATACGCACCCCCGGCGCCGGCTCTCGAACTCTCAAAGCCCACGAGCGCGGTTCAATATCGCTGGTTCCGCTTCCCGCAGGATTGGCATGATGCGGAACACCGTACACCCCGCAGGCAGCTCTTCGTCGTCTTGGACGGAGCGGTCGAAGGCTGGACCAGCACCGGCGATACGCGCGTATTCAAAGCGGGTGATCGTTTGTTGATGGAAGATACCACGGGCAGAGGCCACGGCGCGCGACCCCTGAACGGGACCGCTTCAGCAATCGTGATCGCATTGGAGTAGTCTCGGCAGCCAGTCGACGGCTCCGGGCGTACCTAGGGGCGACGGGCTAGATGACCGCTCCTGGCGCAAAGCCCCGCGCGGTTTTTATGGGTACCACCCCGGGCCCCGCCGATCGCCGCCCGCGGCGCGTCCACGCCGCCCCCGACCGGCGATCACCGGGCCGGCTCCATCCCCCGGAGGCGCGGTCCGCACGGCTATCGCGGCGCAACATAGGCGTGGCCAAGCCGGCGCGAGTGTGAAACCGTGCGCAGCGGACAAGGCGACGGGGACCCCATGTCGATCAAGGCGAGCATCTATCACCTGACCCACTACCGCTACGACCGCCCGGTGGTGCTCGGCCCGCAGGTGATCCGCCTCCGACCGGCGCCGCACTCGCGCACGCGCGTGCTGTCGCACACCCTGAAGGTCACGCCCGCCGGGCATTTCGTGAACCACCAGCAGGACCCCTACGGCAACTGGCTCAGCCGCTTCGTCTTTCCCGAGCCGGTCAGCGAATTCAAGATCGAGGTCGACCTCGTCGCCGACATGACGGTCTACAACCCCTTCGACTTCTTCGTCGAGGAATTGGCCGCGCAATGGCCGTTCGACTACCCCGAGGATCTGCGCGACGACCTCGTCATCTACAAGCGCCCCGAGCCGGTCGGCCCGCGGCTGCAGGCGTTCCTCGAAACCGTGCCGCGCGAGCCGACCGGCACCGTCGACTTCGTCGTCGGCCTCAACGCCCGGCTCGCCGGCGAGATCGGCTACGTCATCCGCATGGAGCCCGGGGTGCAGACGCCCGAGGAGACCTTCGAGCGCGGCACCGGCTCCTGCCGCGACACCTCGTGGCTGCTGGTGCAGATCCTGCGCAACCTCGGCCTCGCCGCCCGCTTCGTCTCGGGCTACCTGATCCAGCTCAAGCCCGATCTCGTCTCGCTCGACGGCCCGGCCGGCACCGACCACGACTTCACCGACCTGCACGCCTGGGCCGAGGTCTACCTCCCCGGCGCCGGCTGGATCGGCCTCGACCCGACCTCGGGCCTCCTGACCGGCGAGAGCCACATCCCGCTCGCGGCGACCCCGCACTACCGCAACGCCGCCCCGATCTCGCGGCGTCGCGAGCTTCGCCGAGGTCGACTTCGGTTTCGACATGCGGGTGACCCGCGTCGCCGAGCACCCGCGGATCACCAAGCCCTTCTCCGAGGAGGCCTGGCAGGCGCTCGACGCGCTCGGGCGCAAGGTCGACGCCTCGCTCGCCGCCGGCGACGTGCGCCTGACCATGGGCGGCGAGCCCACCTTCGTCTCGATCGACGACTTCGAGGCGGCCGAATGGAACACCGATGCCGTCGGCCCCGAGAAGCGCGCGCTCGCCGACAAGCTGATCCGGCGCCTGCGCGAGCGCTTCGCCCCCGGCGGTTTCCTGCACTACGGGCAGGGCAAGTGGTACCCGGGCGAGAGCCTGCCGCGGTGGACCTTCTCGCTCTACTGGCGCAAGGACGGCGCGCCGATCTGGAGCGACGCGCGGCTGGTGGCCGAGGAGGGTGCGGACACCGACGCCGGGCCGGTCGAGGCCGAGCGGCTGCTCAAGGGGATCGCGAAGGAGCTCGGCGTCGAGCCCGCGATGGTGTTGCCCGCCTACGAGGACCCCGCCCAGTGGATCCTGAAGGAGGGCGACCTCCCCGCCAACGTGACCCCGGCGAACTCGCGGCTCAAGGACCCCGAGGAGCGGCACCGCATGGCCAAGGTCTTCGACCGCGGCCTGACCACGCCGTCGGGCTACATCCTGCCGATCCAGGCCTGGCAGAGCCAGGCCGGCGGCCACCGCTGGCGCTCGGAGAAGTGGAAGCTGCGCCGCGGCTTTCTCTACCTCATCCCCGGCGACAGCCCGGTGGGCTTCCGCCTGCCGCTCGGCAAGCTGCCTTACGTCTCGCCGTCGAACTATCCCTACACCAACGTCGTCGACCCGACCGTGCCGCGCGGACCGCTGCCGGACTACCGCAACCGGGCTCCGGCGCGCCCCGCCGAGCCGCCGCAGCCCGCCTTCGGCGCCCGCGCCCAGCCGATGGCGCGTTTCACCGCCGACGGGGGGCAGCAGCAGGAGCGCGTCGAGCAGGAGCTCGGCGACGCCGGCGGCGCGGTGCGCACCGCGCTCTCGGTCGAGCCGCGCGACGGGCGGCTCTGCGTCTTCATGCCGCCGGTCGAGAGCATCGAGGACTACCTCGACCTGCTCGCCGCCGCCGAGGGCGCCGCCCGCGAGATGGATCTCCCGATCCACATCGAGGGCTACGCCCCGCCGAACGACCCGCGGATGAACGTGATCCGCGTCGCGCCCGACCCCGGCGTCATCGAGGTCAACATCCACCCCGCCGCGAGCTGGGAGGACTGCGTCGCGATCACCTCCGCGGTCTACGACGAGGCGCGCCAGTGCCGGCTCGGCGCCGACAAGTTCATGATCGACGGCAAGCACACCGGCACCGGCGGCGGCAACCACGTCGTCGTCGGCGGCGCCACCACCCTCGACTCGCCCTTCCTCCGCCGCCCGGACCTCCTCCGCTCGCTGATCCTGCACTGGCAGCGGCACCCGTCGATCTCCTACCTCTTCTCCGGCCTCTTCATCGGCCCGACCTAGCCAGGCGCCCCGCATCGACGAGGCCCGCCACGACGCGCTCTACGAGCTCGAGATCGCGCTCGCCCAGATCCCGCCCCCCGGCCAGGGCGACGCCCCGCCGCCGTGGCTCGTCGACCGGCTCCTGCGCAACATCCTCACCGACGTCACCGGCAACACCCACCGCGCCGAGATTCTGCATCGACAAGCTCTACTCCCCCGACGGCCCGACCGGCCGCCTCGGCCTCGTCGAGTTCCGCGGCTTCGAGATGCCCCCCGACCCGCGGATGTCGCTCGCGCAGCAGCTGATGATCCGCGCCCTCATCGCCCGGCTCTGGCACGCGCCGGTCACCGGCCCCCTCACCCGCTGGGGCACCGTGCTGCACGACCGCTTCATGCTGCCGCACTTCGTCTGGCAGGACTTCCTCGACGTGCTCGACGACCTCAAGGCGCACGGCTTCGACCTGCGCTCCGAGTGGTTCGAGGCCCAGGCCGAGTTCCGCTTCCCCTTCTGCGGCGAGGTCGAGACCGACGGCGTCCAGCTCGAGCTCCGCCAGGCGCTCGAGCCCTGGCACGTCCTCGGCGAGACCGGCGCCATCGGCGGCACCGTGCGCTACACCGACAGCTCGGTCGAGCGGCTGCAGGTCAAGCTCACCGCCACCGACCCCGACCGCTACGTCGTCGCCTGCAACCAGCGCCGGATGCCGATGCAGCCGACCGGCACCGGCGGCGTCGCGGTCGCCGGCGTCCGCTTCAAGGCCTGGCAGCCCGCCGCGGCGCTCCACCCGGTCATCCCGGTGCACGCGCCCCTCACCTTCGACATCTTCGACACCTGGTCCGGCCGCGCCGTCGCCGGCTGCACCTACCACGTCGCCCACCCGGGCGGGCGCAGCTACGACACCTTCCCGGTCAACGGCAACGAGGCCGAGGCCCGCCGCCTCGCCCGCTTCGAGCCGCACGGCCACACCCCGGGCGCCTACGTCCCGCCGCCCGAGGCCGCCGGGCGCGAGTTCCCGATGACGCTCGACCTCCGCCGCCCGGCGGGGATGTGAGCGGATGGAGGCGCGCAGCTTCGGCGACGACCCGGCGCTGCGCCTTCTCGCCTCCTACCGGCCGCCCGCCGGCGTCTCCGACGAGCTCCTCGACGCCCAGGGGCGGATGCGTTCGGTCTGGCGGCCGTTCGTCGAGCATCTGGCGCGGCAGTCCCCCGACGAGCTCAACCGCCGCTTCGCCCGCGGCGAGCAGTACCTGCGCGACGCCGGGGTGTTCTTCCGCCAGTACGGCACCTCCGGCCCGAGCGAGCGCGCCTGGCCGCTCGCCCACCTCCCGGTCCTGATCGAGGAGGAGGAGGCGGCGCGCGTCGCCCAGGGGCTGATCCAGCGCGCCGACCTGCTCGAGGCGCTCTGCGCCGACCTCTACGGCCCGAACCGCCTCGTCGCCGAGGGCCACCTGCCGGCGCGGCTGATCGCGGGCTCGCGCGAGTGGCTGCGGCCGCTGGTCGGCGTCCCGCCGCGCGGCGGCCATTACCTGCACTTTCTCGCCTTCGAGATCGGCCGCGGCCCCGACGGCAGCTGGTGGGTGCTCGGCGACCGCACCCAGGCGCCGTCCGGCGCCGGCTTCGCGCTCGAGAACCGGGTCGCGATCAGCCGCGTCTTCGCCGACCTCTACGCCGAAACCCACGTCCACCGGCTGGCGGGCTTCTTCCGCACCTTCCGCGACGCCTTGCAGGGCCTCTCGGCGGAACCGGACGCCCGCCCGGCGATCCTGACCCCGGGCCCGCTCAACGACACCTATTTCGAGCACGCCTACATCGCCCGCTACCTCGGCTTCATGCTGCTCGAAGGCGAGGATCTCACCGTCGAGGACGGCCGCGTCATGGTGCGCACCGTCGCCGGCCTCCGCCCGGTCTCGGTCCTCTGGCGCCGGCTCGACGCCGCCTTCGCCGACCCGCTCGAGCTCGACGCCGGCTCGCGGCTCGGCACCCCCGGCCTCGTCAGCGCGCTGCGCCAGGGCAGCGTGACGCTGGTGAACGCGCTCGGCTCGGGCGTGCTCGAGACCCGCGCGCTCCTCGCCTTCATGCCGCGGATCGCGCGGGCGCTGCGCGGCGAGGACCTCGTGCTGCCCAACATCGCCACCTGGTGGTGCGGCCAGCCGGCGGAGCGCGAGCACGTCCGCGCCAACAAGGACCGCCTGATGATCGGGCCGGCGCTCTCGACCAAGCTGCCCTACGAGGTCGACGACACCACCATCCTCGGCGGCCAGTTCCGCGACAAGGCCCGCGCCTCCTTCGACGCCTGGCTCGAGGCCGACGGCGCCGAGCTCGTCGGCCAGGAGGCGGTGATGCTCTCGACCACCCCCGCCTACGTCGACGGCGTGCTGGTCCCCCGCCCGATGAGCCTCCGGGTCTTTCTCGCCCGCACGCCCCAGGGCTGGGAGGTGATGCGCGGCGGCTTCGCCCGCATCGGCAACACCCTCGATCCGACCGCGATCGCGATGCAGCGCGGCGGCACCGCCGCCGACGTCTGGGTGGTGAGCCCGCGCCCGGTCGAGACCGTCACCATGCTGCCCAGCACCACCGGCCCCTACGCCCGGATCCGGCCGGGCGTGCTGCCGAGCCGGGCGGGCGACAACCTCTACTGGCTCGGCCGCTACGTCGAGCGCGCCGAGGGTGCGATGCGGCTGTTGCGCGCCTACAACGTCCGGCTGGCCGAGATGGCCGACCCCGAGGCGGCGCTGATCGCCCACTTCGGCGACTATCTCGAAGGCGTCGGCCTCGACTACGCCGAGGGGGTGCCGGCCTCGCTGATCGCGACGCTCGCCTCCGCCATCGTCAGTGCCGGCAACGTCCGCGACCGCTTCTCGATCGACGGCTGGCACGCGCTGAACGACCTCGCCCGGACCACGCGCAAGATGAGCGAGCGGGTGACCCCCGGCGACGACGCCGCCCGCGCGATGGGCGTGCTCCTGCGCAAGATCAGCGGCTTCTCCGGCCTCGTGCACGAGAACATGTACCGCTTCACCGGCTGGCGCTTCCTGTCGATCGGCCGCAGCCTCGAGCGTGCGATCGGCATGTCGGGCGCGCTCGCCGCCCTCGCCGACCCCGAGGCGCCGGACGGCGCGCTCGACCTCGCGGTCGAGATCGGCGACAGCGTGATGTCGCACCGCCGCCGCTACGCCGTCACCACCACCCGCGACACCGTGGTCGACCTGCTCGCGCTCGACACGATGAACCCGCGCTCGATCCTCTACCACCTGAGCGAGGTGCGCACCCACGTCGGTTTCCTGCCCAACGCCGAGGTCAACGGGCAGATGTCGGCGCTGTCCCGCGCAGCGCTGCAGGCGCATACCGCGCTGGCGGTCCAGACCCCCGACATCCTCGACGGCGAGGCGTTGCGCGCGCTCATCGTCGAGCTCGAAGCGGTGTCGGACCTCGTCTCCGCAACCTACCTGCGCTGACATGCTTTACGACATCGGCCTCACCTTCGCCTACGAATACGACCGCCCGGCGGTCACCGGACGGCATATCCTGCGGCTGATCCCGGCCGACCTTCCCGGCGTGCAGCGCCGGATCACCGGGGCGCTCACCATCCGCCCCGAGCCCGCCGAGGAGCGCCCCTTCGTCGACTTCTTCGGCAACGGCGCGATCGGCGTCGTCTTCCGCGAGGCGCACGACGAGATCCTGTTTCGCGTCTCGGCGCGGGTGGAGCGGCTGGCGGAATGGCCCGGGCTCGACATCTCGCCGCCGCTCGCGCGGCTGCAGGACGAGATCGTCGGCTACCGCCGCCTCGACGGCAACGCTCCGCACCACTTCCTCGGCCCGAGCCCGCGCACCGCGCCGGCGCCGCAGATGACCGCCTACGCCCGCGAGCAGCTGGCGCCGGGCATGACCGCCGCCGACGCGGTGCGCGCGATCGGGCTCGCGCTCAACCGCGACATGACCTTCGACGCCGAGGCGACCACCGTCGACACCCCGCCCGCCGAAGCCTTCGAGCGCCGCGAGGGGGTCTGCCAGGACTTCGCCCAGGTGATGATCGCCTGCCTGCGCGGCATCGGCGTCCCGGCCGGATACGTCTCGGGCTTCCTGCGCACCAACGCCCCGCCCGGCCGGCCGCGGCTGGAAGGCGCCGACGCGATGCACGCCTGGGTGCGCGCCTGGTGCGGCTTCGAGGCCGGCTGGCTGGAATACGACCCGACCAATGCGGTGGTCGCCGGGGCCGACCACATCGTGGTCGCCCGCGGCCGCGACTACGGCGACGTGGCGCCCGTCACCGGGGTGCTGCGCATCGCCGGCGAGCAGAAAAGCGAGCACGCGGTGGACGTGGTGCCGGTTCGGGCCTGAGCGGTCTCGCTCATCCCATCAGCCGCGCGAGGCGCCGGCGGCCGGCCTCGAGCACATCCTCGACCTCGAGCCCGGTCAGCCGGCCGTCGCGCACGACGATCCGTCCCTCGACGAAGAGGTCGCGCACCGGAAACGGCCCGCAGAGCACCAGCGCCGCCACCGCATCCCAGGCGCCCGCCGCCTCCAGCCCGCTCACGTCCCAGACCGCGAGGTCGGCACGCTTGCCGGGCTCGATCGAGCCGAGCGCGTCGAGCCGCCCGAGCACCTCGGCGCCGCCGCGGGTGGCGATCTCGAGCGTCTCGCGGGCGCTCATCGCGTCGGCGCCGTTCTTCACCCGCTGCAGCAGCATCGCCATCCGCGCCTCGGAGACGAGGTGCCCGGCGTCGTTGCTGGCCGAGCCGTCGACGCCGAGCCCGACCTTCACCCCCGCGTCGCGCATCTGCCGCACCGGCGCGATGCCCGAGCCGAGCCGGCAGTTCGAGCACGGACAATGCGCCACGCCGGTGCCGCTGCGGGCGAAGAGGTCGATCTCGCCCGCGTCGAGCTTCACGCAATGCGCGTGCCAGACGTGGTCGCCGGTCCAGCCGAGGTCCTCGGCATACTGCCCCGGCCGGCAGCCGAACTGCGCCAGCGAATAGGCGACGTCCTCCTCGTTCTCGGCGAGGTGGGTGTGCAGCATCACCCCCTTGTCGCGCGCGAGCGCCGGCGGCGTCCTTCATCAGCCCGGTCGAGACCGAGAACGGCGAGCAGGGCGCCAGCCCGACGCGGAGCATCGCGCCCGGGCTCGGATCGTGGAAGCCGTCCACCACCCGCACCATGTCGTCGAGGATCGCCGCCTCCTTCTCGACCAGGCTGTCGGGCGGCAGCCCGCCGGCGCTCTCGCCGACGCTCATCGCCCCCCGCGTCGGATGAAAGCGGATCCCGACCGTCCGCGCCGCCTCGATCGTGTCCTCGAGCCGCACCCCGTCCGGGAAGAGATAGAGGTGGTCCGCACTCATCGTGCAGCCCGAGAGCGCCAGCTCGGCAAGCCCGAGCTGCGCCGAGACGAACATGTCCTCGGGCTGCATCCGCGCCCAGATCGGATAGAGCGAGGTGAGCCAGCCGAAGAGCAGCGCATCCTGCCCCGCCGGCACCACCCGGGTCAGGCACTGGTAGAGATGGTGGTGGGTGTTGACGAGGCCGGGCGTCACCACGCAGCCGCGGGCGTCGACCACCTCGGCACCCTCCGCCGCGACGCGACCCACCGCGGCGATGACGCCGTCCTCGATCAGGATATCGCCGCCTCCGAGCTCGCGCCGCGTCGCGTCCATCGTGACGATCCGCTCGGCGTTGCGCACCACCAGCCTTGCCATCCCGCACTCCCGTCGTTCGCTGCCCGCCCGACTCTAGCCGGAATCCTCGCCCGCGACTTTCAATTGATCCGCGAAGCTCCCGCAGGCCGGGCGGGTTGCCTTCGCCGCGGCCCCTCGTCCATAGTCGGCCCCCCGCCGCTCGGGCGGGGAGACTGCAACGCCCCGGTGGGGGGCTTCGGGACGCAACGCCATGACATCGGACATCGGACTGATCGGCCTCGGCACCATGGGCGCGGCCCTCTCGCTCAACATCGCCGAGAAGGGCTTCCCCATCGCGGTCTTCAACCGCACCACCCGCGTCACCGAGGCCTTCGCCGCCGACGGCCGGCCCCCTCGCCGACAAGATCACCCCCTGCAAGACCCTCGAGGCCCTCGTCGCCGCGCTGAAGACCCCGCGCGCGATCATCCTGATGGTCCCCGCCGGCGACCCCGTCGACGCAGATGATCGCCGCAGCTCCGCCCGCTCCTCGACCCGGACGACCTCATCATCGACTGCGGCAACGCCAACTTCCACGACACCCAGCGCCGCGCCAAGGAAGCCGCCGCCCAGGGCTCGCCCTACCTCGGCGTCGGCGTCTCCGGCGGCGAGGAGGGCGCGCGCCACGGCCCCGCGATCATGGGCGGCGGCCCGAAGGACGCCTGGGACCGCGTCGCCCCGATCTTCGAGGCGATCGCCGCCCGCTTCGAGGGCACCCCCTGCGCCGACTGGATGGGCCCCGAGGGCGCCGGCCACTTCGTCAAGACCGTGCACAACGGCATCGAGTACGCCGACATGGAGATGATCGCCGAGGTCTACGGCGTGATGCGCGACGGCCTCGGCCAGACCCCGACGCAGGTCGCCGACGCCTTCGACGCCTGGAACGCCGGCCCCTTGCGCTCCTACCTGATCGAGATCACCGGCATCGTCGCCCGCGCCACCGACCCCGTCACCGGCAAGCCGATGATCGAGGTCATCCTCGACCGCGCCGGCCAGAAGGGCACCGGCCGCTGGACCGTGGTCGAGGCCGCCCTCCTCGCCGCCCCCGCCTCGACGATCGAGGCCGCCGTCGTCGCCCGCAACCTCTCCTCGCGCCTCGACGCGCGCCAGCAGGGCGCCGCCCTCTTCGGCGCCGCCCCCGACAGCCGCATGGACCCCGCCGACGCCCCCCTCGACCGCCTCGAAGGCGCGCTCCTCGCCGGCAAGATTCTGCTGCTACGCCCAGGGCTTCGGCCTCCTCGCCGCCGCCTCCGACCAGTACGGCTGGGATCTCCCGATGGACCGCATCGCCCGCGTCTGGCGCGCCGGCTGCATCATCCGCTCGGCGATGCTCGACGACATGGCCCAGGCCCTCGCCGGCCACGCCGACCTCAACCTCATGTTCGCCCCGAGCTTCGCCGACCGCCTGAAGGCCACCCACCCGAGCCTCCGCAAGATCGTCGCCGCCGCCGCCCTCCACGGCATCCCGACCCCGGCCCTCTCGGCCGCCCTCGGCTACTTCGACGAGATGCGCACCCCCCGCACCACCGCCAACCTGATCCAGGCCCAGCGCGACTTCTTCGGCGCCCACGGCTTCGAGCGCGTGGACGAGCCCGGCGCCCACCACGGGCCCTGGGGCGACCACGAGAAGGCGGAGGGCGGCGGGGGCTGGGCGGTAGGCGGTACCGAGTCTGGCCGATCTCCGCGCGACCCCGACCGGTCCAATCCCAATCAGACGACGGCCAAGTTTCCGATTTTCTAAGCGTAGATGCGTTATTCGCGCCGGAGGCTTGTCAGCCGGACGCGAGCAGCATGGTTAAATGCCGCTTGGAGCTTGCTTGTTAAGACGCCGCCGCTCGTCGCCGATCTCTCGCACTGGCGGAGCGCCGTTTTGCTGCGGCTGACGGACTGCCAAGCCCTAGCTGCTCGAAGAATGCACTGTGTCGGACTTCTGCATCGCGCAACATCTTCGAGTAGGAGATAACCCTAATCCTCGCCCTTATGAGGGATCGACCAGCCGTAGTATCCGTCACCGTCAGGCGTACGGTTTTGTGCAATTGACCGCTCTAGCGATCGACGCGCCGGCGCTGTTAGATCGCAAACGATGATGCAATCGGACGAGGTTTGTTCATCTATATTTGACACGACAGCACCATCTATGTCGCGAACCGTCTTTCCTCGCAACAGGTCAATATAGTTTAGAACTTGATTCACCGGATCCTGACTTAGGCGCTCATCTCCCGGCCGCTTAAACTCCACAATCGCAACCGGGTCACTGGTACTTTCGCGGCGGAATCCCAGCGGATTGAAGAACACCAAATCAGGCTCCCTCGTCGAGATCTATTCACGAGCCAATGATTTGATAGACTTGTCGGAAGCGAAGAACTCGTACAAACTCAGGGCATCGTCCAGCATCCATAGATTGTGGTCAGAATGCTCGCCAGATCGGTACATTTTCCCCATCGGACAAATTAGGTCATGAATGACCCGCTCATAATGATAGACTTGCTCCTCAGCGTCGTCGTATTTGAGCATCAAATTTGCCAGTTGCAAGATTTGATGGCGCTTTACCAGTAGCTCAGCAAGCCTATGTTTCTCTTGATTCGATATTTCCTGTAGGGTTTCATCAATTTGTTCGCGAACATCGGAGTCTAAATTAGCTAACTGGTCAAGCTGCGCAATTCTCTTTCTTAAGTCTTTTTCATCGCGATACAGCAAAACGAAAAGGTTTTGCGCGATTTGCTCATCATCCATGCTAGGAGCGATCTGATCTACGTACTCTTCCACGTTAGTTAGCTGAGTAGCGAGCTGTGGGTGCTCCTTCAAAATCTTGGCTACGATGTTCTTCTGGTGGCTTCTCAGAACGGCAATGTGCTCAGACAGAAACAACTCCGCGGCTTTTAGAACGGCGTCCTCTAGGATCTCTTTTTGGCCGGATGTCAGTTTGAAACCCAGTCGCTCTTGGTCCACCCGGTCATCGAGAAACTTCGAGCTCACGACGGCAACGTAAGCCTTTCCGTTCTCGAGATCCTTCAGCGCATACTTCCGCTCGATCGAAACAGGATCGCCTACAAGACGCCCGTGCGCGGTTAAAAGATAGGAGTTCCGCAAACCAGTAGAAATCGACTTGTCTACAAAAAGATGATCAACACACAGTTCGGTATCCCCATCCCCGAAGTCGACGAGCAATACCGAACGTTCGGAAGGCTGAACCTGGCTGCGAATATATTCATTTAGGTTGTACGTGTCACCATTGTAAGTGATGCTTATCTCCGGGAGCGTGTCAGAAATAAATTGAGGAAAAAAGTGAAGGGCAAGGTCCTTCAAATAGGAGCTGGGTCGAATACGACCTTTTAGGTCGGCGCGAAGTTCGGATAGCGTAATTTTAGTACCTACTGGCAAGTCAGACGCGCTTGACTCTACTTTATCTTGAATTGAATTTGCTTTTTCTGGCACGAACCGGAAAGAAATCTTCCTTCTTTTGTCACCTTCGTCGTACACGCTTTCCACTCTGATCGTTTCGAACAGCTTAATCCAGATAAAGCGCCCCACTCCCTTGCCACCCCGAGCATACTTAAACCGGCTGTCGCTCGTTTCGAATGAGACTAGGTTTGCGGCGTTGAACCCGATGCCGTTATCTTGAATGGCAATTGAAGAGATATCTCCGTCCTGTTCTAGCGCTATATCAACATGCACGCGCCCGCGCTCAGCGGCCAAGCCTTCGGTGAAGCGATCATTGATTGCATGTATAGAGTTACTGACCGCTTCGTAAACAGAGTAAAGTACGGCCGTCTTGCCGTCGGGAAGGCTCATGTTGTTAATGCGGCCGAGAACGTCGAACTTCATGGGTATTTATCCGCGATTGTGTTGTTCATTGCTGAGTTGAGCGTTGATAGGCTGGATTGCCATCGCAATTCACTTAAGTGGCGGTTTGTCGATTGCGATCGCCTTACCGGAGCATGGCTGATTGAAAGGCAGCGTCCAGCGAGAGGGTGGCCCATCTAGACGCGCTTAGAAAGATGAATTGGCCGCTAGCATTTGCGATAGTTTTCCTTCCGTGCCGGATTCTAACCCTACGCGGGCTCAGGAGCCTTTACATGACGACACCCCCCCACCCCATGATCGCGACCATCGACCACCTGGTCCTGACCGTCGCCTCCGTCGACGCCACCTGCGCCTTCTACGAGCGGGCCCTCGGCATGCGCCGGATCGACACCCCCGGCCGCCCGACCGCGCTCGCCTTCGGCGGCCACAAGATCAACCTCCACCAGGCGGACCGCACCTTCGAGCCCAAGGCCGCGCACCCCGCCCCCGGCGCCGGCGACTTCTGCCTCGTCGCCGCCGTCCCCCTCGCCGAGGTCGAGGCCCGCCTCGCCGCGGCCGGCGTCGCGGTCGAGCTCGGCCCCGTCCCGCGCGACGGCGCCCGCGGACCCATGACCTCGCTCTACTTCCGCGACCCCGACGGCAACCTCGTCGAGGTCGCCGAGTACCGCTGACGCCTCCCGGGATCCGCCCGCCGGCCGGCGATTCGTATGGCCGCTTTCCATACGCTTTCCATACGCGTTCCAGCCTGCGCAACTCCCTGTCCTCACAGCGGAATCCGCCGCTCCCGCCCTCGGGGGGCAAAACCCCCTTTCCATCCCCGCCCGGATCGTCTATGCACCCGGCCTCGCGGCCCTCGCACCCTTGGAGGGAGGCCGCGCAACTCATGGAGAAGCCAATGGCCGAGACACCCGTTCTCGAAGCCGTGGCGCGCACCGGGACCGGCAAGGGGGCCGCCCGGCAAGCTCGTCGCGAGGGGATGGTCCCCGGCGTGATCTACGGCGGCGGCGTCGACCCGCAGCCGATCAGCGTCAAGTTCAACACCCTTTTGAAGCACCTCAAGCAGGGCCGCTTCCTCTCGACCCTGATCAACGTCAAGGTCGAAGGCACTGACAACACTGTCATCTGCCGTGCCGTCCAGCGCGACGTGGTGAAGGACCTGCCGACGCACGTCGACTTCCTGCGGCTGACCGACCGCACCCGGATCGCGCTGCACATCCCGATCGAGTACACCAACCGCGAGAAGTCCCCCGGGCTGAAGCGCGGCGGCGTGCTGACCGAGGTGCGCCACGACCTCGAGCTCTACGTCACCGCCGGCAACATCCCCGACCGGGTCGTCATCGACCTCGGCGGCACCGACATCAACGACACCATCCACATCAGCAACGTCGAGCTGCCCGCCGGCACCTCGCCGGTGATCGCCGACCGCGACTTCGCGATCGCCAACATCCAGGCCCCCTCCGGCCTGCGCTCCGAGGGCATCGAGGACGAAGCCGAAGCGACCGAAGCCTGATCGCCACGGCGACCGCATCCGGCGCGCCGCGGCCCCTCCGCGGCGCGCCGTTCCTTTCCGGGGGGACGCGATGAAGCTATTGGTCGGCCTGGGAAATCCGGGGGCCGAGTATGCCCGCAACCGCCACAACATCGGCTTCATGGCGGTCGACGCCATCGCCGCCGCGCACGATTTCGCGCCGTGGCGCAGCAAGTTCCACGGGCTCGTCGCCGACGGCCGGCTCGGCGCCGAAAAGGTGCTGCTGCTGAAACCCGGCACCTACATGAACCTGTCGGGCGACGCGGTACAGGCGGCGCTCGCCTTCTACAAGCTCGAGCCGGGCGACGTGGTGGTGCTGCACGACGAGCTCGACCTCGCCGCCGGCAAGGTCCGCGTCAGGCGCGGCGGCGGCAGCGCCGGACACAACGGCATCCGCTCGATCGACGCCCACATCGGCCCCGACTTCACCCGCGTCCGCCTCGGCATCGGCCATCCGGGCGACAAGCGGCTGGTCACCGGCCACGTCCTCGGCGACTTCGCCAAGGCCGACGCCGAATGGCTCGACCCGCTGCTCGCGGGCGCGGCCGACGGCGCCCCGGCGCTCGCCCTCGGCGAGACCGCGCGCTTCCTCGACGCCGTCGCCCGCCGGACCGCTCCGCTCAAGCCCGAGAAGCCGCCGCGCGAGGCCCCGCCGCCCCCCGCACACGACGCCGCACACGAGGCCGCTCCCGAGGCCGCGCCCGCCGACACCCGCAGCGCGCTGCAAAAGCTCGCCGACCGTTTCCGGTGAGCGCGGCCGCGATCCGCGAAGTCTTCCGCGAGCAGGCGCGTTCCTGCGCAAAAATGGGCTCGCCGTTCACCGCGCGGGTCTGCGCGCTCCTCGCCGAGCGGATGGCGGTGGGCGGCGCCGTCGCCGATCGCGTCCTCGGCTGGCCCGGCGACGCCAGCTACCAGGGCGCCACCGTCGCCCTCCGGCTGACCGGAGGCCTGCACGGGCTGGTGCTCGAACGGACCGACCCTGCGCTCGCAGCAGTCTATCCGCCAAACGAGGTCGACGACGCGGCGCTCTGGACCGCCATCTCCGCCGCACTTGTCCGGCATGCGGACTATCTGCTGTCGAGGCTCGACGGGCCGCCGCAGACCAACGAGCCGCAGCGAAGCGCCGCGCTCTGCGCCGGCTTTTTAACCGTCGCCGAGCGGGTCGGCGGGCTGCCGCTGGTCACTTCCGAGCTCGGCGCCAGCGCCGGCCTCAACCTCTCGTGGGACCGCTTCGCCTACCGCTTGGGCGGCGCCACCTGGGGAGATCCCGTTGCGCCGGTGCGGCTCCAGCCCGACTGGCAGGGGCCGCCACCACCGCTTCCGAGCATCCGGGTCGCCGCCCGCGCCGGATGCGATATCGCGCCGCTCGATGCCACCACCCCCGAGGGCCGGCTGCGGCTCCTCTCCTTCGTCTGGCCGGACCAGACCGCACGCTTCGCCCGCACCGCCGCAGCGATCGAGGTCGCCCGCGCCGCCGGCATCCGCGTCGAGCCCGCCGACGCCGCCGACTGGCTCGCACGCCGGCTCGCCGTGCCGCACCCCGGCCACGCGCACGTCGTCTACCACTCGATCATCTGGACCTACCTGCCCCCGGCGACGCAGGCACGGATCACCGGGCTCCTCGCCGAGGCCGGTGCCCGCGCGCCCTCCGACGCACCGCTCGCCTGGCTCAGGCTCGAAGGCGGCGACGCCGAGAACGGGGCCGAGATTACCCTGACGCTCTGGCCGGACGGCGAGACCCGCACGCTCGGCCGCGCCAGCCATCACGGCACCTGGGTCCGCTGGGCCGGCTGGCGCTAGCGCCAGCCGGCCGTCGCGCCGACGCGCCCGCCTCAGCTGATCGCGACGATGGCCTCGCCCTCGGCGAGGGCGGGCGCCCCCACCGTGATGTGCGAGGCGTTCGCCGCGATCCACTCACGCGCAACCTTCACGCTCTGATCGGTCCCCGCCTTGTCGCGGCAGACCGTGACGCTGACGCCGCCGTTCCCGGTCCAGAACAACGTATAGCTCTTGAGGCCATCGACCTTGCGAAGCAGCGCTTCGACGTCGTCTTTGCGCTCGCTCAGCACATCGAACAGCTCCTTCGCGCCCGGGCCCGCGTAAAACCTTGAAACTACGTGCATTCGCATCTCCCTATCGTGCCATCATTTTCCTGAGGGCTTGTCTGCAAAGCAGTCGCCGCCGTTCTGCAACGGCGGCGGACAGGATAGCACAAATGGCGCGGCAACTTCAGGGTCGTGACGCCGGCGCTCGCCTCCTTCCGGAGGATGCGGTGTCGGGCCCCGACGAGCGAGAAGCGCTCAGCCGTCCTTGCGGAAGAACTTCTTCTCCCGCGGCTTGCCGTCCCAGCCGGGCTTGCCGCGCGGACGCTCGTCGCGACCCTCGGGGCGCTGGTAAGGCTTGCCGCCGCCCTCGCGGTCGCCGCGGTACGGCTTGCTGCCGCCCTCGGCCCGGGCCGGCCGCTCCTCCTCGCGGAACTCCCACTTCTTCAGCAGGCGGGCATCGAAGGCATCGCGCCCGATCTTGCCCTCGTGACACCAGACGCAGGCCACCTGCTCGCCTTCGGTTCCCGCGACCACCATCCGCATCGATCCCGACGTCAGGACGACGAGATCCCCGATCTCCAGCTTTTCCATACCGTAACGTGCTCTTGCTCTCGGCGCGCGCGGACTGCCGCGCCTGCCGGGCGGAACCGGCCGCCCCCGTGCGCCGCATACGCGCTCCGGACCGGTCGGGCAAGCGGCCTCATCCCGCGATCACGCCGACTTTCGCGGCGGCGCGACGGCGACCGGCGCCGGCTGGCCGTCCATCAGGTCCTCGATGAACAGGCTGAGCAGCTGCGTCCGGCCGCTGACCCCGGCCTTGCGGTAGATGGCATTCGAATGCGCCTTGACCGTGCCTTCGCTGGTGCCACGCAAGCGGGCGATCTCGGCGATGCTGAGGCCCTTGATGGTGAACCAGGCGACATCGCGCTCGGACGGGGTAAGCTTCCAGGTGACGAAACGCTCCTCGAGCAGCACGGCGAAGGCGCCGGACAGCTGGCGCAGCCGGCTCTCGACCGCACGGTTGCGCCTCAGCGTCCGCACCAGCAGCACGGCGCCCAGCCCAACCCCGAGCACCAGCCCGATTGCCGCGCCGATTTCCATGAGTTCGCGCGTCTCCCAGGCCAACGGCGCGCGCCGGACCCCGATCACCCCCGCGACGATGTCCCAGACGAAGAACAGCGTGCAGAGCGTCTGGATGCCGACGACGAGCACGAGGAGCAGGTTGATCCACAGCGGCTTGCGCATGCCGCTCAACCCCTCGACGCGGCGCGCACGCCGCCCGAGACGCGGCCGAGGCGGCGCCCCGGCGCGCCCGGCCCGGACAGGGGATGCGCCAGAACCGAAGAAGTCCGCTTGGTCGACAGCGCTTCGCCCGTCCGGCTAGCCGCCAGACTCGGTCGAGTCGCCTGACGCCCCGTCGTCGCTCCCACCGCCCGAGGCGCCCGCGTCGCCGGACGAGCCGCTCGCGTCGCCCGAGCCACCAGAGTCGCCAGAGCTTCCGGAGTCGCTGCCGCCGGACGCGCCTGGACTGGAGCCGCCCGACGTGCCGCTCTCGCTTCCGGTCGAGGAGGAGCTGCCGGTGTCGCCGCCGGACGAACCGCCGGAGGCTTCGCCGCCGGAGCCCGTCTCTTCGGAGGTGCCGCTTTGCCCGCCGCCGGAAGCGCCGGTCTCACCACCCGAAGCGCCGCCGCTCGACGTGCCCCCGCTCGACGCGCCGCCGCTGGCCGCGCCTCCGTTCGTGGCGCCGCCGCTCGCCGCGCCGTCGGAACTGCTGCTCGTGGGAGACGCGCCGCCGCTGCCCGACTCGCTTTCGTTTGCAGCGCCGCCGCTGGCCGCGCCGTCGGACCTGCCGCTGGTGCCCGCCGCGGCGCCCGAGCCGTTGTCGGTGCTGGCACCGCCGACGGCTCCCCCGCCCGACGTTGCCGAGCCCGCGCCGGAGCCGGTCGAACTGCCAGCGGCGCCGCCGGAGGCGTTCGCGTTGGTCGACGGACCACGCGACGCATTGGCGCCGTTCGATCCGCTCGACGCGCCGGTGCCCGCGCCCGCCCCGGCGCTCGCGCCACTCGACCGGTTGCCCGAGGCGGCGTTGAAGCCTGCCGCCGGCGCCCCGAGGCTGCGGGCATTGCTGGGATGGCTGGCAGCACCGGTGCGGCGGGCGGTCGTCGGCGCAGCCGGCTTTGCGGCGCCAACGGCATGAGTGGCGGGCGGGCGCGCCGCCGGGCTTGCAGGAGGGGGCGCGGACGGCAATTCGACGCCGGGCGCAGCGGCGGCCGCGGGAGCGGACGGAGCCGGCTCGCGACCGCGGGTGATCCGGCCGATCCCGCGGCCGATGATGTCCGACAGGGTATTCTGCTTCGGCGGAACGACGGGCGCCGCGTTCTCCGGCTCGATGAGGTCGCGCCGGATCTCCCCGGTGCTGCGGTCGAAGACGATCTCACGCCGGTACCCGTCGGTCTCGGCGGTGATCTGGATGCGGCCGAGCAGCGTCTTGCGGACTTCGAGGATGTGATAGCCCTGCTGCTGCAGGTCGCTGGTGATGTCCTGCAGCGGCTCGGCCATGACCCGCGGCGATAGCGTCGCGGAGACGGCAGCGATCAGCCCCGCGGTGATGGCACGTCGCAACATGGTTCGGGCTCCGGCACTCGTACAGGCGAACAGCCCCGCCCGGGACCTGCCGGGCGGGGCCGCCAACACCCACGCACCACATCCGGACCGGCTGATTCCGACCGAACGTGTACCCCTCATCTTCACTCGCTACGCTGCGGGACGAACCAGCCGTCCCGGCGTCCGCCCGCCCCCCGTACTTCGGATCGGCGACCGCTCGCAAAACTGAGATGACACGCTGGCGCGAGCGCTGGCGATTGGGCTGGGGTCTCATTCCGTCGATCTAAACCCTGCTCTTAGGGGCCTAAACCAAGGTCATAGAGCGTTGCACGGCGCTCACATCGCCACGCCCAGGGCGTCGGCGACGGTGAAGATGTCCTTGTCGCCGCGTCCGCAGAGGTTCATCACCAAGAGGTGGTCCGCCGGCAGTCCCGGCGCGATCTTCGCCACGTGCGCAAGCGCGTGCGCCGGCTCGAGCGCCGGGATGATCCCTTCGGTGACACAGCAGAGCCGGAAGGCCTCGAGCGCCTCGGCGTCGGTGACGCTGACGTACTCCACCCGGCCGAGGTCATGCAGCCAGGCGTGCTCCGGTCCGATCCCGGGATAGTCGAGGCCTGCCGAGATCGAATGCCCCTCGATGATCTGCCCGTCGGCGTCCTGCAGCAGGTAGGTGCGGTTGCCGTGCAGCACCCCCGGCCGCCCGCCGGTCAAGGACGCCGCATGCTCCATCCGCTCGTCGACCCCGTGCCCGCCGGCCTCGACCCCAATGATCCGCACCTCCCGATCGTCGAGGAACGGATGGAACAGCCCCATCGCGTTCGACCCGCCGCCGATGCAGGCGACGAGGCTGTCGGGCAGCCGCCCCTCGCGTTCCAGCATCTGCTCGCGGGTCTCCTTGCCGATGATCGACTGGAAGTCGCGCACCATCGCGGGATAGGGATGCGGCCCCGCCACCGTGCCGATGCAGTAGAAGGTGTCGCGCACGTTGGTCACCCAGTCGCGCAGCGCCTCGTTCATTGCGTCCTTGAGCGTCCCCCGCCCGCTCGTCACCGGCACCACCTCGGCGCCGAGGAGCTTCATCCGGAAGACGTTCGGCTTCTGCCGCTCGACGTCGGTCGCGCCCATGAAGACCACGCACTTCAGCCCGAAGCGCGCACAGACCGTCGCCGTGGCCACTCCGTGCTGCCCCGCGCCGGTCTCGGCGATGATCCGCGGCTTGCCCATGCGCCGTGCCAGCAGGATCTGGCCGAGCACGTTGTTGATCTTGTGCGCGCCGGTGTGGTTGAGCTCGTCGCGCTTGAAGTAGACCTTGGCGCCGCCCAGCCGTTCGGTCAGCCGCTCGGCGAAATAGAGCGGCGACGGGCGGCCGACGTAGTGCTTCCAGAGGTCGTCCATCTCGGCCCAGAAGGCCGCATCGGTCTTCGCCTTCTCGTATTCCGCCTCGAGGTCGAGGATCAGCGGCATCAGCGTCTCGGAGACGAAGCGACCGCCAAAGTCGCCGAACCGGCCGCGCTCGTCCGGGCCGGTGCGGAAGGAATTGGGCTGCTGCAGGTTCATCGGCCGTCCCCTCTGGTCTGCGGCCTTCTACCGCCGGCCCGGTCCTGCGTCGACCGTGAAAAGGGATCGCGCTCAGCTCACGGCGGTCTCCGGCTCGGCCGAGACCGCCGCGTGCACGAAAGCCCGGATCCGGGCGGCATCCTTGAAGCCGGGACGGCTCTCCACCCCCGAGGAGACGTCGACCTGCTCGGCGCCGGTCATCCGCACCGCCTCGGCGACGTTCTCCGGCGTCAGCCCGCCCGCGAGCATCCAGGGACGCTTCCAGCGCCGCCCGCGGATCAGCCGCCAGTCGAAGGCGAGACCGTTGCCGCCCGGCCGGTCGACGCCGCGCGGCGCGCGGGCCTCGATCAGCACCTGATCGGCCACCCGCAGATAGCCGTCGATCTGCGCCACGTCCGGCTCCGACGACACGCCGATCGCCTTCATCACCGGGCGGCGGAAGCGGGCGCCGATCTCGGCCACCCGCTCGGGGGTTTCGCGGCCATGCAGTTGCAGCATGTCGATCGGCACCGCCTCGATCAGCTCTTCGAGTGCCGCGTCGCTGGCATCGACGGTGAGCGCCACCCGGATGACCCCGCTCGGCACCGATTCCGCCACCCAGCGGGCATCGGCGAGCGACAGGTGGCGCGGCGAAGGCGGGAAGCGCACCAACCCGATGTACGCGGCCCCGGCGGCAACGGCAGCCGCCGCCTCTGCGCGCGACCGGACGCCGCAGATCTTGACCCGCACCGCCAGCCTCAGCGGTGGCCCAGAAGCGCCAGCACGTCGTCTTCCGCGCGCCCGGCCGCCCTGCGCATCCGATCGACCTCGGCGCTCAGCCGTTCCGCCTCGCGCGACTTCTGCGTCGCCCGGCGGCGGTACTTGTGCTCGCGCAGCCACTCGAAGAGATAGCCGATCACCACGCCCGCAACCGCCGAGAGCAGCACGACGACGAAGAGCGGCAGCCGGACCGAGATCGGCATCACCTGCGCGATGCCTTCCGGCAGCAGGTGCAGCGTCACCACCTCGCGGTTGGCGAGTGCCAGCACCACCAGCGCGATCAGGATCACTCCCAGCAAAATCAGCTTCAGGGTGCGCATCATGCCTCCGCGTTGCCGGGCTCCGGCGGCTCAGTCGCCGTTCAGCCGGTCCCGTAGCAGCTTGCCCGTCTTGAAGAAAGGCACGTGTTTCTCTTCGACGGTGACCGAGTCGCCGGTACGCGGGTTGCGTCCCTGACGCGCCTCGCGCTTCTTGACCGAAAACGCGCCGAAGCCGCGCAGCTCGACCCGGTGACCCGCCGCCATCGCCTCGATGATCTCGTCGAACACGGTGCCCACGATGCGCTCGACGTCGCGCTGAAACAGGTGGGGGTTTTCCTCGGCGATCTTCTGGATAAGCTCGGACTTGATCATCGCGGCCCCCTGCTTCCCCGCGCCGGGCACCGCCGTTGCGGCCTCCCGACCCGCGGGACGATCCCGCGCGGCAGCCATACTGGCAGGATTCAGGGCCCGATGGAATAGAGCTTGGGCGCCAGCCGAAGCGATATTTCCCCGAGAATCCGGCCGGTTGGCCCGATTTCGCCGAGCAGGCGCTCCGTCAGCGGCCCCTCGCGCTCCACCTTCCAGTCCCGGACCGGAAGGTCCTTGAGGGCCGCGTCGCGCGATTCGAGCCAGGCCAGCGCCTCGGGCTCGCCGCCGATCTCGTCGATCAGCCCGCCCGCGAGCGCCATCCGCCCGGTGAAGACCGCGCCGTTCGTCACCGCGTCGAGCGGCGCTCCCTGCAGCCCGCGCCGCTCGGCCACGAGCCCCTTGAACCACTGGTAGCTGTCGGCGACCAGCTTCTCGTCGACCGCCCGCGCCGCCGGGCTGGTCGGCCGGAACGGCGACGGCTCGGCCTTCAGCTCGGACGAGCGCACGGTCTCCAGCTCTACCCCGAGCTTCGACATGATCTGGGTCAGGTCGGGATATTCCATGATGACGCCGATCGAGCCGGTCAGCGTATTGCCGCGCGCCACGATGTGGTCGGCGGCGATCGCCGCGACGTAGCCGCCGGAGGCGGCCACCTCGGCGAGTTCGGCCACCACCGGCTTCTTCGCGGCGATCCGCCGCAGCCCGTCGATACAGCGCCTCGGCCCCGGCCGTGGTGCCGCCGGGCGAGTTTATCCGCAACACCACCGCGCGGACCTTGTCGTCCTGCGCGAGTTCGCCGAGCAGCCGGTCGCGGTCGAGATCGTCGGAGATGACCCCGCCCACCTCGATGCGGGCGATCTGCCGGCCGGTGTGCTCGAGCGAGCCGGAGCCCATCCACACCGCGACGATCACCGCCAGCACCGCCGCGACGAGAAAGCCCCGCCAGAAGGCGGAGCGGCGCCACTTGCGGCGCCGCTCCTCGTAGAAGTCGCGCTCGAGCGCGTCCAACTCAGGCGTCGTCCTTGTCTTTGCGGCGGAGCGCCGCGCCGAGGATGTCGCCCAGCGAGGCACCGGAGTCGGTCGAGCCGTACTGCTCCACGGCCTCCTTTTCCTCGGCGATCTCCCGCGCCTTGATCGAGAGGCCGAGCTTGCGGGTCTTGGCGTCGATGCTCACCACCCGGGCGTCCACGTGGTTGCCCTTGGTGAAGCGCTCCGGCCGCTGCTCGGAACGATCGCGGCTCAGGTCCGACCGGCGAATGAAGCTCTTCATCCCGTCGTACTCGACCTCGATGCCGCCGTCCTCGATCGAGGTGACGGTCACGGTGACGATGTCGCCCCGTTTCACGCCGGCGATCGCCTCGGCAAAGGGATCGCCGCCCACCGCCTTGATCGAGAGCGAGATGCGCTCCTTCTCGACGTCGACGTCGGTGACCACCGCCTGAACGAGATCGCCCTTGCGGTAGTCCTGGATCGCCTCTTCGCCCGACCGGTTCCAGTCGAGGTCGCTGAGGTGCACCATGCCGTCGATGTCGCCCTCGAGGCCGACGAACAGCCCGAACTCGGTGATGTTCTTGATCTCGCCTTCGACCTGGGTGCCGTTGGGATGCGTGGCGACGAAGTTCTCCCACGGGTTGCCCTGGGTCTGCTTCAGGCCCAGCGAGACGCGCCGCTTCTGCCCGTCGATCTCGAGCACCACCACCTCGACCTCCTGGGAGGTGGAGACGATCTTGCCCGGATGGACGTTCTTCTTCGTCCAGGACATCTCCGAGACGTGCACCAGCCCCTCGATCCCCGGCTCCAGCTCCACGAAGGCGCCGTAGTCGGTGATGTTGGTGACGCGGCCGAGGTGCTTCGACCCGATCGGGAACTTCTCCTCGACCGTATCCCAGGGATCGGCCTGCAGCTGCTTCATGCCGAGGCTGATCCGCTGCGTCTCCTTGTTGATCTTGATCACCTGGACCTTCACGGTCTCGCCGATCCCGAGGATCTCGCTCGGGTGGTTGACCCGGCGCCAGGCCATGTCGGTGACGTGCAGGAGGCCGTCGACGCCGCCGAGGTCGACGAACGCGCCGTACTCGGTGATGTTCTTCACGACGCCGTCGATGGTGTCGCCCTCGGTCAGCCGCGCGACGATCTCCGCCCGCTGCTCGGCCCGGCTCTCCTCGAGCACCGCCCGGCGCGAGACCACGATGTTGCCGCGGCGGCGGTCCATCTTCAGGATCTGGAAGGGCTGCGGCATGTGCATCAGCGGCCCCGCGTCGCGCACCGGCCGCACGTCGACCTGGCTGCCCGGCAGGAAGGCCACCGCGCCGCCGAGATCGACGGTGAAGCCGCCCTTGACCCGGCCGAAGATCGCGCCCTCGACCCGGTCCTCCTTGGCGAAGGCCTTCTCGAGGCGATCCCACGCCTCCTCGCGCCGCGCCTTCTCCCGGCTCAGCACCGCCTCGCCGCGGGCATTCTCGACCCGGTCGAGATAGACCTCGACGACATCGCCGATGGCGATCTCGGGGGCCTTGCCGGGGGGAGTGAATTCCTTGATGTCGACCCGGCCTTCCATCTTGTAGCCGATGTCGATGATCGCCTGTCCGGCCTCGATCGCGAGCACCGTGCCCTTGACGACCGTCCCCTCCTCGGGGGTCTCCAGCTCGAAGCTCTCGTTCAGCAGCGCTTCGAAATCATCCAATGTTGCCGCAGCTGGCATCCAGTTCTCCAGTTTGATCCATGTTTCCGGCCGAGCGGTTGAATCCGCCGGTCTTTGTCCGCATCGTGTCCCGTCGACGCCAGATGGCGATGCCGGGCGCGAGGCTCAAGCCCCACCCGGCCATCGGCTCCTCACAAAGGAGACCGCCTCGGCGACGGCCGCGTCTATAGTCAAATCGGTAGTGTCGAGCAAGAGCGCATCCGCCGCCCGCGCCATCGGCGCCACCTCGCGCGCCGCGTCGCGGGTGTCGCGGGCGCGCAGGTCGGCCAGCACCGCCTCGAGGCTCGCCGCGCCGAGCTCGGCCTGCCGCCGCCCCGCGCGCACCTCGTCGGAGGCGGTGACGAACAGCTTCGCCTCCGCCTGCGGGCAGATCACCGTGCCGATGTCGCGGCCGTCGAGCACCGCCCCGCCCTCGCGCCGCGCGAAACGGCGCTGGAAGTCGAGGAGCGCCGCCCGCACCTCCGGCATCGCCGCCACCTTCGAAGCCGCCTGTCCCGCCCGCGCCGAACGCAACGCCGGATGCTCGAGATCGGTGGGCTCGAGCCGGCGGGCGAGCACCGCCGCCCAGTGCGGATCGATCACCCCGCGCCCGTCGTCCAGCGCCTGCACCCCCACCGCGCGATAGAGCAGCCCGGTGTCGAGAAACCCCAGCCCGAAGGTCGCGGCCACCGCCCGCGCGATCGTCCCCTTGCCGGCGGCCGCCGGCCCGTCGATCGCGACGGTGAAGATCATCCCCGCCTGCCCGGATACTGCGGCAGGCCGTCGGCGATCGCGTAGTAGTCGCCCTTGTCCGCGACGAAGATATGGTCCTGCAAGCTCAGCCCGGTGGGCAGGTCCAGCGTCCCGGCCAGGACGTCCGTCACCTCCGCCCCGATCCGGTCCCAGAACAGGCTCGACCCGCAGACCGGGCAGAAGCCGCGCCGCACCGCGCCCGGCGTCGACTCGAACCACGCGACCTCGCCCTCGACCACGAGCGCCGCGCGATCGACCGTCGCCGCGGCGAAGCCGTGCCCGGTCCAGCGCCGGCACTGGCTGCAGTGGCAGACCGCGAGCAGCCGCATCTCGCCGTCCACCCGGTAGCGCACCGCGCCGCAGAGGCAGCCGCCGGTCCTCACCCGTCGATCTCCGCCCCGAGCGCGCGCATCAGCGGCACGAAATCGGGAAAGCTCGTCGCGATCGGCCCGCCGTCGTCGATCCGGATCGGCGCCTTCGCCGCCAGCCCGAGGCAGAGAAAGGCCATCGCGATCCGGTGGTCGAGCCGCGTCGCCACCGTCGCCCCGCCCGCGATGCCGTCATGGCCGCGTCCCTGCACGATCAGGAAGTCCTCCCCCTCCTCGACCTTCACCCCGCAGGCATCGAGCCCGCGCGCCATCGCGTCGATGCGGTCGCTCTCCTTCACCCGGAGCTCGCGGATGCCGCGCATCACCGTCGCGCCCTCGGCGGTCGCGGCGAGCACCGCCAGCACCGGGTACTCGTCGATCATCGAGGGCGCCCGCTCCGGCGGCACCTCGATCCCCCGGAGCGGTCCGAAGCGGACCCGCAGGTCGGCGACCGGCTCGCCGCCTTCCTCGCGCCGGTTCTCCATCGCGAGATCGGCCCCCATCTCGAGGAGCGTGGTGTAGATCCCCGCCCGCGTCGGATTCAGCCCGATGCCGGGCAGGGTCACCTCCGAGCCCTCGACCAGCAGCGCCGCCGCCACCGGAAACGCCGCCGAGCTCGGGTCACGCGGCACCGCGATCGTCTGCGGACGCAGCTCCGGCTGCCCGCGCAGCACGATCACCCGTCCGTCGCCCGTCTCCTCGGTGCGCACCGAGGCGCCGAAGCCCGCGAGCATCCGCTCGGTGTGGTCGCGGGTCGGCTCCTTCTCGGTCACCACCGTCTCGCCCGGTGCATTGAGCCCGGCGAGGAGCACCGCCGACTTCACCTGCGCCGAGGCGACCGGCGTCGTGTAATGCACCGGCAGCGGGTTGGCGGCGCCGATCAGCGTGATCGGCAGCCGCCCGCCCCGCCGCCCATGCGCCTCCGCCCCGAAGAGCGCCAGGGGATCGGTGATCCGCCCCATCGGCCGGCCGCGCAGGCTGGCATCGCCGGTGAAGGTGGCGGTGATGTCGGTCGTCGCCATCGCGCCCATCACCAGCCGGACGCCGGTGCCGGAATTGCCGTGGTCGATCACGTCCTGCGGCTCCTGGAAGCCGCCGACGCCGACGCCGTGCACCTCGCCAGGCGCCGGGCGCCGTCCGTTCCACCTCGGCGCCGAAGGCCTGCATCGCCCGGGCGGTGTCGAGCACGTCCTGCCCCTCGAGAAGACCGGTTATCCTGGTCCCGCCCACCGCCAGCGCGCCGAGGATCAGCGCCCGGTGCGAGACCGACTTGTCGCCCGGCACCTGCGCCGCGCCACGGAGCGGTCCGACCGCCCGCGCGCTCAGCGGCTTCGCCTCGCCATGCTCCGCCATCGCGATCTCCTCCTGCCGGTCCCGTTCGGCCCGTCTCTTAGGGGATCGCCGTTCCGCGGTCCATGCTGCGCGCTCGCCGGACGGCGGCCGCGGCGCGAAGGCGTGGGCGGAGCCGGTGGGCGGGCGCCGCGACCGCCGCCTGCGCCGCGGCCTCGCCGGTCTCAGCCGCGGACCACGGTCAGGTATTCCGGCTGCCGCCCCGCGGCGAGCGCCTTTGCCTCGTAGCGCGTCCCCGGCCATCCCGGCCAGGGCAGCGCGCCGTCGCCGCAGAGCCGGAGCCCGGCCGTCGCGGCCACCGCCTCGCGCGCGTGCCGGGCATAGTCCGCGATGTCGGTCGCGAGCCGCAGCTCCGCTCCGGGCGCCATCACCCGCGCGAGCATCGCCAGCGTCTCGGGTCCCGCGAACCGGCGGCGCGCATGCCGTGCCTTCGGCCAGGGGTCGGGGTAGAGCAGGAACGCCCGCGCGACCGACGCCTCGGGCAGGATCTCGATCAGATCGCGCGCATCGCCCGGATGCAGCCGGACGTTCGCCAACCCTTCGAGCTTGCCCAGTGCCGCCGCCACGCCGTTGACGAAGGGCTCGCAGCCGATCATCCCGACCTCGGGATGCGCCGCCGCCTGCGCCGCCATGTGCTCGCCGGCGCCGAAGCCGATCTCGAGCCAGATCGGCCGCGCGTCGCCGAAGATCGCCTGCAGCGCCAGCGGCACACGCCCGGGGTTCTCCTCGGGTGTCACCCCGGCGATCCGAAGTCGCGGCAGCAGATCAGCGAGCCGCTGCCGCTGGCTCAGCTTCAGCTTCTTGCCGTGACGCCTGCCGTAGAGCTTGCGCCGGACCGGCGGCGTGCCGTCCATGCCGGGCCCGCTCAGACCGCCTTGGCCAGCGCCTCGGTCAGGTCGGTGCGCTCCCAGGAGAAGCCGCCCTCGTTGTCGGGCGCGCGGCCGAAGTGGCCGTAGGCCGAGGTCCGCTGATAGATCGGCCGGTTGAGCCCGAGATGGGTGCGGATGCCCCGGGGCGTGAAATCCATCACCTGCGCAACCGCCTTCTCGATCTCGGTCTCCGGCACCTCGCCGGTGCCGAAGGTGTCGGCATAGATCGAGAGGGGCCTGGCCACTCCGATCGCGTAGGAGAGCTGCAGCACGCAGCGCTTCGCGAGCCCCGCCGCCACCACGTTCTTTGCCAGGTAGCGCGCGGCATAGGCCGCCGAGCGGTCGACCTTGGTCGGGTCCTTGCCCGAGAAGGCGCCGCCGCCGTGCGGGGCAGCCCCGCCATAGGTGTCGACGATGATCTTGCGCCCGGTCAGCCCGGCGTCACCGTCCGGCCCGCCGATCACGAACTTGCCGGTCGGGTTCACGTGCCAGACGGTCTGCTCGGTCAGCCAGCCTTCCGGCACCACCTCGCGGATATAGGGCTCGACCATCGCGCGGACGTCGGCCGATTCCATGCTCTCGTCGAGATGCTGGGTCGAGAGCACGAGGCACGAGACCTCGACCGGCTTTCCCCCGGCGTAGCGCAGGCTCAGCTGCGCCTTGGCGTCCGGCCCGAGCCGCGGCTCGCCGCCGCTCTTGCGCGCTTCGCTCAGCCGCCGGAGGATCGCGTGCGAATAGTGGATCGGCGCCGGCATCAGCGCCGGCGTCTCGTCGGTGGCATAGCCGAACATGATCCCCTGGTCGCCCGCGCCCTCTTCCTTGTCCTCGCCGGCGTCGACGCCCTGGGCGATGTGCTCGGACTGGCCGTGGATGTAGTTGTGGACGCGCAGCGTCGCCCAGTTGAAGCCCTTCTGCTCGTAGCCGATGTCCTTCACGCAGGCGCGGACGATGTCCTCGATCCGCGCCAGCACCGCGCCGGGTCCGCGAACCTCGCCGCCGACCACCACCCGGTCGGTGGTGGCGAAGGTCTCGCAGGCCACCCGCGCCTCGGCCTCTTCGCTCAGGAAGGCATCGAGCACCGCGTCGGAAATACGGTCGCAGACCTTGTCGGGATGTCCCTCCGAAACCGACTCGGAGGTGAAGTGATAGTCTTCCCGACCGCTCATCTGAAGCCTCGCTCGTCTTGCCCGGCGCTATCCCTACGCAGGCCGACTCGCGTGGTCAACCGGCGATGCGGCATCCGGGCGGACCCCGCTCCGGCGGCATCCGCCGCCGCGCGCCGGGCGCGACGCCTGCACGACGCGTCGCCGGCCACGACCCCGCCGCGCGGCCTCCACCGCCGCCAGGCCATGACCGCCGGCCACCCGAAAGCACCCGGGGCGGATACCTCCCGCCGCTCCGCCGGAACCCCTCCGCGCTCGCCCGCAAGCTCGCAGGCGACCCGAGCGCCCCCCGCGACGCCGGCGCGCATCCGCCCAGCCGAATCCGTCCAGCGCGCTATCCGCCCACGCGATCCGCCGCAGCCCGCGATCCGCCGGCCAGCAATCCGCCCGGCGCGCCATCCGCCTGGCCCGCAATGCGCCCGGCCCGCAATCCGCCCAGCCCGCAATCCGCCCGGCCCGCAATCCGCCCAGCCCGCAATCCGCCCAGCGCGCAATTCGCCCAGCCGCAATCCGCCCAGCGAATCCGCCCAGCGCAAATCCCGCCGCAGCGCAAAATCCGCTCAGCGCGCAATCGGCGCGACGCAAATCCCTCGCGCCCTTCGGCACAGCCGACACCGCTCTCTCGGCTTGCCAGCGCGCCAGCACCGGAACGGCGTCCGCCTCTGCCGACCCCGCACCACCGCCTGCACACCAGCATGTCGGCAAAATCGATCTCCCCTCGCGCAGTCCGCGGGGATGCCGTCAGCGGGGATGCCGTCGGCCGGGATGACGCATCCGCATCCGCGTCTGCCTCTGGTCTAGCCTTGCGACGCCGCGTGTGCGGGGTTGCTCGCGAGCGAGCGCACCAGCGCCAGCACCGACGCACGGGTCTCCGCGTCGTGGATCGCGGAGAAGGCTTCGTTGAGCACCAGGAACTCGTCGCGCCGCGCGATGCCGCGCGGCGCCGTCGCGACGACCGCGGCCGGGCTCTCGACGCCCTCGTAGAAATGGCTCGTCGACACGCCGAGAAAGCCCGCGATCTGGTAGAGCCGCCCTGCCCCGATCCGGTTCGTGCCCTTCTCGTACTTCTGGATCTGCGAAAAGGTCAGGCCGAGGTGGCGCCCCAGCCGCCCCTGGCTGATCCCCAGCGCCTCGCGCCGCCGGCGCATCCGCATTCCGACGTAGAGGTCGATCTCACTCGCTGACTTGCTCACTGACACTTGCTCACCCCACCCAGCAAACGGCTGACCGGACCAGGGCCCCTGGCCGTCCCCTCCGCCCCAAGCGCGGCGCAGGTTACCCCGATCGCTTCAGAGGTTTATCCGTCGAACTTTCCGAAAATGCCACGATGAAATACTGAAGCAGTTAACACTAAAACCACCAACATCGCAGTCAAAGCCGGCGCGTCGCCAATACGCGCATAGGTCGTAGCCGGCAGCGGCGCCGGCAGGACCGCGTCAATGTATCCCGTTTCGCCGAGGCCGATGCTCGCAACCACCCGGCCGAGCGGATCGACCATCGCCGAGATGCCGGTATTCGCCGCGCGCGCGAGCGGCAGCCCCTGCTCGATCGCCCGCGCCCGCGCCTGCGCGAAATGCTGCCACGGCCCCGAGGCGGTGCCGAACCAGGCGTCGTTGGTCACCTGCACCAGCCACTCGGGCCGGCCCCCGGGCGCGCGCAGCGCATCGGGAAAGATCGCCTCGTAGCAGATGAGCGGCAGGAAGGGCGGCAGCCCCTCCACCGCCACCAGCCGCGGCCCGGGCCCGGCGGAAAAGCCGCCGCGGGTCAGCGTCTCGAGCGCCGGCAGCCCCAGCCGGTCCACCAGCCCCGCAGCGGGAATGTACTCGCCGAACGGCACCAGGTGGTGCTTGTCATAGACCGCGACCGCCTTGCCCGCCGTGTCGAGCACCGCAAGCGAGTTGAACCAGCGCTCACCCGCCGGGCCCTCCTCGAAGCGGGTGATCCCGAGCACCAGCCGCCCCGGCAGCGCCGCGGCCGCGGCCTCGGCCTGCAGGTCGGGGCGGGTGCCGAGCGCGAAGGGCGCGGCGGTCTCCGACCAGATCGTCACGTCGGGGCGCCGGGCGGCGGGCGCCGCGGTCAGCGCGATGTGCCGGTCCCAGAACTCCTGCTCCTTGCCCGGCAGCCATTTCTCCGACTGCACCGCGTTCGGCTGCACCAGCCGCACCACCAGCGGCTGCGCCCGCACCGGCAGCGGCTGCGCCAGCCGCCAGGCGCCGAACCCCCAGCCCGCCGCCACCAGCGCCGCCGCCACCGCCACCGCTCGCCAGCCGAGCAGCGCCGGCAGCAACGCCGCGATCAGCGTGAGCAATCCCAGAAGATGCGGCCCGGTCAGCGACGCCACCTGGATCACCGGCGACTCGACCCAGGCATAGGCGGGCAGCGCCCAGGGAAAGCCGGTCAAGAGATGCGCCCGCGCATAGTCCGACAGCGCCCAGAGCGCCGCCAGCGCCAGCACCCGTCGCCACCCCGGCGGCCTCAGCCGCCGCGCAAGCGCGAACGGCAGCCCCCAGAAGAGCGCGAGCCCCGTCGCCATCCCGCTCACCGCGAAAGGCGCCATCCAGCCGAAGACCTCGGGCTGGACCAGGAAGGGATCGACGATCCAGAACAGCGCCGCGCCGAAGAACCCCACCCCCGCGGCCCAGCCGACGCCGAAGGCGCCGCGCCAACCGCGTGCCGCATCGAGCAGCCAGACCAGCGGCGGCATCGCGAGAAACAGCAGCCACCACGCCGAGACCGGCGACTGGCTGAGCGCCAGCACCGCCCCGGCGATGGCGGCGAGGCCGAGCCGCGCGGGCGTCGAGAGCGCGGCCAGCCGCCGCCCGAGCCGCGTCACTTCGCTTGCGTCACTGCGAGGGCCGGCCTATTCCGCGGCCGCGGCCAGGTCCGTCCCGGCATCGAGCCGCACCCGGAGCCGCTTGATGCGGCGGGCGTCGGCGTCCACCACCTCGAACTCGTGCCCGTCGGGGTGCGGCACCACCTCGCCCCGCGCCGGCAGCCGACCGGCGAGCCGGATCACCAACCCGCCCAGCGTGTCGACCTCCTCGGCTACCTCGGGGTCCACCAGCCGCACGCCCGCGGCCTTCTCGAAGTCGTCGAGCTCCATCCGTGCCTGGGCGAGATACACCCCCGGCGCCTCGCGGTTCCAGAGCTCGCCCTCGTCCTCGTCGTGCTCGTCGGCGATGTCGCCGACGATCTGCTCGAGCAGGTCCTCGATCGTCACCAGCCCGTCGACCCCGCCGTACTCGTCGATCACCAGCGCCATGTGGATGCGCGCCGTCTGCATCTTCTGCAGCAGCACCCCGATCGGCATCGACGGAGGCGCATAGAGCAGCGGCCGCATCAGCTCGTGCATGTCGAAATCGGCGCCCTGCGCGCCGAAGCCGTACTTCAGCGCCAGATCCTTGAGGTGCACCAGGCCGACCGGCTGGTCCAGCGTCTCGGCATAGACCGGCAGCCGCGACGAGGCGCTCGACTGGAAGACCGCGACGATCTCCTCGAGCGTCGCATGCTCGGAGACCGCGACGATGTCCGCGCGCGGCACCGCGACGTCGTCCACCCGGAGACGCCTGAGGTTGCGCAGGTTGAGCAGCATGCTTCGAGCACCTTCGCTCCCGGCCGTTTCGCCGGGCTCGGATGCGTCATCCGCGTCGTCCTCCTCGTCGGAGGCCTCGCGGCGGAACAGGCGGGAGAAGAAGGAACTGGACCGGGCGGTACTGTCCGGGTCGTCGTCTCCGGACATGCCCGGCCCGATCGCCGCATGTCCGTCCGATGTCTCGGCCATCACTCCTGTCCGAATGCCGCGCCTCAGGGACGCTCCTGGCCGGAATATGGGTTCGCCACCCCCATGCTGGCAAGCACTTTCGCCTCCAGCGCCTCCATGGTCTCGGCCTCGCCGTCCTCGGCATGGTCGTGGCCGAGAAGGTGCAGGACGCCGTGCACCACCAGGTGGGCGGCATGATCGGCGAGCGAAACGCCCGCCGCCTCCGCCTCGCGGGCGCAGGTCTCGTAGGCGAGCGCGATGTCGCCGATGAACAGCGGCCCCTCTCCCGGGAGCCCCGGTGGCTCCTCGGGGACCGGCCCGGCGAAGGCCGGCCAGCTCAGCACGTTGGTCGGCTCCGGCCGGCCGCGGAACTCGACGTTCAGCGCCGCGATCCGCGCGTCGTCGCAGGCGAGCAGCCCCAGCTCGTGCAGCTCCGGGTCGCGCCCGCTCGCCGCCAGCGCCGCCCGCGCCGCCCGCTCGGCGATCGCGGTGATCCCCGCCGCCTCCCAGTGCGCGTCCTCGACGACCGGCTCGACGACCTCAGGCATCGGGCTCAGGCATCCGGGCGGCCGGGCGCTCTCGTAGGCGCGGATGATTCGCGCCACCAGCGGATGTCGCACCACGTCCTCGGCAGTGAAGCGGGTGAACCCGACCCCCGGGACGTCGCGCAGGATCCGCTCGGCCTCGACCAGCCCCGAGGCGACCCCCCGCGGCAGGTCGATCTGGGTGGTGTCGCCGGTCACCGCCATCCGGCTTCCCTCGCCGAGCCGGGTCAGGAACATCTTCATCTGCATCGTCGTCGCGTTCTGCGCCTCGTCGAGCACGACATAGGCGCTCGCCAGCGTCCGCCCGCGCATGAAGGCGAGCGGCGCGATCTCGATCTGCTTCTCCTCGATCAGCTTGGCCACCTGCTTCGGCGGAAAGAAGTCGTTCAGCGCGTCGTAGAGCGGCTGCATGTAGGGATCGACCTTCTCCTTCATGTCGCCGGGCAGAAAGCCCAGCCGCTCGCCCGCCTCCACCGCCGGTCGCGACAGGATGATCCTGTCGACCCGGCCCTCGATGTACATCGCCACCGCCGCCGCCACCGCGAGGTAGGTCTTGCCGGTGCCCGCCGGACCGAGCCCGAAGACCAGTTCGTGGCGGAAGAGGTTCTTCACATAGGCGGTCTGCGCCGGGGTGCGCGGCTCGACCACCTTGCGCCGGGTGCGGATCTCGAGCGGCTCGCCGGAGAACATGTCGAGCTGGCTCAGCCGCGTCTCCGTCGCCGGCGGCTGTGCCGGCACCAGCCGGATCGCGGCCTCCACGTCACCCGGCGTCACCGGCCGCCCCTGCTCGAGCCGCTTGTACAGCCCGCGCAGCACCTGCTCGGCCGCGTCGCGCTCCGGCGCCGCGCCGTGCAGCGCCAGATGATTTCCTCGGCGATGGATGGCGACCCCGAGGCGCGACTCGACCTGCACGATATTGCGGTCGAGTTCGCCGCAAAGGTCGATGAGCAATCGGTTGTCGGGGAATTCCAGCACCGTGTCGGACCGATCGTCCGGATTCGAAGCGGTGTTCGAGGCGGGGTTCGGGGCGGTGATCGCCAATGGGCCTCCGGCTGGATTGAGCATTCGCGACCTCAGACTGCCCGAGGCGCGCAGGTGGCGCAATAGTCTTGCCCGACGGCGGGTGTAGCAATGGTGAACACGCGTGGATGCGGGCGAATGTCCGCTTCCAGCGCTCGGCACGACGAACATCCGACCGCCCGTCACGGGGCGGGTCGGATGTTCTCATTGAAGCGGAAGGTGTTACCGGGGTCGTATTTGGCCTTCGTCGCCGCGAGCCTGCCGTAGTTCGCGCCATGGGCGCGCCGGACCAGCGGCTCGCCATCCTCGCCGTGGCCGGCGAAGTTCAGGTAGACCCGGCCGTCCTGCGCGAACGGTCGGACGCCCTGCCAGGCACGCCGCGCCCAGGAGATGTTCGCATCGTCTTCCGCCGGCTCCGTCCAGATCGCGTCGATCGAGTACATCCACGGCATCGACCGGTCGCCGAACGCCATCGCCTCGGCAGCGACGTCCGCCGTCGCGCCACCGAAGTTCCAGATCGAGCTGAGCGTCGCGGCCGACGGCGCCTGCGCCGCGTTCGAGAGGCATTCGTCGATCAGCGCATCCGGCAGGTCCGCGAGATAGTGGGACTTCCAGTAGCAGCGATGCCGGCCGAAGGGGATCAGCGTGTCGAAGAGCTGCTGCAGGTCGCAATAGGCCATCGCGCCGGAGAAATCGGCCGCCATCGCGCCGAGTTCCCGAAGCGGCTGCAGCACGCGCTCGCCCTCCTCGGCCGAACCGGCATGCACCGCTGCCAGCGTGTAGACGCGCTGTCCCCAGTATTCCGCCGGATAGTCCGCGGACTCCGGCACCGTCGAGAACTCGACCAGCGAAGCGACGTCGCCGTGCTTGTCCTTGAGGAAGTCGCGCCAGAAGCGGATCGGGGCCGATCCCGCCGATGCCGGGTAGATCGGCGCCGCGAACATCAGGGTCGGGCCGACCGGATGCAGCGCGAATTCGAAACCCACGACGACGCCGAAGTTGCCGCCGCCGCCGCGCAGCGCCCAGAACAGGTCCGGGTTTTCCTCGGCGCTTGCGTGCAGCAGGCGGCCGTCGGCCACCACGACATCGGCGGCGACCAGGTTGTCGATGCAGAGGCCGTGGCGGCTGCGCAGCCAGCCGATGCCGCCCGAGAGCGTGAGCCCGGCCACCCCGGTATCCGAGATCAGCCCGCCCGGCGTCGCCAGTCCGAAGCGCTGCGTCTCGCGATCGACGTCGGCCCAGGTGCAGCCGCCCTCGACCCATGCCCGTCGCGCCTCCGGGTCGACCCGGACCGCGCGCATCGCGGCAAGGTTCACCATCAATCCGCCGTCGCAGACCGCGTGCCCCGCGACGTTGTGCCCGCCGCCGCGGATCGACACCGGCAGTCCGAGGTCGGAGGCGAACCCGACCGCCAGCACGACGTCCGAGGGATCCCGGCACTCGACGATCGCCGCCGGCTTCCGGTCGATCATCGCATTCCAGACCGCGCGCGCGGCGTCATACCCGTCGTCGCCGGGTAGCAGCATCCGGCCCTTCAGGCGCGCCCGAAGGGAGACGACCGCGTCCGGGAAGCCGGCGGCCAGTTCGCGCATCGATCCGACGGTCATGGTGGAGCCCTTTGCCAGGAACAGTCCCCGAGGCTACGCTGTCGCCTGCGGACCCGGCAGTGGCGGAAGCCCCAGGATCGGGCGATATTTGACACCATCGCGGCGATAGAGGGTCTTCCCGGACATGGCCGAGCGCTCGAAACCCCTGTTCGCCCTGCTGGCGGCGGCGGAGACGTCACCCTCGGTGCTCTACGGGCTCTACGACGTCCTCTATTCGGTCGGCGCGGTCTGGCCGGACATGACCATGGGCGAGCCCGGGCCGGAGGCGCTGGACGTTCGCATCGTCGCGGCCGGGGCCGAGCCGTTCCGATGCACCGGCAACGTGATGGTCGAGCCGCACGCCTCGATCGACGAGCTTCCCCTGCCGGACGTCGCCCTCGTCTGCGACATGTACACCCCGATCCATACGCCGCCCCGCGGCCGGTACGGGCGCGAAATCGCCTGGCTGCAGCGCATCCACGCGCAGGGCGCCATGGTCGCCTCGGTCTGCTCGGGCTCGGTGCTGCTCGCCGAGGCCGGGCTTCTCGACGGCCGCGATGCCGCCGGACACTGGGCCTACGAGGATCTGTTCCGGCGCTGCTATCCTCGGGTCCGGCTGCGCCGGGAGTTGGTCCTCTGTCTCACCGCCGAGCCCGACGGCATCGTGACCGCCGGCGCCGTGACCGCCTGGCAGGATCTCGCCCTGCACCTGATCTCCCGGTTCTGCGGGCGCAGGCAGGCGCTGCAGACGGCGAAGGTCTTCCTTCTCTCGGGGCACGACGACGGCCAGCTGCCCTACGCCGCCATGCCCAGGCCGCTCGGGCAAGACGCCGTGATCTGCGACTGCCAGGGCTGGATTGCCGAGAACTATTCGGTGCCGAAGCCCGTCGAACGGATGGTCGCGCGATCCGGCCTGAAGGCCCGCACCTTTGCGCGGCGTTTCCAGGCGGCGACGGGCTATCTGCCGATCGACTATGTGCTTGCGCTTCGGGTGGAAGAGGCCAAGCAGATGCTGGAAATCGGCGATCTCGGGATCGACGAGGTCGGAACCGAGGTCGGCTACGCGGACGCCGCGTCCTTCCGCAGAACCTTCAAGCGCCAGTCCGGTCTCACCCCCGGGGCGTACCGGCGAAAGTTCAAGGGCATCGCGCAGGCCGCCACCGAAGGCGGCTAAAGGTGCGAGCATCCTTTAAATCTGGTTAATTGCAAAAACTATTTTCTAGTTATATCAGTATCTTAATCGTCAGATCGCACGCGGACAACCGGTCCGCTCGCACCTGGCGCAGCCGCCTTCAGCCGGCCAGCGCGCCCGCCAGCGAGTTCCGCCCCGACGCCAGAATCCGTACCGGAACGATGCTGCCGACCGTCTCCGCCGGCGCCTCGAGGTGCACCGCATTGAGATACGGCGAGCGGCCGGCCATCTGCCCCGGCATCCGCCCCGGCTTCTCGACCAGCACCGGCAGCGTCCGCCCGACCAGCCCTGCCTGGAAGGCCGCCTGCTGCCGGGTCAGCAGCTCCTGCAGCCGTGCCAGCCGCTCCGCCTTCACCTCGCCCGGCACCTGCGCCCGTCCGGCCGCCGGCGTCCCCGGCCGCGGCGAATAGGCAAACGAGTAGGCCTGCGCATAGCCGACCGCCTCGACCAGCGCGAGCGTCGCCGCGAAGTCGGCCTCGGTCTCCCCGGGGAACCCCACGATGAAATCCCCCGACAGCGCGATATCCGGCCGCGCCGCCCGGATCCGTCCGACGAGCGCGAGATACTCCTCCGCGCGATGCTTGCGGTTCATCGCTTTCAGCACCTTGTCGCTGCCCGCCTGCACCGGCAGATGCAGGAACGGCATCAGCTTCGCTTCCTCGGCATGGGCAGCGATCAGATCGTCGCCCATGTCGTTCGGATGCGAGGTGGTATAGCGGATCCGCTGCAGCCCCTCGATCCTCGCCAGCCGCCCCACCAGCGCCGCCAGCCCCACGCCGTCGCCATCCCGGTAGGCATTCACGTTCTGCCCGAGCAGCGTGATCTCGACCACGCCCCGCTCGACGAGGTCCCGCGCCTCCGCCTCGATCCGCGCCGCCGGCCGCGAAGCCTCCGCCCCGCGCGTATAGGGCACCACGCAGAAGGCGCAGAACTTGTCGCAGCCCTCCTGCACCGTCAGGAAGGCCGCCGGCGCCCGCCGCGCCCGTCGGTCCTGCGGCAGGTGGTCGAACTTGTCCTCCGCCGGAAAGTCGGTCTCGACGGGCCGCTCTCCCGCCGCCCGTCGCGCCAGCATCTGCGGCAGCCGGTGATAGGCCTGCGGCCCCACCACCAGATCGACCGCAGGTGCCCGCGCCAGGATCTCCGCGCCCTCGGCCTGCGCGACGCAGCCCGCCACCCCGATGGTCAGCGCCGGGTTGACCGCCTTCAGCGCCCGCAACCGGCCGATTTCCGAGTAGACCTTCTCCGCCGCCTTCTCGCGGATGTGGCAGGTGTTGAGCAGGATGAGGTCGGCGTCCTCAGGCCCATCCGCCGCGGCATATCCTTCCGCCGCCAGTGCAGCGGCCATCCGCTCACTGTCGTAGACGTTCATCTGGCAGCCGTAGGTCTTCACGAACAGCTTCTTGGGCGCCGCCTTCATCCACCGCTCCCGGAAAAAGCGAAGGCACGCCGGACCATCCTGCCCGGCGTGCCCGCTCTAAACTCCGTACCCGAGCCGCGCAAGCGGCCCGCGACCTCCGCCCGGCGCTAGCGCGCGCGCGGCTTGCGCCCCAGCCCGATCTTCTTGGCGAGTTCCTGTCGCTTGGCGGCGTAGTTCGGCGCCACCATCGGATAGTCCGGCTTCAGCCCCCAGCGCACCCGATACTCTTCGGGAGTCATGTTGTAGGCCGTCATCAGATGCCGCTTCAGCATCTTCAGTTTCTTGCCGTCCTCGAGGCAGATGATGTAGTCATCCGTCACCGACTTCTTGATCGGCACCGCCGGCGTCAACTCGACCGAGGCCACCTCCTCGCCAGTGGCGAGTTCGTTGAGCTTGTTGTAAACCGACTGGATCAACTCGGGCACCTCGCCCTGACCAATCGAGTTGTTCGCCAGGTGCGCCGACACGATCTCCGTCATCAACGCGAGGATCTCGCCCCGACCGATAGCTTGCTCTTCTGACATTTGCGGTCCATTCCCCGTCTCGGCGCCCCGAAGCAGCGAACCGACCTCGGATTGCAGTGTACTGTCCATCCGTTCGTTCAAGACGACACCAGATGCCACTACCGATTCTATTAACTTCCGTGAACCTTGACAAGCGGCACCAAGGAAGCCTTTGCGAAAAATTTTCATCACTCCGACGTGAAAGTTTGTTTCGGCGCCGGCGATACAAGTACGCCCAAGTGAACGGCCGCGCGGCCGAAACGTTTAATCTCGCGGGTTGGTGCCGCGTGCTGCAGACTAATATGCAACGTGGGCGAGATCCCGCCGATTGATTGTCGCCTCAAACGCGGGGTACCACCCGGAACCCCTCTTGTCCCGCGGTTCGGAGGCGGGTTCTATCGTCGCCGCCACGGTGGAACAAGACCCATGGAACTGAGGGATCGACTGAACCTCTCGGCCGGCTTCGCCTCGGTCGGCACGGCGCTGCTGCTGGTCGGCCTGAAGATCTGGGCGGTAGCCGCGACCGGTTCGCTCTCGGTCGCCGCATCGCTGGCGGATTCGCTGATCGACCTCGTTGCCTCTTCCGCCGGGCTCGCCGGGATCCTTTATGCGGCCAAGCCACCGGACGACGAACATTCCTTCGGGCACAGCTCGGCCGAAGACCTCGTGGCTCTCGGTCAGGCGCTGCTGGTCGCCGCCTCGGCGGGACTGATCGGCTGGAAGTCGGTCCATCGGCTGATCCAGCCGCACGCTTTGACCTCCGAGACGCTCGGGATCACCGTGATGCTGATCTCGATCGTCGTCACGCTCTGCCTCGTCGCCTGGCAGGCCCGGGTCGCGCGGCGCACCGGCTCGAAGATCGTGGCGGCCGACCGGCTGCACTACCTGGCGGATCTCATCCCCAACATCGGCGCGTTGCTGGCACTGCTGGCCTTCTCCCGCCTGGGCATCCACTGGGTCGACCCGGTGGTCGCGCTGATCGCGTGCGTGGCGCTGCTCTACGGAGCACGCCGGATCGGCCTCGGTGCCTGGGACGCGCTGATGGACCGGGCCGCCGACCCGGCGCTGCTCTCGGACGTGCAGCGCATCGTCGGCAGCCACCCGGGCGTCCTCGGCTTCCACGATCTGAAGACCCGCACCGCCGGCTCGCGGATCTTCATCCAGGTGCACCTCGAACTCGACGGCACGCAATCGTTGCGCTCCGCGCACGCAATCGCCGCGGGCGTCCGGCACGCGCTGCTCGCCGCAGTGCCGAACTCGGAGGTGATCATCCATCAGGATCCCGTCTAGGCCGGCCGAGCCCTGGGCTGCTCCGCCGGGCTTGGGTACGAACCGGGGCACGTCCGGCGCGTCGCCCCTCGCGACGTGATCTGCCAGTGCCGGGCTCGGCTATCGGCAGAGAATCGGCACCACCGCCTGCTCGAAACCGTCGGGGGCGCCGTCGTCCATGTCGAACCGGCCGAGCCCGCCGTCGGTGGCGGCGACGCCGCTTCGGTGCAGGAAGCCGGCAAGTTCGCCCTCGCGCAGCGCGTAGTTGACGTTCTGCGGCAGGCTGCCGGTCGCTTCGACGATATAGTCCTCAGACAGGCGCGCGACGACGAGGCCGAGGACCGCGCCGCGAGCATCGATCAGCGGACCGCCGCTGTTTCCCGGCTGCACCGGCGCCGTGAAGCTGAAGAAGCGGCGGTCGTCGTCGACCCCGGCGAGCGCGCTGACGTTGCCGCTCGTCAGGTTCAGCGAGGTGCCGGCGATGCTGTAGTAGGGAAACCCCGCCGCATGCACGCGCTGCCCGAGGCGCGCTCTGCCGTCAGCCAGCGTCAGCCAGCCGTGCGCCCGGTCCGGTGCCATCAGCGCGGCCACGTCGAGGTCGGGGTCGGACGCCAGAAGGGTGAGCTCCGTGCCATCGGCGAGCGAGACCCGCGGGCAGCCGTCCACCACGTGATCGGCCGTGACCACGATGCGCGAGGCGACGTAGAAGCCGGTGCCGGTGCTGCTCGCTTCGGGGTCGGGCGAAACGACGTGCGGCGCGAGGACCGCGGCGGTCGGCCGCGGGTCGCCCCGGTCCGCGTGGCCGAGAAAGCTCGACGTCTCGCTCACCAGCGTGCTGAGCCGCCCGCCGCGCGACAGGTCCCAGGCCTGCGGCCGGCCCGGGCTGATGCTGCTGGCGATCAGGTTGAGCGCCGCGGCCTCGTCGGCGGCGGCGGCGATGTAGACAGTTGCCCAGGCGTCTCCGCTCCGATCGGAGCGCGTGTAGAAGCTGCGCCCGTCGGCGAGAACGCCACTCGTGATCAACCGAGCCGGCCCGCGCTCCGCCACGAGCGCCGCCGGCCGGGCGTTGGCGCGCTGCGCGGCGGCATGCCACTGCGCCGCGTCACCGTCGCCAAACCGATGGGTGAGCACGGTCAGCGTCCCCGCATGGCCCCAGCGCCGCTCGCCGCCGTCTTCCGCCGCAGGCGGATCGAGCTCGCGCATCGGCAGAGCGATCGAGACGTCGAGATCGGGAAGGTAGCTGAAGTCCCAGCCCTCCCGGCCCACCTCGTCGAGGAATTGCAGCACCAGCGCGGCGGCGTGGCCGTTCAGTGCGGGGGCGTCGAACTCGCGCGACGCGTAGCTCTGCAGCGCCGACTGGCTCAGGTCACCCCAGACCCCGTCGAGCGGGCCTGCGTAGTCGCCGGTCGCCGCGAGGGCGGTCTGTATCAGCCGGCGCTCGGAAGGATTGAACGGGCCAGCGTCGAAGCGGTCGAAGATCGGGTCGGTGCCGGCGAACGCGCCGACCGCGGGCAAGCCAAGCAACACCAAGACACAAACCACAAATATCCGCGGCATTGCCGAACCCCCTCACCCAAGGGGAGAGTAGCACAGACCCTCGGCCGGCCCCAACCGACATCTCGCATTTTCCTAAACGTCTGTGCTTCCCGGCCCACGGGCCGCGGATCAGAGCAGGAAATCGCCGGCGGTGATCGCGGGCGCGCCGCTGAGCGCGATCTCGAAGTCGATGATGCCGTTCCCGTTGGTGTCCGCCTGCACCACGCCACCGGAATAGTAGAGCACGCCCGGCGCCGGGTTGGCGGCCGATCCGAGGCTGAATGCGAAGCCCTGGTCCCCGGCGACGTCGGAGCGGGCGTCAATGGCGCTGACGTCGATCTTGTCGATGCCGTGCGCGAAGTCGGTGATTCCGTCCCGAGCCGCCGCTCCTGCCCGGACTCCGCCCGAGACAGAATCCGGAACGTGTCCGCGCCGGCGCCGCCGGTGGACCAGTCCGCCCCGGCTCCGCCGGTGATCGTGTCCTTGCCGGCGTCTCCGAGGATTCGATCGGCGGCGGCATCACCCGCCAGGATGTCATTTCCTGCACCACCGTAGATCACGTCTCCGCCGGTGCCTCCGGAGATGCGGTCGTCGCCGGCACCGCCCGCGAGTCGGTCGGCACCGCTGCCGCCAGTGATCAGGTCGTTTCCGCCGCCGCCGTCGATCCGGTCGTTGCCGTCGTCGCCTGCGAGCCGATCCGCACCGGATTGTCCGACGATCGTGTCGGGGCCGGCGCCGCCGCTGATCCGGTCGGCGCCGGCCGCGCCCGCGATCCGGTCCGCGCCGGCCAGCCCGCTCACGATGTCGGCAAAGCCGGTTGCCGTCACCGCATCCGCGCCCGCGGTGCCAAGGATCCTCGGCGGACCCGCGTCGGAGACCTCGCCGAACCAGACGCAATAGACCTTGCCCCCATAGGGTCCGGGGCCGGCGGCGGTTTCCACACCGACTCCGATCGCATGGAAGGTCACGTTTGCCCAGGCGCCCGAGTTGTCGAGGACGGCGCGATGCGGCGGCGAGCCCTTCCAGCCTTCGAGCGCTTCGCCGACATTGGCCTGGCCTGCGGCGGCGATCTCGTAGCCGGCCGAGGGGTAACCGGTGCCGAGCCGCGCCGGGGCCGTCCACATCACCTCCGGATTTCTGCCGTCCTCGTAGTAGGGCGCATCGCTCCAGCTGTGCAGGTTGGTGCCGGCGGGGAGCTGCAGCCCGGTGGCCCAGATGTTCTCGCGGGCGTCGAGGACGTGCCGTCCCGCGGTGGTGGTCAAGGCCGCCGACAGCGGCAACGCCGGCAGCCCGACCGTGGCGCGATAGGCGACGATCCGGTGGTAGAGGTCGAGCTCGGTCAGGCTCAGGCTGTCCTGGGCGGTCGCGCGGTAGATGTCGACGGTCATGGCGCGCTCACAGCATCGAAGGGACGACCTGGTCCGGCGGCCGGTGGCCGTCGGCAAAGGTCTTGATGTTGATGATCACCTTTTCTCCCATTTCCAGGCGGCCCTCGACGGTGGCCGAGCCCATGTGCGGCAGCAGGAGCACGTTCGGCAGGTCGCGCAGCCGCGGGTTCACGTCGTGGCCGTGCTCGTAGACGTCGAGGCCGGCGCCGCCGAGCTCGCCCGCGCGCAGCATCCGGGTCAGCGCGTTCTCGTCGATCACCTCGCCGCGGGCGGTGTTCACGATGAAGGAGGTGGGCTTCATCAGCTTCAGCCGCCGCGCGTTCAGGATGTGGAACGTCGAAGGCGTGTGCGGCACGTTGACCGACAGGATGTCGATCCGCGCCAGCATCTGGTCGAGGCTCTCCCACCATGTCGCGCCGAGCTCAGCCTCGATATCCGGGTGCAGCCGCCGCCGGTTATGGTAATGGATGACGAGGCCGAAGGTCTTGGCCCGCCGCGCCACCGCGCGACCGATGCGGCCGAGGCCGAGGATGCCGAGGCTCTTGCCGGCGATGCGGTGGCCCATGAGCGCGGTCGGGCTCCAGCCATCCCACTCGCCGCGCTGCATCATCACCGCTCCCTCCGGCAGCCGGCGCGGCACCGCCAGGATCAGCGCCATGGCCATGTCGGCGGTATCCTCGGCGAGGACACCGGGGGTGTTCGACACCATGATCCCGCGCTGCAGCGCTGTCGCCACGTCGATGTGATCGAACCCCGCGCCGTAGTTGGCGATCAGTCGCAGCCGCGGACCGGCCTTGGCGAGGAGCTTCTGGTCGATGCGGTCGGTGATCGTCGGCACCAGCACCTCGGCCTCGGCCATCGCGTCCGCGATCTCCTCAGGCGTCATCGCCCGGTCGTCCTCGTTCAGCGTTACGTCGAAGAGCTCCTGCATGCGGGCTTCGACCGGGGCAGGCAGGCGCCGCGTCACCACGACGCGCGTTCGGGCTGACGGCATGCTGTTTCCTGTTTGTGGATGCTCGGTTTTTCGTTATGATTGGGGGCATAATTGCACGGGGAGGCGGGATGAATCCAGCACTTCCCGGCGTCGGGCACGAGAGCAGGACCGAGATGACCATCGTGGAACTCTGGCGCTTTGCGTTGGCGGCGGCGCTTCTGCTGCTGGCTGCATACGGCGCCTCGGCGGCGACCGAAGGAACCCAGGTGCTGGCCGAGGCGGCGGCGACCGCCGAGCAGGCGGCCGCACGGGGGCCCGTCACGCATCTGCCGCTGCCGCGCTTCGTCTCGATGCGGTCCGACACCGCCAATGCCCGCCGCGGACCCAGTCTCGACCAGCGGGTGGACTGGGAGTTCGTCCACCGCGGCCTGCCGCTTGAGATCACCGCCGAGTACGGCCAGTGGCGCCGGGTGCGTGACGCTGACGGTGCCGGTGGCTGGGTGCACAGCGCGCTCCTGTCCGGCGTTCGGACGGCGCTGGTGCAAGGGACCACGCCCGTGCCCCTGCGTTCAGGGCCAAGCGACCAGACGGCGGTGCGGGCGATGGCAGAGCCCGGCGCGGTCGGAAGGCTGCGCGCCTGCCGCGACGCCTGGTGCGAGATCAGCGCCGACGGAGTCGAAGGCTGGCTCCCGCGGCAGGCGATCTGGGGCGTCGGCGCGCACGAGGACATGAACGATTGAGGCGAACGGCCCATCGGTCACTCCGCACCCGCCACGAGGCGGGCCGAAACCGGCCGTCCTTCTCTTCGGCCTCGCGACATATCTCTGCGTCATGGCGCTTCAGCTCGCGCTGCTCACGCCGTCCGGCCGCAGCGACGACGGCGAGGCGCTGCTGCTGTCGCAGTCGCTCGCCTGGGGCTACCAGTCCAAGAACCCGCCCGGATTTTACTGGCTAGCGCACATCCTCACCCAGATCACCGGCCCCTATCCCGCGGCGATCTTCGCCCTGCGGATGATGGGAATATTCTGGATGTTCGCCGGGCTCTACGCCATCGCCCGCCGGGTGCAGCCCGACCCGATGCTCGCCGCCTGCGCCGGCTTCGCCATGCTCGCCTCGGTGAACCTGCACTGGTACCTGTTCTTCTACCAGACCAACACCACGCTCGCACTGGCGATCGCCCCGGCGCTGGTGCTCGCGCTTTTCCGGATCGGCGACCGCCCGACCCTCGGATCCTGTGCGCTCTTCGGCGTGGTCCTGGGGCTCGGTATGCTCGCCCGTTACAACTTCGCGATCTTCGGCCTCGCACTCGTCGCCGCCGCCCTTGTCGCGCCGGAGTGGCGGACGCGGCTCGTCCAGCCGCGGATGCTGATCGCGATCGCGGTGGCGGCGGCAATGCTGGCCCCGCACGCGATCTGGGCGGTCCAGCACTGGCCGACCCTGTCCGCCGACGTGCAGGACCAACTCGTGGGGAGCGCGCCCGCGCCCTATGCCGCGCGCGTCGCCACGGGGTTCCGCAAGCTCTTCGAAGCGGCGGCAAGCGTCCTGCTCGCGCCGCTCGGGATCCTCGCGCTCGTCTGCTTTCCCCGCGCCTTCCGCCCCATCGCGGTCGCGGGACGCCAGCGCGCCTCGGAGATCGCGCTCCTCGGCCGGACGGTGGTCGTCGGGCTTGGGCTTGTCGCGGCTTTCGTGCTGACGGGCTCCTCCTTCGTCAAGCCGCACCACCTGATCTTTCTCGTCCTCGCGCCGATCTGGCTGATCGGCAGGCTCGATGCGGTCGATCTCCGCCGATGGGCCGGGCCGGGCTTCGCCGCCGGCCTCGGCCTCTGCGTTGCGCTGGCGCTGGTCGCCTATCCCGCAACCAGCTTCGAGGACGCCCGACACTGCCGCGACTGCGAGGAGTTCCAGCCGATGGACGCCTATGCCGCCGGCCTTCGCGCCGCGGGCTTTCGCCACGGCACCATCGTCGCCCTTTCGCGACGCGAGCAGTTCCCCGCCGCCGCCCTCCTCGCGCGGCTTCCCGGCAGCCGGCTGGTCGCCTTCGACTACCACCTCTACCGCCCCCCGCCCGGTCCGGCGCCGGGCGATTGCCTGCTGGTCTGGAGTGGCGACGCGGAGTGGCCGCCGTCCTGGCAGGACCCGCCGACCGGCCCCGTGCCCGGCATCGGGGTGCCGCTGCCACCGGGGACGGTCTTCGGACGCATCGACGGCGAGCTGCACCTGTCGGGTCGGCCCGCCGGAGGCATGCGCTACGCGCTCGTCGAAGGCGGAATTCGGCGACTGCCGCTGACTCGCGCGGGGGCAGGCGGGTGTCAGGGACGCCGGCTGCGAACGCGAATGACCACGTCGACCCGGACGAGCTCCGCACCGGCCGGCACCAGCGGGCTGCCGCTCAGCACCGCGGCCTCCGCCGGCGCATCGACCAGCTGGCCGTCGTCCTCCCAGTAGTAGTGCGGATGCTCGTCGACACGGGTGTCGAAGTAGGAGCGCGCACCGTCGACGGTGACCTCCTGCATCAGCCCGACCTCGCAGAAGGCGCGCAGCGTGTTGTACACGGTGGCGAGCGAGACCGGTGCGTCGTTGCGGCGCGCCGCTTCGTGCAGGCCTTCGGCCGTCACGTGGCGGTTGCGGCCGTCGCCGACCAGGAGCTCCGCCAGCGAAAGCCGCTGGCGGGTAGGCCGAAGCCCACCGCCTCCGAGCCACTGCGCGGCTCGCGTCCTTGCCGGGCGCCGTTCCTGTCTCCTGGCCGCGTGCACGTCGCTGTTCCGTTCGCCTCCCGCCGCACGAGATAACCAGATTGCGCAAGGACTTTCCAGTGCGAGCGTTGCCGCTCCCTCGCGGCCGGCGCGCGCGGCCCCGGCACTTGCACCGTCGCGGGCACGGGTGGTAGAGGTCGCGCGACGGAAACGAGGGGGAGGCCCGCGTCCACGATGAGCGGCCGGCCGACGCAGATCGACTACGACGGGCTCATGGAATGCGCCCGCGGCGAGATGTTCGGCCCGGGCAACCCGCAGCTGCCGGCGCCGCCGATGCTGATGATGGACCGTGTCACCGACATTTCGGCGGACCGCGGTCCCGCCGGCAAAGGCCACGTGGTGGCCGAGTTCGACGTCAACCCCGAGCTCTGGTTCTTCAAGTGCCACTTTCTCGGTGACCCGGTGATGCCGGGCTGCCTCGGGCTCGACGCACTCTGGCAGCTCACCGGCTTCAATCTCGGCTGGCGCGGCATGACCGGGCGCGGCCGCGCGCTCGGGGTCGGCGAGGTCAAGTTCACCGGCATGGTGACGCCGGTCGTCAAGCTGATCGAGTATACCGTCAATTTCACGCGTGTGATCGACCGCAAGCTCAAGCTCGGCATCGCCAACGGCGAGATGCGGGCGGACGGCGAGCTGATCTACGCCGCGACCGACATGAAGGTCGGTCTTTTCTCGGACTAGGGAGGACCGGCCATGCGCCGCGTCGTGATCACGGGCCTCGGCATCGTCTCCTCGATCGGCAACGACGCCGAGCAGGTGGCGGCGTCGCTGAAGGCCGGCCGCTCCGGCATCAGCTTCGCACCGGAATACGCCGAGCACGGCTTTCGCTGTCAGGTGCACGGACGCCCGCAGATCGACGTCGCCGAGCACATCGACAAGCGCCAGCTGCGCTTCATGGGCGACGGGGCTGCTTTTGCCTATCTCGCCATGCAGCAGGCGATCGCCGACGCGGGTCTCGAGGAGAACGATGTCTCCAACGAGCGCACCGGGCTGATCGCGGGCTCGGGCGGGCCGTCGACGAAGAACCTGTTCGAGGCGCACCGCGTGGTGATCGAGAAGGGCAGCCCGAAGCGGATGGGCCCGTTCATGGTCACCCGCTGCATGTCCTCGACGGTCTCGGCGTGCCTCGCGACCCCGTTCAGGATCAAGGGGATCAACTACTCGATCACGTCGGCCTGCTCGACCAGCGCGCACTGCATCGGTTCGGGCGTCGAGCAGATCCAGTGGGGCAAGCAGGACATCGTGTTCGCCGGCGGCGGCGAGGAGCTCGACTGGACGCTCTCCTGCCTCTTCGACGCGATGGGCGCGATGAGCAGCAAGTTCAACAACCGGCCCGACAAGGCCTCGCGCGCCTTCGACGCCGACCGCGACGGCTTCGTGATCGCCGGCGGCGGCGGGATGGTGGTGCTCGAGGAGCTCGAGCACGCCCTCGCGCGCGGTGCGAAGATCTATGCAGAGGTGACCGGCTACGGCGCCACCTCCGACGGCCACGACATGGTCGCACCGTCGGGCTTCGGCGGCGAGCGGGCCATGCGGCTGGCGCTGGAGACGCTCCCCGAGGGGCGCCGCGTCGGCTACATCAACGCGCACGGCACCTCGACCCCGGTCGGCGACGTCAGCGAGGTCGAGGCGGTGCGGCGGGTCTTCGGCGAGGGTGAGACCCCGCCGATCAGCTCGACCAAGTCGATGACCGGCCACAGCCAGGGCGCCACCGGCGCGCAGGAGGCGATCTACTGTCTGCTGATGCTGCGCGACGACTTCATCGCTCCCTCGATCAATGTCGAGACGCTCGACCCCGCGCTGCGGCCGGGCGAGATCGCCACGGAGCGGGTCGATGCGGCCCGGCTCGACACGGTGATGACCAACAGCTTCGGCTTCGGTGGAACCAACGCCTCGATTCTGCTCAGCCGACACGTAGGGTGACAGGGTGGGTCATGCAGGGCTGCTGGCCGGCAAGCGGGCACTGATCCTCGGGATCGCCAACGACCATTCGATCGCCTGGGGCATCGCCCGCACCTTCGCGGCGCATGGGGCCAGGCTCGGCTTCACCTTCCAGGGCGACGGCTTCGAGCGCCGCGTGCTTCCCCTCGCCGAAAGCGTCGGGGCGAACTTCGTGGTGCCGGCCGACGTGCAGAACCCGGCCTCGCTCGATGCCCTCTTCAAACGCGTCGAGGAGGAATGGGGCGGCCTCGACGTCCTGGTGCATGCAATTGCCTACTCCGACAAGGCCGAGCTCCACGGCCGCTTCGTCGACACGACCCGCGCCAACTTCATCAACTCGCTCACCATCTCCTGCTTCAGCCTCGTCGACCTCACCCGGCGGGCGGCGCCGCTGATGCCCGAGGGCAGCTCGGTCTTGACGCTCAGCTATATCGGCGCCCAGCGGGTGACGCCGAACTACAACGTCATGGGCGTCGCCAAGGCGGCTCTGGAAAGCGCCGTGCGCTATCTCGCCAATGACCTCGGGCCGGACGGCATCCGGGTGAACGCGATCTCGCCCGGACCGATGCGGACGCTGGCCGGTGCCGCGATCGCAGGCTCGCGCAAGGTCTACCACGCCACCGAGCGCAACGCCCCGCTGCGCGCCAATGCCACCCTCGACGCGGTGGGCGGAACCGCGGTCTACCTCGCCTCCGAGCTCGGCGCCTGCACCACCGGCGAGGTGATCTTCGTCGATGGCGGCTTCCACGCGATCGGCATGGCGCAACCGGAAAACCTCTGAGGACGCGATGCAACGTTTCACCACTTCGGACGGGCTGTCGCTCGCCTATACCGACGAGGGGTCGGGCCTGCCGCTCCTCTGCATCCCGGGCCTCACCCGCAACGGCGCCGACTTCGACGAGCTCGCCGCAGCGCTCGGCGGACGCTACCGGCTGATCCGGCTGACGCTGCGCGGGCGCGGGCTGTCGGACCGCGACCCGAATCCGCTCAACTACAACGTCGGCACCGAGGCCCGCGACGTGGTCGAGTTCCTCGACTTCCTCGGCCTGGCGAAAGTCACGGTCGTCGGCACCTCGCGCGGCGGGCTCATCGCGATGGTGCTGGCCGCCACCGCGAAGCCGCGGCTCGCAGGCGTGCTCCTCAACGACATCGGCCCCGAGCTCGCGCCCGAGGGGCTCGCGAACATCCTCACCTACCTCGGCGTGCCGCCGAAGGCGCGGAGCTATCCCGAGGTGGTGGCCGCGCTCCGCACCCGGCTGCCGGGCTTTCCCGGGCTTTCCGACGCCAAGCTGTCGAGCCTCGCCCGGCGCTGGTTCGACGAGGGGCCGGACGGCCTGCTCCTGAACTACGACCCGCGGATCCGCGACAACATCGAAGCGACCGCCGGCCAGCCGGCGCCCGACATGTGGCCGCTCTTCGACGCGCTCGAGGGCATCCCGGTCGCGGTCGTCCGCGGTGCCAACTCCGACCTTCTGACCCGCGCGACCGTGGCGAAGATGCAGGAGCGCCGCCCCGACCTCATCGTCGCCGAGGTGCCCGACCGCGGCCACGTGCCCTTCCTCGACGAGCCGCAGGCGCAGGCGGCGCTGGCGGAGCTCCTGGAGCGGGTGACGCCCTGACCTCGATCGCGGCAATCCGCGCGGCGGCGACCCGCGCGCGCGGCATCCGCCGCACCCCCCTCCTCGCCGCCGCTGCCCTCGATCGCATCGCCGGCCGGCCGGTGCTGGTGAAGGCCGAGTGCCTGCAGGTGACCGGCTCGTTCAAGGCGCGCGGCGCCTGGGCGGCGGTCTCGGCGCTTTCGCCGGAGGCGCGGGCGCGCGGTGTTCTCGCCTATTCCTCGGGGAACCACGCCCAGGGCATCGCCTGGGCCGCAGCCGCGCATCGCGTCCCGGCGGTGATCCTGATGCCGTCCGACGCCCCGACGGCAAAGATCGACGGCACCCGTGCGCTCGGCGCGGAAGTCGTGCTCTACGACCGCGCGAGCCAGGACCGCGACGCGCTCGGCGCCGAGCTCGCCGCGGCGCGCGATCTGGCGCTGATCCCGCCCTTCGACCACCCCGAGGTGATCGCCGGCCAGGGCACGACCGGGCTCGAGATCGCCGAACAGGCCGCGGGCGAAGGCATCGAACGAGCCGACGTACTCGTGCCCTGCGGCGGCGGCGGTCTCTCGGCCGGAATCGCGCTCGCGCTCGAGGCCGAGGCGCCCGGCCTGCGCGTGCGCCCCGTCGAACCCGCGGGCTTCGACGACATGGCCCGCTCCCTTTCCGCCGGAGAACGCCTCGCCAACGCTCGCGCCACCGGCTCGATATGCGACGCCATCCTCACCCCGCGTCCCGGCGCCCTCACTTTCCCGATCCTCGCGCGGCTCGCCGGCCCCGGCATGGTGGTCGGGGACGCCGAGGCTCAGCGCGCGATGGCCCTCGCCTTTACCCACCTCCGCATCGTCCTCGAGCCCGGCGGTGCCGTCGCCCTCGCCGCAGCCCTCTTCCACAACGACGCGAGCGAGCGCGACCCGGTGATCTGCGTCGGCTCGGGCGGCAATGTCGACGCTGGGTTCTTTGCCGGGGCGATCACAAGCTAGCCCAACGAGCTGGTCGGCGCCTCAGCGGACGAGCGCCGCAGACGGCAGGTGGTCCGGCAAGGCGCTCTGCAACGGATGCAGCGAAACGATCTTCCGTACCGTGACGATCTGTTCCGCCGTCAGGCGCAAAGATGCCTCGCCGGGACGCTCGCGCTCCAGCACCGTTCCCGCCTGCGAGTCGCTCCGGAAGGCCGGCCGGGCTTGGTCGGGAGTGGCGCCCTCCAACCCGCAGGCATCGAACACCCGAGCCAGCGCCGCGTCGGGTCGTTGCGCGAGATCCTCAAAGCTCAGCGGCGTGAAAGGAATGCCCCGCCCCAGTGCCGCCAGGTAGGCCTCGATGATCCCCAGCCACCAGACTGTCAGGTGTTCGACGATCGCGATCTCTCCGGTCCGGCCAGGGAGATACCGGTGAAGTGCATCCGCATCCAGGCCGTACGCATCGTGCAGATCCTCCCACGACTCCGCCCGGGTCATCGTCTCCGGGATGTGCAGCCGCCGGAAGACCCGGTACATCGACCCCACGAACCCGACGGCATCGCGGTAGACGAAAAGGTTCCGGGCGTCGGGATACGTCGTCTGGATAAGGTCGGCCATCTGGAGCGACTCGCTGCGCATCTTCAGGACGCAGGCATGTGGAACGCTGCCGCTCGCCCGGAAAAGCATCCGGACGGATGCGTCGAAGAGGCGGCGAGCCTCGTTCGGCGACAGAAGTCCGGCGCGCTGGAAATCGACGAAACCAATCGGCGCGTCCGGCTCCGAAAGGCTCGCCACGCCCTCGATGCGGTTGAACGAATGGCTGAGCAGGGTCGAGCCGCTGCGTCCGGTCATGTAGATCATCACGAAGCGTTTGGGCGCCGCAAGGCCGGCCGCGAGCCGCTCAAATTCGTCATACGGAAGGGTCAGCAGCCGAAGGGCTTCCTCGTACTGGCGCAGGTAGACGAAGGCCGCTTCCGTCAGCCGGACCGAAGGCGGCAGCTCGACGAAGAGCGCCTCTCGTCGTTCCGGGTCCAGGCAGTAAAGACTCAGGCGGTCATCCCGCAGCACCACGGTCGAATCGGCCGCCTCGGCCCCCGTGGCCGTGAAGTCGGCGGCACTCGCGTGCAATCCGAGCGACCGGCGGTGCTTCTCCTCGATCGTAAGCCACCGTGCAGCCACGACGGCCCCTCCCGCCAACCCCGGCTTGATCGAGGATACCCTACTCGAACCTCCATTGGTAGGATCGCTGTCCGGTCGCGCTCCGACCGGCGGTGCCCCGCTACTCCATCTGCGGCGAGATCAGGAACAGCGCCTTCAGCGCCAGACCCGGCGAGGCGCCGGGCAGCGCCTGCTTGAAGAACGCCTCCATCTGGCCGTCGCGGAAAAGCCCGCTGACGGCGCGGTCGACCGCGAGGCGGAAGTCGTCGTCACCGCGCGGCAGCGCCAGCCCCTGGACCTCCACCGTCAGTGTGTTGTCGGAGATCGACAGCTCGTTCGCCTTGTCGCTCTTGAACAGCAGGCTGTAGAGGATCGACTGGTCGCCGAAATAGGCGTCGATCTTGCCGTCCTCGAGCGCCTTCAGCCCGTTCGGGTGCGAGTTGAACGCGACCACGTCCGCCTTCATCTTCTTCGCCTCGAGCGTCGCGCGCAGCACCTCCTCGGTGGTCGTCCCCCCGCGCACCCCGATCTTCTTGCCCGCCAACGCATCGAGATTGGCGGCACCGCCCTTGCGGATCAGCACTGCGGCGCCGTCGACGAAGATCGGGATCGAGAAATCGACCTCTTCGCGGCGGGCGAGCGTGATGGTGTCGGCGCCGCAGAGCATGTCCGCCTTGCCGTCCTTGATCGCCGAGAAGCGGTCTTCGGTATCGACGGTCACGTAGGAAATCTCCAGGGGGTCGTGGCCGACCTGCTTGCCGAGCGCCGCGGCGACGGCATTGCAGACGAGCACCGAGTAGCCGGCCGGCTTGCCGTCCTCGCCGGTATAGGAAAGCGGCGGCGCGTCCTGGCGGACGCCGAGGGTGATCTTGCCGGTCTGCTTCAGCCGGTCGAGCACGCCTTCGGCGGCCGCCGGAAAGGCGCAGGCGAAAAGGACGGCTGCGAGCACCGCCCGGCGCAGGTTAAGCTGCATTGCACGCTCCTTGCTTCGGTCGCGCGCAACCTATCCGAAGTCGGCAGGGGGCGCGAGGCCCCCTGCCTGCCCTCATTTCTGGAGGAAGTGGGGCCGCGGGCTGGCCTCGCGGCGGGCCCGGAGCAGGGCCTCGAGCTCGAGACGGCGGCAAAAGACCGACCGCTCGCACTCGTGCAACCACGGGCGGGCGATGCCCGCGGCGACCGAGTCCGCATCGGCCACGATCGACCGCAGGATCTCGACGCTGGCCTCGGCCGCCCCCAGGCGCTCGCGCGCTTTGGTGATCGTCTGTCGAGTAGGGACCGTGTCGTATTCCATCGCGATAAAAAGAACGATTCCGCCGCGGAGTGGTTCCGCGGCGGGGCGGGCGATATGCCGCAGGGGTTTGCAGCCTGCAGCCTGCCCAGGCATCACCCCCGTTCTTCTGCCCGCCGCGTGAGCGCTTTGCCCTCCGGCCCGTCCCTCGCAGCCACGATCCTCATGACAAGGATCGCGCGCGGTCCTATCGTCTCGGCTCCAAGTCTGCCGGAAATGCGGCGGGAACAGGGGGTGTGATGAAGCGACGGATTCTACTGCAGGGACTGGCCGGCCTCGCGCTGGCGCTGGCGTTGCCGCTGGCGGCACAGGCCGAGGACGCGCTGGCGCGGGTGAAGGCCGCGGGCGTGATGAAGGTCGGCACCGAGACCGCCTTCGCGCCCTTCGACTTCATCGACGGCGGCGACCACGTCGGCCTCAACGTCGACCTCTTCGCCGAGGTCGGCAAGGAGCTCGGCGTCAAGATCGAGTGGGTGACGCTGCCCTGGGACGGCGTGCTGCCCGGGCTCGAGGCCGGCAAGTTCGACACCGTCGCCGGGCCCGCCACCATCACCAAGGAGCGGATGGAGCGCTACCGCTTCAACGTGCCGATCGCCGAGGCGACCGTCGCGATCCTCAAGAAGGCCGGCGACGATACCATCCAGAAGCCCGAGGACATCGCCGGCAAGGCGGTCGGCTCGGGCAAGGCGACCGCTCAGCTCGCCCAGCTCGAGGAGTACGCCAAGACCCTGCCCGAGCCGATCACCGCCAAGGAGTACGTGAGCTTCAACGAGGCCTACGCCGACCTCGCCGCCGGACGCATCGTCGGCGTGGCGAACTCTTTCCCGAACATCGCCTTCGTCGCCCAGCAGCGCCCGGACACATTCGCGGTGGTCGAGCCCCCCTTTGGCGTGAAGACCTACTTCGGCTTTCCCGGCCGCAAGGACGCCGACTACGCGAGCCTGATGGACGCGATCGACGACGCGATCCTGAAGATGAAGGGCGACGGGCGGCTCGCGGCGATGCAGAAGAAATGGTTCGGCGTCACCTTCGACACCCCGGACAAGCTGACCGAAGCGAACTTCTGACCGGCTGAGCCCGAGTGTCCTGGAAGCTCTTCGGGCTGCTGATCGAAGCGGCGGGGCGCACGATCGTGCTCAGCGTCGTCTCGATCGGCATCTTCGGCTTCGCGATCGCGGTGCTGGTCTGCGCCGGGCTGATGTCGCCGCGCCGCGCGGCGCGGATCCCGGCGCGGATCTTCGTGAGTTTCTTCCGGGGCACGCCGCTGCTCGTGCAGCTGCTGCTGATCTACTATCTGCTTCCGAGCCTCGGGCTCGAGGTGCCGAGCGAGGTGGCGGCGATCGCCGGCATGTCGCTCTGCACCGCCGCCTACCAGGCCGAGATCATGCGCGGCGGCTTCCGCTCGGTGCCCGGCGGGCTGATCGAGGCCGCCGACATGTGCGGCATGTCGGGCGCCGCCACCTTCCGGCGCATCCGGCTCCCCATCGCCTTCCGCCTGAGCCTGCCCGGCCTCGTCAACGAGTGGATCATGATGCTGAAGTCGTCCTCGCTGGTCTCGGTCGTCGGCGTCATCGAGCTGACCCGCATGGCGCAGGACCTCGCCGCATCGACCTACCTGCCCCTGCCGCTCTACGCGGCGGCGGGCTTCATCTACCTCTGCATCAACCTCGTGGTCGCGCTCTTCGGCCGCGGCCTCGAGGCGCGCCTGAGCTGGGGGCGGGTGTGAGCTTCGACTTCGCCCTCATCGCCAGCTACCTGCCGCAGATCGCGCGCGGCATCGCCGTCACGCTCGGCATCTGGCTCATCTGCTGCCTCGCGGGCCTCGCCCTGGGCTTCCTGATCGCGGTCGCGCGCCGCTACGCGCCGGCGCCGGTCAACTGGATCCTGTTCGTGCCGGTCGAGATCATCCGCGGCACGCCGTTCCTGGTGCAGGTCTTCCTGCTCTACTACGGCGGCCCCTTCATCGGCCTCAGCCTCGACAACCTGCCCGCCGGGGTGCTGGCGCTCTCGATCTACGCCGCGGCCTACTACTCCGAGCTCTGGCGCGCCGGCTTCGACGCCATCCCGCGCGGGCATATCGAGGCCGCCGACTGCGTCGGCCTCAGCCGGTCGCAGACGATCACCCGCATCATCCTGCCGGAGATGACGATGCTGGTGCTGCCGGCGATGGTGAACATGACGATCCTCATGCTGAAGGAGACCGCCATCCTCTCGATCATCTCGGTCCCCGAGCTCACCCTGACGGTCAGCGCCATCGGCACCGAGCACTACGCCTTCGTCGAGGGCTTCACCGTGCTCGCGCTGATCTACTGGGGCCTGGTCGAGCTTTGCGGCATCGCCGGCCGCAGCGCCGAGGCGCGGCTGGCGCGGTACAGCTTCGCATGAGCGCCGCGGTCCGCATCTCGGGTCTCGCCAAGGCCTTCGGCCAGACCCGCGTGCTCGACGGCGTCGACCTCGAGGCGGCAGCCGGCGAGGTCACCTGCATCATCGGCCCGTCCGGCTCGGGCAAGTCGACACTGCTGCGCTGCATCGCCTTCCTCGAGGAGCCGACCGACGGCCTCATCGAGATCGACGGCGAGCCGCTCGGCTTCGCCCGCGACGCCGCCGGCGGCCGCCACCGCCTGCCCGCGGCGCAGATCCGCAGCGTGCGCAGCCACGTCGGCATGGTGTTCCAGCAGTTCAACCTCTGGCCGCACATGACCGCCCTCGGCAATGTCACCGAGGCCCTGCGCTCGGTCCGCCGCCTGCCGCGCGCCGAGGCCGAAGCCGAGGGCACGGCGCAGCTCACCCGCGTCGGCCTCGCCAACCGGGCCGGCCACTTCCCGTCGCAGCTCTCCGGCGGCCAGCAGCAGCGCGTGGCGATCGCCCGCGCGCTCGCGCTCGAGCCGCGGCTGCTCCTCTTCGACGAGCCCACCTCCTCGCTCGACCCCGAGCTGACCGGCGAGGTCCTCAACGTCATGCGCGACCTCGCCGCCGAGGGCATGACCATGGTCGTCGTCACCCACGAGATCGGCTTCGCCGCCACCGTCGCCGGCCGCATCGCCTTCCTCGACCACGGCCGCCTCCTCCTGGACGCCCCCCCGGCCGAGTTCTTCGCCCGCCCCCGCCACCCGCGGCTGGAGCAGTTCCTCGAGACCTACATCGACCGGGGCGCGGCTACGCTGATGTGACCCGCGCCTTGCCCCGCTCAAGTCGCCGAGGCCGGGCCATCGGACGGGCGATGGTGACGCGGCCGAAGTTGCTGGTGATGGACGAGCCGACCGAGGGAATCCAGCCGTCGATCATCAAGGCTATCGGCCGGGCGATCGCGTTCCTGCGCGATCAGGGGCATATCGCGATCGTGCTGGTGACGAAGTTCTTCGATTTTGCCGTCGATCTCGCCAAACCAAATCGCGGTGATGGACCGTGGTCGGATCGTGCTGGCGGGAACGCCCAACGAGATCGACGAGGCTGAGGTCAGGCGCTGGATGACGGTGTAGGACCCTCCCGAGTCCGACCTCGCGCGGCCTCCCGTCGTTTGGCGAACGGCCTTGTCCGCCTCGGCGCGGAGATGCATCATCCCGGCGCGATGGCCGGATCGGGAGGGGTCGATATGCTCAGGTTGGGAACGCTGGTCGTCGTGTTGCTGGCGGCCGGTCTGGGTGCGGCGAGCGCCGAGACGCTGCCCCTGCCGGACAGTCTGGTGGCTTTGCAGTCGGAGGAGGGCGAGGCGCTGCTGTTCGGGGCCGATGCACGGGCCGATTATGTGCCGCTCAGCCTCTATTTCGTCACCCAGGAAAACCCGGCCTATTGCGGGCCGGCCACGATCGCGATGGTCCTGAACGCTCTCGATCTCGCGCGGCCGCCCTCCGAGATGACACTTGGCCTTGGCCTCTACGACCAGGAAAACATCTTCGACGCCCGCGCCGAGGCGGCCAAGCCGCACGCCGAGGTGATGCGCGGCGGCATGACGCTCGACGACCTCGGCGCCATCCTCGCCGCCCACGACCTGACCGTGCAGGTGCATCACGCGGAGGACTCGAGCCTCGACGAGTTCCGAAAGATCGCGGCCGACGAAGTCGGTTCGAACGGGCGTTTCGTCCTCGTGAACTATCTCCGCGCCGGGATCGGCCAGGAGAAGGGCGGCCACATCTCGCCGCTGGCCGCCTACGACGCCGACAGCGACCGCTTCCTGATCCTTGACGTCAGCCGCTACAAGTATCCGCCGGTCTGGGTAAAGGCGGCCGCCCTGTTCGGCGCCATGGACACCCCCGACAGCGACAACGACAACCGAAGCCGCGGCTACCTCGTCGTCGGCCGCTGATCCACGCGTCATCGCGCCAAAAGGAGCTCCGATGTTCCTGACCCTGCGCACTCTCGCCCTCGTTCCCTTCGCGCTGCCTGCCGTCGCTCAGGATGCGACGACGGCGACCGCCGAACGAAGCCCGCGGCGGGGCACGCGTAGATGGCTGCGACTGGCCACCCGCTGGCAACCCGTGCCGGACGGGACATGCTGGCCGCGGGCGGCTCGGCAGCGGATGCCGCGATCGCGGCGCAGTTAACAGGAGCCGTGCTTTATCTGTATTCAGTATCTTATCCAGAATGCGCAATTCGTCTTCCTCGGAGCGGAGTTCCGCTCGGAGCCCGCTTCAGCCGTCCGCCCGCAGCCGCGCGTTCTCCGGATCGTAAGGACTGTCCGCCACCACCTCCGCCGGCCACAGCTTCCCCTGCATCCTGACCGCGAGCTTCGTGCCCGGTCCTGCATGGTTCGGCGTCACGTATCCCATCCCGATCGACTTCCCGAACGCCGCCGACCACCCCCCGGACGTCAGCCGCCCGACCCGCTCGTCGCCCGGCATAGAGCGCCTCGCGCCCCCAGGGATCCGCATCCCCCGGCCCGTCGACGAGCAGCGTGACACAGGTCGAGCGGATCCCGATCCCCTCCATCGCCGCCTTGCCCTGGAAGTCCTTGCCGAGATCGACGAACCGGTCGAGCCCGCCCTCGAGCGGCGTCGCATCCCGCCCGAGCTCGGTCCCGAAGGCACGGTAGCTCTTCTCCTGCCGCAGCCAGTTCTGCGCCCGCGCCCCGACGAGCTTCAGCCCCATCGGCTCGCCGGCCTCCATCAGCCGGTCGAAGAGGTAGTTCTGCATCTCGATCGGATGGTGCAGCTCCCACCCGAGCTCGCCGGTATAGGCGACCCTGAGCGCGTTCACCGGACACATCAGCAGCTCGATCCGCCGCGCCGACAGCCACGGGAACCGCTTGTTCCCGAGCACCGTCTCCGGCTCCGCATCCCGGATCAGCCGCCCCAGGAGCGCCCGCGACGAAGGCCCGGCAACCGCGAACACCCCCCACTGCGTCGTCACGTCCTGGATTTCGACGTAGCCGAACTCCGCCGCCTTGTCGGCCGCGCACTTGCGCAGCCAGTCGCCGTCGTAGTCGGCCCAGGCCCCGGCCGAGACGAGGTAATACTCGTCCTCCCCTTGCCGCACGATGGTGTACTCGGTCCGGACCGTCCCGGCCTCGGTCAGCGCATAGGTCAGCGACAGCCGCCCCACCTTCGGCAGCCGGTTGGTGGTGAACCAGTCGAGGAACGCCGTCGCCCCCGGCCCCTTCACCACGTGCTTCGCGAAGGCCGTCGCGTCGATCATCCCGACGTTCTCGCGGATCGCCCGCGCCTCGTCGGCCGCATACTGCCACCAGCCCCCGCGCCGGAAGCTGCGCGAGGCGTGGTCGTCGAACCCCTGCGGCGCGTAGTAGATCGGCCGCTCCCAGCCGTTCACCACCCCGAACTGCGCCCCCCGCGCCTTCACCCGCTCGTAGCAGGGCGCCGTCCTGAGCGGCCGGCAGGCCTCGCGCTCCTCGTCCGGGTGGTGCAGCACGAAGACGTGGGAATAGCACTCCTCGTTCTTCCGTGCGGCATACTCGGTCGTCATCCACCGCCCGAAGCGCTTGGGATCGAGCGAGGCCATGTCGATCCCGGCCTCGCCGTCCACCATCATCTGCGCGAGGTAGAAACCCGTTCCCCCCGCCGCGGTGATCCCGAAGGAGAAGCCCTCCGCGAGCCACATGTTGCGCAGCCCCGGCGCCGGCCCCACCAGCGGATTGCCGTCGGGCGTGTAGCAGATCGGCCCGTTGAAGTCGTCCTTCAGCCCCGCGCTCTCCGAGGAGGGGATGCGGTGGATCATCGCCATGTACTCTTCCTCGATCCGCTCGAGGTCGAGCGGGAAGAGGTCGGCGCGGAAGCCGTCCGGCACGGCATACTCGAACCGAGCCGGCGCCCCGCGCTCGTAGGGCCCGAGGATCCACCCGCCCCGCTCCTCGCGCACGTACCACTTGGCGTCGGCGTCGCGCAGCACCGGATGCTCGCCGTGCGTCTTGCGGAACTCGACCAGCGCCGGGTCGGGCTCGGTTACGATGTACTGGTGCTCGACCGGGATCGCCGGAATGCGGATCCCGAGGAGCCGCGCCGTCCGCTGCGCGTGGTTGCCGGTCGCGGTAACGACGTGCTCGGCCGTGATCTCGAAGGTCTCGCCGGTCGCCACCAGGTTGCCGCCGCGGTCGGCCATCATCCGCCCGCTGACGATCCACTCCGAGCCGGTCCAGGCATAGCCGTCGACCTGCGCCTTGCGCACGATCTCGACCCCCATCTGACGCGCGCCCTTGGCCATCGCCTGGGTGACGTCGGCGGGGTTGATGTAGCCGTCGGTCGGGTGGAACAGCGCCCCCACGAGGTCGTCGGTCCGGACCAGCGGCCAGCGCGCGGCGATCTCCGCCGGCGTCAGGAACTCGTGCGGGATTCCCACCGTCTCCGCCGTCGCGGCATAGAGCTCGAACTCGTCCATCCGCGCCCGGGTCTGCGCCATCCGCAGGTTGCCCACGACCGAGAAGCCGGCGTTGAGCCCGGTCTCCGCCTCGAGCGCCTTGTAGAGCTTCACCGAGTAGTCGTGGATGTGGCTGGTGGCATAGCTCATGTTGAAGAGCGGCAGCAGCCCCGCCGCATGCCATGTCGAGCCCGAGGTGAGCTCGTCGCGCTCGAGCAGCACGGTGTCGGTCCAGCCCGCCTTCGCCAGGTGGTAGGCGATGCCGGTCCCGACCGCGCCGCCCCCGACCACCACCGCCCGAACATGGCTGCGCATCCCCGGCCCTCCCTGCAAGATCGCAAAACTCTCTAGCGGACCGGCGCCCGGCGCAAGCATGCCGCCCCGACGCTCGGCGCTGCAATTCCGACCGCCCCGAGCCGGCGGCGGGCCGATTTGGAACCCAGGCACGCCTGCGCGCGTTCTCTGCCTGCAGACCACCGGCGCCACGTCGGCGGAACGCTGGTAAGGAGAGTGACATGAGAAGCCTCGCACTGTTCGCGGCCTGCGCGATCGCGCTGGCGGCGTGTGCCAGCCAGGACAAGAACCAGCCGCTCACCATCTCTGACGTGGCGGTACAGGCCGACCTGTCCGCGGTGACCAGCCGCAACGCGGTCGGCTACTGGTCGCACCTGAGCGACGACCTGAAGACGGCGATCGCCAGCGAATACGCCGGACGCATCGATCCCGGCGGCAAGAAGATAACCGTCGACGTCGACGAGATCTCGCTCGCGAGCCCGTTCGAGACCGGCGCTACCGCCGAGACGGCGCGCCTGTCCGGCCGGGTCAACCTGATCAACCCCGACGGCACCAACGCCGCCTCCTACGACGTGACTGCGACCTCGCAGGACGTTGCCCACTACCTGCCGCCAGGCTCGAAGCTGGTGAGCGTCTCCCCCACCAGTGCGGAATACTACCGCGCCATAGTGCAGGCCTTCGCCGCCGGGACCAAGACGACGCTCGACGCGGCACACGCAGGGTCTTGACCCTTCCCTCGCTCCGGCCAAGTGTCCGCGCGGACGCCAGGCCGGACGAGGATACCGCATGAACCCGCTGCTTCAGGACTGGAACACCCCCTTCGCCCTGCCGCCGTTCGGCGACGTCGCGACCGACGATTTCGCCCCGGCCTTCGAGGCGGCGCTGGCGGAGGGGCGGGCGAAGATAGAGGCGATCGCGGCCAACCCCGAGCCACCCACCTTCGCCAACACGATCGAGGCGATGGAGCGGGCCGAGCACGTCCTCGACCGGGTGGGCGCGGTCTTCTTCAACCTTGCCGGCGCCGACACCAACGACGCGATCGAGGCGCTGCAACGCGATCTGAGCCCGAAGCTCTCCGCGCATCACTCGGAGACGATGATGAACGCGGCGCTCTTCGCCCGGGTCGACGAGTTGTTCGCGCAGATACACGCGCTCGGGCTGACGCCGGAGCAGGAGCGGGTGCTGACCCTTTACCACCGGATGTTCGTCCGCGCCGGCGCGCGCCTCGAAGGCGACGAACGCGACCGGCTGAAGCAGGTGCTGCAGCGCCTCGCCACGCTCGGCACCGCCTTCGGCCAGAACGTGCTCGCCGACGAGAAGGCCTGGGTGCTGCCGCTGAGCGAAGCCGACCTCGACGGGCTGCCGGACGATCTCATCGCCGCGATGAAGCAGTCCGCCGTCGAGCGCGGGCGCGACGGCTACGTCGTGACCCTCTCGCGCAGCCTGATCGTGCCTTTCCTGCAATTTTCCCGCCGCCGCGACCTGCGCGAGCAGGCGTTCCGCGCCTGGGTCGCCCGCGGCGAGAATGGCGGCGCCAGCGACAACCGCGCCGTCGTTGCCGAGATGCTGGCGCTGCGCGAGGAGCGGGCGCGGCTCCTCGGCTACCCCGACTTCGCCTCCTACAAGCTGGCGCCCGAGATGGCGAAGACGCCGGCGGCGGTGCGCGACCTGCTGATGGCGGTCTGGGGACCGGCACGGGCGAAGGCCGACGCCGACGCCGAGGTGCTCGCCGAGCTCATGCACGGCGACGGGGTGAACGCCGAGCTCGAGCCCTGGGACTGGCGCTACTACGCGGCGATCCGCAAGGCGCGGGAGCACGACTTCGACGACGCGACGCTGAAGCCGTACCTGCAGCTCGAAAGCGTGCGCGATGCAGCCTTCGAGGTCGCGGGCAAGCTCTTCGGACTGAGCTTCCACCCCATCGAGGCCGATCTCTACCACCCGGACGCCCGCGCCTGGGAAGTCCGCAAGGGCGACCGGCACATGGGCGTCTTCATCGGCGACTACTTCGCGCGCTCGTCGAAGCGCTCGGGCGCCTGGTGCTCGTCTTTCCGCGGCCAGAACAAGCTCGACGGCGAGGTGCGGCCGATCGCGCTCAATGTCTGCAACTTCGCCAAGGCGCCGGACGGCGAGCCGAACCTGCTGACCTTCGACGATGCGCATACCCTCTTCCACGAGATGGGCCATGCGTTGCACGTGCTGCTCTCGGACGTGAAATACGAGTTCGTTTCGGGGACGAGCGTCGCGCGCGACTTCGTCGAGCTGCCGAGCCAGCTCTACGAGCACTGGCTGGAGACGCCGGAGGTGCTCGGCGAGCACGCCCGCCACGCCGTGACCGGGCAGCCGATCCCGAAGGAGCTGATGGACCGGCTGATCGCCGCGCGCAACTTCGACCAGGGCTTCGCGACCGTCGAATACCTCGCCTCGGCGCTCGTCGATCTCGATTTCCACGCGGGTCCCGCCCCCGCCGATCCGATGGCGGCGCAGGCGGCGACGCTCGCGTCGATCGGCATGCCCCGGGCCATCGTGATGCGGCACGCGACGCCGCACTTCCAGCACGTCTTCGCCGGCGACGGCTATTCGTCCGGCTACTACTCCTACATGTGGTCGGAGGTTATGGACGCCGACGCCTTCGCCGCCTTCCGCGAGAGCGGCGACGTCTTCGACCCCGCGACGGCGAAGCGGCTTGCCGATTGCATCCTTTCCGCCGGCGGCTCGCGCGAGGCGACCGAACTCTACACCGCCTTCCGCGGCCGCATGCCGGCGGTCGAGGCGCTGCTGGAACAACGCGGGCTGGCGCCGGCTTGAGATAGCGCCTGCGTTAAAGTCCGGTCATTTGGTCGATTTGAGCGAGGCGCCCGAACTCGCCGAGCGACAGCTAGGCCGCCGCCGACTGATGAAAATGTCCGGCGACGGCGGCGCCGAATGCCTGGAACAGCGGCCGCGACACCGGGTCCTTGGCGGCGTTCCACTCCGGATGCCACTGCACCGCCATCGCAAACCCCGGCGCCGCCTCGACCACGATCGCCTCCGGCGTCGCGTCGGGGGCGTACCCCTCGATCACGATGCGCTGGCCCTTTTCGAGGATCCCCTGCCCGTGCAGCGAGTTCACCAGCACCTCGCGCGCCCCGAGCACCCGGTGGAATTCCCCACCGTCCGACAGCGACACGATGTGCCGGTGCTGGAACTTCTCCTCGATCGTCCCGTCCGGCGGCATCCGATGGTTCATCCGTCCCGGGATCTCGCGGATCTCCGGGTGCAGCGTGCCGCCGAAGGCGACATTGAACTCCTGGAAACCGCGGCAGATGCCGAAGACCGGCACCCCGCGCGCCACGCACTCGCGGATCAGCGGCAACGTCACCGCGTCGCGGTCGGGGTCGAAGCTCCCGTATTTCTCGGTGGGTTCGTGCCCGTAGTGGCTGGGATGGACGTTCGGCCGCCCCCCGGTGAAGACGAAGCCGTCGCAGGCCTCGACCAGGTCGGCGATCGCTCCGATCCGCGGCAGCGCCGGTACCATCAGCGGCAGGGCGCCGGTCAGGTCGGCCACCGCCTCGATGTTGGCGACGCCGACCGCCTGCACCGAGTACTCGTTGTTGACGAGATGCGCGTTACCGATGATGCCTACGACGGGCTTGGCCATGGGTCCTGTGTACAATTGACGCTCCGCGAATAAGATAGGCCAGGCGAGTTGCCTCGTCGAGAGCTTTGCCGCGGCGCAACACGGGGGCTCTCGTCCGGCCTAGAGGCCGGAGGCGGTCCGGAGCGTGCCCACCTCGCGAACCGAGACCGTCACGGCTCCCGGTTCGCGGCGGAAGCGGTAGAGCGCCTGCTGGAAGCCGGGCATCGCGAAGGCGACGTCGTCACCGTCGGTCAGCGACATCACCACCCGCATCGGCTCGGCCGCCGGTGCATCGCGCTCGATGAAGGTCGCGGTGACCACGACCGCATCGCTCTCGCCGGGCTGGTAGTACGCCACCATGTCGAGCGGCCCATCGTGCAGGCTTGCCGCCTCGATCGCGCGGTGCATTGCGCGTTCCTCGGCCCTCGCCCCGTAGGCGAGCCCGGCCCAGGCGAGACCCGCGACGAGAAAGGCGGTCAGCAGCGGTCGACGGCGGAACATGGCGGAACTCCCGTGTGCGGTTGGCAAACTTCTGCCGCCGCGCTGTTGCTGCCCGATGGCGCCCGCCTTCGCTGCGCGTTTCAATTGTCGCAACCGTCTGCCCGGCGGGGAATCGCGCTCGGCCGGCGGCCGTCGCGAACAGCCTTGACGCCGATCGCTCGGGCGGTAGAGCGTCGCACGACCCGGCAGGGCGCCGGGGGAGGGACGATGATGCCTGTCGATGCTCAGCCCGCCACCGACCGGCCCCCGACGATCCGGCTCGCCGACTACCGACTGCCGGAGTACCTGGTCGAGACCGTCGAGCTGACCTTCGTGCTCGACCCCGCCGCGACCCGCGTGCGCTCGCGCATTGCCTTCTACCGCAACCCCGCCCGCGCCGACGAAGGCCCGGCCGACCTGCGGCTCGACGGACGCGGGCTGAAGCTCATCTCGGCCGCCATCGACGGCGGGGCCGTACCGCAGAACGCGCTTGCCCTCGACGACGAGGGCCTCACCGTCGCCGCCGAGCATGTGCCCGCCGCCTTCACCTGGGAGGCCGAGGTCGAGATCGCGCCCGAGGCCAACAAGGCGCTCGAGGGCCTCTACGTCTCCCGCGGCATGTACTGCACCCAGTGCGAGGCGCAGGGCTTCCGCAAGATCACCTACTGGCCCGACCGCCCCGACGTGATGGCGCGCTTTCGCGTCCGCATCGAAGGGGACGCGCCGGTGCTCTTGTCCAACGGCAACCTCGTCGCCTCCGGCCCCGGCTGGGCCGAATGGGAAGACCCCTGGCGCAAGCCCTCGTATCTCTTCGCGCTGGTCGCGGGCGACCTCCGCGCGGTCGAGGACCGCTTCGTCACCCGCTCCGGCCGCGAGGTGCTGCTCCAGATCTGGGTCCGCCCCGGCGACGAGGACCGCTGCGCCTACGCGATGGACTCGCTGAAGCGCGCGATGGCCTGGGACGAGGAGGCCTACGGCCGCGAGTACGACCTCGACCGCTTCATGATCGTCGCCGTCGACGACTTCAACATGGGGGCGATGGAGAACAAGGGGCTCAACGTCTTCAACGCCCGCTTCGTCCTCGCCAGCCCCGAGACCGCCACCGACGCCGACTACGCCTCGATCGAGCGCATCATCGCCCACGAGTATTTCCACAACTGGACCGGCAACCGCATCACCTGCCGCGACTGGTTCCAGCTCTCGCTGAAGGAGGGCCTCACCGTCTTCCGCGACCAGCAGTTCGCCGGCGACATGCGCTCGGTCCCGGTCAAGCGCATCGAGGACGTGATCCGCCTGCGCGCCACCCAGTTCCGCGAGGATGCAGGCCCGCTCGCCCACCCGGTGCAGCCGGCGGAATACGTCGAGATCAACAACTTCTACACCGCCACCGTCTACGAGAAGGGCGCCGAGGTCATCCGGATGCTCCGCCTCCTCGTCGGCCCCGAGACCTACTCGGACGCGCTCGACCTCTACTTCGAGCGCCACGACGGCCAGGCCTGCACCATCGGCGACTGGCTGCAGGTCTTCGAGGATGCCTCCGGCCGCGACCTCGGCCAGTTCCGCCGCTGGTATTCCCAGGCCGGCACCCCCCGCGTCCGCGCGAAGGGCAGCTGGGACGGCGCCCGCTACCGGCTCGAGCTCTCGCAGGAGACCCTGCCCACCCCCGGCCAGCCCGAGAAGCTCCCCCTCGTCATCCCGGTCGCCTACGGCCTCCTCGACGCGGACGGCGAGCCCCTCGCCGAGGGCCTGCTCGAGCTCGCCGCGCCGGCGCAGACCTTCGAGTGGGAGCTCCCCTCCGAGCCCGTCCCCTCGCTCCTGCGCGGCTTCTCCGCCCCGGTGATCCTCGAGCGCGAGACCTCGCCCGCCGAGCGCGCCTTCCTCTTCGCCCGCGACGGCGACCCCTTCAACCGCTGGGAAGCCGGCCGCTCCTTCGCGCTCGCCCTCCTCGCCCGCCTCGCCGCCGACCCCGAAGCCGAGGCCGACCCCGCCTGGCTCGGCGCCCTCGCCGAGGTCGCCGACGACCCCAGCCTCGACCCCGCCTTCAAGGCCCTCGCCCTCGGCCTCCCCTCCGAGGACGAGGTCCTCGCCCACATCGCCGCCGCCGGCACGCCGCCCGATCCCCTCGCGGTCTGGACCGCCCGCCGCCGGCTCGAGGCCGAGGCCGCCCGCGCCCTCGGCGACCGGCCGGCGCGCCTCTACCGCGACAACGCCGTCCCCGGCCGCTACAGCCCGGACGCCGCGGCGGCCGGCCGCCGCGCGCTGCGCGGCCGCGCGCTCGGCTTCCTGACCGCGCTCGACCCGGACGCGCGCGAGGCCGGCGCGCAGTTCGCCCGCGCCGACAACATGACCGAGCGGATGGCGGCGCTCGCGCTCCTCGTCCGCGCCGGCCGCGCCGAGGACGCGCTCGCCGACTTCTACGCCCGCTGGCGCGAGGACCGGCTCGTCGTCGACAAGTGGTTCTCGGTCCAGGCGATGCTGACCCCGCCCGACCGGGCGCTCGCCGTCGCCGAGGCGCTCACCCGCCATCCCGATTTCGACTGGCGCAACCCCAACCGCATGCGCGCGTTGATCGGTGCCTTCGCGACCGGCAACCCGGCGGGCTTCCACCGCGCCGACGGCGCGGGCTACCGTTTCCTGGTGGACTGGCTGATCCGCCTCGACCCGGTAAACCCGCAGACGACGGCGCGGCTGACCGCGGCGCTCGGGACGTGGCGGATGTTCGATGCCGGGCGGCAGGCGCTGATGCGCGCCGAGCTCGAACGGCTGGCGGCGCTTGCCGGGTTGTCGCGCGACACCGGCGAGATCGTCGGCCGGCTGCTCGGCGGCGCGGAGGCAGAGGTCTAGGGCCGCGCTTGTCATGAAGCGGCCGCAGTGTCACGATACGAGGGCACCATGCGTGAGGTCGTCGACCAGCTGATCGAGGAGCGGGCCCCCTGGCTGCGACGCAGGGGACGCGGGGTTCCGTTGATCCGAGCGCTGCTCCACCGGGTGCTGCAATACGATCGCACGGTGCGCATCGGCGAGGCGCTGGAGCCGATGCCGGGGGCGGCGGCGATGCAGTCGCTCTACGAGATGATCGGGCTGCACGTCGAGATCACCGGGCTCGAGAACGTGCCGTTGACCGGACCGGCGATGGTGATCGCCAACCACCCGACCGGGATCGCCGACGGGATCGTGCTTTACGGCGCGCTGGCGCAGCGAAGGCCGGATCTCTTCATCTTTGCCAACGCCGATGCGATCCGCGTGCTGCCGCCCCTCGGTGAGCTGATCGCGCCGGTCGAATGGCGGCCCGAGAAGCGCACCCACAAACAGAACCGCGAGACCATGGACTACGCCCGAACCGCCTTCGCGGCCGGGCGTCTGGCGGTGCTCTTCCCCTCGGGCCGGCTGGCCAAGCGGCGCTGGTGGTGGCTGAACGAACGGCCCTGGATGGCCTCGGGCGCGATGATGGCGCGCAAGTTCAACCTGCCGGTGATCCCGCTTCACGTCACCGCACGCAATTCGGCGCTCTTCTACCTCTTCGACCGGATCCATCCGACGCTGCGCGACATCACGCTGTTCCACGAAGTGCTGAACAAGAGCCGCCAGCGCTACCGGCTGACGATCGGCACCCCGATCGACCCCGAGACCCTGCCCGCGGGTTCGGCCGAGGCGATCGAGGTGATGCGTGCCCGCACGCTCGAGCTCGGCGGCCGCAAGCCGCAGACGGTGCTGACGGCGCCGGTCTATGGCGGCTCCCGCCTCAAGCCCGCGCGCCTCGGCGCCTGATCTCGTCGTCGGCCCGAGGTGCGGGCAAAGTTGAAATCCGGTTAACGCAGAAAGATTAATTCAAGTGATTTCAATGACTTGACAACCTGCTCGCACGCGAGCAGTGCGAGCAGGTGGACATGCCCGCAGGCGCGCCGCAGCTTGCCCCTCCCACGCGATCGGCCTAGAACAGCCGCCTCGACGGGACGGGACATGCCTGATGGCCGAGCTTGCCTACAAAGAGCCGGAACCCAAGATCATCGCCGGCGCGACCGGCGACTGGGAGATCGTGATCGGCATGGAGGTGCACGCCCAGGTCACCTCGAACGCCAAGCTCTTCTCCGGTGCCTCGACCGCCTTCGGCGCCGCGCCCAACACCAACGTCTCGCTCGTCGATGCCGCGATGCCCGGGATGCTGCCGGTCATCAACGAATACTGCGTCGAGCAGGCGGTGCGCACCGGCCTCGGGCTCAAGGCCTCGATCAACCTCGTCTCGCGCTTCGACCGCAAGAACTACTTCTATCCCGACCTGCCGCAGGGCTACCAGATCAGCCAGCTCTATCACCCGCTGGTCGGCCCCGGCGAGGTCCTGGTCGACATCGCCCCCGGCATCGCCCGCAAGGTCCGCATCGACCACATCCATCTCGAGCAGGACGCGGGCAAGTCGATCCACGACCTCGACCCGAACCTCTCCTTCGTCGACCTCAACCGCACCGGCGTCGCGCTGATGGAGATCGTCTCCATGCCCGACATCCGCGGCCCCGAGGAGGCGGCCGAATACGTCCGCAAGCTCCGCCAGATCCTGCGCTACCTCGGCACCTGCGACGGCAACATGCAGGAGGGGAGCCTGCGCGCCGACGTCAACGTCAGCGTCCGCCGCAAGGGCGACCCCGCCCTCGGCACCCGCTGCGAGGTCAAGAACATGAACTCGATGCGCTTCATCCAGGCCGCGATCGACTTCGAGGCGAAGCGGCAGGTCGCGATTATCGAGGACGGCGGCAGCATCGAGCAGGAAACCCGGCTCTACGACCCGAACCGCGGCGAGACCCGCTCGATGCGCTCGAAGGAAGAGGCGCACGACTACCGCTACTTCCCCGACCCCGATCTGCTGCCGCTCGAACTCGAGCAGGCCTGGGTGGACACGATCGGCGCCGGCCTGCCGGAGCTGCCGGACGCGAAGAAGGCGCGCTTCGTCGCCGCCTACGGCATGACCGAGTACGACGCTGGCGTCCTGACCGCCGAGACCGCGAGCGCGAGCTACTTCGAGGCGGTGGCGAAGGGCCGCGACGGCAAGCAGGCCGCAAACTGGGTGATCAACGAGCTCTTCGGACGGCTGAACAAGGAATCGCGTGCCGTCGAGACGAGCCCGGTCGACCCCGGCCAGCTCGGCGGGCTGCTCGATCTCCTCGGCTCGGGCGAGATCTCCGGCAAGATCGCCAAGGACGTCTTCGAGATCCTCTGGACCGAGGGCGGCGATCCGGCGACAATCGTCGCCGAGCGGGGCCTGCGCCAGGTCACCGACACCTCGGCGATCGAGGCGGCGGTGGCGGAGGTGGTGGCAGCGAACCCGGACAAGGCGGCGCAGGCGGTGGCCAAGCCGTCGCTCGCCGGCTGGTTCGTGGGCCAGGTGATGAAGGCGACCGGCGGCAAGGCCAACCCGCAGGCGGTCAACGCGCTGGTCAAGGCGAAGCTCGGGATCGAGTGAGCCTCGGCTGCCGGGGGGAGAGCATGGACAGCTACGACTACAAGGTGGTGCCGGCGCCGAGACGCGCGAAGAAGATGCGCGGCATCCGGGGCACCGAGGAGCTCTTTGCCCACACGCTGACCGACGCGATCAACGAGGTGGCGCGGCAGGGCTGGGAATACCTGCGCGCCGAGCGCCTGCCGGCCGAAGCCCCGCGCGGTTGGTTCCGCACCCCGGCCGCCACGGATCAGACGGTGCTGGTATTCCGCCGCCCGCGCGAGGGTCTCGGGCCGCGGATCGCCGCGAGCCACGAGGCCGGCGCCGACATGGATGCGCCGAGTGCGCCGGTGCCCGCCCCCGAGCGGCTCCCGCGCGCAGAGACCGAGCGCGCGCCGGTCATCCCGCCACGGCATCGCGAACCGGCGCGTCGCGTCGAGCCCACGCCCGCGAGCGGGGAGGCCGAGCCCTTCCCCACGCCGCTCCGCCCGCCCCCGCGGCTCGGGCCGGCCGATCAGGGCTGAGCCAACCGCGCCGCGGCGTCCTCCGGCGCGGCGACCGAAGCGCGCCGCCTGGCTAGCCGGCGGTTCCGGCGACGTCGAGCGCCAGGGCATGCAGCCCCGCGTCGAATTCCGGCGCCAGCGCCCGATGCACGGCGCGACTGCGCTCGATCCGGCTCAGGCCATCCAGGCTTGTCGCCCGCATGAATACCCGGAAGTGCGAGCCCCCGCCCTCGTGCCAGCCGGCGTGGCCGTGGTGCTCGTCGCTCTCGTCGACGATCTCGAGCCGCTCCGGCCGGAATGCCGCCTCCAGCCGCGCGCGAACCCTGTCCGCCGTTGGTCTCGTTGCTTCGTTCATCGCTTCCGCCTTCTCCGAGTCGATCTCGACCCTTGGCCGGGCCGAATGAATCACTAAACTCTAGGGCCCCGAGTCACCGAGCAGTCCAGGATTCCCCGCCAGATGAGTCGCCGTCCGATCTTCGACTTCGACGTTTCGGTGTCCGCCGACAAGAAGCGGCGCGCCCGCGGTCGCTCCATGTCAGGGGGCGTGGAGACCTCCAACCGGATTTGTGATCGCTCCGGATGTACGCGCCCCGGCAAATTCCGTGCTCCCAAGTCCCCGGACAACCTCGACGAATTCCACTGGTTCTGCATCGACCATGTGCGCGAATACAATCTGAAATGGAACTTTTTCCAGACGCACAGCGATGCCGACCTCGAGCGGCAGTTCGCCGCCGATCGGGTCTGGGAGCGGCCGACGCGGCCGCTGGGCGACGCCGCCGGCCGCGGCACGCAGCCGCATGCCGAGGGGCGCGCCTGGCAGCGCTTCGGATTCGACGACCCGATGGAGCTTCTCGGCGACAAGGCGACGCTGAACCCCGGCGGCGAGCGAGCACGGTCGCCCGGCGCAGCGGCGGCTGCCGCCGACCGAACGGCGCGCGCTCGAGATCCTCGACGCCGAAGACGGCCAGACCAAGACCCAGATCCGCCAGCAGTACAAGGCGCTGGTCAAGGACCTGCATCCCGACATGAACGGAGGCCGCCGCGACGACGAGGCACGCCTTGCCGAGGTGGTCTGGGCCTGGGAGCAGATACGGGCGAGCCGCAGCTTCCGAGACTGATGCGTCCCTGCCGGCTGGAACCTCAGTAGCTGCCTTCGATTCCCATCGGTCCCGGCGGCGCGGCGTCGGCCCCTCCCTGGCTGCCGCCGGAGCAGCCCGCGAGCCCGAGGACGAGGCCCAGACAGATGCCGAGGACGGCCCCCGTGATCCGCAGCATCGCTTTCTCCCTCGACCGGATCGGCATGCCGCGAGCGTCGGTCGCGGCCGGCCGCCATGTCAAGCGGGAACGCTGGCGCGGCGCGCAGCCTTGCATCGGGGGGGCAATTGCGACACATGTGCCGGGGGCAGCGCACCGGCGCCTGCCGGGAGGGAAGCATGGCGGACGGCGGAATGGAAAAGACGGTGGAACCGACGCTCGACATGAGCGTGCAGGACCTGTTCGGCTTCGACTCGAACATGACCGTGAAGGGCTTCGCCGAGCCGTCCGACCGCGTGCCCGACATCGACCCTACCTACCGTTTCGACCGCGACACCACGCTCGCCATCCTCGCCGGCTTCCAGTTCAACCGGCGCGTGATGATCCAGGGCTATCACGGCACCGGCAAGTCGACGCATATCGAGCAGGTGGCGGCGCGGCTAAACTGGCCCTGCGTGCGAGTGAACCTCGACAGCCACATCAGCCGAATCGACCTGATCGGCAAGGACGCGATCAAGATCCGCGACGGGCTGCAGGTGACCGAGTTCCAGGAGGGCATCCTGCCCTGGTGCCTGCGCAATGCGGTGGCGATCTGCTTCGACGAATACGACGCCGGCCGCCCGGACGTGATGTTTGTGATCCAGCGCGTGCTCGAGGTCGACGGCAAGCTTACGCTCCTCGACCAGAACAAGGTGATCCGCCCGCATCCCTACTTCCGCCTCTTCTCGACGGCGAATACGGTAGGGCTCGGCGACACGACCGGCCTTTACCACGGCACCCAGCAGATCAACCAGGGCCAGATGGACCGCTGGTCGATCGTGGTGACGCTGAACTATCTCGCGCACGACGCCGAGCAGGAGATCGTGCTGGCGAAGAACCCCGACTACGCCACCCCCGAGGGCCGCAAGACCGTCAGCCGCATGGTCACGGTCGCCGACCTCACGCGGGCCGCGTTCATGAACGGCGACCTCTCGACGGTGATGTCGCCGCGAACGGTGCTCGCCTGGGCGGAGAACGCGCGCATCTTCGGCGACATCGGCTTCGCCTTCCGCCTGACCTTTCTCAACAAGTGCGACGAACTCGAGCGGCAGACGGTGGCGGAGTTCTACCAGCGCTGCTTCGACAAGGAACTGCCGGAGAGCGCGGTAAGCGCGAGCCTAGGCTAGCTTGCCCGCGGCGGCCGCGCCGGCCGCCGCCCCGGATCATCAGCCAGCCTGCCGCGCGATTGCGCACGCGGCAGGCCGCGGTCGCCCGGGCCTCAGGCCACAGCCTTCTCGGGCTGCGCGCGCGCCGCCATCGTCGCGCGGGTCCACCAGTCGAGGTCGGCGAGCATTGCCTTCGCGGCGGGAAGGATGTGGTCCTCGATCGCCGAGATGGGCTGGTTCTCGCCGGCGGCGCTGACCTTCATGAAGTCGCCCATCCCGATGTGAACCCCGAAGCGGATCGGCACCATCTGCAGCTCGACCGCAATCGTGCGCAGGTGCTCGGCAGCGCGTGTCCCGCCGACCGAGCCGTAGGCGAGGATGGCGGCGGGCTTGCGCACCCATTCCTTGTACGCCTGGTCGAGCGCGTTCTTCAGCGCGCCCGGGATCGAGCGGTTGTATTCGGCGGTGACGAAGATGAAGCCGTCGAAGGTCGCGAGCTTCTTCTGCCAGGCCAGCGCGTGCGGATCCTGGGTCGGAACCCAGGCGTTCGACGCCCGCTCGTTGAAGAGCGGCAGATCGAAGTCCTTCAGGTCGAGCAGTTCGACCTCCCAGTCGCCGCGTCGGGTGGCGAGATCGTAGATCCATTTCGCCGGCTTGTCGGCGAAGCGGGTATCGCGGGTGGAGCCGATCACGACGGCGATGCGGGGCTTGCTCATGAGACTTCCTCAATGGTGGTTACGAATCCTCACCATGTGAACTATCGTGAGCACCAAATGGTTCAAGGAGGCACGCAAATGGCACCAGGTGAGGTCCACGATACCGTGGTCTGCGAGCGGATCAGCCAGCTGCTTTCCCGGGTCGGGGACAAATGGACGGTGCTCGTGGTCGGCAGGCTCGGTGACGGGCCGATGCGCTTCAACAGCCTTCGCCGGCGGATCGGCGACATCTCGCAGAAGATGTTGGCGACCACGCTGCGGGCGCTCGAACGCGACGGCTTCGTCAGCCGAAGCGTCCTGCCGACCAACCCCCCGCAGGTCGAATATGCGCTGACCGAGCTCGGGCAGAGCCTGCTGGTGCCGGTGGCGGCGCTGGTCGAATGGACGCAAGCCAACTCCGAGCGGATCGAGGCTTCCCGTCGCGCCTATGCCGCGCGCGAAAATGCGCCTGCCGCGTGGCCGGCGGAAACCGTCACCTTCCGGACGGCCGCCAGCCGATGACCAGGCGACAGCGCCTCACGCTACCCGAGGTTCGCTGACGACCGGCAACCCGGCCGCCCGCCAGCCCTCGATCCCACCCTCGAGGTTGTAGCTGTCCGGCCAGGCGCCGGCGACCGCCGCACAAGCGAGGGCGCTCCGCCCGCCCTTGATGCACTGGAACACCAGCCGCTTGCCCGGCGGCAGCCCGAGGGCATCGAGCGCGCCCGGCAATGTGCCGAGCGGAAGCGACACCGCCGCCGGGATATGCCCGCCGCGATACTCCTGCGGCGATCGCACGTCGATGATCAGGGCTTGGCCGCAGGCGACCCAGGCGGCGGCTTCGGTGGGGGTGACGGGGCGGACGGTCATCAGCAGGGCTCCTGGCAGAAATGGCGGTGAAGCGTCGACATCAGCTCGAGCACCGCCGGGTGCTCGACGCGGTAGTAGAGGTTGCGGTGGTCGCGGCGGACCGCGACGATGCCCTCCTCCTTCAGCCGGCCGAGATGCTGCGACATCGAGGTCTGCGCGATCGCAGTCTCCGCGATCAGTGCGGTGACGTTCCTCTCTCCTTGCGCCAACGCGCAGAGGATCAGGAGGCGCTGCGGGTTGGCGAGCCCCTTGAGGAACGCCGCAACCCCTTCGGCCTTGTCCGCCATGCCGGCGGCAATCTCGACGGGCAGATCCATTACAGCCTCTTTACATTTCACGTTTTTATAATATCATATTTATATGAAGTTACAAGTCCCCATAGGAGGGTCCCATGGCCGGAGACAAGGACTACCGTTCGATCATCGCCAGAATCGGCGCCTACAGCAGCGAGCTGCGCCGTGAAGTTCCCGCGGTGATGCAGGGCTTCGGCGCGATGGCCAAGGCCGCGACGGCGGACGGAGCGATCGATCCCAAGACGAAGGAGTTGATCGCGCTCGCAATCGGCGTCACCCAGCATTGCGACGGCTGCATCGGCTATCACGCCAAGGCGCTGGCAGATCTCGATGCGAGCCGCACCGAGGTGGCGGAGATGCTCGGAATGTGCGTCTACATGGGCGGCGGCCCTGCGCTGATGTACGCGGCCGATGCGTTGCGCGCCTACGACGAGTTCGCCCGGGTTCCGACAGCCGCCGAGTGAGCCCGCGCGATTGGAGCCGCTTGCGCATACCGGTGGCGTGAGTATCTAGGGGGCATGTCCAAGCCCGTCGACAATCCGGCCGATCCGTTCAAGAAGGCGCTCGCCGAAGCGACGCGCGCGATGGCTGGCGAGCGCGAGCTGACCGTTGGATATTCGGTCGATCCGCCGGGCTGCGCGGCGGGGGCGGTGCGGCTGCCGCAGGTGACGCGGCGGATGACCCGCGACGAGGTGTTGCTCGCCCGCGGCACCGCCGACGCCTTCGCGCTGCGCCTGCGCTACCACGACGACGCCACGCATCGGCGCTACCTGCCGGAAGGCGAGCAGGCGACGGCGCTCTTCGAGGCGATGGAGACCGCCCGCTGCGAGGCGCGCGGCGCCCGCGCGATGCCCGGGACCGCGGGCAACATCGACGCCAAGATCGCCGACGAGACCCGGCGGCTCGGTTATGCCGACATCAGCGACGCCGCCCAGGCGCCGCTCGCCCAAGCGGCGGGCTACCTGATCCGGCACCTCGCGACCGGGCGAAAGCTGCCGCCCGGGGCGCAGAACGTGATGGAGTTGCGCCGCGACCTCCTCGACAGCCATGCCGGCGAGGCCTTCGCGGGACTGGAAGATGTGCTCGACAACCAGCAGGCTTTCGCCCGCTTCGCGCGCCGGGTGATCGAGGACCTCGGCTTCGGCGACCAGCTCGGCGAGGACCCGGACCGGGCCGAGGACGAGGAGTCCGAGGAGGACGGCGACGACGCCTCCGAGGCGCCGCAGGAGGCAGGCGCCGAGGCCGAGGACGAGAGCGAGCAGGAAAGCTCCACCGAGGACGCCCCGTCCGACCAGCGCACCGACCCGCAGGAGATGCAGGCGGCGATGGACGCCGTCGATGACGCCCAGCTCCCCGAGGAGATGGACGTCGACGAGGGCGAAGCGCCCGAGCGCCGGCCGCCGCCGCCCTATTCCGAGGCCGACCCCGCCTACAAGGTCTTCACCACCCGCTTCGACGAGGAGATCGCCGCCGAGGATCTCGCCGATGCGACCGAGCTCGAGCGTCTGCGCGCCTACCTCGACCAGCAGCTCGAACCGCTGAAGGGCGCAGTGTCGCGCCTTGCCAACCGGCTGCAGCGGCGGCTGCAGGCGCAGCAGAGCCGCGCTTGGGACTTCGACCTTGAGGAAGGCACCCTCGACGCCGGGCGGCTTGCGCGGGTCGTCGCCAACCCGATGACGCCGCTCAGCTTCAAGATGGAGCGCGACACCGACTTCCGCGACACCGTGGTCACGCTCCTGCTCGATAACTCCGGCTCGATGCGCGGCCGGCCGATCTCGATCGCGGCGATCTCGGCCGACGTGCTCGCCCGCACGCTCGAGCGCTGCCAGGTCAAGGTCGAGATCCTCGGCTTCACCACCCGGGCCTGGAAGGGCGGGCAGAGCCGCGAGACCTGGCTCGCGCAGCACCGCCCACAGCTCCCGGGCCGGCTCAACGACCTGCGCCACATCGTCTACAAGGCGGCCGACGCGCCCTGGCGGCGGGCGCGGCCGAACCTCGGGCTGATGATGAAGGAGGGGCTCCTGAAGGAGAACATCGACGGAGAGGCGCTGGAGTGGGCGCACCGCCGCCTCACCGGCCGGCCCGAGGCGCGACGCATCCTGATGGTTATCTCCGACGGCGCACCGGTCGACGACTCGACGCTCTCGGTCAATCCGGCCAACTACCTCGAGAAGCACCTGCGCGACGTGATCGCGATGATCGAGCGCAAGCGCCTGGTCGAGCTCATCGCCATCGGCATCGGCCACGACGTGACCCGCTACTACGGGCGGGCGGTGACGATCACCGATGTCGAGCAGCTCGCCGGCGCCATGACCGAGCAGCTGGCGGCACTTTTCGACAACGATCCCGTCCGCCAGGCGCGCGACGTGCGCGAGCGGCTCCGGGCCTGAGGGGCAGCAAGGGAGACGGAAGCATGCACATGAACGTCACCGGGATCGGCGGGATCATCCTGCTCGCTCTCGACATCTGGGCGCTGGTCGCCACCATCGGATCGAGCGAGAGCACCGGCAAGAAGGTGATCTGGGTGCTGGTGATCCTCTTCCTGCCGCTGGTCGGCTTCATCGCCTGGCTGCTGTTCGGTCCGCGCTCCAGCGTCCGCTAGGACGCTGGCGTGAAGCTCTCGGTTTGCGACTGCGGCAACCTCCTGCAGTTCGAGCAGGCCGCATGCCGCCGCTGCGAAACGCCGCTCGGCTTCATCCCGGGCGCGCTCGAGCTCACCACGCTCGCCGAGCAAGCCGACGGCGTGGTCACGCCGAAAGCCCGTCCCGGCGAGCGCTGGCGGCGCTGCGTCAACGCCGGGACGATCGGCTGCAACTGGCTGGTCGACGAGGACGCCGCCGGACCGCGCTGCGCCGCTTGCCGGCTGAACCGCAATCTTGCCGACATGACGGTGCCGGCCAACCGCGAGAAGTGGCGGCTGCTCGAATGCGCCAAGCGGCGCCTCGTCTACGCGATGATGCGCTTCGGCGTGCCGATCGCGTCGCAGAAGGACGGCGAGGCCCGCGGCCTCGCCTTCGACTTTCTCGAAGGCAGCCGCGGCGCGCCGGTGATGACCGGCCACGCCGACGGACTGATCACCATCAACATCTCCGAGGCCAATTCCGCCGAGCGCGAACGGCAACGGGTGACCCTCGGCGAGCCTTACCGCACCCTGCTCGGCCACATGCGCCACGAGGCCGGCCACTATTACTGGGATCTCCTCGTCGCCGACGGCGGCAAGCTCGGCGAAAGCCGCGCGGTCTTCGGCGACGAGCGCCAGAGCTACGCCGAGGCTCTCGAGCGCTACTACGGGCAAGGTCCCGCGCCGGACTGGGAGCAAGGCTACGTCAGCGCCTATGCGACGATGCATCCATGGGAGGACTTCGCCGAGACCTGGACCCACTACCTGCACATGGTCGACACCCTCGACACCGGCGCCGGCTTCGGCCTCTCGGTCAATCCCCGCGTCGGCGAGGACCCGCGGCATGCGACGGTGATCGACTTCGATCCCTATCGCCCGCCCGACCTTTCGAGCCTCACCCGAGCCTGGCTGCCGCTCACAGCCGCCGTCAACAGCCTCAACCGCAGCATGGGCCAGCCCGACCTCTACCCCTTCGACCCGAGCCCGAACGTGTTGAACAAGGTGCGCTTCATTCACGATCTTCTCCATCCCGACGCAACTCCCGCCAACGGAGCGCGTTCGAAGGCGAACGGCACCCGCACGCGCGCGCGCCGCACCTCCGCGCGAAGGAACAACAAATGAAGATCTTCTCCTGCCAGAACTGCGGGCAGCTGCTGCATTTCGAGAACACGAGCTGCATGCGCTGCGGCTTCCAGCTCGGCTTCCTGCCCTCGATCCTGATGCTTTCGGCGGTGACCGTCGAGGACGACGCACTCGTCGCCATGGCCGACAACGGCCGCTGGAAGGCCTGCGCCAACGCCGGCGAGGTGAATTGCAACTGGCTGATCCCCTTCGACTCCGAGGAGGCGTTCTGCCCGGCCTGCGCGCTCAACCGCACGATCCCCGACCTGAACCAGCCCGGCAACTCCGAGCGCTGGCAGGCGCTGGAGGCCGCCAAGCGGCGTCTGGTCTACGCCCTGATCCGCCTCGGGCTGCCGCTGCAGACCCGCAGCGAGGACGCCGAGCACGGCCTCGCCTTCGACTTCATCGCCGACGCGGCTCCCGGAAAGCCGGTGCTCACCGGCCATGACGAAGGGCTGATCACCATCAACATCGCCGAGGCCGACTCGGCCGAGCGCGAGCGGCGGCGCGTGGAGCTCGGCGAGCCTTACCGAACGCTGCTCGGCCATCTGCGCCACGAAGTCGGCCACTATTACTGGGACGTGCTGGTGCGCGACGGCGGCAAGATCGAGGCGTCCCGCAAGGTCTTCGGCGACGAGAGCGAGGACTACCAGCAGGCGCTGGAACGGCACTACCAGCAGGGCGCCCCGGCGGGCTGGGAAGAGAAATACGTCAGCGCCTATGCCACCATGCATCCCTGGGAAGACTTCGCCGAGACCTGGACCCACTATCTGCATATGATCGACACGCTCGACACCGCCGCGAGCTTCGGCCTCGCCGTCGAGCCGGTGGTCAGCGACGACCCCGCACTCGGCACCGCGATCGCCTTCGATCCCTACGGGGCGGGGAACTTCGATGTTCTGGTCAAGTCCTGGCTGCCGCTGACCGTCGCGGTCAACAGCCTCAACCGCAGCATGGGCCAGCCCGACCTCTATCCCTTCGCGCTGACGCCGGGGACGTTCGAGAAGGTGCGCTTCGTCCACGAACTCGTGCACGGCACCGCCTGACGGCGGTTTCCGGTCAGCGGCTGCGCGATCGTCCGAGCCAGAGCCAGCCCGCGAGCGAAAAGAAAAGCAGCGCCAGCGGGACCGACATCACCAGCGCGCCCACCGGATTCCAGGCATAGGGCACCGAGCTGTGCTCGAGGCCCTCGACCAGGTGGGCATAGCTCGTCGGCCAGTGCGACGCGGCCAGCGTGCCGAGAGTGCCGGGGCGATAGGCGTATCCCTGTCCGATCGTGGCATGCCAGTCCGCCCCGACCCGCCAGAGCGCGCCGCCGAGGAACACGATCATCAGGATGGCCCGCATGGCTCCTCTCTCCCTGCGGGCGACCCGTCGCAGACCGACTGGCGCCGGTTGACTGCCCGCGCGAAAGATCTTTAACAACAATCGTTAAGCAGACCGTAACGAAGGCCCCGATGCTGCAGGAATTCACCCGGCGTACCACGCCCGACACGGGGGCGGAGCGGCTCGCCGCCCTGCGCGCGGCGATGGCCGAGGCCGGCGTCGACGCCTTCCTCGTGCCGCGCGCCGACGCCCACCAGGGCGAGAACGTCGCGGCGCGGGACGAGCGGCTGGCGTGGCTCACCGGGTTCACCGGCTCGGCCGGCCAGGCGCTCGTCGGGCGCGACCGCGCCGCGGTCTTTGTCGACGGACGCTACCGGCTGCAGGTACGCGGCCAGGTCGACCTCGATTGCTTCGAGGTCCTGCGCATCCCCGAGGACAAGCCAGCCGAGTGGCTGATCGACGCGGTTCCGGGCGGCGGGCGGGTCGGCTTCGATCCCTGGCTGCACACCCGGCAGGAGCTCGACGCGCTCGGCGAGGCGCTCGGGCCGCGCCAGCTCACGCTGACGCCGGTGGCCAATCTCGTCGACCTGGTCTGGAACGACCAGCCGGCGCCGCCGGCGCGGCCGATCGTGCCCTATCCGGCCGAACTCGCCGGACGCTCGTCGGCCGAAAAGCGGGCAGAGCTCGCCCGCGGGATGATCGAACGCGACCTCGCCGCCGCGGTGCTGACCCTGCCCAACTCGATCGCCTGGCTCCTCAACCTGCGCGGCTCGGACATCGCCCGCACCCCGGTTGCGCTCGCCTTCGCGATCCTGCACGCCGACGGCCGCGTCGAGCTCTTCGCCGATCCCGCCCGCGCCGACGCGGGGCTGACCGCGCATCTCGGGTCCGAGGTTGCGCTGGTCGCGCCCGAGGGCTTCGGACCGCGGCTCGAAGCGCTGACCGGCCGGGTGGCGGTCGATCGCGGCAGCGCCCCTGCCTGGGTCTCCGACAGGCTCGCCGCCGGGGCCGCCGATGTGGTCTGGGAGCGCGATCCCTGCATCCTGCCCAAGGCCTGCAAGAACGCCGCCGAGATCGCCGGCTCGCGCGCCGCGCACCTGCGCGACGGGGCGGCGATGGCGGAGTTCCTGTGCTGGCTCGACCTCACCGCGCCCGACGGCGGCCTGACCGAGATCGACGTGGTGCGCAGGCTCGAGGCGATCCGGGCGGCGACCGGGCGGCTGCGCGATATCTCGTTCGAGACGATCTGCGGCGCCGGGCCGGACGGCGCGATCGTCCACTACCGGGTGACCGAGGAGTCGAACCGGCGGGTGGCGCCGGGCGAGCTCCTGCTCGTCGACAGCGGCGCGCAGTATCTCGACGGCACCACCGACATCACCCGCACGGTGGCGGTGGGGGCGGTTCCGGCGGCGGCGGTGCAGCCGTTCACCCTGGTCCTCAAGGGGCTGATCGCGATGAGCCGGCTGCGCTGGCCGCCGGGCCTCGCGGGGCGCGACATCGACGCGGTGGCGCGGGTAGCGCTCTGGCGCGACGGGTTCGACTATGACCATGGCACCGGGCATGGGATCGGCGCCTATCTCGGGGTGCACGAGGGGCCGCAGAGCCTGTCGCGCCGGGGGGTCGAGCCGCTCTTGCCGGGGATGATCGTCAGCGTCGAGCCTGGCTACTACCGCGAGGGCGCTTTCGGCATCCGCAGCGAGAACCTCGTGGTGGTGCGGCCGCCCGAGGTGCCGGCGGGCGGCGAGCGCGAGATGCTCGGCTTCGAGACGCTGACGCTGGCGCCGATCGACCGGCGGCTGATCGACGCGCGCCTGCTCGATGCCGCCGAGCGCGGCTGGCTCGACAGCTACCACGCCCGGGTCGCCGACGCGCTGACCCCGCTCGTCGAGCCGGAGACGGCGCGCTGGCTCGCCGCGGCCTGCGCGCCGCTCTGAAGCTTTGCAGCCGGCGGCTTTCGGCTATTGTCGAGGCCGACTCGCGCCAGATGGAGGTTGCCCGCATGCCGATGCCCAGGATCACCATGGTCGCCTCGCCCGGAACCTGGGTCGTGCGAGCCGACGGCGCGGTGATCGGCGAGAGCGAGCGGGCGATCGAGCTGGTCGAGGGCGACGCTGCGGCCGTGGTCTATTTCCCGCGCGAGGATCTCGGGATGGCGTTCCTCGATCGCTCCGAGCGGGTATCGAGCAGCCCGGACCTGGGGGAAGCGCGCTTCTTCAGCGTCGTCACCCCCGGCGCGACGCTGACCGACGCCGCCTGGAGCTACGAGTCGCCCGCTCCGGGCGCCGACCGCATCGCCGGGCTCATCGCCTTCGACGCCCGCCGCATCGCCATCGAGGAGATCTGATCCGGTGCGGTCAGGGTGCGAGCAGAAGCGCTGCTCGCACGCGAGCGGACAGGCAAGTATCTGATTTTGCATATTTCTCCGAATCGGAATTAACCCGATCTTTACCTCGCTCGCACCCCGGCCGGGGCGCGACGTTCAGCCGTCGAGCAGCGATCGCGCGGCGGCGCGGGCCTCCTCGGTAACAACGTCGCCCGCGAGCATCCGCGCGATCTCCTCGATCCGTGCCCCGGGGGCGAGGCCGGCGATCTCGGTGCGTGTGGTGCCACGCGCCACGGTCTTGCCCACCTGCCAGTGATGCGCCGCCCGCGCCGCCACCTGCGGCGAATGCGTGACCACGATCACCTGCGCCCCCTCGCCGAGCGCCTGCAGCCGCCGCCCGACCGCGTCGGCGGTGGCGCCGCCCACGCCCCGGTCGATCTCGTCGAAGATCAGGGTCAGGCCGGGATTGCGCGCGCTCAGGCAGACCTTGAGCGCCAGCAAAAACCGCGACAGCTCGCCGCCCGAGGCGATGCGGTCGATCGGTCCCGGCGGCGCGCCCGGGTTGGTCGCGACGGTGAAGCGGACCCGGTCGGTCCCTTCCGGCCCGGGGTCGCCCGGCGCCACTTCGGTCGCGAACACCGCCCGTTCGAGCTTCAGCGGCCTCAGCTCCTTCGCCATGCGGGCGTCGAGCCGCCCGGCCGCCGCGCGCCGCTGCTCCGAGAGCCGCCCGGCCGCCGCCGCATAACCGGCATCGGCCGCGGCGAGCGCCGCCTCCAGCCGCCCGATCCCCTCGCTGCCCGCTTCCAGCGCCGCCAGCCGGGCGGCGAGGTCCGCCGCGAGATCCGGCAGCGCCTCGGGCGCCACCCGGTGCTTGCGCGCCAGCCCGCGCAGCGCGAAGAGCCGCTCCTCGACCGCCTCGAGCTCGCCCGGGTCGCCCGAGAGCGCGCCGAGCGCATCCTCGACCGCCCGCGCTGCCTCGGCGAGCTCCGCCAGCACCCGCCCGAGCCCGTCGAGCGCGGGGTCGAGCCCGCCCTCGGCCTCCGGTGCGGCGGTCTCGAGCCAGCGCAGCGCCTGCACCAGCGGCCCCTCGGCGCCCTCCGGCCCCAGCGCCGCCGCGGCGCGCGCCACGTCCTCCCGGATGCGCACCGCCGCGCGGAGCTGCCGGCGGCGCAGGTCGAGCGCCGGTTCCTCGTCGGGCTGCGGCTCAAGCGCTGCGAGCTCCGCCGCGGCGTGCGCCACGAACTCCCGGTCGCGCTCGGCCGCCTCGAGCCGCTCGCGTGCCTCGGCGAGCGCCCGCGCCGCTGCGGCGCGTTCCGCCCAGGCCGCGCGCACTTCCGCCAGCCTCGCCTCGGCGCCGGCAAAGGCGTCGAGCAGCGCCCGGTGCCCGCGCGGATCGAGAAGCCCGCGGTCGTCGTGCTGGCCGCTCAGCTCGACCAGCGTGTCGGCGAGCGCGCGCAGCGTCTCGGCGGTCACCCGGCGGTCATTGGCCCAGGCCTGACGCCGCCCGTCGACCGTCGCGGTCCGACGCAGGATGAGCTCGTCGCCGCCGCCGAGCCCGGCCTCGGCCAGCACCGCCAGGGCGGCGTGCCCCGGCGCCAGCCGGAAGGCGGCGGAAACCTCGCCCTGGGCGGCGCCGACGCGCACGTCGCCCCCGCGCCCGCGCCAGCCGAGCACGAAGCCAAGGCAGTCGAGCAGGATCGATTTGCCCGCGCCGGTCTCGCCGGTCAGCACGTTGAGGCCGGGCCGGAAGTCGAGCCCGGCCGCCTCGATCAGCGCCATGTCGCGGATCGTCAGCGCTTCGAGCATCCGTCGGCCGCCTTCGGCGCGCTCAGCGCCATTTGCCCTGGACGACCTGGCGATAGGTCTTGTTGAGCCAGCTGTCGCCGACGTTGCCCGGCTGCAGCCCGTGGCTGGTCAGCAGCCCGTAGGCTTCCTGATACCAGGTCGAACCCTGGAAGTTGTAGCCCAGGATCGCCGCCGCCGTGCGCGCCTCGTCGGTCAGCCCGAGCGAAAGATAGGCCTCGACCAGCCGGTAGAGCGCCTCCGGGGTCTGGGTCGTGGTCTGGTAGTCCTCCACCACCACCCGGAAGCGGTTGATCGCGGCGGTATAGAAGCCGCGGGCGAGATAATAGCGGCCGATCTCCATTTCCTTGCCGGCGAGATGGTCGAGGGCGAGCTCGAACTTGAGCTGCGCGGACTTGGCATAGTCGCTGTCGGGATAGCGCTCGATGATGTCGCGCATCTCCTGCAGCGCCTCGAAGGCGTTGGTCTGGTCGCGGCCGATGTCGACGATCTGGTCGTAGTAGGAGAGCGCGATCAGGAACTGGGCGTAAGGCGCGTCGACGTCGGCGGGATAGAAGTCGAGGTAGCGCTCGGCGGCGGAGCGGCTCTCGGCGAACTGGCCGGCCTCGTGGTAGGCGTAGCCCGACATCAGCATCGCGCGCTTGGCCCACTCCGAATACGGATAGAGCCGCTCGACCTCGGAAAACTGCTTGCCGGCCTCGCGCGGGCGCCCGTCGTTGAGCTGCTGCTCGGCGTCGAGATAGATCTGCTGCGCGGTCATCGACTCGACCGGAGGCTTGCTCGCGCCGAAGCCGAGCGAGCCGAGCCCGAGCGAGCCGGGGGACGATCCGAGCGAGCCGGGGAAGGAGCCCATCGAGCCGGTCACGCTGGAGCATCCGGTCAGTCCGAACCCCAGCGCCAAAGCCGCGGCGAGGGCCAGACTGCGACTTGCCTCCCCCGCCACCTGCATACGTTCCCTCGGAAAAATCGCGCGGCGGGCCGCCGGCCGGATCCGGTTAGCACAGGTAAGGGAGGGGTTGAAACGAAAAGCGCAGCCCCGGCGGGGCTGCGCTTGATGCCTGTCTTTTCTGCCTCAACCGGCGCGGCGGAGGTCCGCCGCACCCACCCCTGCCCCGGGGAGCAGCGCCGCCGCATCGGGATCGAGCGTGACGTACTCCCAGGCACCCGGCGTCGCGAAGAGCTTGCGCAACAGACGGTTCGTCGCCCCGTGGCCGGCGCGCACGCCGCGGTAGGCGCCGAGGATCGGCGCGCCCGCCAGCGCGAGGTCGCCCAGCGCATCGAGCATCTTGTGACGCACGAACTCGTCGGCGCGGCGAAGGCCGCCCGGGTTCAGCACCTCGGCGCCGTCGACGACGACGGCGTTGTCGAGCGAGCCGCCGAGGGCGAGGCCGTTCGCCTGCATCGTCTCGACCTCCGCCCGCCGGCAGAAGGTGCGGCAGTCGGCGAGCTCGTGCACGAAGGCGCCGTTCACCATCGACAGCGCTTTGGCCTGCTTGCCGATCGCGGCGTCCGGGAAGTCGATCGCGAAGTCGATCGACAGGCTGTCCGCCGGCGCGAGCTCGGTCACCACCTCGCCGTCGACGTCCTGCACCGGCTCGAGGATGCGGATCGCCTTGAGCGGCCGGTCGAGCTCGGAGAGGCCGGTGCGCAGGATGGCGCGGACGAAGCGCTGGGCGCTGCCGTCCATGATCGGGACCTCGGGACCGTCGATGTCGATGATCGCATGGGTGACGCCGGTGCCGGCGAGCGCCGCCATCACGTGCTCGACCGTCGAGACCGAGACGCCGGCTTCATTGCTGAGCACCGTGCAGAGCCGGGTGTCGCTGACGTTGTCGAACCGCGCCGGGATGACGTTGTCGCGGTCCTTCACGTCCACCCGCCGGAAGCGGATGCCACCTTCGGTCGCCGGACGGATGACCAGACGCGCCGGGCGCCCGGAATGGAGGCCCATCCCGACGAGCGTCGTCTCGCGCTTCAAGGTCGTCTGCATTTCAAGGCTCCCGTACGGCGACGCCCCCCCGAGGGCCCCTGCCTGATGTACGCGAATGTAGGGATTTGGATAAATTGAGACAAATCAATGATTATGACCAATTGCAACAGTGGCAGACCGGTCTGCAACAGACACGGAACCAAGAAAAAGGCACCCGGGGGGTGCCGGGTGCCTGCGGGGTTTGGGGGTGCAAGCAGTCTTGGGGAGGTGAACCCCGTCAGTTGGCCTGCCGACGAAGGAAGGCCGGAATGTCGACGCGTTCGCGCTCGGTTTCTTCATGGGCCGGCTCGACGCCGGTGTCGCTCGCCGGACGGGACTCGAGCTCGGGGGCGCGCGGCCGGAGCCCGCTCTGCTCGCGGCCCACCTGGCCGGTCATCTTGTGGATCAGGCTGTTGATCGTGAGCCGGCTGTGCCGCTCGGCCTCGCGCGCCTGCGGCTGGATCGGGCGCACCATCGGCTGCGCCTTGGGCACGTTCTGCACCGCCGCCTGCAGCCGGCGCAGCGCGTCGACCGACGGCTCGCCGGGATTCTGCGCGCCTTCGCCGTCGAACTTCGGCTGGCCGAAGGGCGCGGTGCGCTGCAGCGCACCGGGCTGCGGCACGCCGGGGACGGCCTCGGGCTCGGCGTAGAGCTCGTTGTGCTCGGCCTCGACGCGGTGGTCGGCGAAGCTCGGGGTGCGCGCCGGCTCGGACCGGAGCTCGGCCCGCGACGCCGGTGCGGCGGCGGCGGCACGGGCGGGTGCGGCCACCGGCTCGGCGATGCGGCGCGGCGTCGGCATCGCTTCGGACTTGGCGACCGCGTCGATGCCGGTGGCGACGACGCTGACCCGCATCATCCCCGCCATCTCCGGGTCGAGCGTCGAGCCGACCATGATGTTGGCTTCCTGGTCGACCTCGGCGCGGATGCGGTTGGCCGCCTCGTCGAGCTCGAAGAGGGTGAGGTCGGGGCCGGCGGTGACGTTGATGAGCACGCCCTTGGCGCCCTTGAGGCTGATCTCGTCGAGCAGCGGGTTCGCGATCGCCTTCTCGGCGGCCTGCACCGCGCGGTCGTCGCCGGCGGCCTCGCCGGTGCCCATCATCGCCTTGCCCATCTCGTTCATCACCGAGCGGACGTCGGCGAAGTCGAGGTTGATGATGCCGGGGCGGACCATGAGGTCGGTGACGCCCTTGACGCCCTGGTAGAGCACGTCGTCGGCCAGCGCGAAGGCGTCGGTGAAGGTGGTCTTCTCGTTGGCGATCCGGAACAGGTTCTGGTTCGGGATGATGATCAGGGTGTCGACGTGCTTCTGCAGCTCCTCGACGCCCTTCTCGGCCTGGGTCATCCGCCGCGAGCCCTCGAACTGGAAGGGCTTGGTGACGACGCCGACGGTGAGGATGCCCATCTCGCGGGCGGCCTTGGCGATGATCGGCGCGGCGCCGGTGCCGGTGCCGCCGCCCATGCCGGCGGTGATGAAGCACATGTGGCAGCCCGAGAGGCGCTCGACGATTTCCTCGATCGACTCCTCGGCGGCCGCGGCCCCGACCTCGGGACGGGCGCCGGCACCCAGGCCTTCGGTCACCCGCGCCCCGAGCTGGAGCTTGTTCGAGGCCGAGTTCTGCTGCAGCGCCTGCGCGTCGGTGTTGGCCACGACGAACTCGCAGCCCTCGAGCTGCTTGTCGATCATGTTGTTGACCGCGTTGCCGCCCGCGCCGCCGACCCCGATCACGGTGATCCGGGGGCTGAGGTCCTGGGTTACCGGTATGCTGAGTGTGAGTGCCATCTGTCGCCCGCCTGTTGTTTCGGCCTCTGCATCCCGCGCCCCCGCGCGGAATTCCTTGTCATCTTGATTCGAGAGCGTAGCCCAAACACCCGCTAGGGTCACGCATTTTCGCGCTAACACCCACAATATATTGGGGTTTCCTACCAGATGCCGGAAGTATCACTGTCGTCACCACTAGTTACCAGTTTTCCTTGAACCAGCGCAGCGCGCGGGTCACCCGGCGGGTGCCCTGGCGGTCCGCCGGCATCTCGAAATCCCAGCATTCGTCCTGGGGATGGCTGACGTGCATCGCCAGCCCCACCGCGGTCGCGAAGGCGGTGCCGGTCGCCGACTGCGGCAGCCCCTGCACCCGGAGCGGCTTGCCGATCCGGCACTGCCGCCCGAGGATCCGCGTCGCCGCCGAACTCGAGCCCGGGGATCTGCGCCGAGCCTCCGGTCAGCACGATCCGCTGGCTCGGCAGGTACTCGAAGCCCGAGGCGTCGAGCCGCGCCCGCACCTCCTCGAGGATTTCCTCGACCCGCGGCCGCATCACCCCGATCAGCTCGGAGCGCGAGATCTGCCGCCGGTCGTGCTCGAAGTCGCCGAGGATCGACGGCAGCTCGATCATGTCGCGGTCGTCGAGGCCGGTGGCGATCAGCCCGCCGTGCATCGTCTTCAGCCGCTCGGCGTCCTGCATCGACACCTGCAGCCCCTGGCAGATGTCCGAGGTGACATGCACCCCCCCCATCCGCACGCAGTCGGCATAGATCATCTGCCGCCGCACGAAGATCGAGATGCCGGTCGCCCCCGCGCCGATGTCGACGCAGGCGGCCCCGAGCTCCTGCTCGTCCTCGATCAGGCTCGCGAGCCCGCTGGCGTAGGACGACACCACCACGCCGCCGAGCTCGAGGTCGCAGCGGCGGACGCAGTGCAGGATGTTGCGCAGCGACGTCGATCCCACCGTGACCAGATGCATGTCGACGGTCAGGTCCTTGCCGATCTGCCCGCGCGGGTCGGTCAGTCCGCTGCGGTGGTCGAGCGCGAAGTTGACCGGCAGCGCATGGATCGCCTCGCGATCATGCCCGTAGTCGGGGATCTCGCAGGCCGAGAGCACATGCCCGATGTCGCGCTCGGCGACGGCGCCGTGCTCGACCTCGACCTCGCCGGTGCAGCCGTAGGAGCGCGGCTTGCCGCCCGAGAAGCTGACGATGACGTGGTCGACCCGGAGCCCTGCCATCTTCTGCGCGCCCTGGATCGCGGTGCGGACCGCGCGCTCGCATTCCTCCATCGCGGTGATCTCGCCGAAGGCGATGCCGCGCGAGCGGGTGTTGGCGGCGCCGATCACCCGGAAGGCGCCCTGGGTCACCACCGGCCGGCCGTCGCCGCCGTCGTCGATCTCCTCCGGCACGAACTGCAGCACCAGGCAGGCGACCTTCGAGGTCCCGATGTCGAGCACCGCCAGCACGCCCCGGCGCAGTGCGGTCTCGCGCCGCGCCCGCATCGCCCGCTGCACCTCGTAGAGCTGCCGCCTCATGCATCTTCTCCCGCGTTCTTCGTCTTGAGCCGGTCGAGCTGCACCCTGGCAGTCTCGCTGAGCCGCACCATCGGACGGCGCGGATCGCGCAGGTCGACGACGGTGACGTCGCGCTTGAGAAGATCCTCCGCCTTGTCGAGCGCCATGACCTTGCCGAGCTCGCGCACCGGATCCGCCACCGGCAGCTTGACCACCTGGTCGCGGTCGAGCACGAGATCCCAGCGCCGCTCGCCCACCCGCACCAGCCCGCGAACCCGGGCCGCGACCGGCGTCGCCGCGGCGAGCACGGCCAGGGCTTCCTCGACGTGCCGGTCGGCGCCGAGCCCGGCGATCAGCGGCAGGTCGGGCCGGCGCAGCCGGCTGTCGACCTCGGCCACCCGCACCCCGTCGCGGTCGAGCAATTCGATGCCGTCCGGCGCGCGCCAGACCACCACCGGCAGCCGTTCGACCGCCTCGATCTCCAGCACCCCGCTCGGCAGCGCCCGCACCCGCGCGCGCTCGACCGCCGAAAGCGCCTCGATGCGCTCGCGCACCGCGCCGACGTCGAGCTCGAGGCTCGAGATCGGCAGCCGGACGAAGGCCGCCACCCGGATCTGCTCGGCGAGGTCGCGGCTGACGCCGGGAACCTCGATCGCGGTGATGACGAACTGCGGCCGCTCGATGATCGCCTCGCGCAGGCGGTCGGCCTGGGCCGTCGCCAGACCGGGCAGGTCGTATTGCGCGGCCACGGTCCAGACCGCGAGCACGGCCGCCAGCGTCGGCACGCCGAGGTTGACCAGCCGCCGGACCGCGGGGCGCAGCCAGAGCCGCGTCAGCTTGTAGCGCAGCCGCGACGGTGCGGGATCGCGGCGGGGAGCGGCCTTCACCGGGAGCACGAGGCGTCCTCCACCATCCAGCGCATCAGCTCGCCGAAGGGAATGCCGACGTGCGCCGCCTGCTCGGGGGCGAGCGAGGTCGGCGTCATCCCCGGCTGGGTGTTGATCTCCAGGAGGTAGAGACCCGCGAGCCCGCGCCGCTCGTCCCAGCGGAAGTCGGTGCGCGACAGTCCGCGGCAGCCGAGCGCCTCATGCGCGCGCAGCGCATGGTCGAGGCAGGCTTCGGTGATCGCGTCCGGCAGCTCCGCCGGCAGCACGTGCCGCGACCCGCCGGGCGCGTATTTCGCGTGGTAGTCGTACCAGCCGTCCGAGATGATGTCGGTGACGGTCAGCGCCCGCCCGCCCATCACCGTCACGGTGAGCTCGCGACCGGCTACGTATTCCTCGACCAGCACCCGGTCGGGCATCTCGTCGCCGAGGAGCGGCGGCCGGTTCGCCCCCTCCTGCACGATGTAGACCCCGACCGAGGACCCCTCGTTGTTCGGCTTGATGACGTAGGGCAGCGCGAGCGGATGCGCGGCACTCAGGTGCTCGCGGCAGACGATCATCCCCTGCGCCACCGGCAGCCCGGCGGCGGCGAAGATCTGCTTGGCGCGCTGCTTGTCCATCGCCAGCGCCGAAGCCAGCACGCCCGAGTGGGTATAGGGGATCTGCAGCCATTCCAGGATGCCCTGGACGCAACCGTCCTCGCCCCAGCGGCCGTGCAGCGCGTTGAACGCGACGTCGGGGCCGATCCCTGCCAGCACCGGCGCGAGATCGGCGCCGGCGTCGACTTCGACGACCTCGTAACCCTCCTGCCGCAACGCAGCCGCGCACTCGCGACCCGACACGAGCGACACGTCGCGCTCGGCCGAACGGCCGCCCATCAGCACTGCGATGCGGGCTGCTGTCCTGCTCGACATGCCCGCCTCAATCCTGTCCCCGCGGCCTTATTCCGGCCTTTTTGGGGTCTCTTGCCGTCTTATCTCGACTTTTCCGCGGGCCTTATGGTCGGCCGACCCGCATGATTTCCCACTCTAGCGTGATCCCGGTTGATTCCAAAACCTTTTTTCGCACCAGCTCCCCGAGATTCTCCAGATCGGCGGCTTTCGCCCCTCCGGCGTTGATCAGGAAGTTGGCATGCATCGCCGACATCTCGGCTCCACCCAAGGTTGCGCCGCGCATTCCGGCGTCCTCGATCAGCTTCCAGGCCTTCAGATCGTGCACGTCGTCGGCCCGCCCGGTCGACGAAAACCCCGCCGGATTGCGGAAGGTCGACCCCGCCGAGCGCGCCTTCACCGGCTGGCTCGCGTCGCGCCGCGCGGTCTGCTCCTCCATCCGCGCCTGCAGCTCTTGCGGGTCGCCCGGCGGGCCGGCGAGCGTCACCTCGGTCACGATCATGTCCGGCGGCAGCCGCGTCGAGCGGTAGCCGAAGCCCATGTCGGCGGGCGCGAGCCTCACCGTCTCGCCCGCCCGCGTCACCGCCCGGGCGCCGACGAAGGCGTCGGCGGTGTAGGTGCCGTAGCAGCCGGCGTTCATCCGCGCGGCCCCCCCGATCGAGCCGGGAATGGTGCGCAGGAAGGTAAGGTCGACCCCCGCCTCCGCCGCCCGCCGCGCGACATGCGCATCGAGCGCCCCGGCGCCGGCGATCACCTGCCCCTCCTCGATCCGGATGCCGTTGAAGCCGCGCCCGAGCCGGACCACCACGCCCGCGATGCCGCCGTCGCGCACGATCAGGTTCGAGCCGACCCCCATCGGGAAGACCGGCATGTCGGAGGGGAGCGCGCGGAGGAAGTCGGCGAGGTCGGCCTCGTCGGCCGGCTGGAACAGCCAGTCGGCCGGGCCGCCGACGCGGAGCCAGGTGAGCTCGGCCATCGGGCGGCCGGGAGTGACGGCGCCGCGGACGGGGGGAAGCGGGGCGAGCTGATCGTGCAGGGAGCAATCCTCCTTCGCCCGGCTATGCCGGCCCCGTGGCGGCTTGGCAAGACCGGCGCCAGCGTGCCGCAGCGCCGGGGTCCGGAATATCGGCGCAATTGACGATTCGGCGCAAAATTGCCGACAACGACTCCGACAAGACCCCGAAGCAGGCCTTCGTGGCGCAGGAGGACCGCCCCGAGGTCGGCATAAAGTCCGACACGCCCTTGAGCGAGCTGCGGGTGCGCGACCTGTTCAGCATCCTCGGCCAGGTGGGCGGCAGCGGAAAGGATTTCTGGGACGGGAAGTCCTGGCAGAAGGACGACTTCGACGGCCCGATCAAGTGGAGGGACGGCAAGGACCTCAAGGACGCCAACGACGCCAAGCTCGGCAAGGACGCCGTGGATTCGAAGCACTTCAAGGATGGCAAGGACCACAAGGACGCAGGCGACAAGAGGAGCCACAAGGAGCTGAAGATCGAGAAGGTGGAGACCGATGGCGTGTTCGATCCTCGCCTGCACGGGCCAGACCCCGACCCGCGGTTCGACCAGGTGATCCAGGCGGTGTCGGGCCTCTCGGCCAAGGTCGCGCAGCTCGCCGACCAGGTCGAGGAGCTGAAGAAGGCCGGCAAGGGCTGACCGGGCGCGGCGGACGCCTCAGGCGTCCACCGTCTCCTTGTCGTGGTTGTTGCCCTCGTTCAGCCGCTCGGGCAGCGCGTTCGCCCAGGTGGTGATCGAGCCCGCCCCGAGGCAGACGAGCAGATCCCCCGGCCCGCACTCGGCGCGGGCGAAGTCGGCGAGCGCCTCCTCGCCCGCAAGCGGCAGCGCGCGGCGGTGGCCGTGCGCGATCAGCCCGCCGACCAGCGTGTCGCGGCTGATGCCGTCGATCGGCGGCTCGCCCGCCGAGTAGACGTCGGCGATCGCCACCACGTCGGCGTCGTTGAAGCAGGCGCAGAACTGCGTGAAGAGATCGCGCAGGCGGGTATAGCGGTGCGGCTGGTGCACGGCGATCACCCGCCCCTTGGTCGCCTGACGCGCGGCCTTGAGGACCGCCGCGATCTCGACCGGGTGGTGGCCGTAGTCGTCGATGATGGTGACGCCGTTCCAGACGCCGACCTTGGTGAAGCGCCGGTTCACCCCGCCGAAGGCCGCGAGTGCCGCCTTGATCGCGACCGGCTTCACCCCCAGGTGCTGCGCCACCGCGATCGCGGCGAGCGCGTTCGAGACGTTGTGGTCGCCGGTCATCGGCAGCGTCACCCCCTCGATCACCCGCTTCTCGCCGCGCAGCGCCACGTCGAAGCGCGCCCCGCCGTTCTCGTAGCGCAGGTTGCGCCCCTGCACGTCGGCCTGCGGCGAGAAGCCGTAGGTCGCGACCCGCCGGTCGGTGATCCGCCCGACCAGCGCCTGCACCTCGGGATGGTCGATGCAGCAGACCGCGAGCCCGTAGAAGGGGATGTTGGAGACGAAGGTGTCGAAGGCCGCCTTCACCCCCTCGAAGTCGCCGTAGTGGTCGAGATGCTCGGGGTCGATGTTGGTGACGATCGCGATCGTCGCCGGCAGCTTGACGAAGGTGCCGTCGCTCTCGTCGGCCTCGACCACCATCCACTCGCCGCCGCCGATGCGCGCGTTCGAGCCGTAGGCGTGGATCACCCCGCCGTTCACCACCGTCGGATCCATCCCGCCGGCGTCGAGGAGCGCGGCCACCATCGAGGTGGTCGTGGTCTTGCCGTGCGTCCCGGCGACCGCGACATTCGACTTCAGCCGCATCAGCTCGGCCAGCATCTCGGCCCGGCGCACCACCGGCAGGTTCCGCGCCCGCGCCGCGTCGAGCTCGGGGTTGCCCGGCTTGATCGCCGAGGAGATCACCACGACCTGCGCGTCCGCGAGGTTCTCGGCCTTCTGGCCGATGAAGATCGTCGCGCCCTTCTCGGCCAGCCGCTCGGTGATCGGGCTCGGCCGGGCGTCCGATCCCTGGACGACGAAGCCGTGGTTGAGCAGCACCTCGGCGATGCCCGACATGCCGATGCCGCCGATGCCGGTGAAATGAATCGCCCCGATGTCGTGCGGGAGCCGCGTCTGTCCGTTCATGCCTCTTGTCCCTTTTCGGCCAGGCTTTCCACCAATGCCGCCAGATGTTCGGTCGCGTCCGGGCGCCCCGCGCGCCGGCTCGCCTCAGCCATCGCGCCCGCCCCTTCGGGGTCGGACAGGATGGCCTCGATCGTCCCCGCCAGGCCCTCCGGCGTCAGGTCCGCCTCGCGGACCATGAAGGCGCCGCCCGCCGCCACCAGGCCAGCCGCATTCGCCGCCTGGTGGTCGTCCATCGCCGCGGCGTAGGGGATGAGGATCGCGGGCCGCCCGACGACGCTGATGTCGGCGATCGAGCTCGCGCCCGCGCGGCTGACCACCAGCGTCGCCTCGGCGAGGAGCTCCGGCACGTCCTCGAAGAAGGTGCGCAGCTCCGCCGTCACCCCCAGCTCCTCGTAGGCCGCGCGCACCAGATCCATGTCCTCCGGCCGCACCTGCTGCGCCACCCGCAGCCGCCCGCGCAGCTCGGGATCGAGGCGCCGCATCGCCTCGGGCACCGCCCGGCCGAAGAGCCCCGCCCCCTGGCTGCCGCCGATGACAAGCAGGCCCATCGGATGGCTCCCGGGCTCGATGTAGGTCGCCCCCTGCCGGTCGAGCACCGCCGAGCGCACCGGGTTGCCGGTGTGCACGGCTCGCGTGCCCTCGGGCACCGCGGTCGGCCAGACCCCGCAGGCGACGACGTCGACCTTGGGCGCGAAGCGGCGGTTGACCCGCCCGAGCACGCCGTTCGCCTCGTGGATCAGCCGCGGCACCTTCAGCCATCCCGCCGCCAGCATCGCCGGCACCGTCGGATAGCCGCCGAAGCCCGCGACGCAGGCCGGCCGGTCGCGCCGCATCACCCGCAGGCTCGCCAGCGCCCCGGCCGCGATCGCGAGCGGCGCGGTCACGCGCTCGACGACGCTGCCCTGCGCGAACGTCGCGGCGCGCGTCTCGCGGCGCGCCACCGTGTCGGGAAAGCCGCCGGCATAGCGCGCGCCGCGCGCGTCGGTCGAGAGCTCGACCCGCCAGCCGCGCGCCAGCATCTCCTCGGCCAGCGCCTGCGCCGGGAACATGTGCCCGCCGGTGCCGCCGGCGGCGATGACGAGGAGCGGCCCGGTCAGCGCGCGCCTCCCGCAATGCCGAGCAGCTCGTCGAGCTCGTGCTGCGGCCGCTTGCGCGTCATCGCCAGCAGCATCCCGAGGCCGAAGCCCGCCGCGATCAGCGACGAGCCGCCGTAGGAGATCAGCGGCAGCGTCATCCCCTTGGCCGGCAGGAGCCGCACCGCGACCCCCATGTTGATCATCGACTGCATGCCGAGCAGCACCGCGAGTCCGGTCCCGGCGAGCCGGATGAACGGATCGCGCTCGCGCACCAGCCGCAGCAGCGAGCGCGCCACCACCGTCAGGTAGAGCGCCATGATGACGACGCAGAGGATCAGCCCGAACTCCTCGGCCGCCACCGCGATGATGAAGTCGGTATGCGCGTCGGGAAGCGTCCACTTCACCTGTCCGTTGCCGAGGCCCACGCCGAGAAAGCCGCCCTCCTGGATGGCGTTGGTCGCATAGCCGATCTGGGTCAGCGGATCCACGTCCGAAGACAGGAAGCCGTCGATCCGCCGCGCGACGTGCTCGGAGTTCTCGTAGGCGAACCAGCCGACGCCGATCACCGCGCTGCCGATCCCGCCGAGCAGCAGCACCGGCGCGCCGGCGGCGAAATACATCAGCGCCCAGGTCGCGATGATGAGGCCGGCCTGCCCGAAGTCGGGCTGCAGCGCCAGCGTGGCGCTCAGCGCCACCGCCACGACGAAGGACATCGCCTTGCCCGGCGGGCCCTTGATGTCGTAGCTCGCCGCCATCAGCCAGGCGGTGAAGATCGCGAAGGTGGGCTTGAGGAACTCCGCCGGCTGCACCGAGACGACCCTGAGCGAGTACCAGCGGATCGCGCCCTTGCCGAAGTCGGTGCCGAAGACCGGCAGGAGCGCCAGCGCCACCACCGAGAAGCCGAAGCCGACGACCGCCCAGCGCCGCAGCGTCAGCGGCGACATCATCGAGACGACGAGCATCAGGACCAGCGCCAAGGCGCCGAAGGCCGCCTGCCGCCAGACGTAGTGGAAGGGGTCGAGCCCGTTCTTCACCGCCAGAGGCGGCGAGGCCGCGAGCCCGAGCAGCGTCCCGATCAGGAAGAGCCCGATCAGCGCCGCCAGCGACCAGCGGTCGACCGTGCGCCACCATTGCGGAAGGATCGCCTCGCCCGGCTCGTCCGGCGCGGCGCCATAGACCATCTCGGTCACGGGAAACTGCCCATCGTCATCTCGACTGCCTCGCGTCCGCCCGGTTCGTGCCGGATCGGATCGTTCTGCCGGCACTCTAGCCGGTTCGCGGCGCGTTTTGCCAGCGCCACGCGCGCCTGCCGCCGCCGCCGCGATCGCCGGTCGGGCACCGCCCGGGCTTTCATACGGCCTTGAAACCTGGAGAGCAGTCGGTTTTCCGCCAACAGGCGGAAAACAAGCAAAGAAACAATGCGCGCACCGCGCGCACCTTGTCGCCGCAACTGCGGCGCGCGCCGGCTGCCGGCACCCCCGCCGCCAACGGTCAGCCGATCCGCCGCGCCAGCCAGACGCTGTGCCCGCCGCAGTCGGGGTCCTCCGCGACGAAGGCCCGCGCCAGCAGCCCGTTCGCCTGCATCAGCCCGGCATAGTCGGCCGGCGACAGGCTCGCATGGTAGACCGCCGCGCCCTCGACGCTGCCCATCACCTCCGCCGCGTCGGGACCGGCGGTGAAGAGCAGCGCCCCGCCCGGCGCAAGGTGCGCTGCGAAGCGGGGAAACATCGCCCGCTGCTCGGCCGGGGTGAGGTGAAAGAAGCTGTCCCAGGCGACGATCCCGCCGAACCGCCGGCCGAGCGCCAGCGTCCGCATGTCGCCGAGCCGCCACTCGGCCGCGGGGAACCGGGCGCGGGCGATCGCGAGCATCGGCGCCGCGAAGTCGAGCCCGACCAGCGGATGTCCGGCGGCGATCAGATACTCCGCGATCGGCTCGCCGGCGCCGCAGCCGAGGTCGAGCACCGGCGCGCCGGCCGGCACCAGCGCGCGGAAGCGGTCGAGCCAGCCCCGCTCGCCGAGCCGGCGCGAGCGGCGCCGGTCCCAGCCCTCGGCCGCCGCTTCGTAGACCGCGCGGTGCCGGTCGGCGGGATTGGGATCGGATGTCATCGGCGCACCCCCCTGGTCAGCCTGCGGCCAGTGTCGGCCGGCCGGGCGCCGCGATCAACTTCCGGCGACCGCGGCGCATCGCGGTGGACGCGCGTCTCCCGCGGCGCGAGGCTCCGCCCGCCCCGGGACGACCGGGAGCCGACCGGGAGACGCCAGCATGCGCACGAGCCTACGCCGTTCCGCCGCCAGCCTCGTCTTCGCGGCGCTCCTGCTCGATGCCGCCGCCGCCGCGGCCGCTTCGCACGTCCGCGGCCGGGTCACGGCCCTCGCCGGCGACGTCGCGACGGTCACGACCACCGCCGGCGACAGCGTCGACGTCACGCTCAAGCCCGACTTCGGCCTTATCGTCTACCGGCCGATCGCGCTCGGCGACCTCAAGCCCGACGACTACCTGTCGATCCCCTCGGTCAAGGCCGCCGACGGCCGCAAGCAGGCGATCACGATCGGGGTCTTCCCGGCGGCGCTGCACGGCGTCGGCGAGGGCGAGTCGCCCTGGGACCGCGGTCCCGACAGCATGATGACCAACGCCGCCTTCGCCACCCTCGCAGCACAAGGCGCCGACCACACCATCGTCGTGTCGTGGAAGGGCACCGAGGAGACGATCGAGGTTCCCCAAGGCACGCCGATCCTCAGCTTCGCGCCCGACCCCGACCGCAAGCTCTCCGTCGGCGACAACGCGATGTTCTTCGTCACCGAGACCGACGGAAAACTCGTCTCCGGCCGCGCCGGCGTGATGGCGGACGGCACCCCGCCGCCGATGTGACGACGTCGGCGCCGCCCGGCTAGGCCGCGGCGATCGCCGTCCGCACCAGCGCCTCGAAGGCCTCGCCGCGCGCCTCGAAGCTCGCGAACTGGTCGAAGCTGGCGCAGGCCGGCGCCAGCAGCACCGTCTCGCCCGGCTCTGCCTCGGAAAGCGCCGCGGCCACCGCCCTGTCGAGCGTGCCGCAGACATCGTGCGGCGTTTCGCCCAGCGTCGCCGCGAAGTCGTTCGCCGCCTCGCCGATCAGGTAGGCCTTGACCACCCGGCCGAACAGCGGCCGCAACGGATCGATCCCGCCCGCCTTCGGCCGACCGCCGGCGATCCAGCGGATGCGCTCGAAGGAGAGCAGCGCCTTCTCGGCGGCGTCGGCGTTGGTGGCCTTTGAATCGTTGACGATCCGCACCCCGCGCCAGGTGGCGATCGTCTGCGCCCGGTGCGGCAGTCCGGGGTAGCTCGCGAGCGCCGGCTCGATCTGCCGCGGCCCGAGCCCGAGGCTGCGCGCCGCGGCATAGGCGGCGCAGACGTTCTGGTGGTTGTGCGCCCCCGGCAGCGTCGCGATGCCGCGCAGGTCGATCGAGGCAACCTGCCGTCCGTAGCGCCACTCGGAGACGAACCCCTTGCGGGCGAAGACCTCCCAGCCCGGCCCGCCGGGCTTTCGCGTCACCGAGACGGTGACGACCGGATCGCCCGACCCCGCCTCCTCGCGCATCGCGTTGGCGAGGAACCGCCCCTCGTTCTCGTCGATGCCGATGATCGAGCGCGACGGCCCGCCTTGCGTGAAGAGCCGCCGCTTCGCGGCGAAATACCCCCCGGTCCCGCCATGCCGGTCGAGATGGTCGGCCGTGAGGTTGAGGAAGATCGCGATGTCCGGCTGCAGCGCCCGCGCCAGCTCGATCTGGTAGGACGACAGCTCCAGCACCACCACCATCCCGTTCGTGGCCGGCTCGAGGTCGAGCGCGCCGCGCCCGATATTGCCGCCCATCTGCACCGGTCGCCCCGCCGCCGCCAGCACGTGCGCGAGCAGCGCCGTCGTGGTCGACTTGCCGTTCGAGCCGGTGATGCCGACCACCTGCGGCACCCGGTCGAACGCGTCCCAGGCCGGCGTGGCAAAGGACCGGAAGAAGAGCCCGATGTCGTTGTCCACCGCCACGCCCGCGTCCCAGGCCGCCGCCACCGCGGGATGCGGCGCCGGGTAAAGATGCGGGATCCCCGGCGAGACGATCAGCGCCTTCACCCCCTCCCAGGCTTTCGCCCTGGTCAGGTCGGCGAGCGCAACGCCCTCGGCCTCGGCCTTCAGCCGCGCCGCCTCGCCATCGTCCCAGGCCACCACCTCGGCCCCGCCGGCGCGGAGCGCCGCCACGGTCGGAAGCCCGGAACGCCCCAGCCCCAGCACCGCCACCCGGTGCCCGTCATAGCCGCGTACCGGGATCATGCCGATGCCTCCGCATCAGAATCCTTGAGGCAGACGATGGCGGCAGTCATGGTTTCATCCTTCGGCACGCGTCTCCTCGCCGGCGCTCCTCCTTCCGCATCGCCGGCGCCGGATGCAAGGGGCGTGCCCCCTTGACCTTCCGCGGCCGCGGCGTCCCGCTGACCGACGACCGACCTCAGTCCCCGACCGCCGCTTGAAGGAAATCCGCCCGCGCGCCCACGTCCGCCTTCGGCACGGTAACCGTCTCGTAGCCGTACCGCCGGTAGCTCTCGACCAGCGCCTCGTACTCGGCGACCGCCGCGTCGAAGCCGTGGCGCCGCTCCGGGTCGCCGGCGAAGATCTCGCGCCAGGGCGGCACCAGGAACACCCGCCGGCCGTAGCGATAGGCCCGGGCCGCCGCCGCGCAATGCGCCGGCACCTCTCCCAGCCGCTCCAGCGCCGTCACCGCATCGATGATCCCCCGGTCGAACAGCACCGGCCGCACCGCCGCGTCGGCGACGTTGAAGAAATACGCCGCCCGCGCGATGCAGCGCTCGGCAAAGCGCGCCGCGTCCTTCCAGGGCAGCGCGTCGCCGCCGACCAGCGCCTCCTCCTTCACCACCTGCCGGCCCGGCTCGGGAAAGGCCGGATAGCCCCGCGCCGCCATCGCCGCGAGGAGCGCCGACTTGCCGCCTCCCGAGCAGCCCGACACCACGACCAGCCGGTCGCTCCCGTTCCAGCGCGGGTTCCCCGCCACGTAGCGCGCCTCATCCACCGCTGAACGAGCCGTTGTACGCATACCCCGTCGTGCATGGTTGCCGCATGTGCGGTGCACTCCGCCTGCGGCCTCACCGCAGCTTCAGCGTGGCCAGCCCGATCATCGCCAGGATCAGCGACACGATCCAGAACCGGATGACGATCTGCGGCTCGGCCCAGCCCAGCTTCTCGAAATGGTGGTGGATCGGCGCCATCAGGAACACCCGCTTCTTGGTGCGCTTGTAGTAGAGCACCTGGATGATCACGCTCAGCGCCTCGACCACGAAGAGGCCGCCGATGATCGCCAGCACGATCTCGTGCTTGGTCGCCACCGCGATCGCCCCGAGCGCCCCGCCCAGCGCCAGCGACCCGGTGTCGCCCATGAACACCGCCGCCGGCGGCGCGTTGTACCAGAGAAACCCCAGCCCCCCGCCGATCAGCGCCGCCACGAAGATCAGGAGCTCGCCGGTCTCCGGCACGTAGTGCACCCCGAGGTACTCCGAGAAGTCCACCCGCCCCACCGCATAGGCGATCACCCCGAGCGAGGCCGCGGCGATCATCACCGGCATGATCGCGAGCCCGTCGAGCCCGTCGGTCAGGTTCACCGCATTGGCCGCGCCCACGATCACGAACATCGCGAACGGCACGAAGGCCCAGCCGAGCGGCATGAGCAGCGCCTTGAACACCGGAAAGGCGAGCTGCCCGCTCAGCTCCTCGGGATGCAGGTACATCGCCCAGGCCCCGGCGATCAGCGCGATCAGGAACCCCGCCGCCAGCCGCGCCTTGCCGGACACCCCGGCATGGGTCTGCTTGCGCACCTTGGCGTAGTCGTCGGCAAAGCCGATCAGCCCGAACCCCAGCGTCACGAACAGCACCATCCAGACGAAGCCGTTCGACCAGCGCGCCCAGAGCAGCGTCGAGACCACGATCGCCGAGAGGATCAGCAGCCCTCCCATCGTCGGCGTGCCGCGCTTGCTGACGAGATGGCTCTCCGGCCCGTCGGCGCGGATCGGCTGGCCCCGCCCCTGGCGCACCCGCAGGAGCTCGATCAGCGGCCGTCCGAACAGGAAGCCGTAGATCAGCGCGGTGAAGAAGGCGCCCCCCGCCCGGAAGGTGATGTAGCGAAAGACGTTCAGCGCACTCAGGTTGTGCGAGAGCTCGGCCAGGTAGTAGAGCATGCGGCTACGGCGTCCCCTCCGTTTCGACCGGGGCCGCTTCCGCCGGGCGCGCCTCGCCCATCCCCTTGATCGCCTCGACCACCTGCCCGACCCGCGAGCCGAGCGAGCCCTTGACCATCGCGATGTCGCCGGCGTCGAGCAGCCGTCCGGCCCGCGCCGCCATCGCGGCGGCGTCGGCGAACCATTCGCCGCGCTGCCCCGGCGGCAGCGCCTCGAAGAGCGCCCGCATCCGCTCGCCGGCGCAATGCACGGTGGTGACCATGCCGAGCGCCGGCACCTGCGCGAGCCCTGCGTGCAGCGCCCGCTCGCCGGCCCCGAGCTCGAGCATGTCGCCGAGAAAGGCGACCCGCCGCCCGCGCGCCACCCGGCCCATGCCGTCGACCGGCCGCTCGCCGGCAAGCACCTCGAGCGCCGCCGCCATCGCCGCGGGATTGGCGTTGTAGCTCTCGTCGATCAGAGGATCGCCCCGTCGAGCCCCTCGGGCCCGAGCAGCACGTTCCAGCGCGCCCCGCGCCCCTCCGGCGCCTTCCATTGCCCGAGCGCCAGCGCCGCGCGGGCCACGTCGCCGCCCAGCGCCTCGACCGCCGCCAGCACCCCGAGCGCGTTCATCGCCAGATGCCGCCCCGGCGCCCCGAGGCGGAAGAGGAACTTGCGCCCGTGCGCCGTCGCCGCGACGCAGGTGCCGTCGGCATGCACCTGCACCGCGCCCATCCGGAACTCCGGCCGCCCGCTCAGGCCGAAGCGCACCGGCCGCGCCCGCGCCCGGCGGGCGGCGGCGAGCAGCACCGGATAGCTCGGCGTGTCGCGGTTGAGGATGGCAACGCCGCCCGGCGCCAGCCCCTGGAAGATCGCCGCCTTCTCGCGCGCGATCCCGCGGACGTCGCCGAAGGCGGCGAGGTGCACCGCCTCGACGGTGGTGATCATCGCCACGTCCGGCCGCGCCAGCCGCGCCAGCGGCGCGATCTCGCCGGGCGCGTTCATGCCGATCTCGATCACCGCGAAGTCGCACCCCGGCGGCAGCCGCGCCAGCGTCAGCGGCACCCCCCAGTGGTTGTTGAAGCTCTTCTCCGCCGCGTGCACGCTGCCCTGCGCCCCGAGCGCCGTGCGCAGCATCTCCTTCGAGCCGGTCTTGCCCACCGAGCCGGTCACCGCGACGAGCCTGCCCGCGAAGCGCGCCCGCGCCGCCGCGCCGAGCGCCCGGAGCGCCGCGAGCACGTCCGGCACGACGAGAAGCGGCGCGTCCGCCGCGACCCCGTCCGGCACGCGCGCGACCAGCGCCGCCGCCGCCCCTTTGCCCAGCGCCTCGGCGACGAAGTCGTGCCCGTCCCGCGCCGCGCCGAGCGCGACGAAGAGATCCCCCGGCGCCAGCGAGCGGGTGTCGATCGAGACGCCGGTGGCCACCCAGGGCCGCGCGCTCGCGCCCCCGGTCGCCGCCACCGCCGCCTCGCGGGTCCAGAGCGCCGTCACCGCCGCCCTCCTTCCTTCGCGAGTCGGGACGGGGTCAAGGCTCGCGAAGCGACCGCGCGCCAGCGCGGCCCGGCCTTGACGCCGGCCCGAACTCGCAGCCGCAGAATGGAGGCGGCGCCTTGATGAAGCAGCCGCTTCATCAAGCGCTTCCCAAGCGGCTCTTCCTTCCTTCCGTCCAACCCTCCCCGAAGGGTGAAGCGCGGCGCGGGCGCAACGCTGCCACAGGCGGCCGGCCCGCGCGCCGCCACCGCCGGTCGCGCCAGCGACCGGCCCAAGGCGAAGGCTTCCGGCTCGCTCGCGCCGCGCCCGGCCTCATGCGCCGAGCCCGTCGAGCGCCGCCACGGCCATGCTCGCCTGCTCGATGTCGTCGAAGGGCAGCACGTCCTCGCCGACGATCTGCCCGGTTTCGTGGCCCTTGCCGGCGATGAGCAGCGCGTCGCCCGGCTCCAGCGCCGCCGCCGCGGTCAGGATCGCCTCGGCGCGGTCGCCGATCTCGATCGCCTCCGGCGCGCCCGCGCGCACCGCCTCCCGGATCGCCGCCGCATTCTCGCTGCGCGGATTGTCGTCGGTGATGTAGACCGCATCCGCCGCGGCGGTCGCCGCGGTCCCCATCAGCGGCCGCTTGCCGCGGTCGCGGTCGCCGCCGGCGCCGAAGACGACGAGGAGCCGCCCGAGCACGTGCGGCCGGAGCGCGGTCAGCGCGGTGGTGAGCGCGTCCGGGGTATGGGCGAAGTCGACGAACACCTGCGCCCCGTTCGCCCGCGTCGCCGCGCGCTCCATCCGCCCGCGCACCGTGCGCAGCGAGCCGAGCGCCGCCAGCACCGCTTCCGCGGCACTTCCGGCGCCGATCGCGAGCCCGGCCGCCACCAGCGCGTTGTGCGCCTGGAAGCCGCCGATCAGCTCGAGCCGCGCCCGGTGGCTCTTGCCCTCCCAGGCGAAGAGCAGCTCCTGCCCGGTGGCATCGAAGCGCTGGCGCACCAGCCGCAGCGAGCAGCCCTCGGCCTTTCCCACCGTCAGCAGCCGCTGTCCGCGCGCCTTGGCGATCCGCCGCACCCGCGGCCCGTAGGGGTCGTCGAGGTTGACGACCGCGGTGCCTTGCCGCGGCAGCACCCGCTCGAAGAGCCCGAGCTTGGCCTTGAAATAGGCCTCGAAGTCGGCGTGGTAGTCGAGGTGGTCGCGGCTGAGGTTGGTGAAGCCCGCCGCCGCGAGGTGCACGCCGTCGAGCCGGGCCTGGTCGAGCCCGTGGCTCGAGGCCTCCATCGCGGCATGCGTGACCCCCTTGTCGGCGAGCTCGTCCAAGAGCCGGTGCAAGGTGATCGGCTCCGGCGTCGTGTGCCGGAGCGCCGCCGCCACCGCGCCCTCGACGCCGACGGTGCCGAAGTTCACCGCCCGCTCGCCCAGCGCCTCCCAGATCTGCCGGGTGAAGCTCGCGACCGAGGTCTTGCCGTTGGTGCCGGTCACCGCCACCACCACCTCGGGTTGCCCGCCCCAGAAGCGCGCCGCGACCACCGCCAGCGCGTGCCGCGGGTTGTCGCTCACGACCACCGGCACCGCCAGCGGCCCGGCCGCCTCGGCGATGGCGAGGCCGACCGGGTCGGTCAGCACCGCCACCGCCCCGGCGGCGATCGCCGTCCGGGCGTAGTCGGCGCCATGGGTGCGCGTGCCGGGAAGCGCCGCGAAGAGATGTCCCGGGCGCACCTCGTGGCTGTCGACCGCGATCCCGGTGATCTCGGGCAGCGCCCCCGACCAGTCGCCGCCGCGGCGGGTGCCGGCGAGGAGCCCGAGCGCCTCGAACCCGGTCAGCCTCTCCGCCCGTTCCGTGCCTGCCATTCTCAACCTGCGCGTGCCGTCGCGGTCTCCCGGCATCGGGCTATTCGTTTCCGGCCAGCGTGTAAAGCTGCGCTGCGCCGTCGTCCGGCACGTCGTCGGGGCGCAGCCCCATGATCGGTGCGAGCCGGCGGATCGCATGCGCGAGCACCGGCGCCGCGGTGAGCCCGGCGGTGCGGAAGTCGGTGTTGTTGATCACCGCGGTCGGCTCGTCGAGCAGCACCACCAGCACGTACTTCGGCGCGCTCGCCGGGAAGAAGGAGGCGAAGGTCGAGATCGTCTTGTCGCGGGCGTAGCCGCCGTGCGCGTTCGGCTTGTCGGCGGTGCCGGTCTTGCCCCCCACGTCGTAGCCCGGGACGTTCGCCGCCTGCGCGGTGCCGCGCACCACCACCTGGCGCAGCATCTGGCGGATCTGCAGCGAGGTGCGCGGCGAGATCACCCGGTCCGCCTCCGTCGGCCGCGCGTCGCTGGCGATGATCGACGGGCGCACCCTGAGGCCGCCGTTCACCAGCGTCGCGTAGCCGGCGGCGAGGTGCAGCGGCGTCACCGCCATGCCGTGGCCGTAGGAGATGGTGATCGTCGAGATCTCGGTCCAGCGCGCCGGCAAGAGCGGCGCGGTGTGCGTCGCCTCGCTGAGCTCCACCGGCGAGGCGTCGAGCAGCCCGATCTTCTTGAAGAACGCCTGCTGCCGGGCGGCGCCGAGCACCATGCCGACATGGGCGGCGCCGATGTTGGACGACTTCACCAGCACGTCCTCGACCGTCAGCCGCGCCCCGTAATTGTGAAAGTCGCGGATGGTGAAGCGGCCGTACTTCATCGGCGACTTCGAATCGACCAGGGTCTGCGGCCCGACCAGCCCGTGCTCGATCGCATCGGCAATGGTGAAGGCCTTGAACACCGAGCCGAGCTCGTAGCGTCCCTGCGCCGCGCGGTCGAACAGCGGGCTGTCGGCCGGATCGCCCTTGGTCGGCAGCGGCGGGCGCGCGTTGGGATCGAAATCGGGCAAGCTCGCCAGCGCGCGGATCTGGCCGGTATCGGCCTCCATCAGGATGCCGACCGCGCCCTTTGCCTTCAGCGCGTGCATCCCCTGGTCGAGCACGTCCTCGAGGGCGGTCTGCAGCTCGAGGTCGATCGAGAGCTCGAGCGGCTCGCCGGTCCGCGCCGGGTCGCGCAGGCGGGCGTCGAACACCCGCTCGACCCCGGCGGTGCCGACGACCTCGGCGGCATCGACCCCCTCGCGCCCGAAGCTCGCGCCGCCGAGGACGTGCGCCGCCACCGCGCCGTTGGGATAGAGCCGCGCCTCGCGCGGGCCGAAGAGCAGCCCCGGCTCGCCGAGGTCGTGCACCAGCTGGCGCTGCTCGGGCGAGATCGAGCGCTTGATCCAGAGGAACTTGCGTCCGTCGGTGAACTCGGCATAGAGCCGCGCCGCGTCGAGGTCGGGAAAGATCCCCGCCAGCCCCTTGGCCGCCGTGCGCGGATCGATCAGCTCGGCCGGCTGGGCGTAGAGCGAGGCGGTGACGATGTTGGTGGCGAGGACGCGGCCCTTGTCGTCGACGATGTCGGCGCGCTGCGCGTGGATCGGCTCGGCGGCGACGCCGGCGCGCGGCTCGACGGGCACCCCGGCCGAGACCAGCGCCATCCGGCCCGCCACGGTCGAGAAGCCGAGGATGAAAACCACGCCGAGCAGAAGCAGCCGGGTCTCGGCCTTGGCGCGCTCGGCGCGGTGCATCGCTTCGAGGCGCGCGGCGCGTTCCTCGGCCTCGACGAGGTTCGGGTCGCGCCCCTCGGCACGGGCGCGCAGGATGCGGGCGAGCGGGCGGAGCGGACGGCGGATCATCGCGTCGCCCCGGCCGCCGGGCGGGCGACCCCGGCGACGCCGGCCGCCACCGCGGCGGCGACGGCCTGGGCGTCGGAGGGTTCCGGCGGATAGGGCACCATCGCGACGTCTCCGAACTGGTCGGGGGTGAGCTCGGCGAGTCCGAGGGTGGGCGCGTTGGCCGCGACGAGCTGCTTCAGCCGGTCCGGGCGGTTGAGGTACGCCCACTCGGCGTCGAGCACCGCGATCGCCTCGCGCTCGCCGGCGATCTCGTTGCGCAGGTCGGCCACCCGGTCCATCGCCTCCTGGGTGGCATAGTTCACCCGGTAGGCCCAGGTGGCGCAGACCACCACCAGGACCGATGCCGACAGGTAGAGCAGCATCCTCATGCGAGCGTCTCCAGCGCGAGCGGCGGCAGTCCGAGCATGGCGGGATCGAGCGGCGCGGCCGGCGCCGTCAGCCGCCGCGCGACCCGCAGCTTGGCCGAGCGGGCGCGCGGGTTGGCGGAGACCTCGGCGTCGTCGGGCACGATCGCCTTGCGGATGTCGAGCGCGAAGGCGGGCTCCGTCGCCGCCGCCTCGGGCGCGTGCCGGCTGCCGCGCGGGGCGCCGCCGGAGCGGAGCTGCAGGAAGCGCTTGACCACCCGGTCCTCGAGCGAATGAAAGGTCACGACCGCGAGCCGCCCGTCCGGTGCCAGCGCCGCCTCGGCGGCGGCGAGCCCGCGCGCGAGTTCGCCGAGCTCGTCGTTCACCGCGATGCGCAGCGCCTGGAAGCTGCGCGTCGCCGCATGCGGCTGGCCGGGCTTCGGCCGCGGCATCAGCCGCTCGAGGAGCCCCGCGAGCTGGAGCGTGCTGTCGAACGGCCGCGTGCGCCGGTCGGCGACGATCGCGCGCGCGATCCGGCGCGAGGCGCGCTCCTCGCCGTACTGGAAGAGCACGTCGGCCAGCGCCGCCTCCGGCAGCCGGTTCACCAGATCGGCGGCGCTCGGGCCGGCGCCGCCCATCCGCATGTCGAGCGGACCGTCCTTGAGGAACGAAAAGCCCCGCTCGGCCTCGTCGAGCTGCATCGAGGAGACCCCGATGTCGAGCACCACGCCCGCGACCGCCGGCGCACCCGCCGCGGCCGCGATACGGTCGAGATCGCCGAACCGGCCGTCGACGAGCTCGAGCCGCCCCTCGAAGATGTCGGCCCACCCGCGCGCGGCCGCCAGCGCCCGCGGGTCGCGGTCGATGCCGATCACGCGCGCCGCGCCGGCGTCGAGCAGGCCCCGGGCGTAGCCGCCCGCACCGAGGGTTCCGTCGATCCAGGTTCCGGCAACCGGCGCCACCGCCCGCAGCACCGGTCCGAGCAGCACCGGGACGTGGCGGGCGAAGGGCGCAAGCATCATGACCGGCTCTCGCGGTCTACCGCGTCGAGTGCCGCAAACAGGTCCTGGCCGTCGGGCAGGCTCGCGCTCCAGGCGTCGAGCGCCTCCATGTCCTTGGCGTACGCCTCGGGCGCCCAGACCTGGAAGTGATCGCCCATGCCGGCGAAGAGCGCCTCTTCGGCGAGGCCGAACCTCTCGCGCAGCTTCTGCGGCAGCACGATGCGGCCATTCTCGTCGACCTGGGCATAGGTCGACTGCGCATCGACCTTGCGCTGCAGCGCCTCGCGCATCTTCTTTTCGGGCACCCGCGACACCCGCTCGTCGATCGTGTTTGCGCCGACGACGGTATAGCCCTCGAGGCAGGTGTCGCCGGCCAGCCCGTAGATCAGCACGAAGGTGGCGGTTCTGTCCGGGCGCCCAGTCGGGATCGCCCTCCTCCAGCACCCGGCGAAACGGGGCAGGGACCGACACGCGGCCCTTCTGGTCCACCTTGTGGACCGATTCGCCCCGAAAGCGCCGTATCACCGGCCGTCTCTCCTGTCCTGCCCCCGAAACAAACGACGGGCCGTGCTGCCTGATGGCACGGCCCGTCATCTGGTCCCTCTGGGATCCGGGGCCCGGCTGCGGCACCTGGCCTGCTCGTTCTTATGGTTCGCGCCGGGTCTTTCTTCTTCGTCGTGAGAAGACTGCGGGCCTGTATGAAACCTGCCGGGTTCCTTGGATGGGTCTTGCGCCCTTGTCCGAATACCGCTGCCTTCCGTGAATCTTGAATAACATGGGTTGATATGGTCCTCAATGGTTTTTTATGGGATTTCGAACCTTTGGACCGTGTTTCTCCAACGCAAGTCTTGGATCTGACAGCAAACCGCCATCTGTTGTGGCGATGCGCAAGTGAAGCACAACATGTACGGTATACCGGGGGTTGTCGCAGCGGGGAACATAATCGCTAAAGTTGTTCACGACGCGCGCGGACCCGCCGCGGGCCCGCGGCGAACATGGAATCAGCCTGTCAAAGACGCGCGGATGGCCTGTAAGCCGGATCCTGTAGCGGCTTGCGCCGCCGACGACCATTCCTCTGGGCCCGCCGTCGCCGACGGGCTCAAGCAGCCAACCCGGACCGCTCGGGCGGGAGAAGCCCTGGGACGAATCCCGCGCGATCCCTATTCGGCCTTGCTCCAGGCGGGGCTTGCCATGCCACCGACGTTGCCGCCGGCGCGGTGGGCTCTTACCCCACCGTTTCACCCTTGCCTCCGGGAACCCGGGCCGAAGCCCGGCCCCCTCGGGCGGTCTGATTTCTGTGGCGCTTTCCCTCGGGTCACCCCGGGCGGGCGTTACCCGCCGCCATCTCTCCCTGGAGTCCGGACTTTCCTCGGACCTTGCGGCCCGCGGCCGTCCGGCCATCCGCGCCGCGCCTAGGTAGCCCTGCCCGCGCCGCCCGTCAACGCTGCCAGAGCGCGCGCCGTGCCGACGTCGTGCGGCGCGAGCGGCCCGCGCGCCCAGGGGCGGAAACGAAGCCGGAAGGACCGGAGCACCACCTCCCAGTCCCCGTCCGGCGCCGCATAGCCCGCCTCCTCCGCGGCGGTACGGAACGCCTCCCAGCCGCCGTCCGCCGCCGCCGGCGCCGGCCAGACCGCCCGACCGCCGAGCGCCAGGCACCGCCAGTCGAACTTCGGCCCGGGATCGGCCTTGCGTCCCGGCGCCATGTCCGAATGCGCGATGATCCCCGCGAGCGGGATCGGCCAGCGCGTGCGGATCCCGTCGATCAGCGCGCCCAGCGCCGCCATCTGCGGTGCCGGGAACGGAGGAAATCCGGCGAGCGGCCCGGCGTTCGCGAGCTCGATCCCGATCGAGCGCGAGTTCACGTCGTCCTCGCCGCGCCAGCACCCGGCTCCGGCGTGCCAGCTGCGCGCCGCCTCGTCGACCATCCGCCAGACCCGCCCGTCCTCGGCGATGACGTAGTGCGCCGAGACCTCCGCCGCCGGGTCGGACAGCCGCTGCAGCGCCGCCTCGGCGCTCGGCATCGCGGTGTGGTGCAGCACGACGAGCTCGGGCCTGCGCCCGCCGCGGCGCTCGCCGAAGTTCGGGCTCGGCCATTCGGCGATTTCCACCCCGCCCTCCCGGCGCTAGGCTCGGGGCCGACCGAGGTCGCCCGCGGAGACCCGATGGCCCGCCCCTCGCCGCTGCCGAACCGCTCCGCCCCCGACGGCAGCCTGCACGCCGTGCGCGCGCGCGGCCTGCTGATGGGCAACCGCGGCGGCCGCCTGCACCGTCCCGACTTCACCCTCGGCGCCGCGGGCTGGAAGAGCCGCGCCTGGATCGCCTGCCTGACCGCCTTCCGCGGCCGCCGGCGCGAAGTGATGGGCGAGGGCTACACCGAGATCTTCTTTCTCGACGAAGCCACCGCGCTCGCCGCCGGCCACCGCCCCTGCTTCGAATGCCGCCGCGAGGACGCCCGCGCCTTCGCGGCCGCCTGGGCGCGCGCCGAGGGCCTGAACGCCCCGCCGCGCGCCGACGCGATGGACCGGGTGCTGCATGCCGAGCGCCGCGGACCGCGCGCGCGCATCAGCTTCGCCACGCTGGAACCGGGCGCGATCTTCGCCGCCGACGGCGGCTTCCTGCTTCGCACCGCCACCGGCGCGCGCACCTGGAGCTTCGCCGGCTACGGCCCGGCCCGCCATTTCGCCGATGACGAGGAAGTGGACGCCGTCACGCCGGCGCATATCCGCGCCGTGCTCGCGGCGGGCTACCGGCCGCGGCTCCATCCGAGCGCGTTCAGTTGAGCGCGCGATAGACCGACGGATCGAACTTGCAGGCGAAGCCGTCCCCGTCCGGGTCGAGCCCCAGCCGGTCGTCCTGCGGTCCGCCGGCGGCGAGGAAGGCCCGCTGCGCCGCATCCGGATCGCGGTAGCGACCGCAGCCGCCCATGCTCGTCAGCCGCGCCCCCACCGAGCGGGGATAGATCGACTGGCCGACCGCATTGGTCGACTGCTTGGCGAAGAGCGCCACGTTGACCCCGGATTGCTCGCTCGGCACCGAGCTCGCCGGCTTGTAGATCACCAGCTGGCTCTTGGCCGCGTCGAGGTCGCGCTGCGCCTTGGCCGCGTCGATCTTCTGCTGCTCGAGCGTCCACTGCATCAGGTTGATCTTGTCGTCGTCGAGCGCCGCGCCGGTGCCGTTCGGCGACGGCGTCAGCAGCCCCGAGCCCTCCTCGGTCACCGGCACCGGCGTCGAGAAGCTGTCGCCCCCGGCGCTCGAGGCGATCCCGGTCTGCGGCACCTCGGTCACCGTCCCGCCGTCGGGCACCGTGACGCTGCTCGTGCAGGCGGCGAGGGCGCCGCAGAAAAGAAGAGCCGGAATCCGCATCAATATCTTGCCTTTCGCCGCGCTTCGCTCACCCACCCTCGCGTCTTACCACCATTTGCCGGGCTTTGCAGCAAATCCGCTGGCGCGCTCGATCGCATAGGCCACATCCAGCATCCCCGCCTCGTCCCACGGCCGGCCGATCACCTGCAGCCCGAGCGGCAGCCCCTGCGCGTCGAGCCCGGCCGGCACCGCGGCGCCCGGGAGCCCCGCGAGGTTCACCGTCACGGTGAAGACGTCGTTGAGGTACATCTGCACCGGGTCGGCGTCGGCCATCTCGCCGATCCCGAACGCCGCCGACGGCGTCGCCGGCGTCAGGATCGCGTCGATCCCGGCGTCGAAGGCCTGCTCGAAGTCGCGCCTGATCAGCGATCGCACCTTCTGCGCCCGCAGGTAGTAGGCGTCGTAGTAACCGGCCGACAGCACGTAGGTGCCGATCATGATCCGTCGGCGCACCTCGGGCCCGAAGCCCTCGGCGCGGGTGCGCTCGTAGAGCGTGGTGATCCCCTCGTTCGCGCCGATCTTGGCCCGCCGCCCGTAGCGCACCCCGTCATAGCGCGCGAGGTTCGACGAAGCCTCGGCCGGCGCGATCACGTAATAGGCCGGCAGCGCATACTTCGTGTGCGGCAGCGAGATCTCGACGATCCCGGCCCCCGCGTCCTTCAGCATCTCCGCGCCCCTCGCCCAGAGCGCCTCGATCTCCGCCGGCATCCCTTCGACCCGGTACTCCTTCGGGATCCCGATCCGCTTGCCGCGCATGTCGCCCTTGAGCGCCGCCTCGAAGTCGGGCACCGGGTGCGGCGCCGAGGTCGAGTCCATCGGGTCGTGCCCGGCCATCGCCCGCAGCAGGATCGCGGCATCCCGCACCGACTTCGCCAGCGGCCCCGCCTGGTCGAGCGACGAGGCGAAGGCGACGATCCCCCAGCGCGAGCAGCGCCCGTAGGTCGGCTTCACCCCGACGATGCCGGTGAAGGCCGCCGGCTGCCGGATCGACCCGCCGGTATCCGTGCCCGTCGCCCCGAGGCAGAGGTCCGCCGCCACCGCCGCCGCCGACCCGCCCGACGAACCGCCGGGCGTCAGCGCCGCCGCGTCGCCCTGCCGCCGCCACGGGCTGACCGCCGGGCCGTAGACCGAAGTCTCGTTCGAGCTCCCCATGGCGAACTCGTCCATGTTGAGCTTGCCGACGCAGACCGCGCCGGCCTCCCAGAGCTTCCGCGTCACCGTGCTCTCGTAGGGCGGGCGGAAGCCGTCGAGGATGCGCGAGGCGGCCTGCGCCGGCACGCCCTCGACGCAGAAGAGATCCTTGATCCCGAGCGGGATGCCGCAGAGGTCGGGCGCCCCGCCCGCCTTCAGCCGTGCCGCCGCCGCGGCGGCCTGCCGCCGCGCCAGCTCCGGCGTCGCCGCGCTCACCGCATTCAGCGCCCCGGCGCCCTCGACCGCGGCGAGCGACGCCTCGGCGAGCTCCACCGCCCCGAGCGCACCGTTGCGCAGGGCGTCGCGCGCCTCGGCGATCCCGAGCGACCCGAGGTCGGCCATCTACTCGACCACCTTCGGCACGGTGAAGAATCCGTCGCGCGTCGCCGGCGCGTTCGCCAGCACCTTGTCGCGGATGTCGCCGTCGGTGACCGCGTCCGCCCGCCACGGCAGCCGCATCGGCGTCACCGAGGTCATCGGCTCGACCCCCGCGACGTCGACCTCGTTCAGCTGCTCCATGAAGCCGAGGATCCCCGAGAGCTGCGCCGCGAGCGGCGCGAGATCCGCCTCCGCCACCTCGATGCGCGCGAGGTGCGCCACGCGGCGCGCGGTCTCCTTGTCGATCGACATAAGGCGGCAATGCTCCGGGCTCGGGCGGTCAGCGGCGGCTTTACCCCGCAGCGCCGGTCCGTGCAACCCGGCCCGGCAGACCGGCGGCCGATGCTCAGGAGATGAGGTCAGCCGGCACCGGCAGGATGAAATCGGCGGCGGTCAGCGCGTGGTGATCGAGGCCATCGATCTCGATCAGGGTGCCGTGGAAGGCGACCTCGGTCGCGCTGCCGTTCTGCCGCACCGCAAGGTCGGCGAACCCGTGCACCTGCGGGTCGACGATGCGGATCCGGTCCACGCCGTCGGCGAAGTCCTGGATGTGGTCCGTCCCCTCCCGCGCGCCGAACTCGAAGATGTCCGCCCCCGAACCGCCGACGAGCGTGTCCGCCGAGAGGCCGCCGCGCAGCATGTCGCGCCCGGCGCCGCCGACCAGCGTGTCCGCCCCGCCGCCGCCATAGAGCATGTCGTTGCCGTCATCGCCCATCAGCACGTCGGCTCCGGTGTCGCCGAACAGCCGGTCGTTGCCCGGGCCGCCGTGCGCCCGGTCGTTGCCGCGGCCGGCGTGCAGCGTGTCGTTGCCGCCGTGGAGCGCGAAGACCTCGTCCATCTGCAGCCCGACGAGCACGTCCGACCCGTCTGGTGCCGCGGAAGATCGCGTCGGCGGGCGGCGTCGACGTCGTGGACGATGTCGTGCCAGTGCGAGAAGCCGATCGCCTCGCCGGCACTGATGCCGGCCGGCAGCATCGCATCGGGATCACCGCCTGCGGCATGCAGCATCGCCGCGACGAAGGCGTTCGAATTCTCCTCCAGCAGGCTGTAGGGATAGTGGTCCGCGGCGAGCGCGCGGGCGTATTTCACCATGATCGACCAGGCGGCATCGTCGCTCACCCCCGGGATGGTGACGTCCGTGCTGTGCCGCTCCGCCGGCGTGTCGCCGTCGCGGTCGTCGGCCGATTTCGCCATCGCGACGTTGACCTCGATCCGCATCGGCGCCCCGAACAGCTCGAATGCGCTGCGCGGCCCGGAGCGGATCACGTATTCGTCCCCGGCGCCGAGCACCCGATAGACGAGATAGAGATGCGGCACGCCCACCGGCACCCCGAGCGAGGAGGCGTCGCTCGCCTCGATGGTCAGTCGTCCGGTCATGCCAACCCCCAGCGTTACGCCCGTGCCGGACCCTATCGCAGATGCCGGCCGCGCGTCCCGTGCCGTCTGCTCGCGCGCCTCCGCTTCCGTCCGCAGCCCGGGCCACGAGGCCGGCCTCACTTCGCGGCCGGCGGAATCTCCAGCGTCGCCCGCTCGGCGCCGGACGCGGCATCGAGCACGCGGATCCGCTCCCTGCCGCCCGCGTCGACGGAGACGACCGCCACCCAGCCCCTGCCGAAAGTCACCGCCGTCGCGGTTTCACCCGCCGGCAGCCGCACCTCGGCGGGCAGTTGCGGCGCAGGCGGCGTCGCGCCGAGCCGGATGACAAGCAGCCCCACGATTGTTATCACCCCGACGATCAGCGTCGCCGTCAGCGCATTCACCAGCCAGCGGAGCTGCCGGAGCCGCGGCGGCTCCGGGAAATCCTCGCCTGCAGGGGTCTCGCCACCGGCCATGTCCGAGCCACTTTCTCAGCTTCACGTCGTGCTGGGCGCACCCGCGGACCGCCTTGATAAGGCGCTCGCCGCCGCGGTGCCAGAGGCGCTCGCCCTCAGCCGCTCGCGGCTGCAGACGCTGATCGGCGAGGGCCAGGTCGCGACCGCCGACGGCACCGCGCTCGACGACCCGCGGGTGCGGCTCGAGCCGGGCAGCGAGGTGGTGATCACCCTCCCCGCCCCGACGCCGGTCAATGCCGCGCCGGAGGCCATCCCGCTTGCGATCGTCTACGAAGATCCGCATCTCATCGTCATCGACAAGCCGGCCGGCCTCGTCGTGCATCCCGCACCGGGCGTCCCGGACGGAACCTTGGTCAACGCGCTCCTGCACCATTGCGGCGGCACGCTCTCCGGGATCGGCGGCAAGCTCCGGCCCGGCATCGTCCACCGCATCGACAAGGACACCTCGGGCCTTCTCGTCGCCGCCAAGTCCGACGTCGCCCACCGCGGGCTCGCGGCGCAGTTCGCCGCGCACGACCTCGAGCGGCGATATCTCGCGATCGCCCATGGCGCCCCGGACCCGGCCGATCCCCGCCTCGCCCACCTCACCGGCATCTCCTGGGAGCCCGGCGGCGTGCTGCGCATCGAGGGCAACGTCGGCCGGCATCCGGGAGACCGCAAGCGGATGGCGGTGCTGTCGAGCGAGGGCAAGGCCGCCGTCACCCGGGCGCGCGTCCTCGAGCGTTTCGGTCCCGAAGGCACGCAACCGAGAGCCTCGCTGGTGGAATGCCGGCTCGAGACCGGACGCACGCACCAGATCCGCGTGCACATGACCTTCGCCGGCCATCCGCTGGTCGGCGACGGCACCTACGGCCGGCGACGCAGCGACGGCCCGCTCGGCAGCTTTCCGCGGCAGGCGCTGCACGCCGCGAGCCTGGGCTTCGTCCACCCCGTCACCGGCAAGCCGCTGCGCTTCGACTCGCCGCTTCCCGCCGACATGGCACAGCTGATCGCGATATTGCGCGCCGGTAACGACCAGGGATCGCCGAACGAACTGGGCCTGTGATAGCCGAAAGCGGCGCGATTTCACCCCGGTCCCGCCGGGCGGCCGTCTCGCCGCGAAAGCCCGCCGTCACGAAATCCCGGTGACGTTCCGCCGCACCGCCCGGTCGGGCCGGAAGCGGGCAAAATGCGGAACCATCCTTTCCAAGAGTCGTTTCATCGACATGCCGCCAGACGGATGACACGTTGGCGGGAACGAAACACATGCTCTGAGGAAAAACCATGAAAAAGCTTCTCGCATCCACCGCCCTTCTACTTACGATTGCTGCGCCGGGATTTGCCCAGGACGCAACAGGCTTCATGAACGCACCCGCTACCGGCGACATCTATGCTTCGAACTTGATGGGAATGGACCTCTACGTGACCGACAAGGACGTGTCGAACGACACGGTGGTGACCAGTGACCAGCTCTCCAACGACTGGAACGACGTCGGCAGCGTCGGTGACGTGCTGATCTCGCAGGCCGGCGAGGTGAAGGCGGTCATCCTCGACATCGGCGGCTTTCTCGGCATGGGCGAGCACACGATCGCGGTCGACATGTCCCAGCTGCACTTCCTGCACGAGCAGGACAACCCCAGCGACATCTTCATCGCCATGAAGGGCACCAAGGACAGCCTCGAGGCCGCGCCCGAGTTCAAGCGCGACGACATGATCGACCAGGCCGCGATGACGCCCGCCCCGGCGACCGACGCCAACGGCGTCGCCGCTCCGAGCCCGGCTCCGGCGGCCGCGGATTCGATGGCCGCGACCCGCTGGGACCGCCCGGCGATGCAGATGGACGGCTACGCCGACGTGCCCGCCGATCAGGTCACCGCGAACACCCTGACCGGCGCCACGGTCTACGGGCCGGATGACAAGTCCGTCGGCGAGGTCTCCGATCTCGTGGTGAACGCCGACGGCAAGGTCACCGACGCCATCGTCGACGTCGGCGGCTTCCTCGGCATCGGCGAGCACAGCGTCGAGGTCGCGTTCGACGAAATGCAGATCATGCAGAACGCGGACGGCAGCGACGTTCGCGTGAACATCAGCGCGACCAAGGATCAGCTCGAGGGACGGCCCGAATACAAGCAGTCCTGACATCACTTCTCGCGGAGGAAACGGGCCGCACCCGGTGCGGCCCGTTGCCATGTCCGCACCTGGTGCTTATATGCCACCGCTCGCGACCCGCGGAGCGATTTCACCCGGGCGACATTACCGCACAGTGATCGTTACCGCAGGGACCGTTTCAGCGAGGGGCGTGCTCATTCGAGGCGCCCCCGCGAAAGGAGGTATCTGGTTGGCTTACGACAGATTGCCCGCGCCATCGCCCGAGCAGGGGTTGTCGCGCTACATGCAGGAAATCCGCCGGTTCCCGATGCTGGAGCCGGAAGAGGAATACATGCTCGCCAAGGCCTGGGTCGACCACGGCGACAAGGACGCGGCGCACAAGCTCGTCACCAGCCACCTGCGGCTCGCGGCCAAGATCGCCATGGGCTACCGCGGCTACGGCCTGCCGACCGCGGAGGTCATCTCCGAGGCCAACGTCGGGCTGATGCAGGCGGTCAAGCGCTTCGAGCCGGAGAAGGGCTTCCGGCTCGCGACCTACGCGATGTGGTGGATCCGCGCCTCGATCCAGGAGTACATCCTGCGCTCGTGGAGCCTCGTCAAGATGGGCACCACCGCGGCGCAGAAGAAGCTCTTCTTCAACCTGCGCAAGGCCAAGAACAAGATCGGCGCCATCGAGGAGGGCGAGCTCCGCCCCGAGAACGTGGCCAAGATCGCCCAGCAGCTCAACGTCACCGAGCAGGAGGTGATCTCGATGAACCGCCGCATGGCCGGCGGCGACGCGAGCCTCAACGCCCAGGTGCGCGGCGACGGCGACGGGACGGCCGAGTGGCAGGACTGGCTCGAGGACGAGGACGCCGACCAGGCGACCGAGCTCGCCGAGCGCGACGAGTACGAGAACCGCCACGAGCTCCTGCTCGCGGCGATGGACGGGCTGAACGAGCGCGAGCGGCACATCCTGACCGAGCGCCGGCTCAAGGACGAGCCGGTCACCCTCGAGCAGCTGAGCCAGGAATACGACGTCAGCCGCGAGCGCATCCGCCAGATCGAGGTCCGCGCCTTCGAGAAGCTGCAGAAGAAGATGCGCGAGCTCGCCGCCGAGCGCGGCATGGTGCCGGCGGTCAACTGACCGCCCGCACCGGCGGCATTCCCGGCGGCATTCGCGCTCGCCCGGGCGCCTGGCTCCACGGCCGCGCCGGCTGACAGCCGGCGGCGTTTCTGCTAGCATTCTCCCCGCGGGCGGAGGCGGCTGCGCCTCGCCCGACAGGGGGAGGACGCGGAGATGAGCGCCTACAACGTGGTGCGGATGCGGGTGAAGCCGGGGTCCGTCGACGAATTCCTGACCTACTACCGCGAGCGGCCGCTCGACATGCCCGGGATGAAGGCGATGACCATCGTCAAGACCGGTGACTTCGACTTCTGCTTCATCGGCGAATGGAGCGACATGGACGCGATCGCCGCCGCCCGTCCGGCGATGATCGCCTCGCTCGACGAGCACCGGTCCAAGCTCGAGGACCTCGGCGGCGGCCGCGGCGTCACCGACCCGGTATCGGGGGAGGCGGTGATCGAGCGGCGCGCCTGATCCCGCAGGCGCCCGTCCTTTAGCCAAGTTGCAACAATTGGCGACTAACCGAGTCGCTTCGGCCGGTCCGGCTTGACGCAGGTGCCCGATTCGCTTGCCAATGACCCGGTCGTGGTGAACGGTTTACGGAGTGGGTGTGTGATCATGGCGGCGAAGACTATCGCGTCACTTCTCGTTTGCTCGTGGGCGCTGGCCGGCTGCCTGCCGACCGACGGCGCCCCGGTGTCCTCCGCGCCGCCCGCCCGGGCCGAGGTCACGGTCGAGCCCGCCAAGGCCGAGGTGGTCCGGCCCGCGCCGGACCCGGCGCTGGTCGCGATGTACGCCGCGCGCAAGGACGGCAGCAAGACCGTCCCGGCGATCGACGTCGCCGCCTTCCACCGCGAGCTCCTGCGCAACGAGGTCGACTACCCGACCGCCGAAGCGCCCGGCACCATCGTCATCGACCCGCACGGGCCGTTCCTCTATCTCGTCGAGGCCGACGGCAAGGCGACCCGCTACGGCATCGCCGTCGGCCGCGAAGGCTTCGGCTGGAACGGAACCGGCACCATCTCGCGCCGCGCGCAGTGGCCGACCTGGACCCCGCCGCCCGAGATGGTCGCCCGCGACCCGCATACCGCGAAGTGGAAGGACGGCCAGCCCGGCGGCGTCACCAACCCGCTCGGGGCGCGGGCGCTCTACATCTACATGGGCGGCCAGGACTCCGGCTACCGCATCCACGGCACCAACACCCCGAAGTCGATCGGCTGGGCCGCCTCCTCCGGCTGCTTCCGGATGCTGAACCAGGACGTGATGGACCTCTACGACCGCGTCCACATGGGCGCCAAGGTCGTCGTGCTCTGAGTGCGGCGGCCTGCATTCGCTCTCACTTCGCGTGGCGCGTCTTCTCGGCGGCAGCACAGCGGCCAGTCACGACTGACTGGCCGCGCCGAACGCATCGGCCGCGAACTAGTCGATCGTCGTCACGCGCCCGATTTCCCAGGTACGCGATCGATCGTCGTCGCAATTGTACTGGAGCGCCTCGACATTGTTGTCCGTGCTCCTTCCGCCCGCGATGGTAAGGCATTGCCCGTCTGCAGGTTCTCGACCTGGAAAACGCCTCGGCCTGGTCCATCGTGCAGTCATCCAAGAGCGCGGGATCGATCATCGTCGCAGGTTGTATTGGAGCGCTCTCGACGTTGTTATCCGTGCGTCTCGGCCGCCCGCAATGGTCAATGCACTTGCCTGTTTCGACGTTCCGATCTGGTACATACCGTCCGAACCAGACGTTCCAGCGTCGTGGACGGATGGCTGTCGCAGATATATTGGACGGCCACCACGTTGTTTTCGCGGCTCGTCCCTCCCGCAATTGTCAGGCACTTCTCTGTCTGCATGTTTATCAGGATATACCGGTCGGCAGCGGCAAGATGCCCGGGAAAGAAAAATAGCAGCATCCAAGCTGCCAGTACACCGGCCGAAAAGACCCGGACGTTCCGTGAATATGTCTCACAATGCCCTCTCCTCTACAGGTTATCGAAAGCGTCTGCGTATTGGCGGTCGGACTTCGGAAATATCGATTCGGTAATCCTTGCGCGCTCCGACACAAGCCGGCCGCCGCCTTGCGTCAGAAGTGGCAAAAATAATGTGCTGGCCGCAAGTATCCGTGGCGCTCACGGCCGTCCTCGCAGTGCCGCCTTCTCGTGATTGGCGTCGAAAATGCGCTCGATTACCAATTCGATCAAGAAGTTCCCCGCGGGCGCGCGTCGGCGCTCTTGCGCATGCGGAGGCCGCCGCGTGCCGGTCGGGAGCATGTGCCCGCAGCTCAGATGTGATCGATCGGCGGCTTGTGCCCGTGCTCCTCGCGCGGGCGCTCGGTGTGGCGCACGATCCGCCGCCGCACCAGCGGCGGGCCTTCGCCGCGGTGCAGCCCGTGCAGGTGGTCCACCGACGCCGCGTCCGCCTTGGTCCGGCGCTGGTTGTGGCGCAGGTATTCGACCCAGGTCGCGGTCTGGTAGATCTCGGTCCACACCCGCGGGTTGCCGATGTCGCGCATCAGCGTCCAGTGCCGCGCCCCGTCGCGCCGCCGGATCCGCTTGCGCTCGTCCATCGCCGCCAGGAAGTCCGGGACGTCGCGCTCGTCGATCTCGTACTCGACGCTGATCGCGATCGGTCCGCTGCGCGACATGAGGTCGATCCCCACGTCCGGGGCGGTCCAGCGGTTCAGGGGATCGAGGTCGAGATCGGCCCGCGCCGGCAGCGGCAGCCAGAGTCCGATCGCGCCCGCCGCCAGCATCACCCCCGCCGCCCAGAGCAGCGCCTGCGCCGGGCCCTGCGCCTCGGCGACGCTGCCCCAGAGCCAGCTGCCGAGCGCCATGCCGCCGAAGGCCGCGGTCTGGTAGAGCGCCAGCGCCCGGCCCACCACCCAGCGCGGGGTCGAGAGCTGCACCGTGGTGTTGAAGAGCGCGAGCGCCAGCACCCAGCAGGCGCCGCCGATCATCATGCCGACCGCGGCGACCGCGGTCTGCCCGGTCTGTGACAGCACCGCGGCGCAGATCGCGAAGCCGAGGAAGGCGAGCCGCACGATCCACTCGCTCGACAGCACCTCGCGCAGCCGCCCGCCGATGAAGGCGCCGCCGATCGCCCCGATCCCGAAGGCGCCGAGCAGCCCGCCGTAGGTCAGCGGCCCCCCTTGCACCAGCTCGCGCGCCACCAGCGGCAGGAGCGCCATCACCGCCACCGCCGCGAGGCCGAAGAGAAAGGCGCGCAGCACCACCTTGGTGATGTTGGGCGACATCGCCACGTAGCGCAGCCCCGCGCCCATCGCCGGCGCCAGCCGCTCGCGCGGCAGCCCGTTCGGCGTCAGCTCCGGGCGCCAGCGGAACAGCACCGCCATCAGCCCGAGGTAGCTCAGGCTGTTGACCGCGAAGGCGGCGGCCGCGCCCGCGGTCGCGACGATCGCGCCGCCGATCGCCGGTCCCACGCTGCGGGTCAGGTTGAATCCGACGCTGTTCAGCGCCACCGCCGCCGGCAGGTCGGCGCGCGGCACCATGTCGCCGACCGAGGCCTGCCAGGCCGGGTTGTTCAGCGCGGTGCCGCAGCCGATCAGGAAGGTGAAGCCGAGCAGCGTCCAGGGCGTCAGGAGCTGCATCCAGGCCGCGACCGTCAGCGCCAGCGAAACCACCAGCATGAAGCCCTGCGCGATCAGCATCACCCGCCGCCGGTTGAAGTTGTCGGCGATGGCGCCGGCGGCGAGCGAGAAGACCATGATCGGCAGCGTGGTCGAGGCCTGCACCAGCGCCACCATGTTGGCCGACGAGGTGATCGTCGTCATCATCCAGGCCGCACCCACCGCCTGCACCAGTCCGCCGAAGTTCGAGGCGAGGCTCGCGATCCAGATCGCCCGGAAGATCGGGCTCCGGAGCGGTGCGAGCGCCGAGGCGCGGGGCATCCCGGGGGTCTCCATGCGGCAGGCGATTCCTCTGCCGCCGATCATGCCGATCGCGCTTGCCGCGGCAACGGTGGTTCGACCGGCGTACCCCCTGCGGTTGAAAGAAGGCTTCCCATACTATTTCATATGTGGCATCGTATCGAAGCAAGATTCGATTGAATAAAGGTTTCGTTCCAAGGCAAATCGCCAGCAGATGTCGCTGGCTATCCTTGTAGTCGCGATATCGAACGCCGCCGTTTGCTGCGCTCTCGTCGAGCGCGGGCGTCCGGCTGCCGTCACCTGACCTTGATCCGCGCTTTCCGGGGCGGGTTGCAGCGGGTGTACGCGCGCCTGGGAGGTCCTCTCCGGATGAAAGGTCTCCTCCTCGTCAGCCTCGCCGCCGCGCTCTGGGGAACCGTCGGCGTCGGGACCCGGCTGATGACCGGCGATCCGCCGCTCGATCCGGCGCTGGCCGGAATGATCCGCACCGCGCTCGGCGCGGCGTTCCTGCTGACGATCGCCGGGGTGCTCGGCGTCCCGCGGCCGGCGTGGCGGCGGTTGCCGCTGCGGCTGCTCTCGCTGTTCGGGCTGGCCGGCGCGGTGTTCCAGATCTGCCTCTTCGCCGCCTTCGCCGAGGTCGGGGTGACCGTCACCGTCGCGGTCACCGTCGCCGGTCCTGCGGCGCTGGTGGTGGTCGGCGACGCGGCCTGGAACCGGCGCCTGCCGGAAGCGGCGGTGCTGGCGGCGGTCGCGGTCGCCGTGGCCGGGGTGCTGGTCGCCGTGGCGGGGGGGCATCGGCCGGCCGGGCCGCCGACGGTGGCCTGGCGCGGCGCGGCGCTGCTGCTCGGCGCCGCCTGCGCCTTCGCGCTGGTCGCCGCCGCGGCGCGCGGGCTGGGCGCCGCGATGCACCCGCTCAGGGGCGCCGGGCTCGGCCTGGTCGCGACGGCGCTGACCCTGGTCGCGATGGCGCTCGTTTCGGGTCACGGGCCCGGACTTGAATCGCTCGCGGCAATGCCGACGCGGGATCTGGCGATCCTCTGCTACACCGGGCTCTTCGCGACCGGCGTCGCCTATCTCGCCTTCGTGCTCGGGATGCAGCTCTGCCGCTCGCCGAGCGTCGGGATCGCGCCGACGCTGATCGAGCCCGGCGTCGCGGCGCTGCTCGCGGCGCTGGTGCTGCGCGAGCGCCTGAGCCCGCTCGAGACGACGGGCTGCGGGCTGATGCTGGCCGCGATCGCGATGCTGGCGCTGTGCGAATGGCGGGGTCCGAGACGCGACGACACCGCCCGCTCCCCTGACACCGCCGGTCCGGTCGGCCGCCCGCGCTGAAACGATCCGCCCTTGCCGGCTCGTCCGGTCGGCTGCCTTGCCGACCCCGGCCGGGCGTGACAGTTTACCCGCGCGCCGCTTGCGGCTCAGGGAGAAACGGGGAAACGCCATGAACAACGAGAGCGGAAAGGCCGGTGCGCTGCGCCACACGAAGGGACGCGGCCGCCTCTACGACAGCATCGTCGACACCGTCGGCGACACGCCCTGCGTCAGGATCAACCGCCTCGCACCGAAAGACGTCACCATCTACGTCAAGTGCGAATTCTTCAATCCGGGCGCCTCGGTCAAGGACCGGCTGGCGCTCAACATCATCGAGGCCGCCGAGCGCGAGGGCAAGCTCAAGCCCGGCCAGACCGTGGTCGAGGCGACCAGCGGCAACACCGGCGTCGGGCTCGCGATGGTCTGCGCCGCCAAGGGCTACCCGCTGGTGGTGACGATGGCCGACAGCTTCTCGACCGAGCGGCGGCAGCTGATGCGCTACCTCGGCGCCAAGGTGGTGCTGACCCCGCGGGCGGAGAAGGGCTTCGGGATGTACATGAAGGCCAAGGAGCTCGCCGAGGCCAACGGCTGGTTCCTCGCGCACCAGTTCGAGACCGAGGCCAACGCCGACATCCACGAGAGCACCACCGCGCAGGAGATCATCGGCGACTTCGCCGGCAAGAAGCTCGACTACTTCGTCAGCGGCTACGGCACCGGCGGCACCGTGGCCGGCGTCGGCCGCGTGCTGAAGAAGACCTGGCCGGATGCCAAGATCATCCTGTCGGAACCCGCGAACGCGCAGCTCGTCGGCTCCGGCAAGCCGCAAGAGCGCACCGCGGACGGCGGACCGGCCGGCAGCCACCCGGCCTTCGAGCCGCACCCGATCCAGGGCTGGACCCCGGACTTCATCCCGCTGGTGCTGCAGGAGGCGATCGACAAGCACTACTACGACGAGCTGATCCCGATCGCCGGTCCCGAGGGGATGAAATGGGCGCGCGAGCTGGCGGCCAAGGAAGGCATCCTGACCGGCACCTCCGGCGGCTCGACCTTCGCCGTGGCGATGAAGGTCGCGGAAAAGGCGGCGCCCGGCTCGGTGATCCTCGCGATGCTGCCCGACACCGGCGAGCGCTACCTCTCGACGCCGCTCTTCGAGCCCTTCGGCGCCGACATGAACGAGGCCGAGCGCGAGCTGATGCACGCGACCCCCGGCTACCAGCTGCCCTGACGGCCGGGCCGCAGCCGGGATGTGCGGACGCTACATGATCACCTCGAGCTTCGAGGCGATGGCCCGCCTCTTCGCGGCCGGCCTCGCCGAGCTCGGGGACGACCAGCCGCGGCTCAACGTCTCGCCCACCGAGCCCATCCCGGTCGTCGTCAGCCACGACGGCGACCGGACGATCGTGCCGATGCGCTGGGGCCTGCTGCCGCCGTTCTACCGTACCGCGAACGGCGGTCCGCTCCTGATCAACGCCCGCGCCGAGGGCATCGCGACCAAGCCCGCCTACCGCGAGGCGGTGCAGAAGCGGCGCTGCCTCGTCCCCGCCGACGGCTTCTACGAATGGCAGGGCCCGAAGGACGCGCGCGTCCCCTGGCTGATCCGGCCGGCGGCGGGCGGCCCGATGGCGCTCGCCGGGCTCTGGCAGGACTGGCGCAGCCCCGAGGGCTGGATCTCGACCTGCGCCATCGTCACCTGCGAGCCCAACGCCACCCTCGCGCCGATCCACGACCGGATGCCGGTGGTGATCGCCCCCGCGCGACTTCGCCCTCTGGCTCGGCGAGGAAGGTCCCGGCGCCGCACCGCTGATGCGGCCCGCCCCCGACGACGCGCTCGTCGCGTCCCCGGCCGACCCCGCCACCCGCGCGCTCCTCGCCCGGCGCAACGCCCCGCTGCGCAACCCCGCCCTCGCCCTGGCCCCTGATACCGACGGCCCTCCCGGATGACCGCTTGTCCGGCCGATGCCTGTTTTTCCCACCGAAGCGGGCATTGCCCGCGAGGCCCGGCCCGACAGGGAAACGCATGCGTTTCCCGGGCCGTTCGCCGGAGCCTCGCGGAGGCGAAGGGGTGTGCCGCCTGCCCCGAACGCCGGGCAATCCGACCGCGGGCGCCCCGGCGGACGCGTCTATCGCGTTCGCCCCCCGCAGGGGCGCCCGCGGTCGGATTTGTCGACGGACAAATCCGACAAGATCAAGCGCTTCGCCAGAAACCGGAACGGGTTGAAGGTGGATGTGCCGCACGAATCAGCAGAGCGGCCCTTGGTATCATACGAGCCTGCCCCCGAACCCGACCCCGAGAGGGGAGGCGACGCATCGCTTCAGTGCGGCTGGCAGTCCGCCAGCGCCCCGCGCAGCGCCTTCGTCGAGCCCGCGAGCGACAGCACCCCCTGCCCGGCGCCGTCGACGCTCACCTTCACCTCGCTGTCGCGCCCGCCCAGGCGGTCCGCGAGGTCGCTTTCGGCCAGCGCCACGACATAGGCCCCGCCCGCGGTCTCCTCGTAGCCGGCCTTGGCGGCGAGATCGCCGCCGCTGAAGCCGAAGCCGAGCCTGATCTTGTCCGCCTTCGGGCGGTCGTGAAAGGTCACCGCCAGGAACGGCTGCCCGGAGAGGCAGAAGGCCGCCAGCGACGAGATGTTCCCCACCCCCGCGCCCAGCGCCACCGGGCTCGATCCCGGCACCTGCCGCAGCGTCCAGCCGGGCGCGAGCGCCGGCGGCGCCGCCGGGGCGGCCTCCGCCACGGCATCGATCGGCGGCTCGTCCGGGGCGTTGCTGGTGAACCGCCAGCTGCGGGTGCAGCCCGTCGCCTCTCCCTCGCCGCAGAGGCTCGCGTCGTAGCGCGCGACCAGCGACGGCACGCCCGTCTTCTCGTCGCGGATGCGCCAGCCCTTGAGCCGGCCGAGGTCGAAGCGGACGTAGCCGCCGTCCGGCTCCGACAGCCAGACGCTGACCGGGCAGCCGCTCGGCCCGCAGAACGCGCTCCAGGCCTCGCCGCACTGCAGGTTGGCGAAGTCGGTGACGAAGTCCGACTGCCCGTCGCCGTTGAGCTCGACCACCGTGCGGTAGCTGTCGAGGATCACCGGGTTGCCGCCGAGGTTGCGGCAGAGCGCCGTCGCTTCCTCGGTCGCCTCGATCAGCGCCGGCGGCGGCTCCTGCCCGGCGCGCACCGGCGCCGGCGCGCCGAAGGCCGCGAGCAGCAGGCAGGCGAGCAACAGGCCCCGGCGGCAAGCGAGCCGCATCAGCGGTAGCCCTGCTCGATCTGCAGGTAGGCGATGATCCCGACCACGATCAGTCCGATCGCGATCGCGATGGCGATCTTCACCGACGAATACGGCCGCTCGCCCTCGACGCTGCCGGTGCGCCCGTTGACCACGAAGCGGAAGCTCCTGCCCCGGTAGCGATAGGCGGCGAGCCAGACCGGCAGCAGCACGTGCTTGAAGGTGAGCGCGCCGACGCTCGTCTTCATCTGGTCGATCTGCTGCTGGTCGCCGCCGATGTCGCGGCGGATGTCGCCCTCGATCACCGCGTTCATCACCTGCCGCGCCTCGCGGTAGCCGTCGTCGACCGGCACGGTGTAGCCCTCGGCGCGGAAGCCGGCGAGGAACTTCGGCTCGTACGGCGACAGCACCGACAGATCCCAGGGCGCCAGCGCGTCGGTGAAGCGCTTCGGCAGGCTCTTCGATCCCAGCACCAGCACGTCGTCGAAGTCGCGCGCCACCTGCCCGCGCGCCGCCGCCCAGCGGATGCGGGCGACCTGCTGCATCACCACCTCGCGCCGGCCGTTGACCACCACCTGCACCGGCCGGGTCTCGTAGTAGACCGTGCCGCGCTTGCCGGTGTAGTCGGTGCGCGTCTCGGCGTCGTAGGTCCAGTAGGGGACGTAGATCCCCTGCATCGCCCGCTCCGCGCGGGCGTATTGCTTGAGGTCGTTCGGTGCGAACCAGAGCCGCCCCAGCCAGCCGTTCATCGCCTCGCGCGCCTGCGGCTCGCTGAGCAGGAACGGCAGCTGCGCCTGCGGCTTGATCTGCCGGCTCACCCCGGTGTCGGTCACGATCGGCGAGGCGCAGAACGGGCACTCCCCGGCGTGCTCGTCCGAGCCGAGCTCGATCTGCGCCCCGCAGCTCGGGCATTGCGCGTAGCGCTGCTCCTCGATCGTCCCCGCCGGCAGGCTGTCCTGCTCGACCGCGCGCAGGTCGAGCTCGGGGATCGGCCCGCGCGGCGCCGGCACCGCCTCCTCGTGCCCGCAGTGCTGGCATCGGAGCTCGCCGGACACCGGATCGAAGCGCAGGTCCGCACCGCAGGTCGGGCAGGGGAAGCGATGCTGCTCCGGCGCCGTGGCGCCGGGGACCGGTGCGAGCTCCATCGCCGCCTCAGCCGGCGGGCGGCGGCGGCGGCGCGCTGAAGAGATCGGCGAGCTCGCCCACGTCACGCCCGCGCTGCCAGTCCGGCCCGCCCGGCGTCCACAGCCAGCTGTCGCCGGTCACCGTGCCGTCCGACAGCATCCGCCCGAGGTCGTCGCGGCTGTAGGGCCCGGTCGGCTTGCCGCCCACCGCCACGTGCCAGCGCTTCACCGCCGATCCCGGGATCGGCGGCGGCGTCCCGGCCGCGGGGGTCGCCGGCGCCGCCGGGGCCGCGCCCCACGGCCCGCTCCGCGCCATCCGCTCGGCCATCGCCATGCCCATGCCGATCCCGAGCCCGGCACCGATGCCGCCGCCGCCGCCCGGGTTCTCGGCGGCCTTGGTCATCGCCTCGGCGGCGCTGAACTCGGTGTACTTCGACAGGTCCCCGGCGACGCCGCTCGCGGTGCGCTTGTCCATCGCCGCCTCGACCTCCGACGGCAGCGAGATGTTCTCGATGTAGAACGCCGGCAGCTCCAGCCCGTAGCCCGCCACCATCGGCGCGATCCGCTCGTGCACGATCTTGGCGAGCTCGATGGTGTTGCCCGCCATGTCCAGCACCGGGATCCCGCTCGTGGCGATGATCTGGCTGAAGTGGGTGACGATGGTGTTGCGGATCTGGAACTCGATCTCCTCGGTGGTGAAGTCGCCGTCGGTGCCGACGACCTCCTTCATGAACTTCGCCGGGTCCGCCACCCGCATCGTGTAGGTGCCGAAGGCGCGCAGCCGCACCATGCCGAACTCCGGGTCGCGGCACATGATCGGGTTGCGCGTTCCCCACTTCAGGTCGGTGAAGACCCGGGTGTTGACGAAGTAGATCTCGGAGAGGAACGGGCTCTGGAACCCGTGGTCCCAGTGCTGCAGCGTGGTCAGGATCGGCAGGTTGTTGGTCTCGAGCTCGTAGAGCCCCGGCTTGAACACGTCCGCGAGCTGCCCCTCGTGCACGAAGACCGCCGCCTGCCCCTCGCGCACCGTGAGCTTGGCGCCGTACTTGATCGCGTGCCCCTCGCGCTCGAAGCGCCAGACGATGGTGTTCCGCGTGTCGTCGGTCCAGTGGATGACGTCGATGAACTCGCCGCGCAGAAAATCGAAGATCGACATGGAAAAACCCCCCTTATTGACTCAGTTTACCGCCATCGTCATCACCCGCTCGTCGCGGAGCTGCGCCGCCTGGGCATCGGCCGCGATCGCCGGCAGCAACGGCCCCGCCTCCTCGGCCGTCATCCCCGGCTGCAGCCGGGAATCATAGAGCATGCGCAAGAGGATCGCGTCATGCTCGGTCAGGAGCGCGAATTCGCGGGTGTCGTTGAACAGCGACGGTCGCGACTCGTTGCTGTCGTTCGGCAGCCCCATCGCCTGCGCCATCTCCTCCTGCACGCAGGACATCCGCGTGAGCGGCGGATGCTCGGCGCGGATCAGCACGATCGCCGAGGAATAGGTCGACGGCCGCGACGGGTCGAAGAAGGCGTAGGTGATGCAGAAGAGGTTGATCGGCGCGTCGCGCAGCGCCGCCACCACCGCCGGCGCGAAGTCGGGATAGAGCGCGTGCAGCTGGTCGGCGAACTTGGTCCGCTCGGCGCTGTCCATGAACAGCACGACGAAATTGACGTCGGAGCCCTGGCCCATGGCGACGTCATGCCCGGTGAGATGCGCCAGCCGGCTGGTGAAGGCGGCGACGTTCGCCCGGTTGCGCCCGGCGTCCTCGGGCGAGCTCGACGGCCCGTTCATCACCGCGACCCGCACCGGCTTCTCCCAGCGCCGCAAGAGCGCCGGCGTCTCGGCCTGCACGTAGTGGCCGTTCATGTCGACGTATTCGTCCTTCATCCCGACGTTGATGAAGTCGCGCACCAGGTCGTCGGTGGTGAACGGCGCGTCGACCGGATCGACCTCGCGCCGCATCCGGCCGCTGGTGATGAGCTCGCCCTCCACCCCGGCGTAGAACTGCCGCAGCGTCTCGCCGTCGGGCAGGGTCTCGTCGCCGGGCTGGCGCGGCGCGGGAGGTGCGGCATCCGCGAGCGCCGAGGAGGCATGCGGCTCCGCCGCCGGCAGCCGGGCGCTGCCGGTCTGGCTGCAGGCCGCGAGAAGGCACAGCGCCGCCAGCGCCGCCCAGCCGGACCGCGCCGACGCCGGGCCGTGTTGCGCGCGTCGTGTCGTCAACCGTTGCCCACCCTGTTTCCGTCCGTCGTCCGCGACCGCGCCGAGGCGAGCGCGTCGCGCAGGTCGCCCTCCATCTTCACCAGGCTCGTCTCCGCCGCCGCGCGCCTGGTCTTGCCCTCGTCGGCGATGCGCAGGGAGTCCTCGATCGTCGCGATCAGGTCGTCGTTCGCCTTCTGCACCGCCTCGATGTCGAAGACCCCGCGCTCCATCTCGGTGCGGATCTCGGCGTTGGCGGTGCGCAGGTTCTCCGCGTTCTGCTTCAAGAGGTCGTTGGTCAGGTCGCTCGCCTCCTTCACCGCCCCCGCCGCCTCGCGGCCGCGGTGGATCGTCACCGCCTGCGCGAGCTGGGTCTCCCAGAGCGGCACGGTGTTGACCAGCGTCGAGTTGATCTTGGTGACCAGACTCTTGTCGTTCTCCTGCACCAGCCGGATCGACGGCAGGGACTGCATCGTCACCTGCCGCGTCAGCTTCAGGTCGTGCACCCGCCGCTCGAGGTCGTCGCGGGCGGCGCGGATGTCGCGCAGCTCCTGCGCCTGCATCACCCCCTGGTCCTCGGCGGCCGCCTTCACCTCGGCCTCCTTGGCCGGGATGGTGCTGCCGTCGAGATCCTGGAGCTTCGCCTCGCCGGCGGCGATGTAGAGCGCGAGCTCGTCGTAGAAGGCGAGCGTCTTCTCGTAGAGCTTGTCGAGCGACTTCACGTCCTTCAGCAGCGTGTGCTCGTGGGTCAAGAGCTCGCCGGTGATCTTGTCGATCTGCCCCTGCACCGTCTCGTAGCGCGCCATGAACTCGGCCATCGGCGCCGCCCCGCCGGTCAGCCGCTCCCACCAGCTGCGCTTGCGGTTGGGGTCGAGCTCGTCGACGGTGAAGCCGCGCAGGCTCGTCACCATCTCGCGCAGCGAGTTGCCGGCCGGCCCGCTGTCCTTGTTGCGCACGCCCGCGAGCATCTCCTGGCTGATCGCCTGCAGCTCGGCCTGCGCCGCCGAGCCGAAGCGGATGATCGACTGGGTGTTGCCGAGGTCGATCTCCGCCTTGCGCTTCTCGATCTCCGCCTTCACCTCGGGATCGGCGGCATCGACCGCGACCACCTCGCCCTTCGGCTCGGGCAGGAGCTGCGTCGTGATCGCCTCGACCTCCTTCAGCGCCGCCTCGGCCTTCTCGCGGGTCTCGTCAGACATGACAGGTCTCCTCGCTCATCGGGCGATCAGCCCGTCCTGTTGCAGCCGCTCGCGCAGCACCTCGATCTCGACGTCGAGATCGCTCCGGTCGTCCTCGAGCAGGTGCGTGCGCTGGGTGGTGAAGCTCTTCTCGAGATCGCCGAGCAGCGCCTCGTAGTCGCTGCGCGCCTTGGCGTCGCGGCTGCGGCTCCAGACGTCGGCGAACTTCGTCGTCGCGTCGCGCAGCCCGAGCAGGTAGACGCTGAGAAAGGTCCGCGCCCGCCCGAGATCCCGCGGATCCCGCTCCACCACCCGGAAGACGTCGCGCGCCTGGTCGCACAATCGCTCGACCCGCCCCTCGAGCTGCCGGTCGCCGATCCGCCGCGCCGCATCGACGATCTGCCGCACCAGCGCTTCGGCCGCGTCGATCGCCCGCGCCACCCGGTCGGCGGCGAAGTCGTCGACCCCGGCGAGCCCCTTCTTGCGCAGCGGGTCGATCCCGAAGGCGAGGACATGCGCGCCCCCGGCGACGATGCCGAAGGCGAGCGCCGCCGGCAGCGCCTGCCCGAGGCTCAGCACCCCCGCGAGCGCCACGCTCGCCCCGGTCAGCGCCGCCGCGAAGAGCTTGCGCGGGATCGCCGGCGGCCGCGCCACCGCCCGCGCGTCGTAGGCCTCCTCGGCGCGCAGCCCCTCGTTCAGCAGCCACGCCGACAGCATCAGCCCGGCGAACGCGCCGAGCTCGCCCAGCATCTCGCCGGCGCTGCCGCGGGAGATCGAGCCCAGCCCGGCAAAGAGCAGCGGCAGCGGCGCGAGGAACAGAAGCCGCGCCCGCAGGCTCATCCGGCTCGCGCGCCGGTTGCGGAACGGCGGCTGCGGCGCCCCCCCGGCGTCCCCTGGCCGGGCGCCCCTGGCGGTTGCCGTCCGGCGAGTATTTTCCCCCGAAGCGCCGCGCCGCCATCAGAACGCCCCGGAGAGCGGCACCGTCGCCCCGAGCGCCCCGAAGCCGGTCGCGAGCAGGATCGCCATCAGCACGACGAAGCCGAGTGTCTGCACCACCGGTTGGTTCATCCGCACCGCATCCCGCGCGCTAGCCCTTGCCCCCGGCATACATAAGCGCCCGCAACGATCGTTGCCAGACCCGACATCGGCCCCGGCGGCGCCGCCCGGCGCCCGGAGCTGCCGACAACCGGCTTTTTTTGCGGCCTGAATTACGGTAAACATTGGAACACGATATTCGTGGCCTGCCGTTTCCGGGACGGACCGCTCCGTGCCGCACAGCGCGGCCGCGAAGCTGGAAGTTCAGACCGAAGGACGCGCTGGAATGGCCAAGGGCACCGTCAAGTGGTTCAACACCGAAAAGGGATACGGCTTCATCCAGCCCGCTGACGGCGGCAAGGACATCTTCGTCCACATCACCGCCGTCCAGGCCGCCGGCCTGCAGACGCTCAAGGACAACCAGCCGATCGAATACGAGCTCATCGACGGCCGCGACGGCCGCAAGAGCGCGGGCGCGCTGAAGATTCTGAAGGCCGGGATCACCCGATTCTCGCGCGGCCCGGCGGACGCCGCGCCGGCGTCGAAGGGCATCGCTTCAACCGCCACTCGACAGGTCTGCCCGCGGTCGCGAGCGCCGTTCGAGCAAGTCGGCGCGCAGTCGTCGCCGCGCTTCGCGGCATCCGGCCGCCCGAGCGGCGAAACGCCAGGCGGCCGGCCGCGAGATCGCCGACCGCTACGATGGTCCCGCGCTTGCGCCCAGGGTCGCGAGAAGCTCGTCGAGCTGCGCGAACTGTTCGGGCATCCCGCCTTCCATCCCCGCAACCGAGGCGTCGAGCGCTTCCTTCGAGGGATAGAGCTCGTGCAGCACCAGCCGGGTCTTGCCGCCGATGTCCTCGAAGGTGACCGTGGTCACCGCGCCGTCCTCGCCTTCCTCGTTGGTCCAGGCCAGGCGCGAAGGCGGCGTCACCTCGATGTACCGGCCGAAGAACGCCATCGCGTGCGCGGCGTCCTTGCCGAACTCGACCCGGTAGCCGCCACCGACGCGAACGTCCATCTCGCAGGACAGCATCGGCACGCCGGTCGACTTCGGGGCCCACCACCGCATGAAGAGCTCGGGCCTGGTCCACGCCTCGAACACGAGGCGCGGCGGGCCGTCGAAGGTCCGCGTCACCACCAGCTCGCGCTCGGACCTCCGCTCCACCGTCGTGCGGTTGCCCGCGGGTTCACTGCCTCGACTTGCCTGCATCGACCTTCTCCTTGCGATTCAGTTCCGCGACGACCTCGTCCAGCGCGTCGAAGCGTGCGTCCCAGCGCTGGCGGTAGCTCTCGATCCAGGCCGCCTCTTCTTCCAGTCCGCGCAGGCCGAGCCTGCAGGTCCGCACGCGCCCGACCTTCTCGGTGGTAACGAGCCCGGCCTGCTCGAGCACGCCGACGTGCTTCTTCATGCCGGTCAGGGTCATGTCGAACTTCTCGGCGAGGTCGCTGATCGAAGCACTTGCCCGGCCGAGCTGCTCGAGCACGCCGCGTCGGGTGGGGTCCGACAGCGCGGCGAACGAGGCATCGAGACGGGCTCTCTCATACTGAACCATGTGGTTCAGTATATAGCGCCCGAATCGGCGGCGCGCAAGAGGACGCCGGGCACGCGGGAGGCCACGGCCTCCGCGGTTAACCCTTCGCCTCCCGGCTCATCTCGCGTGCATGCAATGCGCACGCACCGTACATGAGATGTACATTCAGGAAACCGCCGTTAACGATTGATCACTGCTGCGAAATCAGGGCCGGCCGCGGTCGCCCTTCGCGCCGGTTCCGAGCTGCTCGCGCAGCACCTTCGCCCGCACCTCCTCCACCGCCCCCGGCTCGAGGTCGAGAAGCTGGAACGGCCCGTAGCTGATCCGGATCAGCCGCCCGACCACCAGCCCCACCGCCGCGAGCGCCCGCCGCACCTCGCGGTTCCTCCCCTCGCGCAGCGCCACCGTCAGCCAGACGTTCGCCCCCTGCTGGCGGTCGATCGACACCGTCATCGGCTGGAAGCGCTCGCCCTCGACGGTGATCCCTCGCCGCAGCGGCTCCAGTTGAGCGTCGATCGCAGAACCTCTTGCGCGCACACGATATTTCCGCAGCCAGCCGGTCGAGGGCAGCTCCAGTCGCCGCTTCAGCGCCCCGTCGTTGGTGAGGAGCAGCAGCCCCTCCGAGTTCAGATCGAGCCGCCCCACCGAGACCACCCGCGGCATCTCCTCGGGCAGGTGGGCGAAGACCGTGTCCCGCCCGCGCTCGTCGCGCTCCGAGGTGACGAGCCCCACCGGCTTGTAGTAGCGCCAGAGCCGCGCCGCCTCGGGCTCGGCCAGCGGCCGGCCGTCGACGCTCACCTTGTCGGCGGCGGTCACGTTCAGCGCCGGGCTGTCGATCACCCGCCCGTTCACCGCCACCCGCCCGGCCGCGATCATCGTCTCCGCCACCCGCCGCGACGCCACCCCCGCCCGCGCCAGCCGCCGCGCGATCCGCTCCCCCCGCCCGCCTGCTCGCGCTTTTCCATCGCCCGCTCCTAGCCGCGCGCCCCCCGCCGCGCAACGCGAAACGGCCCGCGCCCCGCGACCCGGGCGCGACCGGGGGTGCGACGCGAAACGGCTTGCCGAGCCCGGCCGGGCGCGCGAGAAGGCGCGCATGCGTTTCGCCCCGCACATGGACCTCGCGCTCGCCGAGGCGCGCGCCGCCTTCGCCCGCGCCGAGATGCCGGTCGGGGCGGTGATCGTCGACCCGGCCGAGAATCGCGTCCTCGTCAGCGCCGGCAACCGCACCCGCGAGCTGCACGACCCCACCGCGCACGCCGAGATGCTGGCGATTCGCGCCGCTTGCGCCGAGCTCGGCAGCGAGCGGCTGGTCGGCCTCGACATCTACGTCACGCTCGAGCCCTGCGCGATGTGCGCCGCCGCCATCGCCGCCGCCCGCCTCGCCCGGCTCTGCTTCGGCGCCTCCGACGTCAAGTCCGGCGGCGTCGAGCACGGCGCCCGCGTCTTCGTCCACCCGCAGACCCACCACCGCCCCGAGGTCTACGGCGGCATCGCCGAGCGCGAATCCTCCGCCCTGATGCGGGCCTTCTTCTCCGAGCGGCGCTAGTCCCGGCCGGAGGGGTGGCGCGCCTAGCCGCCGAGCGCCGCCACCTGATGCGCCCATTCCGCCGCCGGATCGGCGCCGCCGCGCTGCACGCCCGCCCGGCGGTACCAGTAGTCCGAGTTCGACCGGTCGCCCTCGATCCAGTGCGCCAGCGCGTGCACCCGGTCGTAGGCCGGGGTCCCCTCGCCCGACTGGCAGATCGCGTGCGCCTCCTCCCAGGCCGGACCGGTCGCGAAGCGGCCCTTCTTCAGCCACCAGAGCGCCTGCAACGGCGGCGAAAGATCCTCCGGCGGCGCCTCCGCGCCGAAGCTGTCCGTCATCGGTGCCATCGTCTCCCCCTCCCTAGATCTCGATCGGCTCGAGCACCTGCGGCTCGATTACCCGCACCCCCGGCAGCATCGCCGCGAGCTTCTCGGCCGACTGCTCGAGCAGCGGGAACGTGCGGTAGTGACAGGGCACCACCGTGCGGAAGTTGAAGAACTTCTTCGCCGCAAAACCCGCCCGCGCCATGTCCATGGTGAAATGCCCCCCGGCCGAGAGGATGCCGACCTCCGGATGGTGCAGCTCCTCGAAGAGCGCCATGTCCGCCATCACGTCGGTATCACCCGAGACGTAGATCGTCTGCCCCTCCCCGGCGATCATGTAGCCCGCCTCGGACCCGGCGTAGATCGGACCCTCGCCGCCCGAATACGACGAGGAATGCGTCGCGGTCACCATCGTCACCGCGACGTTGCCGAGCGGCACCGTGCCGCCCTTGTTGAAGCCGACGGTGGCGAGCCCGTGCTTCTGCGCCCAGTAGCTCATCAGGTCGAAGATGCCGACGACCGGGATGTTCAGCTCCTTCGCGATCGCGATCGCATCCTGCGCATGGTCGCTGTGCCCGTGCGTCAGCAGGACGTGCGTCGCGCCCTCGATCGCCTCGCTCCGCCGCGCCATGTCGAACATGGGATTGCTCAACCACGGGTCGAGCAGCAGCACCTGATCCTCGATCTCGATGCGGAATCCGGAATGGCCGAGCCAGATGAGCTTCATCTTCGCCTCCCTTGGGCTATCTCTCTGCGGGGGTAAACCCGGCTGCCCCTGGCGGAGTTTCGGTGGACTGGTTTCGTGCGGTCAATGGTTATTGCGAGCGTATCGGCCCCGGCCTCTGGGCCGAGCCGGTCAACGCCGTCTCGAACGCGAGCTTCCTCGTCGCCGCCCTCTTTGCCTGGCGCCTCGCCCGCGCCCATCGCGACCGCGGCGGCCAGGCGCTGGCGCTGCTTCTCGCCGCGATCGGCATAGGCTCGACGCTGTTTCACACCGTGGCGCAGGTCTGGGCAGTCTTCGCCGACGTCATCCCGATCCAGATCTTCATCCTCGTCTATCTCGCCCTTGCCACCGTTCGCTTCTTCGCCGCCCCGCCCTGGGTGGGCATCGCCGCCGCGGTCGCCTTCGTCCCGGCAAGCGCGCTCGCGACCGCCGGCCTGCGCGCGGCCTTCGGCGCGCTCAACGGCTCGACCGGCTATCTCCCGGTCCCCATCCTGCTCGTGCTCTACGCCGTCGCCCTGCGCCACCGCGCACCCGCGGCCGCCCGCGGCCTCGCGCTCGGCGCCGCCGTCCTCGCGCTCTCGCTCGTCTTGCGGACCGTCGATCGCGCGGTCTGCCCGGCGTTCCCGCTCGGCACGCATTTCCTCTGGCATCTGCTGAACGGGGCGCTGCTCTACTGGATGATCCGCGTCCTCGTGCTCGCCCGTCCGGACCGCCCCGCGACCGTCGTCGGCCTGGCCCGGTGACGCGCGCGTGATGCGCCTGTGACGCGCAGCCGCCGGGTTGCCAACGCGCCCCCGCGAGCCGATATTCCCGGCATGTCGCTCCCCCCCGGATTCGTCGAGGAACTCCTGAGCCGGGTTCCGCTCGGCCGCGTCGTCGGGCGCAAGGTCATCTGGGATCCGCGCAAGTCCAACCCCGCCCGCGGCGACCTCTGGGCCCCCTGTCCGTTCCATCAGGAAAAGACCGCCTCCTTCCACGTCGACGACGGCAAGGGCTTTTACTACTGCTTCGGCTGCCAGGCGAAGGGCGACGCGATCAGCTTCCTGCGCGAGACCGAGCATCTCGGTTTTCTCGAGGCGGTCGAGATGCTTGCCGCCGACGCCGGCATCGCGATGCCCGCCCGCGATCCCGTCGCCGCCGAGCGCGCCGCCGAGCGCCAGGGCCTGAGCGAGGCGCTCGAAGCCGCGATCCGCTTCTACCGCGCGCAGCTCACCGGCGCCCGCGCCGGGCCCGCCCGCGCCTATCTCGACCGCCGCGGCGTCGACGCCGAGGCCCGGGCCCGCTTCGAACTCGGCTTCGCCCCCGACGGCCGCACCGCGCTGCTCGACGCGCTGACCGCCCAGGGCTTCGCCCGCGACCGCCTCGCCGAGGCCGGCCTGATCGGCCTGCCCTCGGACGGCGGCAGCCCCTACGACCGCTTCCGCGGCCGGATCATGTTCCCGATCCGCGACGACCGCGGCCGCGCCATCGCCTTCGGCGCCCGCGCCATCACCGCCGGCCAGGAGCCGAAGTACCTCAACTCCCCCGACACCCCGCTCTTCGACAAGGGCCGCACGCTCTACAACGCCGCCCCGGCCCGCGCCGCCGCCGGCAAGGCCGGCACGGTGATCGTCACCGAGGGCTACATGGACGTGATCGCGCTCGCCGCCGCCGGGATCGAGCACGCGGTGGCGCCCCTCGGCACCGCGATCACCGAAGCCCAGCTCGAACGTCTCTGGCGCCTCGCCCCGGAGCCGGTGGTGGCCCTCGACGGCGACAAGGCCGGCCTCGCCGCCGGCCAGCGCCTGATCGACCTCGCGCTTCCCCTGCTCGGCCCCGACCGGTCGCTGCGCTTCGCGCTGCTGCCGCCGGGCCAGGATCCCGACGACGTCGTCCGCGCCGGCGGCCCCGCCGCCATCGCCGCCGTCCTCGCCGCCTCCCGCCCGATCGTCGACCTGCTCTGGACCCGCGAGACCGAAGGCCAGGTGCTCGACAGCCCCGAGCGCCGCGCCGCCCTCGACACCCGTCTGCGCGCCCATCTCGCCCGCATCGCCGACGCGCCGCTGCGCGCCCACTGGCAGGCCGAGATCCGCGCCCGCCGCGCCGCGCTCTTCGCGCCGCCGCCGCGCCCCCCGCGCGCCGCGTTCACCCGCGACGCCGGCAACGGCCGCCGTCGCCCCGGCGCGCGCTTTCCCGCAGCGCCCGCCGTCCCCTCCGCCGCCGTCCGCGCCTCGCTCCTCGTCCGCGCCACCACCCCCGGCGTCGAGGCGCAGATCCGCGAGGGCGCGATCCTCGCCGGCTGCCTCAACCACCCGGAGGTGGCGCAGGCGCTCGAGCACCGGCTCGAATCGCTCGCCTGTGTCGCCCCGCGGCACGCGGAAATCCGCGACGCCCTCTTGTCCGCGCTCGCGCAGTCCCTAGATGAGCCGCAGCAGGTCGCGGCGCGCGTCGCTGGCCGGCTGGGGTATGACCCGCTCGCCGAGCTCGCTCCGGACCACGTGCGCGCCAACCGCCACCTCGGGCCCGCCGCGAGCGCCGAAAGCGCCCGTCGCGCGATCGAGGAGGAACTGACCCGCCACGCTGCGCTCGCCGGCCGCGCCGCCGAGATCAGCGAGGCCGCCGCCGACCTCGCCGAGGCGCCGGAGAGCGCCGATGCCCTCGTCGTCCGGGTGCGCCGGGCGGCCGAAGCGGCCGAGGACGCCAACACCCGCCCCCTCGCCGAGGACGGCACGATGGACGAATCGGAGCGAATCGAATTTGCCGCAGTTATTGAAGCCGCCGAGGCAAGCCGGTCACGCAAGCCGAGAAAACATTGACGTAGCAATTGCGAATCAGTGATTCGTGAGAGACAAGAACTAGATTCTCCCGGACGCGTTCCGTCCCCCCCGACCGTCCGGTCTGCAATGGAGTCCCCGCCCATGGCCGCAAAAGACACCGAACCGAAGAAACCGGACGAATCGGCCGACGGTTCGGGTCCGATGCTCGACATGAGCCAGGCCGCGGTCAAGAAGATGATCGCGACCGCGAAGGCGCGCGGCTACATCACCTACGACGAGCTCAACGAGGTCCTGCCTCCCGACCAGGTCACCTCCGAGCAGATCGAGGACGTGATGGCGATCCTCAACGAGATGGGCATCAACCTCGTCGAGAACGACGAGGCCGAGGAGGACGAGGTGCGCGACGACGCCACGCCCGCCCCGGAGGAAAGCGGCTCGCGCGAGCTTGCCATGACCTCGGGCGGCGGCGAGGCCCTCGACCGCACCGACGACCCGGTGCGGATGTACCTGCGCGAGATGGGCTCGGTCGAGCTCCTCAGCCGCGAGGGCGAGATCGCCATCGCCAAGCGCATCGAGGCCGGCCGCAACACCATGATCGCCGGGCTCTGCGAGAGCCCGCTCACCTTCCAGGCGATCACCGTCTGGCGCGACGAGCTGCTCGACGAGGCGATCATGCTTCGCGACGTCATCGACCTCGAGACCACCTTCTCGGGCCAGATGGAGCACGACGAGGTGGTGAGCGTGATGGCCGGCCTCAAGCCCGAGGCTCCGGCTGCGCCCGCCGCCCCCGCCGCGCGCCCGGCGGCCGCCGCCGCGCCGGCCGCGGCCGCGCGTCCCGAGCCCGCCCGCCCCGAGACCGCCCGCCCCGAGCCCGCCGTCGCCGCCAGAGGCGACTCCGAGGACGAGGACGGCGGCGACGAGGTTCTCGTCGAGGAGGAAGAAGAGGAAGAGGAAGCCCCGCGTCCCGATCCCGACGACGACGACGACGACGACCAGGGCAGCCTCTCGCTCGCCGCGATGGAGGCGGCGCTCAAGCCGCAGGTGCTCGAGACCCTCGAGCACATCGCCACCGACTACATCCGCCTCGCCGAGATGCAGGACGACCGCATCTCCGCCACGCTCAACCGCAACGAGACCTTCTCGACCAACCAGGAGCGCGAATACCAGCGGCTGCGCGGCGAGATCGTCGAGATGGTGAACTCGCTGCACCTGCACCAGAACCGCATCGACACCCTCGTCGACCAGCTCTACGGCATCAACCGCCGGATCATGACCCTCGACGGCGCGATCGTGAAGCTGGCCGACCAGGCCCGCATCAGCCGCCAGGAGTTCATCGACGAATACCGCGGCGCCGAACTCGAGCCCGGCTGGCTCGACCGCGTCGGCAAGCTGCGCACCCGCGGCTGGGACCAGCTCGTCACCCGCTTCCGCGACAAGGCCGAGGAGGTCCGTCACGACATGGCCGAGGTCGGCCAGTACGTCGGCGTCGACATCTCCGAGTTCCGCCGCATCGTCAACCAGGTGCAGAAGGGCGAGAAGGAAGCCCGCCAGGCCAAGAAGGAGATGGTCGAGGCCAACCTGCGCCTCGTGATCTCGATCGCGAAGAAGTACACCAACCGCGGGCTGCAGTTCCTTGATCTCATTCAGGAAGGCAACATCGGCCTGATGAAGGCGGTCGACAAGTTCGAGTACCGCCGCGGCTACAAGTTCTCGACCTACGCCACCTGGTGGATCCGCCAGGCGATCACCCGCTCGATCGCCGACCAGGCCCGCACCATCCGCATCCCGGTGCACATGATCGAGACGATCAACAAGCTCGTCCGCACCGGCCGGCAGATGCTGCACGAGATCGGCCGCGAGCCCACCCCCGAGGAGCTGGCCGAGAAGCTGCAGATGCCGCTCGAGAAGGTCCGCAAGGTGATGAAGATCGCCAAGGAGCCGATCTCGCTCGAGACCCCGATCGGCGACGAGGAGGATTCACAGCTCGGCGACTTCATCGAGGACAAGAACGCCATCCTGCCGCTCGAATCCGCGATCCAGCTCAACCTGAAGGAAACCACCACCCGCGTCCTCGCCTCCCTCACCCCGCGCGAGGAGCGCGTCCTGCGCATGCGCTTCGGCATCGGCATGAACACCGACCACACCCTCGAAGAGGTCGGCCAGCAGTTCAGCGTCACCCGCGAGCGCATCCGCCAGATCGAGGCGAAGGCGCTTCAGCAAGCTCAAGCACCCGAGCCGGTCGCGGAAGCTGCGCTCGTTCCTCGATCAATGATCCCGATGCCCTGCGGAGGCTGAGCCCATGTCCCTGTTCTCGCGATTGTTCGGCGGATCCTCGGCGCCCGATTCCGGGTCGAAGGCGGAGCCGGAGACTCTACAAGGACTTCCGGATCTTCGCCGAACCGGTGCGGGCGACCGGCGGCTTCCGCGTCGCCGCCCGCATCGAGAAGGACATCGCGGGCGAGACCAAGACCCACCACATGGTCCGCGCCGACACCTGCGACACCCTCGACACCGCCCTCGAGGTGACGACCAACAAGGCGAAGCTGCTGATCGACCAGCAGGGAAATGCGATCTTCGGCGATTGACGGCGAACCGTCCTCGTTGACGCGAGGCGCCGCCCACTCCAGGAGCCCGCGCGATCATTCTGCCGTTCTGGCAACTGTGGTGCGGCGCAACGCGGCACCCGCCGTCCTGGACTGACCCATCCCGGTTCGACCCACCCGGCGACCTTGCCCGGCATCTGCTCCAGCCGGTATGGCGGCAGGCCCCGCCTGCCGCCATTCCCGTGTCAGGCGCTCTTCCAGTCGGCGATCACCTCGAAACCCTCCGGCGCCGGCGCCGCCTCGAGATGGTCCTTGAACCGTCCCCAGAGTTCGCGAACGGTTTCGGCGTTGGCCTCCGACCGCTCGCGGCTCTCCACCAGTGCGACGATGTAGCCCGACCCGTCCGGGTTCATCACGTTGACGAACTGCAGCATGCCGGGCTGCGCCATGATGTCGGCCTTGCTCCGCTCCATTTCCGCCCGGGCGGCATCGACCGAGCCCGGCTTCATCTTGTACCTGGTCACGCGCGCATACATCGGCAGTCTCCCCTTCTCGCCGGCGCTTCTCGTTGGGATTGTCTCGGGTCCGCACGGGCCGGCTCCGGCAGGACGCCCACACCCTTGCACGCGCACGCCCGGATCCCAACCGGCCCCGGCATGCCGATCGCGCGCCCTATCCCGTCACCGTGAACAGCGTCCACATGCCGAGCACGTAGTGCCCGGGGACGTTGCAGTAGAGAATGTACTGCCCCGGCTTCAGCGTCAGCCGCAGCGCCCCGGACTGGCCCGGGTCGAGCTCGGAGACCTCGCCGAGGTCCCCGGCCGTGTCTTCGTCGACGCGCTGGTTCTGCGTGTCGTAGGGCAGCGGCGTCGCGGGATCCGTGACCGGGGCCACGATCATCTCGTGCACGGCGTCCTTCGAGGCGTTCACCACTTCGAAGGTGATCTCGCCGGCCGGTGCGCTGGCGGGCTCGGCCGTCACCCCCATGGTCGCCTTCGACATGTCGGCGCCGGGCATCGCCATGCCCATCTCGGCCACCGTGCCGAGGGCGTCCATCGCATCCGCGCCCTTGTCCCAGAGCGACACCTTGACGACGGTCCCGGCAGCAGCGGCCGGCATGGCCGCCGTCGCCGCAAACCCGGCGACGAGCGCAAGCGTACCCCGCCTCGATATATCCACCGCAACCTCCCTTGCTGTCGAACGTGGACCTGACGGCGCCGGCCCCTGACCACCTAACGCAACAAGACCGGCGCCCGCCTTGACCTGGATCATGTTCCCGGATGGTCGTACCGGGCCGCCCTCGACCTCCGCGCCACCGTCTCCGAAACGTCGTGCCCGCCCCGGGCGACGATCCGGGGCGGGCTGCGCTCATCCGGTGACCGTCAGCTCGGTCCACATCCCGAGCATGTAGTGCCCCGGAACGTTGCAGTAGAGCACGTACTTGCCCGGCTTCAGCGTCAGCTTCAGCGCGCCCGAGGCGCCGGGATCGAGCTCGGAGACCTCGCCGAGATGCGTCGTCGCCTCCTCCTGCACCGCCTCGTCCGCCTTGTCGTACGGCAACGGCTTCGGCGGCTTGGCCGGAGCGACGATCATCTCGTGCACGATGTCCTTCGAGGTGTTGGCCACCACGAAAGTGACCTCGCCGGCCGGGACCTCGGTCCGGTCGGTCGTGATCCCCACCATCTCGCCCGAGGCGCCCGCCGCCGGCATGCCCATGCCCGCGCCCGGCCCTTCGCCCATCTTGTCGAGCGAATCCGGCCCCTTGTCCCAGAGCGACACGTTGACCGTCGTTCCGGCGAACGCCGGGCCGCCCATCAGGGCGAGGGTCAACGCTGCAATCCAGTATCTCTGCATTCGGTCGTTCCTCAGGTCACAAAAGCCCGCCGGCACAGCGCCGGCGGCGCCGCACGCTACGGGGCCGAAGATGCCGAGAACCATTGCACCGAGGCTTATCCGGCCCGCCGGCGCCGCGCCGGACCGCCTTCGCCGAACACGTCTGCGCGAGGGATGCCGCCCGAAACTACCCGCTGACCGACCGCTTGCGAATTCGCGCGGGGCGGCTTTTGCTACTCGCCGGCGGGAACGCATGTCCCGCGAGACGATTGATCCCTGGAGCGCCGACCCGAGGAGCCCACCGCTGCAGACCGAGACCGACGCCCTGCCCACCGGCCCCGGCCGCGACGCCGGCACGCCGAGCGACATGCCGCCGCGGGCGTGGTGGCAGGTGCTGCGCCGGGTCTGGGCCGGGATCACCGACCACCACCTCTCGATCATCGCCGCCGGCGTCGCCTTCTTCGGCGTGCTGGCGATCTTCCCGGCGATCGCCGCGCTGATCGCCATCTACGGCCTGATCGCCGACCCGCACCAGGTGGCGCAGACGCTGGAGTCGCTGCGCCCGCTCCTCCCCGGCGACGTCTTCGACATGCTCGCAGCCCAGGTCAACGCCGTCGTCGAGGCGCCGCAGGCGAGCCTCGGGATCGCCTCGCTCATCTCCTTCGGCCTGCTGCTCTGGAGCGCCCGTGCCGGCGTCACCGCGCTGATGGAGGGGCTCAACGTCGTCTACCGCGAGACCGAAGCGCGCAGCCTCGTCATGCAGTACCTGATCTCGCTCGTGCTCACCTTCGTGCTGATCGTCGGCGTCGTCGTCGCGCTTCTCGCGGTGGTGGCGGTTCCGGCGATCCTCGCCTTCACGGATCTCGGCATGCTCGGCGACTTCGTCGCCCGCTGGATGCCGCTCCTCATCCTCGGGGTGGCGGTGGTCTTCGTCATCGGCGCGCTCTACCGCTACGGCCCGCACCGCGCCGCCGCGCGCAAGCGCTGGATCAGCGTCGGCGCGGTGCTCGCAGCGCTCGGCTGGCTCGCGGTCTCGCTGGCGCTTTCGGCCTATTTCGCGGACTTTCCCAACTTCAACCGCACCTACGGCTCGCTCGGCGCCATTGTCGGCCTGCTCTTCTGGCTCTACGCCAGCGCCTTCGTGGTGCTGCTCGGGGCCGAGCTCAACGCCGCGCTCGAGCTGCAGACCGCGCGCGACACCACCACCGGCCGTCCGCGCCCGATGGGCGAGCGCGGCGCCTGGGTCGCCGACCACGTCGCCTGAGCGTCAGGCCGGCGCCGGCTGAAGCCCCATCGGCCGCCACAGCGGCCAGGACCGGACGTACATCAGCCGCCGCACCGGCGTCTCGATCACCACCAGCAGGAACGCGATCGACAGGAGGCACCAGACCGCCGGCACCTCGTTGGGGTTGCTGGTCAGCGCCTTGGCGAGCAACGGCCCCATGACGATGTGATAGATCACGATCCGCCACGACCCGAAGAGCAGCGGCACCCCGAACATCGCGAGCATGTAGCCCCAGAATCCGTGCCCGATCGTCGCCTTCAGCACCGGGTTGCCCTGCACCCACGGCGCATTGATCTCGCCGATCGCGTTCAGCGGAATGTCCCAGGCGATGTGCCAGTTGCCCGACACCGAGCAGAGCACGTCGGCGCAGAGCGGCCGCCCCGGGCGACAGGTGCCCGCCCAGTCGAACGGGTAGATCTGCAGGATCATGAACCCCGCCGAGGCCCCCGCCGCCGCCATCGCGAAGGGCAGCGCCTTGCGGCGGACGTGCGGCGGCACGAAATAGAGCGCGAGCATACAGCCGAAGAACGGCTGGAACGCGATGTGCAGATAGCCGAACATCGTCGCGAGCTGGTTCGACGGCAGGCTGCACTGGTCGATCACCGAATAGGTGAAGGCCTGCAGCAGCTCCATCAGCGCGAAGTACCCGAGCGGCGCCCAGAGCAGCGCGCTGTCACCCTTCCGCGCGGCATAGACGGTGGCGCCGAAGCCGACGGTGGCCATTGCCAGGGAAGCCTCGCCGCTCCAGCACATGCCGGGCACATTCCTTTCCGTACGGGCGCTCGCCCGCCCCGGACCGGCCTCGACCCCAGGATTATTACGCTGCGGTGCGGCGCACAACCGCGCACTTCGCCCGCGGCACCCTGCCGCGGTCCCGCGAGCGCGGCGCCGCCCGCGCCGAGGCGATTGCGCCGGGATCGGTTCTCTGCCCTCCTGCCGATCGTCGGACGACAGGGAGGCGGCAATGGCAGGCAGGCTCGACGGCAAGGTCGCGATCATCTCCGGCGGCGCCACCGGCATGGGCGGCGCCGCCGCGCGGCTCTTCGCCGCCGAGGGCGCCACCGTCGCCGTCCTCGACCGCGCCGCCGAGGCCGCCGAGGCGACCGCCGCCGCGATCCGCGCCGCCGGCGGCACCGCCGAAGCCTTCGAGGCCGACGTCTCCGACGAGGCCGAGGTCACCGACGCCACCGCCCGGATCGCCGCCCGCTTCGCCCCGGCGACCGTGCTCTTCAACCACGCCGGCACGCTGATCGTGAAGCCGTTCCTGGAGACCACCGTCGCCGAGTGGGACTGGCTGCACGCCGTCAACGTCCGCTCGATGTTCCTCGTCACCCGCGCGGTGCTGCCGGGGATGATCGCGGCCGGCGGCGGCGCGATCGTCTGCACCTCCTCGATCTCGGCCGTCGCCGGCACCCCCGGCGAGGTGCTCTACGACACCACCAAGGGCGCGGTGCACATGTTCGCCCGCGCCATCGCCGTCGAGTTCCGCGACCGCGGCATCCGCTGCAACGCCGTCTGCCCCGGCTTCATCCGCACCCCGCACGGCCTGCGCGAGGTCGACGCGCTCGGCCGCATCGGCGTCGACGTCTCCGACGCCGCCCTCGCCGCGCAGCAGGGCCGGATCGGCGAGCCCGAGGAGGTCGCCCGCGCCGCGCTGTTTCTCGCCTCCGACGAGGCGAGCTTCGTCAACGGCGCCCGGCTCTTCGTCGACAACGGCTTCACCGCCGCCTGAGGCCGTCAGTCGGGGTCGCGGCCGAAGAGCTTGCGCAGCTCCTCCTTGGCCTTCTCCAGCACGTCCTTGCGCTCGTCGCTGAGATTGCTGCCGGCCCGGTTGATGTAGAAGGTCAGCATCGACATCGCCGAGCGGAACGGCTCGGCCTTGCGCCGGTCGCTCGCCTCGGCCGAGCGCTTCAGCGAGCGGGCGATCTCCTTGGGGTCGTCGCGCTCGAAGACCCCGGGCTCGAGGTCCAGCGCGTCGCTGTGCTCGGTCACATCGGCAGACCATCGCTCGTCGGTCATGGCGTCTCCTCCCGCGGGCAGCTTCGTGCCGTAAACCCTTGCGGAAACCGATGGGTTCCTCAGGCCGACCAGTCGGCGACCACGTCGAAGATCTCCGGCTCCGGCACCTCGTCGAGGTGGTCGTGGAACTTGTGCCAGAGCAGCCGCACCCGGTCGACGCTCTCCGGCAGCCCGCCGCGCTCGTCGATCAGCGCCAGCACGTAGCCGCGGCCGTCGTCGTCGTTCAGCGCCACGATGCAGCGCAGCAGGCCCGGCTGCGCCATGATCTCCGCCCGGAGCTCGACCACCAGCGCCCGCGCCGCCTCCACCGCGTCGGGCCGCACCCGGAACCGGGTGATGCGCACCTGTTGCATTCGCCGTCCCTCCTCGCCCGGCGGCCGCGCCCTCGCCCGGGGACCGGTCCGCTCCCGCCAGCATAGCGGCTCGCCCCGGCCGCGGCGAGCCGCCGGCGGCGATCGGCAGACGCCGGCCGGCTATCCGGACGCCGCCTCGCGCAGCTCCTCCAGCCGCAGCCACTCCTCCTCGGCGGCCGCGAGCGCCGCCTGCCGGGCCACCAGCGCGGCGCTGGCCGCGGCGAACTTGCCCGGCTCGCGGACGAAAAGCTCCGCGTCGCCCAGCAGCGCCTCCAGCCGCGCGATCTCGCCGGTCAGCCGGTCGATCTCGCCCGGCAGCGCCTCCAGCCGGTGCGCCTGGGTGAAGCTCAGTCCCCGCCTGCGCCCGCCCGGCGCCGACCGCGCTGGCCCGGGCCTCGGCCGCGCCGCCGCGGGCGCCGCCGCGGGCGCCGCTGGCACCGGCTCCGGCGCGCCGCCGCGCTGGGCGAGGTAGTCCGACCAGCCGCCGGCGTAGATCACCGCCTGCCCGTCGCCCTCCATCGCGATCGTCGTCGTCGCCACGCGGTCGATGAAGTCGCGGTCGTGGCTGACCAGCAGCACCGTCCCCTCGTAGTCGCCGACCAGCTCCTCGAGCAGATCCAGCGTCTCGACGTCGAGGTCGTTGGTCGGCTCGTCGAGCACCAGCAGGTTCGACTCCCTGGTCATCAGCAGCGCCAGCAGCAGCCGCGCCCGCTCGCCGCCGCTGAGCGCCGACACCGGCCCGCGCGCCTGCGCCTCGGGAAAGAGGAAGTCCTTCAGATACCCCACCACGTGCCGCGCCCTGCCGCGCACCATCACCTGGTCGTTCTTGCCGCCGGGGCTGCCGCCGGTCAGCGTCTCCCAGAGCGACAGCCCCGGATCGAGCGCCGCCCGGTTCTGGTCGAAGACCGCCGCCACGAGGTTGCTGCCGAGCCGCACCCGGCCCTTGTCCGGCGCGATCTCCCCGGTCAGGATCTTCAGGAGCGTGGTCTTGCCGACCCCGTTCGGCCCGACCAGCGCCACCCGCTCGCCGCGGCCGATCCGCATCGAGAAGTCGCGCACCAGCGTCCGCCCGCCGTAGCCGTGCGTGACGCCCTCGGCCTCCGCGACCAGCCGCCCCGACGCCGGCGCCGCCTCGAGCTCCAGCCGGGCCGTCCCCGCCCGCGCGATCGCGTCGCGCCGCTCGGCGCGCAGCGCCGCGAGCCGCCGCACCCGTCCCTGGTTGCGCGTGCGCCGCGCCGAAATTCCCTCGACCGCCCAGCGCGCCTCGGCCCGGATCAGCCGGTCGAGCTTGTGCCGCGCCGCGTCCTCCTCCTCGAAGGTCTTGTCGCGCCACTCCTCGAAGGCCGCGAAGCCGCGGTCGAGCCGCCGCACCTCGCCGCGGTCGACCCAGAGCGTGCGGGTGGTGAGGGCGCGCAGGAACGCCCGGTCGTGGCTCACCGCGACGAAGGCCGCCCGGGCGTCGCCGAGCCAGCCCTCGAGCCAGCGGATCGCCTCGATGTCGAGATGGTTGGTCGGCTCGTCGAGCAGCATCAGCTCCGGCGCCTCGGCCAGCAGCTTCGCCAGCGCCGCCCGCCGCCGCTCGCCCCCCGACGCCCGCTCCGGCGCCAGCGCCGGGTCGAGCTTCAGCCCCTCCATCGCCGCCGCCACCCGCCATTCCTCGCCCGCCGGCAGCGCCGCCGCGGCAAAGTCGCCGAGCGTCGCGAAGCCGGCAAACGCCGGATCCTGCTCCATCAGCCCGACCTGCGCCCCCGGCCGCAGGAAGCGCGTCCCGGAATCGGGCAGGACGAGGCCCGCCATCATCCGCAAGAGCGTCGACTTCCCCGAGCCGTTGCGCCCGACGAGCGCGATCCGGTCCCCCGGCTGCACCGCCAGCGCCGCCCCGTCGAGCAGCGGGTCGCCGCCGAAGGTCAGCCGGACGTCGGCAAGGGTCAGGATCGGAGGCTCGGCCATCGCCGCGCGGTAAGGCCGCGCGCCGGAGGCGTCAAGGCTCGGCAGAAACCGCCGGCGCCGGCAGCCGCTTGGCTTGCCTGTCCTTGCCGGGGACTCGGCGCCGACTGAGATCGTCGGCGATCCGCTGTGCGCGCCAGGCGCGGGCATTCGGGGTCTCCAGTTCGATGACCGACAAAGCGGACAAAGCGGCCGGACGCAGAATGGCCGCTTCGTCGAGCCAGTCGGTTGCCGTCTTGATCGGCCGGCGCTCAGGTCAAGCCGCCGGGGGCTTGGCGGCCTTTGCATTGCGTTCGGCTTCGAACGCGGACAGGCGGGTACGTAGCTGCCCCCCGTCGTTTCCGATCGGGTAGGGCTCGTCCGGCACCTCGCATCCCAGCACGCCCTAGTCCTCCGGCACCCACTGCCCGTCGCGGCAGACGAGCCCGCCCGCCTGCGAGCCCTCCGGCACCGACTGGCCGTTGTAGTAGCAGTCGGCCACGGCGGCCCCCGCCGCCCAGCCCAGAAGCGCCAGCGTCAGCACGATCGTCCGCATCGTCATCGTCAGCCTCCGTTCGGCACCACCAGCGCCGCGGTCAGATCCTTGGGATGCACCCGGAACTTGGCCGCGACGTGCGGCGGCAGCGTCACGCCCGGATCCGGCTGGCCGAAGAGGCCGCGATAGGTCGCCCCGTCGAGCGCCAGCCGCGCCGGCTGCCCGGCCAGCAGCTCCTCGAGCGACCGGTCGGCGTCCGGGCAGTCGAAGCGCTGCAGGTCGGCGACGATCAGCCCGGTGACCGCCCCCGGCGTCTCGCCCCCGGTCCAGACCGTCGCGTCCTTGCCGACGAACTCGCTGCCCGGGCAGGCATAGATCACCGGCTGCCCCGGCGCCGCCGGCCCGACGAACAGCAGCTTCACGTCGGCGTTGAAGCTGCGCGGCCGGAACACCCCGGTCCGGTCGAGGCTCCGCTGCCACAGCCCCGCGAGCAGCGGGCTCGTCGCCTGCGCGCCCGGCGTGCTGTCGAGGTCGTCGAGCGCGTCGAGCAGCCGCCCGTCCGCACCGACCAGCGTCCCCGGCCGCTGGAACGGTCCTTCCAGGTTGAAGAGCAGCCTGCGGATCCCCGACGTCACCTCAGCCGTCGCCTCCTCGCCCGGCTTGATGCTCTCGATCCGCGTCACCAGCTCGGGGTCGGCGATGCTGAAGAAGCCGTTGGCGTTGAGCAGCGCCTCGACCGTCTTGCGGTCCTTGTCCAGCGCCGAGCCGAGGATCTTGCCGAAATCGTCCCCCTGCTGCGCCTCGACCACCACCGAGCCGGTCTTGTCCACCGAAATCCGGAACGGCCCGCCGCGCCCCGCGAGGATCCACACCGCCCCGAGCACCGCGACCGCGATCACCGCGACGATGGCAAGCTTCGCCATGCCACCGCCCGCCGCCGCCTTGTCCCCCGAGCCAGCCTTGTCCCCCGCGTCGGCCATCCCGGCCCCCCGCCGTTGCGCGCCGGACCCAAGCCCCCCGGCGAAAAACCTCCAGCAATCGCCATAGGATATCGGAACCGCCCCTTTCCGTCCAGCCGCCCGCGCCGCCCCGCCCCGGCCTCACGCAAGCTTGCGCCCCTCCCGCCCGCGCCCCCAGCTTGCGCCCCCGTCCGCCCCCCGTCCCCGCCCCCCGTCCGCGCCCCGCCCTCCCGCACCCCGCTTGCACCCGCGCGCCCCCCGCGGCTAGGCTCGCCTCCGCCGCAAGAGGAACCCGCCGCGATGTCCCCGCTGAGCCCGCTGATCGAGCGAACCGCCCCGCCCCCCGTCATGGAGGCCCGCCGCTGGCTCCAGGGCGTCGACTTCCCCCCCGACCGCCCGCTGATCAACCTCTCCCAGGCCGCCCCGGTCGAGCCCCCGCCCGAGCCCCTGCGCGAGGCGATGGCCGAGCTCGTCCGCTCCGACCCCACCACCCACCTCTACGGCCCGGTCCTCGGCCTCCCCGCGCTGCGCTCCGAGATCGCCTTCCGCTGGTCCGCCCTCTACGGCGGCGAGATCCGCCCCGACGAGGTCGCGATCACCGCCGGCTGCAACCAGGCCTTCTGCACCACCGTCACCACCCTCGCCGCCCCCGGCGACGCGGTGATGCTGCCGGTGCCGTGGTACTTCAACCACAAGATGTGGCTCGACATGGCCGGCATCGACACCATCCCGCTCCCGACCGGCGACGACATGCTCCCCGACCCCGAGGCCGCCCGCGCCCGCCTCACCCCGCGCACCCGCGCCATCGTCCTCGTCACCCCCAACAACCCCACCGGCGCCGAATACCCGCCCGAGCTCGTCGCCGCCTTCGCCGCCCTCGCCCGCGAGCACGGGCTCGCCCTCATCCTCGACGAGACCTACCGCGACTTCCACTCCCAGCCCGGCCGCCCGCACGCCCTCTTCGCCGACCCCGACTGGCGCGACTGGCTCGTCCACCTCTACTCCTTCTCCAAGGCCTTCCGCCTCACCGGCCACCGCACCGGTGCCATCATCGCCTCCGCCGCCCGCCTCGCCGAGGCCGAGAAGGTCCTCGACACCGTCACCATCTGCCCGCCGCAGCTCGGCCAGAAGGCCGCGCTCTGGGGCCTGCGCCACCTCTCCGACTGGGTCGCGTCCGAGCGCCTCGAGATCCTCCGCCGCCGCGACGCCGCCCGCACCACCCTCGCCGCCCTCCCCGGCTGGCGCGTCCTCGGCTGCGGCGCCTACTTCGCCTACGTCGAGCACCCCTTCGACGTCCCCTCCGCCGCCCTCTGCCCCCGCCTCGTCCGCGAGGCCTCGCTGCTGATGCTCCCCGGCACCATGTTCGCCCCTTCGCCCGCGCAAGGCGGCGACGGCCGCGCCGAGCGCCAGCTCCGCATCGCCTTCGCCAACGTCGGGGTGGAGGGGCTGCAGGTGCTGGGGCAGAGGCTGGCCACCCTCAACACCGTCGCGGTTTGATCCGACTTGGCGCCCCCGGAGCGAGGACGCTACGGTGAAACCACCACCAAGTTGGGAAAGCGTCGCACAAAGTCCTTTAATTCGACGTGACTAAATCGAGATCCTCTCGGAGAAGGGCGACCGCTCCGATTAGAAAATCGGGCAGAACGCCAGTCTTTTTGTGCAAACTCCCGATCTCGCTTATATTTTGCGCAATACCTGCCCAGCGAGATAGAGGCTCTCGTCGCTCGCTCTCATCCTCGCGATGCCCAAAGAGTTAATGGATTTCACCAAATGATCGAGCGACTGCATTTCCGCCGCCGCCTCGGCAAACGCTGTGTCAGTAATAAATAATACTCCCGTCGCCTTGTAGTTCTCGAATTGCGCGATAGCCCATTCATTCCATGCATCATCTTGCTTTAGGAGTGCAATAAGAGCGCTGAATCGAAAGCATGCTGATTTCGAAGCCACCTAGCCCCTCATTAACCTCATCAACTCTGCAAATCGCATTGATCGGTTCCATCTATTCGCTCCCTCAACGAGCGAAGCGTACGTTGGGTCAAAGTCTCTAAACGTATCTTCTGCGATCCTCAAAACTCTCTAGCGTCAAAGCTTTCAAGATGATCGTACGAACTATTTATCCAGTCGACTACGTTCCCGACACCTGCCGGCAACGACTTTGGGGCGCGAGGGAGCTGCTTATCAACGAGACCAAATAGGATTTGTTCGTCATTGACTGTACCGGTTTTCATCGCATCTGTGGGAGTATTTCGAACCTCTCGGGACCGCCAACCCTCACGTAGACTTCGAGAAGCCTCTTTAGGGCAAACGACTTTTCAAAGGACGCTGGGCCGGACAATTCGGAGAAATCATACACGTCGAGCGCCTCTCCTATCGACGCCACCGTGAGCCGTAGCGTCGCCCCGGCAAGCAACAGGCGATCCGCAGCGAGAAACGCTGCGTTCATCCACCATCTCTCCACGCCGTCCGCCGCCATTTCCCTGAGACCGCCGAGCCGGTAACAGGTAGTTCAAATTTGTCGCCAGCTTCCTGGAGGTCTGCGCCCTGTACCTTTCGTCGCCCTCGAGAAAACTCTGAATGTCATTGGCGTTTACGCGACGGGCCTACCCATCCAAATGTTGGCCAAAGTTCAATGATGTAACGATTTGACCACAGTGCCGACCTAGATTGAAAACTCCGAGCGCCGCTCCACCTTCCAACGATACTCAAATTAAATGTGAATCGTGCCAAACGATCAAAGTCCTTGCCGTGCGGGAAATGACGCGCCTGAAATGCCAGCTCATCTATATACAATAACGTCCTCACCGCCCCTTTGTTCGGTGAAAGGAAAAAGTTCATTGGAATGTAGTGGTTTATACGACTTTTTTCCAGCCTGTTCCTAAACTCAGCCCTGGGAACGTCGCCGTCTTCGGTAAAGCCGACTTGAAGCGCTCGATGAAGCTGCCGAAGCCCGTTCCTTTCGGCACCCCAGCCGAAATTCTTCGTGAAACTTCCGGGATGCCACGCTTCACTTAAATCTAGCATGTCGAACCGTACCACAGACGGACGTTTCGTCCAGAGATTTCGCCTTTGGTAGTCAGGTAGCGATCGACGCCGCGCAGGCTCGCCAGCGCCCGCGGCGAGAAGGCGAGCTCAGCCAGGGCGCCGGAACACCGCCTCGACCTCGGCCGGATCGGCCGCCTCGAAAGGCTCCGCGTCGAGCTCGCGCAGCCGCGCCATCTCCTCGGGCGTGAAGTCCACCTCCGCCGTCCAGCTGACCACGAAGCTCTCCACGATCTCGGCCAGCCGCTCCTGCCCCTCCGGCCCGAGCTTCGCGTCCGCCTCGACGATCAGCTCATGCAACCGCGCGTTCATGCCCCGACGCTACCCCAGCCACCTCGCCCGATCAAACCAGATCGTCCATCCCCACCCCCAGCGCCGCCGCCAGCGCCTTCAGGCTCCGCACCGAGCCGCCCTTCCGCCCGGCCTCGATGTCGGCGACCACCACCCGGTGCACCCCGGACGCCCGCGCCAGCCCCGACTGCGCCAGCCCCCGCCGCGACCCCGCCTCAGGCCGGGCGGCGGCGGAGCGCCAGCAGGCCGGCGAGCGCCGCGAGCAGGGCGAGGCCGGAGGGCGGCAGCGGGACCGGGGCCACGCCGGTGACCACGTCGTCGAAGCGACTGGCGCCGAGCGTCACGCCCAGGAGGCCGGCCGGATCCGAGTAGCCCACGCTGACGCCGCCTTCCGGAATCGACAGGAAGAGGAACTGCAACGTTCCGCTCACGCCCTCCACGCTGGCGCCGACGATGTCGGTGAGGCCCCCCGGCAGCAGCCGGGCGCCGAAGCTCGTGGTCCCCGGAGCGAAGCCGGAGAAATGGCTGGAAGGAAAGATGTCGCCGAACGGGTTGCCGTCCACGCTCAGGCACTGGTTGGCCGCGCCGCAGGAGGCGGCACCCGCCACCGACACCCCGAACCCAACGGTCGTCTCGAAGGTGAAACCGTCGAAATCGAACGGGCCGCTGCCGGCCAGGGTCCCCGGCGCGTAGCCCTCGAAATCCTCCGAGGTCGCCGGAACGATGCCGCCGTAGTCCGCAATGACCGGCACCGCGCCGGCCCCGCTCCCGCCAAGAACCACCGCCGCCGCGACGAGAACCCCGATCCCCCGCATCGTCGTCCTCCCTGCCGTGGACTCCGCGCGTCAGGGTAGCGCACTTCGGCCCTCGCGTAACGCGCAATCGCCGCGCCTCAGACCAGATCGCCAATCCCCACCCCCAGCGCCGCCGCCAGCGCCTTCAGGCTCCGCACCGAGCCGCCCTTCCGCCCGGCCTCGATGTCGGCGACCACCACCCGGTGGACGCCGGACGCCCGCGCCAGCCCCGACTGCGTCAGCCCCCGGTGCTCGCGCCACACCCGCACCGGGCTCTCCCCCGCCAGCAGCCGGTCGACCACCGCCGCCGGGACCAATTCCTCCTCGCCCGCCGCCAGCCGCGCCCGGAACCGCGCCACCGCGCCCATGTCCTCGGCATCCTCCGCCACCGCCAGCAGCCGCTCGTATTCCTCCCGCGGGATCGTCACCATCTCGCCCATGCCGCGCCTCCTTCAGTCGTAGACTCCGCCGCGCGGCCCGATGCGGATCACCGCGATCACCGCGCCGTCCTCGAAGATCGACCCGCCAGTCCCCCACCCGCAGCCGCAGCACCCCCGGCTCACCCTTCAGCGCCTTCACGTTCGCCGCCTGGCTCGCCGGATCGGCGGCATAGGCCGCCACCTTGTCCCGGATCCGCTCCGCCGTCGGGCGCGGCATCCGCCGCAGCGTCCGGATCGCGTCCTTGCTGTACCGGACCGGCCTCATCCAAGCCTATGTAGCCTATCGCTACACTGTAGTCAATCGCTACTGCCAGCCCTCAGAATCTCCCGCCCCATCCAGTCCTCGTTCTTCCGGCGGCCGAGCCAGCGGCTGAGGACCGCGAGCATGTAGGTGCGCAGCACCAGGTTCATCCGCGCCTGGTAGCCGTGCCCCATCTGCCGGAAGAACTTCGCCACGTCCTCGTCGAAGGCGGCGTGGACCCGGACCTTGCGCCGGCGGACCGGCACCGAGCTCTCGACCGACGCCCCACTCGGGCGGGCATGTTCTCGAACTTCAGCCGCTCGAAGGCGAGCGTCATGTCGATCCGCACGTTCTCGAGTTCGAGCAGGGTGTCGTGGAGCTCGGTATAGGCGCGCTCCTCCGCCTTCGTGCGCTTGCGCTCGCTCAACGCGTCGGGCCTTCCGTCGCTGTCCGGGGAGCCCGCCAGCATAGGCGCGCGCGGTTAAGCTTTCGCGAATCCCGCCCGCCCGGTGCATCCGATGTACCCTGCGCGGTACATCAAATGTACGTCGAGCTTTCGCCCTTAACCCCCTTGTGCGCAGGCTCGATCCGCCCGCCTCTTGCCGAGCCCCGCCGCTGCCGCTAAGACCCCCTTCACCTTTCCGCCGGGGACGTTTCAGGCATGATCGGAATCTTCCGCAACCGGCACGCAGGCGTGCTCGTCTACGCGCTGATGGCGGCGCTTTTCGTCGGCCTCGCCGGCTTCGGCATCGGCGTCGGGCGCAGCATCAGCAGCCAGGACGTGGCCAGGGTCGGCGGCCGCCCGGTCGAGGCCAGCGAGTATTCGCGGGCGATGCAGCAGGAATTGCAGGCACTTACCCGGCAGCTCGGCCGCGACCTGCCGATGACCGAGGCGCGCCAGTACGGCGTCGACCGCATGGTGCTGGCGCGGCTGGTGAACGACGCCGCCCTCGACGAGGAGGCCGCCCGCCTCGGCATCTCCACCGGCGACGCCGAGGTGCGCGACCAGGTGATGAAGACCCCGGCCTTCCAGGGCCCCGACGGCAAGTTCGACCGCGCCACCTACACCGACGCCGTCGGCCGCATCGGCCTCACGACCGGCGGCTTCGAGAGCCTCCTCCGCCGCGAAGCCACCCGCAACCTCCTCTCCGGCAGCGTGCAGGCGGCGGCGAATCTGCCGCAATCCGAAGCACTTGCCATCCTCGCCTTCCTCGGCGAGAAGCGCGGCTTCGACTGGCTCCGCCTCGACGCCGGCCTGCTGCCGACCCCGATCCCCGCCCCCACCGACGCCGAGCTCGAGGCCGCGCACCAGGCGCACGCCGCCGACCGCTACACCCGCCCCGAGACCCGCGAGATCAGCTACGCCAGCATCACCCCGGCCGCCCTCGCCGCCACCATCGACATCCCCGAGGCCGACCTCCGCGCCGCCTACGACGCCGCGATCGACAGCTACAAGACCCCGGAAAGGCGCGCGATCGACCGCATCGGCTTTCCCACCGCCGCCGAGGCCGCCGCCGCGAAGGCCAGGATCGACGCCGGCGAGACCGACTTCGACGCCGTCGCCACCGAGCGCGGCATGAAGCCCGGCGAGACCGACCAGGGCATCGTCGCCTCCGACACCCTGCCGCCCGAGGTGCGCACCGCCACCGAGCCCGGCCTCATCGGCCCGGTCGAGACCCCGCTCGGTCCCGCGCTCTACCGCCTCAACGCGATCATGGCGGCAAAGACCACGCCCTTCGACGAGGCCAAGGCCAAGCTCGCGCAGGACCGCGCGCTCGAGGAGGCGAAAAAGCGCATCGCCGACGACACCGCCCACATCGAGGACCTCATCGCCGGCGGCGCCACCCTCGAGGAGATCGCCTCCGAGACCGAGCTGCAGCTCGGCAGCATCGCGCTCAACAGCGAGAGCAAGGGCGGCCTCGCCGACGACCCGAAGTTCCGCGACGCCGCCGCCAAGGCCGAGACCGGCGTCGAAACCGACCTCGTCGAGCTCTCCGGCGGCGGGCTCGTGACCCTCCGCGTCGACAAGATCGACCCGCCGGCGGTGATCCCGCTCGCCGAGATCCGCGACCGCGTCGCCGCCGACTGGACCGCCGACCAGACCGCCGAGGCGCTGCAGAAGCTCGCCACCGGCTACATCGGCGAGCTCAAGGGCGGCCTCGCCTTCGCCGACCTCGCCGGGCGGCTGAACCGCCCGGTCACCAAGGCCGCGCCCCTGACCCGCGGCGAGACCGCCCCCGGCACCCCGCCCGAGCTCGTCGCCGACGTCTTCGCCGCGGCGCCCGGCGCCGCGATCACCCGCCGCGACGGCGACGGCGTGATCCTCGCGCAGCTGACCGCGATCGAGCCGTTCGACCCCAAGGCCGACGCCAACGCCCGCGTGCTGGCCAACATCGAGAGCCAGTACCGCCAGCAGGTGCGCGACGACACCCTGGCACTCTATACCGCCGCGGTGCGCGACGAGGCCGGGGTGACGCTGAACCAGACGGTGATCGATTCGACCCTCGAACGCTTCCCCTGAGCCGATGCAGCTCTTCCCCGCGATCGAAGACTTCACCGCCGCCTTCGCCGGCGGCGAGAACCAGGTGGTCTGGACCCGGCTCATCGCCGATCTCGATACGCCGGTCTCGCTGATGCTGAAGCTCACCGAGGCGCGCAAGGACAGCTTCCTGCTCGAAAGCGTCACCGGCGGCGAGATCCGCGGGCGCTACTCGATCATGGGCATGAAGCCGGATCTCATCTGGGAATGCCGCGGCACCCGCGCCCGGGTGAACCGCGCCGCCCGCTTCGACGCCGACGGCTTCCGCGACGAGGCGGCGGACCCGCTCGCGAGCCTGCGCGCGCTGATCGCCGAGAGCCGGATCGAGCTGCCGCCCGAGCTGCCGCCGATGGCCGCCGGCCTCTTCGGCTATCTCGGCTACGACATGGTCCGGCTGGTCGAGCGGCTGCCGGACGTCAACCCCGACCCGCTGGGCCTGCCCGACGCGATCCTGCTGCGCCCCTCGGTGGTGCTGATCGTCGACGGGGTGAAGGGCGAGGTCACCGTGGTCAGCCCCGCCTGGGCGAACTCGGGCCTCAACCCGCGCGCCGCCTACGCCCAGGCCGCCGAGCGGGTGATGGACGCCGTGCGCGACCTCGACCGCACCCCGTCGCAGGCGACCCGCGACCCCGGGTCCATCGCCGACGGCGCGCCGGTCTCCAACACCAGCCACGCCCGCTACCTCGAGATGGTCGAGGCCGCGAAGGAGTACATCCGCGCCGGCGACATCTTTCAGGTGGTGCCGAGCCAGCGCTGGGCGCAGGCCTTCGATTTGCCGCCCTTCGCGCTCTACCGCGCGCTCAGGCGCACCAACCCGTCGCCCTACATGTTCTACTTCAACTTCGGCGGCTTCCAGGTGATCGGCGCCAGCCCCGAGATCCTCGTCCGGGTCAAGGGCGACACCGTCACCATCCGCCCGATCGCCGGCACGAGGCCGCGCGGCGCCACCCCGACCGACGACCTCGCGCTCGAGGCCGAGCTTCTCGCCGATCCCAAGGAGCGCGCCGAGCACCTGATGCTGCTCGACCTCGGACGCAACGACGTCGGCCGCGTCGCGAAGATCGGCAGCGTCGATCCTAACGAACAATTCATCATCGAGCGCTACAGTCACGTGATGCACATCGTCTCCAACGTCGACGGTGTGCTCGCGGAGAACCAGGACGCGCTCTCCGCGCTGCTCGCCGGCCTCCCCGCCGGCACCGTGTCCGGCGCGCCCAAGGTGCGGGCGATGCAGATCATCGACGAGCTCGAATCCGAGAAGCGCGGCGTCTACGGCGGCGGCGTCGGCTACTTCTCCGCCGGCGGCGACATGGACATCTGCATCGCGCTTCGCACCGGCGTGGTGAAGGACGGCACGCTCTACGTCCAGGCCGGCGGCGGCGTCGTCTACGACAGCGACCCCGAATCCGAGTTCCAGGAGAGCGTCAACAAGTCCCGCGCCCTCACCCAGGCCGCCCGCGACGCCGGCCTCTTCGTCGGCCGCCACGACGGCAACTGAACCCCTGAAAAGAGGAGGGCCCGCTCTCGAAGGCCCCCCGTCGCGACCTGATCGTTACTTCATCGCGTCCGTGACCATCATGTCGTCGTGGCCGCTGCACTTCGTGGTCAGCGTGGTGAAGATCTCGTCGGACATCACCTGCTGGCTCGACTGCTTCTGGCTGTTGAAGGCCTGCAACGCCGCGATCGTCGCCATCTGCTGGGTATGGTCCTGCTTGGCGAATTCGGCGCAGGTCATCGCATCGACGCCCTGTGCGAAGGCTGGAGCCGCCAGAAGCGCGGCCACGCCGAATGCTATTAGAGTACCTCTCATCAGAGACTTCCTCATTTCTTGACCGTCGCTTCGATGCGACAGCCTGCAATTCGCCAGACCGTCCGGTTTATTTCGGAATGTTTTGGCGGATCACGCTTAGTTGAGACCGATATGCCTTCCGCCGCTGGCCTGCCCACCCCCACCAGCCACCGCTCACCGGCCTCCGAGGTAGCTCTGGATCGTCGCGCCGACCTCGCGCACGATCCGCTCGGCCGGCATCGCCACCACCGGCGGCAGCGCGAAGACATAGCGGCAGAAGGCGAGCCCGAGGAGCTGGCTGCTCACCAGCCCGGCGCGCGCCGGATCGACGCCGCCGACGCGCACGAGCGCCGGCAGCACCTGCCGCGCGAAGACATCGCGCAGCTTCTCCGCCGCCACCGGGTTCGAAGCGGCCGAGCGCAGCAGGATCGTCATCCCGCCATTGCCACCCTCGCCGTCCCAGATCGCGAGGAAGTGGCGCACGATCGCCTCCCCCATCGTGCCGTCGGGCGCGGCCGCGAAGTCCGGCAGCCGCAGGTCGATGTCGGCTGCCCGCACGAAGAGCGCTTCCTTGCCGCCGAAATAGCGGATGACCAGAGCCGGATCGATCGCCGCCCGGGCCGCGATGTCGCGCACCGTCGTCCGCTCGTAGCCCTCCGTCGCGAAAAGCGCGCGCGCCGCCTCCAGGATCGCCGCCCGGGTCCGGTCCGCCTTGCCGGGCTTTTTCTTCATCGTCTCGTCCATGCGGATTATTTATCAACGCTCGTTGACAAACGCAATGCGCCCGGGTAATAAGTCAACGAACGTTGACAAAGGAGTTGCCGCCATGCTTCCCACCTCCACCGATGTCCTGATCGTCGGCGCCGGCCCGACCGGTCTCGCGCTCGCCATCGCCCTGCGCCAGGCCGGCGTCGACCACCTGCTGATCGACCGTCTGCCCGAGGGGCAGAACACCTCCCGCGCGGCGGTGATCCACGCCCACACGCTGGAGATGCTCGAACCGCTCGGCGTCGTCGAGGCGCTCACCTCCCGCGGCCTCAGGATCGAGCGCTTCGCGATCCGCGAGCGCGACCGCGCGCTGCTGCAGCTCCGCTTCGACAAGCTGCCCTCGGCCTACGACTTCATGCTGATGCTGCCCCAGGACCAGACCGAACGCGTGCTCGCCGACCGGCTCGCGGCGCTCGGCGGCACCGTCCACCGCGGCGTCACCGCCACGGCGGTCGACCAGGACGCGACCGGCGTCCGCGTCACCCTCGGCGGCCCGGCCGGCGAGCAGGTGGTCACCGCCCGCTACGTCGTCGCCGGCGACGGCATGCACAGCCTGGTCCGGGACGCCGCCGGCATCGCCTTCGAGGGCGACGCGGTGGCGGAATCCTTCGTCCTCGCCGACGTGCGCATGCGCTGGCCGCTCGGCCGCGACGAGGTCTCGCTGCTCTTCTCGCGGGACGGGATGGTGGTGGTGGCGCCGCTGCCGGACGGCAGCTTCCGCATCGTCGCCACCATGGACGACGCGCCGAGCGCGCCCGACGCCGCCGACATCGCCGCCCTGCTCGCGGCGCGCGGCCCCTCCGGCGGCGGCGCCGCCATCGAGGCCGTGCTCTGGAGCTCGCGCTTCCGCATCCAGCACCGCGTCGCCGCCAGCTACCGCGCCGGCCGGCTGCTGCTGATGGGCGACGCCGCCCATGTCCACAGCCCGGCCGGCGGCCAGGGCATGAACACCGGCCTCGTCGACGCGGTGGTGCTCGGCGGCCTGCTCGCCGACGTGGTCGGCGGGCGCCGCCCCGACGCCTGGCTCGACCGCTACGGCGCGCTGCGGCGGCCGGCGGCGGAGCGGGTGCTGGCGCTGGCCGGGCGGCTGACGGCGATGGCGGTGACCCGCTCGGCGCCGCGGCGCGCGTTCCGCAACGCGGCGCTGTCGATCGTCGACGTGCTGCCGCCCGCCAAGGAGCGCATCGCGATGAACCTCTCCGGCCTCGCCCGCCGCGATCTCGCGGCCTGACGCCGTCGGCTCAGGGCTGCTTCTGCGGCACCAGCGACGGCGAGCCCGGTCCCGGCGGCGCGGCATCCGGTGCCGGCGTCGTCACCTCGACCAGCGGCCGCGGCGCCACCGGCAGGCCGCCCGCCTGCGGTTGCGGCGCCGGCGGCTCGGGCGTGTCCGCCGAGGACCGGCCCGGGCTCGCCGGCGGCTGCGTCGCCTCCGGCGCCACGTCGGGCGGGGTCGCCGGGACCGGCGGATAGAGCCAGGCCAGCACCACCGCCGCGACCGCCGCGACGACGATCCCGACGAAGAAGCCGCGCCAGAAACCGCGGGTGCCCGCCTGCTTCGCCATCTTCCCGACCCGAGCTCCCTGCCTTTCCCGCGGTCCCACCTTGACCCGGTCCGACCGCCGGGGCCATGTATAGCGCGCGGGCGGGTGGGCGCCAGCGGGAAGCCGTCGAAAGCCGAACATGCTGCTACTGATCGACAACTACGATAGCTTTACCTACAATCTGTTTCACTATCTCGGCGAACTCGGCGCCGAAACCATCGTCCGTCGCAATGACGAGATCGATGTCCAGGCCGCTATGGCACTCAACCCTTCGGCGATCCTGCTGTCGCCCGGGCCGTGCACCCCGAACGAGGCCGGCATCTGCCTCGCGCTGGTCGAGGCCGCCGCCGAGACCCGCACCCCGCTCCTCGGCGTCTGCCTCGGCCACCAGGCCATCGGCCAGGCCTTCGGCGGCGACGTCGTGCGCGCCGGCGAGATCGTCCACGGCAAGCTCGGCACCATCGCCCACCGCGACAGCGGCGTCTTCCGCGGCCTGCCCTCGCCGTTCCAGGCCACCCGCTACCACAGCCTGATCGTCGACCGCGCCAGCCTGCCCGACGGCCTCGAGGTCAGCGCCGAGCTCGCCGACGGCACCATCATGGGGCTCCAGCACCGCACGCTGCCGATCCACGGCGTCCAGTTCCACCCCGAATCCATCGCCTCCGAGCACGGCCACAGGCTCCTCGGCAACTTCCTCGACCTCGCCCGCGTGCCGGCATGAGCGAGCGGCTGCGCGCCCTGATCGGCAAGGCCGCCGAGGGCCCGCTCACCCGCGAGCAGGCCGAGGCCGCCTTCGCCGCGATCATGGAGGGCGACGCCACCCCGGCACAGATCGGCGGCTTCCTGATGGCGCTGCGCACCCGCGGCGAGACCGTCGCCGAATTCGCCGCCGCCGCCGCGGTGATGCGCGCCCGCTGCCTGCGCGTGCGCGCCCCCGAGGGCGCCATCGACATCGTCGGCACCGGCGGCGACGGCAAGGGCACGCTCAACATCTCGACCGGCGCCGCCTTCGTGGTGGCGGGCGCGGGCGTCGTCGTCGCCAAGCACGGCAACCGCAACCTCTCGTCGAAGTCCGGCGCCGCCGACGCGCTGACCGAGCTCGGCATCAACGTCATGGTCGGCCCGGAAGTGGTCGAGCGCGCGCTCGCCGAGGCCGGCATCGGCTTCATGATGGCGCCGATGCACCACCCGGCGATGCGCAACGTCATGCCCGCGCGCACCGAGCTCGGCACCCGCACCATCTTCAACATCCTCGGGCCGCTCACCAACCCCGCCTCGGTGCGCCGCCAGCTCACCGGCGCCTTCTCGCGGGCGATGATCCGTCCGATGGCCGAGACGCTGGCCGAGCTCGGCTCCGACCGCGCCTGGCTGGTGCACGGCGCCGACGGCACCGACGAGGTCTCGATCTCCGGCGAGACCTTCGTCGCCGAGCTCGAAGGCGGCGCGGTGCGCGAGTTCACCGTCCATCCCGCGGACGCCGGCCTCGCGCCGCACCCGCTCGCCGCGGTCCTCGGCGGCACCCCGGGCGACAACGCCCGTGCGCTGCGCGGCCTTCTCGCCGGCGACGTCTCGCCCTACCGCGACGCGGTGCTGCTCAACGCCGCCGCGGCGCTCGTGGTCGCCGAGCGCGCCGCGACGCTGCGCGAAGGCGTCGAGATCGCCACGGAAAGCATCGACTCCGGCGCCGCCCGCGCCCGCGCCGAGGCCCTCGCCGCGATCAGCAATGCCGTGGTGATCCCCTCGTGAGCATCCTCGACGACATCCGCACCTACAAGCTCGCCGACATCGCCGAGCGCAAGGCGGCCCATCCGCTGGCCGAGCTCGAGGCCGCGGCGCGCACCTCCGACCGGCCGCGCGACTTCGTCGACGCGCTGCGCCGCGCCACCACCCGCGGCTACGGGCTGATCGCCGAGATCAAGAAGGCGAGCCCCTCCAAGGGCCTGATCCGCGAGGACTTCGACCCCGCGGCGCTCGCCGCCGCCTACGCCGCCGGCGGCGCCGCCTGCCTCAGCGTGCTGACCGACGGCCCGAGCTTCCAGGGCGACGACAGCTTCCTCGCGCTCGCGCGCGCCGCCTGCAGCCTGCCGATCCTGCGCAAGGACTTCCTGTTCGACCCCTGGCAGGTGGTCGAATCGCGCACCCTCGGCGCCGACTGCATCCTGATCATCCTCGCCGCCGTCTCCGACGCGCAGGCCGCCGAGCTCGAGGCGGCCGCCACCGAATGGGGAATGGCGGTGCTGATCGAGACGCATTCCTCCGAGGAGGTCGAGCGCGCCGCGCGGCTGAAGTCGCCGCTCGTCGGCATCAACAACCGCGACCTCGGCACCTTCGTCACCGACCTCGCCACCACCCGCAAGCTCGCGCGCAGCGTACCGGCGGACCGGCTGATCATCTCCGAGTCGGGCCTCGCGAACCGCCAGGATCTGGCGCAGATCGCCCGTTTCGGGGTGCGCGCCTTCCTGATCGGCGAGGCGCTGATGCGCGAGGAGAACGTCGAGGCCGCGACCCGCGAGATCCTGCGCAGCCCCTGGACCCCCGAGGCCGGGTGATGCCGGCGCTCACCCACTTCGATGCCGCCGGCCGGGCGCAGATGGTCGACGTCTCCGACAAGCCCGCGACCGCCCGCCGGGCGGTCGCCCGCGGCTCGGTGACGATGGCCCCCGCGACGCTCGCGCTCGTCGCCGCCGGCACCGCCGCCAAGGGCGACGTGCTCGGCACCGCCCGCCTCGCCGGGATCATGGCCGCCAAGCGCACCGCCGAGCTCATCCCGCTCTGCCACCCGCTGCCGCTGACCCGGGTCGCCGTCGAGCTCACCCCCGACGCCGAGGCCGGCGCCGTCGCGATCGAGGCCAGCGTCGCCACCACCGCCGCGACCGGCGTCGAGATGGAGGCGCTCACCGCCGTCTCGGTGGCCGCACTCACCGTCTACGACATGCTCAAGGCCGTCGACCGCGGCATGGTCATCGGCAGCATCCGGCTCGCGCTCAAGGAAGGCGGCAAGTCCGGGCGCTACGAGGCGCCATGACCCCGCCGCTCAGCGTCGCCGAGGCGCACGCCCGCCTGATGGAGCTCTTCGCGCCGCTCGCCGCCGAGGAGGTGCCGCTCACCGCCGCCGGCGGCCGGGTGCTCGCCCGCGACGTCGTCGCCGACCGCGCCCAGCCGCCCTTCGCCGCCTCGGCGATGGACGGCTATGCGCTGCGGGCGGAGGACGCCCGCGCCGGCGCCCGCCTCGCGGTCGTCGGCACCTCGACCGCCGGCCGCCGCTTCGACGGCGCCGTCGGCCCCGGCCAGGCGGTGCGCATCTTCACCGGTGCGCCGGTGCCGGAGGGCGCCGACCGCGTGGTGCTGCAGGAAGACGCCATCGCCTCCGACGGCGCCGTGGAGCTCACCGCCGACCCCGGCGGCGCGAGCAACATCCGCCCGGCCGGCGGCGACTTCGCCGCCGGTGCCCGCATCGCCGCGCCGCGCCGGCTGCGCCCGGTCGATCTCGCGCTCCTCGCCGCGATGAACGCGGCCCGGATCATGGTCGCCCGCCGCCCGGTGGTTGCGCTGATCGCGACCGGCGACGAGCTGGTGATGCCCGGCGAGGCGCCCGGCCCCGACCAGATCGTCGCCTCGAATTCCTTCGCGCTGAAGGCGATGCTCGAGGCCGCCGGCGCCGAGGTGCGGCTGCTGCCGATCGCCGGCGACACGCCCGAAAGCCTGCTCGCGTGCTTCGGGCTCGCCGCCGGCGCCGATCTCATCGTCACCCTCGGCGGCGCCTCGGTCGGCGATTTCGACCTGGTGCAGGGCACCGCCGTCGGCGCCGGCCTCGAGCTCGACTTCTGGCGGGTGGCGATGCGGCCGGGCAAGCCGCTGCTCGCCGGGCGGCTCGGGCAGACCCCGCTCGTCGGCCTGCCCGGCAACCCGGTCTCGTCGCTCGTCACCGGCCGGCTCTTTCTCGTCGCCGCGGTCGAGCGGATGCAGGGCCTGCCCGGCGCGCTGCCGCCGACCGCGCCCGCCCGGCTCGACGGCGCGCTCGAACCGAACGGGATGCGCGCGCACTACATGCGCGCCCGCGTCGAGGCCGCCGAAGGGGGCTGGCGCTGCCGTCCGTTCCCGCGCCAGGACAGCTCGCTCCTCTCCGTCCTCGCCGAAGCCAACGCCCTCCTGGTCCGCACGCCGGGCGATCCGGCGCAGGCGGATGGCGCCCTGGTCAAATTCATCTGGCTTTGATAAACCTGAGGTTGTATTGCTCGCAAAGAATCTTGACACAAAACAAGAACGTTACTAGAACGGGCTGAGGCGGATCAGGGAAGCGGCAATGCTCACGCGCAAGCAGTACGATCTCCTGCATTTTATCCACAAGCGGCTCCAGCGCGACGGCATCCCTCCCTCCTTCGACGAGATGAAGGAGGCGCTCGACCTGCGCTCGAAGTCGGGCATCCACCGGTTGATCACCGCGCTCGAGGAGCGCGGATTCATCCGCCGCCTGCCGCACCGCGCCCGCGCCATCGAGATCGTCCGCCTGCCCGAGACGCTCGACGCCGCGAGCGGCTTCACCCCCGAGGTGGTGGGCGGCAGCCGTTCCGAGCGGCCCGCCGCCGCCTTCCCGGTCGAGGCCGCGTCGATCGAGCTTCCGGTCATGGGCCGGATCGCCGCCGGCACCCCGATCGAGGCGATCCAGCAGGTCTCGCACAACGTCGCCGTCCCTGCCGCGATGCTCTCCGCCTCGGGGCGTCACTATGCGCTCGAGGTCAAGGGCGACTCGATGATCGAGGCCGGGATCAACTCCGGCGACATCGTCGTCATCCAGGAGCAGCCGACGGCGCAGAACGGCGACATCGTCGTCGCGCTGATCGAGGGCGAGGAAGCGACGCTCAAGACCTTCCGCCGCCGCGGCACCACCATCGCGCTCGAGGCCGCCAATCCCGCCTACGAGACCCGCCTCTACCAGGACCATCAGGTCCGCGTGCAGGGCAAGCTCGTCGGCCTGATCCGAACCTACTGAGACCGGCCTTTACCACCGGCACGGCCTGCCGCCGGTTGCGAGCCCGGGCGCTTCGGGCGCCGCACCCGCGACGTCGCGGGCGCGCGACCGGCAGCACGGCCTGCCACCGGTTGCGAGCGCGAGCGCTTCGGGCGGCGCGCCCGCGACGCCGCGGGCGCGCCGCCGGGCAGCACGGCCGGCCGGCCGCAGGACGCGCGGCAGACGCCCCCGATCGATCCCGGCTCGCCCGCCGGCGCGGATCGCCCGCGACGAAGATCCGCGCGAACATCCGCCCCCGCGCCGGCGGGTCGCGCCGGCCGTCCCTCCGCTGCTCCCGCGAGTGCCCGCCGGCACCGTTCCGGGCGCTCCTTTCCCCGGATTCCCCGCACCTGCAGGACGCATCCCTCCGCCAGACCGTTCGCTCCCTCGCGCGCCCCGGCCAAAGCTCCGGCTACCGGCCACCCCCGTCGGCGTTGCCCCCGAACGCGACCTTGCCCCCGCCCGGCGGCGGCGCGCGCCGGGCACGAGCGAAGGGGTCGCGGCTCCACGGGCGGTCGGCCCCGACCGACCGTGCGCCGGTCACCACCGGCCCCGCGTCCCCGGCCTCGATCGCCAGCGCCCCCTCGCGCCGCAGCCGGTCGCGCCCGACGAAGACGCAAGGCCCCGCCGGCCCGCGCGGCCAGTTCGGCGCGATCAGCACCGCCGCCGCGGCGCAGTCCGCCGCCGCGGTCGCGGGATCGCTCGCGCCGACGTAGAGCACCGGCCCCAGCCCCGGCACGTCGGCCGCGATCCGGTTCTTCCGCCGCACCAGCCCGCCGCGGGCGTAGGCCTCGGCCTGGCTTGCGAGGTCGCCGTCGTTCCTCAGCCAGCTCTCGGCGGCAAAGCCGTTGCCGCGCCCCGACGACAGGATCCGCCCGCGCCCGGTCTCGATGCCGAAGAGCCGGCCGGTGTCGGCGATCAGCAGATCCGGCCGCTCGGCCTGCGCCCAGACGAACGCCCCGAGCGCCAGCGGCGCCAGCCCCAGCCAGCGGCCGCGGCCGATCCAGAGCACCAGCATCAGCCCGCCGATCGTCAGGAGCCCCAGGCTCGCCGGCGGTCCCGCCGGCACCCCGAAGCTCGCCCCGGGCAGCGATGCCACGGCGCGCGCCACCGCGATCACGTAGCCCATCCCGAGCCCCGCCGCCTGCCACGGCAGCCAGTCGAGCCCGAGCGGCGCCAGCACGATCGCGATCACCGCCGCCGGCATCACCAGGATCCCCATCGCCGGGATCGCCAGCAGGTTGGCGATCAGCCCGTAGCGCGCCACCGCGTTGAAATGGAAGGCCGAGAACGGGGCCGTCGCCGTCCCCGCGATCAGCGAGGTCATCGCGATCCCGATCACCGGCCTGATCAGCCGCCAGCCCGGGGCCGTCTGCGTGCGCATCCACCAGCTCCGCCGCCGCAGCGCCTCGAAGCCCGCCACCAGCGCGATCGTCGCGGCGAAGGACATCTGGAACCCCGCCTCCACCAGGCTCTCCGGCGCCACCAGCAGCACCACCGCCCCTGCCAGCGCGATCGAGCGCATGGTCAGCGCCGGCCGGTCGATGAGCACCGCGATCAGCACCGTCGCCGTCATCACGTAGGAGCGCTGCGTCGCCACGCCGCAGCCCGAGATCACCAGATACGCCGCCCCCGCCGCCAGCGCCGCCAGCGCGGCGATCTTCTTCAGCGGCCAGGTCAGCGCCAGCCGCGGCACCAGCGCCAGCCCGTGGCGGATCATCGCGAAGACCGCCGCCGCCAGGAGCGTCATGTGCAGCCCCGAGATCGACACGATGTGATAGAGGCTCGAGATCCGCAGCGCCCGCTCCACCGAGCGGTCGATCCCCGAGCGGTCCCCGGTCAGGATCGCCGAGGTGAAGGCGCCGTCCTGCCCCGGCACCAGCCGCTGGATGTGCGCCGAGGCCGCCATCCGCAGCCGGAAGGCGACGAGCCGCCAGCCGCCCGGCGCGTCGCCCGCCACCGCCCGCACCTCGCCGCGGGCATAGCCGACCGCGCCGATCCCCTGGAACCAGGCCAGCCGGCGGTAGTCGAAGCCGCCCGGCTCCGCCGGCGCCGACGGCGGCGCGATCCGCGCCGTCGCCGCGATCCACGCGCCGGGACGCAGCAGGTCGGACGCGGTGGCCGGGTCGAGCGAGATGCGGATCCGCGCCGGCGTGCGCCAGGGCTCGAGCTTCGCAATCGTCACCCGGTCGAGCAGCACCCGCGGCCGCTCGCTCGCCGAGCGGTCGAGATCGACGATCCGCCCCTCGACCGCCGCCGTCATCGCCCAGGGCAGCACCGGCGCCGCGACCATCCGGCTGCGCAACGCCGCCCCGCCGAACCCGGCCACCGGCAGGAGGGCGGCGAGGAGCAGCGTGCGCGCCGGCGGCCGCAGGCCGAGGCCCGCCACCAGCACGAAGCCGAGCGCGCCGGCGAGCGACGCCAGCATCCAGCCCTCGGGCTCCGCCGGCGCCGCGAAATAGCCCGCGATCCCCATCCCGTAGAGCACCGGGACCCAGAGCGGCAGGTGCGGCCGCTGCCCGTCGAGCACGGCGGCGAGGCGATCCTCCAGCCGGCCCGCGATCCGGGCGACGATCCCCTCGGGGCCCACCTTCTCTTGTTCTCCCGCAAGGATCTGCCCTAAGGAGAAACCTTGCCGACCATGGTTGCCAGGAGGTTAACCGCCATGCCCTCCCCCGCCCCCTCACCCGCCCCCGTCGTCACCCGCTTCGCGCCCTCGCCGACCGGCTATCTTCACATCGGCGGCGCGCGCACCGCGCTGTTCAACTGGCTCTTTGCCCGCCACAGCGGCGGCCGCTTCCTGTTGCGCATCGAGGACACCGACCGCGCGCGCTCGACCCCGGAGGCGACGGCGGCGATCTTCGAGGGTCTGCGCTGGCTCGGCCTCGACTGGGACGGCGAGGCGGTCAGCCAGTTCGAGCGCATCGCCCGCCACGCCGAGGTCGCCGCCGACATGCTCGCCCGCGGCACCGCCTACCGCTGCTGGGCCACCCCCGAAGCGATCGAGGCCTTCCGCGAGGCCGCCCGCGCCGAGGGCCGCCCGCCGCTCTTCCGCTCGCCCTGGCGCGACGCCGACCCCGCGACCGCGCCCGACGCCCCCTTCGTGGTGCGCCTCAAGGCCCCGCGCGACGGCGAGACCGTGGTCGAGGACCGGGTGCAGGGCCGCGTCACCTGGAAGAACGAGACCCTCGACGACCTCGTGCTGCTCCGCTCCGACGGCACCCCCACCTACATGCTCGCCGTCGTCGTCGACGACCACGACATGGGCGTGACCCACGTCATCCGCGGCGACGACCACCTGACCAACACCGCCCGCCAGACGCTGATCTACCGCGCCGCCGGCTGGGAGGTGCCGATCTTCGCCCACATCCCGCTGATCCACGGCGCCGACGGCGCCAAGCTCTCCAAGCGCCACGGCGCGCTCGGGATCGAGGCCTACCGCGACATGGGCTACCCCGCCGAGGCGATGCGCAACTACCTCGCCCGCCTCGGCTGGAGCCACGGCAACGACGAGTTCTTCACCACCGCGCAGGCGGTCGAGTGGTTCGACCTCACCCATCTCGGCAAGGCGCCGGCCCGATTCGACTTCGCCAAGCTCGACAGCATCTCCGGCCAGCACATCCGCGCCGCCGACGACGCCGCGCTTCTCGCCGAGATCGAATCCTTTCTTGCAGTGCAAAACCGCCCCGCCCTTGACCGAGACCGAGCGGGCGCAGATGCTGCTGGCGATGCCGGGGCTCAAGGAGCGCGCGAGAACTCTTCCGCAAGTGTTGGATATGGCAAGCTTTATACTCACTCCCCGACCACTGGTTCCCGACGCTTCCGGGGCCAAGGTTCTCGCAGGCATCCCGAACGGAATGCTGGAAAAATTGACTTCGCGGCTGCGGAACGCTAGGTGGAATTCTGACGATCTGGAGGCGGCGGTACGCGACTTCGCGACCGCGGAGGGGATGGGACTTGGCAAGGTTGCCCAGCCGCTGCGCGTCGCGCTTTCTGGCCGTACCGTCTCGCTGGGCGTATTCGACATGATGCAGATAGTCGGCCGCGACGAGACCCTGGCCCGCCTCGAGGACTGTGCGGGCAAGGTGGCGAGCGTGGCCTGATACCGGCGTCGAGCGACGCGCGCGCACCGCGCCGCCGCGACGAGCCTGGCACAACCGCCCCTCGCGGGGCGCCCAACAGGGGATGATTTCATGACCAACCAGGCCCACCGCACCGCAAAGCTCACCTTCGCCGACAAGGCGCTCGAGCTGCCGATCTACCAGGGCACCATCGGACCCGACGTCATCGACATCCGCAGCCTCTACGCCGACGGCGGGGTCTTCACCTTCGATCCGGGCTACACCTCCACCGGCTCCTGCGAGAGCGCCATCACCTTCGTCGACGGCGAGAAGGGCGAGCTGCTCTACCGCGGCTACCCGATCGAGCAGCTGGCCGCGAAGTCGCACTTCCTCGAGGTCGCCTACCTGCTGCTTTACGGCGAGCTTCCGACCGCGGCGCAGCTCGAGGACTTCGAGAGCCGCGTCACCAACCACACGATGCTGCACGAGCAGATGTCGTACTTCTTCCGCGGCTTCCGCCGCGACGCGCACCCGATGGCGATCGTCTGCGGCACCATGGGCGCGATGGCCGCCTTCTACCACGACTCCACCGACATCACCGACGCCTGGCAGCGCGAGGTCGCGACGATCCGGATGATCGCCAAGATGCCGACGATCGTCGCCTGGGCCTACAAATACGCCGTCGGCCAGCCGTTCGTCTATCCCAAGAACAGCCTCGATTACGCCTCGAACTTCCTCAACATGTGCTTCTCGGTACCGGCCGAGGACTATGTGGTCGACCCGATCCTCAGCCGCGCGATGGACCGCATCTTCACGCTGCACGCCGACCACGAGCAGAACGCCTCGACCTCGACGGTCCGCCTCGCCTCCTCCTCGGGCGCCAACCCCTTCGCCAGCATCGCCGCCGGCGTCGCCTGCCTCTGGGGTCCGGCGCACGGCGGCGCCAACGAGGCGGCGCTCCGGATGCTGCGCGAGATCGGCACCGTCGACCGCATCCCCGAGTACGTGAAGCGTGCCAAGGACCGCGACGACCCCTTCCGCCTGATGGGCTTCGGCCACCGTGTCTACAAGAACTTCGACCCGCGCGCGAAGGTGATGAAGCAGTCCGCCGACGAGGTGCTCGGCCTGCTCGGCATCGAGAACAACCCCACGCTGCAGGTCGCCAAGGAGCTCGAGCGGATCGCGCTCGAGGACGACTACTTCATCGACAAGAAGCTCTACCCCAACGTCGACTTCTACTCGGGGATCATCCTCGACGCGATCGGCTTCCCGACCTCGCTCTTCACCCCGATCTTCGCGCTCGCGCGCACCGTCGGCTGGCTCAGCCAGTGGAAGGAGATGCTCGAGGATCCGCAGCTCAAGATCGGCCGCCCGCGCCAGCTCTACACCGGCCCGACCCAGCGCGACTACGTGGATGTCGAGAACCGCTGAGGCGCCGGAAAGCGCCTCGGTCGCCCGCGTGCGCGCCGAGGCCGCCCGCCTCGGCCTCGACATCGTCCCGGTGCGCCTCGACGAGGGCACCCGGACCGCGGTCGACGCCGCCCGCGCCTGCGCTTGCGAGCTCGACCAGATCGTGAAGTCGATCATCTTCCGCGCCCGCGACAGCGATCGGCACCTCCTCTTCCTCACCGCCGGCGGCAACCGGGTCGACCCGGCCAAGGCCTCCGCCCTCGCCGGTGCCGAGCTCGAAAAGGCCGACGCCGCCGGCGTGCGCGCCGCGACCGGCTTCGCCATCGGCGGGGTCGCCCCGCTCGGCCACCTCACCGCGATCGCGACCTGGCTCGACCCGCGGCTCCTCGCGTTCGACACGGTCTGGGCCGCCGCCGGCACGCCGCACCACGTCTTCGAAGTCGCCCCGGGACGGCTCGCCGAGGCCGTCGGCGCCACCGTCGCCGATTTTACCGGCTGAACCGACCCAAAGCCGCGCGCCTGCGGCGGAGCGTTCCGGCCGAAGCCGCTCCGGCCGGAGCGGAGCATCGCCTGCCCGTCGGCGCACCGTGGCCGTCCACCGTCCGGACCCGCGGCTCAAACGCCCGGCTCAACCCCCCGGATTAACCGCCACGACGACCGCCATCTTCCCAGCCGCGCTGCCCGGCCTCAGTCTCGAGTTCGGGGGGCGCCGACGCGTTGACCAGTTAACCGTCAGCGAAGCAGTCAACCGTCAGCGCCCCCGGCATCGCGCCCCCGCGTGCCCTCAGTACCCCCCGACGATCGGCAGGATCTCCCCGGTGATGTAGCTCGAGCACTGCGGCGACGCGAGAAAGACGTACGCCGGCGCGATCTCCTCCGGCTGCGCCGGCCGCTTCATCGGCGTCTGCTCGCCGAAGTGCGCCACCTTCTCCGCCTCCTTGTCCGACGGGTTGAGCGGCGTCCACACCGGCCCCGGCGCCACCGCGTTCACCCGGATCCCCCGCGGCACCAGGTTCCCCGACAGCGCCCGGGTGAAGGCGTGGATCCCGCCCTTGCTCATCGAGTAGTCGACGAGCTCCTTCGAGCCCTCGATCCCGGTCACCGAGCCGGTGTTCACGATCGCCGATCCCGGCTTCATCACCTCCGCCGCCGCCTGCGCCATGTGGAAGTAGCCGTAGAGGTTGGTCTTCAGCGTCTCGTCGAAATGCTCGGGCGAGAGGTCGAGAAAGTCGGCGGTATGCACCTGGAAGGCGGCGTTGTTGACCAGCACGTCGAGCCCGCCGAGCTCGCGCACCGCCTGCTCCACCGCCTGCCGGCAGAAGTCGCGGTCCGCGACGTTGCCGCGGATCAGGATCGCCCGCCGGCCCTCCGCCTCGACCGCCTCGGCGGTGGCGCGGGCGTCGCCGTCCTCGGCGAGATAGGCGATCGCCACGTCCGCCCCCTCGCGCGCGAAGAGCACCGCCACCGCCCGCCCGATCCCCGAATCGGCGCCGGTGATCAGCGCCACCTTGCCCGCGAGCTTCTCCGAGCCCTTCCAGAACGGCGCATCGTACATCGGCGCCGGGTCGAGCTCGGCCTCGACGCCGGGCTTGGGCTGGTGCTGCTCGGGGAACGGCGGCACCGGATAGCTCCGCGCACCCGCCTGCATCGCGGCCCCGGCCTGCGGCGCCCCCTCGCGGTCGTCCGCGGCGACCTCGCGCTGGATCGCGCGCTGGTCCTTCACCACGGCTTCGGTTTCGCGGGCAGTGGTCGTCGTCATCGCAGTCTCCTTCGCTCGCACGGCCGCAGCGCCGCGCTTCAGCGGGGAAACTCCCGCCCCTCCCCGCCGTTCCCGATCGCCGCCAGCACCGACCGCGCCGCCCGCAGCCCCGGCGCCTCGCCGCCGCGGCCGAGAAGCTGCATCGCCCGCTCCCCCGCCGCCCGCTGCGCTGCCGCCGCCTCCGGATCGGCCAGGAGCGCCTCCACCGCCGGCGCGATCCGTCGCGGCTCGCAGGCGTCGAAGATGAACTCCGGCACCGCCCGCGTGCCGGTCACGAGGTTCACCAGCGTCGCGGTGTCGACCCGGACCAGCCGCTTGGCGAGCCAGGCGGTGAGCGCGTTCGCGTCGTAGGCGATCACCATCGGCGTCCCCGCCGCCGCCAGCTCGAGGCTCACCGTCCCCGAGGCCGCGAGCGCCACGTCGGCGGCGGCGAAGGCCGCGCGCTTGCGCGCCTCCCAGTCCGGCGCCGCGAACCCCCGCGGGTCGAGCACGTGCGGCCAGCCCGCCGCGTCCGGCCGGATCAGCCCGTCGATCAGCGCCATCACCCCCGGCGCCGCCGGCACGATCACCGCCAGATCCGGGTCCCGCGCCCGCAGCCGCCGCGCCACCTCCAAGAAGACCGGCGCGAGCCGCGTCACCTCGCCCTTGCGCGACCCCGGCAGCAGCGCCAGCAGCGGCTGGCCCGGCGCGATCGCGAGCTCCGCCCGCAGCGCCGCCACCTCCGCCGCGCTCGCCTGCCGCTCGGCCACCACCGGATGCCCGACGAAGTCGCAGCTCATTCCCGCCGCCTGCATGTACGGCGGCTCGAACGGCAGCAGCGCCAGCACGTGGTCGATCACCCGCGCCATCTTCACCGCCCGTCCCGGCCGCCAGGCCCAGACCGAGGGCGCGACGTAGTGGATGGTCCTGAGGCCCGGCCGCAGCGCCCGCGCCCGCCGCGCGACCCGCAGCGAGAAGTCCGGGCTGTCGATCGTCACCAGCGCATCCGGCGCCATCGCCGCCGCCGCGTCGCCGGTCTCGCGGATCCGCCGCAGCAGGTTCGGCAGCCGCGGCAGCACCTCGGCCACCCCCATCACCGACAGCTCCTCCATCGCGAACCGGCTCGCCAGCCCCTCCGCCGCCATCGCCGGCCCGCCCACGCCCTCGACGACCAGCCCCGCCCCGCAGAGCTGCCGCAGCCCCGCGATCAGCGCCGCGCCGAGCAGATCGCCGGAAGCCTCCCCCGCGACCAGGAACAGCCGCGGCCCGCTCACCGCGCTGCCGTCGCGAGTTGGGACGGGGTCAAGGGCGGCGAAGCCGGGGCCGCTGGCGGCCCTTCACCCTTGACGCCGGCCCGACTCGCAGCCCCACCATGGAGGAGGCGCCTCGATGAAGCAGCCGCTTCATCAGGCGCTTCCCCGGCAGATTCTGCCTTGCTTCGCCGCCCCGCGCGCCGCCGGCCGGGCCGCGGCGCGGGCGCGACGCCACCCCGCGCGCGCCGCCGCCGCGCCGCCACCGCCGCCGGCAAGCCTCACGCCCGCGCCCGCCTGAGCCGCGGGTCGAGCAGATCGCGCAGCCCGTCGCCCATCAGGTTCAGCCCCAGCACCGTCAGCACGATCGCGAGCCCCGGAAACAGCGCCAGCCAGGGCGCGAAGGCGATCATCGTCTGGCTGTCGGCGAGCATCCGCCCCCAGGAGGGCGTCGGCGGCTGCGCCCCGAGCCCGACGTAGGAGAGCCCCGCCTCGGCGAGGATCGCGAGCGAGAACTGGATCGTCCCCTGCACCACGAGCAGGCTCGTCACGTTCGGCAGGATGTGCTCGACCGAGATCCGCGCCGGCCCCTTGCCCGCCACCCGCGCCGCCAGCACGAAGTCGCGCGTCCAGAGGCTCAGCGCCGCGCCCCGCGTCAGCCGGGCGAAGACCGGCACGTTGAAGATGCCGATCGCGATGATCGCGTTCACCGCCGAAGGCCCGAAGACCGCGGTGATCATGATCGCGATCAGCAGCGACGGAAACGCGAAGACGAGGTCGTTGCCGCGCGAGATCACCTCGTCGACGAGCGATCCCGCGCCGCGCCGCCGCCGCAAGCCCCAGCGGCACCCCCGCGGCGATGCCGATCCCCACCGCCACCAGCGCCACCGCGATCGAGACCCGCGCCCCCACCATCAGCATCGACAGCACGTCGCGGCCGAAATGGTCGGTCCCCATCCAGTGCGCCGCCGACGGGGGCTGGAGCTTGCCGGCGATGTCGAGCGCCGCCACGTCGTACGGCGTCCACGCGCAGGAGACGAGCGCCACCGCCGCCACCAGCGCCACGATCACCCCGCCCGCGAGCATCCCGCGCATCAGCCGCGCCGCCGGAGCCGCGGGTCGATCGCCGCATAGGCGAGATCGACGAGGCCGGTGACGAGGATCACCGCCACCACCAGCAGCATCACCGCGCCCTGCACCACCACCAGATCCCGCTGCCCGATCGCCTGGAACACCAGCCGTCCGAGCCCGGGCAGGAAGAAGACGTTCTCGATGATGATCGCCCCCGCGAGCAGGAACGAGAACTGCAGCCCGATGATGGTCAAGACCGGGATCAGCGCGTTCCTGAGCGCATGCCGCCGCAGCGCCTGCCCGCGGCTCAGCCCCTTCGCCCGCGCCGTGCGCACGAAGTCCTCGCCCAGCGTGTCGATCAGCGCCGAGCGCATCACCCGCGCCAGGATCGCCGCCTGCGGCAGCGCCAGCGCGATCGCCGGCAGCGCCAGCGCCCGCAGCCCCGGCCCGAGCCCGGCGCCCCAGCCGGGAAAGCCGCCGGCCGAGACCCAGCGCAGCTTCACCGCGAAGACCAGCACCAGCAGCATCGCGAACCAGAAGTTCGGCACCGCCACCCCGAGCTGCGTCGCCCCCATCACGCCCAGATCCGCCGCCGTCCCCCGCCGCGAGGCCGCGAACACCCCCACCGCCAGCCCGATCGCCGTCGAGAGCACCAGCGCCATCGCCGCCAGCGGCAGCGACACCTTCAGCCGCTCGACGCAGCATCCCCGCGACCGGCGTGTGATAGGCATAGGAGACCCCGAAGTCCCCCCGCAGCATCCCGCCCACCCAGCCGAGATACCGCACCACCGGCCCCGCATCGAGCCCGAGCTCATGGCGCAGCGCCGCCACCGCCGCCGGATCCGCGTTCATTCCCAGCATGGTCTGCGCCGGATCACCCGGCACGACACCGAGCAGCAGGAACACGACCAGGCTCGCCGCCACGAGGCTCAGTGCCAGCGAAACCAAGCGCGTCAGGCCATAGCGAAGCATCAGGGTATCGCTCCGGTGGTCGCCCGCGGGAACCCTAGGTCGGCCTCCGCCGCGCTACAAGGGCAGCCCGCCGCAGGCCAGATCCTCGACAGCGGCCGCCAGAGGATCGGACAGCAAAGGCAGCCCCACCGGGCGCTTGAAGGAACGATCCCCGGCATTTCCGCCGGCCCGGCACAGCGCGCGCCGCGTCAGCCCGGAGCCGCGCCGCCGACGGTCCGGGGCCCGCGCGTCACTCCGCCCAGTAGACCGCCGTCAGGTCGGTCGCCTGCGTCGGCGAGTTCAGCCACAGCCCGCGGATGCGCGCATCCGCCACCCCGGTCTTGGCGAGCTGGAACAGGAACGCGTTGACGTACTGGTGCGCGATCCGCTCCTGCGCCGCCTTCAGGATCTGCGCCTGCTCCGCCGGGTCCGCCGTCGCCTCGACCCCGGCCATCAGCGCCCGCATCACCGGGTCGTCGTAGCCGAAGTAATAGTCCTTGCGCGCATAGATCCCGATGTCCATCGGCTCGGTGTGGCTGACGATGGTCAGGTCGAAGTCCTTGTTGGTGAAGACCTTCTCCAGCCACTGCGCCCATTCCATGTTGACGATCTGCGCATCGATCCCCACCGCCTTCAGCTCCGAGGCGACGATCTCGCCACCGCGCCGGGCATAGGACGGCGGCGGCAGCGCCAGCGTGGTCTTGAACCCGTCCTTCAGCCCCGCCTCGGCGAGCAGCGCCTTCGACTTCTCCGGGTCGTATTCCGACAGCCCGGTCAGATCCTCGTAGGCCGGGTTGTGCGGCGCGAAGTGCGACCCGATCGGGGTGCCGTAGCCGAACATCGCCCCGTCGATCACCGCCTTGCGGTCGATCGCATGCGCCACCGCCTCGCGCACCCGGATGTCGTCGAAGGGCTTGCGCGCATTGTTCATCGCCAGGATCGTCTCGCCCTCGGTCGAGCCGATCAGCACCTGGAACCGCGGGTCGGCGGCGAACTGCGCCAGGTTCTCCGGCGCGGGATAGTTCGGGAACGCGTCGACGTCGCCCGCCATCATCGCCGCGAAGGCCGCGGTCGGGTCGGAGATGAACTTGAAGGTCACCTTGTCGAGCTTCGCCGGCGTCCCCCAGTAGTCGGGATTCTTCACCAGATCGATATGGTCCCCCTGCACCCAGTCCGAGAACTCGAACGGCCCGGTCCCCACCGGATGCGTCTTGTTGCCGTCGGCGGTCGCCGGCGACACGATCACCGCGTCCCCCCAGGCGAGGTTGAAGAGCAGCGACCCCTTCGGCGCGTCGAGCCCGATCTCGACCGTGGTGTCGTCGATCGCCGTCACCTCGTTGATGCCGGTGAAGAGCTGCTTCTGCGCGTTCACCGAATCGTCCGCCATCGCCCGGTCGAACGAGAAGACCACGTCCTCGGCGGTGAAGGGCGTCCCGTCCTGGAACTTCACCCCCTGCCGCAGGTGGAACTCCCAGGAGAGCCCGTCGGGTGCGATCTCCCAGCTCTCCGCCAGCGCCGGCAGGATCGTCCCGTCCGGCGCGAAGCGGGTCAGCCCCTCGAAGACGTTGGCATAGACCACCTCGTCGATCGCCGCCGCCGCCCCCGCCGTCGGGTCGAGGTGCGGCGGCTCGAGCTGCATGCCGACCACGATGTCGGTGCGCTGCGCCGCCGCCACCGCCCCCGCCGAAGCATCAGCGCCGCCGCGACGGCCGCCACGCCGGGAAGTCTCATCGCCCGCCTCCACCGCCCGCGGGCCATCGGACCCGCTTCACTCCGCCGCGACACCGAGCAGATCGGCCAGTGCGAGGCCCATCACCGTCGCCGCGTCGAGCATGTCCTCGACCACGACATATTCGTCGGGTTGGTGCGCAAGGTCCAGCATGCCGGGGCCATAGGCCACGCAATTGCTCAGCCGCCCGATCCGGTCGACGTGCTTCTGGTCGTAGGTCCCCGGCGAGACCACGAACTCCGGCGCCCGCCCCAGCGTGCGCTCGATCCCCCGCGCCAGCGCCGCCGCCACCGGCGTGTCGCGTTCGGTCAGCGTCGGAAGAACCTCGTGCATATCGCGGATTTCATAACCGAAATCCCGCCGCTCCCGCGCCCGCTCCACCGCAGCGCGGAACTCCGCCTTCACCGCGCGCGATGTCCTCCTCCATCAGGAACCGCCGGTCGATCACCATCCGGCAGCGGTCCGGCACCACCGGCGACGGCCAGCCGTCGAAGCCCGCCTCGGGCTCCGCCTGCCCGCCGTGCAGCGAGTTGACGTTGAGCGTCGAGGCCCGCGCCGCCGCCGGCACCACCGGCATCGCCGTCCGCCGCGCCGCGAGCGCCGGCCAGAGGCTCGCCTCCATCTCGGCGATCACCGCGCCCATGTGCCGCACCGCGCAGTCGCCGAGGAACGGCATCGAGCCGTGCGCGATCCGCCCGAAGGTCTCGAGCTCCGCCCACCACACCCCGCGGTGCCCGAGGCAGATCCGGTCCTTGTTCGAGCGGCTCGGGGATGATCACCGCATCGACCCCGGCGAAATGCCCGAGCCGCGCCAGGTGCGCGACCCCGCCGTAGCCGCCGGTCTCCTCGTCGGCCGTCGCCGAGATCTCGATCGCTCCCGGGAAGTCCGGCCGGAGCGCGAGGAACGCCTCGACCGCGACGATCGCCGCCGCCAGCCCGCCCTTCATGTCGCAGGTGCCGCGTCCGTAGATCCGCCCGTCCGCGAGCTCGCCCCCGAACGGATCCCGCGTCCAGTCGCTGCCGACCTCGACCACGTCGGTATGCCCGTTGAAATGCACGCAGGGTCCCGGCCGCGTCCCCTCGCGCCGCGCGACGAGGTTCCACCGCGGATACCGCTCGCTGTCCCCGGGCGCGCCCTCGGCGCGCACGAAGGCGCAGCCGAACCGCTGCGACGCCAGCCGCGCCGCGATCAGCTCGCAGATCGCGCGATAGTTCTCCCCCGGCGGGTTCACCGTCGGGATCCGCACCAGCGCCTGGGTCAGCGCCACGAGCTCGTCGCGGCGCCCGCGGACCGCCTCGCCGAGCCCCCTCACCGCCCCTCGCCCCCGCCGCCGGCGATGAGGCCGGCGCCCGGCGCGCGGGTGGGCGGGCCGCGCGCCGGGCGCCGGCCTCATCGCCCGCCCCGCCGCGGCGGCACGTTGTCGATCCCCGATCCGCCCCACGGGTGGCAGCGCAGGATCCGCCGCAGCGCGAGCCAGCTCCCGCGCACGCCCCCGTGCACCTCCAGCGCCTCGAGCGCATAGGCCGAGCAGGTCGGCTGGTAGCGGCACGAATGCCCGACCCAGGGCGAGAAGACCAGCCGGTAGCCCCGGACCGGCAGCGCCACCACCCGCGCGAACGGGCTCACCGCCGCGCCTCCGCCAGCTCCTCGAAGGGATCGTCCGCCGCATCCTGCGGCCGCCAGCCGAAGAGATCCCAGGTCCGCGCCATGTGCTCCGGCAGCGGCGCCGTGATCTCGACCCGCTTGCCCGTCACCGGATGCACGAAGCCGATCGAGCGCGCGTGCAGGTGCAGCTTGCGGCTCACCCCGCCGCCGAGCTGCGCCCCCCAGCCGTCACCGAGGTTCTCCTGCCCGCTGCCGCCGTACTTGCCGTCGCCGATCACCGGATGCCCGATCGCCGCCATCTGCGCCCGGAGCTGGTGCGTGCGCCCGGTCACCGGGCTCAGCGCCACCCAGGCCGCCCGCGTCGCCGCCGCGTCGATCACCGCATAGTCGGTGACCGCGCGCTTGGCCCCCTCGGTCGCCTCGATCCGCTCGAAGGGCACCACCACCATCTTCTCGCCCTCGCCGCCGGCGCCATGCCCCGGCGCCTTGACGAGCCCGGTCCGGATCGTCCCCGCCCGCGGCGACGGCGCCCCCGCCACCGCCGCCCAGTAGAGCTTGCGCGCCGTCCGCCCCTGGAACGCCTTCGCGAGCCCCGCCGCCACCTTGGCACTTCGCGCGAGCAGCAGCACCCCCGAGGTGTCGCGGTCGAGCCGGTGCACCAGCCGCGGCTTCTCCGCCCGCCCGAAGCGCAGCGCCTCGGCGAGCCCGTCGACGTGCCGCGTCGTCCCGGTCCCGCCCTGCACCGCCAGCCCCGGCGGCTTGTCGAGCGCGATGATGTCGTCGTCCTTCCAGATCACGCAGGCCCGGATCATCGCCGCGTCCGAGGCGCTCACCGCCGGCGCCTCCGCCACCTCCGCGGCCTCCGCCGCCGGCATCGGCGGCACCCGCACCAGCTGCCCCGCCGCGAGCCGCGTCGCCGGCTTCACCCGCCCGCCGTCGACCCGGATCTCGCCCTTGCGGCACAGCTTCTCGATCCGCCCCTGCGTCACCTGCGGATAGAGCCGCCGCAGCCAGCGGTCGAGCCGCTGCTCCGCCTCCGCCTCCGCCACCTCGGATCTGCCGCACGCCGCCCATGCAATTCAAAGGCTCCGCCCCGGCGCCAGAGTCAAGAACGGGCTCCCGCCCCCCGCGCCCGTCCCCGCCCCTCCCGGCCCGGCCGCCCCGCCCGCACGCGCGAGATGATCCGCCGCCCGCCCCGTGCTACCGTCGCGCCACGCCGCGCCCCTCCGGAACATTCCCATGCCCGCCGACCCCAAGGCCCAGATCGAGCGCATCAACCAGGTCTCCGCCATGGCGCGGACCTCCTGGATCGCGCTCCTCGGCTACCTCGCCTTCGTCGGCGTCACCCTCCTCGGCGTCGAGGACGCCGACTTCTTCGTCCCCACCCGCCAGACCCGCCTGCCCCTCGTCGGCGTCGACATCCCCACCGCCAGCTTCTTCATCTTCGCCCCGATCCTCGCCGCCGCCCTCTACGTCTACCTCCACATCATCCTGCTGAAGCTCTGGGACGCCATCGGCGACCTGACCGAGACCACCTCGACGGCCAGCCCGTCGGCGACGCCCTCGTCCCCTGGCTGGTCAACGACTGGGCCCTGTCGATCCGCGGCGGCGCCTTCACCCCCGCCCGCCCGCTGCGCGCCCTCGGCAACCTCGCGAGCTTCCTCCTGGTCTGGGCCGCCGCGCCGCTGGCGCTGTTCTTCTTCTGGTGGTGGTCGATGCCGGCGCACCGCCCGCTGCTGTCGCTCCTCCTCGCCGGCTGCTTCCTGATCGCGCTGGTCGCCGGCCTCACCGGCTGGCAGACCGCCCACGCCTGGCTCTCCGGCCAGCGCCCCGCGCCGGACGAGCGCCCCCCGCTCTGGACCGAGCTCCGCGACCTGCTGCGAACCCGCCGACAGCGGCGCCTCCGCGCCCTCGCCGGCCGCACTCGGCGACGCCTTCCGCCGCCAGGCCCGGATTCTGGGCGCTCGCCACCATCCTCGCCTACGTCACCCTCGTCCGCACCGCCTGGCCTACCGTCGACAACCCGCCGCTCGCATGGGCGCGGGTCAGCAACGTCGAGATGGTCGACCTGCCCGGCCGGCTGGCGCGACTGGGAGACCGCCCGCACCGCCTTCCGCGAGACCTGGTGCAAGCGCGAGGGCCTGGAGATGTCCGTCTGCGGCCAGCCCCGCGGCCCGGGCGCCGCCCCGCTCACCCCCCAGGCCGACCACGACCGCCGCGACTGGTGCGGCAAGCACGAAATCGCCGCCGGCGCTTCCTGCGACCAGGCCTTCACCGAACTCGATGCCCGCTTCGACGGCGACTGGCGCACCGAGCGCGCCAGCGCCATCGCCGACCTCCCGCAACTCGACCTCCGCGGCCGCGACCTGCGCAACCTCGTCGGCGAAGGCGCCACCCTGGTCGGCGCAAAGCTCGGCGGCGCGCGGCTGGAGGGGGCGGACCTCGGCGGCGCGCGGCTGGAGGGGGCGGACCTCCGCGGCGCGGGGCTGGAGGGGGCGGACCTCCGCTTCGCGCGGCTGGAGGGGGCGGACCTCGGCGGCGCGCGGCTGGAGGGGGCGGACCTCGGCTGCGCGCGGCTGGAGGGGGCGGACCTCGGCGGCGCGGGGCTGGAGGGGGCGGACCTCAGCTTCGCGCGGCTGGAGGGGGCGGACCTCGGCGGCGCGCGGCTGGAGGGGGCGGACCTCGGCGGCGCGCGGCTGGAGGGGGCGGACCTCGGCGGCGCGCGGCTGGAGGGGGCGGACCTCCGCTACGCGCGGCTGGAGGGGGCGGACCTCGGCGGCGCGCGGCTGGAGGGGGCGGACCTCGGCGGCGCGCGGCTGGAGGGGGCGGACCTCGGCGGCGCGCGGCTGGAGGGGGCGGACCTCCGAACTTCGGATCTCAGGAAATCAAAATGGGCCGGCGCATCGAACCGGGCGTCGCCGGCCCATTTTGCCGATCTACGCGGCGCGCAAGACCTGACGCAAGGCCAGCTCGACAATTTGATCGGCAACCCGGGCACGCTCCTGCCCTTCACGCCCGAGGGCGCCCAGCCGCTCTACGTCTGGAGCTGCTGGGAAACCCCGCCCGAGGGCTTCGACGCCCTCGTCGCACGTGTCGCCGCGAGCGAGGGCACGCGATCCCGAATCCATCCGCGCCGAGTTCCTCTGCGGTCCCGCCAACCCCCACGTCAAGACCGGCACCCCGCTCCCCCTCGACGCCCCCTACCCGCCGGACCACCCCCTCGCCGGCCGTTAACCCTTCGATCCTGACAAAAACAGTCGCAATACGGATTCCATACGCCTGCCATACGCGTTCCACCCCGGCCAAATCCCCGTTAACGCTGGACAAAACCGCCCTCCGTCCCGCCCCGCCGGGAATCCGTCTTTTCACCCCGTTTCCCCCGTGCTACCTCCCGGCGGATGCCCGAGCCCCTCACCCTCTACCTCGCCGCCCCGCGCGGCTTCTGCGCCGGCGTCGACCGGGCGATCAAGATCGTCGAGATGGCGCTGGAGAAGTGGGGCGCCCCGGTCTACGTCCGCCACGAGATCGTCCACAACCGCTTCGTGGTCGACGGCCTCAAGGCCAAGGGTGCGGTCTTCGTCGAGGAGCTCAGCCAGTGCCCCCCCGACCGCCCGGTGGTCTTCTCCGCCCATGGCGTCGCCAAATCCGTCCCCGCCGAGGCCGAGGCCCGCAACATCCTGTATGTCGATGCGACCTGCCCGCTGGTCTCCAAGGTCCACCGCGAGGCCGAGCGCCACTTCGAGAACGGCCTGCAGATGGTGATGATCGGCCACGCCGGCCACCCCGAGGTCATCGGCACCATGGGCCAGCTGCCGCCCGGCGCCGTCCTCCTCGTCGAGACCCCCGCCGACGTCGCGACCCTCGCCCCCCGCGACGCGACCCGCCTCGCCTACATCACCCAGACCACCCTCTCGGTCGACGACACCGCCGAGGTCGTCGCCACCCTCCGCGCCCGCTTCCCCAGCATCGTCGGGCCGCACAAGGAGGACATCTGCTACGCCACCACCAACCGCCAGGAAGCGGTCAAGGCCATGGCCCCCGCCATCGACGCCCTCCTGGTCATCGGCGCGCCGAATTCGTCTAATTCCCAAAGACTTGTCGAAGTCGGCCGCCGCGCCGGCTGCGCCTACGCCCAGCTCGTCCAGCGCGCCGCCGACATCGACTGGCGCGCCCTCGAGGGCGCCCGCGCCGTCGGCATCACCGCCGGCGCCTCCGCCCCCGAGGTGCTGGTCGAGGAGGTCATCGCCGCCTTCCGCGCCCGCTACGCCGTCACCGAGCGGCTGGTCGAGACCGCGCAGGAGGACATCGAGTTCAAGGTCCCGCGCATCCTCCGCGCCCGGGTCGCCTGACCCGCCCGATGCCCGAGATCTTCGCCTACACCGACGGCGCCTGCTCGGGCAATCCCGGCCCCGGCGGCTGGGGCGTGGTGCTGATCGCCCGGGACGGCGAGCGCGACCTTCGCACCCGCGAACTCTCCGGCGGCGAAGCGCTCACCACCAACAACCGCATGGAGCTGATGGCGGCGATCGCCGCCCTCGAAACGCTCGACCGGCCCACGCGCCTCACCCTCGTGACCGACAGCGCCTACCTGCGCGACGGCGTGACCAAATGGATCCACGGCTGGAAGAAGAACGGCTGGATGACCGCCGACCGCAAGCCGGTGAAGAACGCCGACCTCTGGCTCCGCCTCGAAGCCGCCGCCGCCCCGCACCGGATCGGCTGGGACTGGGTCAAGGGCCACGCCGGCCACCCTGAGAACGAACGCGCCGACGCCCTCGCCCGCGCCGGCATGGCCCCGTTCAAGCCGCCTGTTGCGAAGACCACCACAAGCTCTCCCGGCTGAACCGCTCCCCCGGTCCCTCGATCGTTGTGAGAGCCCTTGGGTTTGACAGCGTGTCCCCGCGGTAGCGCCCGGCCGCTTCCGGCCTCAAGATGCGCCGGGGACAAGCATGCGGCGAAGAGTACCGTCCTTGACCCAGAACTGGTGGAACAGCGCTGCGCTGGCGTGGATTGCGATCAGAATGATGAACGCCGGCTTCCCCAAGGTATGCAGATCGCCCCAGGGGTTTCCGAAATAGTACCCTAGCAGACCCGTGACCGGTACCAGGATCAACAGCAGATAGAACAGCGAATGCGCGACTTGCGCCGCTCGCTCCGCCAACGGCGAGAGACCGACCGTGGGCGGGGCGCCCTGCACCAGGCGCACTGCGAGCCGAACCCCCACCAGTACCAGGACGGCTATTCCCACCCAGTAGTGAAGTGAAGCCAACGTCTGGTCGCTAGGGGAAGGTATGGTGTGGCGCCTGGCTGCCCGCATGACGGCGCCCATGCTTTCGCCGAAGATCAGCTGGAAAATGACCAGCGCGGCGATCGTCCAGTGCAGGATGATCTGCACTGGCGAATATCCGATCCGTTCCGTCGATACCATCTCATGGTCCCCTATCCGGCAAAGTTGTATGCCCATCTACCTGAACCTTCAGCACCGCGCCTTCGCGCTGCAGGCAGTCACGCAAAGCCTGGAAAAAAGTCGACCCGGATGCGGGAGGGTGCGACCCCCAGTTCCCGCAGCACGCGCTGGAAGCCCACCACCATGGCCCGCGGGCCTGAGACATAGAACGTGCGGCTCATAAAGTCGGGCACCTCGCGCCGGATCAGCGCCTCGTCGATGAAGCCCCGGTGCATATTGGGCCCCTGGACGCCGCCTTCGGCGATTGCGTAGACCGCCCGCAGGCCAAGCTCCCGCTCCGCCCGGTCGAACACGCTCGCGTAGGCGACCTCGTCGCGCCGGTTGTTGCCGTAGAGCATGACGACGGAGCGGAGTTCCTTTCGGTCGATCAACTCCTGCACCATGCTGCGGAACGGCGTGACGCCGATGCCGCCGGCGATGAAGGCAAGCTTCTCTTCGGGATCCTTCGGCAGCGTAAAATCGCCGGCAATCTGCGAGCCGTAGATCGCGTCCCCGGGCTTCATTCGCGCGAGCTGCCGCTTGAAGGCGCTCCCCTCGGGATAGAATTTGACGCCAAGGCGGACCTCTTCTTCCGTCGGGGCGGAGGCGATGGTGAAGGACCGGCGGTTGCCACGACTGTCCAGGCGTGGGACGTCGAGGGTCCAATCAAGATATTGCCCCGCGCGGAACGGCAGCTTGCGGTCCGGACGGAAGACGAACTCGAATGAGCCCGAGGCAATCTCCTCGACCCGCAAGAGCGTGAGCTTGAAGCGCCCCCGCGCGCCGACGGCGCAGGCGAAGATATTGCCGATGAGAAAGGCGATCTCCGGCGTCAGGTAGAACCCGCCGATGTGAATGTTGGGCGAAGAGAGCGCGCCGACGATGGCGCCGTAGGCGAGGCGCGTGATCTTGCCATGCGGCGCCGTCAGCGGCTCCGTCAGCATCGCAAAGCCAGCGAAAAGCAACGGCGAATAGAGCAAAGCCTGCCTCAGCGCCTCGCCCATCATGGCCGAGGGCGTGGTGGCAAGCGTCGCCACCAGGTTGGCGAGAACATAGACCCCGACCATGTCAAAGCGCTGCACCTTGCGCGTGACCAGCAGGCCTCCAACGAGAACGAAGGGCAGAAGCGTGAGATTGCCCGCGACCCACCAGGTTGCCGGCTGGTCGATGGCCAGCGCCGAAACCACGACACCGAGCGCCACGGGATTGAAGATGTGCTTGCGTCCGATCGTCAGCAGGAATTTCGAGGCGGTTGCGGCGACGGAAGCGAGGATCAGCCCGGAGACGCCGGGCAGGTCCGCCGCGGTCACCGGCGGCATGATGAGGGTCAGCAGAAGGGCGGTGATATAGATGGACTCCGCATTCGCCGGCACGCGCCAAAGCGCCGCGAACAGGCGGTTGGTCGCCCAGCAAGCACCGGTGATGACCGCAAGCGAAAACGTCAATGCGATCGGGTCTTGCGGCACGAGCCTGAAGAAGCCGAGCCCGATGGCGACCGCCACGAGGCCGGCCCCGTAGTAGAGCATCAGCCGGTACATGGTGATCTGGTTCAAAGTGCGATCGACAATGGTGTTCATGACGTTACAAACGCTCTGAAGCCGCTGGTCTGGGTGGCGATCCCGCCTCGGTCGACGACATAGCCTTCGAGATGCGGCTGCTCCTCGATGAACTGGATTCCGGCTTTGCCCATCGCGAAGGCGGCGGTGGCGAAACGGTCGGCCTCGAGCACGTCGGGGCCGATAACGGTGAGGCTGACGATGTCGGTGATCGGCACGGTCGGTCGGTGCGGATCATAGATGTGGTGGCCGCGCGCATAGGTGCCGGAGGTCGCAATTCCACGCCCGCAGGGCATCACCGCCTTGATGATCTGCCGCTCGTCGAACGGGTTGCGTATCCCGATCGTCCAGGCATCGCCATTGGCATTCCTGCCGCGGCTCTGAACGTCGCCGCCGGCGTCGACCATGAAATCCAGGACGCCGGCCGCCTCGATCAGCCGTGCCGCATTGCGGATGGCCCAGCCCTTGACGATGCCCGAAGGATCGATGCGGCCATCTGGCCGCCGGATGTCGAAGTAGCCGCGCGTCTCCTCGAAGGTGCGGGCGGCGAGCGCAAGCACCTCGCGCATCTCGGCGCCGAGTTCGGGAACGGCGACCCTGCCCGAATTGAGCTCGCTGAGCTCGCTGGCCGGCCTGAACGGGCTGAAGCGGCGGTCGACCGCCGCGAAATAGGCGAAGACATCGCCGATCAGGCTTTCGCCGGCGCCGGCGACGATCTCCACCATGACGGGCATCCCCATAAGGATGCGGGTCTCGCGGGTCATCTCGGATCCTTTTTGATCAGCCACCGGCCTGGCGCAGCGCCATGCTCACGGAGTGCAGATAGGCCTCGCTGGTCAGCGTTGCGCCGGACACGGTGTCGACGCGAGCGCTCTGCGCGCGGACAACCTCGCTCTCGAGCATCGGCAGAGCTTGATCGTTGATGTACTGGCTGGTCCGCCGGTCGGACGGATACTGGAGTACGTCGACCGAGACGAGGCGGCCGCCCTGCACCCGCGCCCGCACCTGCACGATGCCGTAGTAGGCGTCGGTGGGCGGGCCGGTATAGCTGCCGTCGCTGAGCTGCCTGACGCTGGCCGCGAGCCGCATGGGCGCCATACCGGCGGACGCGGTCCCGGCCGCAGGATCTGGCGCCGGCGACGGCGGGGCCTGGTCTGCCGGACTCGAAAACATTGACCAGATCGAGGCCTCCGCCGGGCCGACGACGCTGGCGCCGGAAAGTGCCGCTGTGAGAGCCAGGGCTGCAATGCGGATGGAAGACTTCATCGTGTGCCTCTCGCAAATGCGCAGGGAACTGCTACCCCGTCCTTCTAGCCGCCCGACCTGACGGCAGCCTGAAGGCCGTCGCGAATTTCCTTCAGCCTGATGTCAGGTGACTGCGATAGGCTGGTGTTCCCACGAGGTGCCCATGCGCGTTCTTTTGATTGAAGACGACCAGGTCCTGGGAAGCGCGGTGCGGGAGCATGTCGCCTCGCTCGGTTATAGCGTCGATTGGATGAAGCGGCTTGACGAGGCGCGCGACGCGCTCAGCGTGGTCGCCTACGAGCTCGTCCTGCTCGATCTCAACTTGCCCGACGGGCGTGGGCTCGATCTTCTGCGTGAACTCCGCCGGCAGGGCAGCCACGTTCCGGTGATCATCCTGACGGCACAGGACCAGATCGCTTCGCGCATCGAGGGCCTCAACAACGGCGCCGATGATTATCTGGTCAAGCCGTTCGACTTGAGCGAACTCGCCGCACGCGCCGCCGCCGTCGTCCGCCGCTATGGCGGAAATCCCAATCCGTTGCTGCAGATCGGTGATGTCGAAATCGACCTGGCCCGCCGCCTGGTCTGCGCCGGCGGCAAGCCGGTCGACCTCACGGCCCGCGAATGGGCCGTGCTCGAACGCCTCGTCCGGAATCCGAATGCGATGGTGGCGAAATCCGAGATCGAGGATTCGCTCTACGAATTCGGCGCGGAGATCGAAAGCAACGCCGTCGAGGTCTATGTCAGCCGGCTGCGCAAGAAGCTCGGGCGAGATGCGATCCAAACGGTTCGCGGCGCGGGATACAGGGTCAGTGCGTGAGCATGGCAAGTGGCCCGCGACGCTTTCCGTCGATTACGGCGAGGCTGATCCTCGGCCTCACGCTCGGCACGACCTTGCTGTGGTGCGGCGCGGCGGCCTTTTCAACTTACATATCCTACAACCAGCTCAACGAGGCCTTTGACCGGGCGCTTCAGGAGGTAGGTCAGCGCCTCTTGCCGCTCGCCGCCGACGACGCGATCGGACATGAGGCCGACGACGCACGCGCGATCCATCGCTTGCGGGAAGGACGCGAAGAGTATCTGAGCTACCAGCTCCGCGATGCCTCCGGCCGCGTCGTGCTGCGCGCCCATGACGCACCCTCCGAGCCTTACGAGAGGACCCCGACGCCGGGCTTCAGTACGGTGGGCGACTACCGCCTCTTCACGGACCGGGACGACCGCACCGGGCTCACGATCACGGTGGCGGAGACCACCCGGGGACGCTGGGTGGCCGTGCTTGGCGGGGTGAAGGCGATGCTGTGGCCGCTGGCCGCGCTCATTCCGCTCAACGCGCTGGTGATCTGGCTTTCGGTGCGCGGCGCGATGCGGCCCGTGCTGCGGCTGAGCGGCGACATCGCCGCGCGCAGCGGCCAGAACCTCGCACCGCTCGACATCTCCGATCAGCCGGTGGAGTTGCGTCCGATCGCCGGTGCGGTGGCACGGCTGGTCGAGCGGCTCCGGGCGGCGCTCGACGCAGAGCGCGCCTTCGCGGCGAACAGCGCGCACGAACTGCGCACTCCGATCGCCGGCGCGCTCGCGCAGACCCAGCGCATGCTCGCGGAACTCGTCAACGCCAAGGACCGCAGCCGCGCCCGCGAGGTCGAGGCCACGCTGAAGAGGCTGTCAGCGCTGGCCGAAAAGCTGATGCAGCTTTCCCGGGTCGACGCCGGGTTTGGTCTCGGCGCAGTGGACGTCGACCTCATCGAGATCCTCGACCTCGTCGTCGACGATTGCGCCAGGCGGCTCGAGAAGCCCGAGCGGCTTCGCTACGTCAGGTCGACCGACGACCGGCTGATCGGCGCGCATGGACGCGGACGCATTTGCGATCGCCATACGCAATCTGATTGACAATGCGCTCTACCACGGGCCTCCCGACGGAACCGTCGAGGTGCGGGTCGAGCCGGCTGGCGTCATCCGTGTCATCAATGGGGGCCCCGCCGATCCCGCCGGACGTACTTGCCGGCCTGAAACATCGGTTTGCGCGCGGGGAGACCGGCCATGCCGGTTCCGGGCTCGGACTAGCTATCGTCGAGACGATCATGAACCAGACCGGCGGCAGGCTGGAACTCTTTTCACCCGCGCCGGGCCGCGTCGACGGCTTCGAGGCAAAGCTGGTAGTTGAGGTGGCTCGAAAATCTGAAAAAGGTCGATGAGTGGATCGGGGCGTGCCGCCACTGTCGAACACAGCGAAAGCGCGAAGTCCGGCGGCGTCACGAAGAGATCGGCACGAACGGAGCGGGTCGCCGGGCGCCGGCTCCAGCGCCGCCTCGAGTGAAGAGTGCTGCGCGCACCGGCAACTTCCGGAAAGCCGACAAGCTCGGCCGCGCCATCCACCCAGGGCGGCAGGGATACGCGCCTTCGACGTGGGTGACGGCGCGAAGGCTTATCCCGCCGCCGCCGATCGGGCCTGGACGATCTCAGCGCGGGTATTCGCGACCGCGTTGTCCTCGGCAACCTAAACCTCCGGCGGTTAAGGATATGGGCACTAATTTCTGTTCTATTCGGACGTATTCGAATGCGATGGGTTGGCGGCAAGTGCGCTCGGTCAACCATGATCATCCGGTGCAAGCTCGACCGGTGGTGCTCTGAAACCGCCGATGTTCATTGTGGGGCGGATGGGGCGTCCAGAGACCAGGCCACGCCGAGTTTGGCCGCGCGAGCAGCCAGAGCCTTCTTTGCGGACGCATCGACCGTCATGCCGTCCCTGAGGGCGGCGCGGCGGGAGCTGGCGGCGCCGTCGCCGGGAACGCGGACTTTGGTGACACCTCGGGCGGGGGGCACGGCTCGGCACGCTGCCGCGGTGAATTCGGCATGGCGGGCGAAGGCGGCGCGACCACCGAAAGCGTCCGGGTCGATGACCTGCACGAATACGGCGAGCGACATCGGCGACGGCGGGTTCTCCCGGCCGAAGTCGGCAAGCCCCTGGGTGAGCACATCGACCATCAGGGCGAGGCCGAAGCCCTTGTAGCTCTTGTGGGTGCCGCCGAGCGGAAGCAGGGTGCCGCCGCGCTCGGTCACCTCGCGCGGATCGTCGGTGGGTTCGCCGGCGGCGGTCAGCCCCCACGGTGGTGGTGGTTGGTGGTCAGCCCGCCCCGGGAGCGTCCCATGCCACCATCGCCGGCGTCGGGACCCCCCTTTTGACCGCAGCGGCGTGCTGGTGGACGCGCACGCAGGACGAGTCGATCATCACGATGTCGCCGTCGTAAGCCTCTGATATCGCCGCCAGGATACGGTCCCAAACCCCCGCAGCCCGCCAGCGCACGAAGCGGTTGTACAACGTCGTTCGCGGACCGTAGCGCTCCGGGATGTCGCGCCACGGCGCGCCGGTCCGGAACCGCCACAGAATGCCGTTCAGCACCCGCCGATCATCCACCCGCGGCACCCCGCGCGGCTTCTTCGGCAGCAGCGGCTCGATGATCCCCCATTCCTCGTCGGTCAGTTCGTGCCGGCGCATCAGACCCTCCTCTTTCGGAAGGTTGAATCAGAACCGACGCCCGAGGGGATTCCTGTTTATGGGGACAGTGCCTAGTCTTTCGGCTTGAAACTGCAGGTATGAGTGCGCATGCACCGGCCACGTTCGATCTTCGGGGAGAAGGCAGCATGTTCGACGCCAAGAGGAAGACCTCAGACGAACTGCGCAGCGCCCGCTGGTTCGCGCCCGACGACCTGCGCAGCTTCGGCCACCGGTCGCGGATGATGCAGCTCGGCTATGCCGAGGAGGAGTTCATGGGCAAGCCGATCATCGGCATCCTGAACACCTGGTCGGAGCTGAACTCCTGCCACGGCCACTTCCCCGAGCGGGTAAAGGACGTCAAACGCGGGGTCGCCCAGGCCGGCGGCTTTGCCGTCGAGCTGCCGGCGCTGAGCGTGGACGAGAGCTTCACCAAGCCGACGTCGATGCTCTACCGCAACCTCCTCGCCATGGAGACCGAGGAGATGATCCGCTCGCACCCGCTCGACGGCGTGGTGCTGATGGGCGGCTGCGACAAGACCACGCCGGGGCTCGTCATGGGCGCGCTCACCGCCGGCGTGCCGATGATCTTCCTGCCCGCCGGCCCGATGCTGCGCGGGCACTACGCCGGCCGGATCCTCGGCTCGGGTTCCGATGCGTGGAAGTACTGGGACGAGCGGCGGGCCGGCAAGGTCACCGACGAGGAGTGGCTGGGCATCCAGGGCGGCATCGCCCGCTCGGTCGGCACCTGCATGACCATGGGCACCGCCTCGACGATGACCTCTATCACCGAGGCGATGGGGCTGACCCTGCCGAATGCCTCGTCGATCCCGGCCGCCGATTCCGGCCATCAGCGGATGGGCTCCGCCTGCGGCCGCCGCATCGTCGAGATGGTGTGGGAGGATCTGACGCCCGATCGCATCGTCACCGACGCCGCCGTGCGCAACGCCGCCATCGTCGCCATGGCCACCGGTTGCTCGACCAACGCCGTCGTCCATCTCATCGCCATGGCGCGCCGGGCCGGCGTCGACCTCACCCTCGACGACCTCGACGCGCTCGGCCGCACCACGCCGCTCATCGCCAACGTCCGGCCCTCGGGCAAGGACTACCTGATGGAGGACTTCTTCTACGCCGGCGGCCTGCGAGCGCTCATGAAGCAGCTCGAGGAGCGTCTCGACACTTCGGTCATCACGGTCACCGGCAAGACGCTCGCGCAGTGTCTCGACGGCGCCAAGGTCTACAACGACGACGTGATCCGGCCGCTCTCCAACCCGGTCTACCACGAAGGCTCGCTGGCGGTGCTGCGGGGCAACCTCTGCCCCGATGGCGCCGTGATCAAGCCCGCGGCCTGCGATCCCAAGTACCACGTCCACGAAGGCCCGGCGCTGGTCTTCGACAGCTACCCCGAGATGAAGAAGGCCATCGACGACGAAACCCTCGACGTCAGCCCCGATCATGTGCTGGTTCTCCGCAACGCCGGGCCGCAGGGCGGGCCGGGCTTTCCCGAATGGGGCATGCTGCCCCTGCCGAAGAAGCTGGTGAAGGAAGGCCACCGCGACATGCTGCGCATTTCCGACGCGCGGATGTCGGGCACCTCCTACGGCGCCTGCGTCCTGCACGTTGCGCCCGAGAGCTTCGTCGGCGGGCCGCTGGCGCTCTTGCAGACCGGCGATATCGTCCGCCTCGATCTTCCGAACCGCCGCCTCGACATGCTGGTGGACGACGCCGAGATCGCCCGGCGGAGGGACGCCTGGCTGGCGCCAGAACCCCGCTACCAGCGCGGCTACGGCTACATGTTCCAGCGCCACGTCGGCCAGGCCAACGAGGGCTGCGACTTCGACTACCTCGCCCGCTCCTTCGGCAAGGTTGCCGACGAGCCGGAAATCTACTGAACGCTCCAACGGGGGATCCATGGCATTCGATCTCGACGCCGCGCTGGCGGGCATTTCGGGCATTCTCGTAACGCCCTACGACGACGCCGGCGACATCGCGCCGGGCAAACTCGCACCGATCGTCGACCGTGCGCTCGGCGCCGGCGTCCACCTGCCGGTGGTGAACGGCAACACCGGCGAGTTCTATGCCCTGACCACCGACGAAGCCTGCATCATGGTGCAGGAAGTCGCCGGACTTGTCGCGGGCCGCGCCCCGTTGCTGGCGGGGGTCGGCCGCGGCATCCGCGACGCCTGCCGGCTGGCGCGTGCCTCGGCAGATGCCGGCGCTGCGGCCCTGATGATCCACCAGCCGCCCGATCCCTTCGTCGCCCCGCGCGGCACCGTCGACTACGTCAGGGCGATCAGCGACGCGTCGGGCGGGCTGCCGATCATGCTCTACCTGCGCAATGATGCGATCGGCACGGCCGGCATCGCGGCGCTCTGCGCGCTTGCCGGGCGTCAAGGGCGTGAAGTGGGCGACGCCGAACCCGCTCAAGCTCGCCGAGGCCCGCGCCGCCTGCGATCCCTCGATCACCTGGGTCGGCGGTCTCGCCGAGGTCTGGGCGCCGACCTTCTACGCCGTCGGCGCCCGCGGATTCACCTCCGGCCTCATCAACGTCTGGCCTGAGCGGTCGATCGCCATACATGGTGCGCTGGAGGCGTCCGACTATGCGAAGGCCCGTGACCTGATTGCCGAAATGCGGGTCTTTGAGGACATCCGCGCCGAGGAGCTGAACGGAACCAACGTCACGGCGGTCAAGGCGGCGCTCCAGGCCCTGGGGCAGGACTGCGGGCCGACGCGCCCGCCGTCGGCCTGGCCCCTGACCGAGGGCCAGCAGGCCAGGATGCAGAAATTCCTGAACACCAACGGCCTGATCTGATCGGGACGAAAGGACGTAGCATGCTCGACACACCCGCCTTCACACCCCACGGCAAGCACCTGATCGCAGGCGACTGGGTCGCCGGCGAGACCACCTTCACCTCGGCCCCCGCATCCGGCGACGCCCACGCGTTCAGCGTCGGGACCCCGGCGCTGGTCGACCGCGCCGCCCGCGCCGCCGAGGACGCCTTCTGGTCCTACGGCTACTCGACGCGCGAGGAGCGGGCGAAATTCCTCGAGGCCATCGCCGACGAGATCGAGGCCCGCGCCGCCCAGATCACCGCGATCGGCAGCTCCGAGACCGGCCTGCCGGCCGCGCGGCTCGAAGGCGAGCGCGGGCGCACCACCGGCCAGCTTCGCCTCTTCGCCAGCCACATCCGCGACGGCGCCTATCTCGACCGCCGCCACGACAAGGCGCTCCCCGACCGCAAGCCCCTGCCCCGCCCGGACCTGCGGATGATCGAGCGCCCGATCGGGCCGGTCGCCGTCTTCGGCGCCTCGAACTTCCCGCTGGCGTTCTCGACCGCGGGCGGCGACACCGCCGCCGCGCTCGCCGCCGGCTGCCCGGTGGTTGTCAAAGGCCACTCCGCCCACCCCGGCACCGGCGAGATCGTTGCGGAGGCGATCCGTGCCGCCATCGCCACCTGTGGCATCCACCCGGGCGTCTTCAGCCTGATCCAGGGCGGCCGTCGCGACGTCGGCGAGGCGCTGGTCCAGCACCCGCTGATCAAGGCGGTTGGCTTCACCGGCTCGCTCGCCGGCGGCCGGGCGCTCTTCGACCTTTGCGCCGCCCGGCCCGAGCCGATTCCGTTCTTCGGCGAGCTCGGCAGCGTCAACCCGATGTTCCTCCTCCCCGAAGCGGTCAAGTCGCGCGGTGCGGAGATCGGCAAGGGCTGGGCCGGCTCGCTCGCGATGGGCGCAGGCCAGTTCTGCACCAACCCGGGCATCGCCGTGGTCATCGACGGTCCGGACGCGGACGGCTTCGTCGCGGCGGCCAAGTCCGTGCTCGCCGAGACGGGCCCGCAGACCATGCTGACCGACGGTATCGCAAAGGCCTACCGGCAGGGCCGCGACCGCGTGTCGGCCGGCGCCGGCGTCCGCGAGGTGCTGACCTCGACCTGCGACCTGCGCAACGCCACGCCCTACCTCTACGAGACCGATGGCGACAGCTGGCTGGCGAACCACGAGCTGGCCGAAGAGGTCTTCGGCCCCCTCGGTCTCGTTGTCCGCGTCGCCGACCGCGCGCAGATGGAGGAGATCGCCCGCGGCCTCGCGGGCCAGCTCACTTGCACGCTGCACATGGACGACGGCGACGCCGCCACCGCGACCGCCCTTCTCCCGGTGCTTGAGCGCAAGGCCGGCCGCATCCTTGCCAACGGCTTCCCGACCGGCGTCGAGGTGGCCGACGCCATGGTGCACGGCGGGCCCTACCCTGCCTCGACCAACTTCGGCGCCACCTCCGTCGGCACACTTTCGATCCGCCGCTTCCTGCGGCCGGTCTGCTACCAGGGCCTCCCCGAGGCCATCCTGCCCGAAGATCTCAAGTGAGGCCGCCGATGAACCCGGACACCCACGAGAAGCTCATGAGCGTGTCGGTGGCCACCCTGGCCACCGCGCTCTACAAGCGCGGGCTGCACAGCCAGGTCATCCAGGACGTGCGGCCGGTCGCCCGCAAGGGTCGCAACATGGTCGGCCCGGCGTTCACCCTGCGCTACATGCCGGCTCGCGAGGACCGTAACCAGCTGAGCGAGTTCCGCAACCCGAAGCATCCGCAGCGGGTCGCGATCGAGACCTGCCCCGAAGGCCATGTGCTCGTCATGGACAGCCGAAAGGACCCGCGCGCCGCCAGCGCCGGCGACATTCTGATCACCCGGCTGATGGTGCGGGGCGGCGCCGGCGTCGTCACCGACGGCGGCTTCCGGGATTCGGTGCGGATCGGCGAGCTCGACATGCCCGCCTACCATTCGCGGCCGTCCAGCCCGACGAACCTGACGCTGCACGAGGCGATCGAGCTCAACGTCCCGATCGGCTGCGGCGACGCGCCGGTCTTTCCGGGCGACGTCGTCGTCGGCGACGACGACAGCGTGATTGTCCTTCCTGCAGGCATCGCCGACGAACTCGCAGACGAGGCGGTGGAGATGACCGCATACGAGGACTTCGTCGTGGAGCGCGTCAAGGCGGGGGCGACGATCATCGGCCTTTATCCCAGCACCAAGGATGAGCACCAGGCCGCCTTCCAGGTCTGGCGGGAAAGGAATGGTCGGTAGCGGCATTCGGTGATTTCATCAGCGGCGATCGCTGAGGAATGGACACTTCGAGGTTCGAAAGGCGATCATGACAAGTGCGGACAGCAAGTCGCTGCCGTCCTATTTCCGGTGGGCCATCGTCGCCACCGGTGCCGGACTCGCCCTTGGGGCCTATCTCGGGTGGCAGAACACCGGGACGCCAGCCCGAGCTGCCGGAACCCTGCTGGTTTGTGCCGTGCTGGCGGTGCTCGAGATCTCGCTCTCCTTCGACAACGCGATCGTCAATGCAAACAAGCTCAGGGAGATGACGCCGCTCTGGCAGAAGAGATTCCCGACTTGGGGTATTCGACGGGGTGATCGGCGCCTTCGCCCTGACCCAGAACCTCTTCGTCATAGCCATCGGTCTTGGATCGGCGCCATGTACGTGCGATCGATGACCATCATGCTGGTCGATCGCCAGACGCTGGCCGCCTACCGATACCTCGAACACGGCGCCTTCTGGGCGATCCTGATCCTCGCGGTCATCATGTACGCCCAGGCTCTGATGTATGTCCCCGAGATGGTCACGGGCCTCGCGGGCGCCGGGTTGATCGGCGTCTCGCTGTGGTCGTCGATACGGCACAAGAACGCGCAGGCCGGTGCCGGATCCTGAGTGAAAAGAGCCGGCATCAAACCTGCTTCAGGTCCGCGTGGCCTGGCGCCGGGTTTCGGCCAGCCGGCCGGCATAGGCAAGCGCCGAAAGCATATTGACGTGATTGGCCTTGCCGGTCCCGGCGATGTCGAAGGCGGTGCCGTGGTCGACCGATGCGCGATCGATCGGCAGTCCGAGGGAGACGTTCACCGCCGCGTCGAACGCCACGAGCTTGATCGGAATGTGCCCCTGGTCGTGATATTGCGCCACCACCAGGTCGAGCCTCCCTGGTAGGCGCGTGGTAGACCGTGTCGGCGGAGATCGGCCCGGAAACGTCGATGCCCTCGGCCCGCGCCGCGGCCACGGCGGGGACGAGTCGCTCGTCGTCCTCGGTGCCGAACAGGCCGTTTTCGCCGCAATGCGGTTGATGCCGGCGACGGCGATGCGCGGGCTTTCGTTCCCATGCCTTAGGTGCGCGTTGCCGGTGCGGATCGTCGCCAGCACGCGCTCCGGTGTCGCCCGGCCGATGGCGGTCCGCAGCGAAACGTGGGTGGAGACGTGGATCCGTCGAGCCGCTCGGAGGCGAGCAGCATCCACGAGGCCCCGCCGCCGGTGAGATGCGCCAGGAGGCCCGTGTGCCCGTCGTAGTGATGGCCCGCGCGTTCAGCGCCTCCTTGTTGATCGGCGCGGTGACGATCCCGGCGGCCTCGCCCGCCTGGGCGAGCTGACTGCGGCGCGGATATACTGGAAGGCCGCCTCACCGCATCGGGGGCTGAGCACGCCGAACCGCCCGGGCAGGTCGCTCACCGGCACCTCGATCAGCACCGCGGCCTCGGCCGTCCCCGCCCGACGCCGCGCCGAGCGCCAGATCGATCCCGCTGGCCGTGATGGCGCGCTCTCAGGACGGCCCGGTCGCCGACGATGGCGAAGCGGCTGCGTTCAGCGGGCGCGAGTGCGGCCAGTGCCTTGACGGTGACCTCGGGGCCGACGCCCGAGGGGTCGCCCATGGTGATGACAATCGGGGGCTGCTTGCTGGCTTCGGTCACTTCAGGGAATCTCCCGCGTTTTCCGGCTCTCGAATGGGTGTAGTCTCGCACGATGGCGGATGAGCGAGATTTGCCTTGGATTTTGTCTTGCAGGTT
>CAVTSR010000004.1:0-61725 GCA_963737485.1 uncultured Alphaproteobacteria bacterium | reverse complement strand
CGGTCGAGGACGGCCAGGCGCTCAAGCCCGGCGACGTCATCGCGCGTATCCCGCGCGAGGGCGCCAAGACCAAGGACATCACCGGCGGTCTGCCGCGGGTGGCGGAACTCTTCGAGGCGCGGCGTCCCAAGGACCACGCGATCATCGCCGAGATCTCCGGCCACGTGCACTTCGGCAAGGACTTCAAGAACAAGCGGCGGATCACCATCCAGCCGCAGGAAGAGGGCGCCGAAGCCGTCGAGTACATGGTGCCCAAGGGCAAGCACATCCCGGTGCAGGAGGGCGACTTCATCTCGAAGGGCGAGTACATCATGGACGGCAACCCAGCCCCCCATGACATCCTCGCCATCCTCGGGGTAGAGGCGCTCGCCGACTACCTGATCGAGGAGGTGCAGGAGGTCTACCGGCTGCAGGGTGTGAAGATCAACGACAAGCACATCGAGGTGATCGTCCGCCAGATGCTGCAGAAGTGGGAGATCGCCGAGTCCGGCGGGACCACGCTTCTGAAGGGCGAGCAGGTCGACAAGATCGAGTTCGACGAGGAGAACGAGAAGGCGGTCGCCGCCGGTCGCGAGCCGGCCAAGGGCGCGCCGATCCTGCTCGGCATCACCAAGGCGAGCCTGCAGACCCGCTCCTTCATCTCCGCCGCCTCCTTCCAGGAGACGACGCGGGTGCTGACCGAGGCCGCGACCCAGGGCAAGCGCGACAAGCTCGTCGGCCTCAAGGAGAACGTCATCGTCGGCCGGCTCATCCCGGCCGGTACCGGCGGCGCGACCCACACGATCAAGAAGATCGCCACCGACCGCGACGCCGCGATCATCGCCGACCGCCGCGAGCAGGCGATGGAAGCGTTGCCGGTCGATGAGCTGGCCGAGCCGATCGGCTTAGACGCCGAGTAGGACGCCGCTCACGGCCTGAAGACCAAGGGGCGCCCCTGCGGGGCGCCCCTTTTCGTTTCTTGCCCCTCCGGCCGGACGCCGGTTCGGGGCTCCCTTTCCGGAACGGCAGGCGGCGCCCGCCGCCCGCGGGCGAACAGCCCCAACCGCGGCGAGCCGTGAACTCAGTGCCGGAAGTGCCGCATCCCGGTGAAGAGCATCGCGAGGCCGGCGGCGTCGGCGGCGGCGATCACTTCCTCGTCGCGCACCGATCCGCCGGGCTGGATCACCGCGGTGGCGCCGGCCTCGGCCACCGTGAGCAGCCCGTCGGGGAAGGGGAAGAAGGCGTCCGACGCCGCGACCGCGCCGACGGTCGGCGGCTCGGCGAGGCCGAGCGCCTCGGCCATGTCGCGCGCCTTGCGCGCCGCGATGCGGGTGGAATCGACCCGGCTCATCTGGCCGGCCCCGATGCCGACGGTGGCGCCGGCGCGGGCGTAGACGATGGCGTTCGACTTGACGTGCTTGGCCACCGTCCAGGCAAAGCCGAGGTCGGCGAGCTCGGCCTCGGTCGGGGCGCGGCGGGTAACGATGCGCAGGTTCTGCGCCAGGAGCCGGCCGCTGTCGCGGTCCTGCACCAGCAAGCCGCCGGCAACCTGGCGCCAGGCGAGCCCCGGCGCGCGCGGGTCGGACAGCCCGCCGGTCACCAGCAGGCGCAGGTTCTTCTTCGCCGCGAACACCTCGGTCGCTTCGGCCGTGGCGTCGGGCGCGATCACCACCTCGGTGAAGATCTCGGCGATCGCCGCGGCGGTCGCGCCGTCGAGCCGGCAGTTCAGCGCCACGATGCCGCCGAAGGCCGAGGTGCGGTCGCAATCGTAGGCGGCACGATAGGCGTCGAGGAGCGTCGCGCCGCGGGCGACGCCGCAGGGGTTGGCGTGCTTGATGATCGCGCAGGCCGGGCCGTCGGCGGGATCGAACTCGGCGACGAGTTCGAAGGCGGCGTCGGTGTCGTTGATGTTGTTGTAGCTGAGCGCCTTGCCCTGGAGCTGGCGCGCGGTCGCGACGCCGGGCCGGGCGCTGCCGTCGCGGTAAAAGGCCGCGCCCTGGTGCGGGTTCTCGCCGTAGCGCAGCGGCTGTGCCAGCGTCCCGGCGAAGCTGCGCCGGCGGGGCACCGGCTCGCCGAAGGCCGCGGCCATCCAGCCCGAGACCGCGGCGTCGTAGGCCGCGGTGCGGCCGAAGGCCGTGAGCGCCAGCCCGCGGCGAAAGGCAAGCCCGGTCGCGCCGCCGGTGCGCCCGAGTTCGGCGAGAAGCGACGCGTAGTCCTCCACGTCGGTTACCACCGTCACCCAGGCGTGATTCTTCGCCGCCGAGCGCAGCATCGCCGGGCCGCCGATGTCGATGTTCTCGATGCAGTCGGCCTCGCCGGCGCCGGCCGCGATGGTGGCCTCGAACGGATAGAGATTGACCACGACGAGGTCGATCGGCGCGATGCCGGTCGACTCCAGCGCTTCGCGGTGCCCGGGATCGTCGCGCACGGCGAGAAGGCCTGCGTGCACCATCGGGTGCAGCGTCTTGACCCGGCCGTCGAGCATCTCGGGGAACGCGGTGATCTGGGCGACGTCACGCACCGGCAGGCCGGCGTCGCGCAGCGCCCGGGCGGTGCCGCCGGTCGAGATCAGCTCGACGCCGTGCCCGACCAGCGCGGTTGCCAGCGCCTCGAGGCCGGTCTTGTCCGATACGGAAATCAGCGCGCGGCGGATCTGCACGAGGTCAGCGGGCATGGGCGGCGAGGCTCCTCAGGCGGTCGATCACGGCGTGGTCGGCGCCTCGGCGATGCGCGCGAAGGACCAGGTGACCTGGCCGAGATAGCCCGTCACCTCGGCGCGGACAACCACCTGCCGCGTCGGCTCGGGCTCGGCCGCCCGCGCGTCGAAGCAAACCGTGTCCTCGACGGCGATCTCGCCGCCGCTGGCGCGGAAGAGCCAGGCTTCCTCGTTCGGCAGCGTCAGGATGACGAGGGCGCGCCCGGCGTCGAGGTCGACCCCGACCAGCGGGTGCACGTGGAACCTTGCGGCGAAGCCGAGCCGGCCGCCCGTCGCGACGCGCTCGAACCGGGCGCGGGCGCGGGCGTCCGGCACGGTGAGGATATCCTCGCCGCGCAGCTCCTGACCGCGCGCCTCGACGAAGAGGCGGCGCTCGTGCACGAGGCCGTGGCTCGCGACGTAGCCGTCATGGGTGGCGAGGAGCCACTGGCCGGAGGCGTCCTGCGCCTGCCGCACCGAGACCAGCGCCGGACCGTTCACCAGCCGGGCGCCGAAGGTGCGCGTGGCCAGTCCCTCGGCATCGAAGCTCGCCGACGAACGCCCGTCGACCTCCACCCCCGACTGGGCGGCGGTCTGGCGCGCGAAGGTCCCCCACCCGGCGCCGAAGACCTGCCCCGGGCCGGCGTTCACCACCACCCGCTGCCGCACCACGCTCATCTCGAAGGCGAGCGTCGCGGCGTGCGCCCGCACCGCCTGCGGACCGGAGGGCGGCGCGGCGCCGTCCATCACCAGCGCCATCCGCCCGCCGGAGAGCCGGGCGAAGCCCATCGCGAGCTGCGGCTTCGGCTGCGCCACCAGCCGCAGCTCGGCCAGCGCCTGGTCGATGCGGCCGCCCTCGCCGGCGCCGCCGCCGTGGAAGCAGGCGACGCCTCCGTCGCCAAGGCGGAGCGCCCGCAGCACCGGCACCGCGCGGATGATCGCCTGCAGCTGCGGCGCCATCGCGTGCTGGCCGGAATCCTCCAGCAGGCGCGCGGTCCAGATCAGCAGGATCACGATCTCCGCCAGCTCCTCCGGCGCGCGCGAGGGCGTCCCGCCCTCGGCATCGACCAGCGCCTCGGCGAGGGCGGCGATCTCGGCGACCGCGGTGGCGTGGCCGGCGTGCGGCAGCACCACCCCGCTCCAGACCAGTCCCGCCAGCGCCCGCAGCTGCGCCAGTCCTGCCGGCGCCAGCGGCCAGGCCCGGGTCAGGTAGCGCTGGTGCGCGGCGAGCCCGCGCCAGAAGCGGTCGGCGCCCCCGCGGTCGAGCCCCTCGGTCAGCAGGCTCGCGTGCACCGCCCAGCGCTTGGCCCGGCGGCCGGCGACCTCGGCCTCCCAGCCGGGACCGCCGCCGTGGCCGTAGCGCTGGATCCAGTCCTGCACCCAGCCCTGCGCCAGGAGCCGCGCCTGCCGGTTGCCGAGGGCCGCGAGGTCGTCGAGCCAGAGGCAGGCCTGCCGTTCGCGCTCCAGCCGCGGGTCGGGGAGCGGCAGCATCCAGATCGAGCTCCTGCCGACCGCGATCGACCGCCCGAGCGCACTCCAGCTGCCGGCGACGAGCTCTTCCCCGCGCTCGGCGTCGCCGAGAAGGACCGGCTCCGGCATCGCCTCGGCGACCGTGGGCCGGCCCCCGAGGCGGGCGCGGCGCGCCCAGATGCGGTTACGCCAGGCGCGCGGCGGCCGGGCGATCCGCTCGCCCAAGGCCCTGAGCGTCAGACCGGACCGGGAAGACATCTATGCGTTGGACCATAAACCAATGTTCCGGCAGATCTTATCCCTGCCCGCGACCTTCTGTCACGCGGCAATCCCGGCGCCGTCGAGGCAGGCGGCATAGAAGCCGTCCATGCCGCCCCGCGCCGGCCATAAGTCCGGCCGCAGCCGCAGCCCGCCGGCCGCATCCACCCAGCCGGCATCGACGCCGGGAAGGCCGTCGGGCCGCACCACCCGCGCATCCGGCGTGTCGCGGATGAGCCGCGCGACCTGCGCCTCGCCCTCGGCGGGGAGGAGCGAGCAGACGCAATAGACCAGCCGGCCCCCCGGCGCGAGCCAGCGGCGCGCCCGCGTCAGGAGCGCCGCCTGCAGCTCGATGAGCGCCGGAAGGTCGCGCTCGCGCCGCAGGAACGGGAGATCCGGGTGGCGGCGGATCGTGCCGCTCGCGGTGCAGGGCGCGTCGAGCAAGATGGCGTCGAAGCGCTCCTCGGTCTCCCACGCCAGGAGGTCGGCGGCGACGATCTCGGCCGTGAGGCCGGTGCGGGCGAGATTGGCGCGCAGCCGCTCCAGCCGCGCCCCGGAGGCATCGACCGCGACGACCCCGGCGCCGGCGGCGGCGAGCTGCAGCGTCTTGCCCCCCGGCGCGGCGCAGAGGTCGAGCGCCCGCCGGCCGGCGAGCGGACCGAGCAGGCGCACCGGCAGCGCCGCGGCGGCGTCCTGCACCCACCAGGCGCCTTCGTCGAAACCGGGAAGCGCCGACACCTGCGGCCGACCGGCAAGCCGGAGGCTGCCGGTCGGCAGCACCTCCGCCCCGAGCGCCGCCGCCAGCGCTCCCGCCGCCGCCGGATCCCTCGGCGTCAGGTCGAGCGGCGCCGGGCGGCGATGCGCCGCTGCGATCGACGCGACCGCCGCCTCGCCCCAGGCCGCGGCGACCGGGCGCGCCAGCCAGGCGGGCAGCCCGCTCTCGGACGCCGCCTCCCAGAGCGGCAGCCCGCCCTCGGCGACGCGTCGGGCCACGGCGTTGACGAGGCCGGCGAGCTGGCGGCCGCCGCCGGCGCCGCGCGCCAGCCGCACCGCGCCGTCGACCGCGGCATGCGGCGGTACGCCGTCGAGGTGCATCTCGGCCACCGCGAGCCGCAGCGCGTCGAGCGCCGCCGCCGGCGGCCGGCGCGTGAGGAAGCCGTCGAGAAGGGCGTCGATCCGGCCGAGGTGACGGAGCGTGCCCGCCGCGAGCGCCTGGGCGCGCGCCCGCTCCGACGGGGCGAGCGCGGCGAGCGGACCGTCCGCCGCCTCGATCTGCTCGGCGAGACTGCGCCGCCGTTCGAGAACGCCCGCGAGCAGCGCCGCCGCCCCCTGCCGGGCGGCGAGGCCGGGTGCGCTCACCAGGGTCCGCCGCGGCGGCGCACGGCCGGGATCGGGCTCGGCCGCATCGCCACCTGCGGGCCCATCCGTCCGGCGATCTCTTCGAGCGCGCGGATGCGGTTCGCGGTGCTCGGGTGGGTCGAGAACAGGTTGTCCATACGTCGTCCGCTCAGCGGGTTGATGATGAAGAGCGGCGCCGAAGCCGGGTTGCGCTCGGCGGTCTCCATCGGGATGCGCCCGGCATAGGCCGAGATCTTGCCGAGCGCGCTGGCGAGCGCCAGCGGCTTGCCGCTGATCTCGGCGCCGCCACGGTCGGCGGAATACTCGCGTGTGCGGCTGATCGTCATCTGGATGAGCGCCGCGGCCATCGGCGCGAAGATCACCGCGAGCAGCACGCCGAGCGGCCCCAGCGGATTGTCGCGGCTGCGGCCGCCACCGAAAAAGAAGCCGAACTGCGCCAGCATCGAGATGGCGCCCGCGACGGTGGCCGCCACCGTCATCGTCAGGATGTCGCGGTTCTTCACATGCGCGAGCTCGTGCGCGATCACCCCTTCGAGTTCGTCTCGGTCGAGCAGGCGCAGGATGCCCGTCGTCGCCGCCACCGCCGCGTTCTCCGGGTTGCGGCCGGTGGCGAAGGCGTTCGGCTGGTCCTCGCGGATGATGTAGAGCTTGGGCATCGGCAGGCCGGCGCGCTGCACCAGCCCGGCCACCATGTCGTGGTAGTCGGGCGCGCTCGCCCGCGTCACCGGCTCGGCGTTGTGCATCCGGAGCACCATCTTGTCCGAGTTCCAGTAGGCGAAGGCGTTGGTGCCGAGCGCGAAGACGAAGGCGATCATCATGCCACCGGTGCCGCCGAGCAGGTACCCCACCCCCATGAAGAGCGCGGTCATCGCCGCGAGCAGCAGCATCGTCCGGAAGAAGTTCATCGGCCTCGCCCCCTTGCCGCCCCCGCCGACGCGCCTATGATTGGCGAGCCCGGGTTGCCCGAGGGGAATATATGGTGGACGCAGCGAGCGAAAAAGAGGCCCGACGCGCGGCCGCCGCGGCACGCGCGCTGGCAGAGGCGGAAGCCCGCCGCGCCGCCGCGCCCGCAAGCGCCCGGCCGGCCGAGATCGGCGGCCGCGACGGCCCGGAGCCGGTTCGCTACGGCGACTGGGAGCGGCGCGGAATTGCCGTCGACTTCTGACCCGCGACGCGCTCGGCCGCTGGAGTCCCCCGGCACCGGCTGCTGCTGGTCAAGATCGACAAGAGCCTCGCCGCCGGGGTCAACCCCTATGACGCCGCGCGCGCGGCCTGGCGCCTCGACATCCGCCGGGCGCGCCGGACGCAGGTGGTGCTGGCGGTCGCGGACAACAGCGTCATCGCTGCCTTCGTCCCGTTGCACTGGATGAAGGCGACGCGCGAGGACTTCCCGCTCGCCGTCGACAACCCGAAAGGCCGCTGGGGCTTCGACGGCGAGCCCGCCCCGCCGACGGTCGCGGCACTCTATGTCGGGCGCAAGCTGCCCGACGCGATCGCCTGGGGACACGGCAACACCAACCCGGTCCGCTACCTCGAGCCGGCAGCGGCCGCGCCCGGCGAGCCGGAGCCGCCACCGCCGGCTCCGGCACCTCGCGCTCCGCGCCAAGCGTCGCGCCCGCAGGCCGGCGGCACCGGGCCGGCGCCGAAGCAGGTGATCTGCATCAGCTGGGGCACGAAGTACGGCGCCCCCTACGTCAACCGGCTCTACGCGATGGTGGCGCGCAACCTGACGCCACCCTTCAGCTTCACCTGCTTCACCGACAGCGCCGAGGGCTTCCGGCCCGAGGTGCGGGCCGAACCGCTGCCGCCGCTCGAGGTCGCGATGCCGACCGGGACCAAGGGCATCTGGCCCAAGGCGCGGCTCTGGAGCGCGACACTCGCCGACCTGACGGGGCCGGTCCTCTTCATGGACCTCGACCTCGTGGTGGTCGGGCCGCTCGACGATTTCTTCCGCTTCGGCGATCCGGACGAGGTGATCCTCGCGCGCAACCCCAACACGCCGCTCGAGCGGCTCGGGCAGACCTCGATCTTCCGCTTCCCGGTCGGCAAGCTCCTGCCGCTGCAGCAGCGCTTCCTCGCCAACCCGCAGGCCGTCGCCGACACCTACCAGTTCGAGCAGCGCTACGTGACCCGCGAGGCGCCGGGCGGGGTCGGCTTCTGGCCGGCGCCCTGGGTGCGGCATTTCCGCTACCACTGCGCCCGGCCGTTTCCGCTGAACTTCTTCCTGCCGCCGCGGCTGCCGCAGGGCGCGCGCGTGGTGATCTTTCCCGGCGCGCTGCTGCCGCCGCACGCGATCGAGGGCCACTGGGGCCGCGCCTATCGCCCGCTCGGCCCGGTCGCGCACCTGCGCGGCCTCTTCGCCGCCGACCGGCCCGACCGGCCGCTGCGCTACCTGCGTCACTACCTGCGACCGAGCCAGTGGGTCGCCGAAGCCTGGCGCGAGTGACCGCTTCAGCGCCGCCGCGACGGACGGAACGTATCGCAGGCGGGGTCGGAGCGGGTCTTGGGATCCTCCGGAGCGAAGGTCCGGAAGGCGGCGCGGCCCATGACGTGCGCGCCGATCGGGGCCGAGGCGATCATGAACAGGAAGACGAAGCCGGCCTCGACCACCTCGAGCCAGGTGTGCGACTTGACGATCACCGCAAGGCAGATCAGCGCGAGCCCGAGCGTGCCGGCCTTGGTCGCGGCGTGCATCCGGGCATAGACGTCGTTCAGCCGCACCACGCCGATCCCGGCCACGAGGCAGAAGAAGCCGCCCGCGAGCACCAGCGCCGCCGCGAGCCAGTCGCTCCACAGCGGCCAGTCACTCCACATCGGAGTCCCCCGCGCGCGCTCGATGTAGTGGGCGAAGGCGACGGTGGCGAGAAAGGCGATCAGCGCCAGCCCGATCCCGACGTACATATAGGCGTCGATCCCGCTCACCATGCGGAAGAGCACCAGAAAGACCACGAGCAGCCCCGAGACCAGATCGAGCGCCACCACCCGGTCGGGCAGCGTCGGCCCGGTGAGCAGCCGCCAGGCCGCAAGCGCCAGCGCCGCGATCAGCATCAGCGTCGCGAGCGCGAGCGCGATGCCGAGGACCCCGCCGCCCGCCACCTCGATGATCATCCGCGCGTCACCTTCACCACCCGTGTCTCGATCCCGTCGCGAATGTCGGCCCGCACGTCCTCGCCACTCTCCCCCGCGAGCAGGCTGTGCACCAGCAACTCCGAGCGGTCGGGGCTGACGTCCACCGTCAGCGTGCCGGGGGTCAGGGTGATGTAGTTGGCGACCATGGTGATCTCGAGGCCGCTCTGCGCCGTGCGCAGCGGCACCACCACGAAGCGCGGCTCGGCGGCGTCCTTTCGCGACAGGACGGTGCGCGCCACCTGCAGGCTCGAAACCAGCAGGTCGTACGAGAAGGCGGCCGCGAGCCGCAGCGCGTACCAGGGGCGCAGGATCACGCTCATGACGCGGGCTTCCCGAGCACGGCGGCGATGTAGCCCGAAGGGTCGACGATGCCGTCGCCGATCGCGCGCGCGGCATCGACGAACGGCCCGGCCGCGACGCCGACCGCGACGATGACCAGCGTCATCGCCAGGAGCGGCACCCACATCGGCCACGGCAGCCCCCCGTCGCAGGCGGCGTCGCCGTCGGGATGCGACTTCCAGAACAACTCGTTCCAGACCCGCGCCATCGCCATCAGCGTCAGCAGCCCGACCGCCAGCACGGCGAAGGCGAGCCAGCCCCGCCCGGCGTCGATCGCGGCCTTGGCGAGCAGGAGCTTGGCCCAGAAGCCGGAAAGCGGCGGGACCCCGGCCAGCGACAGCGCCGGGATCAGGAACAGCAGCGAGAACCACGGCCGTGCCCGCCAGAGGCCGCCGGTGCGCGCGAAGAGTTCCGAGCCGGTCACGCGCCGTGCCGCGCCGGCGCCGAGAAAGAGGTTCGCCTTCACCACCACGTCCTGGAACAGGTAGAAGAGCGCGCCGACGATGGCGAGCGGGGTCGCCATCGCCAGCCCCAGGATCATGTACCCGATCGAGGAGATGATCGAGAAGTTCAGCACCCGCCGCGTGCTCGGCATCGAAAGCGCGCCCATCGCCCCCACGACCATGCTGAGCAGCGCCGCGGCCAGCAGGACCGCCTGGATCGGCGTGCCCTGCACCGGATAGACCAGCGTGAACACCCGGATCAGCGCATACACCCCGACCTTGGTCAGCAGCGCCGCAAAGATCGCCGAGGTGGTGTAGGACGGCGTGTGGTAGCTCGCCGGCAGCCAGAAGAACACCGGGAAAAGCGCCGCTTTCGACCCGAAGGCGAAGATCAGGAACGCCGCCGAGGCGATGATCGGCGTCTCCATCCCCCGCCCCGCGAGCCGCCCGTGCAGATCCGCCATGTTGAGCGCGCCGGTCGCGCCGTAGAGCAGCCCGACCCCGGAGAGGAAGGCGACGGTCGCGATCAGGTTGAGCCCGACGTACTTCATCGCGCCGTCGAGTTCGTCCCGCCCGCCGCCGACCACGAGCAGCCCGAAGGACGAGATCAGCATCACCTCGAACCAGACGTACATGTTGAAGATGTCGCCGGTCAGGAACGCCCCGCAGATCCCCGCGAGCATCGCATGCGTCAGCGGGTGGTGGCCGAGATGCTCCTCCTCGGCGGTGACGTCGGCGAGCCCGTAGACCAGCACCCCCACCGCGATCAGCCCGACGAGCAGCACCATGACCGCCGACAGCGGATCGGCGACCAGCGTGATCCCGAACGGCGCCGCCCAGCCGCCGGCCTGCTCGGCGAAGGCGCCGCTCCGCGCCACCCGCACCAGGATGACCGTTGCGACCGCGAGCAGCATCAGCGCGCCGCCGAGCGAGAGCACCCGCTGCGCGGTCCGCGAGCGCCAGGCGAGGATGGTCAGCACCGCCGTCCCGAACGGGATCACCAGAGGCCAGAACAGCAGCACCTACCCGCGCTCCTCGACCGGCTCGGCCACGCGCATCTCGTCCATCTCGGTGGTATGCAGCACGTAATACGAGCGGTAGGCGAGCGACAGCGCGAAGACCAGCAGCCCGAAGCCGATCACGATCGCGGTCAGGATCAGCGCCTGCGGCAGCGCGTTGGCGGCGCCGGTGACGGTATCGTCGCCCTCGGGGATCAGCGGCGGCTTGCCGAAGGTCAGCCCCCCCGCCGCGAAGATCAGCATGTTCGCCGCATTCGAGATCATCGTCAGCCCGAAGAGATAGGGCAGCGTCTTGCCGCTCATCATCAGGTAGGCGCCGGCGGCGACGAGAATCCCGGTCAGGATCGCGAGCAGGATCTCCATCGTCAGTCCCCCCGGTCCGCTTCGCGCGCCACCACTTCCTCCAGGGTGAAGAGGATGGCGCAGACGGTGCCGAGCACCACCAGATAGACCCCGAGGTCGAACAGCGGCACCGAGCCGAGCGGCAGGCCGGTCGCCTCGACGACCGGCGGCCAGACCCCCTTGAGGAAGTGCCCGTAGCCGAGCCCGCCCCAGAGGCCCGAGACCAGCGCGCAGCCGAGGCCGACCGCCGCGATCGACTCCGGCCGAAAGCGCAGCGCGCGGCGCGCGGCCGCCACCCCCTCGGCCTTCTCGACCAGCGCGAAGGCGGTCGCGGCGAGGAGCCCGCCGATGAAGCCGCCACCCGGCGCGTTGTGCCCGCGCAGGAAGACGAAGATCGAGACGACGAGGATCACCGGCGTCAGGATGCGGGTCGCGGTCGAAAGGATCAGTGAATTCATCGGCCCGCCTTCCGTCCTGCCCGGAGCGCCGCGATCGCCGCCACCCCGGCGATCACGATCACCGAGATCTCGCCCATCGTGTCAAAGCCGCGGAAGTCGACGAGGATCACGTTGACGATGTTGTGCCCGTGCGCGGCGGTGTAGCTGTTCGCCTCGAAATAGCGGGTGAGATAGGGATCGAGCGGGGCGCCGAGCACGGTGAGCAGCGTCAGCGTCACCGCGACGCCGAGCAGCACCGCTACCGCGGCGTTGCCGGCATGGAACGGGATCGCCCCGGACGGCGGCAGCCGCACCATCGCGATCGCGAGGAAGACCACCACGAGGATCTCGACGAAGAGCTGGGTCATCGCGACGTCGATCGCGCCGTAGACCACGTAGACGATGGCGATGCCCGCGCCGACCCCGCCCAGCGCGGTGATCGCGGTCAGCCGCGAGTTGGTGCGGACGACGACCACGATCGAGGCGGTGACCAGCAGGACGATCGTCCAGTCGATCGGCCGGACGTTGAGCCGAGCGGTGGCCAGCTCGCCTGCCCGACGGCGAGCGCACCGAGGGTGAGCAGCCCGAGCGCGAGGAAGGTCAGCCGCAGGTAGCTGGTCATCCGGCCGTTCTGCACCGTCGAGGTCAGCCACCCCGCCGCGGCGCCGAGGCCGGCGAGGCGCGGCGTCGTACCAGCCCTCGGTCCGCGGCACCCGCGGCTCGGCGGCGGCAAGCCCGTCGCGGATCGGCACCAGCATCAGGTAGAGCACCGCGCCGATCGCGAAGGTGAGGAGGCTGAGCAGGAACGGCAGCCCGGTCCCGTGCCAGAGCGCGAGATGCCCCTCGAGCGGCGCGCCGGTCACCGAGGCCACCATCGGCCCGACCAGCGCCCACTCGGCCGCGCCCGGCAGCAGCCCGCAGAAGAGCCCGAGCGCCGCGAGCACCACCGGGCCGAGCGCGAGCCCCCAGCCGGGATCGGCCGGCCGGTCCTTCGGGCTGCGCCGGCGCCCGAGGAACGGCCGCAGCGTGACGATGCCGGCGCAGGCGAACATCAGCGCGTTGGCGGCGACCGCCGCGCCGGTCACCACGAGGGCGAGGACCTGCACCCTGTCCGTCGCCTCGTAGATCAGCTCCTTGGCGACGAAGCCGAAGAGCGGCGGCAGCCCCGCCATCGACAGCGCGGCGAGCGCCGTCGCGGCGGCGGTCAGCGGCATCGCGCCGGCGAGGCCGCCGACGGCGGGATAGTCGCGCGAACCGGCGCCCTTCTCGATCATCCCGACCGCGAGAAAGAGCCCGGCCTTGTAGAAGGCATGCACCAGCAGGAAGGTCATCGCCGCCACCGCTGCGGCCGGGGTGCCGATCCCGAGCAGCATGGTGATCAGGCTCAAGCCCATCACGGTGGTATAGGCGAGCATCAGCTTCAAATCGGTCTGCCGCATCGCCCAGACCGAGGAGAGCACCATGGTGAAGGCGCCCACCGGCACCAGCACCAGCGTCCAGAGCTCGGTGCCGCCCAGCGCCGGGGTGAAGCGGGCGAGGAGGAAAACGCCGGCCTTCACCATCGTCGCCGAATGCAGGTAGGCCGAGACCGGGGTGGGCGCCGCCATCGCGTTCGGCAGCCAGAACTGGAACGGGAACTGCGCCGACTTGGTGAAGCACCCGGCGACCACCAGCCAGAAGACCGGCGCGTAGAGCGGGCTCTGCCGGAAGACGTCGCCGAGCGCGTTCATCTCCGACAGCCGGAAGGTGCCCGAAATCCCCGCCATCAGCAGCAGCCCGGCAAAGAGCGCCAGCCCGCCGCCGCCGGTGACGACCAGCGCCTGCAGCGCCGCCGCCCGCGCCGAGGCACGCTCGTGGTCGAAGCCGACGAGCAACCACGAGGTCACCGTGGTCAGCTCCCAGAACACGAAGAGCGTGATCGCGTCGTCGGCGGTGACGAGCCCGAGCATCGAGATGGCGAAAGCGACCAGCGTCACCAGCAGCGAGCCGAGCCGCCGGTCGGTGGCGAAATAGGTGGCGGCATAGAGAAAGACCAGCGCGCCGATGCCGCAGATCAGAAGGGCGAAGGCGAGCGCCAGCCCGTCGAGCCGGAAGGCGAAGTCGATCCCGAACGCCGGAACCCAAGGCATCGCGATAGACGGAATGTCGCCGCGCGCCACCGCCGGCACGAAGCTGGCGAAGCCGGCGGTCGCGAGCGCCGCGGCCAGCGCGGGCAGGAACCGTGCCACGTTGCCGAGACCGGATCCGGCCGTCATGGAGACGCTTTCGGCCAAGGCTCTCCTCGTCTCAGTGGAGGCGGTCCGGCGTCTCCGCCGCCGCCGGCTTCAGGCGAACCGCGGGATCGGCCCGAGCTGCGGGGTCGCGCGGTCGGAGAGGTCGAACATCACCTCATCGACGTAGCACCAGCCCCAGCCCTCGGGCGGGTCATAGCCTTCGACGATCGGATGCGCGGTGGCGTGGAAGTGGGCGGTGGCATGCCGGTTCGGCGAGCTGTCGCAGCAGCCGACGTGGCCGCAAGTGCGGCAGATGCGCAGATGCACCCACCAGTCGCCGGTCTTGAGGCATTCCTCGCAGCCACGGGCGCTCGGCGTGACGGTGCGGATGGTCTCGAGATGGGTGCACCGCGTCGCCATCAGTCGCCGACCTCCACGTCGGGCCGGTCGTCGGCCGGCGAGATTTCCGCGTGCCAGCGGCCGCGCTCGTCCTCCCAGGTGATGCCGGCATCCACGCCGGGCTGGCGCTGCTCGAGCGCCGCGCGGCAGGCGGCGAGATGCGCCGCCTCGCGGGTCGGAAACGTCTCCGAGTAGGTCCCCTGGACCTGGTACGCCCAGCCGCCATCGTGCTCGACGATCGCATAGGTCACCTTGGCCAAACCGGTTCCTCCCCCTGGCAGTTCCGAGCTTTCCATGTCTCGCCCGGATCGCCGGTCTGCTCAAGCGCCAAAGCAACGCGCCGGCATCGCATCCGCGCACGGCCGGCGACTTGCGACGCGCGGTTCCGGTGATCGGAAGTCGCCCCCTGCAACCGGAGCGGCCCGGTGAGCCCGTTCGCGCAACGATGCGTCAGATGGCCCGGATCAGCTTCTTCTCCAGCACGCGCAGCACCTGCGCGAGGTCGGAGCCGCGCTTGAGGATGCGGCCGTCCATCGCGATGACCGCGTATTGCCCCTGACGGCCCGCGAGCCTCGGGCGCTTCTCGATCCGGTAGAGCGGGTGTTCGGCGGTGTGGCGAAACACCGCAAACACCGCGACGTCGCGCAGCATCGAGATGCCGTAATCGCGCCACAGCCCGGCCGCCACCATGCGGCCATAGAGCCCGAGGATGACGGAGAGCTCCCTGCGATGGAAGGCGACCGTGTCGGAAAGGGACGGAAACGGGGCGATCTCGGCGCTACCGATCATTGCGGCAGCATGGCGAGCCGAATTGGCTTTTGCAAGCGCGGCGAAAGGGATTGCCTAATCCCGGAGGCCTCGCTTCTATGGCCCGCTTTCAAGAGGACGAGATGCGCGATTTCCAGGCCCCGGGACGATCGCTGGTCTATGCCGGCGACGGCCTCGCCGCCACCTCGCACCCGCTCGCGACCCAGGTCGCCGTCCGGCTGCTGCAGGACGGCGGCAACGCCGTCGACGCCGCGATCGCGGCGGCGGTGCTGCTCGGCTTCGCGGAGCCCGCGATGTGCGGCATCGGCGGCGACTGCTTCGTGCTGCTCAAGCCGCCCGGCGAGGAACGCATCCTCGGCCTCAACGGCTCGGGGCGCGCGCCGGCCGCGCTCGACGCCGATGCGCTGCGGGCCGCCGGCGACCGGATCGACCCGCGCTCGCCCGCCGCGGTCACCGTCCCCGGCGCCATCGACGCCTTCGCCCGGCTCTCCGCCGACTGGGGCCGTCTCGGCCTCGCCGCCAGCCTCGCCCCGGCGATCCGCTACGCCGAGGAGGGCGTCCCGGTCGCTCCGCGCGTCGCCCGCGACTGGAGCGAACACGCGCCCCTGCTGCAGGGCGATGCCCGCCGCTTCTTCCTCGCAGACGGCGCGCCGCTCGCCGCCGGCCAGCGCTTCCGCGCCCCCGGCCAGGCCGAGGTGCTTCGCCGCGTCTCCCGCGAAGGCCGCGACGGCTTCTACGCCGGCGAGGTCGCCGAGGACATGGTCGCCTCGCTGCGCGCGCTCGGCGGGATCCACACCCTCGAGGATTTCGCCGCCACCGCCAGCAGCTGGGTCGAGCCGATCGCCGGCGCTCTACCGCGGCTACGAGCTCGTCGAGCTGCCGCCGAACGGCCAGGGCGCGACCGCGATCCTGCTCGCAAAAATCCTCGAGCGCTTCGACCTCGCCCGCCTCGCGCCCTTCGGAGCCGCCCGCGCCCACCTCGAGGCCGAGGCGGCCAAGCTCGCCTACGATGCGCGCGACCGCTTCGTCGCCGACCCCGACGCCAGCCCGCTCCGCCTCGCGCACATGCTCTCCGATGCCACCGCCGACGCCCTCGCCGCGCTGATCGACCCCGCGCGCGTCCTGCCCGACCCGGCCGTCGCCACCGAGGCCGTCCACAAGGAGACGATCTACCTCTGCGTCGTCGACCGCGACCGGATGGCGGTTTCGCTGATCTATTCGACCTTCCACGACTTCGGCTCCGGGCTCGCTTCGTCGCGCTTCGGGATCAACTTCCAGAGCCGCGGCGCCGGCTTCACCCTGAAACCCGGCCACCCGAACGAGGCGAAGGGCGGCAAGCGCCCGATGCACACGATCATCCCGGCGATGTTGCGCCGCGACGGCCGCCTGCTGATGCCCTTCGGCGTGATGGGCGGCCCCTACCAGCCCGCCGGCCACGTCCGCTTCCTCACCAACCTCGTCGACTTCGGCCTCGACCCGCAGGCCGCGATCGACGCCCCGCGCTCCTTTGCCTACGCCGGCGCCTTCGAGCTCGAGACCGGCTACCCCGAGGCGGTGGCGGCCGAGCTCGCCGCCCTCGGCCACCGCGTCGTCGCGCCGCGATGCGCCGCTCGGCGGCGCGCAGGCGATCCTGATCGGGGATGACGTGCTCGTCGGCGCCAGCGACCCGCGCAAGGACGGCTGCGCGCTCGGCTACTGACCGCAACCCGGCGGTAGCCGTCCCGGGTGCCGCCGTCCTAGTGCAGATGCCCGTCGAGATCGTAGCGCCCGCCCTCGCGCAGCGCGCCGAACATCTCGGCGACCTCGGGATGATCGACCGGCTCGCCCGAGTCGTCGCGCACGAGGTTCTGCTCGGAGACGTAGGCCACGTAGTAGGACGTATCGTTCTCGGCCAGCAGGTGGTAGAAGGGCTGGTCCTTGCGCGGGCGGCTGTCCTCGGGGATCGACTCCCACCATTCGTTGGTGTTGTTGAACGAGGGATCGACGTCGAAGATCACGCCGCGAAACGGATGCACGCGGTGGCGGACCACCTGCCCCAGTGCAAATTTAGCCGAAACCCGCAGCATTCCCCTGAAACCCGCAATACCCGCTTCACCGCGATGATATAGCCCGGGCCGCTTTCTGTCCACAACGGGCGGCCGTGTTGTTGATGCACTGCGGCAAAACTGTCTCACTCCGAAATCCCGGCCCCGTGGGGCGGCACTTTCCGCCCCCGCGGCACCCGCGGAATCTTCTGTGAGCTTTTTCTTGGCATTGCGATCGTTTTTTGGCACACTCACCGGACGACGTGCGGCAAGACACGCGAGCAGTTGAGATGAAGGCAGGTTACGGACGCGGGCGCCAGCTCGCACTCACATTCGTTTGCGCGCTACTGACCGCCTGCGCGGGGCATGACAAGCCCCCGAGCACGGTGGCCGATGCGTGCCGGATGCAGACCGAGCGGCCGCAGTGGTTCGCGGCGATGCGGCGAACCCAGGACAAATGGGGCGTTCCGGTCTCGGTGCAGCTCGCGACCATCGCGCGCGAGTCGAGCTTCCGCCACGACGCGCGGCCCACCAAGCACGTGGGCAGCGGCATCTTCTCGCGCGACGTCCCGCTATCGAGCGCCTACGGCTACGCCCAGGCGATCGACGGCACCTGGGACGACTATCGCGCGGATACCGGCCGTCGCCGCGCGGACCGCGGCGACTTCTCCGACGCCTCGGACTTCATCGGCTGGTACATGAGCGGCGCCAGCCGGGCGAACGGGGTGGCGACGGGCGACGCCTACAACCAGTACCTCGCCTATCACGAGGGCAAGGCCGGCTATGCCCGCGGCAGCTACCGCGGCAAGTCCTGGCTGCCGCCGGTGGCGCGTGACGTGCAGGCCTGGGCGACGCTCTACCAGCAACAGCTCGATTCCTGCCCGCAGCGCTAGGCCCCTGGCCCGACGCTCCCGAGAGGTCGCCGAGCCAGCCGTCGAGGCGCCGGCTCCGCGCCGGCAGGTCGTCCTACCGCCGCCCGCCCACCTCGTCGATGTGGTTGAGCAGATCCGCCGGATCGTCGAAGACCCGGATCGCACCTGCCGCGCGCAGCTCCGCGTCTCCGTAGCCGCCGCTGAGCAGCCCCACCCCCAGCGCCCGGCAGCGCACCGCCGCCAGCATGTCCCAGATCGCATCACCGACCACCACCGCCGTCTCGATCGGCGCCCCGAGCCGGTCGGCGGCGGCAAGGAACAGATCCGGGTCGGGCTTGGCGTAGCGCACCTGGTCCCGCGTCACCACCGGCGTCACCGCCGGATCGACCCCGAGCGCGGCGAGGTTCACCGCCGCCGTCTCCATGCGCCCGCTGGTGGCGATCGCCCAGGGGATGCCCGCCTCGGTCAGCCACCCCAGCAGCTCCTTCGCCCCGGGCAGCGGCCGGATCGCGTCCCGGTAGCGCTTGTACGCCTCGGCGTGGCCGGATCGCAGCCGCGCCACCAGCTCCTCGCTGAATTCGAGCCCGGTCTCGCGCAGGAGCTGGTTGGTGAAGAGCCCGCCGCTCATCCCGATCCGGCGGTGGATGCGCCAGACCGAGAGGTCGATCCCCGCGGCGTCGAGCGATTCCTTCCAGGCCAGCACGTGCTGGTAGACGCTGTCGACCAGCGTCCCGTCGAGGTCGAAGAGAAAGACCGGCCCGCTGCGCATCTCAGGCATCGCCGATCGGACCGATGTAGTCCCCCTTGCCGAGCCCGATGCCCTCGTGGCGCAGGATGTCGTAGGCGGTCGTGACGTGGAAGAAGAAGTTGGGCAGCGCGAAGCCCAGCATGTAGTCGCTCGCCGCCAGCGTCAGCGGCCGCCCGATCCGGACCTCGATCATCGCCTCGGCCCGGTCGTCGATCGCGGCGCGCGGCACCCGCTCGAGGAAGGCCACCGTCCGCGCGATCCGGCCGTCGAGGTCGGCGAAGCTCGCCTCGTCGTCGGTGAAGGCCTCGTTCTCGACGCCCCCCACCCGCACCATCGCGAACTTGGCGGTGTCGCTCGCCCGCTGGATCTGCCCGGTCAGCGGCAGCATGTCGGGCGCGAGCCGCGCCGTCAGCAGCGCCGCGGGATCGGTGCCCGCGGCCTCGGCCGCGGTCCGTCCCTTGTCGAGGATCGCCGACAGCCGTCCGAACCCGCGCAGAAACACCGGCACCGTTACATCGTAGAGCGTGATCGGCATGCTTGTCCCCCGGGGGCCGGCCACGCGCCGGCGACGGCAGGTCACACCAAACTGCCCTCGGCGGCAAGGCCCGCCGGTGACAATGCCGGCGGCTCCGCCTAAGCTTTCCGGCCAGGCATCACGGGGGGCAGCGAAGCGCACGATGGGCGAAGGCGGTGGCGCGCGGCTCGGAGGCCGGCTGATCCTCGTGCTTCTGACGCTCTACGCGATCGCGATGATCGCGCCCGACTTCCTGCGCATCTTCGTTCCGCTCGACTCGCTCGGGCTGACCACCAACGCCGACGGGCTGGTGTTCGAGGTCCAGGGCCCCTTCGCATCCGAGGAGCAGTCGCCCGCCTGGAAGGCGGGCCTGCGCGCCGGCGACCGCCTCGACCTCGACCGGATGCGCTGCACCACGATCGACAGCCGCTTCTGCATCGACACGCTCGCGATCTGGGGCGGGGTCAACTACCTGCTTCCCGGCAAGAGCGTCACCTTCGCCCTCGCCGCCGACGCCGACGCATCCGGCACGGAGCGTCACCGTCACCGCCGAGCCGCGGCCCAGCAACTGGCTCCTCCGCGTGATCCTGGGGTTGCAGCAGGCGGCCGGCGTCGCGGTCGTGCTCGGTGCCGCCTGGCTGGTCTGGATCCGTCCCGGGCCGATGACCTGGGGCTTCTTCGTCTATGCGATGTACTTCAACCCCGGCCAGGTCTTCTTCTTCTGGGCCTGGCTGCAGCAATGGCCGCGCGCGGTTTTCTCCAGGACGTCGCCTCCTGCGTGATGCAGGCCGCCGGCTACACCGGCCTCCTCGTCTTTGCGCTCCGCGCGCCGGTCGACCGGGTCGAAGGCGGCTGGCGCCGGGTCGAGCGGGCGCTCCCGATCTTCGCCACCGGCTTCCAGCTCGTCTCGCTGGCGACGCTCGCGAGCCTCTTCGGCCATCCGGCCGAGCATCGCGATGCGCGCCTCGACGCCGCTCGGCTTCGTCGTCAGCATCGCCGCGCGTCGCGATCCTCATCGGACGGCGCGGCCTGCTCACCCCGCGCGACTACCAGCGCATCCGCTGGGTGATCTGGGGTGCGCTGATCGGCTTTCCCGCCTTTCTCCTCGCCGAGCTGATGCTCGAGACCTCGCTCTTCGACGGCCTCATCGACGACGGCGCGGCCCTCGAGGAGCTCACCGGCGCACTCTACATCGTCAACGGCATCCTCTGCCTCTTCGTCGTCGAGGCGGTGCGCCGTCCGCGCGTGGTCAACGTCGCGATTCCCCTTCGCCGCGCAACCCTGCTCGGGCTGGTCCTGAGCCTGCCGACGCTGCTGCTGCACCGGCAGATCGAGGTGATCGACGAGTACTTCCGCATGCCCGAGTGGGCCTGGCTCCTCGTCGCCTCGGGCTTCGTCTACCTGCTGGCGCGGCTGCACGAGCTCGCGACCGAGTTGGCCGAGCGGCTGTTCGATTTCCGCTTCCGCCGCGCCGAGGCGCACCTCGGCGAGGTGTGCGAGACGATCGAGCGCGCCGACCGCGTCGGGGACATCGAGCGCTCGCTGGTCGACGAGCCGGTGCGCGCGCTTCACCTCGCGTCGGCGGCGGTCTTCCGCAAGGAGGCGAACGGCAGTTTCCGCCGCACCGCCAGCTGCGGCTGGGACGCGGGCCACCTCGCCGCGCTGCCGCCCGACCACCCGCTCGTCGGGAGCACCTCCCCCGAGCCGCACCGCGTCGGCCTCGGACCGGCCGGGGCGACCGGCCTGCCGGACGACATCGGACGGCCGGTGCTCGTCGCGCCCGTCGCCAATCCGCGCCGCTGCTTCGCGATCGTCTTCTACAGCGGCCACGAGGCCGGCACCGACCTCGACCACGCCGAGCGCGACCTGCTCGGGCGGCTGGCCCGCAGCGCCGAGATCGCCTACGCCCAGGTGGAGGACGACACGCTGCGCGCCCGGATCGCCGAGCTCGAGCGCGCGGTCGAACGGCAGTCCCTGCCGGCGCAGCAGGCCTGACCGGAGCCGCCGCCCCGCCGCCGCCCGCCGCCGCCTCTGGCCAGCGCGCGCCGAATCTCCTATCTGGTCGCGACCCGCCGCATGGGGAGCCCGATGGCCCGCATCCTGATCACCTCCGCGCTGCCCTACATCAACGGCGTCAAGCACCTCGGCAACCTCGTCGGCAGCCAGCTCCCCTCCGACGTCTATGCCCGCTACCTGCGCGCCCGCGGCCACGAGGTGCTGCTGATCTGCGCCACCGACGAGCACGGCACCCCGGCCGAGATCGCCGCCGCGGAAGCCGGCGAGCCGGTCGCCGACTACTGCGCCCGGCTCTGGTCGGTGCAGAAGGATCTGGTCGAGGGCTTCCGCCTCTCCTTCGACCACTACGGCCGCTCGTCGAGCCCGCAGAACCACGCGCTCACCCAGCATTTCGCCGGCCGCCTCGCCGACGCCGGCCTCATCTCCGAGGTCAGCGAGCGGCAGATCTATTCCCCCGCCGACGGCCGCTTCCTGCCCGACCGCTACGTCGTCGGCACCTGCCCGAACTGCGGCTACCCGCGCGCGCGCGGCGACCAGTGCGAGAACTGCACCAAGCAGCTCGACCCCACCGACCTGATCGAGCCGCGCTCGGCGATCTCCGGCTCGACCGACCTCGAGGTCCGCGAGACCACGCACCTCTACCTGCGCCAGAGCCAGCTCCGCGACGAGCTCCGCGCCTGGATCGAGACCAAGACCGACTGGCCGATCCTCTCCACCTCGATCGCGCTCAAATGGCTCGACGACGGCGAGGGGCTGCAGGACCGCTCGATCACCCGCGATCTCTCCTGGGGCATCCCGGTCCGGCGCGGCACCGAGCCGTGGCCCGGCATGGAGGACAAGGTCTTCTACGTCTGGTTCGACGCCCCGATCGAATACATCGGCGCCACCGCCGAATGGGCCGAGGCCACCGGCCGCACCGAGGCCGACTGGCGCCGCTGGTGGCGCCGCGACGAAGGCGCAGCGGACGTCCGCTACGTCCAGTTCATGGGCAAGGACAACGTGCCGTTCCACACGCTCTCCTTCCCGGCCACGATCCTCGGCTCCAACCACGACGGGGCCGAGCCGTGGAAGCTCGTCGACTACATCAAGTCGTTCAACTACCTCAACTACGAGGGCGGCAAGTTCTCCACCAGCCAGGGCCGCGGCGTCTTCATGGACCAGGCGCTCGAGATCCTGCCCTCCGACTACTGGCGCTGGTGGCTGATGGCCAACGTCCCCGAGGGCTCGGATTCGAACTTCACCTGGCAGAGCTTCCAGGCGCAGGTGAACAAGGACCTCGCCGACGTCCTCGGCAACTTCGTCAGCCGCGTCACCAAGTTCGCCGCCGCCCGCTTCGGCACCACCGTCCCCGAGGCGCCCTACGGCCCGGCGGAGGCCGAAGTCACCGCCGACCTCGCCCGCCGCCTCGCCGCCTACGAGGCGGCGATGGACGCGATCGAGCTGCGCAAGGCGAGCCAGGAGCTGCGCGCGCTCTGGGTCGCCGGCAACGAGTACCTGCAGTCCGCCGCCCCCTGGACCGCGATCAAGACCGATCCCGCCCGCGCCGCCGCGATCACCCGCTTCGCGCTCAACCTGATCCGGCTCTACGCCATCGTCTCGCGCCCCTTCCTGCCCGACGCCTCCGACACCCTGCTCGACGCCCTCGGGCTCGCCGACGCCTCCTGGCCGACGGACCTCGCCGCCGCCCTCGATGCGCTCCCCCCCGGCCACCCCTTCGATGTCCCCGACGTCCTCTTCGCCAAGCTCGACGACGCCCGCACCGCCGCCCTCTCCGCCCGCTTCGCCGGCGCCGAGGGCGACTGACCCCCCCCGGGTGGTCCGGGCGCTCGCCCGCCCGGTCATCCCACCCTCCCCTATCGGGCAGGTTCCCCTCGCCCCTGGGGGCGAGGGGGAAGGGGGAGTGGGGGAAACGCGCGCCAACAGGCGCGCAGGGGCCCCGCGCTTGCGCGGGGAGAACGACTCCCGGAGCGCAAAGGCGCTCCGCCCGCCCCTGCACCCGACGCCATGGCGGCTCGGGCCAACCGGGCGATCAGGCTACCGCCCCAGGTCTATTCGCAGTTCTTTCGGCCCACCGGCCGACCTGCGCAAGAGCTGCAGCGCGCGCTCCCGCCGGGTCAGGCAGCCTCCGGTGCCACAGGCAGCGCCGTCACATCTGCCGCTCGACCATCAGCTTCTTGATCTCGGCGATCGCCTTCGCCGGGTTCAGGTGCTTCGGGCAGGTCTGGGCGCAGTTCATGATCGTGTGGCAGCGGTAGAGCTTGAACGGGTCGTCGAGGTCGTCCAGCCGCTCGCCCGTCGCCTCGTCGCGCGAGTCGATGATCCAGCGGTAGGCGTGCAGCAGCGCCGCCGGCCCGAGGTAGCGATCGCCGTTCCACCAGTAGCTCGGGCAGGAGGTCGAGCAGCAGGCGCAGAGGATGCACTCGTAGAGGCCGTCGAGCTTGCGGCGGTCCTCGATCGACTGCAGCCACTCGCGCTCGGGCGCCGGGGTCTCGGTCTCGAGCCACGGCTTGGTGCTGGCGTGCTGGGCGTAGAACATCGTCAGATCCGGCACCAGATCCTTGATCACCGGCATGTGCGGCAACGGGTAGATCTTCACCTCGCCTTCGATCTGGTCCATCCCGCAGGTGCAGGCGAGCGTATTGACGCCGTCGATGTTCATCGAGCAGGACCCGCAGATCCCCTCGCGGCACGACCGGCGGAAGGTCAGCGTCGGGTCGATCTCGTTCTTGATCTTGATCAGCGCGTCGAGAACCATCGGCCCGCAGCTGTCCATGTCGACCCAGTAGGTGTCGATCTGCGGGTTGCGCCCGCCGTCCGGGTCGTAGCGATAGATGCGGAAGGCGCGCAGGTTGGTCGCACCCTCGGGCTTCGGCCAGGTCTTGCCGGTCACCATCCGGCTGTTTCGCGGCAGCGTCAGCTCGACCATGCGTCAGGCTCCTTGCGACGTCCCGGCCTCCGAAGCCCGGCGGACAGGCATGTAATGCGGTTTCATCAGTAGACCCGCGCCTTCGGCGCGATTCTCTTGGGATCGATCCCGCCCTTCTCGTGGGGCGTCAGCGGGTCGACGTGCACCGGCCGGTAGGCGAGCGTCACCGAATTGTCCGGGTGTACCACCGCCAGCGTGTGCTTGCGCCAGTTCTCGTCGTCGCGGTTCGGCCAGTCCTCCTGGGCGTGCGCGCCGCGGCTCTCCTTGCGCGCCGCGGCCGAGACGATGGTGGCGAGCGCGTTCGGGACGAGGTTGGTCAGCTCCAGCGTCTCCATCAGATCCGAGTTCCAGATCATCGACCGGTCGGTGACCCGGACGTCGGCCATCTTGTCGGCGATCGCCTTCATCTTCCCGACGCCCTCGGCCAGCGTCTTGTCGGTGCGGAAGACCGCCGCGTCCTCCTGCATCGCCTTCTGCATCGCCAGCCGCAGCTCGGCGGTCGGCGTACCGCCGTCGGCGCTGCGCAGCCGCTCGAACCGCTCGACCGCCGCCTCGACCGAGGCCTGGTTGAGCGGCCGGTTCGGCGTCCCGCGCTCGACCACCTCGCCGGCGCGGAGCGCCGCCGCCCGGCCGAAGACCACGAGGTCGATCAGGCTGTTCGATCCCAGCCGGTTCGCCCCGTGCACCGATGCGCAGCCCGCCTCGCCCACCGCCATCAGCCCGGGCTGGATGCGGTCGGGATTGTGCTCGGTCGGATCGAGCACCTCGCCCCAGTAGTTCGTCGGGACCCCGCCCATGTTGTAATGCACCGTCGGCAGCACCGGGATCGGCGCCTTGGTCACGTCGACCCCGGCGAAGATCTTCGCCGACTCGCTGATCCCCGGCAGCCGCTCGGCCAGCGCCTCGGGCGGCAGGTGGTTGAGGTTGAGGTGCAGGTGGTCCTTCAGCGGTCCGACCCCGCGGCCCTCGCGGATCTCCAGCGTCATGCAGCGCGACACCACGTCGCGGCTCGCGAGATCCTTGTAGGTGGGCGCATAGCGCTCCATGAAGCGCTCGCCCTCGGAGTTGGTCAGATACCCGCCCTCGCCGCGCGCGCCCTCGGTGATCAGGCAGCCGGCGCCGTAGATGCCGGTCGGGTGGAACTGCACGAACTCCATGTCCTGCAGCGGCAGCCCCTGCCGCGCCACCATCCCCCCGCCGTCGCCGGTGCAGGTATGCGCCGAGGTCGCCGAGAAGTACGTCCGCCCGTAGCCGCCGGTCGCGAGCACCGTCATCTTGGCGTTGAAGCGGTGCAGGGTCCCGTCGTCGAGCTTCCAGGCCAGCACCCCCTGGCAGACGCCGTCCTCGGTCATGATGAGGTCGGTCGCGAAGTACTCGATGAAGAACTGCGCGTTGTGCTTCAGCGACTGCCCGTAGAGCGTGTGCAGGATCGCATGCCCGGTGCGGTCGGCCGCCGCACAGGTCCGCTGCACCGGCGGCCCCTCGCCGAACTCGGTGGTATGCCCGCCGAACGGCCGCTGGTAGATCCGCCCGTCCTCGGTGCGGCTGAACGGCACGCCGTAGTGCTCGAGCTCGTAGACCGCCTTCGGCGCCTCGCGCACCAGATATTCCATCGCGTCGGCGTCACCGAGCCAGTCCGACCCCTTCACGGTGTCGTACATGTGCCACTGCCAGTTGTCCGGACCCATGTTGCCGAGGCTCGCGGCGATGCCGCCCTGCGCCGCCACGGTATGCGATCGGGTCGGAAACACCTTGGTGACGCAGGCGGTGCGCAGCCCCTGCTCGGCCATCCCCAGCGTCGCCCGCAGCCCCGAGCCGCCGGCGCCGACCACCACCACGTCGAAGGTGTGATCGATGAAATCGTACTCCGCCATCCCGGACTCCGTCAGCTGAAGGCGATCCTGGCGACCGCGAAGATGCCGGTGAAGGCGAAGGCCGCGTTCAGGAGCGCGTTGGCGAGCAGCATCGCCACCCGCACCGGCTTGTCGTGCACGTAGTCCTCGATCACCACCTGCACGCCCTGCTGCAGGTGCAGGAACCCGACCGCGAGAAACAGGATCGCGACCACGGCGTTGAACGGATGCCCGTAGACCACGAGCACCCGCTCCCATGGCCCGCCGAGCGCCTGGGCGAACGGGAAGATGAAGCAGACCCCGAGCGGCGCCAGCGCCGCCGAGGTGATCCGCTGGCTCCACCAGTGTCCGACGCCATGCCCGGAGGTGCCGAGCCCCTGGACGCGCTGCCGGTCGGTGCGGAAATGCATCGGCTCCTCCTTCAGAACGCGACGATCAGCGTGATGATCGTCATCACCGCGGTCGCCGCCAGCACCGCGATCGCGCTCGTGCGCACCTGCTCGAGCCCGAACCCGGTGCCGGTGTCCCAGACCAGGTGCCGGATGCCGTTGAAGAAGTGGTACCAGAAGGCGACCAGCGCCAGCAGCATGACGAGCGTGCCGATCCACGAGGTGAGCAGGCCGTCGACCGCAGCGAAGTAGCCCGGGCTCGACGCCGCGGCGAGGAACCACCAGACCACGAGGATCGCGGTCAGCCCCAGTCCCAGCCCGGTGAAGCGATGGAAGATCGACATCGTCGAGCCCACCTGCCACCGGTAGATCGACAGGTGCGGCGAGAGCGGTCGGTTTCCCCGGTTGACGTCTGCCATTCCAACCTCCGCGTTCGACCTCTGCGTTAATGACACCGCTTGCCGCACGAATGCAAGGCTCGCCCACCCCCGGCCGCCGCGGCCGGCGCCGGTTGCGCCCGGCGAGGTCGTGCGGCGACGGCACGATCAGGGAAACCATTCGATTCCAGCGTTTTGCCTTCACGGGCAAGTTGGCCGACCGCTCCCGTCAGATCGGCATCAGCACCCAGTAGTCGAGGTCGAGCAGCACTTCGGGCAGGTATTTCCCCTCAGCATCGCGCAATGCGAACGGCGTTCCGCCCTTGGTCGCCACCGTCCGCAGCCGCAGGGCCCCCACCCCCGGCGCCCCCGTCGGCGCCTTGTCGAGCACCTCCGACCAGGCGCCCACGGTATCGCCGGCAAAGCACGGGTTCGCGTGCGTCCCGCCGTTGATCGCCGCGACCAGCTGCGCGTTGGCGAGCCCGTTGAACGACAGCGCCCGCGCGAGGCTCATCACGTGCCCGCCATAGATCAGCCGCCGTCCGTCCTCGCGGGCGGAGGCGTCGAAATGCACCCTTGCGGTATTCTGCCACAGCCGGGTCGCGAGCATGTGCTCGGCCTCCTCGACCGTGCTGCGGTCGACGTGGTCGATCCGCTCGCCCACGCCGTAGTCGCCCCAGCGCCAGCGCTCGCCCGCGAGCGCGAAGTCGTAGCCGCCGAAGTCGAGCCCCTCCGGCACCGCCAGCGCCTCCGCCGCCACCGCCGCCGCCAGCTCCGGCACCACCGCCGCCGGCGCCGGCGCGCCGGGATCGCGCTTGCGCACCATCACCCAGCGGCAGTAGGCGAGCACCGCCTCGCCGCGCTGGTTCCACCCGGTCGAGCGCACCCAGACGAGCCCGCTCCTGCCGTTCGAGGTCTCGCGCAGCCCGATCACCTCGCTGGTCGCGGTCAGCGTGTCGCCGGCATAGACCGGCCGCAGGAACCGCCCCTCGGCATAGCCGAGATTGGCGACCGCGTTCAGGCTCACGTCCGGCACCGTCTTGCCGAGCACGAGATGGAACCCCGCCAGCGCGTCGATCGGGCTACCGGTGAGACCGCAGCCCCGCGCAAAGACGTCCGACGAGCCGAGCGCGAAGCGGCTGGGATAGAGCGCGGCATAGAGCGCCCGCTCTCCCTCGGTCACCGTCCGCGGCACCGCGTGGACCAGCTCCTGCCCGACCCGGAAATCCTCGAAGAAGTTCCCCCCCGAGGTCTTCTCGGCGCTCATCCCGGGAACGGCGGATAGCCAAGCCAGGTATGGACCGCGACGATCACCGCGAAGACCACCGCCGCGATCACCACCAGCCGCACGTCGCCCGCCAGCGTCCCGCCTTCCGTCCGGACCGGGGCCGGATCCTGCGTGTCGATCAGCAGGATGTCACCGATCGCCCAGAGGCCGAGCCAGCCGAACATGATCAGCGACGCCGCGTCGCCGTTGACCAGGAGATGCGCCACCGCCCAGATCGCCACCGCCGTCAGCATCGGATTGCGCAGCCAGCCGCGCGCCCGGCTCTTGGAATGCCCCAGCCCGAGCAGCAGCACCGCCACGATCATCAGCCCGTTGTTGACGTGGATCGCCCAGCTCGCCGGGTCGTAGACCGGCACCACCGGCGCCCGCCGGTAGCCCCAGACGATCAGCACCAGCCCGAGGAGGATCAGCACCGCCATCACCCCGCGCGCCGGACCGGCCCCGAGCCTGCGGTCGAGTCCCGCGCGCGCATCCGGCGCCACGCGCTTCAGCGAATGCGCCAGCGTCCAGACGATCAGGCCGATGATCAGCAGTGTCACGTTCTAGCCTCCAGTTCCGCGATCGCCGCCGCCCGGGCGAGAAGCTGCCGCGCCGTTACCACGTGCAGGTTCTCCACGATGCGTCCCTCCACCACCGCCACGCCCTCGCCGCGCGCCTGCGCCGCCTCGAAGGCCGCGACCTGGATCTCGGCCAGCGCCACGTCCTCGATCGTAGGCGCAAACACCGCGTTCGCCACCTCGATCTGCGCGGGATGGATCAGCGTCTTGCCGTCGAACCCCATCGCCCGCCCCTGGACGCAGACCGCCCGCAGGCCGTCCGCATCCTGAAAGGCGTTGAACACCCCGTCGACGCAGACCAGCCCCTCCGCCCGCGCCGCCAGCAGGCAGATCCCGAGGCTCGCGACCAGCGCCAGCCGGTCCGGCGTGTGCTCGGCGCGCAGATCCTTCACGAGGTCGTTCGTCCCGAGCACCAGCCCCGCCAGCCGCCGGTGCCCGCCGGCGATCGCCGCCGCGTTCAGGACGCCGCGCGGCGTCTCCATCATCGCCCAGAGCCGGCAGCTCTCCGGCGCCCCGCCGGCCTGCATCGCCTCGGCGGCCCGCGCCAGATCCCCCGGGCCCTCGACCTTGGGCAGCAGGATCCCGTCCGGCCCCGCGGCGCAGGCGGCGGCGAGATCGGCCGCGCCCCATTCGGTGTCGAGCCCGTTGACCCGCACCAGCAGCACCCGCCCGCCGTAGCCGCCCGCCTTCACCGCCTCGGCCACCAGCGCGCGCGCCCGCGGCTTCTCGCCGGGCGCCACCGCGTCCTCGAGGTCGAGGATCAGCGCATCGGCCGGCAACGAACGCGCCTTCTCCAGCGCCCGTGGCCGTGACCCGGGCATGTAGAGGACCGATCGGTAAGGATGGGCGTCCATCGACATCGGCGTCCGGACCGGGCTGTGCTGCACCGCAACCGTCACTGGAACAACCGTTCCCGGAACGCAAGAAGATTTCGCCGTTGCGCAGCGGGCGCAACCTCAGCGCGTATCGTTAAGAATGCTTTCGCCATTTCGCGGCAAGGTTAACGCATCGTTCGCACCTTCGCCCGCCGGCCCGCCCCGGCAAAAGGAGCCGACCATGCCGATGCTCTCGCACTTCGTCCGCGCCGCGGTCGCGCTGGCCCTTCTCGCCGGCACCCCGAGCGCCCAGGCCGCCGACCCGCAGGCCTGCGCCCAGCGCGCGCAGGTGGTGAAGAAGCTCGCCGAGCGCTTCGGCGAGACGCTGAAGAGCATCGGGCTGCACGCCGACGACGCCGTCGTCGAGATCTACAGCTCCGAGGCGACCGGCACCTGGACCATCCTCGTCACCCACACCGACGGCATGTCCTGCCTGCTCGCCGCCGGCCAGCGCTGGGAGCAGGACGTGACCCCGACCGCCGCTCCCGGCAGCGACGCCTGACTCAGGCCAGCGCGTCCCAGACCAGCTTCGCGCCGGTGACGGCGAGCAGCACGTAGGTAAGCCGGAAGAAGAACACGTCCGATACCCGCCGGTGCGCCCAGACCCCGGCGAAGACCCCCGCCACCGCGATCGGCGCGAGGATCAGGATCGGCGTGATCAGGCTGCGGTTCAGCATCCCGACCTCGACGTAGGCCGGCAGCTTGATCAGGTTGATCCACCAGAACACCAGCACCGTCGAGGCCTGGTAGGTCGTCTTGTCGAGGCCGACGCCGAGCAGGTACATCGACGCCGGCGGACCGCCGGCATGGCTGATGAAGCTGGTGAACCCGGCGACCGTCCCCCAGAACAGCCCCTTGCCGGCGCCCGGATCGCGTGCCGGCGGCTTCAGCCAGCCCCGCGACCGCGCGATCTGGAAGAGCACGAAGCCGAGTGCCGAGAGCCCGATGAAGAGCCGCACCCCGTCGGCGCTGATCAGCCCGAAGACCCACCATCCGAGCAGCGTCCCCGGCACGCCGCCCGCCATCAGCAGCAGCGAGTGCCGCCAGTTCCACTTCCGCCAATAGGGCGGCAGGCAGATCAGATCCATCAGCATCAGCAGCGGCAGGAGCAGACCCACCGCCTCCGCGGGCGGCATCGCCAGCGCCAGCAGCGGCGCCGAGGCGAAGCCCGCCCCACCCCCGAATCCCCCCTTGGACGCGGCCGAGATCAGCACGGCCGGGATCGCCGCGGCGAAGAAAGCGGTGTCGAGGGTCATCTGCCCGAGGTGCGCCCGTGCTGTGCCTTCCGGCTTGCCTTGCCGGACGCGAGGGTCTAGCCAAAAGCCGGTTTCGCACCAGAACGGGAGACAGGGCCAAATGGCAAGACCGAAGATCGCGCTGATCGGGTCCGGGCAGATCGGGGGCACGCTCGCCCATCTCGCCGGCATCAGGGAGCTCGGCGACGTGGTCCTGTTCGACATCGCCGAAGGCATCCCGCAGGGCAAGGCGCTCGACATCGCCGAGTCGAGCCCGGTCGACAAGTTCGACGCCGCGCTCAGCGGCACCAACAGCTACGAGGGCATCGCCGGCGCCAGCGTCTGCATCGTGACCGCCGGCGTCCCGCGCAAGCCGGGCATGAGCCGCGACGACCTGCTCGGCATCAACCTCAAGGTGATGAAATCCGTCGGCCAGGGCATCGCCGCCCACGCCCCCGACGCCTTCGTCATCTGCATCACCAATCCGCTCGACGCCATGGTCTGGGCGCTGCGCGAGTTCTCGGGCCTGCCGACCGAGAAGGTCTGCGGCATGGCCGGCATCCTCGACAGCGCCCGCTTCCGCTATTTCCTCGCCGAGGAGTTCGGCGTCTCCGTCAAGGACGTCACCGCCTTCGTCCTCGGCGGCCACGGCGACTCGATGGTGCCGCTCACCCGCTACTCGACCGTCGCCGGCATCCCGCTCCCGGATCTGATCGAGATGGGCTGGACCACGCAGGAAAAGCTCGACGCGATCGTGCAGCGCACCCGCGACGGCGGCGCCGAGATCGTCGGCCTGCTGAAGACCGGCTCGGCCTTCTACGCCCCCGCCGCCAGCGCGATCGAGATGGCCGAGGCCTACCTCAAGGACCAGAAGCGCGTCCTGCCCTGCGCCGCCTGGATCGAGAACGCCTACGGCGTGAAGGGGATGTACGTCGGCGTGCCGACGGTGATCGGCGCCGGCGGGATCGAGAAGGTGGTGGAGATCAGCCTCAACCGCGGCGAAAAGGCGATGTTCGACAAGTCGGTCGAGGCGGTCCGCGGGCTGGTGGAGGCCTGCAAGGGCATCGACGCCACCCTCGCCTGACCTCCCGGGCCGCCGCGATCCGGGCGAGTCGGCCGCCCTCGGCGCTGCCGCAAATTTGTGATCACAGCGTTTTAGGCTGTGATCACACAACGCGGTTTTCCTGCGTCTTCCGCCCGGAACGGCCGATATTCGTTTGCAAAAACGGCCCAACTCTGCCTAACGAACGGCAGCCGGCGCGTACCGGCTTCGCGAGCGAAACGCGAGGGGCGGGGTTGAGATGAACATTCACGAGTACCAGGCCAAGCAGCTCCTGAAGGACTACGGGCTGCCGGTCTCCGACGGCCGCATCGTGCTCAAGGCCGAGGAGGCCAAGACCGCCGCGGGCGAGATCGACGGCCCGATCTGGGTGGTGAAGGCGCAGATCCACGCCGGCGGCCGCGGCAAGGGCCGCTTCAAGGAGGCCTCGGCCGGCGAGAAGGGCGGCGTCCGCGTGACCCGGTCGGTCTCCGAGGCGGCCGAGGAAGCCCAGAAGATGCTCGGCCGTACCCTCGTCACCCACCAGTCGGGACCGGCGGGCAGGGTGGTCAACCGCGTCTACATCGAGGACGGCTCGGACATCGCGCGCGAGCTCTACCTCGCGCTCCTCATCGACCGGGTGTCGAGCCGCATCGCCTTCGTCTGCTCGACCGAGGGCGGCATGGACATCGAGGAGGTGGCCGCCCGGACCCCGGAGAAGCTGCTGAGCTTCTCGATCGACCCCGCCTCCGGCATCTCCGGCTTCCACGGCCGCCGCGTCGCCTTCGCGCTCGGCCTCGAGGGCAAGCAGGTCCGCCAGTGCGTCGACCTCGTCACCCGGCTCTACCGGCTCTTCATCGAGAAGGACTGCGAGATGCTGGAGATCAACCCGCTTGATCGTCACCACCGACGGCGACCTGCGCTGCCTCGACGCCAAGATGGGCTTCGACAACAACGCGCTCTATCGCCAGAAGGACATCATGGCGCTGCGCGACGAGACCGAGGAAGATCCCAAGGAGCTTGCGGCGTCGAAATTCGATCTTAACTACATCGCGCTCGACGGCGAGATCGGCTGCATGGTCAACGGCGCCGGGCTCGCGATGGCGACCATGGACATCATCAAGCTCTACGGCGCGCAACCGGCCAATTTCCTCGACGTCGGCGGCGGCGCCAACAAGGAGAAGGTGACCGAGGCGTTCAAGATCATCACCTCCGACCCGCAGGTGAAGGGCATCCTCGTGAACATCTTCGGCGGCATCATGCGCTGCGACGTCATCGCCGAAGGCGTGATCGCCGCGGTGAAGGAAGTCGGCCTGAAGGTGCCGCTGGTCGTCCGGCTCGAAGGCACCAACGTCGAGCTCGGCAAGAAGATCCTGAACGAGAGCGGCCTCGCCGTCATCGCCGCCGACGACCTCGCCGACGCGGCGGAAAAGATCGTGCACGAGGTCAGACATTGAGCGGGCCGGCACCGATGCAACCCCGCAAGGAAGCGGCGTCATGGCGCTCGCTTCATCACGCGCATCGCCCGCCGCGCGCGGCGAAGCGTGATGCCGAAGAAGGAAATCGTGCACTTCCTGCACATCAACAAGAATGCCGGCACCCAGCTGCGGCACGTGATCGAGCAGGTGAACGCCACGGCGGGCATCGCCCTGAAGCGCGAACCGCACAAGGTCACGCTGCCGGGCATCCCGGCGGACGCACGCTACTTCTTCTCGATCCGGGATCCGATCTCCCGTTTCAAGTCGGGGTTCTACTGCCGCAAGCGCAAGGGTCAGCCCCGCTACCACTCCGAATGGACCCGCTACGAGAGGCCGGCCTTCGAGACCTTCGAACACGCCAACGACCTCGCCGAGGCGCTGTTTCGCGACGACGAGCGCGGCCGCCAGGCGACCGCGGCGATCCGCTCGATCGTGCATCTGGCGAAGAACCAGGTGGACTGGTTCCCGATGAGCGGCTCGATGCTCGCGGTGCGGCCGCCGGTATGGATCCTGCGCACCGAGAACTTCGAGGCCGACCTCGCCGTCCTGCTCGACCGTCTCGGCATAAACGCCGAGGTCGCGATCACCAGGGACCCGGTCACCGGCCACCGCAGCGACTATACCGACGTGCCGCCGCTCTCGGAGCTGGCGGTCGCGAACCTGAAGCGATGGTACGCGCAGGACATCGCCTTCTGCGAGATGTGCCGCGACTGGCTGGAACGCGAGACGGCAAAGGCGCAGGATGCAACCGGGGATTTCGCGGCTCCGGCGAACGTGGGCGCACCGTTGCGGGCCGCGGGCTGATCCCGATGAAGCCGGCGAAGCATTGAGGCAAGCCGCATGCCAAAGCAGAAAACCACGGCACCATACCCGCTGAGGATGCTCCGGCGCCTCCGGCGCCAGCTGCGCGAGCGCAACGCTCCCAAGAAGGAGATCGTGCATTACCTGCATATCGGCAAGAACGCCGGCTCGCAGCTCCGCTACCTCTTCCCCAAGATCAACGAGCAGGACAAGGTCGGCATCCTGCTGCGGCGGGAATCGCACAAGGAGACCCTGGCGACGATCCCGCCGGACGCGCGGTATTTCTTCTCGATCCGGGATCCGATCGCGCGCTTCAGGTCCGGCTTCTACTGCCGCAAGCGCAAGGGCAAGCCGCTCTACGACGTCGACTGGACGCCCGACGAGGCGGTGGCCTTCGCGAATTTCGAGCACGCCAACGATCTCGCCGAAGCGCTGTTTCTCGACACCGAGCGTGGCCTTGCGGCGACCGCGGCGATGCGCTCGGTCATGCATCTGGCGATGAACCAGGTCGACTGGTTCCCGCAACGGGGATTCCTCCTGGAGACCCGGCCCCCGGTCTGGATCCTGCGAACCGACCAGTTCGAGTCCGATCTGCGCATACTCTTCGACCGGCTCGGCATCGACGCCGACGTGCAGACCACCGAGGACGGCGTGAGCAGCCACAGGAACGACTACTCCAACGTCCCGAAGCTTTCGGAACTCGCGATCGCGAACCTGCGGCGATGGTACGCCCAGGACTTCGCCTTCTGCGCGATGTGCCGCGACTGGCTTGACCGCGAGGGTGAGGCGCAGCTCGAAGGAATGCCGGTGGCCAAGGCCGCCCGAGCGTGAACAAGGACTGAAATCCATGGCGATCCTCGTCGATGAAAGCACCCGGGTGATCTGCCAGGGCCTGACCGGCTCGCAGGGCACCTTCCACAGCGAGCAGGCCATCGCCTACGGCACCAAGATGGTCGGCGGCGTCACCCCCGGCAAAGGCGGCGAGACCCACATCGGCTTGCCGGTCTTCAACACCGTCGCCGAAGCGAAGGCGAAGACCGCCGCCACCGCCACCGCGATCTACGTGCCCCCGCCCTTCGCGGCCGACGCCATCCTCGAGGCAATCGACGCCGAGATGGAACTCATCGTCTGCATCACCGAGGGCATCCCGGTGCTCGACATGATGAAGGTCAAGCGCGCCCTCGAAGGCACGAAGTCGATCCTGATCGGCCCGAACTGCCCCGGCGTCATCACGCCGGACGCCTGCAAGATCGGCATCATGCCCGGCCACATCCACAAGCGCGGCTCGGTCGGCGTCGTCTCCCGCTCCGGCACCCTCACCTACGAGGCGGTCGGCCAGACCACCGCCGCCGGCCTCGGCCAGTCGACCTGCGTCGGCATCGGCGGCGACCCGATCAAGGGCACCGAGCATATCGACGTGCTCGAATGGTTCCTCGCCGACCCCGAGACCCAGTCGATCATCATGATCGGCGAGATCGGCGGCTCGGCCGAGGAGGAAGCGGCACAGTTCCTCAAGGACGAGGCGAAGAAGGGCCGGATGAAGCCCACCGCCGGCTTCATCGCCGGCCGCACCGCCCCCCCGGGCCGCCGCATGGGCCACGCCGGCGCCATCGTCGCCGGCGGCAAGGGCGGTGCCGACGACAAGATCGAGGCGATGAAGGCCGCCGGCATCGTGGTGGCGGACAGCCCCGCCGGCCTCGGGCAGGCGGTGCTGAAGGCAATCGGCCGGGGCTGAAGGGCCCCGGCCGCAAGTAAGAAGGTTAGCGGCCGGAACGCGAGAGGCGCGCGGCCGTAGGGCAGGAGGAGGCCCGACATGACCGAACAATCGAACGCCCAGTTTCATTCCTCGTCGTTCCTGCAGGGGCAGAACGGCGAGTACGTCGAGCAGCTTCAGGCGCGCTACGCCCGTGACCCGGCGAGCGTCGACGCCATCTGGCAGGCCTTCTTCCGCGGCCTCGACGACGCCACCGGCGACGTGCAGAAGATCGCCCACGGGCCGAGTTGGGCCCGTTCCGACTGGCCGCCGGCGCCGACCGACGAGCTGACCGCCGCGCTCGACGGCCAGTGGGGCCCGGCCCCCGCGAAGGCCGTCGCCGACAAGGTCCGCGCCAGGGCCGCCGAGCAGGGCGTCGCGATCTCCGAGGCGCAGGTCCGCCAGGCGGTCACCGACTCGCTGCGCGCGCTGATGATCATCCGCGCCTACCGCATCCGCGGCCACCTCGAGGCCGACCTCGACCCGCTCGGCCTCGAGGAGCAGCTCCCCCACCCCGAGCTGCGCTATCAGACCTACGGCTTCACCGAGGCCGACCTCGACCGGCCGATCTTCATCGACAACGTCCTCGGCCTCGAGACCGCCTCGCTCCGCGAGATCCTCGCGATCCTCAAGCGCACCTACTGCGGCACCTTCGCGCTGCAGTACATGCACATCTCCGACCCCGAGCAGTCGGCCTGGCTCAAGGAGCGCATCGAGGGCTACGGCAAGGAGATCAGCTTCACCCAGATGGGCCGCCGCGCCATCCTCAACAAGCTGGTCGAGTCCGAGGGCTTCGAGAAGTTCCTGCAGGTCAAGTACACCGGCACCAAGCGCTTCGGCCTCGACGGCGGCGAGGCGCTGGTGCCGGCGATGGAGCAGATCGTCAAGCGCGGCGGCGCGCTCGGCGTCGAGGAGATCGTCATCGGCATGCCGCACCGCGGCCGGCTCAACGTGCTCGCGACCGTGCTCGCCAAGCCCTACAAGGCGATCTTCAACGAGTTCCAGGGCGGCAGCTTCAAGCCCGAGGAGGTCGAGGGCTCCGGCGACGTCAAGTACCACCTCGGCGCCTCCTCCGACCGCGAGTTCGACGGCAACCGCGTCCACCTCTCGCTGACCGCCAACCCCAGCCACCTCGAGGCGGTCGACCCCGTCGTCCTCGGCAAGGTGCGCGCCAAGCAGGCGCAGCGCGGCGACGTCGACCGCACCAGGGTGCTGCCGATCCTCCTGCACGGCGACGCCGCCTTCGCCGGCCAGGGCGTGGTCGCCGAGTGCTTCGGCCTCTCCGGCCTCAAGGGCCACCGCACCGGCGGCACCATGCACATCGTGGTCAACAACCAGATCGGCTTCACCACCGCGCCGATGTACTCGCGCTCCTCGCCCTACCCCACCGACCTCGCGCTGATGGTCGAGGCGCCGATCTTCCACGTCAACGGCGACGACCCCGAGGCCGTGGTGCACGCCGCCCGCGTCGCCACCGAGTTCCGCCAGCGTTTCCACAAGGACGTCGTCCTCGACATCTTCTGCTACCGCCGGTTCGGCCACAACGAGGGTGACGAGCCGATGTTCACCCAGCCCTTGATGTACACCGCGATCAAGGGCCACAAGACCACGCTGCAGCTCTACACCGACCGCCTCGTCGCCGACGGGCTCATCCCCGAAGGTGAGATCGAGGACATGAAGGCCGCCTTCCAGGCGCACCTCAACGCCGAGTTCGAGGCGGCCAAGGACTACCGCCCGAACAAGGCCGACTGGCTCGACGGCCGCTGGTCGGGGATGTCGCGGCGCGACGGCCGCTACCAGCGCGGCAAGACCGCGGTGGAGATGCCCCGGCTGAAGAAGGTCGGCACGGCGCTGACCCGCCTGCCCGACAGCTTCCGTCCGCACAAGACCGTGCAGCGGATGCTCGACGCCAAGGCGAAGATGATCGAGACCGGCGAGGGCATCGACTGGGCGACCGCCGAGGCGCTCGCCTTCGGCACGCTCCTCACCGAGGGCTTCCCGGTGCGCCTCTCCGGCCAGGACTCGACGCGCGGCACCTTCAGCCAGCGCCACTCCGGCATCATCGACCAGGAGACCGAGGAGCGCTACCTGCCGCTCAACCACATCGAGTCCGGCCAGGCGACCTACGAGGTCGTCGACTCGATGCTCTCCGAATACGCCGTCCTCGGCTACGAATACGGCTATTCCCTGGCCGAGCCCAACACGCTGACCCTCTGGGAGGCGCAGTTCGGCGACTTCGCCAACGGCGCCCAGATCATGATCGACCAGTTCATCTCGTCGGGCGAGGCGAAGTGGCTGCGCATGTCCGGCCTCGTGCTCCTGCTTGCCGCACGGCTACGAGGGTCAGGGCCCCGAGCATTCCTCCGCCCGCCTCGAGCGCTTCCTGCAGATGTGCGCCTCGGACAACATGATCGTCGCGAACTGCACCACCCCGGCCAACTACTTCCACATCCTGCGCCGGCAGATCCACCGCAGCTTCCGCAAGCCCTTGATCCTGATGACCCCGAAGTCGCTGCTGCGCCACAAGCTCGCGGTCTCCAAGCTCAAGGACTTCTGCAAGGGCTCGAGCTTCCACCGCCTGCTCTGGGACGACGCCGACATGGGGCCGGAGTACGGCATCTCCGCCACCAAGCTCGTCGCCGACGAGAAGATCAAGCGGGTGGTGATGTGCTCGGGCAAGGTCTACTACGACCTGCTCGAGGAGCGCGACGCCCGCGGCATCACCGACGTCTACCTGCTCCGGCTCGAGCAGTTCTACCCCTTCCCCGCCCTCTCGCTCACCAAGGAGCTCGGCCGCTTCAAGCAGGCCCAGCTGGTCTGGTGCCAGGAGGAGCCGAAGAACCAGGGCGGCTGGGGCTTCGTCGAGCCCAACCTCGAATGGGTGCTCAACCGCATCGAGGCCAAGCACAAGCGCCCGGTCTACGTCGGCCGCGCCGCCTCCGCCTCGCCCGCCACCGGGCTCGCCCGCGAGCACAAGGCCCAGCAGGAGGCGCTGGTCGACACCGCGCTCTCGCTCAGGAAGGACCGCTAGAGAATGGCCGAAATCCGCGTCCCGACGCTCGGCGAGAGCGTCACCGAGGCGACCGTGGCCACCTGGTTCAAGAAGGTGGGCGACGCGGTCAAGGTCGACGAGATGCTCTGCGAGCTCGAGACCGACAAGGTCACCGTCGAGGTGCCGGCCACCGCCGCCGGCGTCCTCGCCGAGATCGTCGCCAAGGAGGGCCAGACCGTCAACGTCGGCGCGCTGATCGCCACCATCGACGAGAAGGCGGGCGCCAGACCCGCCGCCGCGCCGGAAAAGCCCGCCTCCGACAAGTCCGCCTCCGAGAAGCGCGCGCCCGAAAAGCCCGCGTCCGAAAAGCCGGCCACGCCCGCCAGGGCGTCGGACGAGGTGCCGGGCAAGGCCGCGGCGACCGACGCCGAATCCGCCCCCGCGAACGAGCAGTCGATCGAGGTCATGGTGCCCTCGCTCGGCGAGAGCGTCACCGAGGCCACGGTGTCGAACTGGTTCAAGAAGCCGGGCGACGCCGTCACCCAGGACGAGATGCTCTGCGAGCTCGAGACCGACAAGGTCTCGGTCGAGGTGCCCGCCCCCGCCAGCGGCACGCTCGCCGAGATCTACGCCAACGACGGCGCCACCGTCGCCGCCGGCGGCAAGCTCGGCCGCATCGCCGGCGGCAGCGGCGCGCGCACCGGCACCGCCGCCGTGGCCGCGGCCGGCACCGCCGCCGCGGACGCCCCGGCGCCGGCGGCGGTCCGCCGCGACGTCGAGGACGCGCCCTCGGCCAGCAAGCTGATGGCCGACCGCGGCATCGACCGCGCCGACGTCGAGCCCAGCGGCCGCGACGGCCGGGTGATGAAGGAGGACGTGCTGAGCGCGAGCGCCCGGCCCGCGCCCGCCCCGGCGCCGCAGGTCGCCCCCGCCCCCGCGCCCGAGCCCGCCTCGATCCCGCGCTCGCCGGTCCCCGCCGAGGACGCCGCGCGCGAGGAGCGGGTCAAGATGACCCGCCTGCGCCAGACCATCGCCCGCCGCCTGAAGGAAGCGCAGAACACCGCCGCCATGCTCACCACCTACAACGAGGTGGACATGACCGAGGTGATGGCGCTGCGCAACGAGTACAAGGAGCTCTTCGAGAAGAAGCACGGCGTGAAGCTCGGCTTCATGTCCTTCTTCACCAAGGCCTGCTGCCTCGCGCTCAAGGAGGTGCCCGAGGTCAACGCCGAGATCGACGGCACCGACATCGTCTACAAGAACTTCGTGCACATGGGCATCGCGGTCGGCACCCCGACCGGCCTCGTCGTGCCGGTGGTGCGCGACGCCGACCAGATGTCCTTCGCCGCGATCGAGAAGAAGATCAACGAGCTCGGCGCCCGCGCCCGCGACGGCAAGCTCTCGATGGCCGAGATGCAGGGCGGCACCTTCACCATCTCGAACGGCGGCGTCTACGGCTCGCTGATGTCCTCGCCGATCCTCAATCCGCCGCAGTCGGGCATCCTCGGCATGCACAAGATCCAGGAGCGCCCGATGGTGGTGAAGGGCGCGATCGTCGCCCGCCCGATGATGTACCTCGCCTTGAGCTACGACCACCGCGTCGTCGACGGCAAGGGGGCGGTCACCTTCCTCGTCCGCGTCAAGGAAGCGCTCGAAGACCCGCGCCGGATGCTGATGGATCTCTGAGGGCCACCGATGTCGCAAGCCGCCTTCGTGGTACGCGAGACCGACGTCCCGCTCGAGTCGTGGCACGACGCGGTGCGCGGCGAGGTCGAATTTCGCACGCTGCTCGGCGGCGACGTCGGGCGGAGCCGCGGCCTCGTCCAGGGTATCGCCATCCTCGCACCCGGCAAGGTCGAGGGCGCGCACCGCCATCCCGGCAACGACGAGACGATCCACGTCCTCGCCGGCTCCGGCGAGGCTCGGCTCGACCGGCGCTCGGTGCCGCTCGCGTCCGGTGACACGGTCTTCGTGCCGGCCGGCGCCGTCCACGAATGGCGGGCCGGCGACGCGGGGATGAAGTTCCTCTACAGCTTCGCCGCCGACCGTTTCGACGAGATCGTCTACGTCTTCGAAGCCGGCCCGTCGTGACCCCCGAGCTCACCGTCCTCGCGCTCGCCGCGATCCTGCAGGCCGCCCAGATCGCCTTGGCCGCCGCGGCGATGAACCGCGACGTCGGCGTCGAGTACAACGCCAGCCCGCGCGACGCGAGGCCCGAGTTCTCGCCGCTCACCGGGCGCCTGCGGCGGGCGGTGGACAACCACTTCGAGGCGCTGGCGCTCTTCACCATCGCCGTGGTCGTCGTGACCTACTCCGGCGCCGCCGGCCCGCTGACCGCCGTCTGCGCCTGGGTCTACCTTGCCGCCCGCATCCTCTACGTCCCCGCCTACGCCTTCGGCTGGTCGCCCTGGCGCTCGCTGATCTACAGCATCGGTGCGACGGCCACCGGCATCATGATCGTGACCGCGCTTTTCACCTGAGACCGCGCGGCTCCTGCATGCGATGGGCCCGCCTCGTGCACGGCCCGAAACCGAACGGAGAGACCCTTGGCAGACTACGACGTCATCGTGATCGGCTCTGGCCCCGGCGGCTACGTCTGCGCCATCCGCTGCGCCCAGCTCGGCCTGAAAACCGCCTGCGTCGAGGGCCGCGACACCCTCGGCGGCACCTGCCTCAACATCGGCTGCATCCCGTCCAAGGCGATGCTGCACGCGTCCGAGCTCTACCACGAGGCGCACGGCACCTTCGAGAAGATGGGCCTGATCGGCGCCGAGGCGACCACCGTCGACGTCGCCAAGCTGCAGGCCTACAAGCAGTCGACCGTCGACTCCAACACCAAGGGCGTCGAATTCCTGTTCAAGAAGAACAAGGTCGACTGGCTCAAGGGCTGGGGCAAGATCACCGCCCCCGGCGAGGTCAGCGTCGGTGACACCGCCCACAAGGCGAAGCACATCGTCATCGCGTCCGGCTCCGAGGTCACCCCGCTCAAGGGCGTCAGCATCGACGAAAAGACCATCGTCTCCTCGACCGGCGCCCTCACCCTTCCCGAGATCCCCGGGCGCCTCGCCGTGATCGGCGCCGGCGTCATCGGCCTCGAGCTCGGCTCGGTCTACGCCCGCCTCGGCTCCGAGGTCACCGTCCTCGAATTCCTCGACCAGATCACCCCCGGCATGGACCTCGAGCTCTGCAAGGCGCTGCAGAAGCAGCTGACCAAGCAGGGCCTGAAGATCACCCTTGGCGCCGCCGTCCAGTCGGCCGAGCCCGGCGAAGGCGGCGTCCACGTCACCTGGAAATCCCGCAAGGACGAAGCCGAGTCGTCCCTCGACGCCGACATCGTCCTCGTCGCCACCGGCCGCCGCCCGCTCACCGAGGGCCTCGGCCTCGCCGAGGCCGGCGTCGAGCTCACCGAGCGCGGCCAGGTCAAGGTCGACGCCAACCGGCAGACCAGCGCCGCCGGCATCTACGCCATCGGCGACGCCATCCCCGGCCCGATGCTCGCGCACAAGGCCGAGGACGAGGGCATGGCCGTCGCCGAGACCATCGCCGGCCAGCACGGCCACGTGAACTACGGCGTGATCCCGAGCGTCATCTACACCTCGCCCGAGGTCGCCGCCGTCGGCGAGACCGAGGAGTCGCTCAAGGAGAAGGGCCGCGCCTACAAGGTCGGCAAGTTCCCCTTCATGGGCAACGCCCGCGCCAAGAGCTACTTCATGGGCGACGGCTTCGTGAAGATGCTCGCCGACAAGGAGACCGACCGCATCCTCGGCTGCCACATCATCGGCCCGCAGGCGGGCGAGCTCATCGCCGAGGTCTGCGTCGCGATGGAATTCGGCGCCGCCGCCGAGGACGTTGCCCGCACCTGCCACGCGCATCCCACCTGCTCCGAGGCGGTGCGCGAGGCCGCTCTCGCCTGCGGCGACGGCGCCATCCACGCCTGATGGCCCGCCTGCCGCTGCGCGCCCTCGCCGCCGCGCTCGCGCTCGTCGCCGCGTCCCTGCCCGCGCGCGGGCAGACCGGCGCGGCGCCGGCGGAATGCGTGGTGCTGCTGCACGGCCTCGGCCGCAGCGGCAGCTCGCTGCGGCTGATGCAGGAGGCGCTTCAGGCGAGCGGCTTTACCGTGGTCAACCGCGGCTATCCCTCGACCGAGATGTCGATCGCGGATCTGCTCGGCTACGTCTCCGGCGCGGTCGACGAATGCGGCGACGCCCGGGTCAACTTCGTCACCCACTCGATGGGCGGCATCCTCGCCCGCGGCTGGCTGCAGCGGAACCACCCCGCCGACCTCGGCCGCGTGGTGATGCTCGCCCCTCCCAACCACGGCTCCGAGGTCGTCGACCAGTTCGGCGAGCTCAAGCTCTTTCACCTCCTGACCGGCCCTGCCGGCACCGAGCTCCGCACCGGCCCGGCGGGCACCCCCGAGGCGCTCGGCCCGGTCGACTTCGACCTCGGCGTCATCGCCGGCAACCGCTCGATCAACCCGCTCTTCTCCGCGCTCCTCCCCGGCCCCGACGACGGCACCGTCTCGGTGGCATCGACCCGCGTCGACGGCATGGCCGACCACATCGTGCTGCCGGTCAGCCACACGCTGATGATGAACAACCCCCTCGTCATCGCCCAGACGCTGATCTTCCTGCAGACCGGGGCCTTCGACCACGAGCTCACCTCGCTCGCCGAGGCCACCCGTCGGCTCACGCGGCACTGACCGCGCAGATGTCGCGCAACTCGTTTAAATCCGGTAAAATTCGAAAAACTATTCTCTTTGAATTTCAGTCACTTAACGACCTGCTCGCACGCGAGCAGTGCGAGCAGACCGCGGCCGCTTCAGGGCCCCCGCTTGCCGCCGATCTCGGCCCGGAGCCGATCCCTGAGCGCCGGCATCCGCTCGGGGTAGTCGGCGGGAAACACCCAGTAGGGCTGCCCCGATCCCGCCGCGTCCAGCCCGCGCTCGCCCGGCGCGAGGTGAAAGAGCAGCGTCACCAGCACGTCGTTGCTGACCCAGGGATCATCGTACCAGAAGGTGTGCGAGGTCGCCGAGGTGTTCGGCAGCACCTCCGGCGTCACCTGCACCACCTGCAGCCTGCCGCTCTGCCCGGCGTCGAGCAGGAACGCCGTCTCGTCCGCGTCGAGCTCGGCTAGGTCCGGCCGCCCCGCCCGCGACGCCCGGTTGACGATGCCCGCCAGCCGCAGCGCGCTGTCGTTCAGGTTGAGCGCCGTCGTCACCCGCCGCGCATGCCCGGAATAGGCGCCGAGATCGGCGACGAAGCCGCGGAAGTCGGCATCCGGCGCCGCGTGGTAGACCTCGCCCAGCCGGTCGGCGATCTCCGGCCGCTCGTGCCCGAGCAGCGCCAGCGCCGCGCTGCCGATCGTCGCCCCGGCGCTGTAGGTGAAGACGTCGATCCGGTCGGCCGTCGTCCCCTTCGCCAGCAGCCCGATCAGCTCCGCCAGCTGCGGCGCGCCGCCGAAGGCGTTCTCGATGTCGCGCGAATAGCGCAGGAAGTTCTCCGCCGTCGGCCAGGCGAAGAGCACCACCACCCCGTGCCGCCCGGTGAAGTGCTGCAGCTGCGCCGCCTGCCCCGCCGCCCGCTCCACCGTGGTGTTCGCCCCGTGCACGTAGACGGTGATATCGGAATCCGCCCGGTCGCCCAGCGCCGCCTCCACTTCGCCCAGCCACGCCGTCACCCCGGCATCGGGCGGCGCGTCCCGCGCGAAGCTCGCCTGCTCGCGCATCGCCTCGAGGTGGATGAACGGCCGGCTCTCGTCCGGCTCGATGCCGCGCGTCCAGCGGTAGAGCTCGTCCCAGCTGGTGTCCTCGCCGCCGATCCGCATCGCCGCCTCGCCGAGATGCAGCTTGCGGTCCGGCGCCACCGTATAGACGCGATGGTCGCGCGGCCCGACCGGCAGCCGGTTGGTGGCATAGAAGATCGCCAGCCGGCTGTCCTCGGGCACCGCGCCGGTGAGCTCGACCCGCGTCTCCGGATCCTGGAACAGCAGCGGCGGCGGCATCAGCTGCATCGGCGGATGGTGGAAGACGAAGAAGGCGACCACCGCCGCCGCCAGCGCCACCAGGACGAGGAGGATCCGCCGCATGCTCAGCTCACCAGCATCCGCAGGCCCTGGGTTACGTCCGTGCGGACCGCGAGCCGCAGCCCCGGCTCGTCGCCGGCGTGCAGCGCCGAGATGATCTTGCGGTGCATCTCGCTCGCCTGCCGCCGCTGCATCCGCTCATAGAGCATCCGCATCGTGGGACCCGCCTGCAGCCAGACCGTCTCGATCAGTCCCAGCATCGCCGGCGCCTGCGCGCGCAGGTAGAGCGTACGATGGAACTCGAGGTTCGAGCGCACGTAGCCCGAGGCGTCGCCCTTCACGATCGTCTCGTCGATCACGCTGTTGATCGCCGCCATCCGGTCGATCAGCGCCGCGTGCGCCCGCGGCAGCGCCCGGCTGGCGAGCTCGGGCTCGATCAGCGCGCGCAGCGCCGCCAGCTCCTCGATGCGCTCGTTGCTGAGCTCCGGCGTCGAGAGCCGCCCCGACGCCGAGAGCTTGAGCCCGCCCTCGGCGACCAGCCGCCGCACCGCCTCGCGCGCCGGCGTCATGCTGACGCCGAACTCGCCCGCCACCCCGCGCAGCGTCAGCGCCGCGCCGGGCGGCACCTGCCCGTGCATCACCCGCGCGCGCAGCGTCCGGTAGACGCGCTCGTGGGCCGGAAGGACGCTCTCGCTCAGGCGCTCGCGCTCGGTCATCGCCGCCTGTCGTGGCCGGACGCCGTCGCGGCGTCAAGCGCCGGCGGTGAAGTCGTGGCCGTGCAGCCGCGCACCGTGCCGGCGCAGCCAGTCGCGCGCCGCCGGATACTCCGGGCAGAGCCGCTTAACCACCGCCCAGAACCGCGGCGAGTGGTTCATTTCGGCGAGATGCGCGACCTCGTGCACCACGACGTAGTCGAGCACGGCCGCCGGCGCCATCACCAGCCGCCAGGAGAACATCAGGTCGCCCGACGCGTTGCATGAGCCCCAGCGCGACCGCGGATCGCGCAGCGAGATCCGCCCGTGCCGGCGCCCCGCCGCCGTCGCGTGCCGCGCCGCCGCCGCAGCACACGCCTGGCGCGCCTGCTCGCGCAGCCATGCCGCCGTCCGCGGTCCCACCCGTGCCGGCGGGCCGGGAACGTCGAGGAAGTCCTCGACCCGCAGGATCCGCCCGCCGCTCGCCGCCCGCAGCGTGAGAAGGCCATCGCCGAACGGAATCACCGTCCCGTGCCCGACCGTCGTGCCCTGCGGCGCCGCTGCCACGTGACGCCGGAGCCAGCCTTCATGCTCGAAGAGAAAATCCCTGGCACGGGCGAGCGCCACACCGGCCGGAAGCGTCAAAGTCGCCCCGCGACCGCCCTGTGCGACGCGCAGGGTCATCCGCCTCGCCCGGGAGCTGTGGCGCAGCCGGACCTCGATCGCCGGTTCGCCGATCAGGATCGCATCGGCCACCCGCGGGGCGGGGTTCAGGCGACGCCGCGCCGCTGCGCGCGGATGAAGTCGCGCACCTTCGGCTCGATCATCGCCCGCCAGCGCGAGCCGTTGAACACCCCGTAGTGCCCCACGCCCTGCGCGACGAAGTGCTCCCGCCGCTCGGCCGGCAGCTGCGGCACCATGTCGTGCGCCGCCTCGGTCTGCCCGAGGCCGGTGATGTCGTCCTTCTCGCCCTCGACCGTCATCAAGCCGATATCGTCGATGGCGGCGGGGTCGATCAGCGTGCCCCGATACCGATACGCACCGTTCGCCATCAGCCGGCGCTGGAAGACCCGGTCGATGGTCTGCAGGTAGAACTCGGCCGGAAGGTCCATCACCGCGAGATACTCGTCGTAAAAGCCCCGGTGCTGCTCGGCCCCGTCGCCGTCGCCGCGCACCAGGTTCTGGAACTGGTGCACGTGCGCATCCACGTGGCGGTTGATGTTCATCGCAAGAAAGCTCGAAAGCTGCAGGAAGCCCGGATAGACCCGCCGCATCGCCCCGCGGCATGGCCAGGGCACCATCACGATGACGTTGTTCTCGAACCAGCCGAGCGGCCGGTTGCTGGCGAGTTCGTTCGGCTGCTTGGGGTTGCGCGCCGTGTCCATCGGCGAGCCCATCAGCACCATCGACGCCGGTCGCCGCGGGTTGTTCGACGCCGCCATCAGCGCCGCAGCCGCCATCACCGGGATCCCCGGCTGGCAGACCCCCATCACCGCGATCCGCTCGCCGTCCTGCGACAGATGCTCGATCATCGCGATCAGGTAGTCGGTATAGTCGTCGAGATCGAAGCTGCCCTGCGCCATCGGCACGTCGCGGGCATCGGTCCAGTCGGTGATGTAGACGTCGTGGGTCGGCAGCATGTCCCGCACCGTGCCGCGCAGCAGGGTGGCATAGTGCCCCGACATCGGCGCGACCATCAGCACCTTGGGATCGTTGCGCGCGTCGCCCCCGGCGCCGTCGCGGCGAAAGTGCAGCACGTTGCCGAACGGTGCCGACCAGACCACCTCCTCGACCACCGGCACCGCGACGCCGTCGACGACGGTCTCCTCGATTCCGAAGGCCGGGCGGCCGTAGCGCCGGGTCGCGTTGATGAACATCTCGAGCCCGGCCGAGACGGCGCGCGAGCCGTAGGTGGCCGCCATCGGGTTGAACGGATTGCGGATCAGCTCCTGCCCCATGCGGGCCGCCGCCCGCATCGGGGAGAAGGCGGCATGCGTCATCTCGTAGGCGTGATAGAGCATCCCGTTCCCCCGGAAATTGTTTTTGTAACCAACATTGTGGGAAGGTTACCTTTCGTTGCTGCACCGCATCAAGGGAATTCGCCCGCGCCGGGACGCTTCTGTGCCGTGTGCTTAACGCCAAACCCTTTGACAAAGTTCAACCGCCGTGGCATGCGACCGGCGATTTTGCCGCATCCCACACTCACGAGGATAGCCCGATGCCCAAGGACGAATGGGGCACGAAGCGCATTTGCCCGACGTGTTCGACCCGCTTCTACGACCTTCGCCACGATCCACTGGCCTGCCCCAATTGCGGCGCGATCTTCACGCTCGAGAGCCTGACGGCCGTCAAGCCGCGGGCGCTCCGACCGGAGAAGGCGAAGCCGGAGCCGGTGGACATGGAGGATCTGCCCGAGATCGAGACCGAGGAGGAGATCGAATCGGACGACGATCTCGACGACGAGATCCTCGAGGACGAGGAGGACAACGTCGATCTCGAAGAGATCGCCGACGTCTCGGCGGACGAGGAGGAAAGCTGAGAGCCGCTCGTGGCTCCCCCCGCATTTTGCGCTTGAACTGACCGGGGCGGCCACCTAAAGACGGCGCGCGGTTCACCGCGTCCCGGGGCCATAGCTCAGCTGGGAGAGCGCTTGCATGGCATGCAAGAGGTCAGGAGTTCGATCCTCCTTGGCTCCACCACCTACCTTCGTGCCTGGCCGCATCGCCCCCGCGTAAACCCCTCGAGGGGAATGCGGCGGGCGATTTGCCGCTCCACACCGTGCAAACCTCGCGACTCGAGACCACGGGCTGACCGTCCGCGCGAGGGCGTCAACCGATGGCCTCGACCCAGTCGATCGTCGTCGCTGCCTTCTGAGAGAACGCCTCGATCAGCTCCCCGGCGGGGCCGATGCGGTAGAGGGTGATCGTCCCTTCCCAGACCCCGAGGCTGATCAGGAACCGCCCCGAGGGGTCGATCGCGATCGAGCGGGGCGTCGGATGGACCGGGCTGCTGCTGAGCGGCGTCAGCAGACCCGAGGCGGCATCGACGGCGAAGGCGGCGACGGTGTCGGTGACCCGGTCGCTGGTGAAGAGCATCGTGCCGTCCGGGGTCAGCCGCAGGTCGGCAGCACCGGGCGGCTGGCGCGCGATCGAGACGGCGGCGGGCTGGAACATCAGCTCGGGCAGCATCGACAGGCACTGCCGCTCGCTGAGCGCGCCGGTGTCCGGGTCGCGATCATAGACGATGACGCTCGCGTGGTGCTCGGTCAGGACGTAGAGCCGCCGCCCCTCGGCGCCGAAGACCATGTGGCGCGGACCGGCGCCGGGCGCGGAGGGGCTGCGGAGGAAGGGCGTCTCGTCGATCCGCCCCGACCCGGCGTCGAAGCGGAAGCCGACCACGACGTCGCCTTGCATGCTCGCGACATAGACGTCGCGATTGCCCGGCGCGAGCGCCACCCCGTGGGTCTGCGGCGGCGTGTCGATGATCTGGGTCGGCGGCAGCACGATACCGTCGGCACCGACCGGGTTCAGGCAGAGCGCATGGTCGCCGTAGGAGGCGGAAAACAGGAAGCGGCCGGTCTCGTCCACCGCCATCTGCGCCGGCCGCCGCGGCACGAAGCTGCTGCCGAGGTAGCGCGGTGCCGTTGCACCGGACGGGTCGAGGGCGAAGCACACGATCGGATGCGGCTGCTGGCGGAGCACGCCGTAGAGGAATTTCCGATCGGGGCTCAGGGCGAGGGGAAGGCCACCGCCGGTCTCGGGCGGCAGGTCGCTCGGGATCGGGACGCGATGACGCTCGACGAGGCGACCGGCCTCGGCTTCGAGCGAGAACACGATCAGCTCCTGCGGATCGGATGCGGCGGCGATCACCGTCCCCGCGGACTGAGCAGCCATCTCTTCTGGTCCTCCTGTGAGTCGTTCGGTGCGGCGAAGCGCCGGCGGCGGGCGGGCCTAGAGCCGCTCACCGGTCTCATGGTCGAAGATCGAGATGTCCTCGAGCCGGAAGCCCGCCATCACCGTCTCGCCCTCGCGGATCGGACGGCGGACGGGGGTGCGGATGGCGATGCGGGTGCCCGCGAGGTCGGTCCAGAGCAGCACCTCGCCACCGAGCGGCTCGCGCAGGTCGACGCGGGCGGGCCAGGAGAAGTCGGTCGGCTCCTCCTCGCGGACGATGATCTGCTCGGGCCGGATCCCGAGATCGACCTTGCGGCCCGGCGCGGCGCCCCCGGCGAGGGCGCCATTCGAGATCGGCAGGCTCCGGTCACCGAACCGGATCGCCGGCCGGCCCTGGTCCGGCACGATCTCGCCGGCGATGAAGTTCATCGGCGGCGAGCCGAGAAACCCGGCGACGAAGCGGTTGGCGGGGTGGCGATAAATCTCCTCGGGCTCTCCCACCTGCTGGATCACCCCGCCCTTCATGACCGCGATCCGGTCCGCGAGGGTCAGTGCCTCGACCTGGTCGTGGGTGACGTAGACCATGGTCGCGCCGAGGCGCCGGTGCAGCTGCTTGATCTCGAGCCGGAGCTCGGCCCTGAGCTGGGCGTCGAGGTTCGACAGCGGCTCGTCGAAGAGGAAGACATCGACGTCGCGCACCAGCGCCCGGCCGATTGCCACGCGCTGCCGCTGCCCGCCCGAGAGTTGTGCCGGCCGCCGGCGCAGGAGCGGCGTCAGCTCGAGGATCTCGGCCGCCCGCGCGACGCGCGTTTCGATCTCGCTCCGCGGCAGCCCCGCGACCCGCAGCGCAAAGGCGAGGTTCCGATAGACGTCCATGTTCGGGTAGAGCGCATAGGACTGGAAGACCATCGCGAGTCCGCGCTCCTTCGGCTCGAGCCCGGAGACGTCGCGGCCGGCGATGCGGATCGCGCCGCCGCGGGTCTCGATCAGCCCGGCGATGGCGTTGAGCAGGGTCGACTTGCCGCAGCCCGACGGGCCGAGCAGCACCAGGAACTCGCCGTCGGCGATCGCGAGATCGAGCCCGCTGACGACATCGGCGGCGCCGAAGCCGATCGAGAGATCCTGCAGTTCGATCGAGCTCACGTCGCTGCTATCCCTTGACGGCGCCTGCCGCGATGCCGCGCACGAACCACTTCCCCGAGGTGAAGTAGATCGCGAGCGGCACGAGCGCGGTCAGCAGCGTCGCCGCCATGATGACGTTGTACTCGGGCACCCCGGTATCGGAACGCGCGAGGATCTGCAGCTGGTTCGTCATCGGCTGGTTGTCGCGCCCGGCGAACACCAGACCGAACAGATAGTCGTTCCAGACCGAAGTCGTCTGCCAGATCACCGCGACGACGATGATCGGCACCGAGAGCGGCAGCATGATTTCCCAGAAGATCCGGAAGTAGCCGGCGCCATCGACCCGCGCCGCCTTGAACAGCTCGACCGGGATCGAGGCGAAGTAGTTGCGGAACATCAGCGTCGTGACCGGCAGCCCGAAGGCGACATGGACCGCCACGATGCCGGTGATCGTGCCGTAGACGCTCAGCGCCGCGGTGATGCGGATCAGCGGGAAGACGAACATCTGGTAGGGCACGAAGATGCCGAAGAGCAGGATCGCGAAAATGGTGTTGGCGCCCCGGAAGCGCCAGAACGACAGGGTGTAGCCGCCGAGCGCGCCGAAGAACGTGGCGAGAAGCACCGCCGGAACCGTGATCCTGACCGAGTTCCAGAAGCCGATCCGCACGCCTTCGCAGGTCGAGCCGGTGCAGGCCGAGTTCCAGGCCCGGACCCAGGGCTCGAGGAAGAGATGGCTCGGCGCGTACAGGACGTTGCCACCGCGCACTTCGTCGAGCGTCTTCAGCGAGGTCGTGACCATGACGTAGATCGGCAGCAGGAAGAAGACCGCCGCGCCGATCAGGAAGAGATAGATCGCGAGCCGCGACAGGATGGCCCGGGGGCGACGGCGGGCGACCGGAGCTGCGGGGACGGCGCTCATAGCGCGGCGAGCCGGTTCTCGCGCAGGCGGCGCCAGTAGAGCAGCGGCGCGGCGACGAAGATGGTGACGAGGAGCATCTGCGTCGCGCCGGTCGCGGCCAGGGCGATGTTGGCGCGTTCGCCGAGATAGTTCATCACGAGTTGTGACGGCACGGTCGAGGCGGTTCCGGGGCCGCCGCCGGTCATGGCGATGACCAGATCGTAGTTCTTGACCGCGCCGGCGCCGAGCAGCGCGAAGCTCGTCAGGATCGAGGGCGTGACCATCGGCAGGACGATGCTGACGTAGGTACGCCAGGCCGGGATGCCGTCGACGCGGGTCGCCCGCCATATCTCGGCGTCGATGCCGCGGATTCCGGCGAGCATCAGCACCATCACCAGTCCGGCGCCATGCCAGATACCGGCGATCGCCACCGCGTAGATCGCGAAGTCGCGGTTGACCAGCCAGTCGAACTGGAAGCTCGTCCAGCCGAGATCGTGCATCGCCTTCTGCAGGCCGAGCGTCGGGCTCAGGTACCATTGCCAGACCGAGCCGGCGACGATGAACGAGAGCGCGTGCGGGCAGAGGAAGATCGTGCGGAAGAAGCCCTCGCCCTTCACCCTCTGGTCGACGAACACGGCGAGGATGAAGCCGAGGATCAGGCTGCCGAGGATGTAGGCGACGCCGAAGATGAACATGTTCTTCATCGCGAGGCTCCAGCGGAAATCGCTGGTGAGCCGCGACCAGTTGCGGAGGCCGACCATCGTCATGGCCGGCACCGACTTCGAGTCGGTGAAGGACAGCACGATGGTCCACGCCATGCAGCCGATGAAGATGCCGATCGCAACCACGATCATCGGCAGCATCCCGATCTTCGGCGTGTATCGGTTGACGTTCATGAAGGCCTTCGGTGTCGGCAGGGGAGCGGCCGACCCGAGGGGACGGCCGCCGTCCGAGGCGGCGTCACTCCCTGTCCGGAACCTTGTCCTCCGAGAGGATCGTCCAGAACTGGTCGATCACGTCGTCGGTGCTCATCTCGGGATAGTTGAAGTAGTCGGCGAGCAGGTCGGAGAAGGCGCCGGCCCCGTCCGGGGTCAGGTACCACTGCGGGCTGCCGACGACGCCGATGCCCTTGCCATAGACCGCCGCCGCCAATTGCGAGCACTCGTCGAACTCGGGATTGCCGGCGACGTCGACGTCCATCCGCGGCGGGTTGCCGCTCTTGATGATGTTGTACTTGGCCTGCACCTCCGGATCCATGACCATCTCGGCGAAGACCTGCTGCGCCTTGATGATCGCGGGATCGTCGGACTTGGGGAAGCCGAACATGTCGCCGTGGATCACGTACATCGGCGGGTCGCCCTGAAGCTGACAGCCGAAGTCGACGCCCGGCTTCTTGCCGGCGTTGATGAACTCGGCCTTGCCCCAGTCGCCGACGATGGTCAGCGCCGCCTGGTCGGAAACCACGAGGTCCGCCGCCGCCGCCCAGCTCCGGCCCGACGCGCCCTCGTCGACATAGTCGTGGAGCCGCTTGAAGGTCTCGAAGACCTTGCGGTTGGCGTCGCTGCGCACCGCGTCCTCGTCCTTCTGGTCCCAGACCTTCATCCACAGATCCTCGCCGCCGACCGCCTGCGCGATCGAACTCGTAGGTCCAGCGGTAGACGGTGGTGTCGCCGCCCATGCCCAGCGGCTGGATCCCGGCGGCCTTGAGCTTGTCGAGCATGGCGAAGAAGCTGTCGTCGTACATCGTCGGGACGCTGTCGATCCCGGCCTGCGCGAGGAGCTTCTTGTTCGAGTAGACCCAGTTCGTCACCGTCATGCTGATCGGCGCGATATAGACCTTGCCCTTGTAGCTGATCGCATCGAGCACGAAGGGCGGCAGCACGTCCTTCCAGTGGCCGTCCTGCGCGACCTGGTCGATGTCGTTGTACTGGCCCTTGCTGAACAGGTCGAGGTAGAGCGACGAGGGGCTGAAGGTGTTCGCCGTCGGCGGGTCGCCCGCCAGAATCCGGGCGGCGGTCGTGCTCAGCACCTGGACGCCGTTCTGCACCACGGTGCTGGTGAGTTCGCCCCCGCGCTTGGCGTAGCTGTCCTGCAGCACCTGCACGGCGGCACGCTCGGCGCCGGTGCCCCAGTTGTCGATCATTTCCGCCTTGAGGTCCTGGGCCGCGCCGGCGCCGGCCGACATCGCGAGCAACCCGAGCGCGGCACACGTCGCTAAGAGCCGTTCCATAGGCAGTCCCTCCCTGGATTTCGCCCTTGAGCGGACGGATTATCGCTTAGAATCGCGATAGGATTAGCGATCATATCAGCCTGTCTGTCAATGCCCCTGCACCGTCGGCCGCCCCCGCCGACCGCCCGCGAGAGGAGGATGCCGCTCGCGGGCGGGGCCAGCGCGATATCACGCAACCTGTTAAAATGACGAGATCTTTATCTCGCCCAGCGCCAGTGCCGCGGCTTCTCAGGCGCGGTTCATCGAGTCGGGGTCCGGACCGTCGCGGCCGTGCGCGGCATCGAGTCCCGCGATCCGCTCCATGTCGGCGGCGGACAGCTCGAAGTCGAAGACGTCGAAGTTGGCGGCAATCCGGTCGGGCGTGACCGATTTCGGGATTACCGATAATCCAAGCTGCAGGTGCCAACGGATCACCACCTGGACCCAGCTCTTGCCGTACTGCGCCCCGATCTCGCTCAGCACCGCGTTTTCGGTGATCTTGCCGCGACCGAGCGGGCTCCAGGATTGGGTGACGATGCCCTGCGACGCATCGTAGTCACGCATCGCCTTTTGCTGAAAGCGCGGATGCAGCTCGATCTGGTTCAGCACCGGCTTCTCGCCGGAATCGGCGGTGATCTCCTCGATATGGGCGGCGGTGAAGTTCGACACCCCGATCGAGCGGACGCGGCCTTCCTGCTTCAGCTTCACCAGCGCCTTCCACGTCTCGCCGAAGAGGCCCACGCCGGGGCGCGGCCAATGGATGAGGTAGAGGTCGACGTAGTCGGTGCCGAGCTTCCGGAGGCTGGCCTCGAGCGCCTTGAAGGCGTTGTCGTAGCCCTGATCCGCGTTCGCGAGCTTGGTGGTGATGAACAGCTCCGCACGGTCGACGTCGGCCGCGGCCACGGCCTTGCCGACGCCTTCCTCGTTGCCGTAGCCGGCGGCCGTGTCGATCAGCCGGTAGCCGACCGAGATCGCCTTGCCGACCACGTCGCCCGCATCGCCGTCGGGCACCTGCCAGACGCCGAAGCCGAGCTGCGGCATCGTGCGTCCGTCATGGAAAGTGAGTGTGGGTTGGGCTGCCATGGCGGCGTCTCCCTCTGTTGCCGAGTTATCCGTGTCACGCCGTGCGGGGCAGGGTCAGCCGCGAGACGACGCCTTCCCCGATCACCCGAGTGGATTGCCGCACGACGAGCTCGGGCTGCACCATGATGCTCACCGGCTCGGGCAGCGCGTCGGGCGCCTGCATCAGCTCGAACAGCCGGTCCACCGCCTTCCTGCTGGTCTCCTCGACCGAATAGCGCGCCGTGGTCAGCGGCGCCGCGACGTAGCTCGAGATGCCGACGTCATCGAGGCCGGCGATCGACAGCTGGCCGGGGATGTCGACCCCGTGCTGCTGGCACCAGCTCATCATCCCGATCGCCAGTATGTCCGAGGCGCAGACGACCGCCGTCGGACGCGGCTCGAGCTGCATGAAGCGCTCGGCGCGACGATAGCCGACCTCCGGCCGGTTGCTGTCGAGCGGGCAGTAGACGAGCCGCGGATCGACCGGGATCCCGGCCTTCTCGTGGGCCGCGAGGAATCCGGCAAGCTTGCGGTAGTTGCCGTGCGTGGGGCTGGTGTCGAGCAGCCCTATCCGGCGATGGCCCGAGGCGATCAGGTAGGTCGCGATCGCCTCGGTGCTGGCGTGGTCGTCCATGGCCACCAGATCGAGCGGCCCGTCCGGCGCGCCGGCGAGGGTCACGATCGGGAGGCCGGTCCGGCGCAGCGCCACCAGCTCCTCGAGCTCGCGATGGTCGGAGGGATAGATGAGCAGGCCCTCGACCTGCAACTCCCGCAGCGAGGCGACCGCCTGCCGCTCGCGCTTGAGGTCGGCGTTCGTCGAGCGCAGCAGGGTCTGGTAGCCCCGCGCCTCGAGGTGCTGCTCGATGTGTTCGGCGCAGAGGGTCAGGATCGGATTCTGCAGGTTCGCGATCAGCAGCCCGATCGTTCCCGAGCTCTTCCGCGCCAGCGAACGCGCCAGGGCGTTCGGCAGGTAGTTGAGCTCGCTGGCGGCACCGAGGATCAGCTGGCGCGTGGACTGCGGGATCTTGCGGCCGCCGCGCAAGGCAACGGAGACGGTGTTGATCGAGAAGCCCGTCTTCTCGGCGATGTCCCGCAGCGTAACGCTTCGTCTGCCCATTGTGCGCCGTCTCCGCCGGGGATCTGCACCGGGCATGTGGGACCGAGTCCGCGAGACAGGATCCCGGCCGCCTGCTGCTGTTAGGGTTCGGGCCCCGTGTCAGGCACCCCAACCCGCGGCGTCCGCTGCTGCGAATTAGCGATAATTCGTTAGCGCAGGCGAACGTAAGCGTCAATGCCGCCCCGGGCGCGGCCTCAGCCGAACCGCGGATAGGCGACGTAGGCGAGGCGCTTGCTGTCCGGCGCCCATGAGTTGACGTTGATCGTACCCTGGCCACCGTTGAAGGCGTCGATCTGCCGCTCGTTCTTGCCGTCGGGATCCATGATCCGGATCAGCACGTCCTTGTCGGCGGGATGGCCGGTCGTCCCTTCCGGGTAGCTGAGATAGGCGACCATCGTGCCGTCGGGCGAGAAATGCGGGAACCAGTTCACCCGCTCGTCGTGGGTGATCTGCTCCTGTCCGGTGCCGTCGGGGCGGATGCGGAAGATCTGCATGTGGCCCGGCCGCTTGGCGGCCGCTTCCGAGTTGAAGTAGATCCAGCTGCCGTCGGTCGAATACTCCGGGCCGTCGACGAGGCAGGAGCCGTCGGTGAGCTCGGTGATCTCCCCCCGGTCGCGGGGATGGTGGCGATCCGGGTCAGCGTGCGGCCGGCCTCGTAGCCGACGTAGGCGAGGGTGTTGCCGTCCGGCGACACGCCGTGAAGGTAGTAGATGTACTCGCGCTCGGGGGGCTGGTCGTGGGTGATCCGCTCCGGCGTGCCGCCGTCGAGGGACACCTTGTAGATGTGCCGGTCGCGCGAGCTGATGTAGATGCTCTTGCCGTCGGGCGCGAGGCAGTGGTCGTTGTTGGCATTCTCGATCGGCGCGGTGTCGATCCGTTCAGGGCCCTGCCTGCCGTCGGGCGAGATGCGGAACAGCCGTCCGTCGGCGTTGAAGATCAGCCACTTGCCGTCGACGGTCCAGTTGGGCGCCTCGATCAGCTCGGCGACTTCGTAGATCACCTTGCGGTTGCTTCCGTCGGCATCGATTACCACCAGCTCCGAGATCTGGTCCGAATGCAGCCGGCGCCGGTTGGCGACGGGGATCCGCTTGCTCGTCTCTGACATCTTCGTGGTCACTTTCATTCAGGGGGGTGCCGGAGCGTGCGCCACGGCAGATTCAAGAGCTTCGCCGGCGGTTCCGTCGGATCGCCTGGGCGGGACGCATCGAGCACGCGTGCCGGGACCCCGTCGCGCCTACGCCGCGCCGTTGCCGGCCGGCGCCGTGGTCTCGCCGTTCTTCCAGCGCCGCAGCGCCTTGTACTGGATGCAGTTGGGATGCATCTCCATCAGCTCGAACCGGTTGCCGTCCGGGTCCTCGATCCAGGCGCCGCGGTTGCCGTCCACGCCCGAGCTGATCGGCGACGTCAACGCGACACCGTTCGCCGCCAGCGCGTCGGCCACCTCGTCGAGGTCGTCGACGGTCAGGCAGATGTGGTTGACCCCGGTGACCTCGCGGGCGGGGACGGTATCGGTCGAGCCGCCCGGGAACAGCTCGAGGATCTGGTCGTCGTTGAGCCGCAGATAGCTCAGCCAGAGATCGCCGTTCTCGCGGTGGAGACGATGGATCTCCGGCAGCCCGAGCTTGTCGCAATAGAAGTTGAGGCTCTTGTCCATGTCCTTCACGCGCAGCGCGATATGGCCAAAGCCCTGAATCCCTTTGATCATCGATGTGGTCCTGGTTCCTTGGGTTGTTGGATGTGTCAGAGGCGCTTGCCGCTCGCGGCATCGAACAGCGAGATGTCGGCGGCATTGAAGCCGGCGCGGACGGAATCTCCGGGCCGCGCGGTGAACGCCGCGTGGGTCTTGATGCAGAGCCGCCGGGTGCCGAGAAAGCACCAGAGCAGCGCCTCCCCCCCGAGCGGCTCGCGAAGCTCCACCGCAGCGTCCCACGCGAAATCCGCCGCGGCGGCAGCCTCGGCCACCGCGATCCGCTCGGGCCGGATCCCCAGCGTCACCGTCTGCCCGGGCCGCGCCGACCAGACGCCTGCCGGAAGGGCGAGCGAGACGCCTTCGCTCTCGAATGTCAGCGTTCCGCCGCGCTCGGCCACGGCGCCGTCGATGAAGTTCATCGGTGGCGATCCGAGGAAGCGGGCGACGAAGGTATTGAGCGGACGGTTGTAAATCGCCTCCGGCTCGTCGTGCTGCTGGATCACTCCGCCCTTCATCACCGCAATTCGGTCAGCGAGCGTCAGTGCCTCGATCTGGTCGTGGGTCACGTAGATCATCGTGTTGCCGAGGCGCGCGTGCAGGCGCTTGATCTCGACCCGGAGCTCGGCGCGAAGCTGGGCGTCGAGGTTCGACAGCGGCTCGTCGAAAAGGAAGACGCCCACCTCGCGCACCAGCGCCCTGCCGATCGCGACCCGCTGCCGCTGGCCGCCCGACAGGGCCGACGGCTTGCGCTGCAAGAGGGGGGTGAGTTCCAGCGTTTCGGCCGCGCGCTTCACCCGCGCCTCGATCTCGGGCTTCGGCACCCGCGAAACCTGCAGCCCGAACGAAAGGTTCTCGCGCACCGTCATCGTCGGATAGAGCGCGTAGGACTGGAAGACCATGGCGATGCCCCGGTCCTTCGGCTCGTCCTCGGTGACGTCGCGCCCGCCGATCACCACCTGGCCGCCGCTCGCGTCCTGAAGGCCCGCGATGGTGTTGAGGAGCGTGGACTTTCCGCACCCCGAGGGACCGAGCAGGACGAGAAACTCGCCCGCCCGCACCCCGAGGTTCATCCGGTCGAGCACGGTGATCGCTCCGAAGCGGACGCTCAGGTCGTTGACCTCGACGCTGTGCTCGAAGGCGCGGACCCCTTCGGCGCGGGTGTCCATCCTCATCCCTTCACCGCCCCTCCCGCGATGCCGCGGACGAACCACTTGCCGGACACGAAATAGATCACCAGCGGCACCAGAGCCGTCAGCAGCGTCGCGGCCATCTCCATGTTGTATTCCCGCGCGCCTTCCTGGGTATTGATGATGTTGTTCAGCTGCACCGTCATCGGCTGCGCCGGTCGCCCGGCGAAGACCTGCCCCATCAGGAAGTCGTTCCAGACCCCGGTCGCCGACCAGATCACCGCAACGATGATCATCGGCGTCGAGAGCGGCAGCACGATGCGCCGGAAGATGGTGAAGTAGCCCGCGCCATCGACCCGCGCCGCCTTGACGAGCTCCTCCGGCAGGCCCGCGTAGTAGTTGCGGAACATCAGCGTCGTGATCGGCAGGCCGAAGATGACGTGGATCAGCACGATCCCGTGCAGCGTGCCGAAGAGCCCCAGCGCCGCCGTCATCCGCACCATCGGGAAGATGAACACCTGGTAGGGGATGAAGATCGCGAGGACCATGATCCCGAACAGCAGGTTCGCACCCCGGAAGCGCCAGAACGACAGCGTGTAGCCGGTGATCCCGCCGATGATGACCGAGAAGAAGACCGCCGGCACGGTGATCTTCACCGAGTTCCAGAAGCCGACCGAGATGCCGTTGCAGTTGAGCCCGGTGCAGGCCGTCGACCAGGCATGAACCCAGGCCGCGAACGAGGGATTCCGTGGCAGGGCCAGCACGTTGCCGGCGCGGATCTGGTCCATGTCCTTCAGCGAGGTCGTGACCATGATGTAGATCGGCACGAGGAAGTAGATCAGCATGATGATCAGGAATGCGTAGATGCCGATCCGTGCGATCGAGACGCGCTTCTTCCGCGCCGCCCTGCGCGGCACCGATGCGGCCCGCGGCGCGACGGTTCCGTCCATGGCCTGCAGATCGCTCACGCCTCGGTCCCCGCGCGGGTGCGCCGCCGCTTCCACGACTGCCAGTAGAGGAACGGGGCGGCGATGCAGAGCACGGTGAGCAGCATGCTGGTCGCCGCCGAGGCGGCGACGCCGATGCTGCCGCGCTCGAACAGGTTCTGCATCACGAAGGTCGCCGGCACCTCGGTGGCGATGCCGGGACCGCCGCCGGTCATCGCGACGACGAGGTCATAGTTCTTCACCACCGCCGCCCCGAGCAGCACGATCGCGGTGGCGAAGACCGGGGCGAGCATCGGAAGCACGATCCGGAGATAGGTCCGCCAAGCCGGGATGCCCTCGACCCGTGTGGCCTTCCAGATATCCTCGTCGACGCCGCGCAGGCCCGCGAGCAGCAGCACCATGACGATGCCGGCGCCGTGCCAGACCGCGGCGAGGACGATGGCGTAGATCGCATAGTCGCGGCTCGAGAGAATCGAGAAGCTGAAGCTTTCCCAGCCGAGGTCGCGGACGAACTTCTGCAGGCCCAGCGTCGGGTTCAGGTACCACTGCCACAACGCCCCGGTGACGATGTAGGACAGCGCATGCGGGAACAGGAAGAACGTGCGGTACACTCCCTCGCCCCGCACGCGCTGGTCGATGGCGATCGCCAGCAGATACCCCAGGAGCAGGCAGCCGCCGATGTAGCCGCCGCCGAAGATCAGCATGTTGATGAACGAGACGCGCCAGCGGTAATTCGAGAACAGCCGCTCCCAGTTGTCGAGACCGACGAAGGTCCAGTCCGGGATCGTCTTCGAGGCGGTGAAAGAGACGCCTATCGTCCAGAACAGCCCGCCGACGAAAACCACCGCGACGACCAGGATGACCGGCAGCATGGTCAGCTTTGGCGCGAGGCGTTTGACTTTCATCGGGTACGTTTTTCTCCAGGAGCCGCCGGTCGGATCGCGGCGCACCCGCCATGGGCCGCGCCGCGATTGCCGTCAGAGCCCGTTCTCGACGATGTCGGCGAAGCGCTCGACGGCCTCGTCGGAGCTCATGTCCGGAGCGTCGAAATACTCCGTGAGCAGATCCATGTAGTCGCCCACCGCAGGGGGGTTCAGATACGTCCGCGCATTGCCGACCACCCGCGCCGGATCACGGTAGGCAGCGGCTGCCGTCTGCGCACACTTGTCGAGGCCGCTGATGTCGACGTCGGTGCGCGGCGGGATAGCGCCCTTGGCGCGCGAGAAGTCGACCTGCACCTGCGGATCGAGGATCATCTTCGCCAGCATCATCTGCGCCGGGACCTTCGACTTGTCGACCTGGGTCGGGAACCCCATGAAGTCGGCGTGGATGATCATGGTATTGCCGGTCAGCACGCAGTCGAAGTCGGTGCCGAGGGTCTTGCCGGCGGCGTAGAACTCCGCCTTCGCCCAGTCGCCGAGGACGTCGTAGGCGGCCTGGCCCGAGATGACCATGTTGATCGTGGGGTTCCACGCGCGCCCCGACCAGCCGTCGTCGGCATAGTCGCGCAGGCGCTTGAAGGTCTCGAAGACCTTCTTCATCTCGTCGCCGCGCAGGACGTCCGGATCCTTGTCGCGCCAGACGGCGTTCCACATCTCCTGGCCGCCCATGCCGATCAGGAAGCCTTCGAAGACGAAGCGCAGCTGCGAGGGCTGGCCGGAGACCGCGAACGGGATGAACCCCGCCTGCTGGATCTTGTCGAAGGAGTCGAAGATCGTCTCGTCGAGGTTGGTCGGAGGCTCGACGCCGGCCTTGGCCAGCACCTCCTTGTTGTACCAGATCCAGTTCGGGGTGTGGACGCCGACCGGCGCGAGATAGTAGTGCCCGTCGACCTTGATGGCGTCGAGCATCGGCTCCGACAGGACGTCGACCCAGTCGTTCTCCTCGGCGACGGCGTCGATCGGCGTAAGCTCGCCCTTGTCGATCAGGTCGACATGGTCCCGCGAGCTGGAGAACTGCGACGCGCTCGGCGGATCGCCGGCGAGGATCTGGTTGACGGTGGTGCGCAGCGGTCCGCCCGATCCCGCCACGGCGACGTCGACCCATGTGCCGCCGAGCGCGGTGAACTCGTCGGCAAGGACCTTCGCCGCGCCACGCTCGCCGGCCGCGGTCCAGACGTGCACCACATCCGCCTTCATCTCCTGCGCCGTGGCGCTCGAAGCGGCAGACGCGGCAAGGCCGACCATGACGGTCGCCCCGAGCCAGGTTCTCATAGGTAGTCCTCCCATCGTCGTGAGGACGGCCCAAGCGCCAACCGGTTGGATCCGGATTATCAGGCCACCGTCCCGACTCGGAGATTTCCACGTCGTCCCGCTTGGCGCAAGGTTAATCCTGCGGTTGGTGGAGCGCTAACCTAG
>CAVTSR010000003.1:0-164606 GCA_963737485.1 uncultured Alphaproteobacteria bacterium | reverse complement strand
GCGCTATGACGAGACCGCGCGCGGGTACCTTGACGAGGTCGGCCTGCTGGAATTCGCTCAATCCCGGGCGGGCGAGCTGCCCTACGGGCGCAAGCGCGCGCTCGAGATCGCGACGACCCTGGCGCTCGAGCCCGACATGCTGCTGCTAGACGAACCGATGGCCGGCATGGCGCAGGCGGACGTGGAGCGGATTTCCGCGCTGATCCGGCGCATCGCGAAGGACCGGACGATCCTGATGGTGGAGCACAACCTGTCGGTGGTGTCGGAGCTGTGCGACCGGATCACCGTGCTTGCGCGCGGCGAGGTTCTGGCCGAGGGCACTTATGCCGAGGTTTCGGCGGATCCCGAAGTGATCGAGGCCTACATCGGCGCGACCGATGACTGACGTGGCCACCGAAATCCGGGCAGGCAGCGCCACCGGCGAGCCCTTGCTCACCGTGACTGGGCTCGAGGGCTGGTATGGCGAGAGCCACGTGCTGCATGGCATCGACTTCGACGTGGCCGAAGGCGAGGTGGTGACGCTGCTCGGTCGTAACGGCGCGGGAAAGACCTCGACACTGCTGGCGATCATGGGGATTCTGGCGAAGCGCGCGGGCTCGGTGTGCTTCAACGGTGTCGAGACCATCAGCTTGCAGCCGCGCCACATCGCCCGGCTTGGCATCGCGCTCTGTCCCGAGGAGCGGGGGATTTTCTCGTCGCTGAACGTCGAGGAGAACCTGATGCTGCCGCCTCGGATCGCCGAGGGCGGGCTCAGCGTCGCGCGGATCCATGAACTTTTTCCGAACCTGCAGGAACGGCGGCGCAGCCAGGGCACCAGGCTCTCCGGCGGCGAGCAGCAGATGCTGGCGATCGCCCGCATCCTGCGGACCGGCGCGCGGCTCCTGCTGCTCGACGAGCCGACCGAGGGACTGGCGCCGGTGATCGTCCAGCAGATCGGTCGAACCATCCGCGCCCTGAAAACCGAAGGCTTTACCATCGTGCTCGTGGAGCAGAACCTGCGGTTCGCGGCGTCGGTCGCGGACCGCCACTTCGTCATCGAGCAGGGCCGGGTGATCGACATGATCCCCAAGCGCGCGCTCGAGGCCAACATGGACAAGCTGCACGCCCATCTGGGGGTGTGACACCGCACCGGCGCACCAGCGCCGCAACGACGGAGGAGACGAGATGATCAAGATACAAGCCGCCTGCATGACGGCCATGGCTCTGCTGGCGGGGCTGCCGGCGATGGCGCAGGACCCGATCAAGGTGAAGCTCGGCGTGCTGAACGACCGCTCCGGCGTCTACGCCGACCTGTCCGGCGAGGGCTCGGTCGTCGCGGCGCGCATGGCCGTGGAGGATTTCAAGGCCGCGGACAAGGGCCTCAACGTCGAGGTCGTCTCAGCCGACCACCAGAACAAGCCCGACATCGGGTCGAACATCGCCCGGCAGTGGTACGACCAGGAAGGTGTCGACGCCATCCTCGACGTGCCCACCTCGTCGGTGGCGCTGGCGGTCGCGGACATCTCCGCGCAGATGAACAAGGTGTTCATCAACTCCGGCGCCGGCTCGACCGACCTGACCGGCGCGCACTGCCAGCCGACGACGATTCACTGGACCTACGACACCGCAGCACTGGCCAACGGCACCGGCAAGGCGGTCACGGAAGCCGGCGGGAAGAAGTGGTTCTTCCTGACCGCGGACTACGCGTTCGGGCACTCCCTGGAGGATCAGACCAGCAAGGTTGTCAAGGCCAACGGCGGCGAGGTCGTCGGCAGCGTCAACGTGCCGTTCCCTGCCACCGACTTCTCGTCCTTCCTGTTGCAGGCGCAGGGCAGCGGAGCCGACGTGATCGGCCTCGCCAATGCGGGCGGCGACACGGTGAACGCCATCAAGCAGGCGTCCGAGTTCGGCGTCACCCAGGCGGGCCAGAAGCTCGCAGCGCTCCTGATGTTCGTGACCGACGTGCATGCGCTGGGCACCCAGACCGCACAGGGCCTGTCGCTGACCGAGGCGTTCTACTGGGACCAGGACGACGCCACGCGGGAATGGTCGGCGCGCTTCGAAGCGAAACACGGAGCAGCCGACGATGGTGCAAGCTGGGGTCTATTCCGGAACCATGGCATACCTGCGCGCTGTCGAGGCCGTGGGAAGCACCGACACCAAGGCCGTCGTCGCCAAGATGAAGGCGACGCCGATCGACGATCCGTTGTTCGGCAGGGTCACGATCCGCGGTGACGGGCGGGCGATCCACGATATGTACCTCTACGAGGTCAAGACGCCGGAGGAATCGACCGGGGAATGGGACTTTACACGCTCAAGTCCACGATTAGCGGCGAAGACGCTTTCCTGCCGATGCTAGACGAATGCGACTTCACCAAGAAATAGGCTGAGACGCAGGCCGCCGCGCCGGGGGCGCGGCGGCCTGCGTGGACGAGAGCAATCGGGACACACACGCGGATGTTGGACCTTCTGGGAGTTCCGCCACAGGTGCTGATGGGCCAGGTCCTGCTAGGGCTGATCAACGGGTCGTTCTACGCGGTCCTGTCGCTGGGGCTGGCGGTGATCTTCGGTCTGCTCAACATCATCAATTTCGCCCATGGCGCCCAGTACATGATGGGGGCCTTCGTGGCCTGGATGCTGCTGCACTACGCCGGCATCGGCTACTGGCCGGCCCTGATCCTCGCACCGCTGATCATGGGCGCCACGGGCGTCGTCCTGGAGCGGCTGATGATCTCGCGGCTCTACCATCTCGATCATCTCTACGGATTCCTGCTGACCTTCGGCCTCGCGCTGATCATCCAGGGCCTCTTTCGCAACTTCTACGGCATTTCCGGCCTGCCTTATCAGATCCCCGCCTCGCTTTCCGGCGGCATACAACCTCGGCTTCATGTTCCTGCCGACATATCGCGCCTGGGTTGTCGTGGCCTCGGTGGTGGTCTGTCTCGGCACCTGGTTCATGATCGAGAAGACCCGGCTCGGCGCCTATCTGCGCGCCGCCACCGAGAACCCGACGCTGGTCGGCGCCTTCGGCATCAACGTGCCGCGCATGGTGACGCTCACCTACGGCTTCGGCGTCGCGCTGGCGGGCTTCGCCGGGGTGCTCGCCGCGCCGATCTACTCGGTCAATCCCAACATGGGCGCCGATCTGATCATCGTCGTCTTCGCGGTGGTTGTGATCGGCGGCATGGGCTCGATCATGGGCGCGATCGTCACAGGATACGGGCTCGGGATTGTCGAGGGTCTGACCCGGGTATTCTATCCGGAGGGCTCGGCCGTGGTGATCTTCGTCATCATGGCGATCGTGCTGCTGATACGGCCCGAAGGGCTCTTCGGGAAGTCCGCGTGATCGCGATGGCCGAGACCACTTCCGACCCCGCACCGGCCGCGCAGCCGGCCGGGATGCCGCTCCTGCACAAGGCGATCTTCGCCGTTCTGCTCGCCGTGCTGATCGTGCTGCCGTTCCTGGTCTATCCGGTCTTCGCAATGAAGGTGATGTGCTTCGCGCTCTTCGCCGCGGCCTTCAACCTGCTCTTGGGTTTCGGCGGTCTTCTCTCCTTCGGGCACGCGGCGTTCTTCGGGACGGCGAGCTACATCGCCGCCTACGCCGCCAAGGCCTGGGGCTTCACGCCCGAGCTCGCCATCCTGAGCGGCACCGCGGCGGCGGCCGTGCTCGGTCTCGGCATCGGCGCGCTTTCGATTCGGCGGCAAGGCATCTATTTCGCCATGGTCACGCTGGCCTTTGCGCAGATGGTCTATTTCGTGGCACTTCAGGCCCCGTTCACCGGGGGCGAGGATGGCATCCAGTCGGTGCCGCGCGGTGACCTCTTCGGCCTGATCTCGCTCCGGGGCAATGACGCGCTCTATTTCTTCGTGCTGGCCGTGACCTTCGGCGGTATCCTGTTTCTCTACCGCATCGTTCATTCTCCCTTCGGACAGGTCCTGAAGGCGATCCGCGAGAACGAGCCGCGCGCGATCTCGCTCGGCTACAACGTCAACCGTTACAAGCTGATGGTCTTCGTCCTCTCGGCGACTTTCTCGGGGCTGGCGGGGGCGACGAAGAGCCAGGTGTTCCAGCTGGCGTCGCTGACCGACGTGCACTGGTCGATGTCCGGCGAGGTCGTGCTGATGACGCTCCTCGGCGGCATGGGCACGGTCTTCGGCCCGCTGGTCGGCGCCGCGATCGTCGTGACGATGCAGAACTACCTTGCCACTTTCGGCGCCTGGGTGACGGTCATCCAGGGCGTGATCTTCGTCCTCGGCGTGCTGCTGTTCCGCGAAGGCGTCGTCGGCGTGCTGTCGCGCTGGCTAAAAAGGCCGCTGTAGCGGCTTGGCGGTAAAGTCCAAGAACAGCTTGAAGGCCGGCGGCGCATTCGGCGCTTGTGAGAGTTGGATCGTTCGGAGGGCGGATTGCGGCTCTACGTCTAGACCCCCGACCTGAAACCAATCGAACAAGCCTTCGCTAGACTGCCATGGCTGGCTCCGACAAGCCGACGCCCGGTCCTGCGAAGCCTGTGCCATGCCGGCGGCGACATCCTCGACAAAGTTACCTGGCAGGAATGCTAAATTACCGTATCGACGCAGAACACACTGCCGCCAAATGGAACGGCTAATACATTATCACGGCCCAGCCGGCCGCCAGCAGAAACGGAAAGAGCACCCGCGATGCAAGGTCGAGCCGCCGAGCCGCCCGGTCGCGTCCCGACGCGGCGAGAAGTCCGGTCGTCAGCGCCTCGACCATCGACAGGAAAACCAGCGTCAGCGCCCAGATCAGCATCTTGTCCAGAAAATCGTCAGATAGTTGAGATCGGGCAGCTTGCTCGAGATCGACAGCGTGAAGGCGATCGTGGTCAGCATCGCCGTCGCTCCGAGGCCGATCTGGAATTCAAGCTTGCCGACGGGCACCCAGAACACGATCCACGACATCGCCACGACCAGCAGCAGTGGCAGAAAGACCCGGTAGATATAGTAGATCGGAATCCGCTCCGCGTTGATTGTCAGCGTCAGCAAGCTGACGTCCCGGTCGAGCATATGGGCCTCCCGCGCTTTTTCGGTCAGCCCGATTCCCAGGATGTCCCAGCCTTCTATGTTCAGGCGCGGCGACAATTGCGAATTCGCCTCGTCCGGGATCAGGATCACCTCGGTGCGGGATCGGTTCGGCACGACGAATTCCAGCCCGAAGGCCTGCGTGTCGAACGGGAACCGATGCAGGTCGTGATAGGTGGAGATCGGCCCGGTATAGCGCTGGACGTAGGTGACCGCGCCGTCGTCGCCGATGACCACCTGGTCGCGCGCTTGCTGATAGGTGCTACGCAACTCGGACGAATTGACCAGGGTCAGTTGCGGGAACCAGACCTGCGTCACCATGAGCCGGCAGCCTGACAGGCCAACCAGCCGCGGATCGCGCCACTGCATGGTCAGACGCAAATCGACATCGATCTGCTGGTTGGCGTCGTCAACGCCTAGCACATCAAGTACTAGGAAGGCCACTCTCACCCGGGTTGGAGTTCCCTCCGGGTCCGGGCGCTCGCCCGTTGCCAGTCCGGGCGGCGTGCAAGCCCCCTGTGCTGCAACGGCACCCGCCAGCAGAGTCCCGACGGCCACAGCCGCAACCAGGCGGCACAACCACGCTCCCCACATACTTAACCTCGACACAGCACATACGTTTGGATCCACCATATCGGAAATGGGCTCGCCGACCAGCGCGGCGGCGCTTCGGAGGCTGGGCCTCGAAAGGTCGCGCTGCTGCCGGGCGCGGTGATCCGAGGCCATGGTGGCAGCTCGACATCCTTTCCGGGCCGAACATGCAGCGATGAGATCTGCTCGGCTCAACCGCTCGCCCCTCAGGTAAAGCGGCAAGCACGACGGCCTATCTGGACCGCGCTGGTCGCCACCCGGCTGCGATTGCTTCCGCCTCGTCGCAGAACCACCGCTCACCCTTGCTCTCGTCGATACCTGTCCTGGAAGTCGCCGCTCCGGACCGAAGAGCGGACCGTCCGGTGGAAAGGGTCGAAAAACGCTTGGGGGAATCACGGTCCGCGCGCATGGTTGTTTACCAAGAGGCGGCGGCGCTGCCGAAAAGGGGACCGGAAAATGCGATCTGTTTTCCTTGCCATTGCGCTCGGAGGGCTGGGACCGCTGGCAGCGCCGGTGAGCGCGGCGACCTTCGGATTCAGCTTCGATATTACCGGCCTGGACTACGCCGGCCGCGGGACTTTCGACGGCGACCTCCAGGGGGACGGCGACACGATCCTGAACATGAGCGATCTGTCGGTCCGATACACGACCGGCGGCGTCGAATACAGGAACACCGGCAACCCGTTGTTTGCCCCCGGGACTTGGTCGCTCTCCGGATCCGTTGCGGATTGGAGCACCGTGGATGCGGTCCCGGGCGGCATGGCGATTTTAACCGAGGTTGGCCTTGCAGCCTTCGGTGATCCCGATATCACGAGCTTCAACTACGACCCCGGCGACTTTAGAATTTCAGCGGTGCCACTTCCGGCCGGCTTGCCTCTGGCGCTTGTCGGCATGGCAGCGTTCGGCTGGCTGGCACGTCGAAAGCAGGCCTGAGCAACGAACGACGCCTTTGACCGAACCCACTAAGAGCTATTGCCGAACCAGCGACGCCGCGTCGAGCATCAAAGTCCCGCCGGTTGCCCCATCCCACGCCAGATCGGTTTCAAGCGAATTGTACGGTGCCCGTTGTTGTGAGGGCACAGCTAGCGGGTATCGATGAGAAGTCCGCTGCCGGAAAGCTAAAGGTGCAAGTGGCCACATCGACTGCGGCATCAGCGAGCTTCGACCGCAGCGTCATTTCCAAAGCTTCACCCGGGACCATGCCCGCCCCTCGACAGAGCAGCGTTAGCGCGAAGCTCTCGCCGGTACCGCCGGCGACGGGCACGTTCTGGCTGGCACTTTCGAGCGCGCCATTTGCCTGCAGCGCGAGTGCGAACCGGCCGCTCGGCGCACCGGCAGCGGCAGTCCGGCCATCGCCGCCGCCAGAGGCCACCAGCGTCCAGTCTGTGGCAGCGTCGAGACGCTCCTCGAAGCCTGGATTGCCGAGCAGTCCCTGCGACTTGACTGCGCCGCTGTCACAGGCGAAGTCACGATCGCCATTGCCATCGTAGAAGCGCGCAAGGCCTCTCTGATCCTTGTCGTTGGCCTCGCGCTTGCAGATGCGCGCTCGACCGGCGTCGATTGCCGGCGAGCCTGCCAGCAACTCGTGGGTCAGGGTGGTGCCGCCGTTGCTACCGATGGCGGCCAGGCCCAGGTCCGCCACCGACTGCTGATCCGAGCCGGCGCTGAACCCACAGCTGGTGCCGCTTTCCAGGTTCCCACCCTCGCTCGTGATGCTGGCAGAGCCATCTACAACGCAGTCCGAGCCGCTCGCCTGAGCGCCGACGATAGTGTTGCCCACCTCCAGCACTGGATCCGAGCGGTCATGCTCCAGACGGATACCGCCGTTGCTGTTTTCGGTGATGGTGACGTTTTTGAGCTGCACCACGGTCAGGCCGGGTGAGAGTTGCGTACTGACGACGTCTAGGCCGCCCCCCAAAAGTCCGGCCGCATTCCCGCTCACCGTCGCGTTCGCAAGATCAATCAGGTTGGTGCTGTCGAGCGTGCCTTCGGTTGCGACCGCGCCCCCGCGCCAGCTCGCCGTATTGCTCGATAAGGTGCTCGACAGGACGGAGGTCGAGCCGGACTTCTGGAAGAGCCCGCCGCCGATATTGGCAGCATTGTCCATGATTGCGGTCGATCGAAGCGTGACGGTATCGCCGTCCTGATAGACGCCGCCACCTTGGGCGGAGCCGTCCGTGGCGAGGGCCGAATTCCCGACGACAGACGATCGGATCATCAGGAACGGCGTGGCAGGCGAGGACCCGTGCAACACGATGACGCCAGCACCCTGGGGGCTTGCGCCTTCAATCGCGTTGGCCTCGATGGCCACGCCATCGAGGGATGCGGTGGTCTCGAACAAGTAGAGGCCGCCGCCCTGTGGCAGTCCATCGGAGGTGGTTGCTGCACCGCTGCCTCCGTTCGCGCGATTGTTCGAAACAGTGGCATCGATGAGGGTCAGATCGCTAGCCCATCCGTAAAGCCCGCCTCCTTTGGCATAGCCTGCAAGTCCGCCGGAGCTTTCGGCCCCGTTGGCTACGTTTGCAACCACCTCGCTGTCTGCGAGGATGAGCGCGCCACCCTCGACGCTGATCCCGCCGCCAATTCCGGTGCCGCTGGTGCCATTTGTGGCAACGCCCCCCGAGGCTGCATTGGCAGTGAAGGCCGTGCGCGTGATCTGCGCCTCAGTGCCGAAAAACGCCAGGCCGCCGCCGCGCCCGTTGCCAGCCCGGGTGATGCCCATGCCACCGGTCGCAAAGTTGCTGCTGATCGAGGTGTCCCGGATAAGAAGCGAGGTCGAGCCACTGCCAAAGAGTGCGCCACCATCGGCGCTGCCGCCTGGTTGTCCCGCAGCGAAGCTGCTGCCTCCGGTGGCAGTGTTGAAGCTGAACGAGCTGTCCCTGATCGAAAGGCTCCCGACAGAGACGGCGATCGCCCCGCCCCACGCGCTTGACCCGGAACCTGTCGGGTTGTCCGCCCCGACCGCAGCACATTCCTCGATAACGCTCTCCACGACGGTGAGCGAACCGTTGCTCAACAAAACGCAACCACCGAGCGCCGAGACGCTGCCCGGCGCGATCGAGCCGAGGACCCGACCGTTTGCGAGGTTCAGCCGACGCAGCGTGACGGCCGGAGCCCTAGCAGGCGTGCCGATCACCGGCAACGTGCCGATTTCCAACAATCGGAAATCGGGCGTGCCGACGGTGCCGTCACGCCTTATCGAGCTGTTGCTTGCGAATTGGGGGCTCGTGATCACCAGATCTTCGATAACGACCGGCAGCCCGTTCGACCCATTATCCGGGGCGCTCAGGGTTACGGCCCCGGTAACGACTACGGTGTCGCTGCCTGCATCACCTGCGACGCAGCCGCCAACGGCCAAGTTGTTGTTGGCGCTTGAGATGGCCTCGGCAAGCGAGCATCCCGCGCCCGTTTCGATCCGGGCCGCATCGGCGGGTCTCGAGACAAAAATCAGGCAGATGCTGAGCGGGACGAGGCCAAGAAGGCTGCGAGTCCACATGGACATCCTCGTTTTGCATGACCTGAGCAGGTTAGCAGATTTGTGAGGATCGTGCCACGTCGCCTAGAGCGCTTCCGTTTTAGACGGAAGCGTATCCTGCGCTGACCAGGTAGTTCGCGCACTCCTGTCGGGTGATTTTGTGGAGGATGTCGCCCAGCCGAAGCCCCTCTGAACGTCGCGGGGTCCGGACTTTCCCCGGCCGCCCGGCGGCGCTAGGCTCGCGTGCATGCCGCTCGCCGAAATCCGATCCCGCATCGCCGCTGCGCTGGCCCGCGCAGGGCGCGCGCCCGACGCCGTCACGCTCGTCGCGGTCTCCAAGCTGCAGCCGCTCGCGCGCGTGCGGGCGGTGCTCGACGGCGGCCAGCGGGTCTTCGGCGAGAACCGGGTGCAGGAGGCCGAAGGCAAGTGGCCGGCGCTCGCCGCAGCCTTTCCGGGCGTCGAGCTCCACCTGGTCGGTCCGTTGCAGTCGAACAAGGTCGCGCGCGCCGTCGAATTCTTCGATGCGATCCACAGTCTCGATCGCGACCGCCTCGCCCGCAGGATCGCCGACGCGGTGCAGGCGCAGGGCCGCTGCCCCACCCTGTTTCTGCAGGTCAACACTGGCCGCGAGCCGCAGAAGGCCGGCGTTGACCCCGACGGGCTCGACGCGCTGCTCACGGCGTGTGCCGGCTACGGTCTGCCGGTCTTCGGGCTCATGGCGATCCCGCCGGCGGACGAGGACCCGGAGCCGCATTTCGCGCTGCTTGCCGAGCTTGCCGCCCGGTGCGGGCTCGCGGGCCTTTCGATGGGAATGAGCGGCGACTTCGAGCGCGCCATCGCCCATGGCGCGACGCATGTCCGGGTCGGTTCGGCTCTCTTCGGGGAACGCGCGGACATGCCACGCCACCCGTCATGAAAGCTTCACTTTGCGATGTCGCGAGGGTCGATCAAGAACTCCCGGGGATATGCGGGAGCGAAGGATGACCAAGGGCGATCCGGGCATGGACTGGCTCGAGGCGGAACTGCTTGACGGCCTCGACGAGGAAATCGAGCTCGAGCTCGAGGATTCCGCGCTCTCGCGGGAGATCGCGCGGATCTACAAGGACCGCCATCCCGGTCAGATCGAGAGGCGCGTCTACTTCCGCGAGCTGCTCCGGCTCCAGGCCGAGCTGATCAAGCTGCAGGACTGGGTGGAGCACCACAGGGAGAAGGTCGTGGTGATCTTCGAGGGCCGCGACAGCGCCGGCAAGGGCGGGGTGATCAAACGGATCACCCAGCGGCTCAACCCTCGCATCGCCCGCGTCGTGGCGCTTCCGGCGCCGAACGACCGCGAGAAGACCCAGTGGTACTTTCAGCGCTACGTTCCGCACCTGCCCGCCGGCGGCGAGATCGTGCTTTTCGATCGCTCCTGGTACAACCGCTCGGGCGTCGAACGGGTGATGGGCTTCGCCAGCGAGAAGCAGGTCGGGGAATTCTTCAACGACGTGCCCGAATTCGAACGCATGCTGCTGCGCTCGGGGATCCGGCTGTTCAAATACTGGTTCTCGATCACGGACGAGGAGCAGCAGATGCGGTTCCTCATGCGCATCCACGATCCGCTCAAGCAGTGGAAGCTGTCGCCGATGGACCTGCAGAGCCGAATTCGCTGGGAGAGCTATACCAAGGCGAAGGAAGAAACCTTCGCCCGCACGAGCATTCCCGAGGCGCCGTGGTACATCGTCGAGGGCGTCGACAAGAAGCGCGCGCGGCTGAACTGCATCGCGCATCTCCTCGACCAGGTACCCTACGAGGAGGTGTCGCACGAGGAGATCACGCTGCCCGAGCGGGTGTTCAATCCGGAGTACGAGCGCAAGGTCCTGCCGCCCGAACTCTACGTGCCGCAGAAATACTGATCCCCGCGCTGATCAGATTGCATGCGTGTCGCGGTGTCGCACCGGCAGGGCAGTGACCCGCCTCCGGCGCGGCATCAGCCCCACCAGAAGATCGCGGCGATGATCACGTAGAGGCCGACGAGAGCGGCGCCGTCGACGGTGTCGGCCTCGCCGTCGACGGTGACGATGGTGACGACGAGGACGGCGAGAAAGAGCGCCGCGGCGAGGATCGGCGGGATCACCAGCGTGAACGGGGTGCCGCCGATAAAGAAGCTCGCGAGGACCAGGATCGGCACCAGGGCCACCGCGACCTGCAGGGCGCTGTTCAGCACCACGCTGAGAGCGAGCTCGGCCTCGCCGCGCCAGGCGAGCTGGACGCCGACCACGTTCTCCACCGCGTTGCCGGCGAGCGCCACGACGACGAGGCCGGCGAAGGCCTGGCTGATGCCGGCCGCCTCGATCGCCGGCTCGAGCGCGGCGACGAACCAGTCGGAGACGAGCCCCGCCGCGACGCCGCAGGCGACAAGGACGCCGACGGCGGTGGGGAGAGACCAGGCCGGGGCGCGGCTGCGGGCCTCGGCCGGGACCGCGCGCTCGCCGCGAACGAGGAGGTCGCGGGTGAGGACGGCGAAAACCGCGAGCAGCGCCAGCGCGCAGACCACCGAAAGCGCCTGTTCGTGCGCGCTCGCCGGCAGGTGCAGCGCGTGGGCAAGCGTCGGCAATACCATCGCCGCGACCGCGAGCATCAGCAGTGTCGCGATCATCCGCGGGGCGCGGCCGCCGAAGCGGAGTCGGCCATGCTTCCATCCACCGGCAAGAAAGGCGAGCCCGAGCACGAGGAGCGCGTTGCCGAGGATCGACCCGACCAGCGCGGCCTGAACCACCGTGACCAGGCCGGCTCGCAGCGCGAAGATGCAGACGAAGAGTTCCGGCAGGTTGCCGACGGCCGACTGGATGATCCCGGTCGCCGCCGTTCCCAGGTGATTGCCGAGCTGATCGGTCGACTCGCCGATCAAGTGCGCGATGCCCGCGAGAGCGACCACGGCGCCGACGAACGTCGCGAGCGGCGGCGCACCGAGGATGTGCAGGGCGGCTGCGAGCGCGACCAGCGCCGCCGTCACCGCCATCACGATCCGGTCGCGGCGCTGCATGGCTCGCTCCTGTCCCAGGGTATTGTCGTCGCGGCGCCGGCTCGATTGCAAGCGTATCAGCCGCGCGCCGGCCAGCGGGCGGCGGCGCGGCCGGCGTGCCGGCCGGTGGCGAGGCAGGCGGTCAGCAGATAACCGCCCGTCGGGGCGTCCCAGTCGAGCATCTCGCCGGCGCAGAAGACCCCGGGCCGGGCGCAGAGCATCAGGTCGGCATCGAGTGCATCGCGCTCGACGCCGCCGGCGGTCGAAATCGCCTCGTCTATCGGGCGAGGCCCCTCCAGGGGCAAGGGCAGCGCCTTGATGGCCCTTGCGGTGCGGGCGGGGTCGGCGAGGGCGACGGGGGCGAACTCGCGCAGGAGTGCGAGCTTTACCGGCGAGAGGCCGATGGCCTTGCGCAGGTGGTTGGCAAGCGAGGCCGCGCCGCGCGGGCGCGCGAGGCGGCGGGCAAGCTCGGTCTCGTCACGCCCGGGGGCGAGGTCGAGCATCAGCGGCGCCCCGTCGCGCAGGAGATGGGCGAGCGCATAGATGCCGCCGCCCTCGACGCCGCGGGCGGAGACGACGAACTCCCCGAGCACCTCGCGCCCGCCCGCCGAGAGCCGCACCGGCTTTACCGGTGCACCGAAATGCCGTGCCATCGCTGGCGACCACGCCACACGGAAGCCGCCGTTGGAGGGCCGGAACGGCGCGACAGCCACGCCTTCGGCAGCGAGAAACGGCACCCATGCGCCGTCCGAGCCGAGCCGCGCCCAGGAGCCACCGCCGAGCGCGAGCACCGTCGCGCCGGCGCGCAGGCGAAGGGGGCCGTCCGGCGTCTCGAAGCGGGCATCGGCGCCGTCCCAGCCGGTCCAGCGCCAGCGGGTGCGGAAGGTGACGCCTCGGGCGGCGAGCCGCTGCGTCCAGGCCCGCAGCAGCGGCGAGGCCTTCATCCCGCGCGGGAAGACACGCCGCGAACTGCCGGTGAAGACCTCGATGCCGAGACCCGCTGCCCAGGCCGCGACTTCCTCCGGACCGAAGGCGGCGAGGATCGGCCCCAGCCAGGATGCGCCCGCGGTGTAGGCGGCGGCGAAGGCGGCGGCCGGCTCGGCGCGGGTGAGATTGAGGCCGGACTTGCCGGCCATCAGCAGTTTGCGCCCCACGGTGGCTTTCGCCTCGGCGAGGATCACGGCGTGCCCGGCGGCGGCGAGGGTTTCGGCCGCCATCATCCCGGCCGGACCGCCGCCGATCACGAGGGCGGTGATGGTCGCGTCAGGGCCTATGGCCGTTCCTCCGATCTCTCGTCGCGGGCTTCGTCTCAAGGTGCTCTGGGCTCGTTGCGCCGCCTCGGAGGCGATGCGCGGCGAGCCGATGCTTCCCGCAACGCGATCTATCCGAGCGTGAGACGCAGGCTCAAGCGGCCTTGGGCGACTTGAGCGCTGCAAGACGGCGGGTTTGCATTCCCGCGTGCACGCTGCGCACCTGTCACGACACAAGCGCGCATAGGTTCAAGCAGGCGCGGCGAACGCGCTGCAACAAGGACAGGGGCGACGAATGGCTGGTCGGGTGAGCCGGCCCGCCCGGATTAGTCAGGGGGACGATCGGAGAGCGGATCGCGGCCAAAGGGCTCCGGCAGAATGGGGGCCGCGTTCGGTTGTCACCGAAAAAAGCCTTCGCCGGCACCGCCCTCGCCGGCACCGGCGGGCGATCAACGCTCTCCCGCGCGCGGCGGAGCGGTTCGCACGACACGAGCCGCATTCGGCCTGGAAGCGAACGGCTTCCACCGGGGCAATCCGCCCTGCAACCTGCTAGTTCAGCGGGAACTTCCTGTTGCTGCGCTGCAATAGCTATGATACTCGTTCGACGAACGGCAGGGTGGATGAGGTCGTTTGCGCGCCCTTTTTCGGCCTTAGCTGCCGGACGTTGATGGTGTAGCGCTGGTAGTGTTGGAATTCGCAATGCGCGTTCGTCATGCTCCTTGACGCAGGGACCCCCGACCGGTCGGCGTTCGCCCGCGAGTTCGATGTCTGCGTCGTCGGCTCCGGCCCTGCTGGCATCACCGTAGCAAGGAAGATTGCCGCCGCCGGGCTCGACGTTGCGCTGATGGAGGCGGGCGACCTCGAGTTCAGCGAACAGTCGCAAGCTTACTACGCCGGCGAACTCGTTGGAACCTCCAGCGTGCCGACCGATGTGTCACGGTTGCGCTACCTGGGCGGGACGACGGGGCACTGGGAGGGCAAGTGCCGGACGCTCGATGCGACGGATTTCGAGGCGCGTCCCTGGATGCCGCGCAGCGGCTGGCCGATCAGGAAGAGTGACCTGGAGCCATTCGCGGCCGAAGCCTCGGCGATCGTCGACCTCGAAACGCCGGTGGATCCCCCGGACATCACCTGCGACCAGTCCGCCGAGCGCTTCCGCCAGTTCGCCTGGCGCTGGAGTGCGCCCACGCGCTTCGGCGAGAAGTACCGCGACGAGTTGATCGGATCGGATCGGATCTGGCTGGGCATCAACGCGAACCTTGTCGACCTGCGGCTGTCCGACGACCACCGGATCGGTCACCGGCGCGGTTTTCCGCTCCTATGCCGCGGACGATCCGGGGTTCGTGGTCAAGGCGCGGGCTTACGCTCTCTGCCTCGGGGGACTGGAGAACCCGCGCGCGCTGCTGAACTGCCGCAGCCAGCTGCCGGCCGGCATCGGCAACGAGCATGACCTCGTCGGACGCTATTTCTGCGACCGGCCGACCGTCGCCACCGCCGATATGCTTTCGGCCAAACCGCTTGGCACGGAGCCGACCTACTTTGGCCCGGTCCCGCATTTCGCCAAGGCCCAGGGCTTCGCCAACTTCGCCCTTTCGGTCGAGCCGCTCCACCACCGGGAGACCGGTCTCGCAAAAGCGATTTGGGTTACCACGGCCTGTCTCACTCCGGACATTCACCAGCTGTTCGCGAGGGCCGGGAAACGGACGCACTGCCTTTGGGGCGGGCTGACCGAATTCGGCGTTCGTCACGACCCGAAGTCGCATCCGGTTGCGCGCATCGGCGTGGCGCTCGAACAGAGCCTCAATCCCGACAGTCGCGTCAGCCTGTCCGACGAGAAAGACGGCTTCGGTCTCAACCGCATCCGCCTTGACTGGCGGCTGGCGGAAAAGGACTACCGGACGCTGCGGGACGCGACGATCGCCTTCGGCGCACACGCCGCCGAGCAGAATCTCGGGCGGGTGCGACTGCGGGACTGGCTGCTGGTTGAAAATCCGGTGTTGCCCGCGCCGAATTCCGGCAACGGAATCATCGACGGGCGCCAGCATATGTGTACGACGCGGATGAGCGATGACGCGGCAACCGGCGTGGTCGATGCCAATTGCCGCATGCACTCGGTAAGCAATCTCTTCATCGGCGGCTCCAGCGTCTTCTCGACGCCCGGAAACGCGAAGCCGACGCTCACCATCGTCCAACTCGCGCTGCGGCTCGGGCAACACATCCAGGAACTGCTGACGGTCTGACGTCTGCGGGAGCGAAAGTCGCCCGCGTGGCGTTGACTTCGGCCGACAGGTGGGCTCGGACTCGCTCGGGTGTGGAGACGGACGGGGGCGTGCGGCGATGACGGACGCGGAATTCTGGGAGGTGGAGCGATCGCTGTGGCTCAAGGGAGCCGAGGCTTTCCGCACCTGGGTGGCGGCCGACTGCGTGATGGTCTTTCCCGAGCCCGCCGGCATCCTGAGCGGCGAGGCGATCGTGGACGGACTCGCCAAGGCTCCGCGCTGGCAGCGGATCGAGATCGATACCCCGATGTTGCGCCGGACCGGAAACGGGGCGGTGGTGCTCGCTTACCGCGTCGAGGCGCACCGGGCCGACGGCGTGCCGCATCGGGCACTCTGCAGCTCGAGCTACATCAACGAGGCCGGCGACTGGTGGCTGGTGCAACACCAGCAAACGCCTTTCTAGACCGGCCGTTCAGGGAGGAAATCTCGATGACGCATCCCGCGCTGACCCCGGATGCCGTGGCGGTGGTGACCGGCGGCGCCTCGGGCATCGGCCTCGCCGCCGCCGTCCGCTTCGCCGCGATGGGGCTTCGGGTCGTGATCGCCGACCTCGGCGACGAGCGGCTGGCCGACGCCGCCGAAACGATCGCCGCCGCCTCGCCCGCCGGCGAGGATGCGGTGCTGGCACGGGAGACCGACGTCAGCCGGCTCGACGATCTTGTCCGGCTCGAAAGCGCCGTCCGCGAGCGGTTCGGAGGCACCGACGTGCTGATGAACAATGCCGGGATCGGCCCGGGCAGCGGGGTCTTCGGGCCGACGGAGGCCTGGAAGAAGACGCTTGCGACCAACCTCTGGGGCGTGGTGCACGGCACGCAGGTTTTCGTTCCGGGGATGATCGCGCGCGGGCGGCCGGGGCTGGTCGTCAACACCGGCTCGAAGCAGGGGATCACCACGCCGCCGGGCAATCCTGCCTACAACGTCTCGAAAGCCGGGGTGAAGGTCTTCACGGAAGCGCTGGCGCACGAGCTGCGCGGCGCCGAGGGCAGTGCGATCACGGCGCACCTGCTGATCCCGGGCTTCGTCTTCACCGGGCTGACCAAGGGCGACAGGCGTGAGAAGCCGCCGGCGGCCTGGACGCCGGAAGAGACCGTCGACTTCATGCTCGCGAGCATCGATCGCGGCGACTTCTACATCCTCTGCCCCGACAACGACGTGCCGCGGAGCCTCGACGAGAAGCGCATCCTCTGGGCGGCCGGCGACATCATCGAGAACCGCCCGCCGCTGTCGCGCTGGCACCCTGCGTGGGGCGATGCCTTCGAGACCTTTCTCAAGGAGCGCTGAGGCGCCGCAACCGGCTTCGCACTACCCGGTCAGGGCGGCGCGGCAATTCTGCAGGAAGGCGCGAACCGCCGGATCGCGTTCGAGCCCGATAGCGAGGGCGTAAGCCGCGGAAGCGGCCTCGCCCGCGCCGGTGCGGGCGAGGAGTTCGGCGCGGGCTGCCCAATAGGGCTGGTATTCGGCGAGGCGCACGTCGGAAGCGGCCGCGTCGAGGGCCGCGAGGCCTGCCGCGGGGCTGTCGCGGCGGCCAACCGCGATCGCACGGTTGATCGCTACCACCGGCGAGCCGGATACGGCGAGCAGCGCGTCGTAAAGCTCGACGATCCGCTGCCAGTCGGAAGCGCCGGTGCGGCAGCGATGGACATGCGCCGATTGCAGGGCGCCTTCCAGCTGGAAGCGCCCGATCGCGCCCATCGTGCTCGCGCGGAAGAGCAGCGCCTCGGCCTCCTCGATCATCGCCGCGTGCCAGAGCGCCGGATCCTGCCAGCCGAGCGGCACGAAGGCGCCGTCGGCGTCACGCCGCGCCGGGCGCCGCGCCTCGGCGTGCAGCATCAGCGCAAGGAGGCCGAGCGCCTCAGGAGCGGCGGGCAGTAGCCGAGTGACCAGCCGGGCAAGGAAGATCGCCTCGCCGGTGAGATCGCGGCGCGCGGAGTCGGTGCCGTCCGGGTCGGTCCAGCCCTCGGCGAAGGCGGCGTAGATCGCCTCGAGCACCGCGTCGAGCCGGGGTGCGATCTCGTCCGCGTCGGGGATTGCGAATGGAATGCCTGCCCGGCGGATCTTGGTCTTGGCCCGGACCAGGCGCTTGGCCATCGCTGCCGGCGAGACCAGGAAGGCCGAGGCGATGCGGGCCGAATCGAGACCGAGCACGACCTGCAGCATCAGCGGGGCGCGGATGCCGGGATCGAGCGCCGGATGCGCGCAGGCGAAGAGGAGCCCGAGCCGGTCGTCGGGCAGGCCCGGGCCGGCCGCCTCGGCGAGGCCTTCCGCGAGGATGGCCAGTGCCGGCGCGGCGTCAGCCCCGGTGCGGCGGCGGCGCTGCTGGTCGGTCAGCCTGCGGCGGGCGGCGGTCATGAGCCACGCCTCAGGGTTGGCCGGACAGCCACGGGTCGGCCAGTCGGCGAGCGCGGCGGCAAAGGCGTCGGCCAGCGCATCCTCGGCCGCCGCCACGTCGTGGCTGCGCGCGGCGAGGAAGGCCACCAGCTTGCCGTAGCTGCGGCGCGCGACGGCGTCGGCCGTCTCGCGCGCCACCTCGGCGCCGAACGTCCGGTTGTCGATGGGCAGGTTCATGCCGCCGCGCGCTCCACGCTCACATCGCCCAGACCGGCCGGAGCTCGACGATGCCATGGCTCGCAGTCGGACAGCGTGCCGCCCAGGCAAGGGCCGCGTCGAGGTTGGGCGCGTCGATCAGGTAGTAGCCGCCGAGCTGCTCCTTGGAGTCGGCATAAGGTCCGTCCAGCACCTGCGGCTTGCCGTCGGCGAGCCGCACGGTGGTGGCGTTGCCACTCGGCTGCAGCCGGTTGCTGCCGACCAGCGCGCCGGCTTCGCGCAACGCGTCGGTGTAGGCGGCATAGGCGGCTGAGCCCTGCTCGCGTTCGGTCTCGGTCATGTTCGGCCAGGCGCCCTCGTCGAGATAGAGCATGAGCAGATAGTTCATCGGATGTCTCCGTCACGGGGTTTGCGGCGGGCGAAACGCGCCGCCGGAATGATGACGCGCGAGTGGGGTCGATCTGGACACGGGCGGGGCAACAGGGAGAAAAAAACCGGCAGGCCCCGCAGCGCTGCCCCGCCGCTAGGCTTGCAGGCCGACGCGCGCGCGGATGTCCGGGTCGCGCAGCGAGACCTCCTGCCCGGCGAAGGACGCGGCGTCCTCGCTCAGCAGCCAGACCAGCGCTCTCGCCGGATGCTCGGGCGGGGCGTGGCTGGCGAAATCCATCTGGCTGACCGGGTTTATCCCGCTCGCCCGTATCGTGCGCTGCATGTCGGTGGCCACGGTCCCCGGCGACAGCGAGAAGACCCGGATGCCGCGGCCGCGGTTCTCGAGATGCGCGCAGCGGGTCAGCATGTCGGTCGCCGCTTTGGCGGCGCAATACTGGCTCCAGCCCTCGAGCGGGTTGTGCGCGGCGCCGGAGCTGAGGTTCACGATCACCCCGCCGCCCTGCGTCCGCATCGCGGGCAGAACCGCGCGCATGCCGAAGAACATGCCCTTGAGATTGATGTCGATGCCGTGCGACCAGGCGCGCGGATCGGCGCTGGCGAGCGGCGCGATCGGGTCGATCACGCCCGCGTTGTTGATCAGGGCGTCGATGCGGCCGAAGGCCTCGTGTGCGCGGGCTACCGCCGCCTGCACCTGGGTGAATTCGGCGACGTCGCAGGTCATCGCCTCTGCCTGCACCCCGTTCTTACGCAGCCGGGTGGCCAGCGCGGTGATCCCCTCGGCCGACCGCGCGAGCAGGAGCAGCGCCGCGCCCTCGGCCGCCATCGCCTCGGCGGCAGCCGCGCCGATGCCCCGGCTGGCGCCGGTGATGATGACCGACCTTCCCGCTAGCGAGCCCATCGACGTCTCTCTTCCGCGATCTGCTTGTTTTTCCCGATGAAAGGCGCACCCGCCCCGAAACGCAAGAGGGAAGGGGTGCAGCGGTTGTTTCGGTGGCCAAAACACCCTAGGTAGCGGCAACTCCGATCCCGAGGGTCCGATGTCCGCTTTCCACTCTCGCCTGGCAAGTCCCGCGACCTCTGGCCGCTTCATCCGCGAGGTGGCTTGATGGCAATCGATCTCGAAGCGCTGACGGCCCGGCTCATGGAAGCCGCGATTGCCGCCGGAGCGGATGCGGCGGATGCGCTCGCGCTCGAAGGCACGAGCCTCTCGATCGAGGTGCGCGGCGGCGCGCTCGAGCAGGCCGACCGGGCCGAGGGAACCGAAGTCGGGCTCCGGGTGCTGATCGGGCAGCGGCAGGCCTGTGTCGCGTCGAGCGATACCCGCGACGCCACCTTGCTCGCGATGGCCGAGCGGGCGGTGGCGATGGCGCGCGAGGCACCGGAGGATCCCTGGTGTGGTCTGGCCGTGCCGGACGAGCTGGTGCGGGACTGGGACGCGGCGGCGCTCGATCTGGTCGACACCGTGTCGGCGCCGACGCCGGCGGCGCTGCAGGAGGCCGCACTCGCCGCGGAGGCCGCGGCGATGGCGGTGAAGGGCGTGACCAAGATGGACGGGGCCGGCGCCGCCTATGGCGCGAGCCGGCTGCAGCTCGCGGCCACCAACGGCTTTTCGGGCGGCTTCGGCTGGACCGGCCATTCGGTGCATGCGGTGGCGATCGTCGGCGACGGTACCGCGATGGAGCGGGACTACGCCGCCGAGGGGCGGGTGCACCTGCTCGACATGCCGACGCCCGAAGAGGTCGGGCGCCTCGCCGGTGAGCGGACCGTGGAGCGCGCAGGCGCCTCGAAGCCGCCCACCGGGGCTTTCCCGGTCGTCTTTGACGAGCGGGTGTCCTCCGGGCTGATCGGACACCTGGTGCAGGCGATCAACGGCACTTCCATCACGCGCGGATCGAGCTGGCTCAGGGACGCGCTGGGCGAACGGGTGCTCCCCGCCGGCCTGGATCTCGTCGAGGACCCGATGCGCCCGCGGATCGCCGGTTCGCGGCCGTTCGACGCGGAGGGTCTGCCGGTGGCGCGGCGCAAGCTGGTCGAGGACGGCGTGCTGATGGGCTGGACCCTCGATCTCGCGACCGCCCGCAAGCTCGGGCTGAAGAGCACCGGCAACGCCAGCCGCAGCCCGTCGTCGCCGCCGACGCCGGCGAGCGGCAATCTGGCGCTGACCGAGGGCGCGGTAACGCGCGAGGCGCTCCTCGCCGAGATGGGCACCGGGCTCCTGGTGACCTCGCTGATCGGCGCCTCGATCAACCCGACCACCGGCGACTACTCACGCGGCGCGAGCGGCTTCTGGGTCGAGAACGGCATGATCGTCCGCCCGGTCAACGAATGCACCATCGCCGGCAACCTGCGCGAGATGCTGGCGACGATCCGGCCGGCGAACGACGCCCGCCGGTACCGCGGGCGCGTCGTGCCGAGCCTGCTCGTCGAAGGGCTGGTCATTGCCGGAGCCTGACCTCGCATTGCTCGAGACGGTGGCCGAGACGGCGGGGACCCTCGCGCTCGCCCGCGTGGGCGCGCCGGGCGTGGTGCTCGAGAAGCCGGATGGAAACGGTCCGGTCAGCGAGACCGACCTCGCGATCGACCGGATGCTGCGCGAGACGCTCCTCGCCGCCCGCCCGGAGTATGGCTGGTTGTCCGAGGAGAGCGAGGACGGCCCGGAGCGGCTCGGCAAGTCGCGCGTCTTCATCGTCGACCCGATCGACGGCACCCGCGCCTTCCTTGCCGGGCAACCGGCCTGGGCGGTGTCGCTGGCGGTGGCCGAGGCGGGGCGCATCGTGGCCGGCGTCGTGCATCTGCCGGCGCTCGGGCGAAGCTACGCCGCCGCCGCCGGCGAGGGCGCGCGCGCCGACGGGCGGCCGATCGCGGTCTCGCGCCGGCAGGAGCTCGACGGGGCCGAGGTGCTCGCCAACGGCAACCAGCTCGACCCGCGCTTCTGGCCGGGCGGGGTGCCGCGGGTCGCGCGCCATTTCCGTCCGTCGCTCGCCTACCGCTTGTGCCTGGTGGCCGAGGGACGGTTCGACGCGCTCTTCAGCTTCCGCGACGCCTGGGAGTGGGACGTGGCGGCGGGCGATCTGATCGTGCGAGAGGCGGGCGGGGTGGTGACGACCCGGACCGGCGCCGCGCCGGTCTATAACCGACCGCAGCCGCTGCTCGCAGGGCTGGTCGCCGCCGGGCCGGCGGTGCATGACGCGATCACGGCCCGGTTGCCGCAAGCGATCGGCGAAGGCTGAGGGCGCGGCGCAGCCGCGGAACCGAACCGGCGCGATCCGGGCGGCGGGCTCGCCGCCGAAATTGGCCTGATATGTCGACCGCGATGCCGGGCCGTCCCGCTCGGTGCGGGCGTCCGGGTGCGTGGAGGCGTGCTTCAGGACATGTCGGGATTGTCGCCGGCGCCGGGCTCGATCAGGCGCCCGACGCGGGTGCGGAGGCTGTCGATCAGCACCTGAGCGCGTTCGCGGGAGAGGGTGGGGTCGAAGGGTTCGCCGGCCTCCTCGCAGAGCCCCCGCAGGATGGCGGCCTCGGCCTCGGTCATCGGCGCGTCCGGATCGTCGATCATGGTCTGTCCTCGGTGCTGTTCCGCTGGTGGTTGCTACATTGGGCTTTGCCGGCGCGATGGCAAACGCCGATGGGTCGGCCGGCGAGCGGGATCTCGGTCGCGGCGTCGTCGGAGCGCTAGAAGAGGGCCGCGAAGAGAACCCAGAGTGCCATCACGATGACGACGATCGAGCCGACCGAGAAGAAGCTGGCGCGGACCTCGTGGTTGCGGGCGGTCGCGTAGGCCCAGGTGTGGGCGAGGCGGGCGAGCACGAAGACGGCGAAGAGCAGGATGGCGGCCCAGGCGGGCGGGTCGGCGGCGACGAAGACGAGGCCGATGGCGAGGAAGGCCGGGATGCTCTCGAGGTCGTTGCGCTGCATCCGCCGCGACCGCTCGACGCCCGGGTGCGGATCGAGCTGGTCGGGGCGGGGGTTGCGGTTGGCCGGGCTCGGCCGCAGGTCCTCGGGGTTGAGGAGGCCGGCGTCGCTGCGGATCATCAAGACGACGGTCACCCAGCCCTGCGCCATCAGCTTCAGGACCATCAGCGCGGCCGCGACCGCGTAGGCGGCAAAAACGGGGTTTTCCATCGTGAGAAGGGGCATGTGCGGTCTTTCCCGAGCCGGATCGGCGGGACGCTAAGCATGGCGGCGGGATCGCGCAAGAGGCTCCGAAAGTCGCCTGGCCGGCGGGCACGCGGTGGCGACCGCGGCGAATGTCACGCGGGAGATTGCATGATCGGCGTCCGGGGCGGATACTCGGGGAATATTGGGGGGAAACTGAAAAATGGCGATTTTCGAGAAGATGAATGCGGCCGTGGCGAACGAGGACGTGGATGCGTATCTGGACCTCTACGGTGACGACGTGGTCTTCGTGCGGCACGCGACCGGCACCGAGATGGGCAAGCCGCAGTTCGCGGAGATCATCCGCAAGATGATGGCCTCGGACAAGACGAAGATGGGCGAGCGGCGCTGCCTCTACGAGAACGACGACATCCTCGTGGTGCATTCGGTCAACGACTATCCCGACGGCACCCGGGAAGCGGTGCTGATGGCCTGCACCGTGAAGGACGGCAAGATCCGCCGGGTCGAGACCGGGGCGACGCCGCTTCAGAGGTAGGGCTCGAGGTCTGTAGCGGCGCTGCCGGGAGCGGATCCGGGGGCGCTCCTGGTGCTGCGCCGGGCGAGGCGATGCACCGCCCGGGCGGGGGCCGTCGGCTGGAGGTTCGCCGGCCGACCTGGCGCCGTCGCGACCGGGTTCGAGGTCGAAGGGGACCTTCCGGCCGTCCTCGGGAAAAGTGTGGAGCGTCAGGGGTTAACGGGGGTTTGTTGCGGCCGGAAAGCGGCAGGAAAGCGGCTGGAAAGTGGCCATACGATTTTCGCGGGGAGGCGAAGCGTTAACGGCCGGGAGGCGGCCGGCGCCTTGCCGGTCAGGGGGCCGTCTGCGGCACGTCGTAGAGGCGGGCGGGGTCGTAGCCGTTGCGGGCGAGGACGGCCTCGGCCGCGGCGCGGCGGGCGGGGTCGATCGTCGGGGTGCGGGCGAGGATCCAGCCGGCGCGGCCGGAGGGGACGCCGACGACGGCGGTGCGGTAGTCGTCGTCGACCCAGAGCACCCAGTAGTCGGCGGCGACGAAGGGGACGCTCGCGAACTTCACCTTCAACTCGCCCGGGGCGACGATGCGCGCGGTGCCGGAGATGGTCTCGGCCGGGCCGTCGGGGGCGCCCTTGCGGCAGGTGTTGCGCACGCTGACGGTTTCGGCGTCGATGGCGCCGTAGTCGGCGGTGGTGGCGGTGCAGCCTCGCTCGAAGATCACCGGGTAGCGGGCGATCTCGTACCAGCGGCCGAGATAGCGCTCGGGGTCAAAATCGCGCTGCGCGGTGATGGGGGCGGCGGCGTCGCGGTAGCTCGCGCCGGCGCAGGCGGAGAGCGCGGCGCAGAGGGCGAGGAGGGCGAAGGGACGCATGGGCTCCTGGGCCTGGCTGGCAGGTGCGAGCGTCGGGCAGGAGGCGTCGCGTCCCCGCGCTTTTGGTGTCGGCGTCGGGCGGGGGTGCCGCCCGACGCCGGATCGTCAGTTGACGAGGGCGAGGTTCGCCGCCGACTCGCGGCCGTCACGGCCGGACTCGATGTCGAAGGTGACCTTCTGGCCGTCGTCGACATGGGTGAGGCCGGCGCGCTCGAGCGCCGAGATGTGCAGGAAGACGTCCTTCGAGCCCTTTTCCGGCTGGATGAAGCCGAAGCCCTTGGTGGCGTTGAACCATTTCACGGTGCCATTGGCCATCGTGAGATCTCCTAGTCTGGTCGCTGCCCGCAACATGCGGCAGCCCGGCTTCGGTCAGAGCAAAATCGTATGACTGAAGCCGAAGACGGAGACAGAAGTCGATTGTGGTAACGTCGCCGGGGGTACATGGGGCATTTCGGGGAGAATAGCAAGGGCCGAGATCGCCCGAACTTTCATGGAGCCTGGTTTTTCTCCCGTTGCAGGCATCCAGTCCCCGGTCCCGGCGCCGTGATTTTCGGACGCGAGATCGTCCTCGAAGCAGTCGACGCGGCCCTGGCGGGGAAAAAACCGCAAGGGCACGGAAAGGCCCGCGGATCAGGGGTTAACGCGACAGGCCCCGACGCTCGAAACAACTCGGAAAACGGCTCGAAAGCCGGCCGGCCATTCTTTCACGCCCGCTTAAGGGTCAACGCGCGGCGGAGATCTACCTGCCTCATGGCCAGAAGCACAACCGTCCGCAAGCCGGCGGATGGGGGAAGGGGCAAGTCGGGTCGCGCCTTCTCCGGCTTTCGTTTGTGCGTGACGCACTTCGCAGAGCCGGCGGCGCTCCGGGTCTACCGGTCGTGTCGCGCGCGGCCCGCTGGTGCGCTCGGCACTGTCCGCAACGCGCGGCAGACCGGCTTCGTGGGGGGCGCTTCCTGCTGGCGACGATGGCGGGATGGCCCCCGGCTCGACTATCGTGATGCGATCAGGTCCCAGCATTGGAGCGCCGCGATGTCACCGAGGGTTTCCAGACCGCTCCTCGCCGCGACGCTCGCCGGCGGGCTCGGAACCGCCGCCGGGGTGGCGCTCGGGCGGACGGGCTATCCGCCGCTCGAGGTGCTGCTGCAGGGCTCGGAGACAGTCCTCGGCCAGGAGATCGCCTATCCGGCGGGCAAGCCGGTGGTGACGGCGGCGATCGTCACCGTCGCCCCGGGCGGCGAGACCGGCTGGCACGAGCACGAGGCCCCGCTCTTCGCCTGGATGCTCGACGGCACGCTGACCGTCGACTACGGCCCGGACGGGACGAAGGTCTACGACAAGGGCGCCGCACTGCTCGAGGCGTTCCGGTCGCGGCACAACGGGCGCAACCTCGGGGCCGAGCCGGCGCGACTGCTGGCGGTGTTCATGGGGGCGGAGGGGGTGGCGAATACGGTGATGGACGCGGAGTAGCGGCGTCCCGTCAGCCCGCGCCGGGTCAGGGCAGGCGGCGAGGCCGCCCGGCCGGGTCGTCAGTTGACAAGGGCGAGGTTCGCCGCCAACTTCGCGGCCGTCACCGCCAACTCGATGTCGAAGGTGACCTTCTGGCCGTCGTCGACATGGGCGAGGCCGACGCGCTCGAGAGCTGAGATGTGCAGGAAAACGTCCTTCGAGCCCTTCACGGTGCCGTTGGCCATGGTGGAATCTCCTTAGTCTGTTCGCTGCCGGCAAGATGCGGCAGCCCAGCTTGGGTCAGAGCAAAATCTCCACAGTCACATTGGCAGACCGGCTAACGCAGGTACTCGTCCAACCTTCGCCGGGACAAAGCGAGAGCATCCGTTGCAGTGGAACCCCATGGCGGTGCTGCCCGACCATCTGCAGGCGGTCTAGCGGCTGCCTGAGGACGAGGCTGACTTCCCGCAGCGCTCGCGTAGGCTTTCATCGGGCTCACCAAGGGGTTGGCGCTCTCCTTGGCACGGAGCTAGAGCAAGGTCCGCAGGCGCGAGCCCCATTGCGCTTGCAAACGGATTACGCCCGAGCTGATCTCCGTTAACCTCCCCAAAGGTGATTGAGCGGGATGTAGGCCTCTATTGTGTAGACGGGACCCATAGCGCGAACGTAAATCTTCACGGTTTCCGACGTCACCCAATAGCTTTTCCCGTATATACTGCAATTCAGCTCGATTGAATTAGCCATAGCTGCAGCGAAGTTTCTTTCTAGTTTTGCTTTCGCCCTGACAATTTGCCGGTATAAATCGGCATTTTTACTACGTAATGCTGCCAGTTCTTGGGCCGCTGACGGACTGAACCCAACGCTCGGCGTCGAACTTGCCAGTCTGGGCGCCGGCCTCATATCCTACACTCCCCTGTCATGCAAGTGGCAACGTGCAATTAACTTGCATCTGGCAGAAACATGGCCCATACAAGATCACTTAAGAGATCAATGCGAGCTTCGGGCGGCTAGCTGCCGGCCAGAAGCTTATATCCTGTACGCACGCCAAACAACCGTTATGGCCACATTCGGGGATGTTCCGATAAATCCTGCTGTAAAGGCTCCACGCGCTACGATTGACGTCGACAGCGAGCCTTCGATTGAAAGTATCGCCGATGCACGGCTGGCTGAGCTCAAGGCGTTTTTGGTTGCACTGAATAGCTCGTGCTTCGCCAGCAGATTGCCGACGACGAAACTTTTACGATGCTGGTAGAACTTGCGATCGACGACTATGGTGTAAGGCAAACAGACTTAGCGCAAGTTTTACAGACGCAAACCTCGACGATTGGCCGCTGGAGACTGGGACGATCAGTGCCTAGCATCTATGCGCGCTCTGGAATTGTCTCTGCAATGGCTTCACTAGTTTCGCAGAGAATCGCCAGCGTAGAGGAAGAAGACTAGTCGTGTAGGTTGAGCGCCCAGTTTCAAACGCATCGAAATCGCTTAGGGTGACTATGGGTTTAATTGTCGTCGACAAAGAGGGGCGCCCTACCTACTCGGATGGCTCCAAATGCAACCTCCGTGAAAAGCTAATATGTAGAATTCTATGGTCGTTCTGCAGTACCCATCCGTGCATGGGGGCTCGCACTGTGGCTGGCAAAGGAAACTTGTTTGTTTCGCTGCAGTCTGACGTGAGGACTGTAGCGTCGGCCTTTTCCATGCTGAATGATCTTACGGATTATTTCGAATTGTCTGATTGGATTGATCCAACAGAAAAGACTTGCGCCGTCGCTTTTTACGGGGAGCCGATATCGTCGCAGGTGGAGTTTGCGGAGCTATACTGGGACTTTCTGCAAGTCGTTCATGATGTGGACTGTCTCTTTAGCGACTGGGACGCTGATGTATCAAGTGATATTACATCGGTCAATTTTGAGGCAAGCTTCAAGGGGCGGGCCATATTCACAACAACACTCAATCCGCAGAATCCAAGGATTGCTCGAAAGTTCGCATATCCGGTATGGATCATGAACCAAACGAGCCAATTCAACCATCTTCGCAGCATCGGAAGATTTACCGAATGGCAGCGAAAAATCAGGCGTCTAGATGCGGACATGGACCCATCTGGGGAGCCAAATCCAATATTGGCCGACCATGGTCACGGGCTTGCCGCAAACCAACTTGCCAGCTAGAATTTGGAAAGTCTCGTGTTTCAAGCCCGCACTGAAGCTGCTGCGAAATCGGTTGCTAAAGAGCGAACCCTCGCCCGGGCACGAAGCGAAGGTTGCCCTGAAGATATCATTGAGGCGATCTCCCGGGCGCCAGCATTTCGCTGCACCGCGCGAACTTCTGATACTTGATCCGCTTCGGCTCCACGGCGTCGGCCCCAGCCGCCTGATTTTGTCGGCTTCGTAGTCCTCGAAGTTGCCCTCGAACCACTCGACGTGGGCGTCGCCCTCGAAGGCGAGCATGTGGGTGCAGATACGGTCGAGGAAGAAGCGGTCGTGCGAAATGACCACGGCGCAGCCGGCGAAGCCATCGAGGGCGTGCGAGGGAACGCGTGGGCGCCGGGCTCCGTGGGGATCGTCGGGGTCGGGGCCCGGTGGAATGCGGCGGGCGGCGGCATGGCTGCTCCGCGCCTGCCGCGTCTTTCCCGCGGCGGGCCGGCTCCCTATCTGGGGAGGAGAGTTCTGGGGGAGACGGGCGATGGCCAGGGTGACGTGCCTCGAATGCGGTCAGGTGAACCGGGTGCCGGAGGAGCGGCTCGCGAGCGGGCCGAAGTGCGGCACCTGCGGGACGCCGCTCCTCGACGGCAAGGTGCGGGCGATCGACGCGGCGACGCTCGACAAGGCGATCAGGCATGACGAGCTGCCGCTCGTCGTCGACTTCTGGGCGGCCTGGTGCGGGCCCTGCCGGATGATGGCGCCGGAGTTCGCCAAGGCGGCGGCGACGCTCCGGCCGCGGGCGCGCTTCGCGAAGCTCGACACCGAGGCGGAGCCGGCGGTGTCGGCGCGCTTCGGCATCCGCGGCATCCCGCTCCTCATCGCGTTTCGCGGCGGCAGGGAGGCGGCGCGGCAGGCCGGGGCGCAGCCGGCGGCCGGGATCGAGGCCTGGGTCCGGGGCGCGGTGATGGCGGGGGCGTGACGGCGCGGCCGGACGTGCGCGGCGGGGAGTACTCGGAGCGCCATCGGGATGCGATCGAGCCGGGCGGGAGGAAGCTCGGCGCGGACCGCGAGCGCCCGGTGGCCGGGGGCATTCCGTCAACGGTGATTCCGACGACAGCCGCGAGGCGGTGCCGATGGCCTGCACCGTGAAGGACGGCGTCCGCCGGGTCGAGACCGGGGCGACGCCGCTGAAGACGTAGCGGCGCCGCGCCGGGGTCGTCCCTTGCCCGATCAGGGGCGCGGGCGGCCGGCTTCGGTGGCGGCGGCGATCTCGTTCATGCGGCCGGTCTTCACGTCGTAGACGTAGCCGTAGATCGCGACCTTGGGGTCGACGAGCGGGTGGTTGCGGATGCGGGTCACGTCCTCGGTGACGGCGCGGGCCTGGTCGGAAATGGTGTGCCACTTGATGTAGCGGCCCTCGGGCGAGCCGCCGGGCTCGGTGGCGTTGCGGAAGCCTTCGGGCGTGAGCTCGGCGGTCTCGAGCGAGCCGGCGAGGAGGTCGCCCATGACGGTGTCGTCGAAGTAGAGCATGCCGCAGTCGGTGTGCTCGACGACGAACCACTCGGAGGTGCCGAGGAGCTTGTGGCTGATGACGAGGCTGCGGATCGCGTCGTCGGTCGCCCGGCCGCCGGCGTTGCGGACGACGTGGGCGTCGCCCTCGGCGAGGCCGGCGTATTTCGCCGGGTCGAGGCGGGCGTCCATGCAGGTGAGGATGAGAAACCCGCGCGCCGGAGGCAGCGCCAGGTTTGCCTTGTCGCCGAACTCCGCGGCATAGCCGGCGTTCGCGGCCTCGACCTCGTCCTTGATCTTGCTCATGCGCGTCTCCCCCGGGGCCGGGACGGTCCGCGGGGAAGTTTCCGCCGGTTGGGATCGCGGTTCAAGTCCGTGTTCCGCTGGGGGCGCAGGCTTTACCCGCCGCGCTGGAAGCCGGAGACGACCTCGCCCGTCCTGCGGTCGGCGGGGCCGGCGAGGAAGGGGCGGATGTGTTCGGCGAACCAGGGGGCGGCGACCTTCGAGGAGAAGGCGGCCATCGCGGCGGCGTCGGCGAAGCTGATCACCAGGATGGCTTCCTCGGGGCCGGCCTTCACCACCTGCATTGCCAGGACCTCGGGGTGGTCGGGGAGCGTGTCGGCCGCGAGGCTGTCGAACCGGCGGGCGATCTCGGTCCAGTCGGCGTCCGGTCTGATCGGCAGATGGTTTATGACGGCGTGCATGCGCGCTTCCCCCTTGGCCTTGCGTGCGCGGAGGCTACGGCCGGGCGGATGCGGAGTCACGGGGGGTGCGGCGGCTGGCTGCGAGGGCCGGGTTTGCTGCCCTGCGGTGGAACGGCCGGGGGCTCTTCCGGTTGAGGAGGAGGAAGCCGCAAGGGAGACGACGATGGCGAACGCCGACGGCAAGCATTTCGGCAAGGGCGTGCAGGGCAAGGGCGACGGGACGGGGGCGATGACCGACATCCCCGACGACCTGCCGGAGAACGCGGTCCTGTCGAACCGGGACAAGGCGCAGCACACCGAGGAGCGCGGGCTCGACAGCAAGCACGTCGAGACCGAGCAGCGGCAGGACCACGCCGACAACCGCCAGCCGGAGCTCCGGGAGGAGAACCGGTCGGGCGCGGGCAAGCGGGCCTAGCGCCGCACGGCGCGCTCGATCGCCTCGCGGATCAGGCGCTGGTAGGGGATGCCGCGCTCGGCGGCGCGGGCCTTGACGGCGTCGATCAGCGGCTGCGGCAGTCGCATGTTGACGCGGGCGGTCTTGGGCTCGGCCTCCCAGGTGAGGGGCTTGAAGGCGGTGAAGTCGAGGTCGGAGAGATCCTGGTCGAGGAAGGCCTCGGCCTCCTCATCAGTGGTCATCTTCGGAACGGAACGCGGCTTCATAGCGGGCGATCTCCCTTGCATGCATGTAGCGGGCGCTGATCGGGCGGATGCGCGCCCCGCGGAAACAGAAGGCGATGAAGACCGGGCGACCGGCGGGGTCGCGCCCGATGGCGATGAACCGCTGCTCGGACAGCGAGTGCGCCGGGTCGGGCGCGACGCGGGCGCCGGTCCGCATCGCATGTTCGATCTCCGAAAGGGTCAGGCCGTGCTTCTGCGCCTTGGCGCGGTTGCCGTCGTCCCAGTCGAAGTCCATGCGGGAATGTACATACGGATGGGTGTACGTTCAAGGGGCCGTGTTGCTGTGCCGACACGCCGAGTGTCGCTTGACATAGGCAGAGCTTTAGAGATAAATTCTACTGGGCGGAGGGTGTCGATCAATCGCGAGAGATCAACACTTACGACGCGATGTGTTTGCACTCATCTGGCAGCTTCGTCGCAGCCTGGAGAGGATCAGTTGATAACGACCATCCGTGGAGCGAATTCTCCGAGCGGAGGCCGGCGGAGATAAATCTCCAATGCAAGCTACAGGATGCACGGCTCGTGGAACAGCAATCGGGAGGGCAACGGCTAATGCAGGGGACGTCTGGCATTACATGCGCAAAGCGCTTGGTGGCTCAACGTTGTAGGAATGGCCGCAACTCAAGGGGATTGGGCGGCGAAAGTCGAACTCTCACGTACATCTACCGCGATGTAGAGGCACTATGTAAGAATGCTGGTGAAAAGGAGTTCCGCCCACACTTGATGCTCCGTGTCGCGGTACGCTTGAGGACAATTGCTCGAAGCTCGCACAGGTACAAGGGAATATCGCGACGTTTTTCAATGCCTCACGGAAAGGGCGCGCGGTATATTGGGCCTCTAAGCGACGGTGAACGTTTCGGTGCTCTACCGCGCGAACTTCTTGTACTTGATCCGCTTCGGCTCCACCGCGTCCGGGCCCAGCCGGCGGATCTTGTCGGCTTCGTAGTCCTCGAAGTTGCCCTCGAACCATTCGACGTGGGCGTCGCCCTCGAAGGCGAGCATGTGGGTGCAGATGCGGTCGAGGAAGAAGCGGTCGTGGCTGATGACCACGGCGCAGCCGGCGAAGCTGTCGAGGGCGTCCTCGAGGGCGCGGAGGGTCTCGACGTCGAGGTCGTTGGTGGGCTCGTCGAGGAGGAGGACGTTGCCGCCGGCGCGCAGGAGCTTGGCGAGGTGGACGCGGTTGCGCTCGCCGCCGGAGAGCAGGCCCACCTTCTTCTGCTGGTCGGAGCCCTTGAAGTTGAAGGCGCCGCAGTAGGCGCGGGAGTTCATCTCGGCGTCGCCGAGCTTGATGACGTCGAGGCCGTCGGAGATTTCCTCCCAGACGGTCTTGGCCGGGTCGAGGCTGTCGCGGGACTGGTCGACGTAGGAGAGCTGGACGCTCTCGCCGAAGGTGACGGTGCCGGCGTCGGGTTCCTCCTGGCCGGTGAGCATGCGGAAGAGCGTGGTCTTGCCGGCGCCGTTGGGGCCGATCACGCCGACGATGCCGCCGGGGGGGAGCGAGAAGGTGAGGTCGTCGATGAGCTCGCGGTCGGCGTAGTGCTTTTCGAGGTTCTCCACCGAGATCACGTTCTGGCCGAGGCGCGGGCCGTTGGGGATGACGATCTGGGCGGTGGCGATCTTCTCGCGCTCGGACTGCTGGCTGAGCTCGTTGTAGGCGTTGATGCGGGCCTTCTGCTTGGCCTGGCGGGCCTTGGCGCCCTGGCGGATCCATTCGAGCTCGCGGGTCAGGGTCTGCTGGCGGGCCTTGTCCTCGCGGGCCTCCTGGAGGAGGCGCTTGGCCTTCTGTTCGAGCCAGGAGGAGTAGTTGCCTTCCCAGGGGATGCCGCGGCCGCGGTCGAGCTCGAGGATCCAGGAGGTGATGTCGTCGAGGAAGTAGCGGTCGTGGGTGACGATGAGGATCGTGCCCTTGTAGGCGATCAGGTGCTTCTGCAGCCAGGCGATGGTTTCGGCGTCGAGGTGGTTGGTGGGCTCGTCGAGGAGGAGGATGTCGGGGTTCTCGAGCAGGAGCTTGCAGAGGGCGACGCGGCGCTTCTCGCCGCCGGAGAGGGTGTCGACGGAGGCGTCGTCGGGCGGGCAGCGCAGGGCTTCCATCGCGACGTCGACCTGGCTGTCGAGGTCCCAGAGGTTCTGGGCGTCGATCTGGTCCTGGAGGGTGGTCATCTCCTCCATGAGCTCGTCGGAATAGTCCTCGGCGACCTGCATCGCGACTTCGTTGTAGCGGGTGACGAGGGCGGTCTTGGCGGCGACGCCTTCCATGACGTTGCCGCGGACGTCGAGCGCGGGGTCGAGCTCGGGCTCCTGGGGGAGGTAGCCGACGGCGACGCCCTTGGCGGCCCAGGCCTCGCCCTGGAAGTCCTTGTCCTGGCCGGCCATGATGCGCAGCAGCGACGACTTGCCCGAGCCGTTGACGCCGACGACGCCGATCTTGACCCCGGGCAGGAAGTTCAGCCGGATGTTCTCGAACACCTTCTTGCCGGCGGGGTAGGCCTTGGTCAGGCCATCCATGTGAAAGACGTATTGCGGGGTGGCCATGTTCGGGGATCCTCGGCGCTCGGGCTTGCGCCGGGGATCTAGCGGCTCGCGGCGGGGGCTGCAATCGCCGAGCGCCGCGGGGGAGGCGATCCCGCGGCGCTGGCGCGCCGCGGGGGGCGGCGGTCAGGCCAGGTGGTCGAGGACGTCGGAGAAGACGAAGTTTCCGCACCCGAGCTTGTCGAGGCTGGTGTGCTCGATCACCACCCGGCCGTCGTCGGTGTCGATGACGACGTCGTGGCACCGGTTCGTCGCGTGCGCGCGCACGTCGGCGAGGCTGCCGAACCCGGAACAGGCGGAAAGATCGACCTGCTCGTTGCGGGCGAAGTCGCGGATCACGTCGGTGCCGCCGCCCTCGATGACGAAGACGTCGTGCCCGGCGTTGCCCCAGAGCCGGTCGTCGCCGGCGCCGCCGGAAACGTGGTCGTTGCCGGCGCCGCCGGACACCCGGTCGTTGCCGGCCTCGCCGCAGACGCGGTCGTTGCCGGCGTTGCCGCGCAGGCGGTCGTTGCCGTCGCCGCCCCAGACGTCGTCGTCGCCGGCCCGGCCGCGCAGGGCGTCGCTGCCGCCGAAGCCGAGGATGAGATCGGCCGAGCGGGTCCCGCGCACCGCCTCGCTCGCGTCGGTGCCGCCGATGCGCGTCGCGGCGGCGAAGGCGTCGTGGTAGACGTAGTCGATGCCGGTGGCCTGCTTGATGAGGTCGGCGAGGCTCGTCTGCTTGATCGCGCGGATGAGATCGGGGTCGTCCCTGAAGCGGTTCTCGTACCAGAAGCGGTCGCCGTCGCGGGTGTTCTCGAACTGGCGCGCGGTGAGCTCGTAGAAGGTCTCGCCGAGCATCGAGCCCGGGTGCTTGGCCTCGAGGAGGCCGCCGACGTTGGTGTCGAGGCGCTCGATGTCGTTGCCGTAGAGCGCGACGAGGTCGGCCTTGACGGTGCTGCCGACGTGGTTGAGGCGCGCGAACTGGTCGAAGTCGCGGTAGGCCGACAGGCCGAGCCCGGTGCGGACGAGGTTCAGGCTGCCGGTGCCGTGGTCGTCGCCGCGCACGACGTCGATCGCGGCGAGGTCGACGCCGGCGAGGCCGAAGAGCGTGTCGCGCACCCCGTCGGCGACCTTGCCGTCGATCGCCTGGGTGTGGCGCGCCATCTCGCCGCGCAGCCAGCGGTCCATCGTCTGCCCGTTGGCGTCGGAAACCGCCGGCCCGGTGGGATCGAAGCCCAGGCCCTGGGCGAAGTTCTGCGCCAGGGTGACGATCTTGAAGACCGAGCCGTCCTCCTCGGTCAGCGCGTCGTCGTTGCTCGCCTCGTCATGGCCGAAGCGGAAGGCGGCGGTCGTCCATTCGTTGATGATGCTCGGGTCCGCCGAAGGATCGAAGCCGGCGTAGGCGGCGAGCGCATGCGGGCCGAGCAGCTTCGGCAGGTACTCGTCGTAGATGACGTGCTGCCATTCCGCCTCGGTGATCGCCCTCGCGGTCTCGAACACCCGGTCGTCGCTCCAGCCCGGATGCAGCGCCGAAAGCTGGTCGGCATTGTGGTTGTGCACCCGCATCAGCAGGGTCTGGCCGCTGGTGAGCCCCGCCTGCTGGTTGACGCGCGGGTCGCCCGCCACCGCCCCGGCGGTGCCGAAGAAGCCGTTGGCCGCGAGGATCGCGGTCGCGTCCATGTCGCCGTGCGCCGCCTGCAGGTCGGCGAGCTTCGGCAGCAGGTCGCCGGCGTCGGTCAGCAGCCGTCCCGAGGCCGGATCGCGCAACAGCGCGGCGAGGGTGTCGCTCGGTCCGTAGACCTGCGAGAGATCGAGAAACGAGGTCTGCAGGTCGATCGGCGCGCGAACCCCGTCGACCATCCGGAAGGCGTCGCGGGTGAAGCCGCCGAAGGCATCGCCGGTCGAAGAGCACCTGCTCGCTTCCGTCGCCGGCCTGGGCGCTGGCGATGTCGTGCGTCAGCATCTGCCCGAAGAACTGGAAGAGCTCGTTGGCGCCCGACTTGTCCGGGGTCTCCTGGTCGGTCGCCATGATCTCGGTGCTGAGCGAGCGCGGGTAGTCCGGGCTCGTCGGCGCGTCCCAGACGCTGCCGTCCCGGCTCCCGCCGCTGCCGAAGCCGTAGCTGGGCGCCGTCGCCCGGTCATAGGTGTCGAACACCTGGCCGCCGTGGATGTTGTTGCCCGATCCGTCGCTCGCTCGCGGATCGATGATCAGCCCGCCGAGGCCGACCTTCTGGAAGAGTGTATTCACCGCCCCTCACCTTCACCTGCGCGCAGGTCGCGCGCGAAAAAACCCAACACTTGCCCGGGCTTCGGACAAGTCTACGCAGTCGTCCTCCAGGGTGTTCGGTTGTGGCTTCTCCCCGCCCTCGTCGCGCCGGTTGTCGCGGCACGCGTACCCCGGTCAGGCAGCTACCACGCCCCCGCGGATCACGCAATCGTGACAGGTGCGGCAGGATGACGATCGGCGCCGGTCCGCCGTCTGCGGCCGCAACTGGCCGGCGCTGCGAGCGCTAGAGCACCGGCCCGAGCGTCGCGATCGCGTTGTGCCAGAGCCGCCGCCCGGTGCTCCAGGCCTCGACGTGCTCGGGCAAGACCGCCCGCGCGTCCCGGAGGTAGGACTGCTGCCGCGCGCGCACCTCGGCGGTGAGCCCGGTGTCGAAGACGAGGATGTTGTTCTCGAAGTTCAGATCGAAGCTGCGGCGGTCGATGTTGGCCGAGCCGATCAGGGTGACCTCGCCGTCTATCGTCAGCGACTTGGTGTGCAGGAGCCCGGGCTCGTACTCGAAGATGCGCACCCCGGCGGCGAGCAGCTCCTCGTAGTAGCTGCGGCTCGCCGCGGCCACGATCCAGGAGTTGTTGCGCGCCGGGAAGATGATCGTCGTCGCGATGCCGCGCCGGGCGCTGGCGCAGAGCGCCGCCTGGATCGGCTCGTCGGGCACGTAGTAGGGCGTGGTGACGAACAGCTCGCGGCGGGCGGTGTACATCAGCGCCTCGAACATTTCCGGCATCGCCGAGTAGCGCACGGTCGGACCGGTTCCGATCGCCTGCGCGATGAAGCCGGCGGGATCGGGCGGCATCGGCGCCCGCACCAGATCCGAGATGTCCTCGTCGACGTGCGCCATCCAGTCGCCGGCGAAGAGCTGCTGCTGCTGGCGCACGATCGGCCCCTCGAAGCGCAGCAGGAGGTCGACCCAGGGCGCGTACTTCGGCTTGATCCGGAACTCGGGGTCGCAGCAGTTCTGGCTGCCGCAGTAGGTGATGCGGTTGTCGATCACCACGATCTTGCGGTGGTTGCGCATGTCGATGCGTCCGCGCAGCGGTTGCACCGGCGAGAGGCTGATCGGGAGCGCCCGGGCCAGCTTGACGCCCGCGTCCTTCATCGCCTGCCAGTGCGGCGAGCGGATCATCAGCCGTGAGCCGAGCCCGTCGGCGATCGCGCGGCACGCGACGCCGCGCCCGGCCGCGCGCTGCAGCGCCTCGACCACCCTGGTGCCGTTGCCGTCGGGCAGCCAGATGTAGAAGAGGACGTGGACGTGATCGGTCGCCGCGTCGATGTCGGCGACGAGGGAGGCGATGCCGCTGTCGCTGTCGGCCATCAGCTCGGCCCGGTTGCCCGCCACCGGAAGAAAGCCGCTGATCGAGGTGCCCACGCGGAAGAGCTGTTCGAAGCGCGGCGCCATTTCCGGCGTCGGGACCGCGCCGACGCCCACCTCCTCCGGCGGCGGCAGCCGGGCCTCGGCGCGGCGCAGCCGGGCGAGCCGGCGGCGCCCGATGTTGGCCTCGCCGAAGAGCGCGTAGGCGAGCATCCCCACGACCGGGGTCACGATGATCACCAGCACCCAGGCCATGCGCGTGGCCGGCTCGCGGTGCGGCCACAGCAGCGCCCTGAGGATGAAGGCGATCTGCAGCATGACGTGGAGAGCGATGAGCAGCCAGCCCTGCAGCGAAATCACCGGCGCCCCTCTCGTCCCCGACCGGCGCCATCCTCACCCGTCGGTGATCGGCAGGCAAGCCCTCGGGTGAGACCCCGGGGGGCCTCGCCGCGGCCTACTCCGGCGATCGCTTCAGTTGCGGGCTTCCTTCGTGGCGGTGAGCCGGATCTCCGGCCAGTCGCGCGCGACGCGGTCGATGTCCCACTGCAGCCGGGTCATGTAGACCGGGTCGCCGTCGTGGTCTTCGGCCATATGGCCCTTGTTCGCCTTGGCGAAGGCGTCGACCCGCGGGCGCGGCCCCGAGATCCAGCGCGCCGAGGTGAACTGCGTCGGCTCGAACCGTACCGGCAGCCCGTATTCGACCTCGATCCGGCTGGCCAGCACGTCGAACTGCAGCGGGCCGACGACGCCGACGATCCAGCCCGAGCCGATGTCGGGCTTGAAGAGCTTCGACGCGCCCTCCTCGGCGAACTGGTTCAGCGCCTTTTCCAGGTGCTTGGCCTTCATCGGGTCGCCGGCGCGCACCGACTGCAGCAGCTCGGGCGCGAAGGAGGGGATGCCGGTGAAGCGCAGCGCCTCGCCCTCGGTCAGCGCGTCGCCGATGCGGAGCTGGCCGTGGTTGGGGATGCCGATGATGTCGCCGGCCCAGGCGTCCTCGGCGAGCTCGCGGTCGCGGGCGAGAAAGAGCACCGGGTTGGCGATCGCCATCGGCTTGCCGGTGCGGACGTGGTGGAGCTTCATCCCGCGCTGGAAGTGGCCGGAGCAGAGGCGGACGAAGGCGACCCGGTCGCGGTGCTTGGGGTCCATGTTCGCCTGCACCTTGAAGACGAAGCCGGTGACCGCCGGCTCCCAGGCGCCGACGGCGCGCGGCTCGGCCGGGTGCACTTCCGGCGGCGGGCCGTAGGCGCCGATGCCGGCCATCAGCTCCTGCACGCCGAAGGAATTGATCGCCGAGCCGAACCAGATCAGCGAGAGGTTGCCGTCGAGCATCGCCTGACGGTCGAAGGCGGGCAGGAGCTCGCGCGCCATCGCCACCTCCTCGCGCAGCGTGGCGAGGAGATCGGCGGGGATGTGCTCGGCCATCGCCGGGTCGTCGAGGCCCTGCATCTTCACGCTCTCGGCCCGCTTGTTGCGGTCGGCGCGGTCCATGAGCTCGAGGCGGTCGCCGAGCATGTCGTAGCAGCCGAGAAAATCGCGCCCCTGCCCGATCGGCCAGGAGGCCGGGCAGACGTCGAGCTGCAGCTCGTGCTGGATCTCGTCGATGATCTCGAAGGTGTCGCGCGCCTCGCGGTCCATCTTGTTGCAGAAGGTGAGGATCGGCAGATCCCGCAGGCGGCAGACCTCGAAGAGCTTGCGGGTCTGGCTCTCGACGCCCTTGGCGCCGTCGATGACCATCACCGCGGCGTCGACGGCGGTGAGGGTGCGGTAGGTGTCCTCGGAGAAGTCGGAGTGGCCGGGGGTGTCGACGAGGTTGAACCACCAGTCGCGGAACGGGAAGGACATCGCCGAGGCCGAGACCGAGATGCCGCGCTCCTGCTCGAGCTTCATGAAGTCCGAGCGGGTGCGCCGGGCCTCGCCCTTGGCGCGGACCTGGCCGGCCATCTGGATGGCGCCGCCGTAGAGCAGGAACTTCTCGGTCAAGGTGGTCTTGCCGGCGTCGGGGTGCGAGATGATGGCAAACGTCCGGCGCCGGGCGATCTCCGGCGGCAGGGCGGGGCGGTTGGACGCGCGGTCGGGCATGGCGCGGGATATATGGGGCGGCTGCGGGATTGGAAAGCCCGGGCGTGGGCCGCTCAGATCCAGCGGCGGGTGCGGGCGAGGTAGCCCTCGTAGGCGGGGCCGAACCTGCGGCCGAGGTAGGCCTCCTCGGGCAGGACGACCCAGAAGTGCAGGGCGGCCCAGAGGAAGGGCAGCAGGATGATCGCCCATTCCAGCGGCACCGCGAGCCCGATGCCGCCGAGCACCACCTGCAGGCCGAGATACATCGGGTTGCGCGAGAAGCGGAACGGGCCGGCCTCGACCAGGGCGCTGGCCGTTCCGTGCGGGTTGGGGCTGGTGCCGGCGCGGCGGAACGTCCGCACCGCCCAGACCATGAGAGCGAAGGCGGCGGCGATCAGCAGGAGGCCGATGAGCCGCAGGGCCGTGGACGGCGGCCGCGGCAGGAGATCGAGCGGGAGGAGCCACTGCAGGGCGATGGCGAGCACCAGGGCTGCCGCCGGGAGAGCGGGCGGGAAGACGCGCGTGCCGGGCCGATCGGGTGCCACCGGCGATCCTCCGGTTGGGCCTGAAAGTTTAGCGGCGTGACCAGGGCCGTACAACTAACGAAATCGGGGGCCCCCGGGCGCGGCGCCAGGGTTTCGGGGGGGCGGGCGAGCGGCGGGCTTGCTCGGCGCGGCCGCGCGGCCTAGATCGATGGCACCGACGGACCGAAGGGAGCAGCGGCGATGGCGAAGGACGACGTGAAGGACCGGAAGAAGGCGGCGCTCAAGACACCGTCCGACCTTTCGAACGCGGCGCGGGACATCGCGGGGGCGCTGAACGCCTGCCTCGCGGATACCTACGCGCTCTATTTCAAGACCAAGAACTTCCACTGGCACATGTCGGGGCCGCACTTTCGCGATTATCACCTGCTCTGCGACGAGCAGGCGGCGCAGCTTCTCGCCGCCACCGACGACATGGCCGAGCGGGTGCGCAAGATCGGCGCCACCACGCTGCGCTCGATCGGGCATGTGTCGCGGCTGCAGCGGGTGCTCGACAACGACGCCGATTTCGTGACCCCCGAGGACATGCTCGCCGAGCTGCGCGACGACAACAAGACGATGGTCGAGCGGCTGCGCGAGACGCACGGCCTCTGCGACGAGGCGGACGACGTGGCGACCGCGAGCCTGATCGAGAACTGGATCGACGAGGCCGAGCGGCGGGTCTGGTTCCTGTTCGAGGCCACCCGCCGGGCCTGACCGCTTTCCGGGCCGTGCCGGCCGGGGCGGGTTGCGCGTGCGCCCGCCGCCACTAGGGTGGCGGCATCCTGGGAGGGACGGATGCGGACGATCCTGATTGCCAACCGCAAGGGCGGCTGCGGCAAGACGATGACGGCGATCACGCTCGCCGCCGGGCTCGCGCACCGGGGCGGGCGGGTGGCGCTCGCCGATGCCGATGCGCAGAAGTCGGCGCTGCGCTGGCTGCGCCACCGTCCGGCGGGCGCGCCGGCGATCGCCGGGCTCGACTGGGGCAAATCGGGCGCGGTCGGCGACGTTCCCGGCCAGCACGACTGGCTGGTGATCGACGCGCCGGGCGCGATCCGCGGCGGTCGGGCGGAGGCGCTGATCGCCGAGGCCGACATGGTGATCGCGCCGGTCCTGCCCTCGTACTTCGACGAGGACTTCGACCCGGCGGTTCCTCAAGGACCTCGACGAGATCAAGCGGGTGCGCAAGGGGCGCGTGGGCGTCCACCTGATCGCCAACCGGGTGCGCGCGCAGCAGACCGCGACCGCCCGGCTGCGCGCCTTCTTCACGGCGCTCGGCCAGGAGCCGCTCGCCTGGATCGGCGAGCGCGCGGCGTATGGCGACCTCGCCGAGCAGGGGCTCGCCATCTTCGACAAGCCGCAGCGCAGCTACGCGCCGCTGCGGGCGCAATGGGAGCCGGTGCTCGCGGCGATCGCCTGACGATTGACCGACTCGGGGACCGGGCGCACACTTTCCGGATTGGTCAAATTCGGGAGTTTTCACATGACAAAAGTGCTTTGGGCCGCGCTGGCGCTGATGATCTGTGCCGTTCCGGCATCCGCCCTGACCTTCACCGAGACCCCGGGCGACGGCAGCGTTCTGTTTCTCGAGCCGGGCGCCGCGAACGAGGACTATGCGCGCCTGCTGGTCTCGGCCGATCCCGTGGTCACGCCGGGGCGGACCAGCGTGTCCGCCATCGCCGATGCCGCCTACAAGGTGACGTTCCGCTACTTCTACGACGGGAACCCGGGCCTGAGCTCGTTCGGCTACCACGTCGGCGGCACCGACTTCGGCCTGACCGATCCGGCGGGGCCTTCGAGCCAGGACGGCTCGGCGAGCTTCCTGGTCGGTGCGGGCTCGGCCTTCGGCTGGTTTCTCGCCTCGGAGCCACGGATCGGCGGCGTCGCCGACGCCGTCGGCTTCAGCGCCGATATCGCGCCGATCCCGGCTCCGGCATCGCTGATGCTGCTCGCAAGTGCCGCGGCGGCGCTCTTCGGGATGCGCTTGCGCCGGAGCGCCTGACCGCTTTCCGTGCCCGTCGCGCCCGGCTAGGATCGGGCGCGACGGGAACGGGAAACGGACGGACATGGATTTCGGAATCAGGGGAAAGCGCGCGATCGTCTGCGCGGCGTCGAAGGGGCTCGGCCGCGGCTGCGCCGAGGCGCTGGCCGCCGAGGGGGTCGCGCTCGTCATCAATGCCCGCGGCGCCGAGGCGCTCGAGGCGACCGCCGCGGCGATCCGCAGCGCGAGCGGGGTCGAGGTGACGGCGGTCGCGGCCGACGTCACCACCGAAGAGGGCCGCGCCGCCGTCCTCGCCGCCTGCCCGGACGCCGACATCCTGGTCAACAACGCCGGCGGCCCGCCGCCCGGCATCTGGTCGGACTGGGGACGCGAGGACTTCATGCGGGCGATCGACGGCAACATGCTGACGCCGATCGCGCTGATGCAGGCGGTGCTGCCGGGAATGATCTCCCGCGGCTGGGGCAGGGTGGTCAACATCACCTCCGCGGCGGTCAAGGCGCCGGTCCTGCAGCTCGGCCTGTCGAACATGGCCCGCAGCGGGCTCACCGGCTTCGTCGCCGGCACCAGCCGGCAGGTCGCGAGCCACGGCGTGACCATCAACAACCTGCTGCCCGGCATCCACGCCACCGACCGCGCCGACGCCCTCGACAAGGCGGTGGTGGCCGCGAAGGGCATCGACATGGACGAGGCCCGCGCCGAGCGCTACGCCAGCATCCCGGCGCGCCGCTACGGCGATCCGGCCGAGTTCGGCGCCGCCTGCGCCTTCCTCTGCTCGGTGCACGCCGGTTTCATCGTCGGGCAGAACTGGGTGCTCGACGGCGGCGCCGCCAACATCACCATGTGAGCGGCGGACGCGCGCTCACGAAGCCGTTGCGGGGGGATGCGGCGACACCGAATTGGTTTGCCTCCCCCGGCCCGAGACCATATGTAACGGGGGCAGGCAGGGGCGCGCCGCGCGCGCCCCGTCCGCACATGGAGACGTCACATGCTGAACAACATCGGACCTACCGGTCTTCTGCTCGTAGCGATCGTCGTGCTCGTCCTCTTCGGCCGCGGCAAGGTGTCCGGGCTGATGGGCGAGGTCGGCAAGGGGATCACCAGCTTCAAGAAGGGGCTGAACGACGGCAAGGCGGAGATCGAGAACGCCTCGCAGGTCTCGGCCTCGGAGCACGCCCGCGACGTGACCCCCGAGAAGGAAAAAGTCTGATCCGCCATGCTTGACATCGGCTGGGGCGAGCTCCTTCTGATCGGTATCGTCGCGCTGGTCGTCGTCGGCCCCAAGGACCTCCCGGCGCTGTTCCGCACCGTCGGCAACTTCACCGGCAAGGCGCGCGCGATGGCGCGCGAATTCCAGCGCTCGATCGAGCAGGCCGCGAACGAGTTCGGGGATGAGCGAGGTGTCGCAGAGCCTGCGCTCGATCGACCGCAGCCTCGATTCCGCCACCCTTTCCGCGCGCAAGTTCGCCAGCCAGATGACCCGCCTGCCGGACCCGCCCAAGGCCGACGCGCCGACCGCTCCGGCGCCGACCGCTCCGGCTCCGGCCGAGCCGGCTTCGGCCGCTCCGGCTCCGGCCGAGCCGGCGCCTGTCGCCGCGGCGGACGAGCCGGCCTCCGCCGCCCCGGCGGCTGAACCGGCTCCCCCGGGCGCCGAGGATCGGGATCGCGGGACCGCCGCCTGATGCCCGACGACGAGATCGACGACTCGACGGCGCCGCTGCTCGAGCACCTCATCGAGCTTCGCACCCGGGTGATCAACTCGGTGATCGCCTTCTTCGTGGCCATGCTGCTGTCCTTCGCGGTGGCCGGCCCGATCTTCAACTTCCTCGCTTCGCCGCTCGCGAAGCTCCTGGTGGAGCACGGCCAGCAGCCCGAGCTCATCTATACCGGCCTGCAGCAGGGCTTCATGGTGCGGGTGCGGCTGTCGGTCTTCGGCGGCTTCGTGCTGGCGTTTCCGGTGATCGCCTACCAGCTCTGGCGCTTCGTGGCGCCGGGGCTCTACCGGCGCGAGAAGAAGGCGTTCCTGCCGTTCCTCATCGCCTCGCCGCTGCTGTTCATCCTTGGCGCGGCCTTCGCCTACTACGTGGTGATGCCGATCGCCTTCAACTTCTTCCTCAGCTTCCAGCAGTTCGGCTCGATGCCCGCGACCGGCGCCGAGGGCACGGTGACCGGCGACGAGCTTCGCATCCAGTACCTCGGCACGATCAACGAGTACCTGGGACTGACGATGAAGTTCATCATCGCCTTCGGACTCTGCTTCCAGATGCCGGTGCTGCTGACGCTGATGGGCCTCGCGGGCATCGTGACGGCCGCCGGCCTCAGCGGCTTCCGCCGCTATGCGATCGTCGTGCTGCTGCTGGTCGCGGCGATCGCGACGCCGCCGGACGTCATGTCGCAGATGACGCTGTTCGTCGCGATCTACCCGCTCTACGAGATCTCGATCCTCCTGGTCCGCTACTTCGAGCGCAAGCGCGAGGCCGAGCTGCGCGCGCAGGGCCTGTGGGACGAGCCGGAGGCCGGGGGAGAGACGTGACCGACGACGCCTGTGCGCTCGCGCGCATTGCCGCGGCGCTCGAGCGGCTGAGCCCGCCGCCGCAGCCTGCGCCCGATCTCGCCGCCGCCGATGCCTTCGTCTGGCAGACCTCGCCCGACCGGCTGCAGCCGGTGCCGCGGGTGGCGCGGGTGCCGATCGGGCTCCTCGTCGGCATCGACCGCGCGCGCGACGTTCTGCTCGCCAACACGCGGCAGTTCGCCCGCGGCTTTCCGGCCAACAACGTGCTGCTCTGGGGCGCGCGCGGCATGGGCAAGTCGTCGCTGGTGAAGGCGGCGCACGCCGATGCGGCGGCGGCGGCGCCGGGGCTGAAGCTGGTCGAACTGCACCGCGAGGACCTGCCCTCGATCGGGCGGCTGCTCGGGCTGCTGCGCGGGTCGCCCTTCCGCTTCCTGCTCTTCTGCGACGATCTCTCCTTCGACAAGGACGACAGCCACTACAAGTCGCTGAAGGCGGTGCTCGACGGCGGGATCGAGGGGCGGCCCGACAACGTGGTGCTCTACGCCACCTCCAACCGGCGGCACCTGATGCCGCGCGACATGATCGAGAACGAGCGCCAGAGCGGGGTGAACCCGACCGAGGCGGTGGAGGAGAAGGTCTCGCTCAGCGACCGCTTCGGTCTCTGGCTCGGCTTTCACGCCTGCAGCCAGGACGACTTCCTGGCGATGATCCGCGGCTATTGCGACGCCTTCGGCATCGCCATCAGCGACGAGACGCTGCGGGCCGAAGCGATCGAGTGGAGCCAGACCCGCGGCGGCCGCTCGGGTCGCGTCGCCTGGCAATACGTCACCGATCTCGCGGGCCGGCGCGGGGCGCGGCTGGAGTGACCGCCGCATGACGCGCGGAAGGACGCTTGCCGCCGGCGCGCTCACGCTCGCCGGGGCTTCCGTCGTGAGCGCGCCCGCGGCACGCGCCTTCGAGGTCGAGGACCTCGTGGCCTTCTCGGTGGAGAGGAAGGCGTCGAGCGCCCTGGCGGTGCTCGGCATCACCGCCATCCCGAGCGAGACCGCAAGCTCGCTCTTTCTCGACACCGGCACCAAGCCCGACGGCGGCACCGACTTCCAGGCGGCACAGCTCGGCGGCGGCTTCACCGTCAGCAAGAGCTTTCCGCTCTATCTCGAGGGTTTCATCGGCTACAACCGATACGATCCGGACTTCGTGATCACCGACGGCCAGCAGAGTGCGCCGCTGAACCTCAAGTGGACGGGCTTCGCGGCGACCGGCGGGATCGGCTGGGACTTCCCGCTGACCGAGCACATCGTGTTCCGGCCGATGGTCAACGTCACGATCGGGCAGATCGTGAGCGATACCGCCTTCGTCGCCAACTTCATCGCCGACAAGATCGGGGCGGACGATGCGCACTTCCTGCGCGACGGCGGCCTGACCGCCGGCGGGCTCGGCGGCTCGCTGGTGCTCGCCTACAACCAGCGCTGGCCGAGCGACCTCGAGGCCGACGTGATCCTGCGCTACACCAACATCGAGCTGCGGCCGATCGCCGGGGACAAGGACGTGACCGGCTCGGCCGACGCCGAGACGCTGGCGCTCTGGTCGCGGCTCCGGATGCCGACCGGGCTCACCGCGTTCGACAGCCCGGTCCGCACCGTCTCGGAATTCTCCGCCGCCTGGCTGCCGGGGGACCAGGGGGAGATCCTCAACACCGACTGGCTGGCCCGGGTCGGGTTCGGCCTCGAACTCGACGTGTCCAAGACCTGGGTGCCGCTGGTCCGGCAGGGCCGCATCATGTTCAGCTACACCGAGGGCGCGTATCTCAAGGGCTACGGGCTCGGTCTCGCGGTCAACTTCTGACGCGCGCCGGGGCTTCGCAGGCCGCGGGAATTGGGCTAGACCGATGGCTTCCGGAGGGGAAGGGATCGATCATGCCGAGCACGCGCCGCCTGCTGCTGCCGCTTCTCGCCGTGCTGGCGGGGATGGTCCTGCCGGCGTTGCCGGCGCGGGCCGACCTGATGAGCACCTGCGCGCCGGAGATCCAGAAGTACTGCTCCGACGTCTCGCGCGGGCGCGGGCGCATCTCGGCCTGCCTCGCGAGCATGATGCCGAGCCTGAGCAAAGCCTGCCAGGGCCAGGTGCAGGGGGTGATGGGAAGCCCGCTCACCCCGGGCTACGTCCGCCGCGCCCTCGACCCGTCGTTCAGCGCGCCGCTGCCCGCGGTTTGCGTGGCCCCGGCCGCACAGCTCTGCCCGAACATCCCGGCGAGCAACGCGCGCGTCTACGCCTGCCTCTATGCCCGTTCCGACCGCGCCGGAAAGGCCTGCAACGACGCCGCCACCGCGACGCTCAAGGGCAGGTAGAGCGCCTCCGCCGCCGGCCGGCGCAGCGCCGGGAGGACCGCCGCAATGAACGTCACCGCTCTGATCTTCGACATCGGCGGAACGGTCTTCGACTGGCAGACGTCCATCGTCGCCGCCCTGTCGAGGCATCGGTGTTTCGCGCAGGTGGATCATCAGTCGCTCGCCCTCGCCTGCCGCGCAGGCTTCCTGGAAGGCGCGGGCGGGCTCGCGCGGGGGAAGGATCCGTCGCTGACGTCCGACGCGCTCTTCGCCCGCGTGACGCGGGAGAAGTGCCGCGAACTGGAGCTCGACCCTCCCGAGGCGGCGCGCGCCGATCTCGAGCTCGCCTGGCGTCGAATGCCCGCCTGGAGCGGCGCGCAGCCGGCGATCGCCGCGCTCAGGACGAGATACGTCGCGGTGCCACTGACGATTCTCAGCTTGCCCATGGCCATCGGCTCGTCGCGGGCCAGCGGAATCGACTGGGACGGCATCCTGACGTGCGACCTTCTCGGGGCCTTCAAGCCCGACCCGCGGTGCTATCAGCGGGCGGCAGAGGTCATCGACCGCCGGCCCGACGAGATCGCGATGGTCGCTTCGCATCCCGGCGATCTGCGCGCCGCGATGCGATCCGGGTATCGTTCGGTCTACATCAGACCGAGGCTTGAAGATCCGGGAGACGATTACACCGACACCGGCTTCTCGCAGGAGTTCGATGTCGTCGCGGAGAGCTTCGAGGATTTGTCCGCGAGGCTGGCTTAGTCCAAACCTTTCAGCCGCCGCTGCCGATGTAGGGGGTCGGGTCGACGCTGACCGTGCCGCGGAAGACGTCGAACTGCAGCTCCGGCTTGTCGCGCGCGGCGACGTCGCCGAGCACCTCGCCGGTCTTCACCCGGTCGCCCTCCTTCACCTTGACGTCCGACAGCGTCGAATAGGTGGTGATCAGGTCGTCCTTGTGGCGCACCAGCACGATCGTGCCGAGCCCGCCGAGCGCCTCGGAGACCAGCGCCACCTCGCCGGGCGCGGCGGCATGCACCGCGGTGCCTGCCGGAACCGAGAAGCCGATGCCGTTGGGATTGTTCGGATCGTAGCGCCGGGTCACCTTGCCCGACACCGGGGCGCTCAGCCGGCCGCCCGCCGGCGTGCGGTACTGGCCGAGGTTGGGCGAATCCGGCTCGACCGCGGTGGTGATGTCGGCGGGCAGCGGCGCCGCGGCGCTCGGGGGCGCCGCCACCGGGGTGCCCTGGCCGGGCTGCGTATCCGCGCTCGCCGGTGATCTTGTTGGCGTCGCTGACGATCGGGATCAGGAGCTCCTGGTTCGGGCGCAGCGCGAGGTCCGGCCCGAGGCCGTTCCACGAGGCGAGCGCCGTCACCGACACCCCGTAGAGCCGCGCGATGGAGTAGGCGGTCTCGCCTTCCTCGACGCGGTGGCGGACCGGGTCGATCAGCGGGCTCTTCTGGCCGTTCTGGAACGGGTTGGAGTCCGGGGTCGCGGCGGCGGTGCCCGAAGCGCTGTCGATCGCGGCCGAGGCCTGGTCCGGGGTCCAGCCGAGCGGCCGGGTGGTCACGTCGCCGGTATCGAGCCCGGTCGGCCGCGGAACGTCGCTCGGCAGCAGCAGCACCTCGCCGGCATGCAGGATGTAGTCGTTCGGCAGCGCGTTGCGGCTCGCCAGCGCCTGCGGCGTGGTGCCGACCCGGCTTGCGACCGAGGCGAGCGTGTCGCCGTCGCGGGAGACGGCGACCTGGTAGTTCGCATAGGTGATCACGCCCCGCGAGTCCGGGGCGGCGTTCGCCATGGCCGGTGGCGGCGCCTCCGCGAGATCGCTCGGCCCGGCCCAGGGGTTGAGCTTTTCGGCCTGCGAGCAGGCGGTCAGCCCGAGCGCGGCGGCGAACAGGATCGGCGGCACCAGACCGCCGCCCCCCCGGCGTGTTGCTACAGCCTTGCCCATCGCGGACCTCCCCATGGTTTCGTCTCGGCCTCGCGGCTAGTCCAATACGTCCTGCGCGACGCCCTCGACAAGGGGCACGAAGCGCACCGCGCCGAGGTCGGTGTAGTCGAGGCCCTCCGGCGTCTTGACGATGCGAATGAGCTTCTGGACCGCGTCGCTCTGCCCGACGGGCAGCACCATCACCCCGCCCTCGCGCAACTGGTCGATCAGCACCCGCGGCGCATCCTCGGCGGCCGCGGTGACGATGATCCGGTCGAACGGCGCCTGCTCCGGCAGTCCGAGCGAGCCGTCGCCGTGCACGACCGTGATGTTGTGCAGCCCGAGCCGCTGGAAGAGCTCGCGGGTGCGCCGCGACAGCCGCCGGTGCCGCTCGATGGTGTAGACCCGCCGTGCCAGCCGCGACAGGATCGCCGCCTGGTAGCCCGAGCCGGTGCCGATCTCGAGCACCTTGCAGCGGCGGGTGACCTCGAGCGCCTGGGTCATCAGCCCGACCACCGTCGGCTGGCTGATCGTCTGGCCGCAGGCGATGGGCAGCGGCGTGTCCTCGTAGGCGCGCTCCTGGAAGATGCCCTCGAGGAACTCCGCCCGCGGGGTCTGCTCCATCGCCTTCAGCACCTCGGCGTTCGTCACCCCGCGCGAGCGCAGGGTGTAGACGAACTGCATCTGCTGTTCGGCGGGAAGCATGCCTGCGAGCCTCGCCTTAACCGAGCGCCCGCGCAAGCGGCGCGATGAGATCATGCGCGGTCAGATCGGCCACCAGCGGGGTTACGGTGATGTATCCGTCATGGCATTCCCGCGAATCCGAGCCGGGCGCGGTGTCGTCGTTGCCGTGGCCGTGGGTCAGCCAGAGGAAGCTCCGCCCGTTCGGCGCCACCTGCGGCAGCACCCCGAAGGTCGGCGCCGCCCGGTGGCCCTGGAAGGTCGCCTTGGTGCCGCGCACGCTCGGCCGCAGGCACCGGCGGGAAGTTCACGTTGTAGAACACCGCGTAGGGCGACGCCGGCCAGCCCGCGGCCTCGACCAGCCGCCGCAGCAGCGCCGTGCCGTGCGCGCGCGCCGCCGCGAAGCCGTCGCCCTCGGCGGCCGGCCCGTGGTATTGCGACATCGCCACCGAGCGCACGCCGTGCAGCGCCCCCTCGAGCGCGCCGCCGACCGTACCGGAGTAGAGCGTATCCTCCGCGACGTTGTGGCCGCGGTTGACCCCCGAGAGCACCAGGTCGACCGGGCCGCCCTTGACGATGTCGCGCAGTCCGGCGAGCACGCAGTCGGCCGGCGAGCCCTCGACCGCGAAGCGCCGCTCCTCGATCCGCTCGATCCGCATCGGCCGGACGTAGGAGACCGAGTGCGACACCCCGGACTGCTCGAAGGCCGGGGCGACCACCCAGACCTCTCCCTCCGGCCCGACCAGATCGTGGGCGATCGCCTCCGCCACCTCGAGCCCGCGCGCACTGATGCCGTCGTCGTTGGTGAGAAGGATGCGCATGCCTGTCCCCTGCTGCCTCGGAGGTTCTTAGGGAGCCGCCGCCCCGGCGTCCAGCAACCCGCGCCGCTTTAGGCCTTTCGCAATCGCCGTTCGCTTATTCTGGCCGGGCGCGGGGCTGAGGGGGCGCCGGCGGGGTGGGGAACTGGCATGGACGCGCTCGGGGGGAGCGACCGTCGCGGCTTTGCCGCGCGGCTCGCAGGGTGGCTTGCGATGCTGGCGGTGGCCGGGGGGTTCGCAGGGACGGCGGCGGCGGGGCCGCCGGCCGACCTGCTCGCCCGCCAGGCGGTGGTGCTGAACGGCGAGCTGATCGGCTCGGCCTTCGCGCTGTCCGACCGCGTCGGGGTGACCAACCGCCACGTGGTCCGCGGCCTTCGTCCCGGCGCCCGGGTCGAGATCCTCGCCGGCGGGTCCGGGGCGGCGCCCGTGTTCGCCCGGCTCATCGCGGTGAGCCCGCGCATGGATTTGGCGCTGCTCGCGCTGCCTGCGGGCCTGCTGCCCGTCGTGCCCGAGGCCAGCGGTTCCGCGGTTGCCGGATCCGCCGTGGTCGCGGCGGGCATCGACGCTTCCGGCGATGCCGGAACCGGCGAGCGGCGCGCGGAGGCCGGGACCGTGCTGCTGTCGCGGCTCGACCTGCCGGCATTCGGCCCCGGCCTCGTCGCGCGCATCCCCGGCGCGCGTCCCGGCTTTTCCGGCGGACCGCTCTTCGACGGCGAGGGCGGTCTCGTCGGCATGGTCACCGCGCTCCGTCCGGCGAAGGGCGCCGTCGCGGCGGCCAGCGCGGGCGGCCGGTTCGAGCCGTCGGGGGCGAGCGTCGAGGCCTTCGCGCTGCGCGCGGCGGAGGTTCGGGCCGAGGCGACCCGCCTCCTCGCCGCCGCGAACTGAGGCGGGCCCCCTTCACCGCGGTCGGCAGAACGTGTCAGATGCCGGCATGCCACCGAGGAGCCGGCCATGACCCCCGTCGCCCCGTTCCGCCTTGCCGGCCTGCCCTCCCGGGGGATTCTCGGCGCGGGCGCGCTGCGCCCGGACCCCCGTCTGCGCGGGCCGGCGGCGCTGCGGGCGCGCCTCGGGCGCGCCCGGGTCGGGGAGCACCCCGCGGCATGAGTCTGGCGGGGCGCGAGGTCGCGGTCATCGGCGGGGGCATCGGCGGGCTCGCCGCGGCGACGGCGCTCGGGCAGCGCGGCGCCCGGGTCACCGTCTTCGAACAGGCCCCGGCGCTGACCGAAGTGGGGGCGGGGTTGCAGATATCGCCCAACGGCGTGGCCGTGCTCGCCGCGCTCGGTCTCGCAGACGAAGTGGCGCCGTTCGCGACCCTGCCCGAGGCGGTCGAGCTGCGCGATCACCGGCGCGGCCGGCTGGTGGCGCGGCTGCCGATCGGCCGCCCGAGCCTCGCGCGCTACGGCCGCCCGTACTGGCAGATCCACCGCGCCGACCTGCTCGGCGTCCTCGCCGGCGCCGCGGCCGCCGCCGGCGCCGAGATCCGGCTCGGCGCCCGGGTCGAGGCGGCGCGGCCGTCGGCCGGCGGGCTCAGGCTGCGCCTCGCCGACGGCAGCGACAGCGAGGCGGAGATCGCGGTCGGCGCCGACGGCCTGCGCTCGGGCCTCCGCGCCCAGCACCTCGCGGGAGCGGCACCGCGGTTCACCGGCCACGTCGCCTGGCGGGCGCTGGTGGCGGCCGAGCGGGTGCGCGGCCTGCCCGCCGCCACCCAGGTCACGCTCGGGCCGCGCCGGCATCTCGTCAGCTACCCGCTGCGCGGCGGGCGGCTCGTCAACCTCGTCGCGATCGAGGAACGCGCCGGCTGGCAGGCCGAGGGCTGGATGGTCGCCGACGATCCGGCAAACCTGCGCCGCGCCTTCGCGGGCTGGGGCGGCGCGGCGGGGACGCTGATCGCTTCGGTCGAGGAGTGCTTTCTCTGGGGGCTCTTCGACCATCCGCCGCTGCCGGCCTGGACCGACGGGCGGCTGGCGCTCCTCGGGGACGCCTGCCACCCGATGGTGCCGTTCCTCGCGCAGGGCGCCACGATGGCGCTCGAGGATGCCTGGGTGCTGGCCCAGGCGCTCGACCGCGCCGAGCAGCCCGAGGCCGGCCTCGCCGCCTATGCCGCCCTGCGCCGGCCGCGCGCGACCCGGGTCCAGCGCGCCGCGGCGGGAGCGGGCCGGCTCTACCATCTCCGCCCCGGCCTGCGCGAAGGGGCGCACCTCGCGCTGCGCCTGACCGGCCGGCCGTCCTGGGCGTTGCTGGCGCGCCGCTTCGACTGGATCTTCGGCCACGACGTCACGCAGGGCAGCTGAGAGCCGCCGGTCGCAAGCGGCCGGGCGCGCGAGAAAATTCGCGTTCGGAGCGCGGGCCGTCCTCAGTCTTCGAGCGTCACCCAGATCGGAACGTGGTCGGAGGGTTTCTCGCGCGAGCGGGTCTCGGCGTCGATGCCGCAGGTCTCCAGGCGGTCGGCGGCCTGCGGCGTCAGGAGGACATGGTCGATGCGGATGCCCCAGTTCTTCTGGAAGGCGCCGGCCTGGTAGTCCCAGAAGGTGTAGATCCCCGGCCCCTGGTCGACGGCCCGCAGCGCGTCGGTGAAGCCGAGGTTCACCATCCGGCGGAACGCGGCGCGGGTCGGCGGCAGGAACAGCGCGTCGCGGGTCCAGACCGAGGGGTTCCAGCAGTCGACCGGCTCGGGAATGACGTTGTAGTCGCCGAGGACCACGGCGGTTTCCTCGGCTTCGATCAGCGCGGCGGCGCGGGCGTGCAGGCGGTCCATCCAGGCGAGCTTGTAGTCGTACTTCGGTCCCGGCGCCGGGTTGCCGTTCGGCAGGTAGAGGCCGCAGACGCGGATGCCGGCAACCTCGGCCTCGATCCAGCGCGCCTGCTCGTCGGCGTCGTCGCCGGGCAGGCCGCGGCGGACGTCCGCCATCGGCAGCCGGGAGAGGATCGCGACGCCGTTGAAGCCCTTTTGTCCATGGGTTTCAATGTTGTAGCCCATCTCCTCGATCTCGAGGCGGGGGAACTGGTCGTCGGTGGACTTGAGCTCCTGCAGCACCACCACGTCGGTGGCGGCATCGCGCAGCCAGTCGAGAAGCGCGGGCAGCCGCGCCTTGATGCCGTTGATGTTGAACGAGGCGATCTTCATGGCCGGACCCTAGGGGCGGCCGCCGCGGGCCGCAAGACGGTGCCGCGAGCGCCGCGGCGCGACCGCCAGGTGCGGCCGGAGAAACGGTCGGGAAATGAGCGGCTTGGCGGAGTCCGCCGAGGTACGACGCATGTACATCGCAGGTACAACATAGGTACCTAGGAAAAGAGTCAGGATTGAACCCGGACCTCCGGCTCGCGCAGCGCCAGGGCGAGGCTGCGGAAGAGCCGGCGGACGTGGTTGGGCGGGTGCCTCAGCGCCCAGCCTCGCGCGCGCGCCAGCACGGCGTGAGGCGGCGGACCAGCGCGTTGGCGGTCACCCCATGCAGGACCACGCTGAGGAGCACGGTGCAGACGACGGTGGCCGCGATCGTCTTGGTGTTCGGCAGCCCCGCGTCGAGCACGATCACGCCGAAGACGATGCTCGCGAGCCCGCGCGGTCCGAACCAGCCGATGAAGAGCCGGTCCGAGGCCGGCACGCGGGTGCCGGCGAGGCTGAGCGCCACCGGCAGCATCCGGACCACGGTGAGGCTCAGCACCGCGTAGGCGAGGACGGCCGGGGTCACGGCGCCCGCCGTCCGCCAGACGACCTCGGCGCCGAAGGCCACCCAGGTCAGCAGCGCCAGCGTGTCGGCGGTGCTCTCGGCGCCGCGGAGGAGCGCGTGGCGGTCCTCGGCCCGCTGGCGCGCGCCGAAGGCGAGCCCGCCGGTGAAGCAGGCGATGAAGCCGCTGCCGCCGAGGTGCTGGGCGGCGGCGAAGCAGGCGACCGCCAGCGCCACGGCTGGCAGGCCGGTCCAGGTCGCGCCGATGGCGCCGGCTGCCCGCGCCCGGCGCAGGAGCGCAGCCGCCGGCAGCGCCAGCGCCGCACCGACGACGAGGCCGATGCCGATCTCCTCGACGACGGTCGCAACGACGTGCAGCAGCGGCTGCCGGTGGACCTCGGTGCCGACCGCGACCTCCACCAGCAGGAGCACCAGGGGAACGCAGATGCCGTCGTTGAGCCCGCTCTCGAAGTTCAGCGCCTCGCGCGTGTCGCCGGGCACCGCCGGGTTCACCACCACCGGCTTGCCGAGCGCGGCGTCGGTCGGGGCGAGGATGGCGGCGATCAGCGCCACCTCGACCAGCGCCAGCCCGGGGAAGAGCACCCGGCCGGCGAGGATGCCGAGGACCACCGTCAGCGGCAGGCCGACGAGCAGCAGCCGGCGCGGCAGGAAGCTGCTGTGGCGGATGCGGGCGAGATCGGCGCCGGCGGCGTCGCTGAAGAGCACGACCGCGAGGGTAAGCTCGGCGAGCTGCCGCATATTCTCGGCCCCGAGGTCGAGCGCGAGGCTGCCGGTGGCCGGCCCGAGCAGCAGCCCGGCCGCGACGAAGACGATCGGCCCGCTCAGCCAGGAGCGCTCGACCCGGCCGGAGACGAGCGCGTAGAGGAAGGCGAAGGCCGCGAGCAGGGCGGCATTGGGATAGATGTCCGTCATCTCGCGCGCGCTCCGCGGTCCGTCGCGCGGATTCTACCCTCGGGCAAGCCGGTCCGTCGAGGTTCGCCTCAGGGGGCGGATCGGAAAAAAAGCCCGCGGCTGTCGATTCCGGCGGAGGGCGTTCGTCGTTCTGGTCATGGAGGCCGATCGGGGCTCCCGTGAGCGCAAGGAGAGACGACGATGCAGGTGATGGTGATGGTGAAGGCGACCGAGGACAGCGAACAGGGGATCATGCCGACCCCCGAGCTGCTGGAGGCGATGGGCAAGTTCAACGAGGAGCTGGTGAGCGCCGGGATCATGCTGGCCGGCGACGGGCTGAAGCCGTCGAAGGAGGGCAAGCGGATCGCCTTCGACGGCGCGAGCCGCACGGTGATCGACGGGCCGTTCGCCGAGACCCGCGAGCTCGTCGCCGGCTACTGGGTGTGGGAGGTCCGCGACATGGCCGAGGCGGTGGAATGGGCCAAGCGCTGCCCGAACCCGATGCCGGGGCCGAGCGAGCTCGAGATCCGGCCGTTCTACCAGATGAGCGACTTCAGCGAGGCGCTGACCCCCGAGCTCGAGGAGCTGCACCAGCGCACGCGCGACAGGATGGGCGGCCGCTGAGGCCGCCCGCGCCGCTTGCGGGCGCATCGGTCGTCGCCTAAGCCCTGACGCGTGGCGACGAGCGATGCGCATCAGGCGATCGAGGCGGTCTTCCGCATCGAGCGGGCCCGGCTGGTGGCGGGGCTCGCCCGGATGCTGCGCGACATCGGGACCGCCGAGGAGCTGGCGCAGGACGCGCTGGTCGCGGCGCTCGACGCCTGGCCGCGCACCGGCATCCCGCGCAATCCCGGCGGCTGGCTGATGACCACCGCGAGGCGCCGCGCGATCGACACGATCCGGCGCGCGCGGATGCGGTCGCTGAAGCATGCCGAGATCGCGGCCGATTTCGGAACGCGGCCCGAGGGGCCGGATCCCTCGCTCGACGAGGCGCTCGGCGACGAGCTCCTGGCGCTGATCTTCGTCGCCTGCCATCCGCTGCTGAGCCGCGAGGCCCGCGCGGCGCTGACGCTGCGGCTGATCGGCGGGCTCACCACCGAGGAGATCGCGCGGGCGTTCCTCACGCGCGCGCCGACGATCGCCCAGCGCATCGTGCGCGCCAAGAAGGCGCTCCGCGCCGCCGGCGCCGCCTTCGAGGTGCCGCAGGGGCCGGAGCGGACCGCGCGCCTGGGGTCGGTGCTGGAAGTGGTCTACCTGATCTTCAACGAGGGCTACGCCGCCACCGCCGGCGAGGACCTGGTGCGGCCGGCGCTCTCGGGCGAGGCGCAGCGGCTGGGCCGGGTGCTCGCCGCGCTGATGCCCGACGAGCCCGAGGTGTTCGGGCTCCTGGCGCTGATGGAGCTGCAGGCCTCGCGGTTCGCGGCGCGGGTCGGCCGGGACGGATCGGCGGTGCCGCTGCCCGAGCAGAACCGGGCGCGCTGGGACCGGCTGCTGATCGGACGCGGCCTCGCGGCCCTCGCCCGCGCCGAGGCGCTCGGCGGCGCGGGCGGTCCCTACGCGCTGCAGGCGGCGATCGCCGCCTGCCATGCGCGGGCGCCGCGGGCGGAGCAGACCGACTGGCCGCGGATCGCCGGGCTCTACGATGCGCTGGCCGCGGCGCTGCCCTCGCCGGTGGTCGAGCTCAACCGGGCGGTGGCGCACAGCATGGCCTTCGGCCCGGAGCGGGGTCTGCGGCTCCTCGCCGCGATCGAGGCGGATCCGGCGCTCAGCGGCTATGCGCCGCTGCCGGCGGCGAAGGGCGACTTCCTGCGCCGCGCCGGCCGGGCGGGCGAGGCGCGCGCCGCCTTCGAGGCCGCCGCGGGGATGACGCGCAATGCCCGGGAGCGGGCGTATCTGCTGGCGCGTGCGGCTTCCTGCGGGTGACCGGGGGGAGGGCGGGGAGCGTCGCGCTCGCGCGCTCCGGGCGACGAGCCGGCACGACGCGCGGCGGCGCCCCTGCCGCTCCGGGGCACGTCCGAGCCGGCGGCCGGCCTTGCCGCTTCGCGGGGGATCGGCCACATAGGACCGTCTCAACCAGGATTGCGGCAGCGGCATGATCTTCCAGGAATCCGAGTATCACCCCTACGACTTCGCCAACCGTCGGCACATCGGGCCGAGCCCGGCGGAGATGCGGGGCATGCTGGAGGTGGTCGGGGCGGCGAGCCTCGACGCGCTGATCGACGAGACGGTGCCGGCGGGCATCCGGCAGGCGGCGCCGCTGGCTTTCGGGCCGGCGCTCAGCGAGCAGGCGGCGCTGCACCGGCTGCGGCTGACGGCGGCGAAGAACCGGGTTCTGACCAGCCTGATCGGGCAGGGCTACCACGGGACGGTGACGCCGCCGGTGATCCAGCGCAACATCCTGGAGAACCCGGCCTGGTACACCGCCTATACCCCCTACCAGCCGGAGATTTCGCAAGGGCGGCTCGAGGCGCTCTTGAATTTCCAGACCATGGTCTGCGACCTCACCGGGCTCGACGTCGCGAACGCGAGCCTGCTCGACGAGGCGACGGCGGCGGCGGAGGCGATGGCGCTCTGCAAGCGGGCGGCGAAGTCGAAGGCCGGGGCCTTCTTCGTCGATAAGGACTGCCACCCGCAGACGATCGACGTGATCCGCACCCGCGCCGAACCCTATGGCTGGGAGGTGATCGTCGGCGACCCCTTCGCCGAGCTCGATCCGGCGGCGGTCTTCGGAGCGATCTTCCAGTATCCCGGCACCTACGGGCATTGCCACGACTTCGCGGCGCCGATCGCGGCGCTGCACGCGGCGGGGGCGCTCGCCGCGGTCGCGGCCGATCCGCTGGCGCTGACGCTGCTGAAGCCGCCGGGCGAGATGGGCGCCGACATCGCGGTGGGCTCGACCCAGCGCTTCGGGGTGCCGCTCGGCTTCGGCGGGCCGCACGCGGCCTACATGGCGGTGCGCGAGCCGCTGACCCGCTCGATGCCGGGGCGGATCGTCGGGGTCTCGGTCGATGCGCGCGGCAACCGCGCCTACCGGCTGAGCCTGCAGACCCGCGAGCAGCACATCCGGCGCGAGAAGGCGACGTCGAACGTCTGCACCGCGCAGGCGCTGCTGGCGGTGATGGCGTCGATGTACGCGGTCTTTCACGGGCCCGAGGGGCTGCGCGCGATCGCGCAGCGCATCCACCGCAAGACGGTGCGGCTGGCGAAGGGGCTCGAGGCGCTGGGCTTCCGGGTGGAGCCGCGGGCGTTCTTCGACACGATCACGGTCGAGGTCGGCGCGCTGCAGGGGGTGATCCTGAAGGCGGCGGTGGCCGAGGGGATCAACCTGCGCAAGGTCGGCGGCGACCGCATCGGGATCAGCCTCGACGAGCGGACGCGGCGCGAGCACACGCAGGCGGTCTGGCGGGCGTTCGGCGGCAACATGCTCGACCGGGCGCTCGACCACGAGTACCGGCTGCCGGAAAAGCTCATTCGCACAACGGAATACCTGACGCATCCGATCTTCCACATGAACCGGGCCGAGGCGGAGATCACCCGCTACATGCGCCGGCTGGCGGACCGGGATCTGGCGCTCGACCGGGCGATGATCCCGCTCGGGTCGTGCACGATGAAGCTCAACGCCACCGCCGAGATGATGGCGATCTCCTGGCCCGAGTTCGCCGACATCCATCCCTTCGCGCCCTCGGACCAGACCGAGGGCTACGTCGAGGTGATCGGCGATCTCTGCGGCAAGCTCTGCGCCATCACCGGCTACGACGCCTTCTCGATGCAGCCGAATTCCGGCGCGCAGGGCGAGTACGCCGGGCTGCTGACGATCCGCGCCTGGCACGCGAGCCGCGGCGAGGGGCACCGCGACGTCTGCCTGATCCCGACCTCGGCGCACGGCACCAACCCCGCGAGCGCGCAGATGGCGGGGATGCGGGTGGTGGTGGTGGCCGCGGCGGCGAACGGCGACGTCGATCTCGACGACTTCCGGGCGAAGGCGGCGGCGGCGGGCGAGCGGCTGGCGGCGGCGATGATCACCTATCCCTCGACGCACGGGGTGTTCGAGGAGACGGTGGGCGAGGTCTGCCGGATCACCCACGCGCACGGCGGGCAGGTCTATCTCGACGGGGCGAACCTCAACGCGCTGGTCGGGCTGGCGCGGCCGGGCGACATCGGCTCGGACGTGAGCCATCTCAACCTGCACAAGACCTTCTGCATCCCGCATGGCGGCGGCGGGCCGGGGATGGGGCCGATCGGGGTGAAGGCGCATCTCGCACCGTTCCTGCCCGGGCGTCCGGGCGGCGCGGGGCGGGTCAGTGCCGCCGACTTCGGCTCGCCGTCGCTGCTGGTCATCTCGTGGGCGTACTGCCTGATGATGGGCGGCGCGGGGCTGACGCAGGCGACCAAGGTCGCGATCCTGAACGCCAACTACGTCGCGGCGCGGCTTTCTGCGGCGTATCCGATCCTGTTCTCGCGCAACGGGCGGGTGGCGCACGAATGCATCGTCGACACGCGCGTCTTCAAGGGCTTCGGGGTGACGGTGGACGACGTGGCCAAGCGGCTGATCGACTGCGGCTTTCATGCGCCGACGATGAGCTGGCCGGTGGCGGGCACGCTGATGATCGAGCCGACCGAGAGCGAGCCGCGGGCGGAGCTCGACCGCTTCTGCACCGCGATGCTGGCGATCGCCGCGGAGGCGCGGGCGATCGAGCGCGGGGAGATGGACCCGGAGAACAACCCGCTCAAGCGCGCGCCGCATACGGTGGAGGACCTCGTCGGCGAATGGGACCGGCCGTACAGCCGCGAGGCCGCCTGCTATCCGCCGGGGGCGTTCCGGGTGGACAAGTACTGGGCGCCGGTCAACCGGGTCGACAACGCCTGGGGGGATCGCAACCTGATGTGCTCCTGCCCGCCGCTCGAAAGCTACGCGGAGGCGGCGGAGTAGCGGCCCCGGCACCGCGCGCGACCCGCGGGCCGGCGCCGCCGGTTCCTCCCCGCCGGGGCCGGCGGGATCATACCAAGGGCCGCTTCTGCTGACTTGTGCGGCACGTCCACCTTCAACCCGTTCCGGTTTCTGGCGAAGCGCTTGATCTTGTCGGATTTGTCCGTCGACAAATCCGACCGCGGGCGCCCCTGCGGGGGGCGAACGCGACAGACGCGTCCGCCGGGGCGCCCGCAGTCGGATTGCCCGGCGTTCGGGGCAGGCGGCACACCCCTTCGCCTCCGCGAGGCTCCGGCGAACGGCCCGGGAAACGCATGCGTTTCCCTGTCGGGCCGGGCCTCGCGGGCAAAGCCCGCTTCGGATGGAAGGAACAAGGCATCGGCCGGACAAGCGGTCATCCGGGAGGGCCGTTGGTATCACTCGCCGAGGGCGAAGAGGTCGGCGTCCTCGGCGGCGATGATCGGCAGCGAGCGCAGGATCTCGCGGAGGTGGACGCGCATCCGGCGGGCGGCCTCGGCGGAATCGCGGCGCGTGATCGCCTCGGCGATCGCGGCGTGCTGGGCGACCAGCGTCGCGAGCGGCGTGGCGTGGCGGAGCGAGAGGTAGCGGACGCGGTCCATCTGCGCCTTCAGGCCCTCGATGACGCGCCAGGCGTCGCCGCAGTCGGCGAGGGCGATGACCGCCTGGTGGTATTCCTCGTCGAGCCGCAGGAAGAGGTCGGTGTCGCCGGCGCCGGCGGCGCCGTCCTGGGCGGCGACGAGCCGGTCGAGCCCGGCGCAGGCGGACCGATCGGCGCGCTCGGCGGCGCGGGCCGCGATCGCCACCTCGATCGCCTGGCGCAGGAACTGGGCGTTGGCCACGTCGCGGATCGAGATCAGCCGCACGAAGGTGCCGCGCTGCGGGCGGATGTCGACGAGGCCGGTCTCGGAGAGCTTGATGAAGGCCTCGCGCACCGGCTGGCGGGAGACGCCGAGCTCGTCGGCGACCTGGGCCTCGGACAAGAGGTCCCCCGGGCGCAGCTCCACCCGGATGATCGCCTGCCGCAGCGTCTCGTAGACCCGGCTGCCCATGGTGAGGGGGCGCACCGGGTCGCGGTCATTGAGCGCGGGGAGCTTCGGCCGGACCGTCATGGTTGACAGTGCTATACTACCATACTAGACCGACTCAAGCGGAAACAAGACTGTCGGGAGGAGAAGAAACATGCACATCGGTTCGATCCGGTCGCTCGCGCTCGTGGTGAGCCTCGCCGCCACGGTGCCGGCCTGGGCGGCGGACTACACGCTCAGCATCAACACCGCGCTCAACACCAACGACCCGCTCTACAAGGGGCTCGAGAGCCTGCAGGCGGCGGTGGCGGAGCGCTCGAAGGGTGCCCTGGAGATCAAGCTCTTCCCCAACTCGCAGCTCGGGCCGGACGAGGACGTGCTGGAGCAGGCGCGCGCCGGGGCGCCGGTGGCGGTGGTGGTCGACGGCGGCCGGCTCGCGGTCTTCCAGAACGAGTTCGGCATCCTCGGCGCGCCCTACCTCGCCTCCGGCTACGACGGCATCCGCAAGGTCGTCACCTCGCCGCTCTTCGACGACTGGGCGAAGAAGCTGAAGGAAAGCTCGGGTCTCGAGGTGCTGTCGTTCAACTGGTGGCAGGGCGAGCGCGAGCTCTGGACCAAGAAGCCGGTCGAGACGCCGGCCGACCTCGCCGGCGTGCGGATGCGGACGCCGGGCGCTCCGGTCTGGATCGAGACGGTGAAGGCGATGGGGGCGACGCCGACGCCGATGCCCTATGCCGACGTCTATTCCGCGCTGCAGACCAACGTCATCGACGCGGTCGAGGCGCAGCTGCCGGCGGGCTTCAACTCCAAGCTGCAGGAAGTCACCAAGGACGTGACGATGACCGGGCACATCAACCTGATCACCGGGCTCGTCACCAGCGGCGTCTGGGTGGACAGCCTGCCGCCCGAGCTGCAGACCATCCTCAAGGAGGAGGCGCTGAAGGCGGGCGACGTGGCCTCGCACGGCACCGAGGACGCGCTGGCGCAGATCCAGTCGGACCTCAAGGACCAGGGGGTCACGATCGCCGAGATCGACGTGACGCCGTTCCGCGAGGCGACGGCCTCGGTCTACGACACGCTCGGCTACGGCGAGCTGCGCAAGCAGGTCGACGCGATCCTCGGCAACTGAGCGCGCGCCGCGCCGCCGGCGGGTCGCCGGCGGTGCGGGTCACCGGGGAAAAGGGACCAGGGAAGATGGCCAAGACGCTGGCGAAGCTCGAGTTCGCCGTCTCCGCCGCGCTGCTTGCGATCATCGTGCTGCTGGTCTTCGTCGCGGCGGTGATGCGCAGCTTCGGCCATCCGCTGATCTGGTCGGTGGACATGGCGCAGCTGCTGTTCATCTGGCTCTGCTTCTTCGGCGCCTGCCGGGCGATGCGCGAGAAAGGCCATATCGGGATCGACCTTCTGGTGCGGCATCTGCCCGGGCGGCTGCGCTTCGGGCTCGAGGTCGTGCTGACGCTGGTGGTTCTCGCCTTCCTGCTGGCGCTCGCCTGGCAGGGCTACAAGCTCACCATGCTCAACCTCGCGCGACGCTTCGGCGACAGCGGGCTTTCCTACGCCTGGGTCACCTCCGCGGTGCCGGTGGGCTCGCTGCTGCTGGCGGTGGCGCTGGCGGCGAACCTGGTGCGGGCGTGGCCGGAGCGGAACACCGGACGGCGGCTCGTCTACTCGCGGACCGGCGAGGCCGCCGTCGCGGCGTCGGAGCTCTGAGATGCTGACGATCACGCTGGTGTTCTTCGGGCTGATGTTCCTCGGGATGCCGGTCGCGTTCGCGATCGGCATCTCGGGCTTCGTGTTCTTCATCAACTCGGCGGCGATGCCGATGTCGATCGGGGTGCAGAAGATCGCCACGATGAGCCAGAGCTTTCCGCTGCTGGCGGTGCCGTTCTTCGTGCTCGCGGGGCATCTGATGAACGAGAGCGGCATCACCGGCCGGCTGTTCCGCTTCTCGCACGTCGCGGTCGGCTGGATGGCCGGCGGGCTGGCGCAGGTCGCGATCCTGCTCTCGACGGTGATGGGCGGGGTGTCCGGCTCGGCGGTCGCGGACGCGGCGATGGAGGCGCGGATCATCGGCCCGACGATGATCGCGAACGGCTACGGCCGCGGGTTCTCCGCCGCGGCGATCGCGGTGGGGTCGCTGATCACCGCGACGATCCCGCCGAGCATCGGGCTGATCCTCTACGGCTATATCGGCAACGTCTCGATCGGGCGGCTGTTTCTCGCCGGCATCGTTCCGGGCCTGCTGATGATGCTGGCAATGATGGCGACGGTCTACGTGATCTCCAGGCGCCGCGGCTATGTCGTCGCCGAGGCCGAGCGGCCGACCCCCCGCGCGCTCGGCGCGGCGATCTGGGGGGCGAAGTGGGCGCTGCTCTTTCCGGTGGCGCTGGTGGTGGCGATCCGGGGAGGATTCTTCACGCCGTCCGAGGTCGGCGCCTTCGCGGTGGTCTATGCGGTGGCGATCGGCCTCTTCGCGCATCGCGAGCTCGATCTCGCCGGGATCAAGCGGGCGTTCGGCCATGCGATCTCGGACATCGGGCTGATCATGATCATCATCCTGATGTCGGGAATGGTCGGCTTTGCGATCATCTTCCTGCAGGTGCCGCAGACGATCTCGGCGTGGATGCTCGCGGGGATCACCAGCCCGGCGCTGACGGTGCTGGTGGTGCTGCTGTTCCTGCTCGTCGCCGGCTGCTTCGTCGAGAGCACGGTCCTGGTCCTGCTGCTGACGCCGATCTTCGTGCCGATCGTGACCCACGTCGGCGTCGATCCGGTGCATTTCGGCATCCTGATGATGAGCATCGTCACCCTCGGCGGCATGACGCCGCCGGTGGGGGTGGCGATGTTCGCGGTCTGCTCGCTGATGGACGTGAAGATCGAGGAGTATACCGTCGAGGCGCTCCCGTTCCTCGCGGCCATCATCGGGCTGATCGTGGTGCTGCTCTTCGTGCCGCAGGTGGTGCTGTGGCTTCCGGACCTCGCGTTCGGGTCCGGAAGGTAGCGGGCCTCAGCGCCGGCCGGTGCGGAGGTGGCTCGCGATCGCGGCCTCGCCCTCGAGGGGCAGGCCCATGTCGCGCAGCAGGTACTGCGGCAGCGCCGCGAGGCGCGCGGCCTCGCCGCGCTGCGCACGGGTGGCGCCCCAGCGGGCCAGGGCCCGGGTGATTGCGTTCTGCATCGTCGTCGTCCTCTTGCGTCGGCCGCGCCGTGAGACGGCGCCACCGACGGGGCGATGACGCTCCGCTGGGCCTTCCGGTCCGCCGGCGCGGACTGGCTTTCGCTGTTCAAACGGGACGGGAGGCCGTCCGCCGCCTCGCGGCCTTGAGGCCGGGCAGGCGGACTCCTCTCGTTCCCGGGGGACATATAGGGTCGGGGGACGATAAGGAGAAGCGATAATTCCTCATGGCACCTATGACGCGAAGTGATGGATGAGGGCGCGCAGCTGGGGGCGCTGGTGCGGAAGATGCGCGTAGGGACGGACCGGCCGGCCGCAATAGCGCAGCAGCAGGCGGTCGGCGCGGGTCTCGACGGCAGCGACGAACGAGCGGAGCTCGGCGATCGCCTCGTCCTCTTCCTCGAGGCGGAGCGCTTCGGCGATGGCCTCGCGGGCGGACGGGCGGGGGAGATCGGGTTTCGGCGGCATGGCGTTGGTCCTTGCGGCGGTGGCGTCTTCACCCTCGAGGGTGGCCGTGCGGCGTATCGCCGCGATCCCGCGGCTGTTTCAATCGCCGCTCCCACCGCTGGCGGGCGGGGGACGACCGGCTTTGCAGCCCGGTTCATATCGTGCAAACTCACCGGTGCAGGTGCCGCGGCGCGTTGACCTTGTGCGCTGCGGCAGATAAGCCTCGACGTCGAATTGCGGCGTGTCCGGGCTCGGCTCCGGATGCGGCGGTCTGGAGGAGGGCGGCCCTTGGACGAACTGCTGCGCGAGTACCTGCCGGTCATCATCTTCCTCGGCCTCGCCATCGTCCTCGGGCTGGTGCTCCTGCTCGCGGCCGCGGTCGTGGCGGTCTCCAATCCCGACCCGGAGAAGATCTCGGCCTACGAGTGCGGCTTCAACGCCTTCGACGACGCGCGGATGAAGTTCGACGTGCGCTTCTACCTCGTGTCGATCCTGTTCATCATCTTCGACCTCGAGGTGGCGTTCCTGTTTCCCTGGGCGGTCGCCTTCCAGCACGTCGGGCACTTCGGCTTCTGGTCGATGATGGTGTTCCTCGCGGTGCTTGACGATCGGCTTCGCCTACGAGTGGCGGAAGGGGGCGCTGGAATGGGAGTAGAGACCGAGGGCGAGGTCGCCTTCACCGAGTCCGAGACCCGGACCCCGGGCGGCGTCTATATTCCGGCCAGGGGGGCGCACGCGGAGACCGAGCCGCCCGACCACATGCGGGCGATCTCGGACGAGCTCGCCGACAAGGGCTTTCTCGTCACCACGACGGCGGCGGCGATCAACTGGGCGCGCACCGGCTCGCTGCACTGGATGACGTTCGGGCTCGCCTGCTGCGCGGTCGAGATGATCCAGGTGTCGATGCCGCGCTACGACCTCGAGCGCTTCGGGACGGCGCCGCGGGCGAGCCCGCGGCAGTCGGATCTGATGATCGTGGCGGGGACGCTGACCAACAAGATGGCGCCGGCGCTGCGCAAGGTCTACGACCAGATGGCCGAGCCGCGCTACGTGATCTCGATGGGGTCCTGCGCCAACGGCGGCGGCTACTACCACTTCAGCTACTCGGTGGTGCGGGGCTGCGACCGGATCGTGCCGGTCGACATCTACGTGCCCGGCTGCCCGCCGACCGCGGAGGCGCTGCTCTACGGCATCCTGCAACTGCAGCGGAAGATCCGCCGGACGGGCACGATCGTGCGCTGACGCGGACCACCGGAAGGACGAGATGGACAGCAACGCTCTCGAGGATTCTGAGGGAGGCCATCGTCTCGCGCCGCGAAGCGGTGGTCCACGAGACGGTGATGGCCGCGGGCGAGCTCACCGTGGTGGTGTCCGCCGCGGAGCTGCCGGCGTTCCTCGCCTTCCTGCGCAACGAGAGCGCCTGCCGCTTCACCACGCTGATCGACATCACCGCGGTGGACTGGCCGGCGCGCGAGAAGCGCTTCGACGTCGTCTATCACCTGCTCTCGATGCATCTCAACCAGCGCATCCGGGTGAAGGCCGAGGCGGCCGACGGCGAGCTGGTGCCTTCGATCGTTACCGTGTTCCCCGCGGCGGACTGGTACGAGCGCGAGGTCTTCGACATGTACGGCATCCTGTTCTCGGGGCACCCGGACCTGCGGCGGATCCTGACCGACTACGGCTTTCGCGGGCATCCGCTGCGCAAGGACTTCCCGACCACCGGCTATGTCGAGCTGCGCTACGACGAGGAGCAGAAGCGCGTGGTCTACGAGCCGGTGAAGCTGACCCAGGAGTACCGGCAGTTCGACTTCATGTCGCCCTGGGAGGGGGCCGAATACATCCTGCCCGGCGACGAGAAGAAGGGTGCGAGCTGATGGGGCGGCATTCGTCCGGCCGTGGCCGGGAGGACGCGTGATGGGGGCCACATGCTGCGCCAGAGCCCGACGGGGGAGGTCGTACGTCCGATGAGCACTGACGAGATGATGCTGACCGGCGAGCAGAAGATCCGCAACTTCAACATCAACTTCGGCCCGCAGCATCCGGCGGCGCACGGGGTGCTGCGGCTGGTGCTCGAGCTCGACGGCGAGATCGTCGAGCGCTGCGATCCGCACATCGGGCTGCTGCACCGCGGCACCGAGAAGCTGATGGAGAGCCGGACCTACCTGCAGAACCTGCCGTATCTCGACCGGCTCGACTATGTGGCGCCGATGAACCAGGAGCATGCCTGGTGCCTCGCGATCGAGCGGCTGACCGAGACGCCGGTGCCGCGGCGCGGGTCGCTGATCCGCGTGCTCTACTGCGAGATCGGGCGGATCCTGAACCACCTCCTCAACGTCACCACCCAGGCGCTCGACGTCGGCGCGCTCACCCCGCCGCTCTGGGGGTTCGAGGAGCGCGAGAAGCTGATGGTCTTCTACGAGCGGGCCAGCGGCGCGCGGCTGCACTCGGCCTACTTCCGGCCGGGCGGCGTGCACCAGGACCTGCCGGAGGATCTGATCGCCGACATCGCCACCTGGGCGCAGGCGTTTCCGGCGGTGCTCGACGACATCGAGACGCTGATCACCGACAACCGCATCTTCAAGCAGCGCAACGTCGACATCGCGATCGTCAGCCAGGAGGAGGCGCAGGCCTACGGCTTCTCCGGGCGTGATGGTGCGGGGATCCGGGATCTCCTGGGACCTGCGGCGGTCGCAGCCCTACGAGTGCTACGACGAGTTCGACTTCCGGATCCCGCTCGGCACCAACGGCGACTGCTACGATCGCTACCTGTGCCGGATGTGGGAGATGCGCGAGTCGACCAAGATCATCCTGCAGGCGGTCGAGAAGCTCGCCGCCTGCCGCGGCGAGCCGGTGATCACCCGGGGCAAGATCTCGCCGCCGGAGCGGGCGGTGATGAAGAACTCGATGGAGGCGCTGATCCATCACTTCAAGCTCTACACCGAGGGCTTCCATGTGCCGGCGGGGGAGATATATGCCGCGGTCGAGGCGCCCAAGGGCGAGTTCGGGGTCTATCTGGTGAGCGACGGGAGCAACAAGCCGTACAAGGTCAAGCTGCGCGCGCCGGGCTATCCGCACCTCGCGGCGATGGACCATCTGCTGCGCGGTCACATGCTGGCGGACGTGTCCGCGGCGCTGGGCTCGCTCGACATCGTCTTCGGGGAGGTTGACCGGTGAGACAGCGTCTGGTGACATTCGTCGTGGCAGGCGTGTCTGCCGGTATCCTGGTCTCCGGGGCTGCGACCGCGCAGCCGAAGAACATATCGGAGGGCCTCGGCCGAGATTACCTCGCCCACGGATAGCGTCATGCCCGAGGCCGCGAGGGTGCAGGATATGCGTAGGGCGGCTGGGACCAGAGCGACGTCCAGGCCCGGAGACGATCTCGCTGGTCGGTACATGATTATGGACGGGGACGGGAAGCGGCTTCGACTGGCCAACTGGGGGGCCTGCAAGTAATGCTGCGCCGCCTCAATCCCGAGCAGCCCGCGAGCTTCGCCTTCACCGCCGCCAACGCGGAATGGGCGAAGGGGCAGATCGCCAAGTATCCCGAGGGCCGGCAGGCCAGCGCGGTCATCGCGCTGCTCTGGCGGGCGCAGGAGCAGGAGGGGTGGGTCTCCCGGCCGGCGATCGAGGAGGTCGCGCGGATGCTGGGCATGGCCTACATCCGGGTGCTCGAGGTCGCGACCTTCTACTTCATGTTCCAGCTGCAGCCGGTGGGCTCGATCGCGCACGTGCAGGTCTGCGGCACGACGAGCTGCATGATCTGCGGCGCGGAGGATCTGATCGCGGTCTGCAGGGCGAAGATCGCGCCGCGGCCGCACGAGCTCTCGGCGGACGGCAAGTTCTCCTGGGAGGAGGTCGAGTGCCTCGGGGCCTGTGCCAACGCGCCGATGGCGCAGATCGGCAAGGACTACTACGAGGACCTGACGGCGGAGAACTTCGCGGGCCTGCTCGACACCTTCGCCCGTGGCGAGGTGCCGCGGCCGGGGCCGCAGAACGGGCGCTTCGCGTCGGAGCCGCTCGGCGGGCTCACCTCGCTCGACGGGGTGCCGCGCGCGCTCGAGGCCAACGCCTCGGTGGCGCTGGCCGAGCGGCTGGGCGACACGGTGGCGCGGATCACCGGCGAGGAGCCGGTCGCGCGCGCCGAGTCCGGCGCCTCGCGGCGGCTGCGGGTCGATGCGGACGAGCAAAGCGACCCCGGCCCGGCGGTGCGACCGCGGCACCCGCAGGGGCTCGCGGCACCGATCGGGGGGCGGGCGGACGACCTGAAGCTGATCAAGGGCGTCGGGCCGGTGCTCGAGCGCACGCTGCACGAGGCGGGGGTGTTCCATTTCGCGCAGATCGCCGCCTGGGGTCCCGAGGACGTGGCGTGGTTCGAGCAGAACCTCGAGGAGTTCAAGGGCCGCGTCGAGCGCGAGGGCTGGGTCGAGCAGGCGCGCGAGCTGGCCGAGCAGGGCGAGACGCCGCACGCGCACGACAAGATCGTCAAGGAATGAAGCACGTCGCCGGGAGGTTAAGCGATGGCTGAGCGGAGTGCCACGAGGGATCGGATGTTCTGGGCCTTCCTCTGGTGGCTGGCGGCGCTGCTGGCGGCGCTGGTGGTCTTCTTCGTGATGTCGCTGATCGTGAAGGACGATCCCGCGGCGGGGATCGTCTTCGCCGGCGTGACCTTCATGGTGGTGGGGCTTCTCATGGTCTTCAAGGGGCCGGGCCCGGCGCCGAGCGAGGAGATGGCGCCCGGCGAGGTGCACCACCACGAGCCGCCCTATGCCGATCCCGACGCCGAGGTGATACCGGCGCCGGCGCCGGCGCCCGCCGCCCGTGTGGCGCCCGTTGCGGCGCCGGTCGCGGCTCCGGTCGCCGCCCCGGTGAGCGAGCGCGAGGCGCCGGGACCGAACGCCCCGATCAGCGAGCGGGTGCGCGACGCGGCGCGCGCGGCCGGCGAGGCGGCGCGGGCGGCGCTCGGCGACGCGCCGGCGGCGGCGCCCGAGCCGGCGGCAGCGCCCGAGCCGGCGGCAGCGCCCGCGGCAGCTCCGGTGCGTCCGGTGGCGCTGGCGGCGCCGGAGGAGGGCGGCGCGGACGACCTCAAGCGGATCCGCGGCGTCGGGCCGAAGCTCCAGGAGCTGTTGCATTCGCTGGGGATTTTCCACTTCCGCCAGATCGCCGCCTGGGGGCCGGGCGAGATCGACTGGATGGATTCGAACCTCGAGGGCTTCGCGGGCCGCGTGAGCCGCGACGACTGGGTGGGGCAGGCGAAACTCCTGGCGGCGGGCGGCGAGACCGAGTTCTCGCAGCGCGTCGACCGGGGAGAGGTCTACTGATCGGCCGGGTGCGGCCAGAGGAATGACACCGATGCTGGCGGACAAGGATCGCATCTTCACCAACCTCTACGGCATGCTCGACCGCAGCCTCGAGGGCGCGCGCGCCCGCGGGATCTGGGACGACACCGCCGGGCTGATCGCGCGCGGCCGCGACAAGATCGTCGAGGAGATGAAGGCCTCGGGGCTGCGCGGGCGCGGCGGGGCGGGCTTTCCGACCGGGCTCAAGTGGTCGTTCATGCCGAAGCAGAGCGACGGTCGGCCGGCCTATCTCGTCGTGAACGCCGATGAATCGGAGCCCGGCACCTGCAAGGATCGCGAGATCATGCGGCACGACCCGCATACGCTGATCGAGGGCTGCCTGATCGCGGGCTTCGGGATGGGGGCGAGTGCGGGGTACATCTACATCCGCGGCGAGTACATCCGCGAGCGCGAGGCGCTGCAGATCGCGATCGACGAGTGCTACGACGCGGGGCTGATCGGGAGGAACGCCTGCGGGTCGGGCTACGATTTCGAGCTCTATCTCGTGCATGGCGCCGGGGCCTATATCTGCGGCGAGGAGACCGCGCTGCTCGAGAGCCTCGAAGGGCGCAAGGGGATGCCGCGGCTGAAGCCGCCTTTCCCGGCGAACACGGGGCTTTACGGGTGCCCGACCACGGTCAACAACGTCGAGTCGATCGCGGTGGCGCCGACGATCCTGCGGCGCGGGGCGGGGTGGTTCGCGAGTTTCGGGCGGCCGAACAACGCCGGGACCAAGGTCTATGCGGTGTCGGGGCACGTGAACCGGCCGTGCGTGGTCGAGGACGCGATGTCGATCACGCTGAGGGACCTGATCGACAAGCATTGCGGCGGCGTCCGCGGCGGGTGGAAGAACCTCAAGGCGGTGATTCCGGGCGGGGCCTCGGTTCCGCTTCTGCCGGCAAGTGTCTGCGATGACGCGATCATGGACTTCGACTGGCTCAGGGAGCAGAAGTCGGGGCTGGGGACGGCGGCGGTGATCGTGATGGATCAGTCGACCGACGTGATCAAGGCGATCTGGCGGCTGTCGAAGTTCTACAAGCACGAGAGCTGCGGGCAGTGCACGCCGTGCCGCGAGGGCACCGGGTGGATGATGCGGGTGATGGACCGGCTGGTCACCGGCGACGCGGAGCCCTCCGAGATCGACATGCTGCTCGACGTGACCAAGCAGGTCGAGGGGCATACCATCTGCGCGCTCGGCGACGCGGCGGCCTGGCCGATCCAGGGGCTGGTGCGGCACTTCCGCAACGAGATCGAGGACCGGATCAAGGCGAAGCGGACCGGGCGGATCAGCGCCGTGGCGGCGGAGTAGGAAAAGCATGCGGGGGCAAGGGTTAACGGCGGGATCCTCGATGTACATTCCATGCACATCGCATGCACATCGCATGCACCGGCCGTCGGGGTATCCGGCACAGGTTAACGCCCGCCGCGGGGAAGCGTGACGATGGACGGCGCCAGGCATCTCGCCCAGCTCAACGTCGGCCGCCTGGTGGCGGAGACCGACGACCCGCGCGTCGCCGAGTTCATGGCGGCGCTCGACCGGGTGAACGGGCTCGGCAAGCGGATGCCGGGGTTCGTCTGGATGATGGAAGGCTCGGGCGAGCCCGGGACCGGCAACACCGAGACCAAGATCGACGGCGATCCGCGGTTCGTCTCCAACCTCACGGTCTGGGAGAGCGTCGAGGCGCTGGAGACATTTCGTCTGGAACACCGTGCACCGGCAGTTCTACGAGCGTCGGCGCGAGTGGTTCGAGGTGCTGGGCGAAATGCACTTCGTGATGTGGTGGGTGCCCGCGGGGCACCGGCCGACGCTCGACGAGGGGCTGGAGCGGCTCGCGCAGCTGCGGGCGCACGGCAACAGCGAGCGACGCCTTCGGCTGGGCGTATCGCAAAGCGGCGCGGCTCTGGCGGATGAAGAACTGCGCGGCGCTGGCGGCGGAATAGGGAAAGCGATGGAAGCGATCGAGACACACGTCACCCACTACGGCGGGCCCGTCGGGCTCGTCTTCCGGTCCTGATCTGTGTCGTGCTGGTGTGTGCCGTTCTGGAAGATCTGGAGCGGACCGGGCACTCGGCGGCTGGCGCTGCTGATGCTGATCCGCTCGCCAACGTCATCTCGCTCTGGGTGCTGGCGTTCAAGCGCTGGCCGGCGGTGGACAGGTAGGGGGCGGACGTGACCGACGAGACGGCCAACCTGATCCTCGAATACATGCGGCGGTTCGAACGCGTCCTGGGAGACATGCGCGCCGACTGCACGACATGCGGGAGTTGCAGGGCGTGAACCGGCGACTGTCGACTCGAGGACGGGCGAGCCCTGTGAACCGCCGGCTGGACCGGCGACGAGCGTGACCCGGATCGAGAAGCGGCTCGATCTGGTGGAGGGATAGATGGCAGATCTGCGCAAACTGATCATCGACGGGATCGAGATCGAGGTCGATCCGCGGCTGACGCTGCTGCAGGCCTGCGAGCAGGCCGGCGTCGAGATCCCGCGGTTCTGCTACCACGAGCGGCTCAGTATCGCCGGCAACTGCCGGATGTGCCTGATCGAGGTCGTCGGCGGGCCGCCGAAGCCGGCGGCGTCCTGCGCGATGCAGGTCAAGGACATGCGCCCCGGGCCGGAGGGGGCGCCGCCGGTGATCAAGACCACCTCGCCGATGGTGAAGAAGGCGCGCGAGGGGGTGATGGAGTTCCTGCTCATCAACCACCCGCTCGACTGCCCGATCTGCGACCAGGGCGGCGAGTGCGACCTGCAGGACCAGGCGATGGCCTATGGCGTCGACTTCTCGCGCTACCGCGAGCCCAAGCGCGCGGCGGTGGATCCGGACCTCGGGCCGCTGGTCGCGACCTGCATGACGCGCTGCATCTCCTGCACCCGCTGCGTGCGCTTCCTGACCGAGGTCGGCGGCGTGCCGGAGATGGGCCAGACCGGGCGCGGCGAGGACAGCGAGATCACCAGCTACCTCGGGGCGATGCTGACCTCCGAGATGCAGGGCAACGTCATCGACCTCTGCCCGGTGGGGGCGCTGACCTCCAAGCCCTATGCCTTCACGGCGCGGCCGTGGGAGCTGAAGAAGACCGAGTCGATCGACGTGATGGACGCGCTCGGCTCGAACGTCCGGCTCGACGCCAAGGGGCGCGAGGTGATGCGGATCCTGCCGCGCAACCACGACGGGGTGAACGAGGAGTGGCTCGCCGACCGCTCGCGCTTCGTCTGGGACGGGTTGCGGCGGCAGCGGCTGGACCGGCCGTACATCCGCAAGGGCGGGCGGCTGACGCCGGCGACCTGGGGCGAGGCCTTCGCGGCGGTCGCCACGGCCGCGAAGGGCAAGAAGGTCGCGGGGCTGGTCGGGGATCTGGTGCCGACCGAGGCGGCCTTCGCGCTGAAGGCGCTGGTCGAAAGCCTCGGCGGCACCGTCGAGTGCCGCACCGACGGCGCGGCGCTGCCGGCGGGCGACCGCGCCGGCTACGCCGGGACCGCGAGCATCGCCGACATCGACGGCGCGAAAGGGATCATCCTGATCGGGACGAACCCGCGCCTCGAGGCGCCGGTCCTGAACGCGCGGCTGCGCAAGGCCTGGCTGACCGGGACGACGATCGGGGTGATCGGCGAACCGGCGGATCTGACCTACGGCTACGACCATCTCGGCAGCGGTCGCGAGGCGCTGACGCGGCTGGTCGGCGAGGAGCGCGACGCGGACGTCAAGGACGCGCCGTCGCTCGCCATCGTCGGCCAGGGGGCGCTGACCGGCGACGACGGGGCGGCGGTGCTGGCCGCGGTGCGGTCGTTCTGTGCCGCCTCCGGCTCGAAGCTGCTGCTGCTGCATGGCGCCGCTTCGCGCGTCGGCGCGATGGATCTCGGCTGCACCACCGAGGGCGGCCTCGCGGCGGCGCTCGACGGGGCGGAGGTGGTGCTCAACCTGGGCGCGGACGAGATCGACGTCCCCGCCGGGGCCTTCGTGGTCTACCAGGGCAGCCACGGCGACCGCGGCGCGCACCGGGCGGACGTGGTGCTGCCGGGGGCGGCCTGGGTCGAGGAGTCGGGCATCTTCGTCAACACCGAGGGGCGGCCGCAGATGGCCAACCGCGCCGGCTTCCCCCCGGGCGAGGCGCGGGAGAACTGGGCGATCCTGCGGGCGCTTTCGGCGGCGCTGGGGCAGACGCTGCCCTACGACTCGCTCGCCGAGCTCCGGGTCGCGATGTTCAAGGCGGTGCCGCATCTCGCGGCGATCGACGTGGTGCCGCAGAACGCGATGCCGCAGAGCATGCCGGCGCCGGGCGCGCTCGGCAGCGGCGACTTCCGCTCGGCGGTGACGGCGCACTATCTCGCCAACCCGATCATGCGGGCGAGCCCGCTGATGGCCGAGCTCACCCGGCTTGCCGCCACGCGCGGCCAGGCGATGGCGGCGGAGTAGGGCGATGGCATTCTTCACCCACGGCTTCGGGCTGTTCCTCCTGATCCTGGTCCAGTGCCTGCTGGTCACGATCATCGTGCTCGTCAGCCTCGCGTTCCTGATGTACGCCGACCGCAAGGTCTGGGCGGCGGTGCAGATGCGGCGCGGGCCGAACGTGGTCGGGCCGTGGGGGCTCTTGCAGAGCTTCGCCGACTTCCTGAAGTACATCGTCAAGGAGATCGTCGTGCCGGCGGGGGCCGACAAGACGGTCTTCATGCTGGCGCCGATGATCTCGTTCGTGCTGCCGGCGCTGGTGTGGGTGGTGATCCCCTGGGCGCCGGGCTGGGTGATCTCCGACATGAACGTCGGGATCCTGTTCATCTTCGCGATCTCGAGCCTGCACGTCTATGCGATCATCATGGGCGGCTGGGCGTCGAACTCGAAGTATCCCTTCCTCGGCGGGCTGCGCTCGGCGGCGCAGATGATCTCCTACGAGGTGTCGCTGGGGTTCATCATCGTCGGGGTGCTGATCACCACGGGCTCGCTGAACCTCAGCCGCATCGTGCTGGCGCAGTCGGGGTCGTGGGGCCTGTTCAACTGGTACTGGCTGCCGCACCTGCCGATGGTGGTGCTCTTCTTCATCTCGGCGCTGGCCGAGACCAACCGGCCGCCGTTCGACCTGCCGGAGGCCGAGAGCGAGCTCGTGGCCGGCTACCAGGTGGAATATTCCTCGACGCCGTTCCTCCTGTTCATGATCGGCGAGCTGATGAGCGTGTTCTTCATGTGCGCGCTCATCTCGATCCTGTTCTTCGGCGGCTGGCTGTCGCCGGTGCCGTTCCTGCCGGACGGGGCGCTGTGGCTGTTTGCCAAGATGCTCGTCTGCTTCTTCATGTTCGCGATGGTCAAGGCGATCGTGCCCCGCTATCGCTACGACCAGCTGATGCGGATCGGGTGGAAGGTGTTTCTGCCGCTCTCGCTCGGCTGGGTGGTGCTGGTCGGCCTCGCGGCGCAGTACGGGTGGCTGGGCGGTGCCTACCAGCGCTGGATCGGAGGTTGAGGATGGGGTTCCCGATCGGGCGCGCGGCGTCGTACTTCCTGCTGACGGACTTCCTGAAGGGGTTCGGGGTGGGGATGAAGTACTTCTTCAGGCCCAAGGCGACGCTCAACTATCCGCACGAGAAGGGGCCGCTCTCGCCCCGGTTCCGCGGCGAGCATGCGCTGCGCCGCTATGCCAACGGCGAGGAGCGGTGCATCGCCTGCAAGCTCTGCGAGGCGATCTGTCCGGCACAGGCGATCACCATCGACGCCGAGCCGCGCGAGGACGGCTCGCGCCGGACGACGCGCTACGACATCGACATGACCAAGTGCATCTACTGCGGCTTCTGCCAGGAGGCGTGCCCGGTGGATGCGATCGTGGAGGGGCCGAACTTCGAGTTCGCCACCGAGACCCGCGAGGAGCTGTTCTACGACAAGGCCAAGCTGCTTGCGAACGGCGACCGCTGGGAGCCGGAGATCGCCCGCAACCTCGAGCTCGACGCGCCGTACCGCTGAGGGGGACCGCCACATGCCGTTCGCGGCCGTAGCCTTCTACTTCTTCGCCATCGTCGGGGTCGCCTCGGGGATCCTCGTGGTCTTCGCCCGGAGCCCGGTGCATTCGGTGCTGTGGCTGATCCTCGCCTTCTTCTCGGCCTCGGGGCTCTTCGTGCTGCTCGGGGCGGAGTTCGTGGCGATGATCATGCTGATCGTCTACGTCGGCGCGGTGGCCGTCCTGTTCCTCTTCGTGGTGATGATGCTCGACGTCGACTTCGCCGAGCTGCGCGAGGGGATGGCGCAGCTGCTGCCGGTGGGCCTCCTGATCGCGGTGGTGCTGCTGGTGCAGCTCGGCTTCGCCTTCGGGGCGTGGCAGGTCAGCGACCAGGCGATGGGTCTGCGCCGGGCGGTGGCGCCGGCGCCGATGCAGGTCGACAACACCACGGCACTCGGGATGCTGCTCTATACGAAGTACGTCCTTCTCTTCCAGATGGCGGGGCTGGTGCTGCTGGTCGCGATGATCGGGGCGATCGTGCTGACGCTGAGGAAGCGCGCCTGGGTCAAGCGGCAGGACGTGCTGAAGCAGATGTACCGCGACCCCAAGGCCGCGGTGAACCTCGTCGACATCAAGCCGGGACAGGGCGCATGATCGGGCTGGCACATTACCTGACGGTCGCGGCGATCCTCTTCGTCACCGGCATCTTCGGCATCTTCGTCAACCGCAAGAACGTCATCATCATCCTGATGTCGATCGAGCTGATGCTGCTCGCGGTCAACATCAACCTCGTCGCCTTCTCGGCCTTCCTCGGCGATCTCGTCGGGCAGATCTTCACCCTCTTCGTGCTGACCGTCGCCGCCGCCGAGGCGGCGATCGGGCTCGCGATCCTCGTCTGCTTCTTCCGCAACACCGGAACGATCGCGGTCGAGGACATCAACGTCATGAAGGGCTGACGCCGTGGTCACGATCATCGTCCTGGCGCCGCTCCTCGGCGCGATCCTCTGCGGCTTCGGCTACCGCTGGCTGACCGAGCGCGGCGGCGCATGATCACCGCGACGGCGCTGCTCTTCTTCGCCTGCCTGCTCGCCTGGTATCATCTTCTTCACCTTCAGCGGCGAGACCCAGCACGTGCCGCTGTTCCGCTGGATCGTCTCGGGGACGCTGGCGGCCGACTGGGGGATGCAGGCTCGACCGGCTGACCGCGATCATGCTGGTGGTGGTGACGACGGTGTCGTCGCTCGTCCACCTCTACAGCTTCGGCTACATGGACGCACGACGAGAACTTCCACCACGGCGAGAGCTACAAGCCGCGCTTCTTCGCCTACCTGTCGTTCTTCACCTTCGCGATGCTGGCGCTCGTCACCGCCGACAACCTCCTGCAGCTCTTCTTCGGCTGGGAGGGGGTGGGCGTCGCCTCGTACCTGCTGATCGGCTTCTACTACCGCAAGCAGTCGGCCGGGGCGGCGGCGATGAAGGCGTTCATCGTCAACCGGGTCGGCGACTTCGGCTTCCTGCTCGGGATCTTCGCGCTCTACGTGCTGGTCGACTCGGTCCAGCTCGACGACATCTTCCAGCAGGCGCCGCGAGATCGCGCAGACCCAGATGAGCTTCCTCTGGCGCGACTGGAACGCCGCCGAGGTGGCGTCGCTGCTGCTCTTCATCGGCGCGATGGGCAAGTCGGCGCAGCTCTTCCTGCACACCTGGCTGCCGGACGCGATGGAGGGCCCGACGCCGGTCTCCGCCCTCATCCATGCCGCGACCATGGTGACGGCGGGCGTGTTCCTCGTCTGCCGGATGTCGCCGGTGCTGGAGTGGGCGCCCTACACGCTGACCTTCATCACCTTCATCGGCGCCTCGACCGCCTTCTTCGCGGCGACGATCGGGCTGGTGCAGAACGACATCAAGCGGGTGATCGCCTATTCGACCTGCTCGCAGCTCGGCTACATGTTCGTCGCCGCCGGCGTCGGCGCCTATCCGGCGGCGATGTTCCACCTCTTCACCCACGCCTTCTTCAAGGCGATGCTGTTTCTCGGCGCCGGCTCGGTGATCCACGCGATGCACCACGAGCAGGACATGCGCCACTACGGCGGGCTGCGGCACAAGATCCCGATGACCTTCTGGGCGATGGTGATCGGCACGCTCGCGATCACCGGCGTCGGCATCCCGCTCACCCACATCGGCTTCGCCGGCTATCTCTCGAAGGACGCGATCATCGAGAGCGCCTGGGCCGGGCAGAACGGCGCCGCCACCTTCGCCTTCTGGTCGCTGGTGATCTCGGCGCTGTTCACCAGCTTCTACTCGTGGCGGCTGATCTTCATGACCTTCTTCGGCGAGCCGAAGGGCGACCATCACGCCTACGACCACGCGCACGAGAGCCCGCGCTCGATGCTGATCCCGCTCGGGGTGCTGGCGCTGGGCTCGATCTTCGCCGGGATGCTGTGGTACGGCGTCTTCTTCGGCAACCACGAGAAGATGAACGCCTGGTTCGGCGTCCCCGAGCACGCGGTGGCGGGCGCGGTCGAGCCCGGCGCCGAGAACGCGCCGGCGGCGGGTGCGGAAGCGCCGGCGGCCACGGCCGAGGCGCCGGCAGCGATGGCCGAGGCACCGGCCGCGACCGCCGAGGCGCCGGCGGCGGACCACGCCGCGGCGCCGGCCGGCGAGCATGCGGTCGAGATGGGCGCGATCGGGGCGGTCTACTTCGGCCCGGACAACCACACCATCGAGCGGGCGCACGAGGCGCCGGCGCTGGTCAAGACCGCGCCGTTCTTCGCGATGCTGATCGGCTTTCTCATCGCCTGGTGGTTCTACATCGTCGACCCGACGATGCCGGTGGCGCTGGCGCGCAACCAGCCGGTGCTCTACCGCTTCCTGCTCAACAAGTGGTATTTCGACGAGATCTACGACTTCCTCTTCGTCCGCCCGGCGCGCTGGGTCGGCACGCTGCTCTGGAAGGGCGGCGACGGCGAGGTCATCGACGGCACGCTGAACGGGATCGCCATGGGGATCGTGCCCTGGTTCACCCGCCTCGCCGGGCGGGCGCAGTCGGGGTATCTGTTCCACTACGCCTTCGCGATGGTGCTGGGCCTGTTGGTCCTGACGCTCTGGCTCGGCATCGGGGCGGGGGGCCAGTGAGATGAACAGCCTGCTCTCGCTCATCACCTTCCTGCCGCTGATCGGCGCCGTCGTGCTGCTCCTGTTCCTCAAGGGCGACGACGCGATGGCGCAGCGCAACGCCAAGCTGCTGGCGCTTTTCACCACCTCGGCGACCTTCCTCTTGTCGCTGTTCGTGCTGGCGGGCTACGACGCCTCGAGTCCGGGCTTCCAGTTCGTCGAGGAGCGCGCCTGGCTCGGCGGGCTCACCTACAAGATGGGCGTCGACGGCATCTCGGTGCTGTTCGTGATGCTGACGACCTTCCTGATGCCGATCACCATCTTCTCGACCTGGGGTGTCACGGACCGGGTCAAGGAGTACATGGTCTGCTTCCTGGTGCTCGAGACGCTGATGCTCGGCGTCTTCTGTGCGCTCGACCTCGTGCTCTTCTACATCTTCTTCGAGGGCGGGCTGATCCCGATGTTCCTGATCATCGGGATCTGGGGGGGCAAGGACCGCATCTATGCCGCCTTCAAGTTCTTCCTCTACACCTTCTTCGGCTCGGTCCTGATGCTGGTCGCGATGATCGCGATGTACTTCCAGGCCGGCACCACCGACATCCCGACGCTGCTCGCGTTCCCCTTCCCGCACGACACGATGCACGTGCTCGGCATCACCATCGTCGGCGGGGTGCAGACGCTGCTCTGGCTCGCCTTCTTCGCGAGCTTCGCGGTGAAGATGCCGATGTGGCCGGTGCACACCTGGCTGCCCGACGCGCACGTGCAGGCGCCGACCGCGGGCTCGGTGATCCTGGCGGCGATCCTCCTGAAGATGGGCGGCTACGGCTTCCTGCGCTTCTCGATCCCGATGTTCCCGATCGCGTCGGAGCTGATGGCGACCTTCGTCTTCACCCTGTCGGTGATCGCGATCGTCTACACCAGCCTCGTCGCGATGATGCAGGAGGACATGAAGAAGCTGATCGCCTACTCGTCGGTCGCGCACATGGGCTTCGTGACCATGGGCATCTTCGCGCTGAACCGGCAGGGCATCGACGGCGCCATCTTCCAGATGCTGTCGCACGGCTTCGTCTCCGGCGCGCTCTTTCTCGTCGTCGGGGTGATCTACGACCGGATGCACACCCGCGAGATCGCCGCCTATGGCGGCCTCGTGGTGCGGATGCCGGTGTTCGCGCTGGTGTTCATGCTCTTCACCCTCGGCAACGTCGGGCTGCCGGGCACGAGCGGCTTCGTCGGCGAGTTCCTGACGCTGGCGGGGGTCTTCCAGGTCTCGACCTGGGTCGCCTTCTTCGCGGCGACGGGGGTGATCCTCTCGGCGTGCTACGCGCTCTGGCTCTACCGCCGGGTGGTCTTCGGCGAGCTGATCAAGGAGAGTCTGAAGACCATCCGCGACATGAGCCGGCGCGAGAAGCTGATCTTCGCGCCGCTGGTCGTCGGGATGATCGTGCTCGGCGTCTATCCGGCGCTGGTGCTCGACACCATCGGCGCCTCGGTCGGGGCGCTGATCGACCACACCCAGACGGCGCTCGCGGCCACCGCGACCACGCTCGCCGCCAACTGAGGGACGCCGCGATGTTCTCTGCCGACCTCAACGTCGTCCTGCCCGAAACGGTGCTCGCGGTCTGCGCGATGGCCGGGCTGATGTGGGGCGCCTTCTCCGGCCGCGAGATCGGCGGGACGCTGCTCTGGGTCGCCAGCATCCTGCTGGCGCTGGTCGGCTTCTGGGTCGGCTTCCAGCCCGAAGGCGCGCGGACCGCCTTCGACGGCTCCTTCGTCAGCGACGGCTTCGCCCGCTTCTCGAAGGTGCTGATCCTGTTCGGCGCCGCGGCGGCGCTGGCGCTGTCCAAGGAATACCTCGAGAAGAACGACCTGATGAAGTTCGAGTACCCGGTGCTCGTGCTGCTGTCGGTCGTCGGCATGATGACGATGGTCTCGGCGCGCGACCTGATCGTGCTCTACCTCGGGCTCGAGCTGCAGTCCCTGGCGCTCTATGTCGTCGCCGCCTTCCGCCGCGACTCGCTGCGCTCGACCGAGGCGGGGCTGAAGTACTTCGTGCTCGGCTCGCTTTCCTCGGGGCTGCTGCTCTACGGCGCGAGCCTCACCTACGGCTTCTCCGGCACCACCTCGTTCGAGGGCATCGCGCTGGCGATCGGCGCCGGGCCGCTGCCCCTGGGGCTGATCTTCGGGCTGGTGTTCCTCGCGGCGGGCATCGCCTTCAAGGTCTCGGCGGTGCCCTTCCACATGTGGACGCCCGACGTCTACGAGGGCTCGCCGACGCCGGTGACCGCCTATTTCGCCACCGCGCCGAAGGTGGCGGCGGCGGCGATGTTCGCGCGGCTGCTGCTCGAGGCCTTCGGCGGCGCGGTGCACGAATGGCAGCAGATCCTGTCGCTGCTCTCGGTCGCCTCGATGTTCCTCGGCGCGGTGGCGGCGATCGGGCAGCGCAACATCAAGCGGCTGATGGCCTATTCCTCGATCGGCCACATGGGCTACGCGCTGATGGGGCTCGCGGCGGGGACGCAGGAAGGGGCGCAGGCGCTGCTCATCTACCTCGCGATCTACGTGACGATGAACATCGGCGTCTTCGCCTTCATCCTGAACATGGAGCGCGACGGCAAGCCGGTGACCGAGATCGCGGCGCTCGGGCTCTACTCGCGGGTGCATCCGGCGCGGGCGCTGGCGCTGGCGGTCCTGATGTTCAGTCTCGCGGGCGTGCCGCCCCTGGTCGGCTTCTTCGCCAAGTTCTACGTGCTGAAGGCGGCGGTCGACGCGGGGCTGGTCTGGCTCGCCGTCGCCGGCGTCGTCGCGAGCGTGATCGGCGCCTACTACTACCTGCGCATCGTCTACCTCATGTACTTCGGCGAGGCGGCCGAGCCGCTCGACGGGCGGATGCCGGCGGTGCACTGGGCGCTGCTCGCGGTGTCGTCGCTGGCGATGGTGGTGGGCATCATCAACCTCTTCGGGGTCGAGGCGATCGCCGCTTCCGCCGCCGCGACGCTGGTGCACTAGCGGAATGGATGCCTGGCCGGCCGGGGTCGGCCGCGAGATTCTCGCCGAGACCGACAGCACCAACGCGGAGGCGCAGCGCCGTGCCGCGCAGGGCGCGACCGGCCCGCTCTGGATTCTGGCGCGGCGGCAGCACGCGGCGCGCGGCCGGCGCGGGCGGCCGTGGAGCATGGCGGCGGGCAACTTCGCCGCGAGCCTGCTCGACCGGCCGCCGGGGCAGCTGGCGCTGCGCTCGTTCGTCGCGGCGCTCGGGCTCGCCGACGCGATGGTCGCGGTCACCGGTCGGCCGGAGCTCTTCGCGCTGAAGTGGCCGAACGACGTGCTGCTGTCGGGGCGCAAGCTCGCGGGGATCCTGCTCGAGTCGGGCGCCGGCGGGCACGCTGGTGGTGGGGGTGGGCGTCAACCTCGCCGACGCGCCGGATCCCGCGACGCTCGAGGCCGGCGCGCTCACGCCGGTGTCGCTGCGCGAGGCGACCGGCATCGCGATCTCGCCCGAGGACTTTCTCGACCTGCTCGCACCGGCGATCGACCGCTGGGAAGGGCGGCTGCGCGCGCAGGGCTTCGCGCCGCTGCGTGCCGCCTGGCTTGCGCGCGCCAAGGGGCTCGGCGAGGAGGTGACGGCGCGGCTGCCCGGGCGCAGCCATACCGGCCGCTTCGAGTCGGTCGACGAGACCGGGGCGCTCGTGCTCGCCACCGACGCCGGCCGGCTGGTGCTGCCCGCCGCCGAGGTGCATTTCGCGGGGGCCGCGCGTGCTGCTGGCCATTGACGTCGGCAACACCAACGCGGTCTTCGCCGTGCACGACGGCCAGCGGGTCGTGGGCGAGTACCGCTGCCGCACCGAGCGCCAGCGCACCGCCGACGAGTATTTCGTCTGGCTGCGGCAGCTGATGGACTTCAGCGGCATCGACGGCACGATCGACTCGGTCATCGTCTCCTCGGTGGTGCCGCAGGTGCTGTTCAACCTGCGCGTCCTCGCCGACCGCTACTTCCACACCCGCGCCAAGGTGGTGGGCCGCCCCGACGTGCGCCTGCCGGTGCCGCCGCGCGTCGATCCGGCGGCGCAGGTCGGCGCCGACCGGCTGGTCAACACCGTCGGCGCGCACGCCCGCTACGGCGGCGACCTCATCGTCGTCGACTTCGGCACCGCCACCACCTTCGACGTCGTCGACGACGACGGCGCCTACGTCGGCGGGGTGATCGCGCCCGGCGTCAACCTGTCGCTGAAGGCGCTGCACGACGCGGCGGCGGCGCTGCCGTTCATCGACGTCACCAAGCCCGACCGCGTCGTCGGCACCAATACCGTCGCCTGCATGCAGTCGGGCGTCTACTGGGGATACATCGGCCTCGTCGAGGGCGTCTGCGCGCGCATCCGCGCCGAGCGTGCCCGCCCGATGACGGTCGTCGGAACCGGGGGACTGTCCACCCTCTTCGCACAAGGGACAGACGTCTTGCAGCGGATCGACACCGACCTGACCATCCACGGTCTCGTCCTGATCGATCGCCTGAACAGGGAGTGAACCCGACCGCATGGCCAGACCGGACCGGCTGATCTACCTGCCCCTCGGCGGGGCGGGCGAGATCGGCATGAACATGTACCTCTACGGCTACGGGCCGGAGGGGGCCGAGCGCTTCATCCTCGTCGACATGGGGGTGAGCTTTCCCACCATGGAGACGACGCCGGGCGTCGATCTCATCATGGCCGACCCCGCCTGGATCCAGGCGCGTGCCGACCGGCTCGAGGGGATCTTCATCACCCACGGCCATGAGGACCACGTCGGCGCGCTCGGCCTGCTCTGGCACCGGCTGCAGGCGCCGGTCTACGCCCGCCGCTTCACCGCCGCCCTCGCCAAGGGCAAGATGGAGCGCGCCGGCCAGCCGACCGACGCGGTGCGCCAGGTCGATGCGCTGCCGCACGTGGTGCATGCCGGTCCCTTCACCGTCGGCTTCCTGCCGATCTCGCACTCGATCCCCGAGAGCTCGGCGCTCGTCATCGACACGCCGGCGGGGCGCATCTTCCACAGCGCCGACTTCAAGGCCGACCCGACGCCGCTGGTCGGCGAGCCCTTCGACGCCGAGGCGCTGCGCGCCATCGGCGACCGCGGGGTCAAGGTGCTCGCCTGCGACAGCACCAACGTCTTCAGCACCCATCCCGGCCGCTCCGAGGCCTCGCTGATCGGCCCGCTCGGCGCGCTGATGGAGGCGGCCGAGGGGCTGGTGGTTGCGACCACCTTCGCCTCGAACGTGGCGCGGCTCAGGACGCTCGCCCGCGCCGCCCACGACGCCGGGCGGCAGGTGATCGTCCTCGGCCGGGCGATGAACACGATGCTGAAGACCGCGCATGCCGCCGAGGTGCTCGACGACTTCCCGCCGGTCCTCGACCCGCTCGACGCCGACAGCGTCCCCCGGCGCAAGCTGCTCTTGCTCGCCACCGGCAGCCAGGGCGAGCGGCGCGCCGCCACCGCCCAGCTGGCGCAGGGCCGCTACATGGGCTTCGAGCTCGGGCCGGGCGACACCTACCTCTTTTCCTCCAAGACCATCCCCGGCAACGAGGTCTCGGTCGCTCGCGTGCTGAACGGGCTGAGCGAGAAGGGGGTGTCGATCATCGACGACTCCGACGGTCACTACCACGTCTCGGGCCACGCCAACCGCCCGGATCTGGTGACGCTGCAGGAGCTGCTGCGCCCGCAGATGCTGGTGCCGATGCACGGCGAGCACCGCCACCTCTCGGCGCACGCCGCGCTCGGCCGCGAGCGCGGGATCCCCGCCGAGATCGCGCCGAACGGCACCATGCTGGATCTGACCGGCGACGCGCCGCGGATCGCCGAGCACGTCGAGACCGGCCGGGTCTATCTCGACGGCACCGTGCTCATCGGGGCGATGGACGGGGTGGTGCGCGACCGCATCCGCATGGCGCTGCGCGGGCACGTCGCGGTCTCGATCATCATCGACGAGGCCGGCCGCCCGCTCGGCGACGCCTGGGTCGAGGCGACCGGGCTGCCGGACAACCCCAAGATGCGCGACGGCCTCGAAGGGGCGATCGAGGCCGAGCTCGGCCGGATGCTTGCGCGCGCCAAGCGCGCCGAGCTCTCCGACGACGATGCGCTCGACGAGCTCGTGCGCCGCGTCTGCGCCCGCGTCTGCGACGACGCCGTCGGCCGCAAGCCGGTGGTGTCGGTGATGATCAGCCGGCTGGAGTGACGCGGGCGGGTCCGCGGCTTCAGCGCACCGCGGCGGACGGGGCGTGGCCCTGCCGCGCGGCGATCTCCCGGATCGCCGCGATCACCAGCCCGGGCCGGTCGTCCTGGATCTGGTGGCCGCTGCCCTCGGCGACCACGAGCTTGCCCTGCGGCGAGACCTGCGCCAGCCGGCGCTGGAACTCGAGCAGGATCGGCTCGAGTTCGTGCAGGTCGCTGCCGTGGTCGGTCGCGGCGAGGACGGTGAGCGGCACGTCGGGAAACGGTCCTGCCTCCCGCACCTGCCGGGTGCTCTCGGGCATGCCGGCGCCCTCGAGGAACTCCGCCGACCCCGGCTCCATCTCCCAGAGCGGATCGTACTCCGGCGGCTCCTCCGCGATCGTCGAATCGAGCAGGACCACCCCGGCGACGTCGGCGGGATAGCTGCGCGCGAACATCTGCAGGTAGAGCCCGCCCAGCGAGTGCCCGACGAGGATCCACGGCGGCGGGATACCCACCGCGTCGAGGAGCCTGTGCAGGCGCTTCGCCACCTCTTCCGCCGTCACCGGCGCGGGCTCCTGCAACGGCAGGCTCTGCCCCAGCCCGGCGCGGTCGTAGAGCACGACCCGGGCGAAGGCCGCGACCGGACCCGCCACCTTGTCCCAGGCGCGGCTGTCCGCCCCGAGGCCGGATTCGAACACCACCCCGGGCCCGCGCGCGCCGAGCGTCTCGACGTGGAGGTTCTGCCCGTCGATCGCGTAGACCGCCTCCGCCGCGAGGCCCGGCTCGGCGGCGACCAGCGCGGCGGCGAGAAGGCTCGCGCCCGCTTTCGAGAGCCGGGGACGCCGGCGGCGGCGCCGGGTCCCGGTCGAGGGTTCGCTCAAGGCTTCCGCTCCGCGCCCCAGAGCTCGGCGAGGCGGACCGCGACCCGGGTGGCGGCGGCCATGTCCTGCACGCTCACCCATTCGAGCGGCCCGTGCACGTTCTGCATCCCGGTGAAGATGTTCGGCGTCGGCACCCCCATCTCGGTCAGCCGCGAGCCGTCGGTGCCGCCGCGGATCGCCACCGAGAACGGCTCGATGCCGGTCTGCCGGCAGGCCTCGAGCGCGAGCTCGACCGGGCGCATGTCGGTTTCCAGCCAGTAGCGCATGTTGCGGTACTGCGGGGTGATCTCGCAGCTGATCCGCGCCCTGGGCTCGGTCGCGGCGATCGCGGCGCAGACCTGCTGCATCAGCGCCCCGTGCGCCGCGAGCCCGTCGCGCTCGAAGTCGCGCAGGATGAAGCGCAGCTCGGCCGACGCCGTGGTGCCATGCAGCTCGTAGAGGTGGATGAAGCCCTCGCGCCCGTCGGTGGTCTCCGGGGTGCGGGTGACCTGCGGCAGCGTGTCGACGAGCTTCGCCGCGAGGTGCAGCGCGTTGACGAGCTTGTCCTTCGCCCAGCCGGGGTGGATCGAGACGCCGTCGATCCTCACCACCGCCTTGTCGGCCGAGAAGCTCTCGTAGCAGACCTCGCCCCGGTCGGCGCCGTCGAAGGTATAGGCGACCGCGACGCCGAGATCGCCCGGCAGCTCGGGGTGGATGCCGCGGCCGATCTCCTCGTCGGGGGTGAAGACGAGGCGGATCTCGCCGTGGGCGATGCCGGGGCTGGCGAGCAGGTGCCGCGCCGCGGTCATCACGATCGCGACCCCGGCCTTGTCGTCGGCGCCGAGCAGCGTCGCGCCGCTCGCGGTGACGATGTCGTCGCCGTTGCGGGTCGCGAGATAGGGCGAGTTCGCCGGCGACAGCACCAGCTCGGGCGCGTCGGGAAAGCGGATCTCGCCGCCGTCGTAGCCGCGATGCACCCGCGGCTTCACCCCGGTGGCGTTGAACTGCGGCGCGGTGTCGACGTGCGCGAGGAGCGCGATCGTCGGCGCCGGCCCGGGCGCGGTCGCCGGGATCGTGGCGAGCAAGGTGCCGTATTCGGTCAGCCGGACGTCGGCGGCGCCGATCCCCCCGAGCTCGGTCTGAAGCAGCCGCAGCAGGTCGAACTGGCAGGCGGTGCTCGGGCTGCTGTCCGAGGTCTCGTCGCTCTGGGTGTCGATGGCGGCGTAGCGGAGCAGCCGCTCCTCGAGTTCGCGGTCGAAGTCTGCGCTCACGCGGTGTCCCCCTGGCTGCCGTCGCCGCATTCGCCACCGCTCGGGCGGCGAATGCAAGCGGCGCGGGATCAGGCCGCGGTGGGCGCCGCCGAGGTGTCCGCCGTCTTGCGGGTGCGGCGCGGGCGCGGCTTGGGCCGGGCGGGCGGCGCCTCGACCACCGGCGCCTCGGCCGGCGTCGCGGCCGCGGCCGTCTCGGTCACGGGAGCCTCGACCGCGGGGGCCTCGACCCTGGCGTCGTCCTCGCCGTCCTCGGTCTCGTCACGGGTGGTCCCGGGCTCGACCCTGAGCTCGCGCAGCAGGAAGGCGGGGACGTGGTCGCCCATGCCCTGCACCCGCTCGCGCGGCTCGCGGCGCTCCCTCGGCGCCCGGGACTCGGCGCGGGGCTCGGTGCGGGCGGCGGCGGCTTCGCGCCGTTCGCGCGGCGGCCTCGCCGGGGCGGGCTCCTCCGCCGCGCGGGGTTCGGGGCGGGTTTCCACGCGGGCTTCGGGGCGGGCCTCGGCCGGCTCGGGCGCGGCTGCGCCGCGACGGCTGTCGCGCCGCCGGTCGTCGGGGCGCCGGTCGTCGGAGCGCTTGCGCGAGCGCTCGCCGCTGCGCACCCGCGGCTCGGGCAGTTCCTCGTCGCTGCCGATCGGGCTCGGCATCACCGGGACAGCCTTCTTCACCAGCTCCTCGATCTTGGCGAGGTACTTCTCCTCGGTGGGCAGGCAGAGGGTGATCGACTTGCCCGAGCGCCCGGCGCGGCCGGTGCGGCCGATGCGGTGGACGTAGTCCTCGGAGTGGATCGGCACGTCGAAGTTGAAGATGTGCGAGACGTTCGGGATGTCGAGCCCGCGCGCGGCGACGTCCGAGGCGATGAGGAGCTTCAGCTCGCCGTCGCGGAACGCCTGCAGGATCTTCATCCGGAGCTTCTGGTCGAGGTCGCCGTGCATCGCCTGGGCGTCGAAGCCGTGGCGCTTCAGCGACTTCGCCAGGATGTCGACGTCGACCTTGCGGTTGCAGAAGATGATGCCGTTGGTGAGGCCGTCGCCCTCGCCGCGGATGATCCGGCGCAGCACCTCGCGCTTCTCGGTGGCGGCGGTGTCCTTGCGGCGGGGGGTGTGCTTGACCACCCACTGGTCGATGGTCTCGGAGGTCGTCGCCTGGCGGGCGACCTCGACGCGGACCGGGTTGTGCAGGAATTCCTGGGTGATCCGGGTGATCTCGGGCGCCATCGTCGCCGAGAAGAACAGCGTCTGGCGGGTGAAGGGCACCAGCTTGAAGATGCGCTCGATGTCGGGGATGAAGCCCATGTCGAGCATGCGGTCGGCCTCGTCGACCACCATGATCTGCACGCCGGTCAGCATCAGCTTGCCGCGCTCGAAGTGATCGAGGAGGCGGCCGGGTGTGGCGATCAGCACGTCGACGCCGCGGTCGATCAGCTTGTCCTGGTCCTTGAAGCTGACGCCGCCGATCAGGAGCGCCATCGAGAGCTTCAGGTGCGCGGAGTATTTCTCGAACTGCTCGGCGACCTGCGCCGCGAGCTCGCGGGTGGGCGCGAGCACGAGGCTGCGCGGCATCCGGGCGCGGGCGCGGCCCTTGGAGAGGTGGCATGAGCATCGGCAGCACGAAGGCGCCGGTCTTGCCGGTGCCGGTCTGGGCGATGCCGAGCACGTCGCGGCCTTCGAGCGCGTGCGGGATCGCCTGGATCTGGATCGGGGTGGGGGTGACGTAGCCGGATTCGGTTACGGCCTGCAGGACCCGCGGGTCCAGCGAAAGTTCGGAAAATGAGGTCATGAAGCCTGTTTCAGCCTTGCGTTGTTGGATGCGGCGATGGGTGGCCGCATCTTTTCACGCGGCCCGGGCCCCCGGATTGGGACCCCTGTGTCGTCTGGCGATATAGTCCTTGCAGGTGCGAAGGTCAATCGCCGTCGGAGCCCGGATCGAACCCCGTATCGTCGCGGTCACACCCTGCCCGGCCATCGGGCCGATGCCGGCCTCGCGGCGCCGCGGGGTAAGCCGGGGAAAGCCGTGCGCCGGAGGTCGGGCCGCCGACGCGTGGCCGGGGCGCGAGGCGGGCGCATTAACCGCCCTTGCAAAGCCTGAGCGAAAAGGTCGTTTTCCGGCTTCACCGCCGGCGCGACGGGACCGTCGGCGCGGGAACGGATCGGGCGCGGAACGGCGTGGCGCGAGGCGCCGGATCCCAAGGGATATCGTTCCTCGGATGCCGCCTCGACGGCCCTCGCGGGGGGTTTTCGTTCCGCTTCGCCGCGTGTATGAGCACAGTCGATTCCCGAGTGAGGCCGACATGAACCAGATCGTGGACAAGACCCTGCGCGGGATGGCGCTGCTCAAGGTCTCGAATATCCGGCACTGGACCGACAAGACGTTCTCGTTCAACTGCGAGCGGCCGCAGGGCTTCCGCTTCCGTTCCGGCGAGTTCGTGATGATCGGGCTGCTCGTCGAGGGCAAGCCGCTGGTGCGGGCCTATTCGATCGCCTCGCCGTCCTGGGACGACGATCTCGAGTTCTACTCGATCAAGGTGCAGGACGGGCCGCTGACCTCGCGGCTGCAGCACATCGGCGCCGGCGACGAGATCGTGATGCGGCCGAAGCCGGTGGGCACGCTGGTGCACGATGCGCTGCTGCCCGGCAAGCGGCTGTTTCTCTTCTCCACCGGCACCGGCATCGCGCCCTTCGCCTCGGTGATCCGCGACCCCGAGACCTACGACAAGTTCGAGCAGGTGGTGCTCACCCACACCTGCCGCGAGGTGAAGGAGCTCGACTTCGGCCATGACCTCGTCGCGCGCATCCGCGGCGACGAGATGCTGGCGGAGATGATCGGCGACAAGCTCGTGCACATCGCCACCACCACCCGCGAGCCGAGCGATGCGATGGGACGGATGACCGACTGGATTCGCGACGGCCGGCTGGCCGCGGCGGCGGGCGGCCCGCTCGACCCGGGTGGCGACCGGGTGATGATCTGCGGCTCGATGGCGATGCTGCAGGAGCACAAGGCGCTCTGCGAGAGCGCCGGGATGACCGAGGGGTCGAACTCCGAGCCCGGCCAGTTCGTCATCGAGAAGGCCTTCGTCGACTGACGGCCGGCGCGTCAGCCGACGAGCCCGGGCATCAGTCCCTTCACGCCCGCCACCAGCATGCCGACGGCGATGGCGAGCAGGATCATCCCCATCAGTCGCTGCATGATGACCCGCAGCGTCTTCGAGAGATGGCTGCCGATCGCGGCGGGGAGGTCCGGCACGGCGATCGCCGCGCACATCACCGTGGCGTAGAGGGTGACGAGGAGGGCGGTGCGGCGCTGCTCGGCGAGCCCGAGATCCCGGGTGAGGCTGAGGAAGATCGGCAGCGTCACCAGCGGGTTCATGATCGCGAAGAGCGCGCCGAAGAACCTGATCGCGAAGGCGGTGTCCATCGGATGTCCCTTCGCCCGATCCCGTATCCGGCGGCGCGAGCGGTCGGCGTCAGCTGGTGGCGCGCGGGACGGCGATGATCGCGACGGTACGGTTCAGCGGCTCCGCGACGCCGTCGCGGGTGACCACCGGCGGGTTCTCCTCGCCCAGCCCGTCGATCTCGATCAGGGTCTCGGGCACCCCGGCGGCGATCAGGGCGGCGGCGACGGCGCGGGCGCGGTGCTCGGCGAGCCGGCGGTTGGCGACCGGGCTGCCGACGGTGTCGGTATGCCCGACCAGCCGCACCCGTTCGAGCGTCATTCCGCGCAGCGATACCGCGGCCGCGGCGGTATGTGCGGCGCCTCCGGGGGTCAGCGCGGCGCTGGCGAAGTCGAACTGCACCTGAACCGACGGCCCGCCGGCCGCGGTCAGCCCGACGCTGGCGAGCGGCACCAGCGGCGCGGGGGCGCCGAGCGAGGTCTTGGCGGCGAAGACGGCGTCGAGGTTGCCGGACTCGGCGCGGGCGGCCTCGAGGCGTGCGGCGCTCGCCTCGTGCACCGGCTTCAGCGCCGCGATCGCCTCCGCGAAGGTGGCGGGTTCGCTCTGCGCGGCGTCGACCGAGGCCTGCAGCGTCGCGATGCGGGTGTTGTTCGCGTCGAGTTCGCGGCGGAGGCCGTCGAGGGCGGCGTCGCGTTCGGCGACGGTGGCTTTCAGGGTGTCGAGCACCGCGTCGCGGACGGCCAGCGTCGTGCGCAGGCGGGCGTTCTCGGCCTCCTGCTCGGCGAGCGCCGCGGTCAGCCGGGCGATCGCCGCCTCGGCCGCGGCGGAAGCCGGCGAGACGGCGGGCGCCGCCACCACCGATGGGGCGGCGGCCTCCGGTCCCGGCGCAACGCCGGCGCCTCGGTCGGACAGCTGCGTCGCGGCCACGCCTGCGACGACGAGGGCTGCCCCTCCTCCAATATAGCCCCACTTGCGGCGCATCGCTTGTCCCTGCCCGTCGCCTGCCTCTTGTTGTTGCGGAAAATATAGAGTCACTATTCGCCATTCGGCAACGCCCTGATGTCGGACCTGCTTGCAACTGTTTCTCAAATGCAACATGCAGGCGGCTTCGGGGCGAGCGATCGGCGCAGCCCCGCCGGCAGACCGCGGCGGGCGCTCCCAGAAAGAAGGCGAGGTTTTTGAAGGTGTTGCCCAATGGTCCCGTCGCAATCGCCGGCCAGCGGATCGGCCTTCTCGGAGGATCCTTCGATCCGCCGCACGCCGGGCACGTTCACATCACCCGCTGGGCGATGCGCGCCTTCGGCCTCGACCGGGTGTGGTGGCTGGTGAGCCCGGGCAACCCGCTGAAGCCGGATGCGCCGGCGGATCTGGCGCGGCGGCTGGCGGCGGCGCGGACGCTGATGCGGCACCCGCGGGTGAGCGTCACCGACCTCGAGGCGCGGCTCGGCACCCGCTACACCGCGGCGACGCTCCGGGCGCTGCGCCGGCGCTGCCCGGGGGTGCGCTTCGTCTGGCTGATGGGGTCCGACAACCTCGCGGGTTTCCATCACTGGGATCGCTGGGAGGAGATCATGGCGGCGGTGCCGGTGGGCGTCCTGGCGCGGCCCGGCCAGCAGCTCCGCGCCGGGCTGTCGCCGGCCGCGCGCCGCTTCGCCCGCTGGCGGCTGCCGGCGTGGGAGGCGCGGGCGCTGCCGTTCCGGCCGACCCCGGTCTGGACGCTGGTCGCCGGCCGGATGCTCGACCTCTCGTCGAGCGCGCTCCGGGCGCAGGGCCAGTGGAAGCGCTGACGGCGGCGCGCCGGCGGGACGAAGCGGCGCACCTGCGACCCGCTGACAGCCGCGCGCCGATCGGGGATACTCGCCGGCGATGACGGTGCGCGGCGGCTCCAGCGGATGGCCGATCGGCCGGCGGGCGGTGCTCGCCGGCGCGGCCGCGCTCGTCTGCGCGCCGGGACTGCGGCGGGCGCGTGCGGCCGAGCCCGAGGCGCTCGACGCCATCCTCGCCGCCTCGGGGCTCGCCGGCCGCACCGGCTTTGCGCTCGTCGACCTCGCCAGCGGCAAGACCGTCGAGGCGCGGGCGGCGGGGGAGGGGCGGCCGCCGGCCTCGGTGGCCAAGATCCTGACCACGCTCTACGCGCTCGACGCGCTCGGCCCCGACTACCGCTTCCGCACCGCCATCCTCGGCCGGGGCGCGGTCGAGGGCGGCACGCTGCAGGGCGACCTGGTGCTTGCCGGCGGCGGCGACCCGGTCCTCGACACCGATGCGCTCGAGGATCTCGTCGCCGCGCTGCGCGAAGGCGGTCTCGCGAAGGTCGCGGGGCGCCTGCTCGTCGCCGACGCCGGCCTGCCGGCGATCGCGGAGATCGACCCGGGCCAGCCGGCCGAGGCGGCGTACAATCCCTCGATCTCGGGGATGAACCTCAACTTCAACCGGGTGTTTCTCGCCTGGCGGGCCGGCGGCGAGGGCCTCGCCTTCAGCGCGCCGGACACCCGCGGCGGCGCGGTGACGATGCCGGGGTTCGCGGCCGAGCTCACCGGCGACGGCCTGCCGGCGCAGCGGCTCGCGGACGGGCGCGAGATCTGGACCCTGCCCCGCGACGGCCTGCGCCGGGCCGGCAGCGTCTGGCTGCCGGTGCGCGCGCCCGCCGCTTACGCCGGCGCGGCGCTCGGCGGGCTCGCCGCTGCGGCCGGGCTGGCGCTGCCCGCGGCCGAGGTGGCCGGCGCGGCCCCCGACGCCGGCGCGCTGGTGGTGCACGACAGCCTGCCGCTGGCGCCGATGCTGCGCGAGATGCTGCTCTATTCGACCAACCTGACCGCCGAGGTGACCGGGCTCCGCGCCAGCCAGGCGCGCGGGCTGGCGCCGCAGGACCTCGCCGCCTCCGGGGCGGCGATGACCGCCTGGGTGCGCGCCCGCTTCGGGCTGAGCGACGCGGTGCTGGTCAACCACTCCGGTCTCAGCGACGCCAACCGCCTCGCCCCGGCCGAGCTCGTCGCGGTGCTGCGGCAGGCCGAGCCGCTCGGGCTGCCCGAGCTCCTGAAGCCGCGGCCGATCCTCGACGCCGAGCGGCATCCGCTCGCGGCGCCGGGCGGCGAGGTGGTGTCCAAGACCGGAACGCTCGATTTCGTCTCCGCGCTCGCGGGCTACCTGACCGGGCCGCGGCGGCGGCTCGCCTTCGCGATCATGGCCGCCGACCCCGGCCTGCGCGCACGCATCCCGCCCGAGGCCCGCGCCGACCCGCCGGGCGGCAAGCGCTGGACCGGCCGGGCGCACGCGCAGGAGCAGGCGCTGCTGCGCCGCTGGGCGGCGCTCTACGCCTGAAGCTGCGGACCTGAGCTTCTCGTACGTCGGCTGTGACCCCGCCGCATCCACTGCGCGGCTTACAGGCGATTGCTCCAGGCCGCACCCCCTCGCGGGGATCCGCGCTGACCGGCCGGAAGCGGCCTCAGCCCTCGACCGGAAGCCGGCGGTGGCGGGCGGCGCTGCCGCGCTCGATGGCGGCGGCGTGCAGCCGGTCGATGTCGAGCTCGTGGCGCAGCTCGAGCAGGAACTGCAGCTCGGCCTGAAAGGCGTGGCCGTCGGCGGCGGCGACGTCGCAGCAGAGCGCATAGGCGGTCTCGCGCAGCGCGTCGGGCAGCGCGTCGCGCATCAGCCCGAAGAGCGCGTCGAGCCCGTCCTCCTCGGTGAAGAGGTCGAATACGGTCTGCCCGATCGTGCGCAGCCGGTCGTTGTCGTAGCCCTCGAAGATCGGCAGCGTCTCGACCATGCGGCTGATCGAGAGCAGCTCCTTCGTGGTGATGTTCTCGTCGGAGGCCGACACCCCTACCATCGCAGCGACCAGGGCGTCCTGGGCGGTGAAGGAGGCGGAAGTGTCAGTTGAGGTCATAGCACCCTCGCTGCCGGAGTCCGGCCCGCTTGTACTGACCCGGGCAGGAGCCGGCAAGGGCCGAGGTCGGGCTACTCCGGACCTAGAGCACACCCTCGCGCGTGTAGTAGCCGCGAAGCCTCGGATCGAGCAGGACCGGGCGGTGGAGCTGGAAAAGTGAAAGGTCCGGAACGCTGTTGCCCTCGATAAGGGTCCAGGAGTCCGCGGTCATCACGATGTCCCAACCGACGTACCGACGCGGAAACCTTCGCGCCACACGCAGGAGACCCGCGCACATCTCGTCGAACCGCGGAATGACGGCCCCTTCGATCTGCGCCCCGGTGTCGGGGTGGGTCTTGTGTCGCGTTCGACTTCGGTCGAAGGCCGGCTGGCGGACGGCCTGCCCGAGCCGCCCGGATCCGAGATCGACCCCGGCAACCACTCCCCCGGCCCCCCAGTTGTCGACGCCGACGGCAAGCGACGAGCCGAAGCGGTGGGCTCCCGCGGCGATGAAGACGTCCTCTCGGTCATAGTCCCAGGCGGTCAGGATGCGGATGGTGTTGGCCGAGTGCGGGTAGATCGCCGCGGCGTATTCGTGCTGCTGCACCCGGGGCGTCGCGAACTCTCCGGGCCTTGGCGCCGGGTCGGGATCACCGGGGCGGACGATGCGAACGCCGATGCCGCCACCGACGTTGCCGCGCGGCTTGACAACCAGTTCTCCGTACGCGCGCAGCAGCGTCTCAAAGTCGTCGGCCTCGTCGGTGTGGAAGATCAGCCTGCCGCTGGTATGCTCGACCAGAACCGGAGGCGTGTTGCCGCCGATCGCGCGAATGTAAAGCGCGAACACGACCTTGTCGGAGCAACATACTTTCTCGGTCATCTCGATGGTTTTTCCCGGGGACCCCGCGGTCGAGTCCGGAAAATAGTCGTCGGGCCGGAATGTCGCAAAATCGTACTCCAGCGACCGTTCAGGATAGAAGCCGTGGCGTCGGCAGTAGAGGTACTGGCGGATGCTGACCCCAGGGTACTTGCCCCGGAGAAAGCCGGTAAGAATGCGCGCACTCCGCGGATTGGGTCTGCCGGCCACCATTAACCTCCACGCCCGGGCCGGGATGCTGCCGCATTGCGACCCGCCACCACCGGCGACACATTACTCCGTCTGCGCAAGTCGCTTTGCCGTCAAGTACATTGACCGCCGCTGCACTGCCGCGTAGACAGCGGCGCACTGGATTTGGCGCGGTCCGAGGGCGCGACACGATGTCGGATGTTTCCCCAGCGGCGGAGGCCTCGAAGGCCTGGCCCTTCGAGGAGGCGCGGCGGCTGCGCGACCGCTACCGCGACGGCCCGCCGGCCAAGGGCCACGTGCTGTTCGAGACCGGCTACGGCCCGAGCGGGCTGCCGCATATCGGCACCTTCGGCGAGGTCGCGCGCACCACGATGATCCGCCGGGCGTTCGAGACGATCTCGGACATCCCGACCCGGCTCATCTGCTTTTCCGACGACATGGACGGCATGCGCAAGGTGCCGGACAACGTGCCGAACCCGGAGATGCTGCGCGCGCAACCTGCACCGGCCGCTGACCTCGGTTCCCGACCCCTTCGGCGAGTTCGCGAGCTTCGGGGCGCACAACAACGCGATGCTGCGCCGCTTTCTCGACACCTTCGGCTTCGAGTACGAGTTCGTCAGCGCCACCGACTTCTACCGCTCGGGCCGCTTCGACGCGGTGCTCCTCCGCGCCGCCGAGCGCTACGACGCGCTGATGGCGGTGATGCTCGCGAGCCTGCGCGAGGAGCGGCAGCAGAGCTACTCGATCTTCCTGCCGATCTCGCCGCAGTCCGGTCGGGTGCTCTACGTGCCCTTGAAGGAGGTGAACGCCGCCGACGGCACCATCACCTTCGACGACGAGGACGGCACCGAGACGACGCTCCCGGTCACCGGCGGCAACGTCAAGCTGCAGTGGAAGCCCGACTTCGGCGCCCGCTGGGCGGCGCTCGACGTCGACTTCGAGATGTACGGCAAGGACCATTCGACCAACACGCCGATCTACGACCGGATCTGCGAGATCCTCGGCGGCCGCGCGCCCGAGCATTTCACCTTCGAGCTCTTCCTCGACGCGAACGGCGAGAAGATCTCGAAGTCCAGGGGCAACGGCCTGACCATCGACGAGTGGCTGCGCTACGCCGACCCCGAGTCCTTGAGCTACTTCATGTACGGCAAGCCGAAGACGGCGAAGCGGCTGCACTTCGACGTGATCCCGAAGAACGTCGACGAGTACCACCAGCAGCTCCGCGCCTTCGACGGCCAGGACGCCGCCGCCCGCCTCGCCAACCCGGTCTGGCACATCCACCGCGGCCAGCCGCCGGCGCCGGAGATGCCGGTCAGCTTCGCGATGCTGCTCAACCTCGCGAGCGCCGCCAACGCGCACGACAAGGCCGCGCTCTGGGGCTTCATCCGCCGCTATGCCCCGGGCGTCTCGCCCGAGACCCACCCCGCGCTCGACGCCGCGGTCGGCCATGCGCTGCGCTATTTCGAGGACTTCGTGCGGCCGGCCAAGGTCTACCGCACCGCCGACCCGCGCGAGGCCGCCGCCCTCGCCGACCTGCGCGACCGCCTCGCCGCCTGGGACGGCCCGGCCGACGCCGAGGCGCTGCAGACGCTGGTCTTCGCGGTCGGCAACGCGCACGGCTTCGACCCGCTGCGCGGCTGGTTCGCGGCGATCTACGAGGTGCTGCTCGGCGAGAAGCAGGGCCCGCGCTTCGGCGGCTTCATCGCGCTCTACGGCGTCCCCGAGACGGTGGCCCTGATCGACGCCGGACTGTCGGGCCGGCTCGCCGCGGCCCGAGCCGCCGCCGGCGCCTGACCCGAGCCGGCGCGCGCGGGATCGCTAGGGCAGGGCGTTCCCGGGACGGGCGCCGGCTTGCGACAGTTCTTCATCGAGCGTCGCGGCCAGATCGAAGAACCTGCGTCGCACCGTCGGGACGAACGGGTTCATCCGTTCGATGGCGTCGAAAACCTCCGGCGAGTCGTGGCGGACCATTTCCACGCCTTGCAGCAGCAGCTCGTAGCTTCGCGTGGTCATCGAGGTCGGCAAAGGCTCCATCTGCACCAGAACCTTGGCGATCAGATGGGTCAGGCCCTGGACCATCGCCGCTTCGCGGTCGTGCGCCTCCGGGGTGGCAACGATGATCTTCAATCCGAACCGCTTGCGGCAAAAGGCCGCGATTGAGCGCCACTTGCGGCCGCGAATGGGACAGATCGCAAGCTTGAGGCCGGCAAGGCCGTCACGAGCACTTTGCGGTCCGAACAGCGGATGCGTGCCGACGATTTCGACATGGTCGGGAAGGCCTTCTTCCATGATCCGTGCCGGAAGTGACTTCACCGACCCCACGTCAACGACGACGGTGCCCGGCCGGAGGTAGGGGGCAGCGGCGGCCACGACTTCCTCGAGCTTCCCGACCGGCACCGCGAGGACGACGATGTCGCAGGCCGAAGCACTCTTCATGGACACGAAATGGCAGGGCCCATTGTCCGGCGGGTCTTCATGAAGCGGTTCATGGATGCAGAGCGGCACATGAGGGGCAAGGTGGCCGGCCATCAACCGTCCGAACGCCCCGAAGCCGATGATGCCTACGGTCGGCGCGTCGATCTGCCATGCATCACGCTGTCTCATTCCGGCATCATGCCATCGCACGGCGACCGCAAGCGAGAGGGGCGGCGTGCATTTGGGGAATTTTGCAACGCCGGCGCGACCTGACCCACACCCGAACCCGGGGTCGGTGAGTGCGAGCAAGATTAAAAAGCACTTAATCTGGAAAAAAATTTCAGTTGTATTCCATACGCTTACCCCTCCGCTCGCGTGCAGACAGACCCGGCGCCCGCACTCGGCGCCGGGGTGTAACAAAGGCTTGCGCGCGACGAACTGGAGCCTACATTTCCCCCAAACCCGAAACCGAGAGGAGCCTGCAATGCTGTTCGGCCTCCTGAAGAAGACCGACCTGCCTGCCCCCGGCACCGCGCTGCCCGGCCGGCCCGACCCGATCGCGACCGCCGAGACCCACTTCGTCAATCACCGCCCGCTCAAGGGCCCGTATCCGGAGGGCCTCGAGCAGGCGCTCTTCGGCCTCGGCTGCTTCTGGGGCGCCGAGCGGATGTTCTGGAAGCTGCCCGGCGTCTGGGTGACCGCCGTCGGCTATGCCGGTGGCGCGACGCCCAACCCGACCTACCGCGAGGTCTGCTCCGGCCAGACCGGCCACAACGAGGTCGTCCTCGTCACCTACGACCCCGCCCAGGTGAGCTACGAAACCCTGCTCAAGACCTTCTGGGAGGGACACAACCCGACCCAGGGCATGCAGCAGGGCAACGACGTCGGCACCCAGTACCGCTCCGGCATCTATGCCTTCACCCCCGAGCAGCGCGCCGCCGCCGAGGCTTCGCGCGACGAGTACCAGAAGCGGCTGACCAAGGCCGGCCTCGGAAAGATCACCACCGAGATCGTCGATGCCCCGCCGTTCTTCTATGCCGAGGACTACCACCAGCAGTACCTTGCCAAGAATCCCGGCGGCTACTGCGGCCTCGGCGGCACCGGCGTCACCTGCCCGATCGGCGTCGACGCTTGACCCCGAGGCGCTCCCGCGCCTAAGCGGCGGCCTGCCGCTATCGGGAGGCCGCCTTGCCGCTCTACCGTGCCACCACCGCCGTCGTCGGCGAGCGCACCGCGCAGGCGCTCAGCGAGGCGCTCGAAGCGCTCGATCCGGCGCCGCTGGCGAGCGAGATCCACGATCACGACGACGGCTCGGGCCGCTGGGACGCGGGCGGCCTCTTCGACGGCCGCCCCGACCCTGCCGGCCTCGCGCTGCTCGCCCGGATGCACGCCGCGCCCGATTTCACGGTCGCGCGGGTCGACGAGCGCGACTGGGTGGCGCAGGTGCAGTCCGAGCTCACGCCGGTCGAGGCGGGGCGCTTCCTCGTCCACGGCAGCCACGACCGCGGCCGCGTGCTGCCGGGTCGTGTCGGCCTCGAGATCGAGGCGGCGCAGGCCTTCGGAACCGGCCACCACGCGAGCACGCAAGGCTGCCTGCTGGCCCTCGACCGTCTCGCCCGCCAGCGCCGCGTCGCCCGCCGTGTCGCCGATATCGGCGGCGGCACCGGGGTGCTCGCGATGGCGGCGGTCTCGATCTGGCCGGCGACCGCCGTCGCCGGCGACATCGATCCGGTCGCGACCGTGACGGCGCGCGCGAACACGGCCGCGAACGGCCTCGCCGGGCGGGTGCGCTGCGTCACCGCGGCAGGCTTCGCCCACCCGGTCATCCGCGGGCTCGCGCCCTTCGAGCTGATCTTCGCCAACATCCTCGCAGCGCCGCTGAAGCGGCTCGCGCCGGGCTTCGCCGCGCATCAGGCGCGGGGTGGCTTTGCGATCCTGTCCGGCATCCTCACCCGGCAGGCGCCGGGCGTGCTCGCGGTCTTTCGCGGCTGGGGCTACCGGCCGGTCGGCGGGGTGCGGATCGGGGAGTGGACGACGCTGATGCTCAGGCGGCGCTGACCGGGCGGTCAGCCGCGGGCGAGGTCGTCGGCGACGTCGGCGATCTGGCCGCGCAGGAGGCCCACGTCCGCCAGCTGCTGGTCGGACAGCTTCCTGAGCTCGCGCTCGGTGGCGCGGGCGTCGCGCCACGCGGCGGTCGCGGCGATCAGCCGCTCGACCCCGGCGACGAGGCGGAAGATGGTGATGGACCCGAGCGGTGCGGCCCGGACGATCTGACGCGAAGACATGACCTTTTTCCTTTGGCCCACACCGGCCGATCCGGTGTCGGAGCACGCGATATCTCGTTCCTGTGCGTCCGAGGGACAAGAGCGATTCCCGCAAGTCCGCCATGCGCTTGGCGCAATCGTCGCGCAGCGTCCGACAGACTGCGCTTGGCGTATGTTCTGCCTTCGTGCTATGAGCGGCGCGAGGCGACAGAGCAGAACGGCAGTCAATGCGCGTCATCGGCATCGATCCAGGGCTCAGGCGGACCGGTTGGGGCGTGGTCGACGTCGAGGGCACGCTGGTGCGCCACGTCGCGAACGGGGTCTGCCTGTCGGAGGGGATCGAGCTCGCGGTGCGGCTCGAGAGCCTGCATGTGGCGCTGACCGCGGTGCTGCGGGCGCACCGGCCGGAGACGGCCGCGGTGGAACAGACCTTCGTCAACAAGGACGCCGCCGGCACCCTGAAGCTCGGACAGGCGCGCGGCATCGCGCTGCTGGTGCCGGCGCAGGCGGGGCTGCCGGTGGCGGAATATGCCCCGAACGCGGTGAAGAAGGTCGTTGTCGGCGTCGGCCATGCCGACAAGGCGCAGGTCGAGCACATGGTGCGGCTGCAGCTGCCTGGCGTGCGCATCGCGGGGCCGGACGCGGCGGATGCGCTGGCGATCGCGCTTTGCCACGCCCACCACGTCCGCTTTCGCGGGCGGCTCGCGGCGGCGCTGGGAGCGGCGCTGCAATGATCGGCAAGATCAGCGGCCGGCTCGACTACCGGGCGGCGGACCACGTGCTGATCGACACCGGCGGCGTCGGCTACCTGGTCCACTGCTCGGATCGGACGCTGGCGGCGATGCCGGCGCCGGGCGAGCCGGTGGCGCTCTACACCGACCTTCTGGTGCGCGAGGATCTGATGCAGCTCATCGGCTTCCGCACGCTGGCCGAGCGGGAGTGGCATCGCCTGCTCACCACGGTGCAGGGGGTGGGGGCGAAGGCGGCGTTGGCGATCCTCGGCACGCTCGGCACCGACGGGCTGGCGCGGGCGCTGGCGACCGGCGACGCAGCGGCGTTCCGGTCGGCACCCGGCGTCGGGCCGAAGATCGCGCAGCGGGTGGTGCTGGAGCTGAAGGCGAAAGCACCGGCGGTGATGGCCATGGGCGCCGCGGGTGCGGCGCCGGTTGCCGGCGAGGCCGCCGCGGCGCCGCGGCCGACGGTGGCGCCCGGGTCGGTGGCGGCGCCATCGGGCGAGGCGCAGGCGCAGGCGGACGCGCTGTCGGCGCTGACCAATCTCGGCTATGCCCCGGGGGAGGCGGCGGCGGCGATCGCCGGCGTCGAGGCCGAGGACGCGGCCGGGATGATCCGCGCCGCGCTTCGGGCGCTGGCGCCGAAGGGTTGAGGTGATGGCGGCATCCGATCCCGCGCTGCGGCCCGAGACGCTGCCGGAGGACTCCGACCGGGCGCTGCGGCCGCAGACGCTCGCCGAGTTCATCGGGCAGAAGGCGGCGCGGGCGAACCTCGCGGTCTTCATCGAGAGCGCGCGGCGGCGCGGGCAGGCGATGGACCACACGCTGTTCTACGGGCCGCCGGGCCTCGGCAAGACCACGCTGGCGCAGATCATGGCGCGCGAGCTCGGGGTCAGCTTCCGCATGACCTCGGGGCCGGTGCTGGCGAAGGCGGGGGATCTGGCGGCGATCCTGACCAATCTCGACGCCCGTGACGTGCTGTTCATCGACGAGATCCACCGGCTGAGCCCGGTGGTCGAGGAGATCCTCTATCCTGCGCTCGAGGACTTCCAGCTCGATCTGGTGATCGGCGAGGGCCCGGCGGCGCGGACGGTGCGGATCGAGCTGCAGCCGTTCACGCTGGTCGGCGCGACGACGCGGCTCGGGCTGCTGACCACGCCGCTTGCGCGATCGCTTCGGGATTCCGACGCGGCTCGAGTTCTACGACGTCGAGGAGCTGGTGCAGATCGTGACCCGGGCGGCGCGGCTCCTGAAGGCGGATGCGACGCCGGAGGGGGCGCTGGAGATCGCGCGGCGGGCGCGCGGGACGCCGCGGATCGCCGGGCGGCTGCTCCGGCGGGTGGCCGACTTCGCGCTGGTCGAGGGCGACGGCAAGGTGACGCGCGCGGTCGCCGACCGGGCGCTGACCCGGCTCGGGGTCGACGACCTCGGGCTCGACGGGGCGGACCGGCGCTACCTGACGCTCCTCGCCGAGAACTACGGGGGCGGCCCGGTCGGGGTGGAGACGATCTGCGCGGCGCTGTCGGAGGTGCGCGACGCGGTCGAGGAGGTGGTCGAGCCCTACCTGCTGCAGCAGGGGCTGCTCCAGCGCACGCCGCGCGGGCGGATGCTGGCGGCGAAGGCGTGGACCCACCTCGGGCTCACCGCGCCGCGTCCGCCGGCGGGCACGGCCGACCTGTTCGAGACCGACTGACCGGCGCGATCCGCTCGCACTGTCCGCGTGCGAGCGGACCGATAAGCATCTGATATGTAAAGACTATCTTTTTTAAAATTAACCGGATTTCAACGGGTATTGAGATTCGGTGTCCGTCGGATGACGCCCCCCCCGGCTCGCCGAGCGACCGGCTCGGCCGGCGCCCGGTGCTGCAATCCTTCGCGACGCGGCAGGTCGACGAAAGCCGGCAGGGCCGGTTCCAGGGCGTTCGATCGTGGCGCGGCTCGGGTTCTCCAGCGTCGGCGTCCTCGTCAGCGAGCACTGGCCGGGCGCGATCCGGCTCGCGGTCGCCGTCGTCTCCGCGATCGCCGTGCCGGTCGTTCTCCGCTTGCGCCTCACCGAAACCCGCGGCGGCCGGTGCCGCGGCGCGCAATCGGTCTGCGGCGGATCGGCGCCGGCGAAGCGCTGAACGGTTGCGCGAGCGCTTTCAGGCGGTTAGGCCAGAGGGGCGCCCGGATGATGGCGCGGGAGCGAAACGGAGGGGAAGATGACGCGAACGGGACTGGCCCTCGCGGTGATGTTGCCTGTCGTGCTGGCGGCATGCCACAGGAACCCGCCGCCTCCGGTGCAGCCGGTGCTGACCGGACCGGAAGCCGCCTGCGCCGCGCGCGGCGCCTCGACGGCGGGCGTCGACGTCTCGACGGTAACGGTGACGCCGGCCTCCTCGACCAAGATGGGCGACACCATCTACAGCGTGATCGCCAACGGCGTCGGCTACAACTGCGTGGTCGGGCCGAGCGGAGCGGTCGAGACCTTCTCGCCGCAATAGCGCAGACGCGACGCGCCGCCCGGGCCTGCCGGGCGGCGAATCAGCGCGGATGGAGGCTGTCGTGGGGAGCACAGCGTTGGGACGCACAGGGGGGAGGCGAATCTCGATCGTGCTGGCCATGCTGGCGCTCGCGGGCTGCGCGGCGCCGTCGGGTGGCGGCGAGACCGCGGGCGAGAAGCTCGGGGCCGAGCGGGCGGCGCAGGAGTCGGCCTGCGCGGCGGCGGTCGCCAAGCACGTCGGCAAGCCGGTCGATTCGGTGGCCTCGGCCTGGGACCATGCGACCGCGGACGGCGGCGCGGTGGTGACCGTGACCGACATCTCGCCGGGCGGCGGCGACCGCGTGCATACCTGCGAGGTCGACGCGGCGGCGCAGGTGCGCGCGATCCTTCATCCCGGCACATGAGCGAGGCGTTCCGGCTCCGGGTCTACTGGGAGGACACCGACGCCGGCGGCATCGTCTACTATGCCAACTACCTGAAGTTCATCGAGCGGGCGCGGACCGAGGCGCTGCTCGATCTCGGCATCAGCCAGATCGACCTGCACGCCCGGCTCGGCCTCGCCTTCGCGGTGCGTACGGTGACGGTCGACTACCTGGCCTCGGCGCGGCTCGAGGATCAACTTCTCGTGTCGACCTGGGTCGAGGAGGTCGGCGGCGCCCGCATCGTGATGAACCAGGAGATCTGGCGCGACGAGACCTGCCTCAGCAAGTGCCGGGTGACGCTGGTCTGCCTCGGCCGCGACGGACGCCCCGCGCGCATTCCGGACGAGGTGCGCGAGGCGCTGGACCGCTTGTCGCCGTCCTGAGGCGATCGCGGGGAAAAACGCGGGCGCTGGACAAAACGCGGGTTTTCCGACAAACCCCGCGCAAAATGTGGTAGGGATCGCGGCGAAGGCCGGATGAACGCGGCCCCGCATCGAGCACGCATCCAACGCACGCATCCAACGACAGGCACCCATGCAACCCGACACCCTGGCCGCCGCGCAGCAAATCGACTTTTCGCTGCTGGCGCTGTTCTTCCGGGCGACCCTCACGGTCAAGATCGTGATGCTCGTCCTCATCGCCGCCTCCTTCTGGTCGTGGGCGATCATCATCCAGAAGCTCCTCGACCTCAGGCGCGTCCGCGACGAGGCGCGCGGCTTCGACCAGGAGTTCTGGTCGGGCGAGCCGCTCGACACCGTCTACGAGCGGGTGGGGCCGGATCCGGCCGGCGGGACGGCGAAGATCTTCTCCGCCGGCATGACCGAGTGGCGCCGCTCGCACCGCAAGGACGGCGGGCTGATCGCGGGAACGCAGCAGCGGATCGAACGGGCGATGAGCGTCGCGATCGGGCGCGAGGCGGAAGGGCTGCAGAAGGGGCTGAACTTCCTCGCGACCGTGGGCTCGATCGCGCCTTTCGTCGGGCTCTTCGGCACGGTCTGGGGGATCAAGCACGCCTTCGAGGAGATCGCGCTGCAGCAGTCGACCAACCTCGCGGTGGTGGCGCCGGGCATCGCCGAGGCGCTGCTCGCGACCGGGCTCGGGCTCCTGGCGGCGATCCCGGCGGTGGTCTTCTACAACAAGCTCAACCAGGACACCGAGCAGGTGATCGGCGGCTACGAGAGCTTCGGGGACGAGTTCTCGATGATCCTGTCGCGGCAGCTCGACCAGCGGGCGGCCTGAGATGGCGGTCTCCCTGCAACCCGGCGGCCGCCAGCGCGGCGGCCGGCGCCGGCGCAGCCGGCCGATGGCGGAGATCAACGTCACGCCGATGGTCGACGTGATGCTGGTGCTCCTGATCATCTTCATGGTGGCGGCGCCGCTCCTGACCGTGGGGGTGCCGATCGAGCTGCCGAAGACCGCGGCGGCGCCGCTGCCGACCGAGAAGGAGGAGCCGCTGACGATCGCGCTGACCGCCGACGGCAAGATCCTGGTGCAGAACAACGCGGTCGAGCGCGAGAAGCTGATCCCGCTGCTGCGCGCGGTCGCCGAGGAGCGCAAGTCGAACAAGATCTTCCTGCGCGCCGACGGTGCGATCCCCTACGAGGGGGTGATGCAGGTGATGGGGGCGCTCAACGCCAGCGGCTTCAACGACATCGGGCTCGTCACCGAGCAGGGCGGTCCGAAGTTCGACGGGGCGGACGGCTAGACCCCGCGGCGATGGAGACCGGCACCAGGATATCGGCGATCGGGCATGGCGCCCTGATCGTGCTCGCCATCTTCGGGCTGCCCTGGTTCGGGCCGCGCGAACGCGAGCCGATCCGCGTCACCGACGTGAGCTTCATCAGCGAGGCCGAGTTCGAGGCGGCGCAGTCCGCCGCCGAGGGGCCGCGCGCCAAGGAGGCGCCGGCGAAGCCGCCGGCGCCGCGCCCGGCGCAGCCGGCGGAGGCGAAGCCGCCCGAGACGAAGCCCGAGACCAAGCCCGAGCCCGAGGCGCCGGAGGTGGCGCCCGAGGTGACCGCGACCGCACCGCCGGCCGCGGAAGAAGAGGTGGCGGCGAGCGCGCCCGAGACCCCGGCCCGGATCACGCCGCGGGTCATCACGCTGCCCGCGACGGCGGCGACCCCGCCGGCGCCGCGGCGCCCGCCCCGGGTCGCGCCCGATCCGACGCCGGCGCCGCCGGAGGATCTGCGGCTCGCCGAGACCCCGACGCCCGCACCGACGCCGACGCCGGACACCAAGGTCGCCAAGCTCGAGGAGCCGCCGGCGGCGAAGGCCGAGGCGGCGCCCGAGAGCGAGGCGGCGCCGGCGCCGCAGGCGCCGCTCGCGCTCGAGACCTCGGCGCCGCCGAAGAAGCGCCAGGTGCAGAGCCCCGCGCCGGCCAAGCCCGCGGCGAAGCCGAAGCCGGACACCGACACCGCGGCGGTGATGGCGGCGCTGGTGAAGCGGGCGGCGACGACGCCCGCGACCCCGGCGACGAAGCCCACCGAGACGGCCGCCACCGCGGCGACGCCGCCGGCGCCGGCTGAGGGGGAGAGCGAGACCTCGCTGCCGGAGGGGCCGCCGCTGACGAGCTCGGAGAAGGACGGGCTGCGGCTCGCGGTGCAGCGCTGCTGGAACGTGCCGGCGGGGCTGCGCGACGCGAGCGAGCTCAAGGTGACGCTGGCGGCGGAGCTCGCCGCCGACGGCGCGGTGATCAACGCCTCGATCCGGCTGATCGACCCGAGCCCGGCGCCGGACGGCCGCTTCCAGCAGGCCTACGAGGCGGGGCGGCGGGCGCTGATCCGCTGCTCGCCCTATGCCGACCTGCCGCGCGACAAGTTCGGGCAGTGGCGCAACATCGAAGTCGTCTTCAACCCCGAGGGGATGGTGTCATGGTAAACAGGTTGCGGCGCAACCTCCTGATCGGCGTGCCGGCGGCGCTGGCGCTGCGGCCCTGGGCGGCGGCGGTCGCGGCACCGCTGAGGATCGAGATCACCCAAGGCGTGGTCGAACCGATGCCCTTCGCGATCCCGGCCTTCGTCGCGGACACCCCCGACGCGGCCGACCTCGCGGCGAACATCAGCCGCGTCGTCGCGGCGGACCTGACCGGCACCGGGCTCTTCCGCGAGATCCCGGCCGAGGCGCATGTCGGCAAGGTCACCAACTTCGATGCGCCGGTCGCCTTCGCCGACTGGAAGGCGATCAACGCCCAGGCGCTGATCACCGGCGCGGTCGGCGTGACCGGGGACAAGGCGCGGGTGCGCTTCCGGCTCTGGGACGTCTTCGCCGAAGCGCCGCTCGGCGAGGGGCTGCAGTTCGACGGCGGCACCGCGAGCTGGCGGCGGCTGGCGCACAAGGTGGCCGACCAGGCCTATTCCCGGCTGACCGGCGAGAGCGGCTATTTCGACAGCCGCGTCGCCTTCATCGCGGCGAGCGGGCCGAAGGAGGCGCGGGTCAAGCAGCTCGCGATCATGGACTACGACGGGGCGAACGCCTCGATGCTGACCGACGGCTCGGCGCTGGTGCTGACCCCGCGGCTGGCGACGAACGCGCGGCAGGTGCTCTACACCAGCTACGAGGACGGGCCGCCCAAGGTCATGCTGATGGACGCCAGCGGCAAGCAGCGGACGGTGCTCGACGACACCTCGGGGATGACCTTCGCGCCGCGCTTCTCGCCGGACGGCAAGCGGGCGGTGTTCTCGATGACGGTGGGGACGGGGTCCGACCTCTTCGTCACCGACCTCGGGAAGAAGGGGCACACCCAGCTCACCCGTTCGTCCTCGATCGACACCGCGCCCGCCTTCTCGGCCGACGGCAACCAGATCGTCTTCGAGAGCGACCGCGGCGGCGACCAGCAGCTCTACGTGATGCCGGCCTCGGGCGGCGAGGCGAACCGGATCAGCTTCGGCGAGGGGCGCTACGCGACGCCGGTCTGGTCGCCGCGCGGCGATATGATCGCCTTCACCAAGATCGATGGCGGGCGTTTCTTCATCGGGGTGATGCGCACCGACGGTTCGGAAGAAAAGCTGCTGACCGGCAGCTACCTCGACGAGGGACCGACCTGGTCGCCGAACGGTCGGGTGCTGATGTTCTTCCGCGAGACCCCCGGCGAATCGGGGGGTCCGCAACTCTATTCGGTGGACATAACCGGGCGAAACCTGAAGAAGGTGCCGACCAAGGGCTTCGCGACCGAGCCGTCGTGGTCGGGGCTGCTGAGCTGAGAGAAGGGACGAACGAGATGATCAGGGGTTCGACCGCCGCGCTGCTCCTCGCGGTGCTCCTCGCAGCCGGCTGTGCCGGGGGCGGCGACGTGACGGTGCCGGAGGGGGCCGGCTTCAGCGGCACCGAGGGCACGCTCGGCGGCGACACGCTCGGCAACGGCCTTGCGGGCGGGATCGGCGGCGGCACGCTGCCGGGCAGCACGATCAGCGACCGGGTGCTCTTCGCGGTCGACCAGACGACGCTGAGCGACCCGGCGATCGCGGTGCTGAACGCGCAGGTCGGCTGGCTGAAGGCGAATCCGACGATGCCGATCACGATCGAGGGCCACGCCGACGAGCGCGGCACCAGCGAGTACAACATGGCGCTGGGCTCGAGCCGCGCCAGCGCGGTGCGCAACTACATGGTGAGCCAGGGTGTGCCCGACAGCCGTATCTCGATCATCACCTACGGCCGCGAGCGGCCGGTGGCGACCTGCCCGGACGAGAGCTGCTTCTCGCAGAACCGGCGGGCGGTCACGGTTGTGACTGGCGGCGCCGGCGCCTGATGCGCTAGGGTCGGGTGCCGGGGGTTCGCATGCGTCTGTCACTTCTCGCCGTGCTCGCCGCGACTTCGCTCGCCGTCGCGGGACCCGCGCCGGCGGCGCAGAACGTCGCCGACGTCCGGGCCGAGCTCGACATCCTGAACGGGCAGATCGCGCAGATCCGCAGCGAGCTGGTGAAGACCGGCCCGGCGCATGGCCTGCCGTCGGGGCCGGCCAGCGCGCTGACCCGGCTCGACCAGCTCGAGGCGGAGCTGCGCCGGATCACCGACCGGGTCGACGTCCTGACCAACGACCTCGACCGGGTGGTGAAGGATGCGTCGAACCACGTGGGCGACATCGAGTTCCGCCTGACCGAGCTCGAGGGCGGCGACGTCGCCGCCGGCAAGCCCGCGGCCGCGCCGCAGCTCGGCGGCGGGATTACCCGCCCGAAGCCGCGCCCGGTGGCGCCCGAGCTCGCGCCCGACGCGGCAAGCGGCGGCGGCGTGCCGCTCGCCGCGACCGAGAAGTCCGACTTCGACGCCGCGGTCGCCGCCGCCGACGCCGGCGACAACGCCGGGGCGGCCGCTCTCTTCGCGTCCTTCCTGCAGACCTACCCGGACGGCCCGCTCTCGACCGAGGCGCAATACCGCCGCGGCCAGGCGCTGGCGGCGTCGCAGGACTGGAAGGACGCGGCCCGCAGCTACCTCGACGCCTTCAGCGGCGCCCCGCAGGGGCCGCAGGCGCCGCATGCGCTGTTCCAGCTCGCGGTGAGCCTCGGCAAGCTCGGGCAGATCAACGAGGCCTGCATGACGCTGAACGAGGTCGACAGCCGCTACCCGGGCTCCGAGGTGGCGGGTGACGTCGCGAGCCAGCGGCAGGCGCTCGCCTGCCCGTCGGGCCTCTGACCCGGCCGGCAGGCCGCTCCCCTTCACCCCTATCGGGCAGTGCCGGGGGGGTCGAGGGGGGCCGGCGAGGGCCCCCCTCGGGCCACGGGCGCGCCCCGCGGGCAGAGGGGCGCAAGGGAGATGACCCCGGTCCTCGGGGACCGAGCCCGCGCATGCGGGCGAACGGCGCTCAAAGCGCCGACTCGCGCCGTCCGGCATGAGCCTTCCGGCCGATCTCCGCCCCTGGATCGAGGCGGTCCCGCCCGGTGAGATCGGCGTCGCCGTTTCGGGCGGCAGCGACTCCGTCGCGCTGTTGCTGCTCGTCCGCGAGGCCGCCGGCCGCACCGGCAGGCCGCTCGCCGCCATCACCGTCGACCACGGCCTGCGGCCCGAGAGCGCCGCGGAGGCGGCCGCGGTCGCGGCGCTCTGCGCGCGCCTCGGCGTCCCGCACGCCGTCCGACGCTGGCAGGGCTGGGACGGCCGCGGCAACCTGCAGGCCGCCGCCCGCGCCGCCCGGCGGGGGCTGATCGCCGCCTGGGCCGCCGAGCGCGGCATCCCGGCGGTGGCCCTCGGCCACACCCTCGACGACCAGGCCGAGACCGTCCTGATGCGGCTCGCCCGCGGCTCGGGCGTCGACGGGCTCGCCGGCATGGCCCCGTCCGTCCGCGCCGAGGGCCTCCGCTGGCTCCGCCCGCTGCTCGGCACCCGCCGCGCGGCGCTGCGTGCCTGGCTGGCGGGGCAGGGCGTCGGCTGGGCCGAGGACCCCGGCAACGACGACCTCCGCTTCGACCGCATCCGCGCCCGCACCGCGCTGCCGGCGCTGGCGGCGCTCGGCATCGGCCCCGGGCGGCTGGCGGCGACCGCCCGGGCGATGGGCCGTGCCCGCGCCGCGCTCGAGGCGGCGACCGCTGCCCTCGCCGGGCGCGCGGTCGAGGAGGGACCGGCCGGCGATCTCGCGCTCGATCCCGCGGCGCTGGAGGGCGCGCCCGAGGAACTCAGGCTGCGGCTCCTCGCCGCGGCGCTTGCCTGGGTGTCGGGCGCGGTCTTCCGCCCGCGCCTCGTCCGGCTCGAGGCGGCGCTCGCCGCGATCGAGCAAGCCCGCGTCGGTCACGGGCTGACGCTTCACGGCTGCGTGCTGCGCGCGCGTGCCGGGCGGATCGCCATCCGCCGCGAGCCCGCGCGCACCGCGCCGGCGGTGCCGCTCGCCGCCGGCCGCTGGGACGGACGCTGGCAGCTCGAGGGAAAGCCGCCCGCGGGCGAGGGGCTGACGATCGGCGCGCTCGGCGCGGGCGGCCTCGCGCGGCTCGCCTGGCACCCGCCGGGGATGGCGCGCGAGACCCTGGCGACGACGCCGGCGATCTGGCGCTCGGGCGAGCTCGTGGCCGCGCCGCTGGTGCGTCCGGACGGGGATTTCCGCTTTCGGCGGGTCTCCGCGATCATTCCGCCGTGGCAGCGGGACTAGTGCGTTGGAATCCCCCGCCGCAGCGCCTATGTTGCCAGGAGGACCAGCCGGGGCACGCCTCGGGCAACGCCGGTCGCCCTGGGAGACGACGTAGTGGGTAACACCAAGAATATTGCCTTCTGGATCATCCTCTTCCTCTTGATGGTCGCGCTGTTCAACGTCTTCTCGAACGGCAGCCGCACCTCGATGGGACGCGAGATCAGCTACTCGGACTTCCTCAACCGGGTCGAGGCGGGGCAGGTCTCGGCGGTGCGGCTCGACGGCGAGCGGGTCTACGTGACCTCGACCGACGGCGTCGCCTACCAGACGGTCCAGCCGCGCGGCAACGACGTGATCCCCGACCTGCGCGAGCACAACGTCGAGATCCAGGCCGCCCCGCAGGAGCAGTCGGGCTTCATCTCGGCGCTCGGGCTCTGGCTGCCGTTCCTCTTGCTGATCGGCGTCTGGATCTTCTTCATGAACCGGATGCAGGGCGGCGGCCGCGGCGGCGCCATGGGCTTCGGCAAGTCGAAGGCGAAGCTCCTGACCGAGAAGTCGGGGAAGGTCACCTTCAACGACGTCGCCGGCATCGACGAGGCCAAGGAGGAGCTCGAGGAGATCGTCGAGTTCCTGCGCGACCCGCAGAAGTTCTCGCGGCTCGGCGGCAAGATCCCCAAGGGCGCGCTGCTGGTCGGGCCTCCGGGCACCGGCAAGACGCTGCTGGCGCGGGCGATCGCGGGCGAGGCGGGGGTGCCGTTCTTCTCGATCTCGGGCTCGGACTTCGTCGAGATGTTCGTCGGCGTCGGCGCGAGCCGGGTGCGCGACATGTTCGAGCAGGCGAAGAAGAACGCGCCCTGCATCGTCTTCATCGACGAGATCGACGCGGTCGGCCGGCATCGTGGGGCCGGGTATGGCGGCGGCAACGACGAGCGCGAGCAGACGCTGAACCAGCTCCTCGTCGAGATGGACGGCTTCGAGGCGAACGAGGGGGTGATCCTGATCGCGGCCACCAACCGGCCGGACGTGCTCGATCCGGCGCTGCTCAGGCCGGGGCGGTTCGACCGGCAGGTGCAGGTGACCAACCCCGACATCAAGGGTCGCGAGAAGATCCTCGCGGTGCATTCGCGGCGGGTGCCGCTGAGTGCCGACGTGGATCTGCGGATCATCGCGCGCGGCTGCCCGGGCTTTTCCGGTGCGGATCTCGCCAACCTCGTCAACGAGGCGGCGCTGATGGCGGCGCGGACCGGCAAGCGCTTCGTGACGATGGACGACTTCGAGAACGCCAAGGACAAGGTGATGATGGGCGCCGAGCGGCGGTCGATGGTCATGTCCGACGAGGAGCGCCGGCTCACCGCCTACCACGAGGCGGGGCATGCGATCGTCGGGCTGAACGTGCCGCAGCACGATCCGATCCACAAGGCGACGATCATCCCGCGCGGGCGGGCGCTGGGGCTGGTGCTGAGCCTGCCCGAGCGTGACCAGCTCTCGGTCACCATGACCAAGTACAAGTCGATGATCGCGATGGCGATGGGCGGCAAGACCGCCGAGCAGCTCGTGTTCGGGCCCGAGAACGTGACCTCGGGGGCGGCGAGCGACATCCAGCAGGTGAGCCGGATCGCGCGGGCGATGGTGACCAAGTTCGGCATGTCCGACAAGCTCGGCAACATCGACTACGCCAACGAGCAATTCAGCTACCTCGGCCCGCAGGCGGGCGGGATGAGCGCCGGCCCGGACACGCAGGAGATGATCGACCAGGAGGTGCGCAAGCTCGTCGACGAGGGCTACGAGACCGCCAAGCGCATCCTGATCGAGAAGCGCGACGACCTCGACCGGATGGCGAACGGGCTGCTCGAGTACGAGACGCTGACCGGCAAGGAGATCACCCGGATCATCCACGGCCAGCCGCTCAACCGGGGCGGCGACGACGACGGCAAGGACGACACCGGCATCTCCTCGATTCCGAAGACCGGCAAGTCGGCGCGGCCGGCCCGCGACGACGGCCTGGAGCCCGAGCCCGCCGGCTGAGCGTGGAGGGGGGGACCCAGCACATCGTCGTGATGGGAGTCTCCGGCTGTGGCAAGACCACGGTCGGGGAGGGCCTCGCCGCAGCGCTGGGCTGGCCGTTCGACGAGGGCGACCGCTACCACCCGGCCGCCAACGTTGCGAAGATGTCGGCGCACGTTCCGCTCACCGACGAGGATCGCTGGCCGTGGCTCCGGGCGCTGGCGGGGCTGATCGCCGCGCACGAGCGGAAGGGCGAGAGCTCGGTGCTGGCATGCTCCTCGCTCAAGCGCGCCTATCGCGACCTGCTTCGCACCGGCGCGCCGCGGGTGCGCTTCCTGCACCTGCACGGCAGCTTCGAGGTGCTGGCGGACCGGCTCGCCGGGCGCCGGGGCCACTTCTTCCCGCCCGATCTGCTCCGGTCGCAGTTCGCCACGCTGGAGCCGCTGGGGCCGGACGAGGACGGGATCGTGGTCGACGTGGCGCTCGACCCGGACACCCAGGTGCGCCACGGTCTGCGCGATCTGGGCCTCGAGGCGCAGGCCGGCGGGAAAGACGGCGCGCGGCAGGCCTGAGCGTCGCGGGCGTAGCCGCGGCGGATCCGCTCACCGCCAACCGCCACCTGTGCGAGGCCCGCGTCGGCGATCAGAAGCGCGCCGCAGGCCAACAGCCATCCAAGCCGTCCCACCAAGCCCGGGCAATCGGCGCCGGCGGGCGGCTGAAATAAAGATGCGCCCGGCCCGCCCTTCGAAGCACCTCCCTTGCCGGCGGCAGCGGCAGGTCGAGGTGGGGTTGCCGGACGGCCGATTGCGCCCGCCGGGCCGAGCGGCTAAGCGGGCGGCGTCCGGGAGCGGAGGGGCACATGGCAGCCGAGATCATCGATGGCAAGGGCTTCGCCGCCGGCCTGCGCGCGCGCGTCGGCGACGAGGTGGCGGCGCTCCGCGCCCGGCACGGCGTCGTCCCCGGCCTCGCGGTGGTGCTGGTCGGCGAGGACCCGGCGAGTGCGGTCTACGTCCGCAACAAGGGGCGCCATACCCGCGAGGCCGGGATGCACTCCGAGGAGCATCGCCTGCCCGCCACCGCCTCGGAAGCCGAGGTGCTGGCGGTGGTGGCGGCGCTCAACGCCGACCCCAAGGTGCACGGCATCCTGGTGCAGCTGCCGCTGCCGCCGCAGGTCGGCGCCTTCCGGGTGATCGAGGCGATCGCGCCGGAGAAGGACGTCGACGGCTTTCATCCGGTGAATGCCGGGCGGCTGGCGATCGGCGAGCCGGCGCTGGTGCCCTGCACCCCGCTCGGCTGCCTGACGCTGCTGCGCGACCGACTCGGCGATCTCGCCGGCCGCGAGGCGGTCGTGCTCGGGCGCTCGAACATCGTCGGCAAGCCGATGGCGCAGCTCCTGCTGCGCGAGAGCTGCACCGTCACCGTCGCCCATTCGCGCACCCGCGAGCTGCCGGCGGTCTGCCGGCGGGCAGAGATCCTGGTGGCGGCGGTGGGGCGGCCGCGGCTCGTCACCGCCGACTGGGTGCGGCCCGGGGCGACGGTGATCGACGTCGGCATCAACCGCGTCGAGGGCGGGCTGGCCGGCGACGTCGATTTCGCCAGCGTCTCGACGGTCGCCGCCGCGATCACCCCGGTCCCGGGCGGCGTCGGCCCGATGACCATCGCCTGCCTGCTCGCCAATACGCTGACCGCCTGCTGCCGCATCCACGGCCTGCCGGAACCGAACGGACTGACGCCCTGACCGCCTCCCCTGAAACGCAAAACCGCGCCAGAGGCGCGGTTTTCGTCGTCGCGGGCGGGCGGCGCCGGGGCTTCAGCCCTGGCGCGCCTTGAAGCGACGCTGGGTCTTGTTGATCACGTAGACCCGTCCCTTGCGGCGAACCACCCGGCAATCGCGGTGGCGCGCCTTAAGGGAGCGAAGCGAGTTCACGACCTTCATTGCCTCTCTCCTCTCTCGCGGCGCGCGGGGATGCCTGCGCCTGTTCCTGCGGATCCCTTTCGGGAAATGGTGGGCGTAACAGGGATTGAACCTGTGACCCCTTCGATGTCAACGAAGTGCTCTCCCGCTGAGCTATACGCCCGGGTGCCGGCGCCTCGCGGCGCCCGCTCCGTCGGCAGTGCTATACTGGTCCGCGCGGCGAGCGTTCAAGGCATTTGTCCATTTCAATCGTGGCGCTATAGTCGCCGCCGGAAAACCGAGGTCTGGGATGGAGAACGCCGTCTACGCGCTTACGATGCCGGGCGAGCGAAGCTCCGCCGCGGTCTTCAGCTCGCCGCACAGCGGGGCCGACTATCCCGCGGCGTTCCTCGAGGCCTCGCTGCTCGACCCGCTGCAGCTGCGCTCGTCCGAGGACGCCTTCGTCGACGAGCTCTTCGCCGCGGCGCCGGCGGCCGGTGCCCCGCTTCTGGCCGCGCGGGTGCCGCGCGCCTGCATCGACCTCAACCGCGCCCCGGACGATCTCGACCCGGCGCTGATCCGCGGCGCCAGCCGCCGCTTCGTCAACGCCCGCATCGCCGCCGGCCTCGGGGTGATCCCGCGGGTCGTGGGCGAGGGGCGGCCGATCATGCAGGGCAAGCTCAGCCTCGCGGAGGCGGAGCAGCGGATCACCCGCTGCTGGCATCCCTACCACGCCCAGCTGCGCGGGCTCCTCGCCGACGCCCACGCCCGCTTCGGCAGCGCGATCCTCTACGACTGCCATTCGATGCCGCACGACGCGCTCAACGCGGCGCCGAAGGTCTGGGGACGGCGGCCGGAGGTGATCCTCGGGGATCGCTTCGGCGGCTCCTGCGACCGCTGGCTGGTCGATGCCGCGACCGAACTCTTCGCCGCCGCCGGATTCGTCGTCGCCCGCAACGCCCCCTTCGCCGGCGGCTACATCACCCAGACCTACGGCCAGCCGCGGGTCGGGGTGCAGGCGCTGCAGATCGAGATCGACCGCGCGCTCTACATGGACGAGGCGCGGGTCGTCCGCCTTGCCTGCTTCGGCGAGGTCGCGGCAAAGCTCGGCCAGGTGATCGCCGGCCTCGCGGCGCTCGGGCCCAAGGCCGAGCCGCTGCCGGTGGCGGCGGAATGACGTGAGCCGCTTCCGGCATCGGGACGTCGCGGACGCGGCCCGTCCGCGCCTGCGGCCCGCCGCGGCATGTGACGAACCAGCGCGCAAGCGTGCCCCGGGCGATTCCCTCTCGCCCTGAGCGGACGTGCGCCTATGGGGCGGGTCTGCCTCGCGCCGAGGGGTGCGCCGGGGCCCCGGCGAAGCCGGCGGGACCGGCTGCCGATGCGGGCTTGCGGCCGAGGGCGGTTTCGAGCACCGCGAGAAGCCGTGCCACCTCGTCCTCGCCGGTCGACCAGCTGCAGACGAGGCGCGCCGCGACCGGGTCGGCGTCGGGGCCGTCGAAGCTCTGGCTTGCCGGCCAGGGGTAGTAGACGGCGCCCGCGTCGAGGGCCGCCCGGTGGCCGGCGCGCGGCCACGCGGCGAAGACCGCGTTGGCTTCGGTGGGGTGGACGCGCTCGGTGCCGGCGAGGGCGGCGAGGCCTTGCGACAGGGCGGCGGCGCGGGCGTTGGCGGTGGCCGCGAGCCGCAGCCAGAGGTCATCGGCGAGATAGGCCTGCATCTGCGCCGCGAGGAAGCGATGCTTGGAGAAGAGGTGCCCGCCGCGCTTGCGGCGCAGCTCGAACTCCCAGGCGCGGCGCGGGTCGAAGAGGATCACCGCCTCGACGCCGAGACAGCCGTTCTTGGTGCCGCCGAGGCAGAGCACGTCCACGCCGGCCTTCCAGCTCAACTCGGCCGGGGTGCAGCCGAGCGCCGCGACCGCGTTGGCGAAGCGCGCACCGTCCATGTGCACCGGGACCCCGGCGTCGCGCGCGGCGCCGGCGAGCGCCGCCACCTCGGCCGGGCGGTAGATCGTGCCCGCCTCGGTGGTGTTGGACAGCGAGAGCGCGCCCTTCTGCACGTTGTGGACGCCGACCGCGGCGGCGCCGGCGAGTGCGCGGCCGAGCGTGCCGGGATCGAGGCGGCCGTGGTCGCCGTCGAGCGGGGTGAGCTTGGCGCCGCCGGTGAAGAACTCCGGCGCGGCGCATTCGTCCTCCTGCACATGCGCCTCGCGGTGGCAGTAGACCGTGGCCCAGGGCGGGCAGAGGCAGGCGAGCGCCAGCGCGTTCGCCGCGGTGCCGGTCGCGACGAGGTAGACCGCCGCTTCCGGCGCCTCGAAGCGCGCGCGGATGCGCGCGGTCACCTCAGCCATCGCCGCCTCGGCGCCGTAGGAGGGGACGTGGCCTTCGTTGGCGGCGGCGACCGCGGCCATGACCTCCGGCGCCGCGCCGGCGCCGTTGTCGGAAGCGAACCACATCAGATGTCCTCGTCGAGCACGAAGTCGGGCAGGTCTTCCTCGGCGACCTCGTATTCGGGGACCATGCGCCCGCGCAGCGAGACGCCGGCGCGATGCACGCTGTCGGGATCGCCGGAGATGAGCGGATGCCAGGGCTCGAGGTCGCGCCCCTCGTGCACCAGCCGGTAGCCGCAGGTCTCGGGCATCCAGTGCAGCACCTGCTCGATGTTCTCCGGACCGAGCACGACGCAGCCCTTCACCAGCTGCCGCCGCAGCGGGTAGTTGCCGCAGCGGCAGGTGCCGAGGTCGAGCAGCCGGCAGGCGACGTTGGTATAGGCGATCTCGCCGGTGCGCTCGTCCTCGAGCTTGACGAGGCAGCACTTGGCGCAGCCGTCGCAGAGCGCCTCCCACTCGGCCTTCGAAAGCTCGTCGAGGGGAAATCGCCGCCAGAATTCCGGCCGGAGGCCGGTCGCGTCGGGTGCGGCTCGCTTCATGGCGCGAGCATCGCCGTTTGCGCGGTGAAACGGAAGGGCCGGGTCACGCGCCGGCGCCGACGGCGGCGAGGCCGGCCTCGACCTCCTCGCGCGGAACGCCGCCGGCGGCGACGCCGTCGCGCAGCATGCGGGCGCTGAGGTCGAGAAAGTAGGTGTTGACCGGGGTCGGGACGCCGTGGAGCCGGCCGAGGAGCACGATCTCGCCCGTCAGGTAATCGGTCTCGATCGAGCCGGTGCCGCGGAGCAGGCTCTGGGTCGAGGAGCCGCCGGCGCGCTCGACGCCCGGGACCGGGCGCTGCTGCATCAGCGCGTCGCGACGGGGGTCGGCGGCGCCGACGTCGCGCCAGGGAATGCCGGCGGCGGCGAGCGCGGCCCGGGCCTCGGCGCGGATCAGGTCGTCGATCCGGCGGGTGTCGGTGCCGCGGCCGAGCGCGGCCTCGACGATGTTGTGGAGGTTCATCAGGAGCTTGCCGTACTTGCCCTGCATGGTGTCGGGCATGACGAAGGCGGCGAAACCGGCGGCCTCCACCGCTTCGGCGAGGCGGGCGTCGTCGTCGTCGCTGCCCGAGGGGTAGCGGCCGATCTCGAAGATGCCGTGGCGCGGGGTCGAAAACACCGCGACCTCGCCGGGGACGCGGTAGGTCGCGGGCATCATCACGGTGACCGCGTGGACGTTGGGGAAGCGGCGCAGCGCGAGGGGCTCGTTGGCGACGCTGTTCTGGGCGCAGAAGATCGGCTGCCCGGAGACGCCGACCGCACGCAGGCGCTCGAGCGCCGGGAGGGTGTCCTGGGTCTTCATCGTCAGGACGATCGCGTCATCGGGGCGGAAGTCGATCTCGGACGGGTCGCCGAAGCAGGGGAAGTCGGCCCGGACCGCCTGATCGGGATTGCGCAGCAGGAGGCCGCCGTCGCGGATCGCCTCGAGCTGCCTGCCGCGGGCGATGCCCACGACCTCGCGGCCGGCGAGGGCGAGGGCCGCCGCCATGACGCCGCCGATCGCGCCGACACCGTAGATGATCACGCGCATGCTAGCTTGCCTCCGTCGGAACTGGCGATGGTTTGTCGGGCCCCGCAGCGAGCGCGAAGAGAATGTGCGGGCGCAGCGGATGGCCTTCGGGAAGGGTCGGGTGCAGGAAGTCGCGCGCGGGGTCGCGCTGCATCCCGAGGCGGTGCATCACCGCTTGCGAGCGCAGGTTCGCCGGGACGGTGAAGGAGATGATCTCGCGGAGGCCGAGGGTGCCGAAGCCGTGGGCGAGCCAGCGGCGCGCGGCTTCGGTGGCGTAGCCGTGGCCCCAGTGCTCGCGGGCGAGGCGCCAGCCGATCTCGACTTGGCCGTTGACCGGCGTTTCCGCCAGGTAGCGGACGCGGGCGATTCCGACCATGCCGACGAAGGCGCCGCCGTCCTTGCGCTCGGCGACCGCCATGGAGAAGCCATCCGCCGACCAGGCGTCCTCGAAGCGGGCGATCAGCGCGTCGCTTTCGCAGCGGTCGAGGAGCTTCGGGAAATGCTGCATCACCGCGGGGTCGGCGTTGAGGCGGGCGAAGGGCGCGGCGTCGCGCGGCTGCCAGCGGCGGAGGACGAGGCGGTCGGTCTCGAGCGTAACGGCCTCGATCATGGGGCCGCCTCGCGCGCCGCGGGGGTGGCGACGTGGAAAAGCTGCCGCCGCAGCGGATGGCCGACGGGCATGTCGGGGTGATCGAAGTCGCGGGCGGGGTCGCGGCGCATGCCGGCGCGCCGCATCACCGCGAGCGAGCGGTGGTTGGCGGGATCGGTGAAGGCGACGATCTCGCGGAGGCCGAGGCCCTCGAAGCCGAGGGCGAGCCAGGCGCAGGCCGCCTCGGTGGCGTAGCCGTGGCCCCAGTGCTCGCGGCCGAGCCGCCAGCCGATCTCGACGCAGCGACCGACCGGCGGGTCGAAGACGGCGCGGGCGAGGCCGGCCATGCCGAGGATGGCCCCGTCCTGCCGGCGCTCGATCGCCGCAAAGGAGAAGCCGTGGTTCTTCCACTGCGCCTCGAAGTCGGCGAGCTCGGCGTCGCTTTCGGCGGCGGTCAGCGGACGCGGGAAGTCCATCACCGCGGGGTCGGCGTTGATCGCCGCCATCGGCGCGCGGTCGCGCGGCTGCCAGCGGCGGAGGACGAGGCGCTCGGTCTCGAGCCGCTTCATGCGTCGCTGTCGGCCAGGATGGCGCGCGCCTCGGCGACGTCGGTGCGCATCTGCGCGACGAGGGGCTCGACGCCGTCGAACCTGAGCTCGGGGCGCAGGAAGGCGACGAGGGCGACCGAGAGCTCGGCGCCGTAGAGGTCGCCGTCGAAGTCGAGGAGATAGACCTCGAGGTTGGGGGCGCTGACGCCGAAGGTCGGGCGGACGCCGATCGAGGCGGCACCGCGGTAGCGGCCGCGGTGCGGGCCGTCGAGGACGTCGACGAGGACGGCGTAGACGCCGAAGCGGGGAAGGTGCAGCGGGTCGAGGCGGAGGTTGGCGGTGGGGAAGCCCAGGGTGCGGCCGCGCTTCTCGCCGTGCTCGACGCGGCCCTCGATGCGGTGCCAGTGGCCGAGGATGCGGGCGGCCTCGGCCGGGAGACCTTCGGCGAGGGCGGCGCGGATCGCGGTCGAGGAATAGTCGCTCTCGCCGTCGGAGACGAGAGGCGCGACGGTGACGCCGAAGCCGAGATCGTCACCGAGCGCGCTCAGGGTTGCCGCGTCGCCGGCGCGGGCCTTGCCGAAGCGGAAGTCGGCACCGACGACGACGTGGCGCACGCCGAGGCCGGCGGCGAGGACGCCGCGGGCGAATTCGTCGGGGCCAAGGGCGGCGAGCGCGGCGCCGAAGGGCAGCTCGTAGAGCCGCTCGACGCCGAGCTTCTCCATGCGCCGCGCGCGGGCGTCGGCGGTCATCAGCCGGAAGGGCGGCGCGTCGGGGGCGAAGAAGCTGCGCGGGTGCGGCTCGAAGGTGACGACGCCGAAGCGGGCGCCGAGCTCGGCGGCGGCGGCGTGGGCGAGCGCCATCACCGACTGGTGGCCGAGGTGAACGCCATCGAAGTTGCCGAGCGCGACCGCCGCGCCGCGGTCGGCCGCTGCCAGTCCCCGGTAGTCGTGAAAACGCTTCATGGGGGCCCCGTGGCGGGCCCCGAAGTCCCGCCGCTGCGTCGAACGTGCGGCCCGGCGACCGTGCCGCGCCCTTGCGTCCGACCGTATCGCCCAGCCGGCCGGCGCAGGCAAGCGCGACGCGGCAGAGTCAGCGCAGGGCGGCGATGGCGTAGCGGGGCGCGAGGCGGGCCTCGGCGAGGAAGGCGGCGAGCCGTACCTGGTCGGGGCCGGCGCCGCCGACCGAGCCGGTGTCCTCGGCGGCGAGGCCGCCGGTGACGAAGAGCGCGTCGAGGCTCTCGCCCATCGCGCCGAGGACGTCGGTGGCGATGCCGTCGCCGAGGCAGAGGATCGCGTCGGGGGGCGTCTCGTGGCCGGTGAGCTCGGTCAGCCGGCGCCGGGCGAGCGCGTAGATCGGCGGGTGCGGCTTGCCGAAGTAATAGCTGCGGCCGCCGGCCGCGGTGTAGGCCGCGGCGATGGCGCCGGCGCACCAGATGCGGATGTCGCCGACGTCGACCACGATGTCGGGGTTGGCGCAGAGGAGCTTCAGCCCCCTGGTCTTGCCGTAGAGCAGGGTTGCCCGGTAGTCGTCGGGGGTCTCGCTGCGGTCGTCGAAGAGGCCGGTGCAGACGATGCCCTCGGCCTCCTCGATCGGAACGCGCTCGATGTCGAACGGGCGGCCGTCGGCGTCCTCGAAGAAGACGAAGTCGCGCTCGGGGCCGATGTGGAAGACGCGGCGGCCGAACTGGCCGGCGGCCATCGCCGCCTGCGCGGCGTCGCCGGAGGAGATGACGAGATCCCAGCAGGAGCGCGGCGCGCCGAGCGCGTCGAGCTGGAGCGCGACCGAGCCCGCCGGGCGCGGCGAGTTGGTGACGAGCACCACCCGGCCGCCGCCGGCACGGAAGCGCTCGAGCGCGGCGACGGCTTGCGGGAAGGCGCGCACGCCGTCGTGCAGGCAGCCCCAGAGGTCGCAGAACAGCACCCGGTAGCCCGGGTCGAGGTCGTCGAGCGTTTCGATGATCTCGGTCATGGGTCCTCCTTGCGACGGCCCGGCCCTAGCCGATTCCCGCCGGCAAGGCAAAGCCGGTCGCGCCCAGCGCCCAGCAGGCGAGGCCGAGCAGGCTCCAGCCCGCGAGGAGCCAGGCGAGACCGAGGTTGAGGCGGAAGACCGCGACGACGGCGGCAAGCATCAGCGCCAGCGCCACCGGATCGAGCGAGCGCGGGTCGGGCAGCAGGAGCGACGTTCCGAGGAAGCCGACCGGCACCAGCCGGCCGAAGACGACATGCAGCGCGAACCAGAGCGCGAGGTTCAGGATCACGCCGACCGTGGCGGCGCCGATCGCGGCGAGCGCACCGGAGAGCGCGGCGTTGCCGCGCAGGCGCTCGGCATGCGGTGCGCCGAGGAAGATCCAGAGAAACGACGGCAGGAAGGTGACCCAGGCGACGAGCGTCGCGCCGAGGATGCCGGCAAGCCACGCGGGCAGCCCGCCGGGGCTGCGCCAGGCCGCGAGGTAGCCGACGAAGTCGACGACGAGGATCAGCGGTCCCGGCGTGGTCTCGGCGAGGCCGAGGCCGTCGAGCATCTCGCCGGGGGCGAGCCAGTGGTAGTGGCCGACCGCCTCCTGCGCCACATAGGCGAGCACCGCATAGGCGCCGCCGAAGGTCACGACCGCCATCTGGCTGAAGAAGATGCCGAGCCGGGCGAAGACCTGGTCGGGGCCGAACAGCGCTGCGAGCGTGGCCACCGGCGCGAGCCAGAGGACGGCGAGGAGGGCCGGAACCCGCAGCTGGCGCAGGCCGCCGACCTCAGGGCTCCAGTCGCCGAGAAGCGAGTTGGCCTCGGAGAGGCCGGCGGCCCCGGCTGCGTGCCCGCCCGGCCGGAAATGCGCAGAGCCCGCCCGGGACGCGACCCATCCGGTCAGCCCGGCGGCGAGCACGATCAGCGGAAACGGGGCGCCGAAGGCGAAGATCGCGACGAAGGCGCCCGCCGCCACCAGCCGAAGCGGTCGGTTGCCGAGCGAGCGCCGCCCGATCCGCACGACCGCCTGCAGCACGATCGCGAGCACCGCCGCCTTCAGGCCGTAGAAGACGCCGAAGAGCAGGCCGGTGCTGCCGAAGGCGGCATAGGCCGCGCTGAGCGCAAGCATGACGAGAAAGCCGGGAAGCACGAACAGGCTTCCGGCGACGAAGCCGCCGCGCACGCCGTGCATCAGCCAGCCGAGATAGATCGCGAGCTGCTGCGCCTCGGGGCCGGGGAGCAGCATGCAGTAGTTGAGCGCGTGCAGGAACCGCCGCTCGCCCATCCAGCGCTTCTCGTCGACGACGATGCGGTGCATCACGGCGATCTGACCCGCCGGGCCGCCGAAGCTCAGGGCGGCGACGCGGACCCAGACCGCGACGGCCTCGCGGAACGGCACCTTTCGCGGCTCGGCCGCGGCGATCATTGCGGTGGGCCGAGTTGCGAGCGGCCGAGCGCCGATCGTCGACCGCGCGGCGGCGACGGCGGCACTTCGGCTTCTGCCCCGAGATGAAAGCGCAATCCGCATCGGGCGGAGTTGCGCTTGGCGGCGGCGGCGCTGTCAAGGCGGCAGGAGTGGCGAAATCGCCCGGGCGCCGGGTTGACACGAGCAGGAGCGCTCAATATCTACCGCACGCGTTAGCACTCATCGGTGGCGAGTGCTAATAACCGCAAAGCTGCCACCGCCAGGTTGGAACGCGAACCAAGGAGCGATCCCCGAAATGCAATTCACCCCGCTTCACGACCGTGTGGTCGTCCGCCGCATCGAAGGCGAAGAGAAGACCAAGGGCGGCCTCATCATCCCCGACACCGCCAAGGAAAAGCCCTCCGAGGGCGAAGTCATCGCCGTTGGCGAGGGCGCGCGCAAGGACTCGGGCGAGCTTCTGCCGATGACCGTCAAGGCCGGCGACCGCATCCTGTTCGGCAAGTGGTCGGGCACCGAGATTCGCCTCGACGGCGAGGACCTCCTGATCATGAAGGAGAGCGACATCCTCGGCATCGTCTCGGCCAGCGCCAAGGCCGCCAAGGCCGCGTGAGCCGTCAACCCGAAATTCTGAGGAGCAAACCACATGGCAGCTAAGCAGCTGAAATTCGATACCGACGCGCGCAACCGCCTGCTCAAGGGCGTCGACCTGCTCGCGGACGCGGTTCGCGTCACCCTCGGCCCCAAGGGCCGCAACGTCATCCTCGACAAGTCGTTCGGCGCGCCGCGGATCACCAAGGACGGCGTCACCGTCGCCAAGGAGATCGAGCTCGAGGACAAGTTCGAGAACATGGGCGCGCAGATGGTCCGCGAAGTCGCTTCGCGCACCAACGACGAGGCCGGCGACGGCACCACCACCGCGACGGTGCTCGCCCAGGCGATCGTCAAGGAAGGCATGAAGTCGGTCGCGGCCGGCATGAACCCGATGGATCTCAAGCGCGGCATCGAGAAGGCCGTCGCGATCGTCGTCGCCGACATCAAGGCGCAGGCCAAGACCGTCTCGGGCTCCGACGAGGTCGCCCAGGTCGGCACCATCTCCGCCAACGGCGAGACCGAGATCGGCCGGCAGATCGCCGACGCGATGCAGAAGGTCGGCAACGAGGGTGTCATCACCGTCGAGGAGAACAAGGGCTTCGAGACCGAGACCGAGGTCGTCGAGGGCATGCAGTTCGACCGCGGCTACCTCAGCCCCTACTTCATCACCAACGCCGACAAGATGATCGCCGAGCTCGAGGACGCGCTCATCCTGCTGCACGAGAAGAAGCTCTCGTCGCTGCAGCCGATGGTTCCGCTGCTCGAGGCCGTCATCCAGTCCGGCAAGCCGCTCCTCATCATCTCCGAGGATGTCGACGGCGAGGCTCTGGCCACGCTCGTCGTCAACAAGCTGCGCGGCGGCCTGAAGATCGCCGCCGTCAAGGCGCCGGGCTTCGGTGATCGCCGCAAGGCGATGCTGCAGGACATCGCGATCCTGACCGGCGGCCAGGTCATCTCCGAGGATCTCGGGATGAAGCTCGAGAACGTCGGCATCGACATGCTCGGCAAGGCGCGCAAGATCTCGATCACCAAGGACGAGACCACCATCGTCGACGGTGCCGGCGAGAAGTCCGAGATCGAAGGCCGGGTCGCCCAGATCCGTTCGCAGATCGAGGACACCACCTCGGACTACGACAAGGAGAAGCTGCAGGAGCGCCTGGCGAAGCTCGCCGGCGGCGTTGCGGTGATCCGCGTCGGCGGCGCCTCGGAGATCGAGGTGAAGGAGCGCAAGGACCGCGTCGAGGACGCGCTCAACGCGACCCGCGCCGCGGTGCAGGAAGGTGTCGTCGTCGGCGGCGGCGTGGCGCTGGTTCGCGCCTCGAAGAAGCTCGACGGCGTGACCGGCGAGAACTCCGACCAGACCGCGGGCATCTCGATCGTCCGCAAGGCGCTGCAGTCGCCGCTGCGGCAGATCGCCGAGAACGCGGGCGTCGACGGTTCGGTCGTCGCGGGCAAGGTGCTCGAGTTCGACCGACGAGAGCTTCGGCTTCAACGCCCAGACCGAAGAGTACGGCGACATGTACAAGTTCGGCGTGATCGACCCCGCGAAGGTCGTTCGTACCGCGCTGCAGGACGCCGCTTCGGTCGCCGGCCTGCTCATCACCACCGAGGCCATGATCGCCGACAAGCCGGAGCCGAAGTCTGCCGGCGGCATGGGCGGCGGCGGCATGGGCGGCATGGGCGGCATGGACGGCATGATGTGATCTGAACCCTTCCGGGTTCGGAGACGGAACGGGGGGCTCGCGCCCCCCGTTTTCGTTTGCGCAAACCGCCTGTGCACCGGTGGCGTTTCCCGGCGGAGAGCCGCGGGCCGCGCTGTTCAGAACGGGACGGCGTCGGCGGCGGTGACGAAGCGGGCGACGACGTTCTTCGTGCCGGCCTTCTCGAAGTCGATGGTCAGCTTCTCGCCTTCGGCGACGGTGACGGTGCCGTAGCCGAACTTCTGGTGGAAGACGCGGGTGCCGGGGTCGAAGGCGGCGGCGGCGGTGACGTCGATCACCATGTTGCGCGCCTCCTGCGGCTGCGACGTCGGGCGCTGGGCGGCGCGCGCCTGCATCCGCTTCCAGCCGGGGGAGTTGTAGACGTCGGCCCTGGCCACGTTGTCGGCGAGCGTCGAGGAGGCCATCGGCGCGGCGGCGCCGTAGCCGCCGCCGTAGAGGCCGGGCGGGGTGAGGACCTCGACGTGGTCGGGCGGGAGCTCGTCGATGAAGCGCGAGGGCAGCTGCGACTGCCACTGGTTGTAGACGCGGCGGTTGGCGGCGAAGGAGATGGTGGCGAGGACGCGGGCGCGGGTGATGCCGACGTAGGCGAGGCGGCGCTCCTCCTCGAGGCCCTTGATCCCGCTCTCGTCCATCGAGCGCTGCGACGGGAACAGGCCGTCCTCCCAGCCGGGGAGAAAGACCGCGGGGAACTCGAGGCCCTTGGCGGCGTGCAGCGTCATCACCGAGACCTTGGCGGCCTCGTCGTCGCCCTCGTTGTCCATCACGAGCGCCACGTGCTCGAGGAAGCCCTGGAGGTTGTCGAACTCGTTCAGCGCCTTGACCAGCTCCTTGAGGTTGTCGAGGCGGCCGGCGGCGTCGGGGGTGCGCTCGGCGCGCCACATCGCGGTGTAGCCGGAGTCGTCGAGGATCGCCTCGGCGAGCTCGACGTGCGGGGCGTCGTCGCGGATCTGGGCGTGCCAGATGTCGAAACCGGTCACGAGCTCGCCGAGCGCGCTGCGGGCGCGCGGCGGCAGGCCGCCCTTCTCGACGAGGCGGCGCGCGCCTTCGAGCAGCGAGACGCCGGCGGCGCGGGCGGTGCGGTTGATCTCCTGGACCGCCTTGTCGCCGAGGCCGCGCTTGGGGACATTGGCGATGCGCTCGAAGGCGAGGTCGTCGTCGGGCGAGACCGCGACGCGGAAATAGGCCATCGCGTCGCGGATCTCCTGGCGCTCGTAGAAGCGCGGGCCGCCGATGACGCGGTAGGGCAGGCCGATGGTGAGGAAGCGGTCCTCGAAGGCGCGCATCTGGTGGCTGGCGCGCACGAGGATGGCGATGCCGGAGGGGTCGACCGGCGCGAGGCCGCGGGTGCCGCGGGAGAGCGCCTCGATCTCCTCGCCGATCCAGCGCGCCTCTTCCTCGCCGTCCCAGTGGCCGATCAGGCGCAGCTTCTCGCCCTCGGGGATGTCGGTCCAGAGGGTCTTGCCGAGGCGGCTCTCGTTGGCGGCGATGACGCCGGAGGCGGCGGCGAGGATGTGCGGGGTCGAGCGGTAGTTCTGCTCGAGGCGGATGACGCGGGCGCCGGGGAAGTCCTTCTCGAAGCGCAGGATGTTGCCGACCTCGGCCCCGCGCCAGCCGTAGATCGACTGGTCGTCGTCGCCGACGCAGCAGACGTTGCGGTGCGCGCCGGCGAGCAGGCGCAGCCAGAGGTACTGGCAGACGTTGGTGTCCTGGTACTCGTCGACGAGGATGTAGCGCAGCCAGCGCTGGTAGCGTTCGAGCACGTCGGCGTGGTGCTGGAAGATGGTGACGACGTGCAAGAGCAGGTCGCCGAAGTCGCAGGCGTTGAGGACCGCGAGCCGCTCCTGGTACTGGGCGTAGAGCTCGGCGCCGCGGTGGTCGAAAGCGGAGGATTCGGCCGCCGGCACGCGCTCGGGGGTGAGGGCGCGATTCTTCCAGCCGTCGATCAGGCCGGCGAGGAGCCGCGGCGGCCAGCGCTTGTCGTCGATGTCGGCGGCCTGGACGATCTGGCGCAGCAGGCGGACCTGGTCGTCGGTGTCGAGGATGGTGAAGTTCGACTTCAGCCCGACGAGCTCGGCGTGGCGGCGCAGGATCTTGACCGAGAGCGAGTGGAAGGTGCCGAGCCAGGGCATCCCCTCGATGACGCCGCCGACCAGCGCGCCGACGCGCGACTTCATCTCGCGCGCGGCCTTGTTGGTGAAGGTGACGGCGAGGATCTCGTTCGGCCGCGCCCGGCCGGTGTTGAGCAGGTGGGCGATGCGGGCGGTCAGCGCCTTGGTCTTGCCGGTGCCGGCGCCGGCGAGCACCAGCACCGGGCCGTCGAGCGCCTCGACCGCCTCGCGCTGAGCGGGGTTGAGGTCGTCGAGGTAGGGGGTCGGCCGCGCGGCCATCGCGCGGGCGGAAAGCGGGCGCGCCGCAGCCGCATCGGCGGCCTCGAAGGCGTCTGCCTCGTCGCTGGACCAGGGGCTCATGCCGCGAAAGTAGCGATCGCCGCGAGAAAAGAAAAGCCTGCGTTCGCGCTGTGTTCCAGATCGATCGCAGATAACCCGGGGCTGGTTCCCGAGGCCTCTGTGGAGCCCTCAAGGCGACGACCGGGTGACGGCCATTCACGAGACCGCGCGGACCTCGGGGTCTCCCTTGTCGCCCGGCATCGCCGTGGCGTAGCTTGCGGGAGCTGCAGCGCCCGGTAACCGGGTGAGCCGCATGGAACCCGGAGTCAGCTTCGCTGACTTCCCGGATTGGGCGAACCGGATGCCGCGACTCCCCACGCTGGGCCGTGACCGCACCCTGGCAATCGTCACTGTCGTCCAGGCCTTGAGCGGCTTCTACTTCGCCTTCGATGCGGTGGAGGAGCTGCGAGCAACCGGTGGCGTCTTCGAGCTCGGCATGGTGGCGATGCTCTGGACCGGCTCATTGCTGAGCGCGCGCGAGCTCTGGCGGCTGGCGCGGCACAACCGGCACATGGAGGACCGGATGCGGGCGGCCACCGGCGCCCTCGGCGAGATGGTCGAGGAGAGCTTTCGACGCTGGGAGCTGACGCCGTCGGAACGCGATGTGGCGCTGCTCTCGCTCAAGGGCCTCACGATCAGCGAGATCGCCGCGCTGCGCGCGACCCGCGACGGCACGGTCAAGGCCCAGTGCGCCGCGATCTACCGCAAGGCCGATGTCACCGGCCGCCCCCAGCTCATCGCCTTCTTCACCGAGGAGCTGATGGCGGGGGTGACGCTCGAGGAGCCGCTGCGCCCGCCGGACCGGCCGGCGCCCTGACCGGTCTGCGGCGGGGGGCTGCGCCGGCGTCCCGGCTCGGCTAGGTACGGGTGGCATCAGTTCGGGAGCGCCCATGCAGGACGTCCTCTTGCATCTCGCCATCTACCTCGCCGCCGCGGTGATCGCGGTGCCGATCAGCCAGAGGCTCGGCTTCGGCTCGGTGCTCGGCTACCTGGTGGCGGGGATGGCGATCGGGCCGGTGATGGGGCTCGTAAGCAGCGAGACCGAAGAGGTACAGCACTATGCCGAATACGGCGTGGTGCTGATGCTGTTCCTGATCGGGCTCGAGATGCAGCCGCGGGTGGTCTGGGAGCTGCGCCACCGGCTGGTCGGGCTCGGCGGGCTGCAGGTGACGCTGACGCTCGCTCTCCTCGCGATTCTGGCGCGGCTCGTCGGGCTGCCGTGGAACCAGGCGGTGGCGGTCGGGATCATCCTGTCGCTGTCCTCGACCGCGATCGTGATGCAGACGCTGGCCGAGAAGCGGCTGGTGCATACCGAGGGCGGGCGCGCCTGTTTCGCGGTGCTGCTGTTCCAGGACGTGGCGGCGATCCCCCTGCTCGCGGTGCTGCCGCTGCTGGCGCTCGGCGGCGCGCCCGTGCCGGCGGAGGCGCAGCCGGCGTCGGAGGCGGTGCGCGAGGCGGCGCCCTGGATGCGCGGGGCGCTGGTGCTCGGCGCCGGGGTGGCGGTGGTGCTGGCCGGGCACTACCTGACCCGGCCGGTCTACCGCTTCCTCGCCTGGGCGAAGCTGCCGGAGATCCAGGTTGCGGGTGCGCTGCTGCTGATCGTCGGCATCTCCTACGGCATGGGGCTCCTGGGGCTGTCGCCGGCGCTCGGGTCGTTCCTGGCCGGGATGGTGCTGGCGGACTCCGAGTATCGCCACCAGCTCGAGGCGGATCTGGCGCCGTTCAAGGGGATCCTGCTCGGGCTCTTCTTCATCACCGTGGGGCAGGGGGTCGATCTCGGGCGGCTGCTGCACGAGCCGCTGCGGATCGTCTTGCTGGCGCTGTTGCTGATGGGGCTGAAGATGGCGGTGCTCTGGCCGCTGTCGCGGCTGTTCGGGCTGCCGCAGCGGGCGCGGCTGCTGTTCACGCTGGCGCTGGCGCAGGCGGGCGAGTTCAGCTTCTTCCTGCTCGGCTTCGCGACCGCGACCCGGGTCATCGGGCCGGACGCGGCGGCGACGCTGCTCTTGATCATCGCGCTCTCGATGATGCTGACGCCGGCGCTCTTCTGGCTGCACGGGGCGATCGGCCGGCGGCTGTCGGGCGAGGTCGCGCGGCGCGACGCGGAGGCGATCGAGGCGCAGGGCACGGTGATCATCGCCGGCATGGGCCGGTTCGGGCAGGTGGTGAACCGAATGGTCGCGGAACTCGGCCACCGGACGGTGGTGATCGACAACCATGCGCAGACCGTCGAGCGGATGCGGGCGCTCGGGATCAGCGCCTACTACGGCGATGTGGGGCGGCCGGATCTGCTGGTGGCCGCGGGCGTCGCCGAGGCGAAGGCGGTGGTGCTGGCGACCGACAAGCCGGAGGAGACGCTCAGGACGGCGCGCTGGCTGCGGCGGACGCATCCCGACGTGCCGGTGATCGCGCGCGCACACGACCGGCACGAAGTCTACCAGCTGCAGGCGGCAGGCGTCTCGGACAGCGTGCGCGAGAGCTTCTACAGCGCGGTGCGGGCGGGGAAGTTCGCGCTCGGCGCGCTCGGCCACGACGGGGCGGCGGTGGACGTGGCGGCCGAGCTCTTCGTCGCGAACGACCGGCGGATGCTGAAGGAGCTGGCCGACCTCTGGCGCGAGGACGTCCCGGCGGGAAAGAACGCGGCCTTCGAGGCCCGGGAGCGGGAGCAGCGGGCCGAGATCGAGGCCGCGCTGCGGCACGCGCCGACGCCGCGCCCCGGTGACGCGCTGCACAAGGATTAGGCATTGGCTGCATCTGCCTTGGGCGAAGGCGGTGGCGCTGCGGTGGCGCGGGCAATCTCGTTGCGTTGCAGCATCAGTGGTCCTAACACTTCCGCTGGTTTGCCGGGGAAGGACGCCGAATGTCGAGCTTCAAGAAGATCCTGGTCGCCAACCGCAGCGAGATCGCGATCCGGGTGATGCGCGCCGCCAACGAGATGGGCAAGCGCACGGTGGCGGTCTTCGCCGAGGAGGACAAGCTCAGCCTGCACCGTTTCAAGGCGGACGAAGCCTACCGCATCGGCGAAGGGCTCGGGCCGGTGGCGGCGTACCTGTCGATCCCCGAGATCATCCGCGTGGCGAAGATGTGCGGCGCCGATGCGATCCATCCCGGCTACGGGCTTTTGTCGGAGAACCCCGATTTCGTCGACGCCTGCACCGAGGCGGGGATCACCTTCATCGGGCCGAAGGCCGAGACGATGCGGATGCTGGGCGACAAGGCGAGCGCGCGGAAGGTGGCGATCGCCGCCGGGGTGCCGGTGATCCCGGCGACCGAGGTCCTGCCCGACGACATGGCCGAGGTGCGCAGGATGGCCGAGGCGGTCGGCTATCCGTTCATGCTCAAGGCAAGCTGGGGCGGCGGCGGGCGCGGGATGCGGCCGATCATGTCGCCCGACGAGCTCGAGGACAAGGTGCTCGAGGGCCGGCGCGAAGCGGTCTCGGCCTTCGGCAACGGCGAGGGTTATCTGGAAAAGATGATCCTCAACGCCCGGCACGTCGAGGTGCAGATCCTCGGCGACAGGTTCGGGACGATCTATCATCTCTGGGAGCGTGACTGCTCGGTGCAGCGGCGCAACCAGAAGGTCGTCGAGCGGGCGCCGGCGCCGTATCTGAGCCAGGCGCAGCGGGACTATGTCTGCGAGCTGGGGCTGAAGATCGCGCGGGCGGCGGACTACGAGTGCGCCGGCACCGTCGAGTTCCTGATGGACCGCGACTCGGGCGACTTCTTCTTCATCGAGGTGAACCCGCGGGTGCAGGTCGAGCACACGGTGACCGAGGAGGTCACCGGCATCGACATCGTGCGGGCGCAGATCATGGTCGCCGAGGGCGCGACGCTCGCCGAGGCGACCGGCACGCCGAGTCAGGCCGACGTGCCGGCTCAACGGCAACGCCATCCAGTGCCGGATCACCACCGAGGATCCGCAGAACAACTTCATCCCCGACTACGGCCGGATCACCGCCTATCGTGGTGCCACCGGGATGGGCATCCGGCTTGACGGCGGCACGGCCTACTCGGGGGCGGTAATCACCCGCTACTACGACTCGCTGCTCGAGAAGGTGACCGCCTGGGCGCCGACGCCGGAGATGGCGATCGCACGGCTCGACCGGGCGCTCCGGGAGTTCCGCATCCGGGGGGTCTCGACGAACATCGCCTTCGTCGAGAACCTGCTCAAGCACCCGACGTTCCTGGACAACAGCTACACGACCAAGTTCATCGACACGACGCCCGAGCTCTTCCACTTCTCGGCGCGGCGCGACCGGGCCACGAAGATCCTGACCTATGTCGCCGACATCACGGTGAACGGGCATCCGGAGACCGCCGGGCGGCCGAAGCCGCCGGCCGAGGCGCGCCCGCCGAAGCCGCCCGTCGTGCCGCTGACCCCGCCGCCGCCGGGCGCGCGGCAGCTCCTGGAGGAGCAGGGCGCCGAAGGCGGTCGCCGACTGGATGCTGGCCCAGGAGCGGCTGCTCATCACCGACACCACGATGCGCGACGGGCACCAGAGCCTGCTCGCGACGCGGATGCGGTCGTTCGACATGATCGCGGTGGCGCCGGCCTATGCCCACATGCTGCCGGGGCTCTTCAGCGTCGAGTGCTGGGGCGGGGCGACCTTCGACGTCGCGTACCGGTTCCTGCAGGAGTGCCCGTGGCAGCGGCTGCGCGACCTGCGCGCGCGAATGCCGAACCTGATGACGCAGATGCTGCTCAGGGCGTCGAACGGGGTCGGCTACACCAATTATCCCGACAACGTGGTTCAGACGTTCGTGGCGCAGGCGGCGTCGTCGGGGGTGGACGTCTTCCGGGTGTTCGATTCGCTCAACTGGGTCGAGAACATGCGGGTGGCGATGGACGCGGTGATCGACTCGGGCAAGATCTGCGAGGGCGCGATCTGCTACACCGGCGACATTCTCGATCCGGACCGGGCCAAGTACGACCTTAAGTACTACGTGGCGATGGGGCGGGAGCTGCGCGACGCTGGCGCGCATATCCTCGGGCTCAAGGACATGGCGGGGCTGCTCAAGCCCTCGGCGGCGTTCACGCTGATCAGGACGCTGAAGGAGGAGATCGGGCTCCCGATCCACTTCCACACCCACGACACCAGCGGCATCGCCGGCGGCAGCATCCTCGCCGCCTCGCGCGCGGGGGTCGACGCGGTCGATGCCGCGATGGACAGCTTTTCGGGGAATACCTCGCAGCCGTGCCTCGGCTCGATCGTCGAGGCGGTGGCCCGCACCGAGCGCGACACCGGGCTCGACATCGAGGCGATCCGCCAGCTCTCGGACTACTGGGAGGCGGTGCGGACGCAGTACACCGCCTTCGAGGCCGGGCTGAAGGCGCCGGCCTCGGAGGTCTACCTCCACGAGATGCCGGGCGGGCAGTTCACCAACCTCAAGGCGCAGGCGCGGTCGCATGGGGCTCGAGGAGCGCTGGCACGAGGTGGCGCACATGTACGCCGAGGTGAACCGGATGTTCGGCGACATCGTGAAGGTGACGCCGAGCTCGAAGGTGGTGGGCGACATGGCGCTGATGATGGTGGCGCAGGGGCTGACGCGGGCGGAGGTCGAGGACCCGGCGGTCGAGGTCGCCTTCCCCGAGAGCGTCGTCGACATGATGAAGGGCAACCTCGGGCAGCCGCCGGGCGGCTGGCCGGAGGCGCTGCAGCGGAAGATCCTCAAGGGCGAGCCGGCTTCGACCGAGCGGCCGGGCGCGGTGATGCCGCCGGCGGACCTCGGCAAGCTGCGGACCGAGGCGGAGAAGCTGACCCGCGAAGGCGAGGTGATCGACGACGAGGACTTCAACGGATACCTGATGTATCCCAAGGTCTTCGCGGACTATTTCAACCGGCATCGCGAATACGGTCCGGTGCGGACGCTGCCGACGCCGGTCTATTTCTACGGCATGGAGCCGGGGCAGGAGGCCTCGATCGAGATCGATCCCGGCAAGACGATCGAGGTGCGGCTGCAGGCGGTCGGCGAGACCAACGAGGAGGGCGACGTGCGCGTCTTCTTCGAGCTCAACGGCCAGCCGCGCATGGTGCGGGTGCCGAACCGCAAGGCGCAGGCCTCGGCGCCGAAGCGGCCGAAGGCGGACGTGGGCAACCCGGCGCACGTCGCGGCGCCGATGCCGGGGGTGATCGCCAGCGTGGCGGTGAAGGACGGCCAGCCGGTGCAGGCCGGCGACCTGATGCTGACCATCGAGGCGATGAAGATGGAGACCGGGCTCTACGCCGACAAGTCGGGCACGGTGAAGGCGCTGCACGTCCAGCCCGGCGCGCAGGTCGACGCGAAAGACCTGCTGGTGGAGCTGGCGGTCGCCTGATCGCCGCGCGCCATGGCGCGCAAGCTCGACCTCAGGACCGGGCGGCCGGTCTGGACCGGGTACCGCGCCCCGCGGGTGCCGGTGCAGGCGCTGCGGCGTGACCTTCGCACCGAGGTGCTGGTGGTGGGCATGGGCATCTCGGGCGCGATGGTGGCCGAGGCGCTGACCGCCGACGGGCACGAGGTCGCGCTCCTCGACCGGCGCGGGCCGGTGCGGGGCTCGACCCCGGCGAGCACGGCGCTGGTGCAGTACGAGATCGACCAGCCGATGCTGAAGCTGGTGCCGCGGATCGGCCGCGAGCGGGCGGAGCGCGCCTGGCGACGGTCGCGGCTGGCGGTGGCGAACCTCGCGGCGCGGGTGGAGGAGCTGGGGATCGTCTGCGGGATGGTGCCGCGGCGGTCGCTCTACCTGAGCGGCGACGTGCTCGACGCCGGCGACCTGCAAAAGGAGCAGGCGTTCCGGCGGCGGGCGGGGATGCACGCGAGCTTTCTCGACCGGACGGCGCTGCGCGAGGCGTACGGGATCGACCGGGCGGGCGCGCTGCTCGGCTTCGGCAACCTGGCGCTCGACCCGCGCAAACTGACCGCGGGCCTGCTCCTCGCGGCGCAGGCGCGGGGGGCGCAGCTCTTCGCGCCGGCGGAGGCGACGGCGTTCGAGCATTCGCGCGACGGGGTCACGGTGGCGACGCGCGCCGGCCCGACGATCCGCGCCGGGCAGGTGGTGCTTGCGACCGGCTACGAGCTGGCGCCGGGGGTGCCGGCCGAGGGGCACCGCATCCTCTCGACCTGGGCGATCGCCACCCGGCCGCAGCCGCGGGCCATCTGGCCGCACGCGGCGCTGATCTGGGAGGCGTCGGACCCCTATCTCTACCTGCGGGCGACCGCGGACGGGCGGGTCATCTGCGGCGGCGAGGACGAGGACTTCTCCGACGAGGATGCGCGCGACGCGCTGATCGGTGCGAAGTCGGCGGCGATCGCGCGCAAGCTCGGCGCGCTCTTGCCGCGGCTCGACACTGCGCCCGCCTTCGCCTGGACCGGCAGCTTCGGTGCGACCGCGACCGGGCTGCCGATCATCCGGCGGTTGCCGAGGCGGCCGCGGATCCACGCGGTCATGGGCTATGGCGGCAACGGCATCACCTTCTCGCGCATCGCCGCGGAGCTGATCGCCACCGAGCTCGCCGGCGACGAGGACGCCGACGCCGACCTCTTCCGCGGGCCGTCCGGCTGAGCGGTCTCCCGCGGCAGGCGCGGAGGGGCTTGCGGTGCGCGACGGTTGCCCCCAAGTGGCGGAAACAACGAGGCGAGGGACCCGATGCTGGCGCTGCTGACCGACCCCGCTGCGTGGGTGAGCTTTCTGACGCTGACCGTGCTCGAGATCGTGCTCGGCGTCGACAACGTCATCTTCATCTCGATCGCGACGCAGAAGCTGCCGCTGGCGCAGCAGCCGCGGGCGCGGTTCATCGGCCTCTCGGGGGCGCTGGTGCTGCGCATCCTGCTTTTGCTCTCGATCACCTGGATCATCGGGCTGACCAAGCCGATCCTGTCGGTCGGCGGGTTCGACGTCAGCTGGCGCGACTTGCTGCTCCTCGGCGGCGGGCTCTTCCTGATCTGGAAGGCGACGACCGAGATCTTCAGCGAGATGGAGCCCGAGGTTGCCGGACGGCAGGCGACGGCGACGAGCTATGCGGCGGTGATCGTGCAGATCATGCTGCTCGATCTGGTCTTTTCCTTCGACAGCGTGATCACCGCGGTCGGGATCGCCGACCACGTCGAGGTGATGATCGCGGCGGTGATGATCGCGATCCTGGTGATGATGGCGGCGGCGGAGCCGATCGCGGCCTTCGTGCACCGGCATGCCTCGACCAAGATGCTTGCGCTCGCATTCCTCGTGATGGTGGGGATGGCGCTGATCGCGGACGGGATGCACGTGCATGTCGAGCGCGGCTTCATCTACGCGGCGATGGCCTTTGCCGGCGCGGTCGAGGCGCTGAACCTCTACCGGGCGCGGCGGCTGCGGGGCGGCGGGACCGACCCGAAGCCCTGAGCGGCCTCAAGCAAGCCCGCGATCGTGCCAGAGGCGGCGGAGCGCCGGGCGGAGCGCGGGGGCGAGGTCTTCGGCGATGAGGCCGGGGCCGGCCTCGCTGCCGGCCTCGCCGTGCAGCCAGACAGCGGCGGCGGCGGCCTCGAAGCCGGGCATGCCCTGGGCGAGGAGGCCGGCGACGATGCCGCCGAGAACGTCGCCCGAGCCTGCGGTCGCAAGCCACGGCGGGGCGTTGCTGTTGATCGCGAGCCGGCCGTCCGGGGCGGCGATGGCGGTGTCGGGGCCCTTGAGGACGACGCTGGCGCCGGCGCGGGCGGCGGCGGCGCGGGCGCTTTCCGGCCGGGGCTTTCCGGCGAGGTCGGGGAAGAGGCGGGCGAATTCGCCTTCATGCGGGGTGAGGACGACCGGGCCGGGGCGCGCGGCGATCGCGGCGAAGAAGCGCTCGGGTTCGGCGGCGCCGAGGGTCAGCGCGTCGGCGTCGAGGACGGCGGGGCAGGGCGCGGCGAGAGCGGCCTCGACCAGCGCCCGCTCGGGCTCGCCGGTGCCGAGGGCGGGGCCGAGCGCCACGGCGGTGAGCCGCGGGTCGGCGAGGGCGGCGGCGAGATCCTCGGCGCCGTCGATGCGGCGGAGCATCACGGCGGTGAGGTGCGCGGCGTTGACCGCGAGCGCGCCGGGCGGGCTCGCGAGGGTCACGAGGCCGGCGCCGGCGCGGAGCGCCGCCCCGGCGGCGAGACGGGCGGCGCCGGTGCGCGTCATCCCGCCGGAGACGACGAGGGCGTGGCCGCGGCGGAACTTGTGGTCGTCGGCGGCGGGCGCGCGCAGCGCGGCGCCCCAGAGTGCCGGGCCGTTCTCGAAGGCGGTCGGGCGGATGGCGGCGAGGACGGCTGCGGGGATGCCGATGTCGGCGAGGGTGAGCTGGCCGCAGAGCGCGCGGCCCGGGTAGAGCAGGTGGCCGGGCTTCTTGCGGAAGAAGGTGACGGTGGCGGCGGCGCGGACGGCGACGCCGAGGATGGCGCCGGTGTCGGAGTCGACTCCGCTCGGCAGGTCGACCGCGAGGACCGGAGGCCCGTCGGTCATCGCGGCGGCCAGCGCCGCGGCGCGACCGGTGAGCGGCCGGTCGAGCCCGGCGCCGAAGAGCGCGTCGATGACGACGGCGGCCGCGGGCAGCGGGAACGTCCGCCGCGATCGTCTCGCCCTGCCAGCGCTCGAAGGCGATCGCGGCATCGCCGCGCAGGCGCGCGGCGTCGCCGAGGAGCGCCACCGTGACCGCACGGCCCTGGTCCCGCAGGCGGCGGGCGGCGACGAAGCCGTCGCCGCCGTTGTTGCCGGGGCCGGCGACGACGAGCACCGGGCCTTCGGGGACGAGCGCGGCGGTGGCGGCGGCGACCGCGGCGCCGGCCGCCTCCATCAGCGCGATACCCGGCGTGCCGGCGGCGATGGTGCGCCGGTCGGCCTCGCCCATCTCGGCGGCGGTGAGAAGCTCGTGCATGTGGGAATCCCGCGCGCGACGCGGCATGCTGCCCCGGAACGTCCGGGACGCGCAAGCCGCGGGACAGCCGCAGGAAGGAGGTCCGCGTGACGGTGAGGAACCTCAGCTTCGCGCTGCAGCCGCAGGCGGTGGCGGTGGTCGGCGCGAGCGGGCGCCCCGGCACGCCGGGGGCGCAGGTTCTCGACAATCTGCTCGCCGGCGGCTTCAGCGGCCCGGTCTGGGCGGTGGACCCGCAGCTGCAAAGCCTCGAGGGCCGGCCCGGCCTTCGCCGACGTGCGCGACCTCCCTGGCGTGCCGGAGCTCGCGGTGGTGACGGTGGCCGCGGAGGCGGTGCCGGCGGCGGTGGGCGCGCTCGGGGCGCAGGGGTGCCGGGTGGCGGTGGTGCTGACCGAAATGCCGGCGGCCGGCGGGCTGCGGCAGGCGATGCTCGACGCCGCGCGGCCGCACCTCCTGCGGGTGATCGGACCCGGCTCGGACGGGCTGCTGGTGCCGGGGCGCGGGCTGGCGGTGAGCCTCGCGCCGGCGCCGGTTCCGGTGGTGGCGGGGGAGCTCGCGCTCGTCTCGCAGTCGGGTACGATCGCGGCGGCGCTGGTCGACCGCGCGGCCGATCACGGGATCGGGCTGAGCTGCGTCGTCTCGCTCGGCGGGATGGCCGACGTCGACGTCGGCGACTGCCTCGACCTGCTCGCCGCGGACGGAACGACGCGGGCGATCCTGCTCTATCTCGAGAGCATCCCTGCGCCGCGCAAGTTCCTCTCGGCGGCGCGGGCGGCCGCGCGGGTGAAGCCGGTGCTGGCGCTGAAGGCCGGGCGGACCCCGCAGGCGGCGCTGGCGGCGGCGACCCACACCGGACGGCTCGCGGGCGAGGACGCGGTGGTCGAGGCGGCGCTGGCGCGCGCCGGGGTGCTGCGGGTGAGCGGTCTCGACGAGCTCTTCTCGGCGGCCGAGACGCTGTCGCGCTTCCGGCCGATGCGGCGGGCGCGGCTGGCGGTCCTGACCAACAGCGGTGGTGCCGGGGTGCTGGCGGTCGACCGGCTCGAGCGGGCCGGGGGCACGCTGGCCGAGCTTGGCTCGGCGACGGTGGCGCGGCTCGATGCGGCGCTGCCCGCGGGCTCGAGCGGGGCGAACCCGGTGGACCTCGGGTCCGGGGCCGGTCCGACGGCCTATGCGACGGCGCTGGCCGAGCTGGCGGCGGATGCAGGCGTCGATGCGATCCTCGCGATGAACGCGCCGAGCGGCGCCGCCTCGCAGGCCGAGGCGGCGCAGGGGGTGGCGGACAAGGTCGAGGCCGGGCAGGTCGGCCGCAAGCCGGTGCTCGCCTGCTGGATCGGTGGCGCCGCTGCGCGCGACGGGCGGACGCTGCTGCGCGCGCGCGGGATCGCCAGCTACGACTCGCCGCGGGCGGCGGTGGCCGCCGTGGGGCATCTGACCGACTGGGGCCGGGTGCAGGCGGAGCTCCTTCGCATGCCCGACCGCGGCGACGCCGACGCGCTCGAGGCGACGCCCGCCGGCGCGCGCGAGCGGGTGGCGGGGATCCTCGCCACCGCGGCGGGCGAGCGGCGCCGGGTGTTGAGCGTGACCGAGGCCGACGCGGTGCTCGCCGCCTACGGCATCCCCTCGCCCGGGCTGCGGGTGGCCGCGACGCCCGCGGCGGTGGGCGCCGCGGCGGCGGGGATGCTCGCGAGGCGGGCGGCCGGCTGGCGGTGAAGCTGCTGTCGCGCGACATCGGCCACAAGTCCGACGTCGGCGGCGTCGTGCTCGACGTCGCTTCGGCCCGCGACGCCGAGGCCGCGGCGGAGGGCATCGCGGCACGGATGCGGGCGGCGGCGCCGGAGGTGCGGCTCGAGGGCTTCGTGCTGCAACCGATGGTGCAGCGGCCGCTGGCGGTGGAACTGATCCTCGGGGTCGGGCGCGACGCGATCTTCGGGCCGGTGATCCTCTTCGGCGCCGGCGGCGTCGCCGTCGAGCTGACCCGCGACACCGCGGTGGCGCTGCCGCCGCTCGACGCCGGGCTCGCGGCCGAGCTCGTCGCGCGGACGCGGGCGGGCCGGATGCTCGAGGGATTTCGCGGGCGACCGCCGGCGAACGCCGAGGCGCTGCAGCGGGCGCTGATCGCGCTCTCGCACCTGATCGAGGACTTTCCCTGCCTGCGCGCGATCGATGTCAATCCGCTCGTCGCCGACGCCGAGGGGGTGCTGGCGCTCGACAGCTGGATCGAGATCGACCCCGACGACCGGCGGAGCCGGCTGCCGAACCCGGATCTGGTGATCCGGCCATATCCGGCCTCGTGGCGGCGCAGGCGGCCGACGCCCGACGGTGACTTCGAGCTGCGCCCGATCCGGCCGACGGACGCGCTTCTCTTCCCGGCGTTCTTCGAGCGGGTCGACCCCGAGGACATAAGGATGCGCTTTCTCGCGCCGCGGCGGCAGTTTCCGGTGGAGTGGAGCCTGCGGATGACCCAGCTCGACTACGACCGCGAGATGGCCTTCGTCGCGATCGCGCCGGACGGGGCGCTCGCCGGCGTGTCGCGGATCATCTGCGAGCCGGACCACCGGGCGGCGGAATATTCGCTGCTGGTGCGCTCGGACCTTGCCGGGCGCGGGCTCGGGACGGCGTTGATGACGATCCTGATCGACTACGCGCGGGCGGACGGCCTGGAGCGGCTGGAGGGCATCGTGCTGGCGGAGAACCACGGGATGCGGCGGCTGGTCGAGCGGCTGGGCTTCGCGCTGGCGCCCGATCGAGACGAGCCGGGCGTGGTGACATCGGTGCTGGCGCTGTGACGCTTGCCGCGCTTGCAGGCGGCGGCGGCGGTTTCTAATCTCCCGGCGAGAGGCGGCTCCAGGAGGCAGCGTGACCGAGCATCTGAGGACGCCGCTCTACGCGCTGCACGTGAGCCACGGGGCGAAGATGGTGCCCTTCGCCGGCTACGAGCTGCCGCTGCACTTTCCCGCCGGCATCCTGCGCGAGCACCTGCACACGCGAAAGGCGGCGGGGCTCTTCGACGTCAGCCACATGGGGCAGATCGTTGTCCGCCCCCGATCGGGGGATCTCGCGGATGCCGCCGCGGCGCTCGAGCGGCTGATGCCGATGGACGTCGCGGGGCTGAAGCCGGGGCGCCAGCGCTACGGGCTCCTCACCAACGAGACCGGCGGGATCCTCGACGACCTGATGTTCGCGAACCGCGGCGATCACCTGCTGCTGGTGGTGAACGCGGCGCAGAAGGAGCAGGACCTCGCGCACCTCGCGGCGGCGCTCGGCGAAGCCTGCGCGGTCGAGCCGCTCGACCGGGCGCTCCTCGCGCTGCAGGGGCCCAAGGCCGAGGCGGTGCTGGCGGAGCTCGCGCCGGACGTGCGGTCGATGCGCTTCATGGACGTGCGCGCGCTCGAACTGCAGGGGATCCCGGCGGTGGTGTCCCGCTCGGGATATACCGGTGAGGACGGCTTCGAGATCGCGGTCGAGGCGCGGCAGGCGGTCGACCTCGCCGAGCGGCTGCTCGCGAACGCGGACGTGCTGCCGGTCGGGCTCGGGGCGCGCGATTCGCTGCGGCTCGAGGCGGGGCTCTGCCTCTACGGCCACGACATCGACGAGGGCACGACGCCGGTGGAGGCGGGGCTCGAATGGGCGATCCAGCCGGTGCGGCGCAGCGGCGGCGCGCGGGCAGGCGGCTTCCCCGGCGCGGAGCTGATCCTCGGCGCAGATCGAGGAGGGCGCGGTGCGGCGCCGGGTGGTGCTGCGGCCGGAGGGCCGGGCGCCGGTGCGCATGGGGGTCGAGCTCTACGGCGACGAGGATCCCGAGCAATCGCCGGTCGGGCGGGTCACTTCCGGCGGCTTCGGCCCGAGCCTCGACGCGCCGGTCGCGATGGGATACGCGCCCGCCGGCTGCGCCGCGCCGGGGACGCGGCTCTTCGGGCTGGTGCGCGGCAAGATGCTGCCGGTAAAGGTGGCGAAGATGCCCCTGATCGAGCCGGGCTACCGGCGGACGTGAGCGACGGAGAGAGCGGGATGCTGAGATATACCGAGGAGCACGAGTGGCTGAAGCTGGACGGCGACGAGGTGACGGTGGGGATCACCGAGCACGCCACCGAGCAGCTCGGCGATCTCGTCTTTGTCGAGCTGCCGGCGGAAGGCATCACCGTCGCCCGCGGCGACGAGGTGGTGACGATCGAATCGGTGAAGGCGGCGAGCGACATCTCCGCCCCGCTCGACGGTCAGATCACCGAGGTGAACGGCGCGATCGTGACCAACCCGGCGCTGGTCAACGAGGATCCGATGGAGGACGGCTGGTTCTTCAAGATGACGCTGGCCGACCCGTCCGAGTTCGACGGGCTGATGGATGAGGCGGCCTACCGCGCCTACATCGCCTGAACGAGCTGCCGCGCGGCGCCCGGCCGCCCCGCGTGGCCGGTGTCAGAGGGAGAACGAGGTTCCGCAGCCGCAGGTCGAGGCGGCGTTGGGGTTGCGGATCACGAAGCGCGCGCCGATCAATTCGTCGGCGAAGTCGATCTCGGCGTCGGTCAGGAACGGAAGCGAGACCGGGTCGATCAGCACCCGCTCGCCGCCCTTCTCCAGCACCAGGTCGTCGGCGGCCGGCTCGTCGAGGTGGATGTCGTACTGAAAGCCCGAGCAGCCGCCGCCCTCGACCGCCACCCGCAACGCCTTGGGGGCGGCGCCGATCTCGGCCAGGCGGGCAAAGGCGCGGTCGGTGACGCGCGGTGGAATGGCGAGCATTGTTCGGGCCTGTTGATGTCTCGTGTCGCTGTGAAAGATAGGCGCGGCGGCCGCCTGCGGCAAGGTCGGGGAACTGCCGCGGGCTCGGGCCGGCGCGGCCGCGTCCGAGCGCCGCGCTTTCGGGGGCGCACGCGATCGGATAAGACGGACGGAACCGCAGGAGAGGGCACCGATGACCTTCGTCACCATCCCGAGATCCGGCGGCGCCGGCCGGTGACCGCCGCCTTCGCGACCCTGCCCGAGGCGAGCCGCGGCCGGCGGTTTCCCGAGCCGCCGTCGCGGCACCGCTCGGAGTTCCAGCGCGACCGCGACCGGATCATCCATTCCAGCGCCTTCCGCCGGCTGAAGCACAAGACCCAGGTCTTCGTCGAGCACGAGGGCGACTACTACCGCACCCGGCTGACGCATTCGATCGAGGTGGCGCAGGTGGCGCGGACCGTGGCGCGGGTGCTGGGGCTGAACGAGGAGCTCGCCGAGGCGGTGGCGCTGGCGCACGACCTCGGCCATCCGCCCTTCGGGCACACCGGCGAGGAGGCGCTGCAGGCGCTGATGACGCCCTGGGGCGGGTTCGATCACAACGCGCAGGCGCTGAAGATCGTGACGCGGCTGGAAGCGCACTATGCCGAGTTCGACGGGCTGAACCTGACCTGGGAGACGCTCGAGGGCATCGCCAAGCACAACGGGCCGGTGACGGCGGACCTGACCGGCGAGCTGCCGTTCGCGCTGGCCGAATACGACGCGCTGCACGACCTCGAGCTCGGCACCCACGCCAGCGCCGAGGCGCAGGTGGCGGCGCTGGCGGACGACATCGCCTACAACAACCACGACCTCGCCGACGGGCTGCGCGCCGGGCTCTTCACCCTCGAGGACCTGCGCAAGCTGCCGCTGATCGGCGCCTGCATCGCCGCGGTCGACGCCCGCTGGCCGGGGCTCGAGCCGGCGCGGCGCGAGCACGAGGCGCTGCGGCGGTTCTTCGGGCTCCTGGTCGAAGACGTGCTGGCGGCGAGCCGGGCGCGGCTCGCGGCGGCGGACCCCAAGAGCGCCGAGGACGTGCGGCGGCTGCCGGGGCCGGTCATCCGCTTCGCCGACGCGACCTTCGCCGAGCTGAAGGAAATCCGCGCCTTTCTCTACGTGCGGATGTACCGGCACTGGGCGGTACAGCGGATGCGGCGCAAGGCGCGGCTGGTGGTGGAGGATTCTGTTCCGGACCTTCACCGCGGCCCCGGAGCTGATGCCGGCGAACTGGAACGCCTGCGCCGCGCTCGAGCCGGTCGCGCGTGCGCGGGTGGTCGCCGACTATATCGCCGGGATGACCGACCGCTTCGCCCTGCAGGAGCACCGCAAGCTGACCGACCCGATGGTGAAGGGGTAGGGGCGGGGCCGCTGAACGGCTGGGCGCGGCCTATTCGGGCCGTTCGACCCTGAGGGCGATCTCGCACCGCAAGCCAAGCGAAACCGACTCGCGCTTGCGCAGGCAAGAAAGTTGTTTGCGCGCGCGCGGGGGGCCACCTTTGTGGACCGGATGCGTGAAGCTGGTTCTCCAAGGTCCATAACGCATCTACGAAGTCTGAGCAGAATGCGGTCGAGTTTCCGCGCACCCTGAAGGCGGTCGAGGAGCGTCGGCGACTGGATCGTCTACTACGAACCTGCCAAGGCCGGTCCGCGGTATTTCGCTAGCCAAGGTATCAAAGGTCATCCCGAACCCGTGCGAGACGGGCGCTTTCTTGCACTCTTCACCCGGGACCTTTCTGCCGTTCGACCGCGAGGTCCGCGTCCTGGTGGGCGGGAACGCCAGGCGCGGCCTCGCCGAGCCGGATGGCTCAGGAGGCGGGCGGGCCAACAGCTCGCCGTGCGGAGGCTGCCCGTTCGAATCGACCGTGATCGTAATATCGTGCCTCCGGCGTTGGAGCAGATCGAGGCATTGCGCTATCAGTCCGCCGCCGAACTTGCACGCGCAAGGGTTCGAGCGGCCGGTACTGGAGCCGCTCACGCGCCGGCCCTACCGCGAGGTCGCGTTCCGCAGGAAGGTTCGAGAGGCCTACGGCTACCGTTGTGCGATGTCAGGGCTGCAGCTGCGCAACGGCGGTGGCCGACCGCGAAGTGCAGGCAGCTCACATCCGACCGGTGGAGCGTCAGGGCAGCGATTCGGTGCGCAACGGTCTGGCGCTTTCCGGGACGCTGCACTGGATGTTCGACCGCGGGCTGATCTCGGTCGCCGACGACTGCGAGACGATCCTGGTCTCTCGCAACAAGGTTCCAGGAGAAGTGGTCGACCGCCTGCTGCTGCCTGGCTGCAGCCTCCTGAAGCCCGACGATCCGCGCGATGCGCCGCATCCACAGAACCTGCGCTGGCATCGTGAGAACATCTTCGGGCAGGTGCTGCCGAATGAGGCCGAGCCATGGTTCTAGCGTCGGACCGATGCCGGCCGGCTTAACGCTGACGATTCAACCGGAGTTGGCCCGTCTACCCGATCCGCATCGAGGGGTCGCGCACGTAGCGCAGGTAGCTCCGCACGTGGCGGACGCCGCCCTTGTCGGCGAAGGCGCGCTCGGCCTCCTCGTCGGAGATGAACGGCAGCACCACGGTGTCGTCGCCCGGCCGCCAGTTCGCCGGGGTCGCGACCCGGTGGCGGGCGGAGAGCTGCAGCGCGTCGATCACCCGCAGGATCTCTTCGAAGTTTCGGCCGACGTGGGCGGGGTAGGCGAGGATGAGCTCGACCCGCTTGCCCGGCGAGATGACGAAGACGTTGCGCACCGTCACCGTCTCGCCCATCCCGGCACCGCCGCCGCGGAAATGCGTCGGGTCGAGCATGCCGAAGAGCATCGAGATGCGGCGATCCCGGTCGGCGATGATCGGGAAATTGACCTGGGTGTGCTGGGTCTCGTTGATGTCGGCGATCCAGCGCGCGTGGTCCTCGGCGGTGTCGACGCTGAGGCCGATGACCTTGACGCCGCGCTTCTTCCACTCGTCCTCCAGCCGCGCCGTCGCCCCGAGCTCGGTGGTGCAGACCGGGGTGAAGTCGGCCGGGTGCGAGAAGAGCACGCACCAGCTGTCGCCGAGGTATTCGTGGAAGCGGAGCGTGCCGGCGCTGGTGCGGGCGGTGAAGTCGGGCACCATGTCGCCGATGCGCACATAGCCCTGCCGGCGCAGCTGCTCCTGGGTCCGGGTGAAGGCGGCGTCGGGGCCGGCGTACACGAACTCGAACGCTCCGTGCGTCTCGTCGGCCGCCGGCAGCAGCGTCTCGTACTCGTGGTCGAGGAGCTTGATCGTGCGCTTCTTCACCGCGCCTGCAAAGGCGAGCGTGCCGTCGGGCTGCCGGACCAGCGGCAGGTCGAAGCGGAAGGCATTGTCCTGCAGGAACGCCTCCTCGGCGGAGGTATTGGTCCGGTGCAGCACCTTGTTGCGATGGGGAAAGCGGCCGAAGCGCATGATCACCGCGACGTGGCGGTGGAAGATCTCGTGAAAGGCGTTCAGCGGGTCGTCGGGGGCGAGCTCCTCCATCGCCCGGCCCCATTCCTCCATGCAGAGGTGCTGGTCCTCGATCGACTCCGAGTGGGTGAGCGCGAGGCAGAGGAACACCCGCTCGATCGGCCGCAGCCGCCGGCCGATCCCGACACGCAGCCCGCGCTTGACCAGCGCCAGGCAGCGGGCGTCGCAGGCGTACATCTCCGCCGTCTCGCGGTACATGTTGCGGCGGAACTGGTCGAGCATGATGACGAGCGCCACCAGCAGCTTGGGATGCTCGACGTTGAGCGCCCAGTGGTCGTAGTGGCCGCGCGAGGCGAGCGCGACGTCGGCGCCGAAGCGGTTCCAGAATCTCCTGGTCGGTGGTCTCGATCTTGCCGAACCAGAGGTCGAGGCACTCCTCGATCGTCGGGCGGAACATGTAGTCGAGCACCTGCCCGGCCTTGTCGAGCTCGGCGGCGGCGATCTGGAAATGCTCGATCTGCAGCAGCATGCGCAGCTCGCGCTGCAGCGCCTCGGTCTCGATCGCCGAGAGCCCGCCCCGCTCGTCGAGGCCGGCGAGGATCACGTGCAGCCACTGCTGGATGCGGTGCCCGCTGTCCGGGTCGATCCGGGCGATGCGCTCGTTGGTCTGCCGCAGCCGCCGCACCAGCGTCTGCATCAGCTGCAGCGCGCGCTGCGGGTCGGCCTGGGCGGTGGCGAGAAAGCCCTCGTAGCTCGTCGCCGCGCATTCGACTGCGGTCACCGCCTTCACCGTGGCCGACCGTGGCCCCGGCTCGATCAGGCTCATCTCGCCGAAGACCTCGCCGGCCTCCAGCGTGCCGAGCACCCGGGCCTTGCTGCCCTCGCCGACGCTGACCTCGACCGACCCGGTGAGGATCATGAACGCGGTATCGCCGGCTTCGCCCTGCTTGAGGATCGTCTCCCCGGCGCGAAATCTCACCGTTTGCAGCGCACCATCCCCTTAACGCCCCACACCCGCTGCACGCCGCTCGACTCCAAGGACCGCCCGCTAGAGATAGCGCGGCCGGCAGCCTTTGTCATCGCGGTCGCCGGCTTGCCTACCACCCGCCGTGCGGGGTATCAGGCGCGGGCGTCGGGTGATTAGCTCAGTCGGTAGAGCGCCTCGTTTACACCGAGGATGTCGGCGGTTCGAGTCCGTCATCACCCACCACTTCCAGCCCCTTCCGGAAGCTTGCGCCAGCCGTCGGTGAGCGTGCCGAGGAAGGCCACGACGTCGTCGATCTCGGCGTCGGTGAGCGCGGGCTGGCCGCCGGGCTTGCCGCCGAAGGGCGGGTCCATGTTGACGTTGACGACATAGCGTGGCGGCAGGTCGTCGAATTTCGCCACCGCCCCGTCGGGCAGCGTCGGGTACCAGCGCGCCGGGTCGGTGTCGCGGGTGGCGTAGAAGGCCACCGCCTCGCGCAGCTCGTGGATGACGCCGTTGTGGAAGAAGACCTTGCGGGTCGCGACGTTGCGCAGCGAGGCGGTGCGGAACCGGCCGCAGTAGCCGGCGACGCCGGCGAAGTCGCTGCGCAGCGGCCCGCAGAGGCCGAGGTCGTGCCAGGCGGGGTCGGCGTTCGCGGGGATCTCCGGGTTGCGCGGCAGGCCGAGCGCGATCATCCCGTAGTCGCTGAACTGCGGCGGCGTGCCGTCGAGGCCGGGCCGGCTGAAGTGGCAGGAGGCGCAGTTGCCCTTGTCCTCGTCCTCGAAGAGCGCGAGCCCGCGCGCCTCGGCCGAGGTGAGCTCGGTCTCGCCGGCGAGGAAGGCGTCGTACTTGCTGGTGTAGGGATAGAAGGTGCGCCAGTCCTGCTCGTAGGCCTCGAGCGCCTCGAGCACCGCGGCATAGGCGCGGTCGGGGTCGGCCGCGGCCCCCGCGCCGCCGACGACATCGAGCGCGGGGCCGTAGCCGGCGGCGAGCACCTCGGCGGCCACCTCGGCGGGGTCCCGGTTCGCCATCTCGAAGGCGGAGAGCAGCGGGATGCGCGCCTGCTCGCGGCCGCGGTCGGCACGACCGTCCCAGGTCAGCCCGCCGCTCGCGCCGTTGTCGACGCTCTCGTCGCCCTCGTCCTCGGATTCGAAGAAATGCTCGGTGAAGGCCGGCACCGCCTGCAGGTAGCGGATCGAGGGCACCGCGCGCAGCCCCGGCTGGCGCCCGTCGCCGCCGGCGAGCTGCACCGCGAGCCCGTTCGGCGGCCCGAAGGCGTGCGCCGGGCTGTGACAGGTGGCGCAGGCGACCTGGCCCGAGGGCGAGAGGTGCGGGTCGGCGAAGAGCCGCGCACCCAGCGCGGAGGCGGCCGCGGCATGCGCGCGCACCGCCTGCCGGCTCTGCGGCGCGGCGTGTGCCGGCAAGGCCGCGGCGGCGAGCACCAGTGCGGCGACGGCGACGGCCGCGGCGGCTTGCCGCGACTCCGGCGCGGGCGTAACGATTGCGGGGTGCGTTCGGGGCGATCGCTCTCCCGACGCGCGGGTGGAAACTGAAACACAGCAATGGGGTGGGAACAGCACCATGCGAGAAGCCCGTCTAGCCATCCTTGGATTCCGCCGCGGTGGTCGCCCTGGCGGCCGCTGCGGGGACCCCGTTCGGGGCGGCGCGCGCCCAGGAGCGGGGCATCGACCAGATCGAGAACGTGGTGGTGATCTTTGCGGAGAACCGCTCCTTTGACAATCTCTACGGTCATTTCCCCGGCGCCGACGGCATCGACCAGGCGAGCCCGGAGAGCGTTACGCAGAAGGATCGCGACGGGACGCCGCTCGCCGAGCTGCCGCCGGTCTGGGACGGGCTGACCGCCAAGGGCTTCACCCCGCCGGTGACCCAGGCCGAGACCGAGCATCTGGCGAACGCCGTCTTCGCGGTCGACGACCCCAACGGATTCAACCAGCCGCTGACGACGATCACCCACGACCTCTGGCACCGCTATTACCAGAACATGATGCAGATCGATGGCGGCAAGAACGACAAGTTCGTCGCCTGGGCGGATTCGGGCGCGATGCCGATGGGCGTCTGGGACGGCTCGAAGACCGCGATGTGGGATGTGGCCAAGAAGTACACGCTGGCCGACCATTTCTTCATGGGCGCTTTCGGCGGGTCGTTTTTCAACCACCAGTGGCTGATCTGCGCCTGTGCGCCGCATTACGCCGATGCCGACACCAGCGCCGCGAAACCGACGATCGCGAAGGTCGATCCCGACGGCGTGACGCTGACGATCGCGGACAACTCGCCGAAGTCGGCGATGGAGGGGATCCCGAAGTTCGTCAGCGACGGCAACCTCACCCCCGACTTCTACGCGGTCAACACCATGCAGCCGCCGTACCAGCCGAGCGCCAACCCGCCGGCCGAGGGCGGCGACCCGGCCTATGCCGACCCGATGAAGGCGACCACGATGCCGCCGCAGACGCAGCCGACGATCGGCGACATGCTCAGCCTCGGGGGCGTGAGCTGGGCCTGGTACGGCGGCGCCTGGCAGTACACCCTCGACAACGGCAACAACTCGCCGGTGCCGAACTTCCAGTACCACCACCAGCCGCTCAACTACTACGCGAGCTTCGCGCCCGGCACGGCGGCGCGCGCCGAGCACCTGCGTGACGGCGGGCTGAACGGCACGAGCTTCCTGCAGGTCGTCGAACTCGGGCAAGCTGCCGCAGGTCGCCTTCTACAAGCCGCAGGGCAACCTCAACGAGCACTCGGGCTACGCCGACATCGAGGCCGGCGACAAGCACATCGCCGACGTCGTCAGCCATCTCGAGAAGAGCCCGCAGTGGGCGCACATGCTCGTCGTCGTGACCTACGACGAGAACGGCGGCATCTGGGACCACGTGGCGCCGCCGAAGGGCGACCGCTGGGGGCCGGGCTCGCGCATCCCGGCGATCATCATCTCGCCCTATGCGAAGATGGGCACCGTCGACCACACGCCCTACGACACGACGTCGATCCTGCGCTTCATCACCGAGCGCTTCGAGCTGCCGGAGCTGCGCGGCATCGTGGTGCGTGACCGCGCCGTCGCCGCCGCCGGCGAGCCGCCGCTCGGCGACCTCACCGGCGCGCTCGACCTCGGCAAGTCCTGAAAGCGCGACGGGCGCCCCGCAGGGGGCGCCCGTCGAAGCCCGAGCGGAGCGGTCAGAACTTGTAGGTGACGCCGAAGACCGGGCCCTGCATGTTGATGTCGAGCGCGGCGCGCTTGGTCACTTCCTTCTGGATCGAGACGTAGCGGTAGCCGATCGTTCCCTGCCAGCGCTCGGTGAAGGCGTAGTTGGCGCCGCCGTAGAGCTCCCAGCTGGTGTCCGAGCTGCCGTCGAAGCCGCCGTAGTCGGCGAAGCCCGCCACCGCCCAGCGGTCGGTCAGCGCCATGCCGCCGCGGACGCCGACGATCGCGTCGGTCCAGTTCAGGCTCTGGCTGACGTCGGCAGCGCCGAGGTTGGCGGTGCTGAGCCTGAAGTCGAGCGAGGTGTTGAAGTAGCGCGCGCCGCCGTAGACGTCGACGAAGCCCTTGGGGTCGTCGTAGACGCGGTACATCGCGGCGGCGGTGTACATGCCGAGCTTGGTCGTGGTCTTGGTCTTGACCCGGTTCTGCACCCAGGTGCCGTCGGTGCCGAGGTCGGCATAGACCGCGTCGAGCAGGATGCCGAACTTGTCCTTCTGGAAGATCGCCGAGCCCATGAAGGCCATGTCGAGCGCCGAAAGCACGTCGCTGGTGTCGAGGTCGACGATCGGCTGGCCGTCCGGCCCCTTCTGCGAGCCGTTGATCACCGGGAGCCAGGCGTAGAGCGTGGCCTGGCCGGTCCAGCCCTGGCTCCAGTCCTGCAGCGCCTGGGCGCGGGCGGCCGGGGCGGCGAGGGCGAGACAGGCGGCGGCGATGGCGATCGGGCGTGCGAGCTTGTGCATGTTCGGCCTCTGCGAAAAAGGGCGTCGCACGTTGAGTACGCGCCCGGCGCGGCGTCAACAATTCCCCGCGGGCCATCGCATTTGCCCGCGCAGCCTGCGTCGTTTCGGCCACGCTTCAGAAATCGGTCGGCGCCCCGCCCTCGCGCTTGCGCCGCGCGACGAAGTCCGCGAGCTCATCGCGGATGCCGTCGTCCATCGGCGGCGGCTCGTATTCGGCGAGGATCGCCTTCCAGACCCGGTTGGCCCGCCGCTCGGTCGTCACCGCACCCGCCTCGGCCCAGGCCTCGTAGTTGCGCCAGTCGCTGAGGAAAGGCGCATAGAAGGCGCGAGCTGTAGCGGCTCTGCGTATGCGTCGCGCCGAAGAAATGCCCGTGCGCGCCGACCTCGGCGATCGCGTCGACCGCCAGCGCCTCGGGCGAGGTGTCGGTCAGCACCGGCTCGAAGTAGCGCTCGAACTGCTGCAGCACCTCGCAGTCCATCACGAACTTCTCGAACGAGGCGATCAGCCCGCCCTCGAGCCAGCCGGCGGCGTGGTAGACGAGGTTCGCCCCGGCCTGCACCGCCGACCAGAGCGAGTTCATGCTCTCCCACATCGCCTGCCCGTCCGGCGCGTTCGAGGCGCAGGCGTTCGAAGCGCGCAGCGGCAGCCCGTAGAACCGCGCCATCTGCCCGGTCATCTGCGTCGCGCGCACGTACTCGGGCGTCCCGAAGGCCGGCGCGCCCGACTTCATGTCGACGTTGGAGGTGAAGGTGCCGATCATGCACGGCACGCCCGGCCGGATCACCTGCAGGAGGGCGATCGCCGCCAGCGCCTCGGCGATCGACAGCACCACCGCCCCCGCCATCGTCACCGGCGCCATCGCGCCTGCGAGCGTGAAGGGCGTCACCACCACCGGCTGCCCGCGCCGCGCGAAGCGCATCGCCCCGTCGAGCATCGGGGTGTCGTGCTTGAGCGGCGAGGAGGAGTTGATGTTGGTGAAGAGCCGCGGCTCGCTCTCGAATTCCTCCCGGCCGAGGCCGCTCGCGATCCGCGCCATCTCGATCACGTCCTCGACCCGCTCGGAGCCGAGGCTGTAGGCGTGCACCACCTTGTCGGTGAGCGTCAGCTTCTCGAAGAGGCAGTCGAGATGGCGGACGCTCGCATGCACGTCGACCGGCTCCACCGGGTAGCCGCCGGCGACGTGGATGCAGTTGAAGTACTGCGTCAGCCGGATGAAGTTCTTGAAGTCCTCCATGTTGCCGACCCGCCGCCCGCCGTCGAGATCCATCGCGTTCGGCGGCGAGGAGACGTTGACGAAGCACATGTGCCCGCCCCCCATCGTCACCCGCCGCTCCGGGTTGCGCGGGGTGATGTCGAACTGCCGCGGCGCCTTGCGCACCTGCTCCATCACGAAGCCGCGGTCCATGCGCACGTTCGGCCCGTCGGCGTCGACGGCGCAGCCGGCGGCCGCGAGGATCGCCCGCGCTTCGGGATGCAGGAACTCGACGCCGGTCTCCTCGAGCACCCGCATCGCCGCGTCGTGGATCGCTGCGACGCCTTCCGGCGGCAGCGGCTCGGTCGGACGATCGGGGTTGAGCGGGATGCGCCAGGGGAGCTGGCGGATTGCCTGCGCCGACTGGCCGGCGGAATGGCCCGCGTGTCCGCCGCCGCGGCTCCTCCTGCGCTCCATCTTCGACTCCGACGCCGCCTTGCTGCGCAACCATGCATATCGCGCGCGCATAGTAAACGATCGGACCGACACGGGGAGGACGGCATGGATCACACGGGCGGATGTCTTTGCGGCGCGGTGCGCTACCGGCTTGCGGGACCGCCGGAGGTCGTCGGGCTCTGCCATTGCGCCGACTGCCGCAAGGAGACCGGCAGCGCCTTTCTCGCCTATGCCGACTGGCCGATCGGGCGCCTGCAAGTCACCGGCCGCTACGCGACCTGGGGCGGGCGCAGCTTCTGCCCGGCCTGCGGCGGCCGCCTGTTCCACCTCAGCGACACCCGCGCCGAGATCGCTCTCGGCTCGCTCGATGCCGCCCCCTGGGACATGACGCCCGAGCGCGAGGGCTGGATCCGGCGCCGCGAGCACTGGCTCCGGCCGGTCGGCGACGCGCGGCAGTTCGAGGAAGACGTCGGCTGACCCCGCCGTTCAGTCCGGCAGGCCGAGCCAGGCCGGCAGCTCGCCGATGTGCTCGAGCACCACGTCGGCGTGCGGCTCGAGATCCGCGCGGCCGGCGACGCCGGTCAGCACCGCCACGGTGCGCATCCCGGCGGCCCGGCCGCTGTCGAGGTCGTGGGTGCTGTCGCCGATCATCGCGCAGTGCCGCGCGGCGATCCCGGTGACGGCGCAGAACGCCGCGAGCATCCCCGGCGCGGGCTTTGCGCCGTGGCCGCTGTCGTAGCCGGCGATGAAGGCGAAGCGGTCGAGGATGCCGGCGCGCTCGAGATGGGTGCGGGCGGGAAATTCCGAATCGTTGGTCGCGACCCCGAGGGTCAGGCCCCCGGCACGCAGCCGGTCGAGGAGCGGGATCAGCGGCACCGCCTCGACCTGCTCCGCGAGCGCGGTCGAGGCGAGGATGTTGCGCCGGAGCTCGTGCGGGTCGAGTTCGGGAATGACCGAGAGCACCGTGGCGTCGAAGTCCTCCATGGTGCCGGCGATCATCGGGCTGGTCTTGGCGAAGCGGGCGGCCGCGAGGTCGAAGTGCAGCGCGCGGGCGAGTGCCGCCTCAAGTCCGGCGTCGCCGCCGGCGATCTCGGGGATGAAGCTTGCGAACCAGACCGACCAGGTGGCGTGAAAGTCGAAGAGCGTGCCGTCCTTGTCGAAGATCAGCCCCCTGATTTCCTCGCCGGGGGCCAACCGGGATGGCTCAGTCTCCGGCATGGGGGCGACTCTCCCTTCGTGGACCGAGGCGAGTTTCGCACCGTCGATGCGCGCCCTGCAACGGTGCGATCGGATGGCCGTTCGCCATCCTCACATCCGCTCGCCGGGCAATCGGCTCGCCTGCCGCACCCAGTCCAGGAGCTGCTCCTCGTCGAGCGTGTCGTCCTCGCGGACGTCGAGGTAGCGCACCGCTTTCCGACGCGAGGGGCCAGGCGGGAGCGGCTGCAGCGAGGCGCCCTGGAAAAAGGCGATTTTGACGTAGTCCGTGAAGCAGTGGAAGCTGAGGAACCAGCCCTGGCCCTCGATCCCGTAGAGCGGCGTGTTCCACTTGACCGCCTTCGCGACGCCTGGAACGGCGGCCACGATCAGCGCGTCGAGCCGCTGGCCGACCGCGCGCTTCCAGCCGGGCATCGCGTCGATGTAGGCCTGCACCGGCGCGTCGCCCGCGCCTTTCGGGATCTGCGGATTGCCGCCGGACAGAAGCTTCGGCGCCGGCATCAGCTGTTCTCGTCGCGCGGGCACTCGATGTCGACGAGCGCGGTCGCCCCCTCGTGCCCGCGCACCCGCAGCGTCATGCCGCGGTGCGGCGGCGAGCCCGCCGCGGGGGAGGGCGGCGCCGCGGCGAAGGAGGCGCTTTCGGCCGCGAGCCCGGCGAGGAGCTCGCCGAGAAGCCCCGGTGCGCCGGACTCGCTGCCGCTGCGCTCGACCACGCCTTCCGCGAGGTCGACACGGTCGCCGGCGGCGAGGACCGTGAGGCGGACGCCGTTGGCGATGAAATTGTCGCTCTGCAGGTCGAGCGAGCCGGGGTCGACCTCCACCAGCACGAAGCCCTTCCGTCCCGCCGCCTCGAGCCGGCTGCCGGCGTGCGACGCGATCGCGGCGCTATCCTCGAAGACGCCGATCCCGAAGCGCTCGTTCTCCTCGGCGCAGGCGACGATCAGCCTTCCGAGCCGGCGGCTTCCGATCAGGTTCTGGTCGATGATCCCGCCGCCGAAGAGGCCGATCCCCTCCTGGATGACCAGACCGCGATGGCCGGTGTCCGAGGAGACGCCGTAGCGCAGCGCTTCGTAGCTCGATCCGCCGGCAATCATGACGCCGGAGAGCGCCGAGGCCGCGCCGCTCGCCGCAAAGAGCGTCGCGCCCTGCGCATGGGCGCGGGCGATCGCCCGCAGCACCGCGCTTTCCTCGCCGCGGTGCAGCAGCGTCTCCACCAGCCGGATTCTGGTTGCCGCCGCAGAGCAGCACGCCGCGCAGCGCCGCGATCCGCTCGAAAAGCTCGCCGTCGTGCTCGGCGTAGTCGACGGTGTCGAGCGTCACCCGGAGGTCGATGCCCTGCACCCCATGCCGCGCGAGGAGCGCGATATGCTCGGCGGCGGTCTTTCGCGGCTCGGACGAGGCGGCGGCGAAGACGCCGACCGGTCCCGGCCCGACCAGCCGGAGGGGTGTGACCAGCATTTCCGGCGCGCTGGAGAGCGGCGAGGAGCCGAGCAGGACGATCCGCGCCTCCGGGTTCGGCGGCATGCCGAAGGTGCGCGCCCGCCGGCCGAGCCGGTCGGCGATGCGGGTGGCGCTCAGCGGCTCGCTCGTCATCGAGCAGCGGAAGTTGAGCGCGCTCATCCGCAACCCGGTCTCGGGCGTCGCGATCAGCCCGCGCGAGCGGCGGTGCTGGCGCTCGATCTCGACGGTGACGTTGTGGCCCGAGCGCGCGTCGAAGGCCTCGGCCCGGTCGGTGTCGTAGGCCTCGCCGTCGCCCAGCACCAGGCGCGTCATCAGGTCGTAGAGGGTGTAGGCGCCGAAGACGCTGCGCCGTGAGCGGGCCGGCGCGCGGTAGGCGATCTCGCGCTTGCGCGGTCGCCGCTTCGCCGCGCCGGCCTTCGGCCGGAAGCGGGTGAGCTCGATCGCGTCGCCGTCGTCGAGGTAGCTGAGCCGGAAGTCGCGGAAGCTGCGGCCCGGCGGGTCGACGGTCGCGGGCCCCATGTCGACGAGCATGACGCCGTATTCGCCGCAGACCCGCGCCGCCCCGTCCTCGATCAGGAGCGCCGTGTTCTCGTCGACGCCGAAGCCGCGCCGGACGCCGGCGCGCGCCATCGCCACCACCAGCCGCCCGAGCCGGCCGCGCTTGATGAAATGCTGGTCGAGCATCCCCCAGGGGAAGAAGCCGAGGCCCGCGCCCAACAGCAGGCCGGGCTGCTTGGGATCCTCGGTGACGCCGTGCACCACCGACTCGATCGAGGTGCCGCCGAGGATCATCGGCTGCGACATCATCGCGGCGCCGGCGCTCGACCCCGCGACCAGCCCGCCCGCCGCCTGCGCCGCGCGGATCGCGCCGAGAAGCGGCGTCTCGCGCCCGCCCGGGGCGAGCGCCGCCACGATCTTGGCCTGATCGCCGCCGGTGAAGTAGACGCTGCCGTGCTCGGCGACGCGGGCGCAGAGCCTGGGGTCGTGCGCGAGCCGGCGCGCGTTGCCTGCGGTCAGCGGCGCCACCTCGGCATCGAAGCCGTAGCTGCGGAAGACCTGCACGCTTTCCGCCCCGACGCTCGCGGGTTCCGAGGAGGCCGTGGGGAAAACCAGGATCCGCCCGCCGGCCAGACGGTGCATCTCGCCGAAAACGGCGACGTTGCCGTCCTCGAGCCGGCCGCCGATCACCGCGAGCTTGCCGGCGAAGCCGCCGGCCTGGGGCGCCTGCGTCATCCGCGCCGTCAGCCGGCCGGCACGATGCGGACGCCGCGCTCGTCGCTCAGGACGCGGTAGCCCTCGGGCACGTCGAAGCCGGAGGCGGCGAGCCGCGTTTCCGGCGGTACCGGCTTCGCCGGCTCGGTCGGGTGGAAATAGATGATCTGCTTCCACGACCGGGTGATGCTGTCGCAGAAGATCAGCACCAGGTCGTTCGGTCGCGCCATCGTCAGCGCCCGGTCCACCGAGTCGGCCTCGCCGGCGGAGATCTCGATCGCGTCGGCGGGCACCCCTGCCGCGATCAGCTCCGCCTGGAGCATCCGCGGGATCTCGTCCGGCTCGCGGCCGCGCAGGTTGTCGTCCGCGTGGCAGATGTAGGTGTCGAAATGCCCGGCGACCCTCCTCGCGTTCGCCCGCACGTCCTCGTCGCGCCGGTCGCCGGGGGTGGTCAGGCAGAGGATCCGCTTGCCGAGGGGGTTCAGCCGCTCGACGAGATCGACCATCGCCCCCACCGCCGCCTCGTTGTGGCCATAGTCGAGGATCACCCGGAAGCCGTGCTCGTCGAAGATGTTCATCCGGCCGGGCGACTGGAAGAAGGTGTTGTCGAAGGTGCGCAGGCCGGTGCGGATCTGGTCGAGCGACAGGCCGAGTGCATAGGCCATCGCCGCGGTGAACATCGCGTTCTCGACGTTGTGCAACGCCTTGCCCTCGACGGTCGCCGGGATCAGGTGGGTCCAGATCAGCGGCAGCTGGTTGCCGTTGTCGTAGATCACGATCTGGTCGCCGTTCAGCCCCTGCTCGAGCACCACCGCGCGCTTGCCGAGCCGGATGTGCTCGCGGACCAGCGGGTGATCCGGATTGCGGGTCACGTAGCAGATATGCTTCGCCTCGGTATGCGCCGCCATTTTCAGCGTGTGCTCGTCGTCGGCGTTGAGGACGGCGGTGTCCTTGGCAACCTCGACCACCAGGCGCTTGACCTCGGCGAGCTGCTCGACGGTATCGACGCCGCCGAGCCCGAGGTGGTCCGAGGTCACGTTGAGCACCGCGCCGACGTCGCAGAAGCGGTAGCCGAGCCCGGCGCGCACGATGCCGCCGCGCGCGGTCTCGATCACCGCCATGTCGACCATCGGGTCGCGCAGCACCATGCTGGCCGCAACCGGCCCGGTCATGTCGCCCTTCACCGTCACGTTGCCGTCGATGTAGACCGCATCGGTCGAGGTCTGCCCGACGACGAAGCCCGCCATCTTCAGCACATGCGCCAGCATCCGCGCCGTCGTGGTCTTGCCGTTGGTCCCGGTCAGCGCCGCGATCGGGATGCGGGCCGGGGCACCGTTGGGAAACAGCATCTCCATCACCGCCCCGCCGACGTCGCGCCCCTTGCCCTCGCTGGGCGCGATGTGCATCCGCATTCCCGGCCCGGCGTTGATCTCGCAGATCGCGCCGCCGGTGTCGCGGTAGCTCTTGGTGATGTCGGTGGTCAGGAAGTCCACCCCGCCGAGGTCGAGCCCCACGGCGCGGATCGCGCGTTCGGCCATCAGCTTGTTGTCCGGGTGGATCACGTCGGTGACGTCGATCGCGGTACCGCCGGTCGAGAGGTTCGCGGTCTTGCGCAGGAAGACGATCTCGCCCTCGGGCGGCACGCTGTCGTGGTCGTAGCCCTTCGCCTGCAGCAGCCGGTCGGCGGCATCGTCGAGCTCGAGGCGGGTCAGCATGTTCTCGTGACCCGCACCCCGCCGCGGGTCCTTGTTCACCTCGGCGACCAGCTCGGCGATGCTGCTCTCACCGTCGCCCACGACATGCCCCGGCATCCGCCGCGCCGCCGCCACCAGCTCGCCGTTGATCACCAGCAGCCGGTGGTCGTCGCCGAGGATCATGCTCTCGACCACCACCCCCGATCCCTCCTCGATCGCGATCTCGAAGGCGGCCGCCACCTCGTCGTCGGTGCTGAGGTTGACCGAAACCCCGCGCCCGTGATTGCCGTCGACGGGCTTCACCACCACCGGGTAGCCGATCGAATTCGCCGCTTCGACCGCGTCCTCGGCATCGCGGACCTGGTACTGCCGCGGCACCGGCAGGCCGAGGTCGTGCAGGAGCCGGGTGCACAGCTCCTTGTCGGCGGCGATCTCGACCGCGGTGTGCGAGGTCTGCGAGGTCAGCGCCGCCTCGATCCGTTTCTGGTACTTGCCCTGCCCGACCTGGATCAGGCTCGCGTCGTTGAGCCGGATCCAGGGGATGTCGCGCGCCTCCGCCGCCTTGACCAGCGCCAGCGCCGACGGTCCGAGCGAGCGGCGCGAGGCGAAATGGTCGAAGTCCTCGATCGCCTCGGCGATGTCGAACTCGTCGTTCTCGCGCGGGTCGATCAGCTCGAGGATGATCGCGCGCGCCACCTCGCCGGCCTCGATCCCGACCTCCTCGGATTCGTAGCCGTAGAGCACCTGCACCTCTTCGGGGTGCGCCGCCGCCCGGACCATGGCCACCTCGGCGGGCGTGCCGCCGTGGTTCTGCAGCGCCACCGCAACCTGCGCCATCAGCTCACCCAGGCGGCAATCGGGCTCCTTGAGCCGGTCGAGGAAGGGCTCGCCCATCTCGGTGCGGGCGTTCGCCAGCCCGGGCAGCAGCTCCAGCAGCGGCCCGGTAAGCGCCTCGCCGAAGTCGGACACCGGCTTTTCCGCGCGGCGGTGCAGATCGACGGTCAACCGGATCAGCGGATCCCGGGCGTAGACGTTCGGGCCCACGTAGACGGCTTGCGAGACGATCTCCATGGCGGTCCCCCCGGATGCATGCGCTGCCCGGTCTTGGTAGCGTCGCCGGCGCGCTTCCGGAAGGGCTGATCGCACTCCGGGGCGCTCGCCAGCCGCCCGCCGGCGGTGCGATAGTCCGGGCGCGGCCGATTCCGGCCGTTCCGCGCAGGAGCCGCCCCGATGTCGAACGAAGCCTCGCCGGCCCCGCATTCCGCCCGCCGCGAGACGATCGCGCTGCCGGCGATCGCGCCCGGAACCCGGCGCGAGCTGACCGTGCTGCGATTCGGCACGCCCGACTTGGGCCGCAAGGCCTACCTGCAGGCCGGGCTGCACGCGGACGAGCTGCCCGGCATGCTGGTGCTCGCCCGCCTCGCCGGCCTTCTCGCCGAGGCCGAGGCGCGCGGCCGGCTGACCGGCGAGGTGGTGCTGGTGCCGGTCGCGAACCCGATCGGCCTGGCGCAGCAGACCCAGGGCTACCTGCGCGGCCGCTACGAGGCGAACAGCGCCGGCAACTTCAACCGCGGTTATCCCGATGTGACCGCCGCGGTCGCCGAGGCCGTCGCGGACCGCCTCGGTCCCGACCCCGTGGCGAACGTCGCCGCGATCCGCACCGCGATGCGCGCGGTTCTCGGCGACGTCGAGGCGCGCAGCGAGATCGCCGCCCTCCGCCTCGCGCTCCTCCGGCTCGCCTCAGACGCCGACATCGTCCTCGACCTGCACGCCGACAATCAGGCGATGGTCCACCTCTACTTGGGCACGCCGCTCTGGCCCGACGCCGCCGACCTCGCCGCCGAGCTCGGCGCGCGGGCGGTGCTCATCGCCGAGGTCTCCGGCGGCAACCCCTTCGACGAGGCCTGCAGCGGCCCCTGGTGGGCGCTCGCCCACCGCTTCCCGCAGGCGGCGATCCCGCCCGCCTGCCTCGCCGCGACGGTCGAGCTGCGTTCCAACAACGACGTCGACGCCCGTCTCGCCGAGGACGACGCCCACGCCATCCTGCGCTTTCTCACCCGCCGCGGCCTCCTCGACGGCGACCCCGGCGCGCTGCCCGCGCTCGAATGCGACGCGACCCGCCTCGACGCGATGCAGCAGGTCCGCGCCCCCGCCACCGGGATCGTCGTCTACCGCGCCCGCCTCGGCGACCGGGTCGCCGCCGGCGAGATCGTGGCCGAGATCGTCGATCCCCTCGGCGGCAGCGTGCCGGTCGAGGCGCGCACCACCGGCATCCTTTTCGCCCGCCACGACCAGCCCTTCGCCTGGCCCGGCAAGGTCATCGGCAAGATCGCCGGCCGCGATCCGCTCCCCGAGCGCACCGGTCCGCTCCTGACCGACTGACCGGAGCTCCGGACGTGCCGGGAGGCCGTCCCGGGAACCGCCGTCAGTCTTCGCCGGGAGAGCCGACCTCCGGATAGAGGCGCAGCAAGGCGGAGGCGGCGTCGCGGGCGCGCCGCCCGGCCTCCTCGGGAGCGGGCGGATCGACGAGGCGCAGCAGCAGGCCCATCATCAGGTCGCCCCAGAGCAACGCCAGGAACCGCTCCGCCATCTCGGCGGGCTCGCCGTCCAGGAGGTCGCGAGCCTGCGCCCTCGCGAGCACCGCCGCCAGTTCGCTGCGCGCCGCCGCGCGACCGGCCGAATCGAGTGTCTTTTCAACGTCGTTGGAACGGCCGACCTCGTCATCAACTACTATCACGGCGTCAGGTTCGGGCTCCCGGAGCACGCCGGAGCGCTGGCGGCGGCCTACTGGGTCCCGGTCCTCTACGTGCCCGCGCTGATGATCACGCATGTCCTGGCATTCTATCTGCTGGCGCGGCGCCACAAGCTCGGGAATGGCGCCACCACGACCGCCCTCGCGGGCGCGTGAAGCGAGGGGGCGGGAAACGCGCGCCGACCAGCGCGGAGCGGCCGGTACGGCCGCTCGGGGAGGACGTCTGCCGTGCACCCCGGGCCGCAGGCCCCGCAAGCACCGGCCGACGCCAGCGTCCGTCCCCGGAATCGCACCTCTCAGAAAGCGAAGGCGCGCTGCCCCGGCGCCTCGGCGGCAAGCGCCACTCCCTCCATCTCCAGCATCCGCCGCTTGGTGCCGGCGCCGCCCGGTGCGGAGAAGCCGCCGAGCTTGCCGCCGGCCGCGAGCACCCGGTGGCAGGGGATGATCAGCGGCACCGGATTGTGCGCCATCGCCTGGCCGACGTCGCGCGCCGCCTCCGGTCCCGCCCCGAGCGCCCGCGCGAGCGCCCCGTAGGTCGTGGTCTCCCCCCAGCCGAGCCGCGCGCACCGCGGCATAGACCCGCGCGATGAACGGGTCGGGCTCGTCCACCGCGAGCCGAACGCCGCCGAAGTCCACCTGCGCCCCCTCGAAGTAGCGCCGGACGGCGTCGATCACCTCCGCCACCTCGGCCGGCGGCGACGCCGGCGTCCCGCCGGGCACCCGCCGCGCGATCAGCCGGGCCGCGACCTCGGCGCTCTTCGACGGCAGCAGGAAGCGCGTGATCCCCGCTTCGCTCCAGGCGACGCCGCAGAAGCCCGCGGCCGTCTCGAAAACATGCGTCTGCATCGCTTCAACCCTCCGGCTGCGAAGGTGGTCGCTCGGGCCCCTCCGGGCAACCCGGATCCTGCGGCTTTCAGCCGACCTCGGCGAGCAGGATGCTGGTCTCCGAATTCGCCACCGGCTTCAGCGCCCGGATCGCCGTCAGCGCCCGGTCGAGCGCGGCGAGATCGTCGGTGGCGATCTCCGCCACCAGATCCCAGCGCCCGTTCGTCGACCAGACGCGGCCGACCTCCGGCATCCGCCGCAGCGCGGCGACGACGGCGCGCACCTCCGCCGAACGCAGCTCGATCGCGATCATCGCCCGCACCGCCGGCCCCTCGGCCTCGTCGCGCAGCCGGACGGTGAAGCCGAGCACCACCCCGCCCGCCACCAGCCGGGCGATCCGGTTCTGCACCGTGCCGCGCGACACGCCGAGCTGCCGCGCGAGGGTCGCGCTCGGCATCCGGCTGTCGGCCCGCAGGAGCCCGATCAGCCGGCGGTCGAGGTCGTCGAGCGGGATCATCTGCCAATCCGCAAGGTTGCACTGCCGAATTGCGCAATCTTCCTATGCAATCCGACAGATTGCTAGCTTTTCGTTCGCGCCGATCCGGCGTATCACGATAAGGCGGATTTCCCCTGCATTCCACGGAGACGACGTGCTCGATACCTCGCAGGCGGCGCTGCCGCTCACCACGCGCAACCGGCGCGACATCGCGATGCTCGGCGCCGCGCTCGAGCTCGGCGCCGGCACCCGTGGCACCCTGATGGGGCCCGACGCGCTGCGCACCGCCGGGCTCGCCCGCGTCCTCGCCGACCTCGGCCACCGCGTCGGCGACCGCGGCACGATCCACGCCGTCGACCCGGTTCCGGTGGCGATGGCGCCCGAAACCGCCGCCCGCTGCCGCCACCTCGGCGAGATCGCCGGCTGGACCCGCCGCCTGCACGACCAGGCGCACGCGCTCGCCGCCGAAGGCGGCGTGCCGGTCTTTCTCGGTGGCGATCACGCGGTGTCGCTCGGCTCGATCAGCGGCGTCGCCCGCGCCTGCGCCGAGGCCGGCCGCGAGCTCGCCGTGCTCTGGATCGACGCGCACGCCGACTACAACACCCCCGAGAGCTCCCCGTCGGGCAACCTGCACGGCATGGCGCTCAGCTTCCTCGCCGGCGAGCCCGCGCTCGCGCCGATCCTCGACGCGTCCCGCCCGCTCCACCCGATCCCGCACGGCAACATCCACATCCTCGGCGCCCGCTCGGTCGATCCCGGCGAGCGCATCCGCCTCGCCGCGCACGGCATCGACGTCGTCGACATGCGCGCGATCGACGAGCGTGGCGTCTCGGCACTCCTCGCCGAGCGGATCGCCCGCTGGCGCGCCCGCGGCGTCCGCCTGCACGTGAGCTTCGACGTCGACTTCCTCGACCCCGCCGTCGCCCCCGGCACCGGCACCGTCGTCCCCGGCGGCGCCACCTACCGCGAGGCGCATCTCGTGATGGAGATGCTCTGCGACTCCGGCCTCGTCGGCTCGGTCGACGTCGTCGAGCTCAACCCCTTCCTCGACGAGCGCGGCCGCACCGCCCTCGCCGCCACCGAACTCGTCGCGAGCCTCTTCGGCCGCACCGTGCTCGACCGCCAGCCCGGCGCCCTCGTCGCCGGGTGACAGGAGTGACCCGCATGCTCGACAGCGCCGGCCTGATCGACCTCGAGACCCGCCTCGGGGCGCACAACTACCATCCGCTCGACGTCGTCCTCACCGAGGGCAAGGGCGTCTGGGTCACCGACATCGAGGGCAACCGCTACCTCGACTGCCTCGCCGCCTATTCCGCGGTGAACCAGGGCCACTGCCACCCGAAGATCCTCGCCGCCATGGTGGAGCAGGCGCAGCGGCTGACCCTGACCAGCCGCGCCTTCCGCAACGACCAGCTCCCGCGCTTCTACGAGGAGCTCGCGGCGCTCACCAACTCGCACAAGATCCTGCCGATGAACTCGGGCGCCGAGGCGGTCGAGACGGCGATCAAGGCGGTGCGCAAGTGGGGCTACGAGGTGAAGGGCGTACCCGAGAACCAGGCCGAGATCATCGTCTGCGCCGACAACTTCCACGGCCGCACCCTCGGCGTCGTCTCCTTTTCGACCGACCCCGACGCCCGCGGCCACTTCGGCCCCTTCGTCCCCGGCTTCGTCACCGTCCCCTTCGGCGACGCCGACGCGCTCGAGGCCGCGATCACCCCCAACACCGTCGGCTTCCTCGTCGAGCCGATCCAGGGCGAGGCCGGCGTCATCATCCCGCCCGCCGGCTACTTCACCCGCGTGCGCGAGATCTGCACCCGCCACGACGTGACGCTCATCCTCGACGAAATCCAGACCGGCCTCGGCCGCACCGGCAGGCTCCTCGCCGAGGAGCACGAGGGCATCGAGGCCGACGTCACCCTGATCGGCAAGGCGCTCGGCGGCGGCTTCTATCCCATCTCCGCCGTCCTCTCGAACTCCGACGTGCTCGGGGTGCTGAAGCCCGGCCAGCACGGCTCGACCTTCGGCGGCAACCCGCTTGCCTGCGCGGTCGCCCGTGCCTCGCTCAAGGTGCTGACCGAGGAGGGGCTGATCGAGCGCGCCGCCGAGCTCGGCGACACTTTCCACGCCGGCCTCGAGGCGGTGCGCTCCAACCGGGTCCGCGAGGTCCGCGGCCGCGGACTGATGCTCGCGGTCGAGCTCCATCCCGACGCCGGGCCGGCCCGCCCGGTCGTCGAGGCGCTCCGCGGCAAGGGCATCCTCGCCAAGGAGACGCACGGACAGACGATCCGCTTCTCGCCGCCGCTGGTGATCGAGCGCGACGAGATCGACTGGGCCCTCGAAAGGATCGGCGCCGCGCTCCACTGATCGACCAACCGGGCGCGCCGCGCGACGCTCTCTATCTCTGGTGGTTCTACGCTGACGGGACCAGAACCGCGCCCGCGCTCCGGCAGCCTGCCAAGCAGCGCGGCCACATGCTCTTCGACAATGCCTTCGCCACCCATCCCGGGATCACCATCACCTAGCGATGTCGCGACGGAAAGCGGCGGCCCTCAAGCGGCGCGCAACTGCGGACGTTACCGCCCGGCGCCAAGCAGTCTGCGTACGGCGAGGCTATCGAGCTTGCGACTACACACGGGAGTGCTTCGGATTGTTCTGCCGGATCACTTAACAACGATGAATGTTCCGTCGATTCACGAGACACTTGAACTGCATTCCGCAGTGCTCTAGCAACTTGGGATGATCTCCCAAAAGGCCAAGTATGCGCTGAAGGCGCTCTGCACACTCGGCGAGGCGCAGGCGCGCGGCGGTCTGGCGATGACCATCGAGGAGATCGCCACCCGCGCCGGGGTGCCGAAGCGCTTCCTCGAGCACATCCTGCTCTCGATCAAGAACGCCGGAATGATCGGCAGCCGCCGCGGGCGGATCGGCGGCTACCAGCTGATCAAGGATCCCGCGACCATCACCCTCGGCGCGATCCTGCGGCTGGTCGACGGCCCGATCGCGCCGCTGCCCTGCCTCTCGCGCGGCGCCTACCGCCGCTGCGACGACTGTGAGGACGAGGCGACCTGCGCCATCCGGCGCGCGTTCGGCGACGTCTTCGCCGCCTACCTGCTGCTGATCGAATCGATGACGCTTGACGATCTGAACTCGGATGGGCGGCGACCTTCCCCGAGCCCGCGTTCCGCGAGGTAGTCTCCTCCTAGCGCCCTGTTTTGCTTGCCTAACCGGCGCCGGCGGTTTTTCTTGATTATCACGATAAACTCTGTCGTGATAAGCGAGTAAGTCGTCTTG
>CAVTSR010000002.1:0-122500 GCA_963737485.1 uncultured Alphaproteobacteria bacterium | reverse complement strand
GTAGGTGGTGCCGCAGGCGGCGACGAGGAGGCAGAGGATGACGGGCAGGCGCATGGCGTCTCCGGGGCGTTCGCCGGGAGTTTCCGCAGTTGCCGGGAGGTGTCCAGTCACATGATGCGGACCGCTCCGGGCGCGCGGCTGCTCGCACTGCTCGCGTGCGAGCAGATGCCTATGTATTTGTAATCATGCGACAAAACTTATTCGCGTTAAGCGCTTTTTAGCGATTGCCCGCAGTCGCGGGCTTCAGTTCGCAGCCGGCGGCGCGTCGCGCATGACGCTGAGCGGCGCGCCCTCGGCGCCGATGTAGACCGCCAGCAGCCGCATCGGGACGCTGCCATCGTTGCGCCCGTCGTGGTCGGTGTGGAACGCCTCGACGAAGGCGTCGCCGGCCTCGTAGGTCCGGCTGCCGGCGGCCCCGTAGTCGACGGTCAGGGCGCCCTCGAGGATGTAGCCGAGGAGCGGCACGTCGTGGCGGTGCCAGTTCGTCTCCTTGCCCGGATCGAGCGAGATGAGCGCCGCGGTGATCTCCGGCGTGCCCTTGGGGTATTCGAGCGGCTGGCCGAGCACCGAGGTGTTCGTTTTCAAGAGCACGACGAGCGGCGGATAGCTGGTCCGCCCGAGCGCCACCCCGGCGGTGAGGCCGAGCGTCGCCGCAAGCGCGAGCGCGGAAAGAGAACGAGCGAGTTGCCAGGCCATTGCATCCCCCTTTGAGATTTTGCGGGGAGACTACACGAGGTGGCGGTCGCCCTGATAAGCTAAATCCGGCGAAATGGTCGTGAGGCGAGCATGCGCAGCGTGAGCATCACCGAAGCCAAGGCCAGGCTCTCGCGGCTGGTCGACAGCGCGGCGACAGGCGGGGGCTTCCTCATCACCAAAGCTGGACGGCCGCTGGTCAAGGTGGTGCCGCTCGATGCCCCCCACGGCGCCGAGCGGCGGCTCGGGTTCCTCGCCGGGGAGTTCGAGGGTCCCCGATGACTTCGACCCGATGGGCGCGCGCGTAAGCAACTCGCTCAACCGAACACTTCGGGAATGTCGCGCCTGCCATGGAGGACGCGAGCGACGTCGACGTGATCGACGCGGTCGAAATAGAGCAGGAGGTAGGGAAAGCGACGGACCGGCCAGGCGCGCAGACCGGGCAGGCCGGTGTAATGCTCGTAGCGGAGCGAGCCGGAGGCGGGTTGCTCCCCGAGGTGGGCGAAGGCGCGCTCCACCGCGTCGAGGAAGGCCTGCGCAACCGGCTCGCCCGCTTCGGCGGTGTAGTGGGAAGCGATGCTTCGGAGGTCCGCGCGCGCTGCCGGACGGAGCCGCAGCGGCTTGGAGCTCACTCGGCGGCGCGGGTGCGGATCTCGGCCCGCAGCTCCTCGAAGAAGGCTTCGTCGGCTTCGACGCCCGGGCCCGAGGCGAGCCCCTCCTCGATCAGCGACCGGAACTTCTGGATGTCCGCGTCGCGCCGGATCAGGTCGCGGACGTACTCGCTGGCGCTGCCGTAGCCGCGGGCGCCGACCTGCGCATCGACGAAGGCCTTGAGGCCTTCGGGGAGGGAGATGTTCATCGTGGACATGGCGGTGAGGTTAGGGTGGATGGCAATCTTTGGCAAGGTAGAGCGGTGGGTCGATGACCCACCCTACGCTTGCTTAGTTCGCGTACGTGCCGATGCGACGCGGCATCCTGAAGCCATCTGCAGGCTGCGTTCAGCGTCTCGCTCGCCGTAAGATCACTCGGCGCAGCCATGGAGAAGATGGTCGTATCTGCATCGAAATTATCGGGTAATTTCAGATCATTCTCAAATCGCTACCATTATGGTCGAATAATCTAGCACCGTCAGATACATGGAGTCAGATCGATGAGGCGATTCCAATATCCATCCCGTTCTTCAAATGCCCTAGTTCTAGGACTGAACGTACGAGTTAGTCCGCCCTCTGATCATTGTTGTAAACCCACGCTGTACAACATATTCCGAGATCAACTCGCCGTAGCAATACTTGGCCGCCCACGTGATAGAATTCATACGGAATGATATGAGCGCAGACGTCAAATTCCGACTATTCGACGGCAAAGTATCATCCCATTACGTTGCGGTAGCGCAGATATGATCGTGCCCCCTGCTCATTGCCCGCGTGTTGGTATCAAAGCGTCCTCGCAGTTATCGGCGACAGTTCAGGATGATTATCTCGGTCCATATGGAGATCCTCAGCCACCGAACACTATCCATCAGTTCAGTGCTATAATCGTGATATCCCACGGCTGCTGCATTTCTCGCAAGCTTCTCGAGACAGTCCGATACCACGAAGTCTACTCGGCGCTGCGGACAAGGGGCTATCCTATCGTCATATTCGTTTAAGAGATTACTCTCGACTATGCGCGAGATCACGCCCGTGACGAACGGATTTGAGCAAATCCAGAAGCTGTCACAATGACATTACGTGCTCCGAGCTACGGCGGCTTCATACAGCTCATGATTTTCGCCGTCATCTCGACTGTAGTATGATTTGCACTGTAGCTCTCCAGCCGGATCGCTCAATGACATCGCTATGGCCGTAACCGAGATTACCGCTGTGCTGTCCACTACGAAGCTTTCCTAATGGTCCGCAGCTACCCGCGCCGATTATGACAATACGAATGCCACTAAAGCGCTCCGCCGATCACCAGTCCATTGCCACGATACAATAGATCGTTGTCACGCGACACCTAGGAGGACGCCGATGCGAACCGTTCTCGCTCGCGTTCGCGGATCGAGCTTATCGAATGGCCTTCACACTCCCTCAAACTCCCGCCACTCCCCCGCGCTCATCCCGACGTCCTCGCGCGTGACCGTCTCCCCCGCGAGCATCCGCCGCAGCGCCGCCATCCCCTTCCCCGAGAAGGTGACGGCGTTCAGGCGGTAGTCCTCGAAGGCGTCCCAGGCGGCCGGGACCCAGTCCTTCACCACCTCGCACAGAGCCTCGGCGTAGGCGCGGATCTCGTACTGGGCGTGGGCGTCGGCGCGCAGGCGGAGGAAGTGGAAGAGGTTGTGGAGGTCGGTCTTCCAGTACCATTGCGTGTAGATGCTGGCCGGCAGGTTCATCCGGGCGAGCTCGCGCGCGAGGCCCTGCTGGCCGTCCTGGGAGAGCATCGCCTCGTAGTGGTCGTAGGCGGTGCCGGCGTCGGCGCGGAGGCATGGCGAGGACGCGGGCGGCCTCGTCGCCGGCGAGGGTCTCGCCGCGGCCCTGGTTGTTGACGCGGGACTGGGCGGCGAGGTGCTCGGGGGCGGGGATGTAGAACTCGCGGTCGAGGATCGAGTAGCGGGCGGAGTATTCGTTGACGTTGGCGGTGCGGTGGCGGATCCACTGGCGGGCGACGAAGACCGGCAGCTTCACGTGCAGCTTCAGCTCGCACATCTCGAAGGGGGTCGAGTGCCAGTGGCGCATCAGGTAGCGGATGAGGCCGGCGTCGTCGCGGGCGGACTTGGTCCCCTGCCCGTAGGAGACGCGGGCGGCCTGCACGATGGCGGCGTCGTCGCCCATGTAGTCGACGACGCGGATGAAGCCGTGGTCGAGGACCGGGATCGGCTGGCCGAGGCGCGCCTCGAGGGCGGCGACGGTGGCGCGGCGGGTGGCGGTCTCCGGGGCGGGCGCGGAGGAAGCGGCTTGGGGCTGTTGTTCCGCGGGGATCGACATAGGTAACCTCTCGGGGCGGCGGCCCGAGGGGAATCGGGCGGGAACCATATCTGGCATTAGAGCGCAAGGGAGCCACAAGATGAAGACGAAATATCTGCACACCATGGTGCGGGTGAAGGACCTGGAGAAGTCGATGGCCTTCTACGAGCTGCTGGGGCTCAAGGAGATCCGGCGGATCGACAACGACAAGGGGCGCTTCACGCTGGTGTTCATGGCGCCCGAGGGGCAGCACGAGGCGCCGGTGGAGCTCACGCACAACTGGGACGGCGACGAGGGGCTGCCGTCGGACAGCCGGCATTTCGGGCACCTCGCCTACGAGTTCGACGACATCTACGCGGTCTGCGAGAAGCTGCAGCAGGCGGGGGTCACGATCAACCGGCCGCCGCGCGACGGGCACATGGCCTTCGTGCGCTCGCCCGACAACGTGTCGATCGAGCTCCTGCAGGCGGGGGGGTCGCTGGACCCGAAGGAGCCGTGGAAGAGCATGCAGAACACCGGAACCTGGTGAGCCCGGGCCGCCTCGCCGCGGCGGCGCTGGCGCTCGCGGCGGGGTGCGCGGCGGCCGGCGGCGCGGCGGCCGAGGGCTGCCGGCTGGCGCTGGCGCTGGCGCTCGACGTGTCCTCGTCGGTGGACGCCGGCGAGTACCGGCTGCAGCGCGACGGGCTCGCCGCGGCGCTGACCGCGCCCGAGGTGCGCGAGGCCTTCCTCGCCACCCCGGGGGCCCCGGTGAAGCTGATGATCTACGAGTGGAGCGGCTGGCAGCAGCAGGTGATCCGCCAGGACTGGGTGGCGATCGCGACGGCGGCGGATCTCGATGCGGTGGCGGGCGCGGCTCAGGGCGCAGGGGAGGAGCTATGCGCAGTTCCCGACCGCGCTGGGGCTGGCGCTGCTCTACGGCGGGCAGGCGCTCTCCAAGCGCGGCGAGTGCGGGCAGCGCACGCTCGACGTCTCAGGGGACGGGACCAACAACGACGGCGCCTCGCCGGAGCTGGTGAAGCGCGACTTTCCCTTCGAGGGGGTGACGATCAACGGGCTGGTGGTGGGGTCGCCCAACTCGGCGCTGGCGCGCTACTACCAGGAGTTCGTGATCCAGGGGCCGGGCGCCTTCGTCGAGCGGGCCGACGACTATTCCGACTTCGAGAGGGCGATGCGACGCAAGCTGCTGCGCGAGCTCGGGGTGATCGAGATGAGCGAGCGGCGCTGACGCGGGGGCGGTGGAGGTCGGCGCGCCGCCCGCGGTCAGGACTTGCGCCACTTGTCGAGGCTGACGATCTCGCCCTGGGCGCCCTTGACGGCCTTGGGGGCGGTCGGGTTCGCGGCGGGCGGAGGCGGCGCTGCCTGCTCGGCGTCGTCGTCGCTCGCCGGCACCTCGCTCTCGCTGGCATCGAAGCGCAGGCCGAACTCGACACTGGGGTCGACGAAGGTCGTCATCGCGTCGAAGGGGACGACGATGGGCTCCGGCACGCCGCCGAAATTGAGCGTTACGGTGAAGCGGTCCTTCATCACCGCGAGGTCGGCGAACCACTCCTGCAGCACGATCGTCATGTCGCCGGGGAAGCGCGCCTTCAGCGCCGGGTTCATGTCGACGCCGGGATGCGTGGTGTCGAAAGTGATGAAGAAATAATGCTTTCCGGGGAGGCCCGAGCGCGCCACCTGCGCCAGCACGTCCGCCACGAACTGGTGGAGCGCCTTCTTCATGTAGAGCTTGTAGTCGATTCCCTTTGGCATCGCGGTCCGCATCGTCGAGGTGGCCCGACCTTAGCCGATTCTGCCGCCGATGAAAGCCGCATCTCGACGGCGCGGCGCCCGGGCCGAGGCCGGGAGAGGCCGGTCGCGGCCGGGTCAGCGGCCGCCGAGGTTGACCGCGGCGTTGACCGCGAGCGCGAGGATGACGGTGTTGTAGAAGAAGCTCGCCACCCCGTGGGCGAGCACGGTGCGGCGCAGCCGGGCGGTCTCGACCTGGACGTCGGAGACCTGGGCGGTCATGCCGATCACGAAAGCGAAGTAGAGAAAGTCCCAGGGGCCCGGCGCACCCTTGCCCGGGAACTCGAGCCCGCCGGTGACGCCGCCGTGGCGCGGGGCGTAATAGATGTTGGCGTAGTGGAAGGAGGCCATCGTGTGCAGCGTCATCCAGCCGAGCGGGATGGCGGCGACCGCGAGAACGCCGGTGCCCGCCCCGAGTCCGCCGGGACCGGCGATCGCGAGATAGACGGCGATGAAGCTGACCACCACCGCCGCGCCGGTCACGAGCAGGATCAGCGGCAGGCCCTCGTCGGCGGCGGCCGCCTCGCGCAGATGGTCGGCGGTGGCCCGCGCGACGAACCGCCCGGTCAGGACCAGGTAGAGCAGGAAGAAGACGTCTCCCGCGACGAGAAAGCGCACTTCCCAGCCGCCGGGAAAGGCGCCGGCGCCGGCCGTCAGCAGCAGGGCGACGGCACCCGCGGCGAGGGCGACGTAGAAACGGCCGTGACGCCTGACGTTCATTCGGCCCTCCGGAGCGGCGGGCCATTCTGCCCGCGCCGCGGCCCGGCGCAAGGAACAAGCAACGGCGAAAGCCGCGCGTCGAACGGCGCGCGGCCCGGGTTCAGGTGGTGTGGAGGCGGCCGGAGCGCCCGGAGAAGCGACGCGCCATTCCGAACAGGACAAGCAGTCCCGCCCCGAACATCGGCAGCGTCGCGGGCAAGGGAATCGGCGCGACCTCGACGGTGACGTGGTCGCCGTTGACCAGGCCGAAGTCGTAGCTGCCGAGCGTCATGCCGACCGAGTCCAGCGTAAAGCCCGGCGCCCCGACGAAATACGTGTAGGCGTGGATCGGGGAATTGGAGCGGTACCCCGCGGGGAGCAGCAGCGCGTTCTCGGCCAGCGCGATCGCGAAGAAGGTATCCGGGTCGCCGGTCGCGATCGACCAATGGTCGGCCGGCCCCCCGGGACCGAAGGAGGTCGCCGGATCCTCGAACACGCCCCGATAGATATCCACGAGCCCGACGACGCCGGACGCGATATAGCCCCGGTCGGGGACCATCAGCGGACCGGTCTCCTCGTCGAGCGCCTCGCGATCGGGCGCGGCCAGCCCGCTCAGGTCGATCGACCCGCTCGTTCTTACCACAATGCCGGGATCGGTAAGTTCCTGAACTCGGATGAGAACTGCAGCGTCAACTTGTGACGCACAAATAACGGCAGCCAAAAAGGCCGCGATGCAAGTTACACGCATCAACCCAACTCCAAAATACTCGTTCTACGCCGAATCTACGCCTGCCTCACGGATTGTTCAACATGGTTTATCGGAAATCGTCGTCAGCCGTCTTTGGAACGTTTCCGGTGAATTCTGTCGCGCATAGGCCTATTTCGCGGAACGGCCGTTTCCCGCCGATCCGCAAATACGGAAAAAAACCGCGTCGGCCGGGCGCGGGCAGCGATATCGGGTGATTCGGCCGATAGCCGGCGATGCGAGAGGGAAAGTGCAGGCTTCTGTTGCCAGGTGCCTGCGAACCCCGCCCGAAGCGGCTAAGCCCCGGGACTTCAGATTTCGATTTGGTTACCGCTTACGCGGCAACGGCCATCGGAGCATAGTTGTCGTTGGCAACTATCGATTTGAGCCGGTAACGGTGGCATCCTGCCGAGTGAAAGCATAACGCCTTTACACGTCCGTCGATCCTGTTTCGGCCCCGTCCGTCCCCCAACGAGGGTGCTTGGTGGAGCCGCCGGGTACCGCCCCCGGGTCCGATCCGCTTATTACGCGCGCGTTTATCACCATAGTCCGGTTGCCCGGACAGCCCGAATATAGTGTGCGGCGGCCCGGCTTCAAAGAGGGAAAAGCGCGGCCCGTCACACGGGAGCCCGTCATACCTAAGACGGTCGCGCGCTTCACGGGCTGGGGCATCGGCGGCCGGGCGTGTAGCATCGGCAGGCAAAACCCGGAGACCGCGCGATGCCGCCTGCCCATGTTCACCAGCTTACGCGGGACGCCGCGCCCGTGCCGGCCGATGCGAACCCCGAGAAGGTGCTCGCGGGGTCCGGCGTCGCGCGGGTGTGGAATGTCTTCTCCGATCCCTCGGGGCGGTTTCACGCCGGCCACTGGCAGGCGGAGCCGGGGGTGCTGGCGGTGAGCTACACCGAGACCGAGCTCTGCCTGCTGCTCGAGGGGCGGGTGCGGCTGAGCGACGCGGAGGGCAGCGTCGAGTTCGGGCCGGGCGACGCCTTCGTCGTCGCGGCGGGGTTCCGCGGCAGCTGGGAATCGATCGGGCGGGTGACGAAGATCTACGCGATCCTCGAGCCGGCGGCCGGGTAGTGCGCCCCTGGCCTCACCCCGCGGCGCGGTCGCGGTACCAGCGAAGCACGTAGACGCGGATTTCCGACGCGAGGCCGCGCGAGGTGCCGCGAGCCGCGTCGAGCTCGGCCGCGAACTCGTTGAGCGCCCGGCCCTCGGCGGCGGCGATGGCGCGGAAAGCGTCCCAGAACTCGGGCTCGAGCGAGACCGAGGTGCGGTGGCCGCGCAGCGTCAGCGAGTGCTTCTGCGGGCGGCCGGGCAGTTCAGTCGTCCGGCGTCTCGCGGCGGTGCCCGTCGAGGCGCCGCCGCTCGAGCTCCGCCTCGCCGCGCTCCCGCTCCGCCTCGGCGGCGGCCGGCGCGGTGCGCGCGGCGGCGGCGTCGGCCTTGCGGCGGTCCGCCGCGCGCTCGCGCTGGCGGCGGACGGTGCGGAGATTGACGAGCTTGCCCATGCGCCTTGCTCAGATGTCGTTGTTGAAGGTGTCGCACTGGTTGTCGTCGCCGGTCTTGAAGCCGCGGAAGAACCACGTCTGCCGCTGCTCGCTGGTGCCGTGCGTGAAGCTGTCGGGCACCACCCGCCCCTGCGCCGCCTTCTGCAGGGCGTCGTCGCCGATCCGCGCCGCCGTGTCGAGCGCGTCGCGGATGTCCTGGTCCGTCACCTTGAGCGCCTGCTGCGAATCATGCGCCCAGACCCCGGCATAGCAGTCGGCCTGCAGCTCGATCCGCACCGAAAGCGCGTTCGACTGCCGTTCACTCGAGCGTTCGCGCACCGAATTCACCTGGGCGAGGATGCCCTGCTCGTCCTGGACGTGATGGCCCACCTCGTGCGCGACGACGTAGGCCTTGGCGAAGTCCCCGCGCGAGCCGAGCTGCTGCTCCATCACCCGGAAGAAAGTCGGTGTCGAGATAGACCGTCTGGTCGTTCGGGCAGTAGAAGGGGCCCATCGCCGACTGGGCGAAACCGCAGGCCGACCGGGTCTGACCGGAGAAGAGCACCAGCTTCGGCTCGTGGTACTGCAGCCCGGCCGCCTTGAAGAGCGGCGCCCAGACGTCCTCGGTCTGCGCGAGGACCACCGCGACGAACCGCTCCTGCTCGTCGTCGATGGTGTTCGGCCCCGAGGGCGCCTCGTTGGTCACCACCTGCCCGCCACCGGTGCCGAGGAGCGGCGTGAGGTCGACGCCGAAGAACATGCCGATCAGCACCACCACGAGGATCCCGATGCCGCCGAAGCCCGCCGGGCGGATCATCCCGCCGCCGCCGCCGCGCCGGTCCTCGATGTTGGAGCTCTCGCGCCGCCCCCGCCACTCCATCCCGTCGTCCTTTCGCGTGCCCGGCGAGCAGTCTAGCAGACGACGCCCGCGCGGAGAATGCCGCGCGGGGCCGTGGGTTCCGCGCTACTCCGCGGCGGTGGCCGCCGGCGTGCGCTGCTCCGCGTGGCGGATCTCGGTGCCGAGCACCTGCAGGCAGTCGCGCATGAAGTCGCCGAGCGCCGTCCAGCCCTTGGCCGAGACCATGTTGCCGTCGATCAGCGACTCGGTCGGCGAGAGGTCGACGTAGGTGCCGCCGGCGAGGCGCACCTCGGGCTCGCAGGCGCCGAGCGCGCCGACCCGCTTGCCCTTCACCACCCCGTCGACGGCGACGAGGATCTGCACGCCGTGGCAGATGGTGAAGATCGGCTTGCCGGTCTCGTGGAAGTGGCGGACGATGTCCTGCACCCGCTTGTCGGTGCGGATGTACTCCGGGCCGCGGCCGCCGGCGCAGTAGACCGCGTCGTACTGCTCGGGCTTCACGTCGGCGAAGGTCTTGTTGATGTCGGCGAAGTGGCCGTACTTCTCGGTGTAGGTCTGGTGCCCCTCGAAGTCGTGCAGCGAGGTCTGGATCTTCTCGCCCGGCCTTCTTGTCGGGGCAGACGACGTGCACGGTGTGGCCGACCGCCTCCATCCCCTTCTGGAACACGAAGATCTCGTATTCCTCGGTGAACTCGCCGGTCAGCATCAGAATCTTCTTGGCCATCGCATCCTCCCTTTCGTGCGGGCATTCTGCCGTTGATGCGCGATCAGACCCGAAGCCTTGCCGCGGCGCAAGCGGGTTCGGATCGCGGCAAATTCGTGTAGGAAGCCTGACGCGCGTCTTCTGCACGGGGTTCCCGATGTCCGCCTTCGATCTCGTCGTGCGCCTGTTCGGGCTGCTCCTCGGCCTCGCGATGGGCGAGGTGCTCGGCGGCGTCGTCCGCACCTGCCGGCTGAAGCTCGGCCTGACCCCGACGCCGGCCGAAAGCGTCCGGGTCGGCTGGCTGGTGCCGCTGCTCGGCCTCCTGATCCTGCTCGCGCAGCTCTCCTTCTGGCTCGCCTTCTACGAGCTGCACGGCAACGTGCCGCTCGACCTGCTGGTGCTCGTCGGCATCCTCGTGGTCATCGGCGGCTTCTACGTGATCTCGGGGCTGGTCTTCCCGGCGCACCCCGAGCGCTGGGCGGACTTCGACGCCTACTACTTCCGCGGTCCGCCGGAGCGTGATCGGGGGCCTGCTCGCGATCCTGCTCGCGGCGATGGCCTACCTCGCCACCCTCGTGGTCAGGGACGTGCCGGTCGCGATCACCACCGGCACGCCGAACGCCGCCGGCAGCCTGGCCTCGCTCCTGTACCTCCCGGTCCTCGTCGCCCTGCTCGTGGTCCGCGGCCGGCGGGCGAGCCTCGTGCTGCTCCTCGTCGCGAACGCGCTGCCGCTGGTCGAGGCCTTCACCCGCTTCCGCTGAGGGCGCGGCCCGTCAGTCGCTCGGGCCGAGCATCTGCGAGGGCTGCACCACCCGGTCGAAGGTCTCGCCGTCGACGAAGCCGAGCCGGATCGCCTCCTCGCGCAGCGTGGTGCCGTTCTTGTGCGCGGTCTTGGCCACCGTCGTCGCCTTGTCGTAGCCGATCGTCGGGGTGAGGGCCGTCACCAGCATCAGGCTCTCGCGCATCAGCTTCGCGATCCGCTCCTCGTTGGCCTCGATCCCCACGACGCAGTTGTCGGTGAAGGAGGTGGCGGCGTGGCCGAGGAGCTCCATCGCCTGCAGGACGTTGTAGGCGATGATCGGCTTGAAGACGTTGAGCTCGAAGTGGCCCTGCGAGCCGGCGATGCCGACGGCGGTGTCGTTGCCCATCACCTGCACGCAGACCATGGTCAGCGCCTCGGCCTGGGTCGGGTTGACCTTGCCGGGCATGATCGAGGAGCCGGGCTCGTTCTCGGGCAGGATCAGCTCGCCGAGGCCCGAGCGCGGGCCGGAGCCGAGCAGGCGGATGTCGTTGGCGATCTTGAAGAGGCTGACCGCGACGACCCGCAGCGCCCCCGAGAGCTCGACCATCGCGTCGTTCGCGGCCAGCGCCTCGAACTTGTTCGGCGCGGTGACGAACGGCAGCCCGGTGATCGAGGCGATGCGCGCCGCCACCTTCTCGGCGAAGCCCTTCTTGGTGTTGAGGCCGGTGCCGACCGCGGTGCCGCCCTGCGCCAGCGGGTAGATGTTGTGCAGCGCCGCCGTCACCCGCTTGATCCCCTGCTCGACCTGGAAGGCGTAGCCGCCGAACTCCTGGCCGAGGGTGAGCGGCGTCGCGTCCTGGGTGTGGGTGCGGCCGATCTTGATGATGTCCTTGAAGGCGGCCGCCTTGTCGACCAGCGCGCCGTGCAGCTTCTGCAGGCCGGGAAGCGTCACGTCGCGCGCGGTCATCGCCGCCGCGATGTGCATCGCGGTCGGGTAGGTGTCGTTCGACGACTGCGACATGTTGACGTGGTCGTTCGGGTGCACCGGCTTCTTCGAGCCCTTCGCGCCGCCGAGCATCTCGATCGCGCGGTTGGAGATCACCTCGTTGGCGTTCATGTTCGACTGGGTGCCGGAGCCGGTCTGCCAGACCACCAGCGGGAACTCGTCGTCCCACTTGCCGGCGACGACCTCGGCCGCCGCCTCGACGATCGGCTTGCCGATCGCGGGGTCGAGCAGGCCCATCTCCATGTTCACTTCGGCGGAGGCCTGCTTGATCACGCCGAGTGCGCGGCGGATCGAGACCGGCTGCTGCTCCCAGCCGATCGGGAAGTTCTTCACCGAGCGCTGGGTCTGCGCGCCCCAGTAGTGCTCGGACGGGACTTCGAGCGGGCCGAAGCTGTCGGTCTCGGTGCGCGTCTCGGTCATCGTCTCGTCCTCCACCCGGGGTTCAGAGCGCCGTATAGCGGCGCCCGGACCGGGGGCCAACCGGATTTGCCGCACCGGCCGCCCGGACGCGGCGGGGGAAGTCGCGCCAAGTTGCCGGCACGAATTCGCGTTTGCGGCCCACCAGAAAAGGGCGTATATTGCGGTCCGGACGATCGTAATCAATCGTGCGTATTTCAGTAAACGATGATCACTTTGAAATATCAACCTCCGGGGGAGGGTATACTCGTGTCCGATCTTCACCGCAGAGACGTGATCGTGCAGGGCGGCGCATGCGATCGCAGCCAGCGACGTCTATTCCGCCCCGCCAGGGCGTTTCCGAGCCGGCCGGGCGAGGTCGCCGTGCCCTGGCTCGATCAGCCGCCCGCGGCCACCGATCCGTGCTGCGACACCCAGCTCGTCTGGGAGAACCTCGACTCGTGGGTGACGCCGAACGAGAAGTTCTTCGCCGTCTCGCACTTCGACCGGCCGACGATCGACGCCGCGAGCTGGAAGCTGGAGATCGACGGGCTGGTGGACAATCGCATGAGCCTGACCCTCGCCGATCTCAAGGCCCGGCCCCGCCAGGAGACCTTCTTCACCCTGGAATGCTCCGGCAACCACGGCTTCCCCGACTTCGTCGGAGCCATCGGCAATGCTGCCTGGGCCGGCACGCCGCTCGCCGCCGTGCTTCAGGAGGCGGGCGTGAAGGACACCGGCATCGAGGTGGTGTTCTGGGGCACCGACGTCGGTGATATCGTGCTCAAGGACGACATCCGCGACGTGAACATGCACCAGAACTTCGCGCGCAGCATGTCGCTCGAGGACGCGATGAGCCCTGACAACATCCTCTGCTACGAGATGAACGGCGCGGACCTGCCGGCGGCGCACGGCGCGCCGCTGCGGCTGATCGCGCCGGGCTGGTACGGCATCGCCAACGTCAAGTGGCTGAAGCGCATCGAGGTCCGCGACCGGCGCTTCATGAGCCTGCTGATGGGGCGCAACTACGTCACCATCCGCGAGGAGGAGCATGACGGCGAGACGGTCTGGGCCGAGACCTCGGTCGGCCGCGCCCGGCTGAAGTCGGCGCCGGCCAGGGTCACGCGGGACGCCGCCGGCTACCGGATCGAAGGCGTCGCCTGGGGTGCCCCGATCGAAAAGGTCGAGGTCAGGATCGACGACGGGCCGTGGCAGCAGGCGACGATCGACCACGACCAGGAAGCGGAATTCGCCTGGAAGGCCTGGTACCTCGACTGGCCGTCGCCCGCGCCGGGCGAGCACACGGTGACCTCGCGCGCGGTCGACACCGCGGGACAGGTCCAGCCGGCGATGGACGATCCCTGGATCGCCCGGAAGCACACCTACTGGGAGAGCAACGGCCAGATCACCCGGCACGTCGCCGTTTCCTGAAGCGTCCCGGCGGGGCGCGCCCGGCCGGGCGCGCCCCCGCTGGCCGGCGTGGCGCCGCGGCCCCGGCGCAAGGCCGGCGATTTCAGGGCGATTTGCATTGTCCCCGCCGCGTTCCGTGCCAGTATGCGGGTCCCGCTTGCTTGGATGCCTGCCATGGACCCTGACGCGTCTCTCTCGCTGAACCCGGAATTCCTCCGCAACCTGATCCTGCAGCTCCGGGCCGTGATGGCGCAGGAGGAGATGGTCTCGCCCGACTCGGGCTCGAACCCGAGCGACGACGAGGGGCCGGCGACGCTGCAGGACAACCCGGACAACCTGCTGCGCGACGAGATCGCCGCCGAGATCGCCGACCTCGAGCCGGACCAGCAGGCGGAGCTCGTGGCGCTGATGTGGATCGGCCGCGGCGACATGGAGCCCGAGGAGTGGACCGACGCCGTTCGGCTCGCCGCCGAGCGGCAGGAGGGCGGGACCGCGGCCTATCTTCTGTCGCACCCGCATGTCGCCGACCACCTCGACGAGGGGATCGATCGCCTGCTCGACGGCTCGGACCTGATGGAGACCGGCCAGTTCTGAGCGGGCCTAGCCGATCCTCAAGAGCGCGGGGAAGGTGTCGACCAGCCAGAACGACAGCGTGCTGAAGCCGCCGCTCAGCATCAGCAGGCCGACCGCGACGAGAAGCGCGCCGATCACCCGCTCCACGGTCGCCATGTGCCGCTTGAGCCCGGCCATCAGCCCGACCGCGCGCCCGAGAAAGAGCGCGGTGACGAGGAAAGGCACCCCGAGGCCGAAGGCATAGGCGCCCATCAGCGCCAGCCCGCGCCCGGTCGAGCCCGCCTGCGCCGCGAGCGCGAGGATCGCGCCCAGCACCGGGCCGATGCAGGGGGTCCAGCCGAAGGCGAAGGCGAGGCCGAAGACATAGGCGCCGAGCGCGGTCCCGGCGCCGGCGCGCGCCTCGAAGCGGACGTCGCGGGCGAGAAAGGGAATGCGCAGCACGCCGAGGAAGTTGAGCCCGAAGATCACGATGACGACGCCGGCGACCAGCCCCATCTGGTGCTGGTAGGCGAGAAGCACCCGGCCGAGCGTCGAGGCGGCGAGACCGAGGATCAGGAACACCGTGGAGAGCCCGAGCACGAAGCAGGCCGCGGCGCGCAGCACCCGGTGGTCGTGGCCGCGCTCGCCCTCGATCGAGGTGCCGGCCATGAAGGCGAGGTAGGGCGGCACGATCGGCAGCACGCAGGGCGACAGGAAGCTCAGCACGCCGGCGGCCGCCGCCACGAGGAGCGCGGGGCCGATCGAGGCGTCGAAGAGGTCTATGCCGAACATACCGGCCGCGACCCTAACCGCCCGCTGCGGCCGCGTCACCCCGCCGCTCGCCTCACTTTGCCGTGGACCGCCGCCCGGACGCCGGCTAGCGCTCGGGAATGACCTCGGCAAGGACCTGGGACGACGAACTCGACGCGCGCGGCCTCATCTGCCCGCTGCCGGTGCTGAAGGCGCGGCGGCGGCTGGCCGGGCTGCCGCCCGGCGCGGTGCTGCGGGTGCTTGCGGACGACCCGGCGGCGGTCGTCGACCTGCCGCACTTCTGCGCCGAGGCCGGGCACGAGATCCTCGCGCGCGAGGATCTCGGCGGCGCCTGCCACGCCTGGCTGATCCGGGTGGGGCTCAGGCCAGCCCGATGACGTCGGCGGCGGTATAGGCCGAGGCAGGCGTCGCGCCGTCGGCGATCGTGAACTCGAACTCCGGGGCGTTGCCGCCTTGCACGTTGCCCGACACCACCGTGCTGCCGTCCACGTCGATGACCCACAGGTGCTGTACCGCGTGCGAGCCGCCCAGCAGGAAGTGCTGCACGCCGGCGACGGCGGCATTGGCGTCGATGGCCGAGAGATCGATCCGGTCGCCCGCTCCCGCACCCGGCAGATCGAACGCGGACGCGCCGTTGCCCGAGCGGATCACGTCGTGCGCAGCGGGGGTCGAATCGGCCACGGCGGCGAAGCGGAAGACGTCGGCGCCGGTGCCGCCGATCAGCTGGTCGGCCCCGCGCCCGCCCTGCAGGACGTCGGCACCGGCGAGGCCCCTGATCACGTTCGAGCCGGCGTTGCCGGTCAGGTGGTTGCCGAGCCCGTTGCCGGCCAGATTCCCGGCGTTGCTGCCGCTCATGATCAGGGTCTCGACGTTGGCGCCGAGCCTGAAGGAGACACTGGTGATGACGGTGTCGTTGCCGCCGGCGGCGCCGGCCGTGGTCTCGATCACCTGGTCGGTCGACCGCTCGACGCGGTAGGAGTCGTCGCCGGCCCCGCCCTCCATCAGGTCGACGCCGGCGCCACCGACGAGGGTGTCGTTGCCGCCGTATCCGATCAGGTGATCGTTGCCGTCGTTGCCGCGCAGCGTGTTCGCCGCGGCGTTGCCGCGGATCGTGTCGTCGCCGGATCCGCCGGTGGCGTTCTCGATCAGCGAGCGGGCGTCGCCGTGGTATTGCAGCGCGTTGAACACGTTGCCGCGGGCGTGGCCGCCGTTCGGACCGCCGCCGAGCCCGGCGAGCTGGCTGGAAGCGAGCGTCGAGGAGCCGCCCGGCCGCAGGTCGACGTCGAGGTCGGTGGAATAGTTCGACATGTCGTAGGTGTCGGTCCCGCCTCCGTCCCAGATGGTCTCGAAGATCCGGTTGCCGCCCGGCGAGAGCGCGAGCTCGCCGTTGACGAAGCTGGCGCCGGTCGTCGGATTCCAGCTGTAGGTGGTGCTGCCCGCGTTGGTGCCGAAATTGGCGCCGTAGAGGTGCTGCAGCGCCGCGATGTCGTACATCATGTAGGTCTGGGCGTAGCCGTAGGTCTCGTTGTAGAGGAACTTCGCGTCCGACCCGACGTAGGACCGGTAGGTCATCACCGAGTATTCCATGCTGTCGGTCGCGCTCGGCAGCGCGCCGAAGACCGAGGGGTCCTGGCCGTGCTTCAGGCCCAGCGCATGGCCGAGCTCGTGCATCATGGTGTACCAGTCGTAGTTGCCGGTCGTCGGCGCGCGGGTGACCTTGCCGAAGAACGCGTCGCCGCCCCACGACTGATCGGAGGGCGTGTAGGTGTAGGCGGTGTCCGGGTCGGACGTATCGGCGAGCCGGATCACCGGCTGCGCGCGGTCGTAGGTGATCCCGAGCCGGGTGAAGCCGGTGACGGAGAAGGCCTCGTGGCCGGGAGCCGCCGGGTCCACGGCGGTCAGCACCGCGCGCGCCTCGGCGAGCTGCCGGGCGTTGATCCGCTGGAAGTCGCTCAACTGCTCGGGGTAGGCCGCCCCGTAGGCTGCGGCGCTGCCGGGGTCGCCGAAGCTGATCGGTCCCTGCCACTTGTCGCCGATGAGAATTCCATCGACTCGCTGATCGCCGGAGCGCGCGACGGAAACGGCATTGGAGTTTGCGGCCATGACCTTCCCCTGATTACAAAAAGGCAAGGATACAACCGGAGGTTGAACATTCTTGCGCAATGCAACGTAAGGTTACTCGAAGTCGAAGCTTTCCTTACACGGCTCTCTACTAGCGGCACGCGGCAGCCGCGCAAGCCCGGACTTTGCAGTTGGCGGTTTTGCGCCGGCCCGATCCTGCGCGGAGCGACAACGGACGCCCAGGGGCGGCAGGGGGGAGCCCGTCGCCTGTTGCATTCGCGGGGTCGGCAATCAATATGAGGCCCCAGCCGACGGAGCAGCCCCGGATGCAGAACTACCTCGAATTCGAAAAGGGTCTCGCCGAGATCGAGGGCAAGGCGGAGGAACTCCGCGCGCTGGCGCGCAAGAACACCGAGATGAACGTCGAGGACGAGGCGACGGCGCTGGACAGGAAGGCCTCGACGCTGCTCGACGAGCTCTACCGCAACCTCGATCCCTGGCGGAAGACGCTCGTGGCGCGCCATCCCGACCGCCCGCACTGCAAGGACTACGTCGAGGCGCTCTTTTCCGAGTGGACCCCGCTCGCCGGCGACCGCAACTTCGCCGACGACCATGCGGTGATCGGCGGCCTCGCGCGGCTGAACGATCGCCCGGTGGTTGTGATCGGCCACGAGAAGGGCAACGACACCCGCTCGCGCATCGCGCGCAACTTCGGCATGGCGCGGCCCGAAGGCTACCGCAAGGCGATCCGGCTGATGGATCTCGCCGACCGCTTCGGCCTGCCGGTGATCACGCTGGTCGACACCCCCGGCGCCTATCCGGGCAAGGGCGCCGAGGAGCGCGGCCAGGCCGAGGCGATCGCCCGCTCGACCGAGAAGTGCCTGCAGATCGGGGTGCCGCTGGTCTCGGTCATCATCGGCGAGGGCGGCTCGGGCGGGGCGGTCGCCTTCGCCACCGCCGACCGCATCGCGATGCTCGAGCATTCGATCTATTCGGTGATCTCGCCCGAGGGCTGTGCCTCGATCCTGTGGAAGGACGCCGAGAAGATGAAGGAGGCGGCCGAGGCGCTGCGGCTGACCGCGCAGGATCTGCTGACCCTCGGCGTCATCGACCGGGTCATCCCCGAGCCGCGCGGCGGCGCCCAGCGCGACAAGCCCGAGGCGATCGCCCGCGTCGGCACGGCGATCGGCGAGATGCTGGCCGAGCTCGACGGCAAGAAGCCCGCCGAGATCCGCAAGGCCCGCCGGCGCAAGTTCCTCGACATGGGGCAGAAGTCGCTGGTGGCCTGAGCGGGCTCACCGGCGAATGCGCGCGCGATGATCGGCAATCTCGGGCTGGGCACGCTGGTCATATCGGCCACCGTCCTCATCCACACCCTGGGGCTCATCGGGGTCACCCGCCTGATGAGCTTCGTGCGGCAGTGGTTCCGCCTCCACCGGCACGACGCGGGGCGGACGATGGCGATGATCGCGACGGTGCTTGCGCTCTTCGTCGTGCACGGGGTCGAAATCTGGCTGTGGGCCCTCACCTACCGCGCCGTCGGGGCGTTGCCGGACGTCGAGACCTCGTTGTACTTCTCCCTCACCACCTTCGCGACGATCGGCTTCGGCGACCTCGTCCTCGACCACCACTGGCGCCTGCTCTCGGCGCTCGAGGGCATCAGCGGCCTGATCCTGATCGGCTGGTCGACCGCCTATCTGGTGGCCGCCTCGACCCGCCACGGGCCCCGGCTCTTCGGCGAGCACTTCGACCCCGGGGATCGCCCCGAGGACTGAGCGGGCCTGCGGCCCGGGAAGATGTCAGCCGCGGACCGTGAAGTCGGCGGTGTCGGTCTCGACATGATGCGGGAAGATGTTCTCGAACCGCCCCTCGATGCAGAGGTCGTGGAGCCGGTCCCAGAATGCCTTGAAGGTTTCCGTCCCGAGATGCGCCTCATGCACCTCGCGGCTGGCGAAGCATTCGGCCAGGGTGACGCTGTCGGGGGCGTCGATGCTCGGGTTCATCTCGAAGAACAGGCACCCCTCCTCGGCCCGGCAGGCGGCGACGTAGGGGCCGAGCAGAGCGACCAGTTCGTCACGCTTGCCGGGTCGGCAGGTCAGCCAGCCGATGATGAACTTGCGCCGATCGGCGGGTGCTTCGGGCAACGCGGCCTCCCCGGAGATTCGCTGCCGAGGATATCACGGCGACGGTGCCGAAGATAACGTCGCCCCGGCGCGCCGCGGTCCGGGCTCGAACCCCGCCTCGCGCATCAGCGCGTCCGAGGCCGCCTCGACCCGCTCCTCGATCAGCGACATGAATTCGCCGACCGCAAGCCCCGGCGCGACCGCCGGCAGGAACTCGACCACCGCCAGCCCCGGCCGCTTGTGAAAGCTGCGGCGGCCCCAGAACACGCCGGCGTTGGTCGCCGCCGGCACGCAGGGCTCGCCGAGCCGCTCGTAGAGGACGCCGGCGCCGACCTTGAACGGCGGCCGCGCGCCGGGGGCGACGCGGGTGCCCTGAGGGTAGATGACGAGCTGGCGCGGCTCGGTGGCGCGGCCGGCATGGGCGACCATCGCCTTCATCGCCTTGCCGCGCTGGCCGCGGTTGACCGGCGTCGAGCCGATGCGAAGCGCGTAGAGCCCGAGGAAGGGGGTCCACTTCAGCTCCTGCTTCATGATGAACTTCGCCCGCGGCAGCGCCACGAAGAGGATCAGGATGTCGAGGAACGACTGGTGCTTGGCGGCGACGACGACCTCGCCTCGCGGCGCCTCGCCCCGCACCTCGACCCGGAGGCCGCAGACGAGGCGCAGGAGCACGAAGGACCAGCGGCAGAAGGTGCGGCAGACCGCATAGGCGCCATCGACCGACCAGATGGCGAACGGCGCGCCGAGAATGCCGATCACCGCCATCGAGAGATAGAAGAGGGCGTCGAACAGGAGCGAGCGCAAGAGCAGCACCTCGCGCCTCAGCTCCAGCGCCGGACGCCGCGGGCGACCACCGCGCGCGCGACCACCCAGGCGAGCGCACCCGAGACCAGCGGCACCATCACCGGCAGCGCCCATTGCCAGCCGGCGAGCCGCAATCCCTCGGGAAAGATCCCCGACTCGCCACCCGCCGGCAGCAGAGCCACCAGCCCGATCCCCGCCGCCGTGCCGAGCGCCGCGGCGAGGACTGCGCGCAACGCCAGACGGCGCACGATCGGCGCGACGATGAAACCGTCGCGCGCGCCGACGAGGCGCAGCGTGCCGATCGCCGGCCCCGCCGCCGCCACCGCCGACTGCGCGGCGAGCCCGAAGGCCGCGACCAGCGCCACCGCCAGCACGCCGAGGCAGACCAGCGCAAAACGCGACAGCCGCTCGGCGCCGGCGATGAGCGGCAGCCGCCAGGCGGTGTGATCGTCGAAGACCGCCCCGGGCGCCTCGGCGGTAAGCTTGGCCACCAGCGCCGGCCGGTCGAGCGCGGCCCGGTCGGTCGCGACCTCGATCAGGAGCGGCAGCGGCAGGCTGTCCATCGGCACGTCGGCGCCGAGCCACGGCTCGAGCATCTTCTGCTGTTCGGCGACGTCGATCATCCGCACCGACTTCACCCCGGGGGTGGCGCGCAGCACGTCGAGCGCCGCCCGCGCCTGCGCCTCGATCTGGTCGTCGGGCGCGATCACCTCGAGCGTCGCGGTCCCGGCGACGGCGTCCTGCCAGGTGGTGGCGAGCCGTCCCGCGGCGAGCGCCAGCGCCAGCGCCAGCACCGCGAAGAAGGCGAGGACCGCCACCAGCAGGCCCGTGGGCAGCGCCGCGGCGGCGCCGCCGGCGGTCAGCCGCGCCGCGCGCGGATCGACCCGGAAGGGGCCGCGGGACGCCACCGCCGCGCCGTTCACGCCCAGGCCTCGACGGGCGCGAGCCGCCCGTCGGAGAGGGCGATGACCTCCGGCCGCACCCGTTCGCGCGCCGCGTCGACCAGCGCGGCGTCATGGGTCGCGACGACCACGGTCTTGCCCATCGCGTTGAGCTCGACGAGGAGGGCGAGCAGCGCGAGCGCCGCCGGGCGGTCGAGGCCGCCGCCGGGTTCGTCGGCGAGGATCACCTCGGGGCTCAGGATCACCGCCCGCGCCAGCGCCGCCCGCTGCCGCTCGCCGGCCGAAAGCTCCGCCGGGCGAAGGCCGCCGCGCCCGCCGAGCCCGACCCATTCGATGAGCGCGCCCAGATCCTCCGCCCGCTCCTCCGGCGCGATCCCGGTGACCGCGAGCGGCAGCGCCACGTTCTCCGCCACCGGCAGGTGGTCGAGAAAGCCGCAGCGCTGCGGCACGACGCCGACGAGCTGGCGCAACCCGGCCACCGCGTCGCGGCTGCCGCGGGCGATCTCCTTGCCGAAATGCCGGATCCGCCCCGCGGTGGGCGCGAGATCCATGTGGCAGAGCCGGATCAGCGTGGTCTTGCCGGCGCCGGACGGGCCGGTCAGGAAGTGAAAGCCACCCGGGGCGAGCGTGAAGCTCAGGTCGCGCAGCACCTCGGTCCGCCCGTAGCTGAACCCGACATCCTCGAACTCGATCACGCGGTTCCTCGCTGCCCCTCGCGCGCGAGTTATAGCGCCGCCACCGCCCGGCGCAACGTGCCGCTTGCGCGCGACGGGAACACGGGCGGCGTCGCTCGGCTTGGAATGCCCGGATCCGGCAGCTAGAACGGCGGGACCGATTCGGCCGCAACGGTCGTTTCCACCGAGGTGGCGATGCTGCTGACCTGCCCGAACTGTGGCGCCGAGTACGAGGTGGCGGAGGGAATGATCCCTGCCGCCGGCCGGCACGTCCAGTGCACCACCTGCCACACCCGGTGGTTCGTGGCCGGCGCCCCGCGGGCGACGCTGACCGAGGAGCAGGTGCTGCACCGGCTGGAGGGCTGGAGTCAGCGCCCGCGCCCCACCGTCGTGCCGACCCCGGCCGAGGCGCCCCCGGCCGAGGCGCCCCCGCACCAGGGGCCGGCCGTGCCGGAGGCCCCTGCCCCGCCCGCGGAAGCGGCTTCCGTGGTGCCGATCCGCCGTGCCGCGCCGGCCAAGCCGGGCGCGGTGCCGACGGTCGCGCGTCCCGCCGAGGTGACGGGCCCGCCCGCCCCGGTCCGGCAGGCGCTGCGGCTCGATGTCCGCGACAGCGCGCCCGCTCCGGCCGTGCCGCCATCGCGCAGCCGCTTCGGTCTGGGGCTGCTGGTCGCACTGGTGATCGCGGCAGTCGGCTTTCTCGCCTACCTCCGCCAGACCGAGCTCGCGGCCGCGGTCCCGGCCGCGGCGCCGGCGCTGGCCGCCTATGGCGCGGCGGTGGACGATCTCAGGGACGCAATCGAGGCGGATGTCGTCGCGCCTGTCCGCGAGGCGCTCGCACCCTGAGGCGGCCGGCGGCGGCTAGTTCGCCGCCACCAGCGCGTCGATCAGCTTGCGCGCGTCCGGTCCGTTCCAGTCGGCCCCGCCGAGCAGCCGCGCCACCTCGTTGCCCTGACGGTCGAGGATCACCGTCACCGGCAGGCCGGGCACGTTCATCTCCGCCGCGAGCGCGCCCTTCGGATCGAGATAGGTCGAGAGGTCGTCGATGCCCTGCGCCGCGGCGAAGGCAGTGATCGCGTCGACGGAATTGCGGCCGGTGGCGATCGGGATCACCGCGAAGTCCGGCCCGGTGCGGTCGCGGGCGAGAGCGTTGAGCGCCGGCATCTCCAGCCTGCAGGGCACGCACCAGGTCGCCCAGAAGTTCACCAGCCGCACCCTGCCATCGCTGTCGGCGAGCTTGACCGGGTTGCCGCGCAGGTCGGTGAAGCCGAGCCCGGACGCGGGAACCGGCGGGTCGACGACGACGAGCTTGCGCATCTCGCCGGTCCGCAGCGCGGTGATCTCGGCCGGCGTCAGCGCCGCGGCCGGGTTTGCGGCGGCGAGGAGCGCGACGTATAGCAGGACCGGCGCGGCGATCCGGAGCGGGAGCATGAGCGACAAGGCGGATTCCAACGCGATGTGGGGCGGGCGCTTCGCCGCCGGGCCGGACGCGGTGATGCAGGCGATCAACGCCTCGATCGGGTTCGACCGCCGCCTCGCGGCACAGGACGTCGAGGCGAGCCGCGCCCATGCCGCGATGCTCGGCGCCACGGGGATCGTCACTGATAGCGACGCGCAGGCGATCCGGGAAGGCCTGCTCACGGTGATGTCAGAGATCGACCGCGGGGATTTTCCCTTCTCGGTCGAGCTCGAGGACATCCACATGAACGTGGAGAGCCGGCTGAAGGCGTTGATCGGCGAACCGGCGGGGCGGCTGCACACCGCGCGGTCGCGCAACGACCAGGTGGCGACCGACTTCCGGCTCTGGGTGCGGGGCCAGTGCGACGCCGCGGTCGAGGGGATCACCGCGCTGATGCGGGCGCTGGTCGCGCAGGCCGCGGCGGGCGCGGACATGGTGATGCCGGGCTTCACCCATCTGCAGGTGGCGCAGCCGGTGACCTGGGGGCACCACATGCTCGCCTATGTCGAGATGCTCGACCGCGACCGCGGACGGTTCCGCGACGCGCGGGCGCGGATGAACGAGAGCCCGCTCGGGGCGGCGGCGCTGGCGGGCACGAGCTATCCGATCGACCGGGACATGACCGCCGGGGCGCTGGGGTTCGACCGGCCGATGGCGAACTCGCTCGACGCCGTCAGCGACCGCGACTTCGCGCTCGAATTCCTCGGTGCCGCGGCGATCACGGCCACCCACCTCAGCCGCTTCGCCGAGGAGCTGGTGCTCTGGTCGAGCGCGCAGTTCCGCTTCGTTCGGCTCAGCGACCGCTACTCGACCGGCTCGTCGATCATGCCGCAGAAACGCAACCCCGACGCCGCCGAGCTGGTCCGCGCCAAGGTCGGACGGATCACCGGGGCGCTGGTGGCGCTCCTGACGGTGATGAAGGGGCTGCCGCTCGCCTATTCCAAGGACATGCAGGAGGACAAGGAGCAGGTCTTCGACGCCGCCGACGCGCTGATGCTGGCGCTCGCCGCGATGACGGGCATGGCCGCCGACCTGGCGCCGGAGCCGGAGCGATTGCGTGCGGCGGCCGCGGCAGGCTTCTCCACCGCGACCGACCTCGCCGACTGGCTGGTCCGCCGGCTCGGGCTGCCGTTCCGCGAGGCGCACCACGTCACCGGCGCGCTGGTGAAGCTCGCCGAGGACAAGGGCGTCGACCTGCCCGATCTCGCGATCGAGGAGATGCAGGCCGTGCACGCGGGAATTCTGCCCGAGGTCTATCAGGTCCTCGGGGTGGAGAACTCGGTGGCGAGCCGCGTGAGCTATGGCGGCACGGCGCCCGACCGGGTGCGCGCGCAGGTCGGGCGCTGGCAGGATGCGCTCGCGTGACGGCCGCCGCATGCCGCCGCGTCGCGCTCGGCCTCGCGCTCGGCCTCGCGCTCGGGGCCCTTGCGGGCTGCGGGATCAAGGGCGAGCCCGTCGCGCCGAACGGCGCGAACAAGTCGCCCGGCGGCACGTACAAGTCGGCGCAAATCGGGAGCGACGGTTTCGGCGCCACGCTGCTGGACCGGAACTGAAGAAGCTTCGGACGGTGCGCCGCTATTCGCTTTCCGTCGCCCCGCCGCGGCGGAAGGGTCCGTAGGCGGTCAGAACCTCGATCTCATGGTCGACCGACTGCGCCTCGGCCTCGAGATACTGCGCGACCGCGCGCGAGAAGCCCGCGTCGGCGATCCAGTGCAGCGAATGCGTCGCCGTCGGCAGGTAGCCGCGGGCGAGCTTGTGCTCGCCCTGCGCCCCCGCCTCGACCCGGGAAAGGCCGTGAGCGATCGCCCAGTCGATCGCCTGGTAGTAGCAGAGCTCGAAGTGCAGGCAGTCGTGCTCCTCGCTGCAGCCCCAGTAGCGGCCGAAGAGCGTGTCGCGGCCGATGAAGTTGAGCGCCCCCGCCACCCAGCGCCCGCGCCGCCGCGCCAGCACCAGCAGCACGTCGTCGCGCAGGCCCGCCTGCAGCCGGTCGAAGAAGTCGCGCGTCAGGTAGGGGTGCCCCCACTTGCGCGCGCCGGTGTCCTGGTAGAAGCGCCAGAAGGCGTCCCAGTGCGCGGGCTCGATCGCATCGCCGGTCAGCGCCACGATGTCGCCGCCGAAGGCCTGCGCCCGCTCGCGCTCCTTGCGGATCGTCTTCCTCTTGCGCGAGGCGAGGTCGGCGAGAAACGCCTCGAAGTCGGCATAGCCGCGGTTCTGCCAGTGGAACTGCTGGGTGGTGCGCCCGAGCAGGCCGACGCTCTCGCCCCACTCGCGCTCCTCGGCGGTGCAGAAGGTGACGTGCAGGCTCGACACGTCGGACTGCCGCGCCACCGCCAGCGCCCCCTCGAGGAGCGCCGCGCGCCCCTGTGCCTCGAAGCCCGGGCGGGTCAGGAAGCGCCGGCCGGTCGCGGGGGTGAACGGCACCGCCGCCTGCAGCTTGGGATAGTAGCTGCCGCCGGCGCGCTCCCAGGCGTGCGCCCAGTTGTGGTCGAAGACGTATTCGCCCTGGCTGTGGCTCTTGGCGTAGAGCGGCATCGCCGCGATCGCGAGCCCGTCCTCGCGGGCGAGCAGGTGGCGCGGCATCCAGCCGGTGCCGCGGCCGACCGAGCGCGACTCCTCGAGCGCGCGCAGGAAGCGCCAGGTGGTGAAGGGATCGACCGGGCGAAGCCCGCTCGCCGCGCTGCAACCGCCGGCGCAGGCGTCCCACTCCTCCGGTGCCACCGCCTCGAGGCTGCCGAGCACCGAGACTTCGATCTGCCCGTCGCCGTCCATGGCCTAGGCGCCCTGCATATCGCGACCCACGGGCACACCCTGCGCTCCGCCTGCGCGCGGCGGACCGTGGCGTTCCTGTGGTCGTGCCTCCATCGCTGCCAGAGATGGGGGATAAAGCGAAGCCGTCAATGCCGAAGACGCCGCAGCAGCGGCAGCAGGCAGGCCAGGCCCTGCGCGGCGAGGCCGGGCCAGGCGCCCGGCCGCATCAGGCCGGCAAGCCATTCCGCGGGTGTGCGGCCGAAGAGCACCGCCGCGAGCGCCGCCTCGCCAGCCAGGAGGACCGCCAGCGCCGCGGCGGCCATGACGCCCCTCGCCGGCCCATCCGCCACCGCGAACCGCCGGATGAGCCGCCGGCCGCGCCCCAGGCGATCGCGAGCATCAGTGGGAGCTCGATCGCCAGCGCCGGCCCTTCGCCGATGCGCGGAGCGACGAGCAGCGCGCGCAGGGTTCCGAGCGCCGTACCCGCCGCGAGGAGCACGAGGCCGAGGGCGGCGCCCGCGACGAGGCCGCGGCTCATCCGCCGATCGCCGGGCGGTATCCCTCGAAGGTGATGTTGTCGGCGACCCGCCGGGCGGCCTTCTCGTCCTCGGGGCTGCGGATCGTCCAGCAGAGGATCGCCAGCCCCTCGCGCTTCAGCCGGGCCACCGCCGGATTGGCGAGGTCGCGGTGGTCGTGCGAGACGAAGGCCGCGCCCGACGCGCTCGGCGTCGGAAAGTTGCTCGAGCTCGGCGCGGCGGTAGTCCGGCAGCGACGCTTCGCCGTCCTCGAAGTCGCAGGTGGTCAGGCCCCGCGGCCGATCGGGGGCCGCCTCGCCGATCGCGGCGACCGAATGCGGGTTGAACGACATGAAGGCGAGCGGGCCGTCGTAGCCGGCGACGAGCGCGGCGATGCGCGCCTCGAGCGCGCCGACGCCGGGGCCGAGCGCGCCGTCCTGGTCCTTGATCTCGACGAGGAGCGGCGCCTGCCCCGCGACGATCGCGAGGATCTCCGCCAGCGTCGGGATCGTCTCGCCGCCGGCGCTGCCGGTCAGCACCATCCGGCCGAGGTCGCGCGCGCCGTAGTCGCGGACGAGCCCGGGCTGGCCGGTCAGCCGCGGCATCTCGTCGTCGTGAAACACCATCGCCTCGCCGTCGGCGGCGCGCTGGATGTCGATCTCGATGCCGTAGCCGGCGGCGATCGCGGCGCGCACCGCGGCGCGGCTGTTCTCGATCACCCCCGCCGCCCGGTCGTGCAGCCCGCGGTGCGCGAGAGGGCGGGTGAGGAAGGCCGCCGGCAGGTCAGGCGATCTCGAAGACACCTTCCACCTCGACCGCGACACCGAGCGGCAAGGCCGCCATCCCGACCGCCGAACGCGCATGGCGCCCGCGGTCGCCGAAGACCTCTACCATGAGGTCGGAGGCGCCGTTCACCACCTTCGGCTGGTCGGTGAAGTCGGGCGCGCAGTTGACGAAGCCGGTGAGCTTGACCACCCGCTTCACCCGGTCGAGGTCGCCGTCGCAGGCGGTCCTGAGCACCGAGATCAGCGCCAGGGCGCAGGTGCGCGCCGCGGCGGCGCCGGCCTCGACCGCCATGCCCGCACCGAGCTTGCCGAGGATCATCCCGCCGTCGGCGTCGCGGCTGACCTGGCCGGAGATGTAGACGACCCCGCCGGCCGCCACCCAGGGCACGTAGTTCGCCGCCGGCGCGGCGACCTCCGGAAGGGTGATGCCGAGCTCGGCCAGGCGGCCGTCGATCGAGATGGTCATGGGCGATATCTCCGGGCAGAAGGACGCGCGGAGCCTAATCGAGGATCGCAGCGAGGGGAACGGCGTTGATCTGGTCCAAGGAACCCCGCTAAGCAGGCTGCCGAGGAGGATCGCCATTGCGACAACCCTGCATCTTGCTTGCGGCGCTCCTTCTCGTGGCGGGCTGCGCGGCCGCGCCCGATCCGAACAGCCTGAGCTACGACCCGCTCGAGGAGCCGAACCGCGAGGCGCACGACTTCAATCTGCAGATCGACACCCAGGCCTTCGGGCCGGTGTCGCGCGGCTACGGCAACGCGGTGCCGCCGCCGGTGCGGCGCGGGATCTCGAACCTGCACGAGAACTGGCTCGGGCCCGAGCAGGTGATCCAGTACGGGCTGCAGGGCCGCCCGGCCGATGCGGCGAAGACGACGGCGCGCTTCCTGATCAACTCCACCATCGGCATCGCCGGCATCTTCGACGTGGCGGCGAAGATGGGCATCCCCTACGACAAGACCAACTTCGACGAGGTCTTCTACCGCTGGGGCCTGCCCGAGGGCGGCTACTGGGAGGTGCCCTACGGCGGCCCCGGCACGCAGCGCGACTGGACCGGCTGGGCGTTCGACGAGATGCTCGACCCGACCTACTATGTGCTGCCGGGGGCCGCGCTGACCGGGCTCCTGGTCGCCGGAGGCCTCAACATCGTGAACAACCGCTACGAGCTCGACACCACCTTCGACACGCTGAACTACCGCTCGGAGGACGGCTACGAGGCGCAGCGCCTCGCCTACACGCAGAACATGCGCGCCCGGCTGAAGGGCGGAACCGACGTCGAGCAGCTGGAGGATGTCTATGCCGATCAATGACCTCGCCCTGGGGCTGACCCGGCGCCGGCTTCTCGGCGGGATCGCCGCCATCGGCCTCGTCGCGGCGCTGGGCCGGCCCGTCCTCGCCGCCAGCACCGACGCCGCCACCGCCTTCGTCACCACGCTGACGCAGCAGCTCCTCGCCCTGGTGAACTCGGGCAAGAGCCCGGCACAGGTCTATGCGGGGTTCGAGGGCATCCTCGCGCGCTACGCCGACATGCCGGCGATCGCAGCGAGCGTGCTCGGGCCGCCGTGGCGCGGCGCGAGCCAGGGGCAGAAGCAGGCCTTCGTCGCCGGCTTCCAGCACTATCTCTCGCACCGCTACGGCAAGCAGTTCGACGAGTACACCAACGCCCGCTTCCAGGTGACCGGCGCCCGGGACGGCGGCAAGGCCGGGGTGCTGGTCAGCACCAAGGTGGTGCGCCCGGGGCATGACGACATCGCGGTCGACTACCAGGTCAGCGACCGCAGCGGGCAGACCAAGGTCGTGAACCTGATCATCGAGGGCGTCTCGATGCTCGCGACCGAACGTGCCGAGATCGGCTCGATCGTCGAGGCGCAGCACGGCAACATCGACGCCGTGAGCGCCCAGCTCGCCGCGACGAACTGAGCGCGGGCGCGCGGGCGCCCCTTGCGGCCGGCAACGATGCCGCTATCCAATGGCCGGCGCGGGCGGGGGCCATCGGCCCCCTGCGACCGGCGCGCGGCGCCGGGCGGGTGATGCCCGGCGGGGCATGGAGACCGATGCCGAACGGGTTGCGCAGCCTCGACCAGGCGCGGATCGTGCTCGCGATCACGGTGGCGATCTTCGTCGCCGCGGCGATCGCGCTGCCGGGGTTCCTCAAACCCGACAACCTGATCGCCATCGTCCGCTCGATCTCGGTGCTGGGCATCCTCGCGCTGGGCATGGCGGTGGTGATCATCGGCCGCGGCATCGACCTGTCGATGGTCGCGGTGATGGCGATGTCGGTCGCCTGGTACCTGCAGCTCCTCGGCTCGGGCTGGAGCGACCACGCCGCGCTGGCGCTGGTGCTGGGCGGGGTGGTGCTGATCGGCGCGGTCAACGGCTGGCTCGTCGCCTATGCCGACGTGCCGGCGATCTTCGTGACGCTGGCGACCGGCGCCTTCACCTTCGGCTACGTCCGCTCGCAGCTCATAGCACAGGACGCGGTGCCGGTGCCGGCGGGGCACTGGATCATCCGCCTCGGCGAGCTCCGCCCCGGCGACGTGCCGGCGGACATCTACGTCTTTCTCGGCCTCGCTTTCGCGGCCTTTGTCTTCCTGCGCTTCACCCGCTGGGGACGCTTCGTCTACTATGCCGGCGACAACCCGGTGGCGGCGCGCAATGCCGGGATGCCGGTGCGGCCGATGCTGGTGCTGCGCTACGTGCTCTCGGCGCTCGCGGCCTTCGTCGCGGGACTGCTGACCGCCGCGAGCCTGCAGTCGATCAATACGCGGGTGGTCAACTCGACCCTGCTCTACGACATCGTGCTCGTCGCGGTGATCGGCGGGATCGGCCTCTCCGGCGGCAAGGGCGGGGTGCGCAACGTGCTGATCGGCGCGGCGCTGATCGGCATCCTGCTCAACGCGATGACCATTCTCGACATCTCCCAGCTCTACCAGAACCTGATCAAGTCGACGATCCTGCTCGTCGCGATCGTGGTGGACGGGGTGCTCAATCCGCGCGACGAACAGACGGCGCAGCAGGGAGACATCTGACGTGCCGTGCAGGCGAACCGGGGCGAAACCGGAAAACAACGGAGAGGTGAGACGATGCACATGCTGAAGACACTGGCCGCAGCCGCGGCGATCGGGTTCGCGGGGCTCGGCGCCACCGCCGCCCTTGCCCAGAGCGACCCCGGCCCGGCGGAATACGCCAAGGCGCTGAACGGCAAGCGGGTGATCCTCGTCCCGCTCTCGATGGGCTTCGACCTCGCGCAGGGCTGGACCGCGATCCTCGAGCGCGAGATCAAGGCGTTCGGCGGCACCTTCGAGACCCGCGATCCGAACTGGTCGACCGAGGCCGGGGCGCAGGCGATCACCGAGGCGATCTCGTCCGATCCCAAGCCCGACGTGCTGATCGTGATGCCGCCCGACCTCAATTCCTACTCGCGGCTGATGAAGAAGGCGCAGGACGCCGGCATCTACGTGCTGCTGATCGACAACCCGGCGAATTTCGCCGCCGACGCTTACCTCGGCAGCGACTGGACCCGGCTCGGGGCGCTCGAGGCCGAAGCGGCGGTCAAGGTCTGCGGCGACGGCACCTCGAAGAAGATCGGCCTCGTGCAGGGCGACGAGACCAACGCCACCAGCATCTACCAGGCCGAGGGCATCATGCAGGTGCTCGGCCAGCATTCCGACATCGAGGTGGTGGCCAAGCCGGTCTCCAACTGGGATCCGACCACCTCGCGCACCGTCACCGCGACGATGCTGCAGCAGAACCCCGACCTCTGCGCGGTCATCGACTTCTGGGACGGCGACGCGACCGGCGCGGCGGCGGCGATCCGCGACGCCGGGCTCTCGGACAAGGTCAAGCTCATCACCACCGGCGGCGGCGAGACCACGGCCGACTGCGAGAACATCGAGAACGGCACCTACCACGCCGTGGTGATGACCGAGCTCGTCCGCGAGGGCGGCGACATGGTGACGATGATCAAGTACCTGCTGCAGAGCGGGCTGAAGCCGGGCAGCGCCACCGCGCATATCTACACGCTGGAGCAGGCCACGACGAAGGACAACCTCCGCCCCGACAGCTGCTGGAGCCTCAAGGGCCTGCAGGCGATGAACCAGTAGGAAGCCGCGCGCCCCTTCCGGGCGGCCCCGCCGGCCGCCCGTCCCGCATTGCCCGTGAAAGCCCGAATGACCCTCCGCGAACGGCTGGACGCCTGGCGCTACAACCTCGTCCCCGACCATGTGATCGGCGAGATCCTGCAGAAGCGCTGGACCGACAACGCCATCCCCTTCCTCGCGCTGGTGGCCGTGGTCGCGGTCTTCGGCACGCTCATCCCCGGCTTCTTCAAGCCGATCGCGCTGCAGGACTCGACCCGCCAGCTCGGCGAGTTCATCCTCGTCGTGACCGGCCTCACCGTGGTGATGCTCGGCGGCGGCATCGACCTCTCGGTCGGCTCGATCTTCGCCCTCGCCTGCTTCGCCACCGTCGCCTGCTTCTTCCTCTTCCACGCGCCGGTCTGGGTCGCCTTCCTCGCGGCCCTCGCGACCGGCCTCGTCTTCGGCGCGGTCAACGGCTGGCTGGTCGGCTACCTGCGGCTGCGCGCCTTCATCACCACCCTCGTCACCTTCATCATCGGCCGGGCGATCTACGACATCCTCGTCGTCAGCTTCGGCTCGCGGGTGCAGCTCTCCGACGCCGCCTCCGACGCCTGGGACTTCATCGGCGACGGCACCTTCGCGGGACTGTCGGTCTCGATGCTGTCGGCGCTCGCGCTCGCCCTCGTCACCCACGTCGCGCTCACCCGCTCGCGCATCGGCTGGCACGTCCTCGCGGTCGGCGGCTCGCGCCGCTCGGCGCACAACGCCGGCATCCGGGTGCGGCCGACCGTCTTCTTCACCTACGTCTTTTCCGGGCTCTGCTCGGCCGCCGCCGGCTTTCTCGTCGCGACCCGCCTCTCCGGCGCCGGCCCCGGCACCGGCCTCGGCCTGGAAATTCTCGCGCTCACCGCGGCGGTGGTCGGCGGCAACTCGCTCGGCGGCGGGCGCGGCTCGGTCGTCAAGGGCATCATGGGCGCGATCATCGTGCTGGTGATGACCAACGGGCTGATCCGCCTCGGCTACGGCACCGGCACCAACCAGATGGTGCTCGGGCTGCTGCTCGCCGTCGCGGTGACCATCGACATCCGCTGGCTGAAGAACCGCCACAAGGTGCTGAACGAGGTCTACGTCGCCCCGGTCTACCTCCGCATGGGCGACGCCCCCTCCGCCGCCCCCGGCTCCGGCACGCCCCTACGCGCTCGACGACCGCCTGTCGCAGCCGCCGAGCCGATCGGCCTCGGCGAACTCGAAGGCCCCGAGGACGTCATCCTCGACCGCGACGACCACCTCTACTGCGGCACCCGCCACGGCGAGATCGTCCGCTTTTTCGCCCCCGACTACACCCGCTCCGAGGTCTTCGCCCACGTCGGCGGCTTCCCCCTCGGCCTCGCCTTCGACCGCGGACGGCAACCTCCTCTCCTGCGTCGGCGCGATGGGCCTCTACCGCATCAGCCCCGACCGCGCGGTCACCCGCCTCTCCGCCGAGACCGCGCCGCTCGCTCACCTCGATCCAGGACGACGCCCGGCTGCGCGACCCGAACGACCTCGACATCGCGCCGGACGGCAAGGTCTACTTCACCAACTCGACCAAGCGCTACGACGCCCACGACTGGGCGCTCGACTCGATCGAGAACCGCGCCACCGGCCGCCTGCTCGTCTGGGACCCCGCCACCGGCCGCACCAAGACCCTCCTCGACGGCTACCGCTACACCAACGGCGTCGTCATGGCGCACGACAACCGCTCGCTGCTCTTCTGCGAGAGCTGGGCCTGCCGCATCCACCGCTACTGGCTCGAAGGCCCCAAGGCCGGCACCGCCGAGTGCCTGATCCGCGACATGCCGGGCTATCCCGACAACATCAACCGCGCCTCCGACGGCAGCTACTGGATGGCCTGGCTCGGGATGCGCACGCCCAGCTTCGATCTCTCGCTGCGGCATCCGGCCATGCGCAAGCGGATGGCCCGCCGCCTGCCGCAGGACGAATGGCTCTTTCCCAACATCAACACCGGCGGCGTGGTGAAATTCACCGAGAGCGGCGAGATCGTCGAGACCCGCGGCGACCTCACCGGCACGGCGCACCCGATGGTCACCTCGATGCGCGAGCACAAGGGCTGGCTCTACGTCGGCGGCATCCTCAACAACCGCATCGGCCGGCTGCGGATCGAAGGCGCAGACCCGAGCTGGGACGCCAACGCCGCCTACTGGGGGCGGCGATGATCGCCCGCCCGCCCCTCTTGCACGACCCCGGCCGCAATGAGCACGGCCCGCGCCTGCCTGCGGCCGGCGCACCCCGGCCGAGCGCTCCAGCCCGCGAGCGTTGCGGCAATCCGACCGACCGTGCCGCCCGGCCGAACCGCCGGGTGCGCCTGCCCGGGGGGCAGGCAGGCGCAGGCCGTGCGTGCGCACGGACGGGGAGGGACGGCAACGCCGCTCCCTTGGCGCCGCCCATGATCCTCGACCCCGTCCTCGACCTCTTCCGCGGCAAGGCGATCACCATCCCGCCGCTCGACGGCGCGCTGCGGCCGAACACCGCCCTCGACGACGCCCCGGTGCTCGCGGGCCTCCCCGCCCCCGACGACCTCGCCCTTCTCGACGGCCGCGTGGTCTGCGCCTCCGGCACCCGCGTCCTCGCCCTCGACGGCACGCTCCTCGCCGCGTTCCCCGCCGAGATCACCGCCCTCGCGGTCTCCCCCGACGGCCGCCTCGCCGTCGCGACCGACGACGGCCGGTTGAGCGAGGCGGGCACCGACACGCCTCTCCCCGACGGCGTCGCCTGCATCACCGCGCTCGCCTTCGCCCCCGACGGAGCGCTCTGGCTCGCCAACGGCTCCGCGCGCCACCCGGCCTCGGGCTGGGTCGCCGACCTGATGGAAAAGGGCGGCTCCGGCTCGGTCTGGCGCCGTCCGCCCGGCCGGGCCTTCGAGCGCGTCGCGAACGGTCTCGCCTGGCCCGCCGGCATCCTCCCCGAGCCGGAGGGCGCGGTCGTGGCCGAAAGCTGGCGCCACCGCCTCCTCCGCCTCGGCCGGCGGCGGAGCCAGCGAAGCCCTGCCGCACCTGCCCGGCTACCCGGCGCGCCTCGCTCCGGCCTCCGGCGGCGGCGCCTGGCTCGCGGTCTTCGCCCCGCGCAACCGGCTGATCGAGTTCGTACTGCAGGAGACCCGCTATCGCGCGGACATGATGCGGGAAACCCCGCGCGCGTTCTGGATCGCCCCGGCGCTCGCCTCGGGCCGCAGCTTCCTCGAGCCGCTGCAGTGCGGCGGCATCCGCACCATGGGGATCCACAAGGCCTGGTCGCCGAGCCGCTCCTACGGCCTCGTCGTCCGCCTCGACGCGCGCCTCACCCCCGTCGCCAGCCTGCACAGCCGCGCCAACGGCACCCGGCACGGCGTCACCTCGGTCCTCGAGCACCAGGGCCGCCTCCTCGTCGCCTCGAAGGGCGGCGACGCGGTGCTGGCGGTGGCACCATGAGCGCGCTCGTCGAGATGCGAGCGGTCTCCAAGGCCTACCGCGGCGTGCCCGCGGTGCGCGACGTCGACTTCGACCTCGTCCCCGGCGAGATCCACGCGCTGCTCGGCGAGAACGGCGCCGGCAAGTCGACGCTGACCAAGATGCTCGCCGGCGTCGTCGAGCCGACCTCGGGGCGCATCCTGCTCGACGGCCGCGACGCGAGCTTCGCCACCCCGAGCGCCGCGCTCGACGCCGGCATCGCCATGGTCTTCCAGGAGACCAGCCTCATCCCCTCGATGACGGTGGCGCAGAACCTCTACCTCGGCACCGAGCGCTTCCTGAACCGGCTGCGCGGCACCTACATCTCCGCCCAGCAGTTCCTGCAGTCGCTGAACTTCCCGGTCGATCCCACCGCGATGGTCGAGACCCTCGGCGCCGCCAAGCGCCAGATGGTCGAGATCGCCCGCGCCGTGCACCACAACGCCCGCGTCATCATCTTCGACGAGCCGACCGCCGCGCTGACGCCCGAGGAAAAGCGCCATTTCTTCGCGCTGCTGCGCCGGCTCAAGGCCCGCGGCGTCGCCATCGTCTTCATCAGCCACGCGCTGGAGGAGGCGCTGCTGATCTCCGACCGCATCACCATCCTGCGCGACGGCGAGCGGGTGGCGCACGGGCCGACGCCGGATTTCGATCGCGAGGGCATCATCGCCGCCATGGTCGGCCGCACCCTCTCGGGCGAGCTCTACCGCCGCCGCGACGCCGCGAGCCTGCGGCAACCGGGCCGCAAGGTGCTGTCGGTGCAGGACATCTCGCAGGGGCGGATGGTGCGCAACACCTCCTTCTCGGTCTTCGAGGGCCAGATCACCGGCGTCTTCGGCCTGATCGGCTCCGGCCGCACCGAAACGTTCAAGATCGTCGCGGGCATCACCAAGCGCGACTTCCTGCGCGGCGGCTCGATCGAGCTCGACGACCGCCCGGTGCGCTACGCCACCCCGGCCGAGGCGGTGCGCAACGGCATCGTCTACGTCACCGAGGACCGCAAGACCGAGGGCTTCTTCGAGACGATGTCGGTGGCGGAAAATCTCTACGGCGGCCGGCTCGCCGCCCCCGGCCACGGCGGATGGATCGTGCGGATGGCCGACATGAAGGCGCTCGCCGCGGAATGGACGCAGCGCCTCGCGATCCGCGCCATCGACGAAGACGCCCGCGTCGTCGAGCTCTCCGGCGGCAACCAGCAGAAGGTGGTGATCGGCAAGGGCCTGGTGCAGGCCCCGCGCCTCGTCATCTTCGACGAGCCGACCCGCGGCGTCGACGTCGCCGCCATCTCGGAGATCCACCGCATCCTCAACGACCTGGCCGACGCGGGCCTCGCGGTGGTGATGGTGTCCTCCTACCTGCCGGAGGTGCTGAACCTCTCGGACCGCATCCTCGTCTGCCGCCAGGGGCGGATCGTCGAGGAGCTTTCGCCCTTGGAGGCGACCGAGGAAAGGATCATGTACGCCGCGGTACACTGAGGAGGAACGAGAAGATGGCCGAGATCTGGACCTTCTGGCGCGGCGGCTGGCACGAGGGCGACGTCCGCATCCTCAGCGGCACCTCGCACGGCGCCTGGCTCGGCAGCCTGGTCTTCGACGGCGCGCGGCTCTTCGAAGGCGTGGCGCCCGACCTCGACCGCCACTCGGCCCGCGTCAACGCCTCGGCACATGCCCTGCTCCTCGCGCCGACGATGAACACCGACGCCATCGAAGAACTGAGCCGCGCGGGTATGGCCAAGCTCTCCGACGGCACCGCCGCCTACATCAAGCCGATGTACTGGGCCGAGGAATCCGGTCCCGGCGTGCTGCCGCCCGACCCGGAGACCACCGAGTTCGCGCTCTGCGTCGAGGCGATGCCGATGAACGAGCCCTCGGGCTTCACCCTCACCACCACCCGCTTTCGCCGCCCGACGCTCGAGGTGATGCCGGTCAACGCCAAGTGCGCCGCGCTCTACGCCAACAACGCCCGCATGGTGCGCGAGGCGCAAGGCAAGGGCTTCCACAACGCCATCGTCTGCGACGCCAACGGCAACGTCGCCGAGCTCGCCACCTCCAACGCCTTCATGGTCCGCGGCGGCGAGGTCTTCACCCCGGTCCCGAACGGCACGTTCCTCGACGGCATCACCCGGCAGCGGGTGATCGAGCTGCTGCGCGCAGCGGACGTCCCCGTCCACGAGACGACGCTGACGCTCGCGGACTTCCACGAGGCCGAGGAGATCTTCTCCACCGGCAACATGTCGAAGGTGGTGCCCTGCATCGGCTTCGAGGGCCGGCCGCTGCCCTACGGCCCGGTAACCCGGCGCGCGCGCGCGCTCTACTGGGAATGGGCCCACTCCTGAGGAGGAACCGCAGATGGCGACCGTAAGGCTATGGACCGACGCCGAGGCCGAGGAGGACCCGGTCGTCGCCCGCGTCTTCGCCGACATCCGCGCGACGCGGAAGTCGGACTTCGTCAACAACTTCTGGCGCGGCCTCGCCAACCACCCCGCGGTGCTCGAGCGGACCTGGACCCAGCTCAAGACGGTGATGGCCGGCGACACCGTCCTCGGTCCGGTGGTGCAGGAGATGATCTACATCGCGGTCTCCACCGCCAACGCCTGCAGCTACTGCGTGCACTCCCATACCGCCGCCGCCCGCGCCAAGGGCATGACCGACGCGCAGCACGCCGAGCTCCTGGCGATCATCGGCCTCGCCGCGCAGACCAACCACCTCGTCACCGCGATGCAAATCCCGCCCGACGAAGCCTTCATGGTCTGACGCCGGCGAGCCCGTGCGCCAGCCGGCCGAGCCCTCCGGCGAGGTCGGCATCTCCGTCCGCGGCCAGCAGCGCGTCGAGCGCCGCATGCTCCGATCGCCAGGTCGGCAGCGCGGCGGCGAGCAGCGCCCGGCCGGCGTCGGTCAGCCGCAACCTGCGGCTGCGACGATCGTCCGCGCCCGGCACGACGGTGACGAGATCCCGCCGCTCGAGCGGCTTCAACGCGGCGGTCAGCGTCGTGCGATCCATCCCCAGCAGTGCTGCGACCGCGCCGAGCGGCGGCGCCTCCGGCCGGTTCAGCGACATCAGCAGCGAGAACTGCCCGCTGGTCAGCCCGAAACGACGGAAGGCGGCATCGAAGCGCCGCGCCAGCAGCCGCGCCGCCCGCTGTGCGCTCAGGCACAGGCAACGATCGCGGACCTCGCACGTATCCTCGAAGCTCGGAGAAGCGGCGTTTGACATGCGCGATTTACGTTGATATCAACCCATAAGTCAAGCTTGGAAGGAATGCGGCCATGACCAGCGCCAGCGAGACGATGACCGGGGCGGACGGCGGGCTCCTCCCCGCCGCGACGCTTTCGGCACGGAACACCGCGAAATTTCCGAACGAGAGCGACGCCTATCGGCAGGCGCGCAATTCGCTGCTCACCGAGGAAATCGAGCTGCGGCGGCATGCCGAGCGCGTCGCCGAGATGCGGCGCGGACTGCCGCCGGGCGGCGAGGTCGCGAAGGCCTACCACTTCGTCGGCGAGAACGGTCCGGTGACGCTCGCGGATCTCTTCGGCGACAAGCCGACGCTCGCGGTCTACAGCTACATGTTCGGCCCCGAGCGCAAGGCGCCGTGCCCGATGTGCACCTCGCTGATGGGCGCCTTCGAGAGCAAGATCCCCGACTTCCTGCAGCGCATCGGGCTCGCCTTCGTCGCGCGCTCGCCGATCGAGCGGCTGGTCGAGGCCAAGCGGGCGCGCGGCTGGACCCAGCTCCCGGTCTATTCCGACCCGAGCGGCGAATTCACCCGCGACTACGTCAGCCCCGAGGACGGCGACGTGCCGGGCTACACCGTCTTCACCCGTCAGGACGGAACCATCCGGCACTTCTGGAGCGGCGAGATCGGTGGCGAGATGGCCGACCCCGGCCAGGACCCGCGCGGATCGCCCGAGATGGACCCGCTCTGGCATGTCCTCGACACGACGCCCGAGGGTCGCGGCACCAGCTGGTATCCCAAGCTCAGCTACCCCGCCGGAAGCTGAATGCAGCCGCCCGCAGGACCGCCGGCGCCGGCCCGACAGCCGGCGGCCGAGGGGCGGAAGCGTTAAAAAGTCACTAAAGTCGGAAGACGTTTATGAGCGTCTTCAATGCCTTGCAAGTCCGCCCGCACGCGGGCGGACCTCCTGCTCGCACCTCCCTCTGGCGTGGCCCGGCGGCGCTCCATATATCTCGCCCCGGATCTCGAGGAGGCTGGACTTGAGCGAGCGAGAGCGTTTTCCCGGCTGGCACGGCACGACGATCGTGGCGGTCAGGAAGGGCGGCAGGGTGGTGGTCGCCGGCGACGGTCAGGTCAGCCTCGGCCAGACCGTGATCAAGGGCACCGCCCGCAAGGTGCGCCGGCTGGCACCGGGCGGCCAGGAGATCGTCTGCGGCTTCGCCGGCTCCACCGCCGACGCCTTCACCCTGCTCGAGCGGCTGGAGAAGAAGCTCGAGGCCGCCCCCGGCCAGCTGCAGCGCGCGGCGGTCGAGCTCGCCAAGGACTGGCGCACCGACAAGTACCTGCGCAACCTCGAGGCGATGCTGATCGTCACCGACGGCGCCGGGCTCTACGTCATCACCGGCGCCGGCGACGTGCTCGAGCCCGAGCACGACGTCACCGCCATCGGCTCCGGCGGCAACTACGCGCTGGCCGCCGCCCGCGCGCTCTACGACCAGGACCTCGACGCCGAGGCGATCGCCCGCAAGGCGATGGCGATCGCCGCCGACATCTGTGTCTACACCAACGGCAACGTCACGGTGGAAAGCCTCGATGCCCGCTGAGCCCGGTTCCGGGATCTCCTTCCGGCCGGTGACCGCGGCGGACTATCCGCTGCTCCGCTCCTGGCTCGAGGCGCCGCACGTGCGAGCCTGGTGGGGCCCCGCCGACGAGGAGCTCGACAAGATCCGTGCCAAGGTCGAGGGGCGTGACTCGACGCGCCCTTTCATCATTGAGGAGCACGGCAAGCCGGTCGGCTATATCCAGTACTGGCTGGTCGGGCCCCACCAGACCGCTCCGTGGACCGAAGCGCATCCCTGGCTCACCGAGCTGCCGTCCGACGCGATCGGGATCGACCTCTCGATCGGCGATCCGTCGCGGCTGTCGCAGGGCGTCGGCTCGACCGCGCTCGCCCTCTTCGTGCGCCAGCGGCAGGCAGAAGGCCATGCCAACATCTTTATCGACCCGGACCCGGGGAACACCCGCGCCATCCGCGCCTATACCAAGGCGGGCTTCCGCCCGGTGCCGCATCTCGAAGGGCGCACCGGCGACGAGCTGATCATGCAGTTTCATTCCAGGGCAAATGCCACATCATGACCGACCTCACTCCCCGCGAGATCGTCTCCGAACTCGACCGCTTCATCATCGGCCAGAAGGACGCCAAGCGCGCCGTTGCCGTGGCCCTGCGCAACCGCTGGCGCCAGCGGCAGCTGCCGGACGACATCCGTGAGGAAGTCTATCCGAAGAACATCCTGATGATCGGCCCGACCGGCGTCGGCAAGACCGAGATCTCCCGCCGCCTCGCCAAGCTCGCGAAGGCGCCGTTCCTCAAGGTCGAGGCGACCAAGTTCACCGAGGTCGGCTACGTCGGCCGCGACGTCGAGCAGATCGTCCGCGACCTCGTGGACGCGGCCATCGTCATGGTGCGCGAGGAGAGCCGCGAGCAGGTCAAGGCCCGCGCACACGAGGCGGCGGAGAACCGGGTGATCGATGCGCTCGCCGGCGAAGGGCGCGCGCGACCAGACCCGCGACATGTTCCGCCGCAAGCTGCGCGATGGCTCGCTCGACGACAAGGAGATCGAGCTCGAAGTCGCCGACACATCGAACCCCTTCCCGATGATGGACATCCCTGGCCAGCCGGGCATGGGGATGGGTGCGATCAACATCGGCGACATCTTCGGCAAGGCCTTCGGTGGCCGCAAGGTCCGCCGGCGGCTGACGGTGGCGCAGTCCTACGAGCTGCTGATCACCGAGGAGGCCGACAAGCTCCTCGACAACGAGGCGGTCAACCGCGACGCGATCGCCGCCGTCGAGCAGAACGGCATCGTGTTCATCGACGAGATCGACAAGGTCTGCGCCCGCGCCGAGACCCGCGGCGCCGATGTCTCCCGCGAAGGCGTCCAGCGCGACCTCCTGCCGCTGATCGAGGGCACCACCGTCTCGACCAAGCACGGGCCGGTGCAGACCGACCACATCCTCTTCATCGCCTCGGGCGCCTTCCATATCGCCAAGCCCTCGGATCTGCTGCCCGAGCTGCAGGGCCGGCTGCCGATCCGGGTGGAGCTGCGCGCGCTGACCGAAGAGGACTTCGTCCGCATCCTCACCGAGACCGACAACGCGCTGACCCGGCAGTACACCGCGCTGATGGCCACCGAGAAGGTCGAGGTCGCCTTCACCGAGGACGGCATCGCCGCACTTGCCCGCATCGCTGCCGAGGTGAACCGCGCCGTCGAGAACATCGGCGCGCGGCGGCTGCACACCGTGCTCGAGCGGGTGTTCGAGGACCTGAGCTTCTCCGCCCCCGACCGTCCGGGCGAAGCGGTGACGGTCGATGCCGCCTTCGTGGAAAAGCACCTCGGCGAGCTCAGCCGCTCGGCCGACCTCAGCCGCTACGTTCTCTGAGCGTCGTCAGACGCGTGCGCGCCGCACCGCCGGCAACGGCTGGTGCGGCCCGCCGTCGAGGACGAGGCCAACCGCGCTCGTCGTGAGGAGCGTGAGCGAGCCCACCGTGCCGTGCATGGCGAAGGCGGCGAACACGCCCCAGCCCGCGACCAGCGTCGCCGAGGCTGCGGCGAGCCCGGCGAGCGTCGAGGCGAGCAGAAATGCGACAAGTCTCGGATTCAATTTTCGATACCCCCTGGTACCGCCATCCCATCACAGCGCGCGTCACCAAATCGTAAAAACCGGGAGCCGTAAACCTTGATTCTCGCGCTGGTTGATCGCTGTGCAACTGCCGGTTATTTGCCCTTCCGCGCCTCCGCGCACCTGGACCGAACCGGCAAGCGTGCATCGTTTCCGGGCATCCGCGGACCGGGCGCTTTCAACCCGTGCAGTCGGCGGCGCCGCGCGCCCGCCGCGCCGGGTCCGAAGCGGGAGGGAGGCGCCGAATCGCCCGCCTCGGCCGGGCCGCTCCCGCGGCCCGGCGGCGATCGTCAGACGAAGAACTGCGCGCCGTTGGCCGAGATCGTCGAGCCGTTGATGAAGGCGGCGTCGTCCGAGGCGAGGAAGGCGACGATCCGCGCCACCTCCTCCGGCTCGCCCAGGCGCCCGGCCGGAATCTGCGCGATGATCTTCTCGCGCACCGCCTCGGGCACCGCCATCACCATCTCGGTCGCGATGTAGCCCGGGCAGACGGCGTTGGCGGTGATCCCGGCGCGCGCCCCTTCCTGCGCCAGCGACTTGACGATCCCGAGGTCGCCCGCCTTGGTCGCGGCATAGTTGACCTGGGCGAACTGGCCCTTCTGGCCGTTGATCGACGAGATCACGATGACCCGGCCGAACTTGCGCTCGCGCATTCCCGGCCAGACCGGGTGCACGGTGTTGAAGACGCCGGTGAGGTTGGTGTCGATGACCTCCTTCCACTGCTGCGGGGTCATCTTGTGGAAGGGGGCGTCGCGGGTGATGCCGGCGTTCGCCACCACGACGTCGATCGGCCCGAGGTCCGCCTCTACCTGCTTGATCCCCGCCGCGCAGGCGTCGTAGTCCGCGACCGACCACTTGTAGGTCTTGATCCCGGTCTCGTCGCTGAACTTCTTCGCCGCCTCGTCGTTGCCGGCGTAGTTCGCCGCCACCGTATAGCCGGCAGCCTTCAGCGCCTTGGAGATCGCCGCGCCGATGCCGCGCGAGCCTCCCGTGACCAGAGCAACCCGTCCCATCGTGTTTCCCCTATTCTGCTTGTCGTTTCGCTTCCACGGGCCCCTCCGGGACCCGCATCCAAGGCTGTCCGCTTCGCGTCGCGAACTTCGCCAGTGCCAGGGGCGGACTGATCCGCTCGAGGTCGGACACCTCCCAGAAGAGCGCCCAGACGGTGTCGGTCTCCAGGGCGGAGGCCGGCCGCAGCGCGGGGTCGGGGTGCCGGCCACGCACCGCCGGCACGACGTCGGCGAGCACCCCGCGGAAATGCACCTTGTTCACGTCGAATCGCGGCGTCTGCCCGGCACCGAGCCCGCTGCGCGATGCGACGATGTAGACCGGGAGCGCGCCGGCGGCCCCGCTGCGCTTCAACCGCTCGAAGAGATCGAAGGCGTCGCTGCCCAGCGCGACGTGCCCTCCCCGGCCGGCGATCTCCTGGAGGTCCGGGAGATGCACCGTCGGGACCGGCGCGAGCAGGCAGTCCGACACGGTCGCTGCCGGCTGCGGCGGCTACGGCCGCTCGACGCACATCGCGACGCCCATGCCGCCGCCGATGCAGAGCGTCGCGAGGCCCTTCTTCGCGTTCCGCCGCTTCATCTCGAAGAGCAGCGTGTTCAGCACCCGCGCCCCCGAGGCGCCGATCGGATGGCCGATCGCGATCGCCCCGCCGTTGACGTTCACGATCGACGGATCCCAGCCCATGTCCTTGTTGACCGCGCAGGCCTGCGCGGCGAAGGCCTCGTTGGCTTCGACGAGGTCGAGGTCCCCGACCTTCCACCCCGCCTTCTCCAGCGCCTTGCGCGAGGCCGGGATCGGCCCGGTGCCCATGATCGAGGGATCGACCCCCGCCGTCGCCCAGGACGCGATCCGGGCCAGCGGCTCGATCCCGCGCTTCTCGGCCTCTTCCGCCGTCATCAGCACAACCGCCGCAGCGCCGTCGTTCAGCCCCGAGGCATTGCCCGCGGTCACGGTCCCGTCCTTCGAGAAGGCCGGCCGCAGCTTCTGCATCGCGTCGAGCGACGCGCCGAGGCGGATGTACTCGTCCTTGTCGACGACGGTGTCGCCCTTGCGGCCCTTCACCGTGAACGGCACGATCTCGTCGGCGAAACGGCCCGCCTTCTGCGCCGCCTCGGCCTTGTTCTGGCTCGCGACGGCGAACTCGTCCTGCTGCTCGCGGGTGATCTGCCACTGGCTCGCGACGTTCTCGGCCGTCGTGCCCATGTGGTAGCCGTTGAAGGCGTCCCAGAGCCCGTCCTTGATCATCGTGTCGATGAACTTCAGGTCGCCCATCTTCTGGCCGGCGCGCAGGTGCGCTGCATGCTGCGACAGCGACATGCTCTCCTGCCCGCCCGCGACCACGATCGTGTCGTCGCCGAGAACGATCTGTTGCGCGCCGAGCGCCACCGCCCTGAGGCCGGAGCCGCAGACCTGGTTCAACCCCCAGGCGGCGCTCTCCTTGGGGAGCCCCGCGTTGATATGCGCCTGCCGCGCCGGGTTCTGCCCCTGGCCCGCGGTCAGCACCTGCCCGAGTATGGTCTCGGAAACTTCGCCCGGCTCGACGCCGGCGCGCTCGAGCACCGCGCGGATCACCGCGGCGCCGAGGTCGTGCGCCGGCGTGTTCGCGAACGAGCCGTTGAAGCTGCCCACCGGCGTGCGTCCGGCCGAAGCGATTACGATGTTGGTCATTTGTCACCCTCCAAGGCGGCGGGACCGGTGGGTCTCCGCCGCGAGAGTACGGACGAATCGCCCCCCGGCGCGTCATCGCGATCGTCGTCGCACGAAAATTACGCAGGCTCAACCAGCATGGGCCGCGAGGAAATCCGCCAGCGGCCGCCAGACCTGGCCGCGCGCGGCGCTGCCGACGATCATCCCGACATGCCCGGTGCGAGGGCGGAGGGTCCGCGCCCGCGGCAGCGCGCGGCCGAGCGCGGTCGCGATCCCAGGCGGCGCGATGCTGTCGGTCTCGCCGCAGACCACGAGCGCCGGCGCCGCCACCCGCCGGGGCTCGACCGCCGCGCCGAGGAACCGCCAGTCGCCCCTCGCCGGCTGGTTGCGGATTTGCCAGCCGATCAGCAGATCCTTCGCGGCCCCGACCGGCATCGGCACCCCGTCCGCGAGCCAGTCCTCCAGCGCCACGAAGCGCCGCGCGGTGGCGCTCTCAGGATCGAGCCGCGCCAGCTTCTGGAACTTGAGCGCCGTCTGCAGCGGATTGATCAGCGCGAAAAGCATCTGGAAGACCGAGACCGGCACCAGGCCGAAGGCCTCGCCCATCGCGTCGAGCAGGCGCTCGGAGCGGCCCGGCTCGCCGGCCCGGAGGAGCGCGCGCAAGTCGCCCGCGAAGCCGGGCCCCGAGGCGAAGTCCCAGGGCGCCCCGAGGGTGGCGAGGGCCGCCACGTCCTGCGGCCGGCGGGCGGCGAGGCCGACCGCGAGCGTACCCCCCATGCAGTACCCGACCACCGGAACCGGACGCCCGGCCAGCCCGCGCGCCGCCGCCAGCGCCGGCAGCAGCCGCTCGCTGCCGTAGCGCGTGAGGTCGAAGTGCGTCTCCGCCGGCCCGGGCGACCCCCAGTCCATCAGCAGCGGCCGCAGTCCCTGCCCGGCCAGCCAGCGCAGGATCGACGCGCCGGGCGCGAGGTCGAGGATGTAGGCGCGGTTGATGAGGCTCGGGATCACCAGCACCGGGGGGCCGTCCGGGGCGATCGCCTCCGGCAACGCCCCGTAGTCAAGCAGCCGCGAACAGCCTTCGGCCCAGACCGCCGGCGGGTCCTCGAGCGTGCGCCGGTAGCCGTGCCGCTGCCAGATCTCGAGCCCCTCGACGGTCGCGGCGAGGCGGGCGGCGATCTGCGACGCCACCTCGAGTTGGTCGAGTCCGGCGAGCGCCGACCGATCGGCGCCCTGGCCGGGGATCCATGGAAAGCGGGCGTCGTCGGCGCGGGGTGCCGCGAGGAGCGCCTGGCCGTAGGCCGAGAGCGCAACCCCGAGGTGAAAGATCAGCGGGCTGGGCTGGCCGATGCGATGCGCGGCGGGCCGATCCGCGACGGGCTGACGCGGGGCGGACCGGCCCGCGGCGGACTCGCGGCCGCTCATCGGGCCGTCGAGCGGCCCCCGACCCGGGCCCCGGCAGGGGCCCGCAGGTGCAGCGCCGCATGGACGAGCTGCCGTTCCCAGAGGTCGAGATAGGCGCGCGCGCGGGCAGCTTCCGCGCCCTGCACCGGCGGCTGGACGGGGGCCGCACCGCCGGCCGCCGCCCCCGCGCGGGCCTCCGCCTCCGGTCCCTGGACGTCGTTGCGCGCAATCATCGCCGCCGTCTGTCCTGTTGCCTCATTCGCAGGTGCGAAACCCTTTGCCGCCCTGCCGCATGGGCGGTAAGCTTATCGCCCGCGGGTGGGGTGCACTAGGAGAGATGCGCGTGGACGAGAAGATTGAAACCGCCGCAGAACCGATCGTCATCAAGAAGTACGCCAACCGGCGTCTCTACAACACCGCGAAATCGACCTACGTCACCCTCGATCACCTCGCCCGCATGGTGCGCGACGGCCAGGACTTCGTCGTCAACGATGCCAAGAGCGGCGACGACATCACCCGCGGCGTCCTCGCGCAGATCATCTTCGAGGAAGAGGCCAAGGGCCAGACGATGCTGCCCTCCTCGTTCCTGCGCCAGTTGATCCGGCTCTACGGCGACTCGCTGCAGGGTTTCGTGCCGGGCTATCTCGACGCCTCGATGGAGACCTTCTCCCGCAACCAGGAAGCGATGCGCGAGCAGGTGCGGCAGGCGTTCGAGGCCAATCCGGCGCTGGCCAACTTCGAGGCGCTGGCGCGGTCGAACATGGAATGGTTCGAGAACGCGATCCGGATGTTCGCCCCCTTCGCGACCGGGATGGCGCCCAAGGGCGGCGCTGCGGTGAAGCCGCCGCGCAAGGACGTCGAGCTCGAGGAGCTCAAGGAGCAGCTTGCCCAGATGCAGGCGCAGCTCGCGAAGCTCGCGAAGGGCGAGTAACCCTCAGCCGAAGGCGCGGCGATCCTTGTCGGCGGCGGCACCGGCGGCGTCGGAGCCGAGTTCCGGGCGCGCGGCGGGGCGTCCGAAGAGGTGGCCCTGCAGGCAGTCGATGCCCTCCTCGCGCAGCCAGTCGGCCTCGGCGGGCGTCTCGACGAACTCGGCGACCGCCAGCATGTCGAAGTGGCGTGCCACCCCGGCGAGCGCCTTCACCAGCACCTGCGCGTCCGGCTGGGCATGCACGCCGCGCACGAAGGCGCCGTCGATCTTGACCATGTCGAAGCGGAAGTCGCGGAAGTAGCGAAAGCCGGTCGCGCCGGCCCCGAAGTCGTCGAGCGCGAAGGCGACGCCGGTCGCCCGCACGTGCGCCATGAAGTCGATGGTCTGGTCGACGCTCTGCATCGCGGCATTCTCGGTGATCTCGAGGATCAGCCGCCCGAGGAGCCCCGCCTCCTCGCGCGAGGCCCGGCCGAAGAGGTCGAGCCACTCCTCGTCGCCCATCGAGAGCGGCGACATGTTGACCGAAAGCCGCAGCGCCGGATCGGCCTTGAGCGCGCGCAGCGCCTGCGCCAGCGCGAGTCGATCGATGGCGCGCCCGAGCGGGCCGGTTTCCACCGCGGGCAGGAAGGCCCCCGCCGAAAGGAGCTCACCGCTCGGCATCCGCATCCGCGCCAGCATTTCGAAGAACGCCGGCCGTCGCGGGTCGCGCGCCTGTACCACCGGCTGAAAATGGAAGCAGACGCGGCCCTGCACCAGCGCCTGGGCGACGGCGAAGCGCAGCCGGGCCTTCGCCTCGAGCCGGCTCTCGGCCATCACCGCCTCGGTCGGGTCGGGGCTCCGCAACAGCTTGAACACGTCGAGCGAGGGATGCTGTTCCATGCCGGGGGCCTCTCCGTGTGGCGTTGACGGCTTTACCTAACGCCCGGTTCTTTAAATGTTCGTGAAGCGCATAAAACTCTCCGGGACGAAACCGCGACGGTTTGCCTCGCGATCCCACAACCCGATCACGGGGTGCGCGCCGAATCAGGCGGAACCCGGCGACCGATATTGCGTTGCAGCGCAGCCGGGTGGCTGATCCGGCGGGGCGGGGCGAACCGATGGAACGTATCTTCACGCTCATCGCCGGTCGGATTGCCGCCTTCACCGGCAGGCCGCTCGCCTTCGTCCTGGCGCTAGGATCGGTGGTCGTCTGGGCGGTCACCGGGCCGATTTTCGGCTATTCCCAGACTTGGCAGCTGGTGATCAACACCGGCACCACCATCGTCACCTTCCTGATGGTCTTCCTGGTGCAGAACTCGCAGAACCGCGACGCCGCAGCCTTCCAGGCCAAGCTCGACGAGCTGATCCGGGCGGTGGAGGTGGCGCGCAACCAGTTCATCGGCATCGAACACATGACCGACAAGGAAATAGAGAAAATCCGCGACGAGCTCGAGAACGAATGCAATGAGGGCAAGGGCGACAAGGTCTCGCACGAGACGGTGGGAAGGCTGCTTGGCCGCAGATAGCGCTCAAACCGGTGCATGCGTGTACATGCGTTGTACCTCGGCGGTACCTGCACGATTCTGCGTCGGCCGGACGGTTGCCGAGGGCCGAGGATGGTCGGGGCGACTGGATTCGAACCAGCGACCTGCGGTACCCAAAACCGCCGCGCTACCAGGCTGCGCCACGCCCCGACGCGACGAGCCTCTATCCCAGCCCGGGCCCCGCGAAAGCGGAAAGGCGCGCGGCGGATCGCGCAAAGAGCGACCGGCGGGTGCGAGCGGAGTTAAAAAGTCCCTAACGCGGGAAAATATAACTCAGTAATATCAACAAGATAAGCATCTGCTCGCACGCGAGCAGTGCGAGCAACTCAGTCCGGGCATTCGCGGATTGCGAATCTCGCGCCCGGCTCGATCCCCAGCGTCTCGGCAAGACCGCCATTGATCTCAAGCACGTACTGGATATCGTTGCCGCCGATGACCGGCGTCTCGTCGTGCGGCTGCGCCTCGCTCTTGATCCGCTCGAGCTTGCCCTCGCCGTCGAAGAACAGCATGTCGAGCGGAATGAGCGTGTTCTTCATCCAGAATGCCACCGGCTGCGGCTTGTCGTAGACGAAGAGCATCGCGGAGAACTTCGGCAGCGCCTCGCGGAACATCAGCCCCTTCTCGCGCCCCGCCTCGGTGTCCATCACCTCGACATGAAACCGCAGCGAAGTGTCCGCATCCCGCAAATCGACCACATCCCCGACGCACTCCGCCGCCGCGCCCGCCCCCGGCGCGGCGGCGGCGAGAACCAGCGCGAGCGCGAGTGCCGCCTCAGTTGATCGCATCGCCGGCCATCCGCATCCGGACGACGTAGTCCCAGCTGCGAACCTCGTAGACCATCGGTCCGCGCGGCCCTGCGGTCACCCTTACGGCGAGCACATCACCGGCCACGACCTCGCCGTAGCCGTATTGCCGAAGGGTCTCCATGTGCAGGAAGACGTCCTCCGGCCGTCCGTAGATGTTGATGAAGCCGAATCCCTTGACCCGGTCGAACCACTTCACCCGCGCCGGCTCCAGAGGACCTGCTGCCTCGGGCTCCGGCAGCGCCGGAGGCGGGCTGCCCGCCGGCGGCGCGGAAGGCACGATGTCCATCACTTCCACGGCCTGCCGGCCACGTTCGGTAACCTGGACGCGAAGGACAATTTCTGCGCCCTCGGCCACGGAAGTGAACCCGAAGACGCGCAGAACGTTGCTGTGCAGGAGAATGTCCCCTTCACCGTCCGAACTGACGACGAAGCCGTACCCCTTTGTCGTGTCGAACCACTTCACATGACCGTGGACAACCATGGCTCGATACTTCCGACTTCACTGACGCGGCGAGCCGCATTTACATCCGGCACTCACCCCTCATCGCCGGAACGCGATGAACAGGTCCCCCGGCGATAAGGTAGCCGTTTCGAATGTTAACGCAACGGTGAAAATTGGCGGGCGGATGGCTTGCAACTCTTGCGATTATCGCTGAGCGAGCAGGCGTTCAGACACGCGCGAGCAGCTCCTTCTTCTTCGCCTCGAACTCGGTGGCGGTGAGGATTCCGCGACCGTAGAGGTCCGCCAGCCGCTCCAGCTTTGCGAAGACGTCGTCGCCGTTGCCCGGCGTCGCGGGGAGCGGCGGAGTTGGGGCGGGGCTGGCCGGTTCTTGCAAGGCATCGGCGACGGGTCGGGCCGGCTCGGTCACGGCTTCGGAGACCGGGCGGGCCGGCTCGGCCGTGGCGCCGGAGACGAGGCGGAACTCGGAGAGCTGGACCGGGCCTCGCTGGCCGGCGAAGCTCAGCGAGCGGCCGCCGCCCTGCTGCTGGGAGAAGCCGCTCAGCATGTGATCGCCGGTGTCGTAGACGGTGACGCGGCCGGCTTCCTCGAGCGCGAGGCGGGCCGATGCCGGGAAAAAGGCATAGCGCATCCCGTTCTGCGATCCGGTCGAGGCGGGCGTGCCGAGCTCGCTTGGCCACCACGCGCCGCCGGCGGGGGTCGCGACCGCAAGGGAGCGGTCGCCGAGCAGGGAGGCGAGGTCGTTGCAGAGCGCGTCCACCCGCGCCTTCAGCCCGTTGTTGAACATGTCGCCGACCATCACCATGCCGCCCTGCGACCACTGCCCCATGCCGCCGAGCTCGGGGATGCTGAACTGCGCCTGGGTGCGGCCGCCGGCGAGGAGCGCGAGCGCGAGCGCCTCGCCGGTCGTGGCGCTCACGCCGTGGCGCGCCGCGACTTCGGCGATCCTGCGTCGTCCTTCCTCGGTCAGCTCGGCCATGCCACTTCCCCTTCTGCTGCGGCGCCCCTTAGCACCCTGTCCGACCGGGAGCGAGGGGTCGCGACCCCTTTTCGCGCCGGCCGCGGACCGGTAAGGCTGCGGCGGCAACTGGAGCCCTGCGATGCCCGCGCGCCCGGGGCCTGATCTTCAGGCCATCGTCGACGAGATCCACGCCGAACTGGCGCCGCGCTTCGGGGCGGGGCGGGTGGCCGACTACATCCCGCAGCTCGCGCATGTCGATCCGCACCGGTTCGGGCTGGCGGTGATCACGCTCGACGGCAAGGCCTGCGTCGCGGGCGATGCGGACGTGGCGTTCTCGATCCAGAGCATCTCGAAGGTCTTCCTGCTGACGCTGGCGCTCGGCAAGCATGGCGAGGCGCTGTGGAAGCACGTCGGGCGCGAACCGTCCGGATCGGCGTTCAACTCGATCGTGCAGCTCGAATACGAGGCCGGGCGGCCGCGCAATCCCTTCATCAACGCGGGCGCGATCTTGGTCACCGATCTCGTGCTCGCCGGGCACTCGCCGCGCGAGGCGATCGGCGAGGTGCTGCGGTTCCTGCGCTTCCTCGCGGATGACGACGGCATCGGCATCGACGCCGAGGTCGCGCGGTCGGAGGCGGCGACCGGGGCGCGCAACCAGGCGCTGGCGCAGTTCATGCGCTCGTACGGGCGGCTGACGCATCCGGTCGACCACGTGCTCGGGGTCTATTTTCACCATTGCGCGATCGCGATGAGCTGCCGGCAGCTGGCGCGCGCCGGGCTGTTTCTCGCGGCCGGCGGGCGGGATCCGCTGACCGGGCACTCGGTGGTGCGCCCGGCGCGGGCGCGGCGGATCAACGCGGTGATGCTGACCTGCGGGCACTACGACGGGTCGGGCGAGTTCGCCTACCGGGTCGGGCTGCCGGGCAAGAGCGGAGTCGGCGGCGGCATCCTCGCGGTCGCGCCGGGCCGGGCGGCGATCTGCGTCTGGTCGCCGGGGCTGAACGAGGTGGGCAACTCGCTGCTCGGCTCGCTCGCGCTCGAACGCCTCGCCCACCGCACCGGCTGGTCGGTCTTCGGCGACTGAATCCGCTCGCACTGCTCGCGTGCGAGCAGACCGAGTAAGATCGTTGATATACAACGGAAATATTTTTTGCATTTTAACCGGATTTCAACGATTGGCGACATCATGCGAAGCGGCTCATCATCGCCAATGCCGCAAACGCGAGCAGCAGGCCGGCGCCGTCGCGGAGGGTGAAGGACTCGCCGAAGACGAAGACGCCGAGGCCGGTCAGCAATGAGATGGTGATGATCGAATACCAGACGCCGATCGAGGCGAGCGGCATGTGCTTCATCACCAGCACCCAACCGACGGCGGTGGAGCCGTAGACGAGGATGCCGATCACGAAGGCGGCCGAGGTGAAAGACGCCTCTCGTTGCGAGGCGAGCTTGAGGAAGTAGTCGCCGATCAGCGTGAAGACCGCGATCAGCAGAATGAGGAGCGGGCTCCGCACCGCGGAGCGCCCCTCCCGGCGTCAGCCGCGGCCGCGCACCGCGGAGACGATCCAGAGCAGCACGACCGAGCCCACGATGGCGACGACGAGCGCGCCGATGAGGCCGGTGCTCGCAAGCCCCAGGAGGTTGAACAGAAATGCGCCGATGTAGGCGCCGACCACCCCGACCACGAGGTTCATGACCAGTGTGTGGTCGCGCTTCATGATCTTGTCCGCGACCCAGCCGGCGATCAGGCCGACGATAAGAAAGCTGATCCAGCCCAGTCCACTCATCTCGGATTTCCCTTTGTTGTCGCCTTCCTGTTTCGCAGGGAAGGATGGCGCGAGTCCAGCGCGTTGAGCACCGGCTCCCTCGAAATGGCGAGGCTTTGAAGCGTTGCTCCGCCGGATGGTCCCTCCACCGCCTCGAGAGAGAGCCCTCCGAGGATTTCGCGCTCCGCGCTGCATTCGCGGTTACGGGTTGAGCCGCACCACCTCCCAGGGAGCGCCCGCCGCCGGCCGGGTCCAGCGGAAGCGGTCGTGCAGCCGGTGGGCGCCGTCGGCCCAGAACTCGATCTCGAGCGGGACGATGCGGTAGCCGCCCCAGAACGGCGGACGCGGCGGGTCGATGCCGCGAAGCGCGGTCACCTTCGCGACCTCGGCCATCAGCGCCGCGCGGCTCGCGAGCGGGCGCGACTGCTTCGACGCCCAGGCGCCGAGGCGGCTCGGCAGGCTGCGCGAGCGGTAGTAGGCGTCGGCCTGCGGCCCCTCCTCGCGGGTGACGGTGCCGCGCGCCCGGATCTGCCGGCGCAGGGTTTTCCAGTGCAGCACGAAGGCGGCCTTGCCGGCAGACTCGATCTCGCCGGCCTTCACGCTCTCGAAGTTGGTGTAGAAGACGAAGGCGCCGGGCTCGATCTCCTTCAGCAGCACCATACGGGCGTTGGGCATGCCGGAGGGATCGACCGTCGCCAGCGCCATCGCGCTCGGGTCGTTGGGCTCGGAGGACTCGGCGTCGGCGAGCCAGGCGCGCGCAATCGCAAACGGATCCTCACCCGCGAAGATGCCAGTCCGCTCCACCGCCACGTCCCGCTCCCGCCTTCCGACCAGGTCACCCACCCAATAGTCCGGGCTGCCGGCCGCAGCAAACGCCTTGTCGGCCCGCCCCCGAGCCGCTGCCGCCGCCGGGTCACTCCTCCAGCGCCTCGACGTTGGCGAGCACGCGGCGCAGCAGCGAGACCAGGGTCTCGACTTCCTGGGGCGACAGGCCGCGCGTCATGTCGGCGTTGCCTTGGCGCAGCACCTCGAGGCCGGCGGGGAGCCGGGCGAGCGCCGCCTCGGTCAGCGACACCAGGCTCGAGCGGCGGTCGCGCGGGTCGGGCTCGCGGCGGATCAGCCCGTCGCGTTCCATGCGGGCGAGCATCTGCGCCATCGTCGGCTGCTCGACCCTGGCCCAGCGGGCGAGCTCGGCCTGCGAGAGCCGCGCGCCGTCCTTCAGCGCGGCCAGCACCGGAAGCTGCGCCGTCGCGAATCCGAGCGCGCGCAACCGGGCATCGCCGACCCGCGTCATGCCGCGGCCGATCCGGCTGAAGTAGTGGCCGGGACGGCTGAGCGGATCCCATTCCTCGCCGGCCATTGCATAGGCTCCTATGTTAATCTACATAGGAGCCTATGTATCTCGTGGAACGGGAAATGGCAATGAATCGGATCGCGATCGTCGGCGGCGGCCCGGGCGGGCTGATGCTGGCGCGGCTGCTGCAACTCCGGGGCGCGGCGCCGGTCGTCTTCGAGCGTGACGCGCACGCGGACGAGCGGCCGCAGGGCGGGTCTCTCGACCTGCACGTCGAGACCGGCCTCCGCGCGATGCGGCTGGCGGGGCTCTGGGCGGAGTTCGCCGCCGCCGCGCGGCCCGAGGACCAGGGGGACCGGCTCTACGATCCCGACGGCCGGCTGCTCTTCGACCACGACGGGAAGGGCGACGACCGGCCGGAAATCGACCGGACGGCGCTGCGACGGATCCTGCTCGACGCGCTGGCGCCGGGCACCGTCCGCTGGGGCAGCCGGATCGCGGTCGAGGCCGCCGGCGACGGCTGGGAGGTGAGCGGGGGCGGCCGGCGCGAGCGCTTCGACTTCGTCGTCGGCGCCGACGGCGCCTGGTCGCGCGTGCGGCCGCTGCTCAGCGACGCGGTGCCGGGGTACGACGGGGTGACCTTCGTCGAACTCGGGTTCGTCGCCGACCGGCATCCCCGGATCGCCGAGCTGACCGGCAGCGGGAAGATGTTCGCCGTCGGCGACAACCGGGCGCTGATCGCGCAGCGCAACGGGCTCGGCCACATCCGCGGCTACGCCGGGCTGCGTGCGTCCGAGGCGACCCCGCGGGCGTGGAGCCTGCTGCCGGCCGAGGCGGTGCGCGCCGCGTTGCGCGACGCTTTCGCCGGCTGGGCGCCGCGGCTGACCGAGATGGTCGAGGCCGGCGAGATCCTGGCGGTGCGCGGGCTCTACTCGCTGCCGACCGGCCACCGCTGGGCCAGCCGGCCGGGACTGACGCTGATCGGCGATGCCGCGCACCTGATGTCGCCGTTCTCGGGCGAGGGCGTGAACCTCGCGCTCGCCGACGCGGTCGATCTCGCCGAGGCCCTCGGCACCGGCGGCGGCACCGCGACGATCGCCGCGTTCGAGGCAAGAATGGCGGCGCGGGCGGCGGTGGAGGCCGCGGACGCGGCGCAGGCGCTGAACGGCGCCTTCTCGTCGGACGGCCTCGCGGCGATGCTCGGGCACTACCGCGAGCGGGTGTCGGGGTAGGCCACCCCGGGGGCCGGCGGAGTGGACTCTAGAGCGCCTCCTCCCCCACTTCGCCGGTCCGCACCCGCATCGCCTCGCCGACGTCGAGGACGAAGATCTTGCCGTCGCCGATCTTGCCGGTCTTGGCCGAGCGCGCCAGCGCCTCGGTGACGGCCGCGACCGACCCGTCCGGCACCACCAGCTCGAGCTTCACCTTGGGAACGAAGTTCACGACGTATTCCGCGCCGCGGTAGATCTCGGTGTGGCCGGCCTGCCGGCCGTAGCCCTTGATCTCGGAGACCATCAGGCCCTGGACGCCGATCGCGGTCAGCGCGTCGCGCACGTCGTCGAGCTTGAACGGCTTGATCACGGCAATGATCAGCTTCATGGATGTCGTCCTCCTCGGGGCGGCCCGCCGCCGGCTGGCCTGCCTCGGGGCCAGAATTGGCCCGGGTGGGAGGGGGCGCGGTTCGCGCCCCCTCGGGTGCAATCAGTCAGCGATCAGTAGACGTAGGCGCGCTCGCCGTGCTCGGCGAGGTCGAGGCCCTCGCGCTCGATCTCGGCCGGGACGCGCAGACCGAGGATCATGTCGACGAGCTTGTAGAGGATGAGCGACCACACGCCGCACCAGACGATGGTCACGCAGACCGCCTTGAGCTGGACGAAGAGCTGGCCGCCCATCGCCACGCCGTCGGGGTAGCCGACGCCGCCGAGCGCGGTGGAGGCGAAGACGCCGGTGAGGAGCGCGCCGACGATGCCGCCGATGCCGTGCACGCCGAAGACGTCGAGGCTGTCGTCGTAGCCGAAGTGCTCCTTCACCACCTGCACGAAGAAGTAGCAGCAGCAGGAGGCGATGACGCCGAGCACGATCGCGCCGACCGGGCCGATGAAGCCCGCGGCCGGGGTGACGGCGACGAGGCCGGCGACCATGCCGGAGGCGGCGCCGAGCATCGAGGCCTTGCCGCGGAACATCGCCTCGAGCCCGGCCCAGCCGAGGATGGCGCCGGCGGTGGCGGTGAAGGTGTTCATCATCGCGAGGCCGGCGCTGCCGCCGGCCGAGAGTGCGGAGCCGGCGTTGAAGCCGAACCAGCCGACCCAGAGGATCGAGGAGCCGACCATGGTCAGCGTCATCGAGTGCGGCGCCATGATCTCCTTGCCGTGGCCGATGCGCGGGCCGACCAGCATCGCGCCGACCAGCGCCGCGATACCGGCGTTGATGTGCACCACGGTGCCGCCGGCGAAGTCGTAGGCGCCCCAGAGGAAGTAGAGGCCGTTGGGGTCCCAGGCCATGTGCGCGATCGGGAAGTAGACGATCGTCACCCAGAGCGCGACGAAGAGCACCACGGCGGAGAAGCGCATCCGCTCGGCGAAGCCGCCGACGATGAGCGCCGGGGTGATGCAGGCGAAGGTCATCTGGAAGGCGACGAAGACGAGCTCGGGGATGGTGCCCGAACTCGCTGTCCTTGGTGACGCCGTGAAGGAACGCCTTGCCGAGGCCGCCCCAGAACTTGCCCTCGCCGCCGCCGAACGACATCGAATAGCCGTAGAAGACGTAGATCACCATCACGAGCGCCGTGATGACCGTGCACTGCATCAGGACCGAGAGCATGTTCTTCGAGCGGACGAGGCCGCCGTAGAAGAGGGCGAGCCCGGGCAGGATCATGAAGAGGACGAGGAGCGAGGAGGTCAGCATCCACGCCGTGTCGCCGCTGTTGAGGTTGGATACGACCTCGACGGCGGCGGGGGCCGCGTCGGTGGCCGCTTCCTGCGCCAGCGCCGGACCGGCCGCCAGCGCGGCGAGTGCGAACCAGGCCAGCTTGTTGAACATTCTCATTGTGTCATTCCTTGCAGTTTCCATTGTCCGCAATCGCTCACAGGGCCTCGTCGCCGGTCTCGCCGGTGCGCACGCGCATCGCCTGCTCGACGGGAAGGACGAAGATCTTGCCGTCACCGATCTTTCCGGTCTTGGCGGCGGCCGCGAGCGTCTCGACCACCTGCGGCGCCGCCGCGTCGGTGACCACGAGCTCGAGCTTGATCTTCGGGACGAAATTCACGACGTACTCGGCGCCGCGGTAGATTTCGGTGTGGCCGGACTGGCGGCCGTAGCCTTTCACCTCCGACACCATCAGCCCCTGCACGCCGAGGGATGTCAGGGCTTCGCGCACCTCCTCGAGCTTGAACGGCTTGATCACGGCAATGACCAACTTCATTGGGGCCTCGTCGTTGTTTCTCTCGCGGCGCGACCGCGCCGAGAGTGAGGATGCACGTTCCGTGCCAGTTCTCGGCGATCCGTGGAACCCGTTGCATCCGCTGGAGGAAACCCCGCGGGGCGGAGGGGCATCCGATGCGGGTGCCCAAAAAGTGCGCAGCGTTGTTGAAAGGTTGAGCGGGCGGGCGGCGGGATAGGGTCGTCGTCGGTCACAGCTCGGTGAAAGGAACTGGTGCCCGGGCGTAATTCCGCGTAGCATTGCGACAAAATTCGAGCAGAAGAACGAGGGCATGGCCCGAACAGGCGGCAAGCAGAAGAGGCCCCGGCGACGGGTGGGCTTCATACGACGGACGCTGGGCGGGTTCTTCTCGCGCATCTTCCGGGTGTTCGTCTGGATCTCGATCCGGGCGGCGGTCCTGGGCGTGCTGGTGCTCGGCGGCGCGACGGCCTGGTACTACAGCCAGATCCCCGACCTGAAGTCGCTGCTCGACCCGCGCGAGGGCGGCTCGGTGACGCTGGTTGACGCGAACGGCGACACCTTCGCCTGGCGCGGCGAGCAGCTCGGGATCACCACCGCCGAAGAGGTGTCGCCGCACCTGCTCAATGCCATCGTCGCCACCGAGGACCGGCGGTTCTACTGGCATTTCGGGATCGACCTGCGCGGGACGTTGCGGGCGGCGCTGACCAACCTGCGCGCCGGCGACACGGTGCAGGGCGGCTCTTCGATCACCCAGCAGGTGGCCAAGCTGGTCTGGTTCGACAACAGCCGCACGCTCGAGCGCAAGATCAAGGAGATCCCGGCGGCGCTGGCGCTGGAGGCGAAGTTCTCCAAGAACCAGATCCTGTCGGTCTATCTCAACCGGGCGTACCTCGGGGCCAGCACCACCGGCTTCGAGGCGGCCTCGCAGCGGTACTTCGGCAAGTCGGCGGCGGACGTGACGCCGGCCGAGGCGGCGATGCTGGCGGGGCTGTTGCGCGCGCCGTCGCGGTTCGCGCCGACCAACGATCTCGCCCGGGCGCAGGCGCGGGCCAAGACCATCATCGGGCTGATGGAGGACCAGGGCTATCTGACCGCGGCGCAGGCGCGCGAGGCGCGGGCGCATCCGGCGGTCTTGTCGGCGGCGGCGGCGGCGCGGGCGGGCGGAGCCTTCGCCGACTGGGTGATGGCGACGGCGCCGGACTTCCTGACCCGCAGGACCACCGAGGACGTCGAGGTCGAGACCACCTTCGACCCGCGGGTGCAGAAGGCGGCGGAGGCGGCGGTGGCTGCGGTCTTTTCCAGCAAGCTCAAGGAGGGCTCGAACGCGCAGGCGGCGGTGGTGGTGATGTCGCCCGACGGCGCGGTGCGCGGCATGGTCGGCGGGCGCGAGCTCGGCGCCGGCGAGGGCGAATTCAACCGGGCGACGATGGCGCAACGGCAGACCGGGTCGCTGTTCAAGCCCTTCGTCTACGCCGCGGCGCTGCAGGCGGGCGCGAGCCCGTTCGACCCGGTGCTCGACGCACCGCTCACGCTCTACATCCCGGGCTCCGGCGACTGGTCGCCGCAGAACTACACCCGCGACTATCGCGGGCAGATCACGCTCGCCGAGGCGCTGGCCAACTCGATCAACACCGCCACGGTGCGGGTGTCCGAGGCGACCGGGCGCGCGCGGGTGAGCGCGGTGGCGCAGGACTTCGGCATCACCACCCCGATCGCCGAAGGTCCGGCGCTGGCGCTCGGGGTGTCGGAGGCGAGCCTGTTGCAGATGACCGGCGCCTACGCCGGCTTCCTCAACCACGGGCTGCGGACGACGCCCTACGGGCTGACCTCGCTCAAGCGCAAGTCGGACGGGACGACGCTGATGCAGGCGGGCGCGCCGGCGCCGTTCCGGGTGCTCGACGACCGCACGGCGGGCGAGCTCGTATGGATGCTGGAGCAGGTGGTCATCGGCGGCACCGGCAGACGGGCGCAGCTCCCGGACGGGCGGCCCGCGGCCGGCAAGACCGGCACCACCCAGGCGGCGCGCGACGCCTGGTTCATCGGCTTCACCGCCGACTACGTCGTCGGCGTCTGGATGGGCTACGACGACAACACGCCGCTGAGCGGCACCACCGGCGGCGGGCTCCCGGCCGAGATCTGGCGCGAGACGATGACCCGGGTCGAGGACGGCCTGCCGATCCGGCCCTTGCCCGACGTGGTGCCGGAACGGCCGATCGTCGCCGCCTCGAACGACCTGCCCGGGGCGGTCGGCGAGGTGCAGACCGCCGTGCGTACCGTGGTGCAGAACGTGCTGAAGGGGATCTTCGGGCGGAACTGACGCCCGGGATACGTCCGAGGCGCGACCGGCGGGGCCCCGTCCCCCTTGAATGCGCCGCAGCGACGTGGCAGTGGCTGGCGCAAACGCCTCGGTGAATTCCCCCATGGTCACGAACAGCTCGATCGGCGCCCCCGGTGCGGCGGAGACGCGGACCGCTTTCGCGGTGCTCGCAGCGCTCAGCGTGTGCCACGGGCTGAACGACACCATCCAGTCGCTGCTGCCGGCGATCTATCCGGTGCTGCAGCAGAACTACCTGCTGAGCTTCACCCAGATCGGCTTTCTGCACCTGGTCTTTCAGGTCACCGCCTCGCTGCTGCAGCCGGCGGTCGGGCTCTATACCGACAAGCGGCCGATGTTCCGGCTCTCGACCTTCGGGATGGGCGCGAGCCTGCTCGGGCTCGTCATCCTCGCCTTCGCCACCCACTACTGGGTGCTGCTGATCGCGGCGGCGTCGATCGGGGTCGGGTCGTCGATCTTCCACCCCGACAGCAGCCGTGTGGCGCGCACCGCCTCGGGGGGGCGCTACGGCTTTGCGCAGTCGTTCTTCCAGGTCGGCGGCAACACCGGCTCGGCGCTCGGGCCGCTGCTCGCGGCCTTCGTCGTGCTGCCGTTCGGGCAGCGGAGCATCGCCTGGTTCTCGGTGCTGGCGCTCGTCGCGATGGTGCTGCTCTGGAACGTCGGGACCTGGGCGAAGGCGCAGTACCAGCGCGCCGCGGTCGGCCGCCGCAGCGAGGGTGCGCATCCCGCCTCGGCGCTGCCGTCGCGGCGGGTCGCCTTCATCATCGCCATCCTGGCGATGCTGGTGTTTTCGAAGTACATCTACCTCGCGAGCCTCACCAGCTATTACACCTTCTTCCTGATCGAGCGCTTCGGCCTGTCGGTCCGGGACGCGCAGCTGCACCTGTTCCTCTTCCTCGCGGCGGTGGCGCTCGGGACCTTCCTCGGCGGGCCGATCGGCGACCGGGTCGGGCGCAAGGCGGTGATCTGGGTCTCGATCCTCGGGGTGCTGCCGTTCACCCTGGCGCTGCCTTACGCCAACCTGTTCTGGACCGGGGTGCTGTCCTTCGTCATCGGCCTCGTGATCGCCTCGGCCTTCTCGGCGATCCTGGTCTACGCCCAGCAGCTGGTGCCGGGGCGGGTGGGGGCGATCTCCGGGCTCTTCTTCGGCTTCGCCTTCGGCATCGCCGGCGTCGGCGCCGCAGCGCTCGGGGCGCTCGCCGACTGGAAGGGCATCCTCTTCGTCTACCACGTCTGCTCGTTCCTGCCGCTGCTCGGGCTGCTCACGGTCTTCCTGCCGGCCGACCGCGAGATCCGTTCGCGCTGACCGGGCAGGACGGCACGTCAGCACCACTGTTGCCCGATCGCAACAGACGGTCGCTGCGATCGGCGCCGCGGGCAATCCGCGGCCGGCCAAGCGGCACCCCGGTAGTAGACTGTCCGGCGACGCGGCGTTCGCACGCGCAGCGAGCATGTGCGAGCGCACCCTGGCGAAAAGGATGCGAGCGATGTCGAGGATCTTCTCCCGCCTTCCCCTTCGCGCGGCCTTCCCGCTGGCCGCGGCGCTCGTCGCGACGGCCGCGACGGCGCAGGGTCTGCCCAAGATCGAGCGAAGCTTCGCGAACGGCAGCACGCTTCGGCTCTACGGCCAGATCAACAAGGGCGTGCTGCAGTACGACGACGGCATCGACAGCGAAACCTACGGCCTGATCGACAACGACAACTCCGGCACCCGCTTCGGGCTGCGCTACACCCAGGAGCGCGACGGCTGGACCTTCGAGAACGTCGACGAGTTCAAGTACGCGCCGTATTCGAGCTCGAACGCCAGCATTCTCAACGACTCGCCGAGCTCGGCGGACTACGAGTTCACCAACGCCAACATCCGCAAGCTCGACTTCACGCTGAAGAGCGACCGCTACGGCAAGGTCTGGCTCGGCCAGGGCAGCATGGCGACCGACGGCATCGAGGAGATCGACCTGTCGGGCACCGACGTCGTGGCGTATTCGAGCGTCGCCGATTCCGCCGGGGGGCAGATCATCCGCTTCCGCAACCCGGCGCTCAGCTTCGACCAGAGCCTCAGCGGCATCACCATCGCCGACGCCTTCACCAACTACGACGGCCCGCGGCGGGTGCGCTTGCGCTACGACACGCCGAGCTTTCACGACCTGACCTTCGCGACCTCCTATGGCCGCAACCTGCTTTCCGACGATTCCGCCATCCGCGAACAGAACATCGCCGACGCCTCGCTGACCTACGACCATACCTTCGACACCGTCGAGCTGCAGGCCGGGGTCGGCTACTACTGGCAGGAGAATTCCACCCACACCTGGGGCGCTTCCGCTTCGGCGCTGCACGCGCCGACCGGGCTCAACCTGACGCTCGCCACCGGACAGGACACCGGCAGCGGCGGCAGCTACTGGTACGGAAAGCTCGGCGTGCTGCGGCCGAAGCTGATCAGCTGGGGCGCGACCGCCGCCTCGATCGACTATTATTCCGGCGACGACTTCTACCTCGACGCGGACGCCGGCATCACCAGCTCGACCAGCACCTCCTGGGGGATCGGGCTGGTGCAGACGATCGAGCGCGCCAATACCCAGCTGTGGCTCACCTGGCGCAAGTACGACTACAGCGACAATACCGCGAGCTACGACAACGGCCAGGCGCTCTTCGGCGGCGCCCGCTTCACCTTCTGAGCGGCGCCGGACGACGCGCCCGCGTCTCAGCCGGTGCGCGGCGCGAAGTAGGGCTGGCGGTTCGGCCGCGGGATGAGGGCCGATACCTCGGCGAGCCAGTCGTCGAGGTGCACCGCGAGCCGGCTCGCGTCTTCCGGGCGCGCCGGGGCGAGGTCGCGGGTCTCGCCGACGTCGGCGGCGAGGTCGTAGAGCGCCTGCCGGCCGTCCTCGAACCAGCGGATGAGCTTGAGCTCGCCCGCGCGCACGGCGGCGCCGGGGGTGCCGCCCTGGTTGGAGTAGTGCGGATAGTGCCAGAAGATCGGGCCGCGGGCCGGCGCCTGCGGGTCGCCGGTCCAGTGCGGCCAGAGATCGACGCCGTCGCGGTGCTGTTCGGGGCGCAGCGGCAGGCCGGCGGCGGCGAGGAGCGTCGGGTAGAGGTCGGGGGTGGTGAAGACCAGCGCCGACTCGCCGGCCGGCACCCGGCCCGGCCAGTGGACGATGAAGGGGACGCGGACGCCGCCGTCCTCCATCCAGCCCTTGCCCTCGGCGAGCGGCGCGTTGCAGGTCGGCGAGCCCTCGGCGGTGGCGAGGCCGCCGTTGTCGGAGGTGAAGACGATGAGCGTGTCGTCGAGCTTGCCGGCCGCCTCGAGCGCCGCGACGAGCCGGCCGACGTTGGCGTCGAGGTTCTCGATCATCGCGGCATAGGCCGGGTCGGACTGGATCACGCGGCGCTGCGACCCGTTGGCCGACGAGGTGCCAGGCGGGCATCGGCTCGCCTTCCAGGATGGCGTAGGGGTCGAGGCCGAGGCGGCCGGCCTTGGCGCGGTACTTCGCGGCCAGGGGCTCGGGCGCCTGGATCGGGGTGTGCACGGCGTAGTGCCAGAGGTTGAGGAAGAAGGGCGCGTCGCCGGGCTCGCCGATCAGCCGGATCGCCTCGTCGGTCAGGCGGTCGGTCAGGTATTCGCCGGCCGGGCCGTCGGGAAGCGTCGGGATGGCGTAGGGGCTGAAGTAGGTGGCGGGCGAGCCCATCGCGCAGCCGCCGACGTTGACGTCGAAGCCGTGGCGGTCGGGCCACCAGCGCGGGCCGCCGAGGTGCCACTTGCCGACGTGCCAGGTGCGGTAGCCGCCGGCGCGCAGCGCGCGGGCGAGCGAGAACTCGCTCTCGGGAAGGGCGTGGAAATACGGCACGTCGGCGAGGCTGCCGACGCTCTGGCCGCCGATCCACTGGGTGATGCCGACGCGGGCGGGGTACTTGCCCGCCATCAGGCTGGCGCGGGTCGGCGAGCAGACCGGGGCGGCGGCATAGGCGTCGGTGAAGCGGGTGCCGGCGGCGGCCAGCCGGTCGATGTTCGGGGTCTCGTAGAAGCTCGAACCGTAGCAGCCGAGATCGCGCCAGCCCATGTCGTCGAGGAGGATCAGGACGATGTTGGGCCGGGGCGGCATCGGCGGACTCGCGTGGTGGCGGGGCGCGGCGACTATGCGGGGACGAAAGCGGCGGCGCCAGCCGGTTAATCCCCGCCCGCCTGCCCGTTTTGCCTTGAACGCGCGGGGGATCGTGACGAAGCTGCCCGGGCCAGCCAGCGCCCGGGCCGGCCGCGCGACGGGACAGTCGCCGTCTGCCGGGCCGACCAGGGGAGGACGTGGCATGATGGATCGCGTGACCGGACTGAGCCGCCGGACGATGCTCAAGGGCGCGGCGGCGGGCGCCGCGGTGCTCTACGCCCCGGCGGTGCTGGCGCAGGACAAGAAGCTGTCGCTGATGCTGCTCGGCCCGGACCAGAACGCGCTCGCCTGGGCCAAGCAGACGCTCGCGGACTTCAAGGCGCAACAGGGCTACGAGGTCGAGCTCCGGCAGTCGGACTGGGGGTCGGGCTTTCAGAAGCTCCTGACCGCGGCGGCGAGCGGCACGATGGCCGACGTCTCGATGATGGGCCAGGTGATGACCCCGGCCCTCGCCTCGAAGGGCGCCTTCCTCCCGATCGGCGACCGGCTCGCGGCCTGGTCGGACACGGACAAGTTCTATCCCGCGATGCTCAAGGACGGCACCTACGACGGCAAGTCCTATGCGGTGCCGGTCTATGCCGACGTGCGCACGGCGGTCTACCGCTCGGACTTCCTCGAGGCGGTGGGCGTCGGCCCCGACGCGCTGCCCAAGACCTGGGACGACTTCAAGGCGGTGGCCAAGAAGCTGTCGAAGGCCGAAGGCGGGCCGCTCGATGCGCCGTTCTTCGCCAACCAGGACAAGTCCGTCGGGCTGATGCAGACCTTCTCGCAGATGCTCTATCAGGCCGACGGCGGCTTCTTCGACGACGCCGGCAAGTCGGTGCTGTCGAGCAAGGAAGGCGTGCGGGCGCTCGATTACCTGGTCTCGTTCTACAACGAGGGGCTGGCGAACCCCAACGTCGTCTACCAGGGCACCGGACCGCGGCCGCTGGTGCAGGGCACCGCCGGCATGACCTACAACAGCGTGACGGTGTCGCAGAACGCGGCGCAGACCAGCCCGGAGGTGCAGGCGAAGATCCTCGCCGGGATCCCGCTGACCGCGGACGCCGGCGGCACGCCGAAGACCATCGCCTGGATCAACAAGCTCGGGATCGGCGCGACGACCAAGGACCCGGACGGCGCCTGGGCGCTGCTCACCTACCTTGCGGGCTACGACGGGTCGCTGCGGTTCGCCGAGCTCTGGGGCGGGCTGCCGGCGCGCACCGACCAGAGCGACGCGCCCTTCCTCGACGAAGGTCAGCCCGGGCTTCGTCGAGGCGACGCAAGTATGCCGGCGCGCTGCCGACGACGCCGAACCTTCTGCAGATCCAGAAGGAGATCAACGTCGCGCTGCAGGGCGCGATCCGGCAGTCGGGCGGCTCGGCGGAGATCCTCGCCGGCCTCGACAAGAAGATCGATGGCATCAACGGCGTCTGACCTCGCCGCGGGCGCCGCCCGCACGGGGACGCATCCACGGAAGGATCCGGTCCGCCAGCAGCGCGCCACGGGCACGCTGCTGGTGGCGCCGGCGGTGCTGGTGATGGCGGCGACCTCGATCGTGCCGCTCCTGCTCGCCTTCTACTTCAGCCTTACCGATTACACGCTGCTGGCGGCGCCGCGCTGGGCGGGCCTCGCGAACTACCGGGCGATCCTCGCCGATCCGGTGTTCTGGGAGGCGATCCGCCACACGCTGACCTTCGCGGTCAGCCAGGTCGGCATCGGCATCGTCGTCGTGGTGATGGTGGCGGCGCTGTTCAACGGCTACCTCTACGGCGGGCCGCTGATGCGCACGATCGTCTACCTGCCGCAGGCCGCCTCCTACGTCGTGGTGGCGCTGGTCTGGACGCTGCTGCTCGATCCCGCGGTCGGGCCGATCAACGCCTTTCTCGCGAAGTTCGGCCAGGGGCCGGCCTATTTCCTGTCCGATCCGCGCTTCGCGATGCCGTCGATCGTGGTGATGAGCCTGTGGCGCAACCTCGGCTATTTCATGATCATCGTGCTCGCGGCGCTGAAGTCGGTGCCGCGGGATCTGCTGGAAGCGGCCGAGATGGACGGCGCCAACGCGGTGCAGCGGTTCTTCACCATCACGCTGCCGCTGATCCGGGGCGTCGTGACCTTCGTCGCGATCACCTGGTTTCTCGGGGCGCTGCAGATGTTCACCCAGTCCTACGTGATGACCGGCGGCGGGCCGGTGAATGCGACCCGGACGATCGTCTACCTGATGTACGACGAGGCCTTCACCAACCTCGCGATCGGCAAGGCCTGCGCGATGGCGGTGATGCTGTTCCTGCTCGTGGTGGTGCTGTCGCTGGTGCTGCGGGTGGTGTTCCGGCCGAAGGGGCAGGCGTGATGGCGCAGGCGGCAGCAACGAAGACAACGGCCAAGCGGCGCAAGGACAGCGGCGAGCGGCGATCTCCCGCCGCCTTCCAGGTGCTGGCGCTGGTGGTGACGGCGCTCTACGCGGTGCCGATGGCCTATACCGTCATGGTGGCGCTGACCCCGGACGGCGAGTGGATCGGCGCCTGGCCGTCGCGCGCCGCCTTCGGCAACTTCGCCGAGGCCTTCCGCAGCTCCGACTTCCTGCGCTTCTTCGCCAACAGCGCGATCGTCGCGGTCGGCTGCACGCTGATCCAGGTCGCGCTCTCCTGCTCGGCGGGCTATGCGCTGGCGATGCTGCCGCTGCGGGGCAAGGGGCTGATGATGCTGCTCCTCGTGGCGCTGCTGGTGGTGCCGCCCGAGGTCTCGATCGTGCCGCTGTTCGTGATGGTGTCGCATGTGCCGCTCGCCGGCGGCAACGACCTCTGGGGCAGCGGCGGGCAGGGCCTGCTCGACACGCTGCCGGGGGTGATGGTGCCGCATCTGGTGAGCGCGCTCGCGATCTTCCTGATGCGGCAGTTCTACGTCTCGCTGCCGGCGGAGCTCGGCGACGCGGCCCGGCTCGACGGCGCCAGCGAGTTCCGCATCTTCTGGCAGGTCTACACGCCCCTGGTGAAGCCGGCGGTGGCGATCGTCGGGGTCTTCGCCTTCCAGGCGGCGTGGAACGACTTCATCTGGCCGCTGGTCGCGACCTATTCCAACGACATGCGCACGCTGCAGCTGGGGCTGACGATCTTCTTCCAGGAGAACTCGACGCAATGGAACCTGCTGATGGCGGCGGTGATCGCGATCAGCGTGCCGATCGTGATGATGTTCCTGCTGGTGCAGCGCTACTTCCAGGAAGGCGCGCTGACCGGGGCGCTGAAGTGAATCCGCTGAACGTGAGCTGTGCGCGATGAAGGCGATCATGGTGATGTTCGACAGCCTGAACCGGCGGTTCCTGCCGCCCTACGGCTGCGATTTCATCCATGCGCCGAACTTCGCGCGGCTGGCCGAACGGAGCGCGACCTTCGACTGCTGCTATGCCGGCAGCATGCCCTGCATGCCGGCGCGGCGCGAGCTGCAGACCGGGCGCTACAACTTCCTGCACCGCTCGTGGGGACCGATCGAGCCCTTCGACGACTCGGTGCCCGAGATGCTGCACGACGCCGGCGTCTACACCCATCTCGTCACCGACCATCAGCATTACTGGGAGGACGGCGGCGGCACCTACCACAACCGCTTCTCGAGCTACGAGTTCTTCCGCGGCCAGGAGGGCGACGCCTGGAAGGGCGAGGTGCCGGCGCCGGGCGAGACGCTGAGCGCGCACGGCAACGCCTCGATCCGGCGGCAGGACGTGGTGAACCGCAAGTACCTCGCCGACGAGGCCGACCACCCGCAGACCAAGGTGTTCGACGCCGGGCTCGAGTTCGTCCGCACCAACGCCGCGGCCGACCGCTGGCTGGTGCAGATCGAGACCTTCGACCCGCACGAGCCGTTCTTCTCCTACGCGGACTACAAGCGCCATTACGCGCGGCCCGAGGGCGTGGCGCCGCTGGACTGGCCGGAGTACAAGCGGGTGGACGAGGCGCCGGAGAGCGTGGAGTTCTGCCGGGCGGAATATTTCTCGCTGCTCAGCATGTGCGACGCCTCTCTCGGCCGGGTCATCGACCTGATGGACGAGCTCGACCTCTGGAAGGACACGATGCTGCTGGTCTGCACCGACCACGGGTTCCTGCTCGGCGAGCACGGCTGGTGGGCGAAGATGGTGCAGCCCTGGTACGAGGAGAACATCCGCACGCCGCTGTTCATCTGGGACCCGCGCGCCGGGGTGAAGGGCGTGCGGCGGGAGGCGCTGGTGCAGACGATCGACTTCGGGCCGACCTTCCTCGACCTCTTCGGGCTGCCGCTCACGCCCGACATGGAGGGACGGCCGCTGGGCCGGACGGTCGCGGACGACACCCCGGTGCGCGAGGCCGGCCTCTTCGGGGCGTTCGGCGGCCTCGTCAGCGTCACCGACGGGCGCTTTGTCTACATGCGCGGGCCGGACGATCCGTCGAACCGGCCGCTGCTCGAGCACACGCTGATGCCCACGCACATGCGCGCGCGCTTCAAGCCGGAGGAGATCGCCGGGGCCGAGCTGGTGCCGCCGATGCGCTTCACCAAGGGCGCGCCGCTGCTGCGGATGCCGGGACGTCCGATCAGCAGCGACAACGCCTTCGAGCACGGCACGATGCTCTTCGATCTCGCGAGCGACCCGGGCCAGGAGCGGCCGCTCGCCGACCCCGAGCTCGAACTGCAGGATGATCGGGCTGATGCTCGGGCTGATGCGCCGGAACGACGCGCCGCCGAGCCAGTATGCGCGGCTCGGGCTGCCGGCCGAGGGCGACGCGGACCTCTCGCACACGCGCACGGGTGCCGCGCGCGCCGGCGCCGATCGGGTGAGCCGCAGCCGGTGACCGCCCAGATCGAGATCGCCGGCGTCGAGAAGTGGTATGGCGAGTTCCATGCCCTGAAGGGGATCAGCCTGACGATCGAGCGCGGCAGCTTCGTCGCGCTGGTCGGGCCGTCCGGCTGCGGCAAATCGACGCTGCTGCGCGCGGTCGCCGGCCTCGAGAGCATCGCCGAGGGCGAGATCCGGATCGCGGGCGAGGACATGGACGGCGTGCTGCCGCGGCTGCGCGACGTGGCGATGGTGTTCCAGAGCTACGCGCTCTACCCGCACATGACGGTGGAGGAGAACCTCACCTATTCGCTGCGGCTGCGCGGGATCCGCAAGGCGGACGCGCGCGCGAGGGCAAGGGAGGTGGCCGAGACCACCTCGCTCACGCACCTTCTCGGCCGCTACCCGCGGCAGCTCTCCGGCGGGCAGCGCCAGCGCGTCGCGATGGGGCGCGCGATCATCCGCCACCCCAAGGCGTTCCTGTTCGACGAGCCGCTGTCGAACCTCGACGCGGCGCTGCGGGTGCAGATGCGCCAGGAGATCCGCGGACTGCACGACCGGCTCGGGGCGACCTCGGTCTACGTCACCCACGACCAGATCGAGGCGATGACGATGGCCGACCGGGTGGTGGTGATGCGCGACGGCGCGATCGAGCAGGAGGGGCGGCCGCTCGAGCTCTACGACCGGCCGGCGAACCGGTTCGTGGCAGGGTTCATCGGGTCGCCGGCGATGAACTTCCTGCCGGCGACGGTCACCGACGACGGCGGGGCCATCACCCTCGACGGCCGCGGCGCGGAACGGATCACGCTCGGCGCGCCGGAGCGGCCGGGCCGTCCGCTGCTGGCGGGGGTGCGGCCCGAGCATCTGACGATCGTCGGCGGCGGGCCGGGCTTTCCCTTCGACGTGGGGACGGTGGAGAGCACCGGGTCGCTGACCTATGTCTCGTCGCGGGACGGGGCGTTGCAGGTGGTGCAGACCCACCGCACCAACCTGTCGCCGGGCGACCGGGTCGGGTTCGAGATCGCGCCGGACCTGGTGCATCTCTTCGATCCCGAGACGGGCCGGCGGGTCTGAGGGGAAGGAATTGGGTAAAACGGCGGTGACCTGCTGCGGCGCCGAGATCCCCGGGGACCGGGTGGCGGGGGAGCCGGTGGCGCCGGTTCCGGCCTCGGTGCTGGCGATCGCCGATCCCGCGCCGCCGGCGCGCGCCGCCTTTGCCGGCGGGCGCAGCCATGTCGGCACCGACCGGCCGATGATCCCGCAGGACGGTGAAGGCCCGCGCCGGCCGGTCACGCTGGCGCCGTTCGCCGTCGACACCGTTCCGGTGACGAACGCGCGCTTCGCCGCCTTCGTCGCCGCAACCGGCTACGCGACCGAGGCCGAGCGCTTCGGCTGGGCGCCGGTGTTCCGCCCGCTTCTGCCGGATGCCGGCGCCGTGGCGCCCTCCGCGTCGCGGACGCCGTGGTGGGTGCGCTGCGACGGCGCGGCCTGGTTCGCGCCGGAAGGCCCGGGGAGCGACGTCGCCGGTCGCGCGGATCACCCGGCGGTGCATCTCGCCTGGGAGGACGCGCGCGCCTTCGCGGCCTGGGCGGGCGGGCGGCTGCCGAGCGAGGCCGAGTGGGAGCATGCCGCCCGCGGCGGCCTCTCCGACCCGAAGTTCCCCTGGGGCGACCGCGACCCGGACGACATCGGGTATTTCCCCTGCAACATCTGGCAGGGCCGTTTTCCCGACGCGAACACCCGCGCGGACGGCTGGATGTCGACCTCGCCGGTCGGGTGCTTCCCGGCGAACGGCGCCGGGCTGCACGACATGTCCGGCAACGTCTGGGAATGGACCGCCGAGCCCTTCCGGCTGCGCTCGCTCCGCCGCGAGGCGAAGGCCCGCAACGCGCACAGCCGCGCGACCGGGGAGAAGGTGATGAAGGGCGGCAGCTTTCTCTGCCACGTCAGCTACTGCTACCGCTACCGGATCGCCGCCCGCTCGGCGGTCGCCGCCGACAGCGGCGGCAGCAACGCCGGGATGCGCGTGTTCTACGACGTCGCGTCCTAGCGGGATCACGTTCCTGCCAGCGACCGGCGGGCGCGGCATCGTGGCCCGCCCGCCGGCCTCACCGCCGCCGGTCGTCGCCTTGACAGCCCAGGGGTGAGGCGCGACAAGGCTCGCGCTGAGGCAGGGATCGGGCGGAATTAGATGGCGGCGAAGAGCAAGACCAAAGGCGGGCTGTTCGAGCTCGTCAAGACCGTCGTCTATGCGCTGCTGCTCGCCGGGGTGATCCGCACCCTGTTCTTCCAGCCGTTCTGGATCCCGTCGGGCTCGATGAAGCCGACGCTCCTGATCGGCGACTTCCTCTTCGTCAACAAGATGGCCTACGGCTATTCGCGCTATTCGTGCCCGTTCGCGATGTGCCCGTTCTCCGGCCGCATCCTCGCCCGCGAACCCAAGCGCGGCGACGTCGTCGTGTTCAAGCATCCGGTGAACGGCACCGACTACATCAAGCGGCTGATCGGCCTGCCCGGCGACCGGGTCCAGGTCAAGCAGGGGATGCTCTACATCAACGGCACGGTGCTGCCGCAGCAGCCGGACGGGACCTTCCACGAACGCAACGACCCGCAGGGCCCGATGGGCAGCATGCCGCGCTGCGCGAACGCGCCGGTGCCGCCGGGCGGCGACTGCACCGCCGAGCAGGCGATCGAGACGATGCCGGGCGGGCTGCAGCACAAGGTGCTCAACATCGAAGACGGCTTCGCCGACAACACGCCGGTCTTCACCGTGCCCGACGGCGACTTCTTCTTCATGGGCGACAACCGCGACAACTCGATGGACAGCCGCTTCCCGCAGTCGGCGGGAGGGGTCGGGTTCGTGCCGTTCGACCATCTGGTGGGACGGGCGGACCGGATCATCTTCTCCTCGGCAGGGCCGTCGATGCTCGCCTTCTGGACCTGGCGTCCGGACCGGTTCTTCAAGGCGATCTATTGAAGCTCGGCCAGGCGATGCTGGCGGCCCAGGATCGGCTCGGACACCGCTTCGCCCGGCCCGAGCTGCTGATGGAAGCGCTCACCCATCCCTCGACCGCCGGCAACTCCGACAACCAGCGGCTGGAGTTTCTCGGCGACCGGGTGCTCGGCCTCGTCGTGGCCGAGGCGCTCCTGGCGCAGGACGCCGGCGCGCGCGAGGGCGCGCTCGCGCCGCGGCTGAACGCGCTGGTGCGCAAGGAGACCTGCGCCGAGGTGGCGACGGCGCTCGACCTCGGCCCGGCGCTCAGGATGGGACGCTCGGAAGCGATGACCGGCGGGCGGCGCAAGACGGCGCTCCTCGGCGACGCGATGGAGGCGGTGGTGGCGGCGGTCTACCTCGACGGCGGGCTCGACGCGGCGCGGGCGCTGATCCTGCGCGCCTGGGGCGATCGGATCGCGACGGTCCGCGAGATCGGCCAGGACGCCAAGACCGCGCTGCAGGAATGGGCGCAGGCGCGCGGGCTGCCGCCGCCGGCCTATCGCGACCTCGAGCGCGCGGGCCCCGACCATGCCCCGGTCTTCTCGGTGGAGGCGCGGCTCGGCGACGGGCGGGCGGCCGAGGGCCGCGCGCCCTCCAAGCGGGCGGCGCAGCAGGCGGCAGCGGAAGCGCTGCTCGGGACGGTCGCCGCCGCGGACGCGGGCGGCGCGGCGGGGTCGGACGGCTGAGCGCGGCCGCGCCCGGGATCGCGACCCGCATGGTAAACTGGTTAACGGACCTGCACCCCCTTTCGGCATAGGACGGTCGGACCTCGCGGCAAAGAGGGTTTTTCACGCATTCGTCAACGGCGCGACCGCTCGCGTCCCGCGCTTGCCGGCGCTGACCGCAGCGGCTACTGCGGGCCGGTATCAACGGGGAGGGGCGGATGGCGGAGACGCGGTGCGGGTTCGTCGCGCTGATCGGCGAGCCGAACGCGGGAAAGTCGACGCTGCTCAACCGGCTGGTCGGGGCGAAGGTCTCGATCGTCACCCACAAGGTGCAGACCACGCGCACCCGCATCCGCGGAATCGCGATCGAAGGGGCGTCGCAGCTGGTCCTGGTCGACACGCCGGGGCTCTTCCGGCCGCGGCGCCGGCTCGACCGGGCGATGGTGCAGGCCGCCTGGGGCGGCGCCACCGACGCCGACGTGGTGGTGCTCCTGATCGAGGCGCAGCGGGGGCTCACCGAGGGGGTGCGGACGGTCCTCGCACGGCTGGCCGAGGAGCTGCCGCCGGGCCGGGCCGGGGCGGCGCCGGTGGCGCTCGCGATCAACAAGATCGACCGGGTGCCGGCGCAGAAGCTGCTGGCGCTCGCCGCGGAGATGAGCGCGGCGCGCGACTTCGCGGCGACCTTCATGATCTCCGCCGAGCGCGGTCACGGCGTGAAGGAGCTGACGAAATGGCTCGCCGCGGCGGTGCCGGAGGGGCCCTGGCTCTACCCGGAGGACCAGATCGCCGACGCGCCGCTGCGGCTCCTCGCGGCGGAGACGACGCGCGAGAAGCTCACGCTCAGGCTGCACGAGGAGCTGCCCTACCAGCTGACGGTGGAGACCGAGGCCTGGGAGGAGCGCAAGGACGGGTCGGTGAAGATCGACCAGGTGATCTATGTCGCCCGCGACGGGCACAAGGGGATCACGCTCGGGCCGAAGGGCGAGACGATCAAGGCGATCGGCAAGGCGGCGCGCGAGGAGATCAAGGCCTTTCTCGGGCGCGAGGTGCACCTGTTCCTGACGGTGAAGGTGCGCCCCGAATGGCTCGACGAGCGCGAGCGCTATGGCGAGATGGGGCTCGAATTCCCCGACGGTGAGCGGTGAGCGCGCCGCGGCTGACGGCGGAATTCTGGGTGCAGGCCTATCTCGCGCGGCTGCGGCTCGCCGACATCCCCGCCTTCGTGACGGCGCGCGGCGACGCCACGGCGGGGGCGGTGGCGGTGAAGCTCAACACCCTCGACGGGCAGGCGCAGGCGTTCGGCCGGGCGACGGACGCGAACGGCGCGCGGGTCTGGACGACGCTCGCCGAGGGGGCGGAGGCCGAGGTCGACGCGGCGATGGCGCGGCAGCGGCGCTACGATCCCGACCTCTGGGTGATCGAGGTCGAGGACCGCGCCGGACGGCATCTGCTCGAGGAGCCGGGGCTGGCGGAGTAACGCCGCGTCCAGCCGCCCGCGGCGCGCGGTGGCCGCGGGAGGCCACGGTTGCGGCCGGCAGCTCTGCGCAGTGGGCGCAGTGTTTCCTCGCCGGTTTTTCCGGCTGTCGCTGGAAAACGACTGTATGAAAGCCTGGGGCGCAGGCGCGCGACCGGGGTCGAGGCATGGACTGGAGCGACGAAGGCATCCTGATCGCGAGCCGGCGGCACGGCGAGAGCTCGGCGATCGTCGAGGTCTTCACCGCGGCGCACGGGCGGCACGCGGGGGTGGTGCGCGGCGGCGCCGGGCGGCGGATGGCGCCGGTGCTGCAGCCGGGGGCGCGGCTGGCGCTCGCCTGGTCGGCACGGCTCGAGGAGCATATCGGCATCTTCCGCGTCGAGCCGCTCGCTCAGCGCACGGCGGCGATCATGGCGGACCCCGCGGCGCTGGCAGTGCTCGGGGCGATGACCGCGCTCGTAGCGGCGACGTTGCCCGAGCGGGACGCGCACCCGGGGCTCTATGCCCGTTCGGTGGACCTGGTGGACGCGCTCGGGGCGGCGCCGGACTGGCCCGCGCGCTATGCGGCCTGGGAGCTGGCGCTGCTCGCCGAGCTCGGCTTCGGTCTCGACCTCGCGCGTTGCGCGCTGACCGGGGCCGAGGAGGAGCTGGCCTGGGTGTCACCGCGCTCGGGGCGGGCGGTCAGCCGCAGCGCCGGGTTGCCCTGGACCGGGCGGCTGCTGCCGCTGCCGGGCTTCCTGCGCGAGGGCTGGGAGACGCCTCCGGGGGCCGGCGAGGTCGCCGACGCGCTGGCGCTGACCGGGCATTTCCTCGAGCTCCGGGTCGCGCCGGCGCTCAGGCGCGAGGCGCTGCCGGCGGCGCGGGCGCGGGCGGTGGCGGCGATCCGCGGTCGACCGGGCGCGCGGATGCCGCGCTGACACCGGGGCAAGGCGCGGCGGCGCGGCGAGAAGCTATGGCCGGTCCTGCGAGAAGACCAGCGCGCTCCACGGCGCGAGGGCGATCTCGGCCGACCAGGGGTGGCCGTCGCAGGCCTCCTCGACCGCCTCGACGTCGCCGGTCGCGAGGCCGGTGAAGTCGGGGCTGTAGCCGGTCCAGTCGCTGTTGAGCCGCAGCTTCCAGACGCCCGGCTTCGGAAAGCCGATGCGGTAGACCTCGCGCGGCTGGTGGTGGAAGTTGGCGGCGACCACCACGTCGTCCCCTGCCCCGCCCTCGGCCCAGCGGTGGAAGGCGATCACCTTCGCCGCCTCGTCGATGCGGTAGATCGCGACGTTTGGCCCGGTCAGGCCGGCCGTGGTGCCGTCATGGTCGAGGCGCAGCCGCACCAGGTCGCGGTAGAGGCGCACGATGCCGCGGAAGTCCTGGTTCTGGTCCCAGTCGAGCGGGACCGTGTCCTGGAACCACTCGCCCTGCAGGAACTCCTGGCCCTGGAACAGCATCGGGATGCCCGGGGCGGTGAAGGCGAGCGCCGCCCCGAGGGTCGAGCGCTTCTGCGCCGCGGCGTCGCCGGGATCGCCGGGGGCGATCTCGTGCACCACGCGGGCGCTGCCGTTCGCCACCTCGTCGTGGCTCTCGGTGTAGATGACGCGCTGGAAGGGGTCGCCGTTGTAGTGGTGCTCGAGCGCATGGGCGACCGTGCGCCATGTGCCGGTCCTCGTCGCTCGGCGGCGATCAGCGCCTCGCGGATCGGATGGACGAACTCGCTGTCCCACTGCGCGCCGAAGCCGCAGCCGCCCTCGGCGGTGGCGCGCGGTCATCTCCGCCTCGTTGCGCAGGTCCTCGGCGATGGTGATGCGCGCCCGGGAAGCGCGTCGCGGATCTCGTCGTTGACCCATTGCGCGAGGCTCCAGCCGTCGGCGAGATCGTCGCCGGCGTCGCTCGTCGCCGCGCACGCTGCGGATGTAGAGCGTCATGTCCCAGCGCAGGCCGTCGATGCCGTATTCCTCGAGCCAGAAGAGCGCGTTGTCGCGGATGTACTGGCGCACCTCCTGCCGGCCGTAGTCGGGTCGGGTCTCGCCCCAGGGGGTCTCGGCGCGCCAGTCGTTGTAGAAGTAGATGCCGCCCTTGTCGTTCTCCGACCAGCCGTCGAAGCGCCAGAGGTCGAGGTCGGAGGGGCCGAAGTGGTTGTAGACGACGTCGAGGATCACCGCGATCCCGGCCTCGTGCGCGGCGCGGACGAAGGCCCTGAAGCCGTCGGGGCCACCGTAGGCGCTCTCGACGGCGAAGGGATGCGCGGGGTTGTAGCCCCAGGAGACGTCGCCGGCGAACTCGGCGACCGGCATGATCTGGACGGCGTTGACGCCGAGGCGCTTGAGGTGGCCGAGGCGACGGGTCGCGTCCTCGAAGGTGCCGGTCTCGTCGCCCTCCTTGCCGAAGGTGCCGACGTGCATCTCGTAGATGACGAGCCGGTTCCAGGCCGGGCCCTCGAAGCCGTCGTCGACCGGGTCGGAGGCGGTGACGATGCCGTTGCCGACCGAGCTCGTGACGGCGCGGGCGTAGGGGTCGATGCGGGAGAGAGTCTCGCCTTCCGGCGTGCGGATCAGGAAGCGGTACTCGTCGCCCGGCCTGGCGCCGGGGACGTCGCCGTACCAGACGCCGTCCGCCTCGGCCGCGAGCGGGGTCCCTTCCTCGGACCAGTCGTCGAAGCTGCCGGTCACGGCCACCGCCTCGGCGTGCGGCGCCCAGACCCGGAAGGCCGTCCCCTGGTCGTGGGGGATCGCGCCCATGCCGGGCAGGGTGGCGGACTTCAGCATCGGGAGACCTCGTGCGGACGGGGTTGCAATGCAGCATGAATGCGCCGGACGCCGCCGGGTTCCTTCGCCTGCGCCGCGAAGCGGCGTCAGGCGCGGGCGGTGTAGACGATGACCCGCGCCGGCAGGCTGACGCCCTTGGCAGTGACGAAGGGGGCGAGCTCGGTGCGGAGGTGGGCAAGGATGGCGGCGCGGTCCTCGGGAGTGCCCTGTTTCTCGCGGAGCACCCGCGGCACCGGGCCGATGCTGGCGACGAGCCGCAGGACGGCGTCGAGGCCGCCGGAGTTCCGGAGGTGGAGGTCGACGGTCTCGGCCCCCGCCTCGCGCAGGCCGGCGGCGGCGAGGAGGCCGGTGACGCGGTCCGGGTCGCGGAAGGCCATCGGGCCCGGCGCCTCGGGCGGGGTCTCCTCGACCGGTCCGAGCCGGGCGACGGCGGCGCGCTGCGGCAGGGTGAACCAGGGGTTGTGCTCGGGGCCGGCCCAGGCGACGAAGGCCATCCGTCCGCCCGGCCGGAGCGCCGCCGCGAGGTTGGCGAAGGCGGCGACGGGGTCGGCGAAGAACATCATCCCGAAGCGCGAGGCGACGAGGTCGGCGCTCGCGGGCGTAAGGGCCTCGTCCTGGGCGTCGCCCTGGCGGAAGCGAACGTTCCGGTAGCCGCCCTCGAGGCGGCGTTCCTCGGCGCGGGCGAGGAGCGGTTCGGAGAGGTCTAGGCCGGTGACGGCACCCTCGGGGCCGACGCGGTCGGCGAGCGCCAGCGTCGACTTGCCGGCGCCGCAGCCGACGTCGAGCACCCGCTCGCCCGGACGGGCGTCGCAGGCGGCGAGCAGGCGCTCGGTGACCTCGACGAGCTGGCCGTCGAGGTCCGCCTGCAGCTCGACCCAGTTCCGGCCGGTCTGGGCGTTCCAGAACTCGGCCTGGGCGGCGTTGGCTTCGGTCATCGGCCCCTCCCCGCGTGCCCGCGTGTCGTCGAGGTTTAGCCGATTTCGCCGCGCGCTTCGAGTGCGGCGGAACGGAAAAGGCCGGCCCCGCGGGGCCGGCCGTTCCTGGGACTGCCGGCGGAAGGCGCCGTCCGGGACTCAGGCCTCGGCGGCGGCTTCCTCGGCGGCGACGCGGGCCTTGTCGCCGGCGCCCTTGGCGGCGGCGTCGCGATCGACGAGCTCGATGATCGCCATCGGTGCGGCGTCGCCATAGCGGAAGCCGGCCTTGAGGACGCGGGCGTAGCCGCCCTGGCGGTCCTTGTAGCGCGGGCCGAGGGTGGCGAAGAGCTTGGCGACGGCCGCGTCCTGCTTGAGCTCGGAGGCGGCGATGCGGCGCGCGTGCAGGTCGCCGCGCTTGCCGAGCGTGATCAGCTTGTCGATGATCCGCTTCATTTCCTTGGCCTTGGGGAGCGTCGTCTTGATCTGCTCGTGCTCGATCAGGCTCGAGGCCATGTTGGCGAACATCGCCTTGCGATGCTCGTGGGTGCGGTTCAGCTTGCGGTAGCCGTTGCCGTGGCGCATGTCAGTGATCCTTCAGTGCTTTATGCTTTGTCCGGCAGCGCTCGGATGCGCCGCACTCCTTGGGGCGGGATTGCCCGGGTAGCCCGGGGAGCCCGGAGGCTCCCCGAAAGGGTCAGAACTGGTCCTCGTACTTCTTGGCCAGATCCTCGATGTTCTCCGGCGGCCAGTCGACGATCTCCATGCCGAGGTGCAGGCCCATGCCGGTCAGCACCTCCTTGATCTCGTTCAAGCGACTTGCGGCCGAAGTTCGGCGTCCTGAGCATCTCGGCCTCGGTCTTCTGGATGAGGTCGCCGATGTAGACGATGTTGTCGTTCTTCAGGCAGTTCGCCGAGCGGACCGAGAGCTCGAGCTCGTCGACCTTCTTCAGCAGGAGCGGGTTGAACTCGAGATCGCTGTCCTCGTCGGCGCGGACGCCCGACGACGGCTCCTCGAAGTTCACGAACACCGACAGCTGGTCCTGCAGGATGCGCGCCGCATAGGCGATCGCGTCCTCGGGCTTCACCGAGCCGTCGGTCTCGAGCTGAAGCGTCAGCTTGTCGTAGTCGAGCACCTGGCCCTCGCGGGTCGGGTCGACCTTGTAGCTGACCTTCTTGATCGGCGAGAACAGCGCGTCGACGGTGATGAGCCCGATCGGCGCGTCCTCGGCGCGGTTCTTGTCGGCCTGGACGTAGCCCTTCCCCTGCTCGACGGTCAGCTCCATGTAGACGCTGGCGCCGTCGTCGAGGTGCAGCAGCACATGGTCGCGGTTCAGGATCTCGATGCCGTTCGAGGTGGTGATGTCACCGGCGGTGACGATCCCCGGGCCGGTGGCGCGGATCTCGAGCCGCTTGGGCCCGTCGACCTCCATCTTCACCGCGACGCCCTTGAGGTTCAGCACGATGTCGGTGACGTCCTCGCGGACACCCGGCACCGAGGAGAACTCGTGCAGCACGCCGTCGATCTTGACGGATGTGATCGCCGCGCCCTGCAGCGAGGAGAGCAGCACGCGCCTGAGCGCGTTGCCGAGGGTAAGCCCGAAGCCGCGCTCCAGCGGCTCGGCCACGGCGGTCGCCTGGCGGAACGGGTCGGCGCCCGGCCGCACTTCGAGCGCGGTCGGCCGGATCAGTTCCTGCCAGTTCTTGTGGATCATCGTCATTGGCCCTCCATTCCTGTCCGCCTGCCCGATCCCGCAAGCCGGCGAACGCCCGAGGTCACGTAAAAAGACGGAAGCCCGCCGGAGGCGGGCGTCCGAAAAATCCCCTGTCGGTTCAAACTTGCCGGCGCTTGGGCGGCCGGCAGCCGTTGTGCGCGATCGGCGTCACGTCGCGGATCGCGGTAATCTGGAAGCCCACGGCGCCGAGGGCGCGCAGCGCGCTCTCGCGGCCCGAGCCCGGCCCCTGCACCTCGACCTCGAGCGTCCGCACACCATGCTCCTGCGCCTTCTTGCCGGCGTCCTCGGCGGCCATCTGGGCGGCATAGGGCGTCGACTTGCGCGAGCCCTTGAACCCCATGGTGCCGGCGGACGACCAGGCGATGGCGTTGCCCTGGGCGTCGGCGATCAGGATCTTGGTGTTGTTGAAGCTGGCGTGGACGTGGCAGACGCCGGTCGAGATGTTCTTGCGTTCCTTGCGCTTCACGCGCGCCTTCTCGCGGGCCATCGGGCTCTCCTACTTCTTCTTGCCGGCGATGGCCTTCGCGGGGCCCTTGCGCGTGCGTGCGTTGGTATGCGTGCGCTGGCCGCGCACCGGCAGGCCGCGGCGATGCCGCAGGCCGCGGTAGCAGCCGAGATCCATCAGCCGCTTGATGTTCATCTGGGTCTCGCGGCGCAGATCGCCCTCGACCGACAGATTCGCGTCGATGTACTCGCGGATCTTCAGCACTTCCGCATCGGTCAGGTCGTTGACGCGGCGATTCTCGGCGATGCCGAGCGCCTCGGTCATCTCCTGCGCCTTGGTGCGGCCGATGCCGTGAATGTAGGTCAGCGCGACTTCGACGCGCTTGTTCGTTGGAATGTTTACGCCCGCTATGCGCGCCAAGGTCTCGCTCCGTTCCTGCGGGCCTGCCCCTGAGACCCCCATCCAAAAGTCACAGCCCGCCGATGCTTTCGGCAGGCTTCGCTACCCATGTCCATGGGCTCCGGCATCCCGCGCCCCCGAGGTGCCATATAGGGAGGGCGACTCCCTCTTTCGAGAGAGCGCGGAGTATAGAAACCGCGGAGGCGAGGTCAATAGCTCGTCGCCGGAATTTCACAGACCGAGCAGCGCCCGGATCTCGCGGGCGATGACGTCGATCTCCTCGAGGCCGTTGACCGGCCGGAGCTTGCCCTTGGCGTGGTAATAGCCGATCAGCGGCGAGGTCTGCCGGTAGTAGGCCATGAGCCGCACCCGCACCGCGTCGGCGTTGTCGTCGGCGCGACGAACGAAGTCGCTGCCGCCGCAGGTGTCGCAGACCCCGGACTTCGCCGGCGGCTTCGAGCTGTCGTGGTAGACCGCGCCGCAGGTGGCGCAGGTGAAGCGGCCGGAGATGCGGTCGATCAGCACCTCGTCGTCGACCCGCATCTCGATCGCCGCGTCGAGGAACTTGCCCTTGGCGGTCATCAGCGCCTCGAGCGCGTCGGCCTGTGCCAGCGTACGCGGGAAGCCGTCGAAGATCAGACCGTGCTGGCCCGCTTCGCCGTCGAGCTGCTCGGCGATCAGCCCGATCACGATGTCGTCGGTGACGAGATGGCCTTTGGCCATCACCTCGGCGACCCGGTTGCCGAGCTCGCTTCCGGAGGTCTTGGCGGCCCGCAGCATGTCGCCGGTCGACAGCTGCACCAGGCCATGCTTCTCGACGAGGATGCGGGCCTGCGTCCCCTTGCCCGCTCCCGGCGGGCCCAGCAGGATTATATTCATCGCCTCGGTTTTCCCCGTCCCTTGCCGCGCAGGCGCGACTTCTCGATCAGCCCCTCGTACTGATGCGCGAGCATATGGGACTGGATCTGCGTGATCGTGTCCATGGTTACCGAGACCACGATCAGGAGGGAAGTACCGCCGAAATAGAAGGGAACGGAGAATTTGGTGATCAGGATTTCCGGAAGCAGGCAGACCGCGGTCAGGTAGGCCGAGCCGACGACGAGAATGCGGGTCACGACGTAGTCGAGATACTCCATCGTCTTCTGCCCCGGCCGGATGCCCGGGATGAAGCCGCCCTGCTTCTTGAGGTTGTCGGCGACGTCGTCCGACTTGAAGGCGACGTTGGCGGTGTAGAAGTAGGTGAAGAAGACGATCAGCAGCCCGAAGAACAGCATGTGCAGCGGCTGGCCGCGGCCCATGTAGGCGGCGATCACCGCGAAGATGCCCGAGGCGCCGGCGGCGTTCTGGCCGGAGAAGGTGGTGATCGTGGCGGGCAGGAGCAAGAGCGACGAGGCAAAGACCGCCGGGATCACGCCGGCCGGGTTGACCTTGACCGGAAGGTTGGAGCTCTCGCCGCCGTAGATCTTCATTCCGACCTGGCGCTTGGGATACTGGATGTGGATCTTGCGCAGCGCGCGCTCCATGAAGACCACGAAGGCGACCACCCCCACCACCATCACCATGATACCGATGATGATCGCCGGGCTGATCGCTCCGGTGCGGCCCTGGGTGAGGAACTGCGCCAGCGCCTGCGGCATGTGCGCGACGATGCCGGTGAAGATGATGAGCGAGATGCCGTTGCCGATGCCGCGGGCGGTGATCTGCTCGCCGATCCACATCAGGAACATCGTGCCGCCGACCAGGGTGATGATCACCCCGAGGCGGAAGTACCAGCCGGGATCGAGCGCCATGCTCTCGGCCTCGAGCCCGACGGCGAGGCCGTAGGCCTGGAAGGTCGCGAGCAGCACCGTGCCGTAGCGGGTGTACTGGTTGATCTTCTTGCGGCCGGCCTCGCCTTCCTTCTTCAGCGCCTGCAGGCTCGGCACCATCGAGGCGAGGAGCTGCACGATGATCGAGGCGGAGATGTAGGGCATGATCCCGAGCGAGAAGATCGCCATCCGCCCGACCGCGCCGCCGGTGAACATGTTGAGCATGCCCCCGAGACCTTCGCCCTGCTGCGAGAAGAACTGCTGCAGCTTCACCGCATCCACCCCGGGAACCGGGATGTAGGTTCCGATGCGGTAGACGATGAGCAGACCTACGGCGAAGAGGATGCGGCTCTGGAGGTCCTTGGCCTTGCCGAAGGTGCCCCAGCTCAGGTTTGCCGCCATCTGTTCGGCTGCGGATGCCATGAGGCCCCCTCAATTGCGGGCGCCGCCGCCCTTCCGGGTACGGCGGCGCGAAATAGCTTGGCCCTGACTTATGCCGCCAAGGATGCGGCGGCAAGCCTCATTCGGCGGTGGCTTCCGGCGCCGGCGATGTCTTCAGCGTGACCGTGAGCGTGCCGCCGGCCTTCTCGAAGGCCTCGATCGCGGACTTCGACGCGCCGGTGACGCTCATCGTGAGCTTGGCGGTCAGTTCGCCCTTGCCGAGCACCCGCACCCCGTCGAGCCGGCGGCGGACGAGGCCGGAGGCGACGAGTGCTGCCTCGGTGATCTCGGCACTCGGGTCCAGCTTGCCGGCATCGACGAACCTCTGGATCGAGCCGAGGTTGATGACGGCGAATTCCTTGCGGTTGGGCTTGTTGAAGCCCCGCTTCGGCAGCCGCATGTAAAGCGGCATCTGGCCGCCCTCGTAGGCATTGATCGCCACGCCCGAGCGCGACTTCTGCCCCTTGATGCCGCGGCCGGCGGTCTTGCCCTTGCCGGAGCCCGGTCCGCGCGCGACCCGCTTCGCCTTCTTCGTGGCGCCGGGATTGTCGTGGAGTTCGTGCAGTTTCATGTCGCTTCTCCTTGGCCGGAGTTGCCCGCCAGCGACGGAATGGGCAAACACGGCGTTTCGTGATGGGTCCCGGGAGCGGGATTTCCAATAGATCCCCTGCGGGAGAACGGCGCGATACACCGTTCCGCAACCACTTTCAAGCCCGCGCGCATTCACCCGCCGTCAAGCCGAAGGCGATGCCCGCGTGCGCTGCACGGCCAGATCGTCGCGCCGGCGGCGAACTGCCGCAGGCGCGACGCCGCTCATTCGTTGGTGCTCCACATGTCCTGCGCCATGCGCCAGACACCGTCGCTCTCCTTCTTCCAGACGACGAGCGCCTTGCCGTTGGCAGATACACGCTTGCCGCCTTCTCCCGGCAGGGTGACGGCCCATGTGCCGGTCTCGATCATCGTGTCGTCGCCGACCATGTCGACGGCGATGACGCCGAGCTTCAGATCGCGGAAGCCCGCGTCATACCCCCCCTGCCAGTACTTGCCGATGGCCTCGCGGCCCTCCACCGGCGGCTCGCCCGGCGGCAGCAGGCGGGCATCCTCGGTGAAGACCTCCGCCGCGGCCTTGGCGCCATCACCGAGCGCGAAGGCCTGCTCCCAGCGGGCCTGCGCCGCCTTCAGTTCCGCGCTGCCGTCGGCAAGCACCGGACCCGCGGCGGGAATCAGGAAAAAGGCGGCCGCCACGGCCGCACGACAGACAGATCGCATGCGTCTCTCCCCCATTCGCCGGAGCGGGCGCGACGGGATTCCCCGCGCCGCTTCCCGGTCGTCTGCCGCGGGTCCCATATCGGGCGCGGACAGCCCCGGCCACTCAGAGTAGCACGGCGCATCGCCGAAAGCGCCGCGAAACGCAGCCCCGCCTGATGGCGCTGCGCGGGTGGGTCCGGCACGAGCTGTTGCCCGACCAGCCGGGCCTGCCGGCGCGCCCGCCGCGGTTTGAACTCGAGCTCACCGGATCTACCTCGCGGGGTGCAGCAAAGGACGGGTGCGCCATGGACTTATCCCCTGCCGTGATCGACTGGCTTCTCGACTCCGACCCGGCGATCCGCTGGCAGGTCATGCGCGACCTGCTCGACGCGCCCGAGGCGGCATGGCGTGCCGAACGGGCGCGCGTGGAGGCAGAGGGATGGGGTGCTCGCCTGCTCGCCTGCCGCGACCCTGACGGCCAATGGGCCGGCGGGGCCTTCTGGGATCGGAGCGTCGACTGGGAGCGACGCCAGGAGCTCGGCCAGCCGTGGACCGCGACTTGCTGGGCGCTCTCCGATCTGCGCGAGTTCGGTCTCGACCCCCGGTCGGAGCCGGCGCGGCGCGCCGTCGCGCTCGTCGGCGCCAACGCGCGATGGGAGGAAGGCGGCCAGCCCTTCTGGGAGGGCGAGGTCGAAGAGTGCATCAACGGCCGGACCGTCGCCGACGGGGCCTATTTCGGCGTCGACGTCGGGCCCATCGTTCGCCGGCTGCTCGGCGAGCGCCAGAGCGACGGCGGCTGGAACTGCGAACGGGCCAACGGGTCGGTGCGGTCGTCGTTCGACACCACGATCAACGTCCTCGAGGGGCTGCTCGAGTACGAGAAGGCGACGGGCGGTTCGGCCGCGGTACGCGAGGCGCGCAGGGCGGGCGAGGGCTTCCTGCTCGAACGGCGCCTGTTCCGCCGGCTGACCACCGGCGAGCCGGCCGACCCGGACTATCTGCGGCTGCTGCATCCCAACCGCTGGCGCCACGATTTCCTGCGCGGGCTCGACTACTTCCGGGCGGCCGACGTGCCGGACCCCCGCCTCGACGAGGCGATCGCCGAGCTCCGCCGTCGGCGCCTGCCCGACGGACGCTGGCCCCTCGACCGGACGCTTCGCGGGCGCGTCTGGTTCGCCGTCGACGAGGGAGTGGGCGAAGCATCCCGCTGGCTCACGCTGCGCGCGCTCCGCGTGCTGCGCTGGTGGGAGCGAACGGAGGCGAGGCCGGTGTAGCCCTTGGCGGGGCCGGTCGTAGCCGAGCGGTGCGACGGCATCGTGGCCGAGCATTCGGGTGTCGCCGGTCAGTGGCCGGGCGCCGTGCGCGAGAGCGATGCGAACCACCCGGGCTGGCGCGGCCGAGGGCGACCGACCAACGAAAACGCCCCGGCCTTTCGGACGGGGCGTCGCATGAAAGGACCCTGGCGATCTCCCGCCGCGGGCCAAGGTGGAAGCGCTTAGCCGCGCTCCTCCACGATTATCGCGAGATGCGGGATCGCGGCCACCATGCCCCGGATCGACGGGGTGTCGGGCAGCTCGCGGGTCCGGTGCATCTTGTTGAGGCCGAGGCCGACCAGCGTCGCGCGCTGCTTGGCCGGGCGGCGGATCGGCGAGCCGATCTGCTTGACGACGATGGTCTTCACCGCCGCCTCTTTCTTCGCCGCCATGATCAGGCCTCCGCCGGGGCTTCGGCCGGGGCGTCGGGCGCCTTCGGCAGGATGTCGGCGACCTTCTTGCCGCGGCGCTGCGCGACGAGCCGCGGGCTCGTCTCGTGGATCAGCCCGTCGATGGTGGCGCGCACCATGTTGTAGGGGTTCTGGCTCCCCAGCGACTTCGCCACCACGTCGTGCACGCCGAGCATCTCGAAGACGGCGCGCATCGGGCCGCCGGCGATGATGCCGGTGCCGGCGGGCGCCGCGCGCATCACCACCTTGCCCGCGCCGTGGCGGCCGTTGATGTCGTGGTGCAGCGTGCGGCCCTCGCGCAGCGGCACGCGGATCATCTGCCGCTTGGCCTGCTCGGTCGCCTTGCGGATCGCCTCGGGCACCTCGCGGGCCTTGCCCTTGCCGTAGCCGACGCGGCCCTTCTGGTCGCCGACGACGACGAGCGCCGCAAAGCCGAAGCGCTTGCCGCCCTTCACCGTCTTGGAGACGCGGTTGATCGCGACGAGGCGATCCTGGAACTCCGGGTTCTCGTCGCGGTCGCGACGATCCCGGCCGCCGCCTCTGGGTTCTCTTGCCATCCCGGTCTCCCTAGAACTTCAGGCCGCCCTCACGGGCGGCATCCGCAAGGGCCTTGACCTTGCCGTGGAAAAGGAAGCCGCCGCGGTCGAAGTAGACCTGCTCGACCCCGGCCGCCTTGGCGCGCGCCGCGATCTCGGCGCCGATCCTGGCGGCCGCTTCCTTGTTGTTCTTGCCGACGAAGCCCAGATCCTTCTCCAGCGTCGAGGCGGCCGCCAGGGTCGTGCCCTTGGCGTCGTCGATCAGCTGGACGGAGATGTTCTTCGACGAGCGGTGCACGGAGAGACGCGGGCGAAGGCCCGCCATCTTCCGCAGCTTGTTCCGGACGCGCTGGCGGCGCTTCTGGAACAGGTCAAGCTTGCTGTTCGCCATGTTCCTGCGCCCCTTACTTCTTCTTCCCTTCCTTGCGGAAGATGAACTCGCCCTTGTAGCGGATGCCCTTGCCCTTGTAGGGCTCGGGCTTGCGCCACTCGCGGATGTTCGCCGCGACCTGGCCGACGACCTGCTGGTCGATGCCCTCGACGACGATCTCGGTCGGCTTCGGCGTGGTGACGGTCACGCCCTCGGGGATCGCGAAGTCCACGTCGTGGCTGTAGCCGAGCGCGAGCTTCAGGGTCTTGCCCTGGGCTGCGGCACGGTAGCCGACGCCGGTGATCTCCATCTCCCGCTTGAAGCCGGTGGTCACGCCGGTGACGAGGTTCTCGACCTGCGTCCGCGACATTCCCCACTGCTGGCGCGCGCGCTTGGATAGGCCGCGCGGCTTGACCGTGACCGCGCCGTCCTCGACGGCGATCGTCACGTCGTCGGTCGCGGTGAATTCGCGGGTGCCCTTCGGCCCCTTCACCGAGACGGTCTGCCCCGAGACGGTGGCGGTGACCCCGCCGGGCAGATCGACCGGCTTCTTACCGATGCGAGACATGCCTCACCCTCCTCAGAACACGGTGCACAGAACTTCGCCGCCGACATTGGCGGAGCGAGCCTGTGCATCGGACATGACGCCCCTCGGCGTCGAAACGATGGCGACGCCGAGGCCCTGGCGGACCTGCGGGATCTCCCGGACGCCGGAATAGACCCGGCGGCCCGGGGTCGAGACGCGGCGCAGTTCGCGGATCACCGGCTGGCCGTCGAAGTACTTCAGCGAGATCTCGATCTCGGGGTGGCCGTCCGCGGTCACCTCCTCGTAGCCGCGGATGTAGCCCTCGGACTTCAGCACGTCGAGAACCCACCTGCGGACCTTCGAGGCCGGCGTGCGGACCGTGGACCGCCCGCGCATCGAGGCGTTGCGGATGCGGGTGAGCATGTCACCCAGGGGATCGTTCACCATCTCCGGGCCTCCCTCACCAGCTCGACTTGACCATGCCGGGGATCTGGCCCTTCGAGGCGAGATCCCGCAGCGCGATGCGCGACATGCGGAGCTTGCGGTAGTAGGACCGCGGCCGCCCCGTCACTTCGCAGCGGTTGTGCAGCCGCGTCGCCGACGAGTTGCGCGGCAGCTTGGCGAGCGCGAGCGCCGCCTTGAAGCGCTCTTCGCGCGACAGGCTCTCGTTCTTCGCCGTCTCCTTCAGAGCGGCGCGGCGGGCGGCGTACTTGTCCACCAGGGCCACGCGCTTCTTCTGGCGTTCGATCATGCTGGTCTTTGCCATGTTCTCTCTCTCCCGCTCAGGCCGTGAAGGGCAGGTTGAAGTGCTTCAGAAGCGCCTTCGCCTCGGCGTCGGTCTTCGCGGTCGTGCAGATGACGATGTCCATGCCCCAGACCTGCTCGACCTTGTCGAAGCTGATCTCCGGGAACACGATGTGCTCCTTGAGGCCCATGGCGTAGTTGCCGCGGCCGTCGAAGCTCTTGGGGTTGGTGCCGCGGAAGTCGCGGACCCGCGGCAGCGCCACGGTCACCAGCCGGTCGAGGAACTCGTACATCTTTTCCCGGCGCAGCGTGACCTTCACGCCGATCGGCATGTCCTCGCGCAGCTTGAAGCCGGCGATCGAGGTCTTGGCCTTGGTGACGACCGGCTTCTGGCCGGCGATCAGGGTCAGATCCTCCGCGGCGGCGCGCACCTTCTTGGTGTCGGAGGTCGCCTCGCCGATGCCCATGTTCAGGACGATCTTGTCCAGGCGCGGGATCTGCATGTCGTTCTTGTAGCCGAACTCCTCCTTGAGCGCGGCGCGGATCGTCTCGCCATACTGCTGGCGCAGCCGGGGCGTGTAATCAGCCATTGAGGGTCTCCCCCGACTTCTTGGCGTAGCGGACCTTCTCGCCCTTCTCGATGCGGAAGCCGACGCGGGTGGCCTCGCCGGACTTGGGATCGACCAGCGCCAGGTTGGAAAGCTGGATCGGCAGTTCCTTGGCGATGCGGCCGCCCTGGCTCTGCGCGGTCTGCTTGGTGTGGCGGATCGCGACGTTGACGCCGGCCACCACCGCCTTGCCGTCCTTCGGCATCACGCTGGTGATCTCGCCCTTCTTGCCCTTGTCCTTGCCGGCGAGCACGACGACGTTGTCGCCCTTCTTCAGCTTCGCGGCCATCAGAGCACCTCCGGCGCGAGCGAGATGATCTTCATGAAGTTCTTCGAGCGCAGCTCGCGTACCACCGGGCCGAAGATGCGGGTGCCGAGCGGTTCGTTCTGGTTGTTGAGGATCACCGCGGCGTTGCGGTCGAAGCGGATGGCGGTGCCATCCTCGCGGCGTACTTCCTTGGCGGTGCGCACGATGACGGCCTTGCGGACGTCGCCCTTCTTCACGCGGCCGCGCGGGATCGCCTCCTTGACGGAGACGACGATCACGTCGCCGACCGACGCGTAGCGGCGATGCGAGCCACCGAGGACCTTGATGCACTGAACCCGGCGGGCGCCGGAGTTGTCAGCCACATCCAGATTGGTCTGCATCTGGATCATTCAGTCTTACTCCCGACCTGCGGGAACCTGTCCCGCGGTTTCGTCAAGCTGGAGGTGCGAGCGGCTACGCCTCGGCGGCGGTCTCCGTCAGCACGGTCCAGCGCTTGGTCTTCGAGATCGGCGCGCATTCGATGATGCGAACGCTGTCGCCGACCTTGAACTGGTTCGTCGCGTCGTGCGCGCGGTACTTCTTCGACTGGCGCACGGTCTTCTTCATCACCGGGTGGGTGAAGCGGCGCTCGACGAGGACGGTGACCGTCTGGTCGTTCTTGTCGCTGGTCACCGTGCCCTGGAGGATCCGCTTGGGCATGTCAGGCCTCCGCCTTCTGGTCGACACCGGCCGCGGCGGCGGCCTTCTGGTTCAGGATCGTCTTCACCCGTGCGGCGTCGCGGCGGACGACCTGCATGCGGGAGGTGTTCTCGAGCTGCCCGGTCGCCTTCTGGAAGCGCAGGTTGAAGCTCTCCTTCTTCAGGCTCGCAAGCTGGTCGCGAAGCTGGTCGGGGGTCTTGTCCCGAAGATCGGCCGACTTCATGGCCTTCGTCCTTTCAACATCGCCAGAGGGCCCCGAGAGGGGTCACCCTGATTCTGGCGGAGTCCACGGTGAGCGGGCCGTGTAACCGGAATGGCCGGGAACCGCAACCGCTAACTGACCGGAAGAGAAAGCCCGCCCGGCACGCCCGCTAACCGCCGGTGACGGTTGGAAAAGCGGCCTCGCGATGCGCCCGTTGACACATGACAAGCGCCATGCATAGTCGGCGGCGGCCCGAAGGGCCTGCCAGCGTGTCCCTCGCAAGCATCCATTGTAGTTCGCCATAGTATCGCAGAGACCGAACGCAGGGATACCGCCGTGCAGCGCAGCTATGAGGTCTCGGGCAAAACAAGCGACACGACAAGCCAAAGAAGCCTTGAAGGCCGCCGGCATTTTCATTTGGGGAGGAACTCAGAATGACCGTGACGAAATCAGTTCTTGTGCGCCGCCGCACCTTCATCAAGGGCGCGTCCGCCGTGGGCCTCGCGCTCGCCGCTCCGGCGATCATCACGCGCCGCGGCTATGCCGCCGATCAGCCCACCGTGGTCAATTCGATCCGCTCGCTGTCGAATCCCTACCATGCCACCTGGAACAAGGGCGGCGAAGCCTTCGCCAAGGCGACGGGTGCCGAGTACGTGACGCTGGTCACCGAGGGCAACTCGGAGAAGGGCATCGCCGACATCAAGGCGATCCTCGCCAAGACCGGCGGCAACGCCGTCATCAACGTCGACCCCAACGACAGCCCGGACGCACGCCCGATCGTCGAGGCCTGCCAGGGCGCCGGCGCCTACGTCGTGACGCAGTGGAACAAGCCCGCCGACCTGCACCCCTGGGACCACGACCCGAACTACGTGTCGCACATCTCCTTCTCGGGGGTGCCCTACGGCAAGCAGATGGCCGAGGCGCTGATCAAGGCGATGGGCGGCAAGGGCGGCATCGTGGCGCTCGGCGGCATCGAGTCGAACGTGCCGGCGATCGAGCGCAAGGCAGGGCTGATGCAGGCGCTGGAAGAGAACAAGGACGTCAAGCTCCTCGATTTCCAGGTCGCCAACTGGTCGGCCACCGAGGGCCTGGAAAAGACCAACGCCTGGCTCACCCAGTACGGCGACGAGATCACCGGCATCTGGGCGGCGAACGACGACATGGCGCTGGCCGCGGTCGAGGCGCTGCGCGCCGACGGCCGGGCGGGCAAGGTGCCGGTGACCGGCATCGACGGCATCCAGCTCGCGGTCGAGGCGATCCTCAACGGCGAGATGGCCGGCACCGTGTCCTGGGATCCGTTCTGGCAGGGCGGCATGGGCCTCTCGATCGGCTACCACGCCAAGACCGGCGCCTTCGATCCCTCCACGGAGCCCAAGGAGCACCGGGAGTTCTACGGCACCGGCGTCCCGGTCACCGCTGACAACGCGCAGAAGTTCTACGACGACAACGTCAAGAAGGCGCCCGAGCTCGACTGGAACGACATCTGGGGCCGCGTCAGCGGGCAGATCCAGTACAGCTGAGCCGGTTAGGCTTGATCTTTCGGGCGCGCGCCCGTCGCGCGCCCCTTTCCTGACCGGCCCGAAGGACCCCCCCTTGAGCACAACCGCAACCGACGCCCCGGCAGCGCCGCGTCGCTGGAAGCTCGCCGCCTGGGCGCCGCTGGCGGTGCTGGTGGCGCTCTGCGCCATCATCGCCGCCATCAACCCCAACTTCCTTTCCTTCGGCAACGCCGTCCGCATCAGCCAGACCGCGATGATCCCGCTGGTCCTCGGGATCGGCGCCACCTTCATCATCCTGATGGGCTCGATCGACCTCTCGGTCGAGGGCGTGCTCACCTCGGCGGCGGTGGTGCTGTCGATGCTGGTGCTGAACGGCGCCAATTCGAACGACCTCGGGGTGCTCGGCGTCGCGGCCGTGCTCTGCGTCGGGGCGATCATCGGGTTCGTCAACGGCCTCATCCACGTGAAGCTGAAGATCCCGTCGTTCATGACCACGCTCGGCACCTGGTTCATCGGCGTCGGCGCGGCGAACGCGCTGCTCGGCGGCATGGCGGTCCGCATCAACGACCCGATGATCCGCGGGCTCGCGATCCAGCGGTTCGCGGGCTTTCCCTGGGGGGTCTGGCTCGCGCTCGCCTGCCTGCTGATCGCGGTGGTGATCCAGAACCACACCCGCTTCGGGCGCTATCTCTACGCGCTCGGCGGCGGCGAGGATCTGGCCGCCCTCTCCGGCATCAACGTCGGCAGGGTGCGGATCGCGGCCTTCACCCTCGCCGGCATCTTCTATGCCGTGGGCGGTATTCTCGCCGCGGCGCAGCTCGGGCTCGGCAACGCCCAGATCGGCACCGGGCGGCTCTTCACCACCGTCACCGCGGTCGTCGTCGGCGGCACCGCGCTCTCCGGCGGCGAGGGTGGCGTGCTGCAGACGCTGGTGGGCGTGCTGATCGTCGTGGTGCTCTCGAACGGCATGGTGCTGATGGGGGTGCCGCCGAGCGTGCAGATCGGGGTGCAGGGGCTGATGATCATCGCGGCGGTCGCCCTCTCGATCGACCGGCGCAAGATGCGGGTGGTGAAGTGAGCGCCGCTCCGGCGATGCCCGCGGCGGTGCTGGCGCTCCAAGGCGTCAACAAGAGCTTTCCCGGCGTGCATGCTCTCAAGGACGTCTCGATCGACGTGCGGCGCGGCGAGATCGTCGGGCTGATCGGCGAGAACGGCGCGGGAAAGTCGACGCTGATGAAGATCCTTTCCGGGGTCTATCAGCCGGACACCGGGGAGATCCTGATCGCCGGCAGGCCAGTGCGGCTCGTCGACAGCGCCGATGCCAACCGCAAGGGCATCGGCATGGTGTTTCAGGAGCAGTCGCTGCTGACCAACCTGACGGTCGGCGAGAACATCTACCTCGGCAACGAGGCGCAGTTCACCCGCATGGGCATCGTCGACTGGAAGCGGCTCTACGCCGCGGCGGCGCGGCAGCTCGAGAAGGTCAACCTCGAGGTCGATCCGCGGATGCGTTCAGACGAGCTCGATTTCGCCGCGCGGCAGATGGTCGAGATCGCCAAGGCGCTGACGCTGGAGGAGGCCTCCGGCGGGCATCTGGTGGTCCTGCTCGATGAGCCGACCTCCGTGCTCGAGAAGGCCGAGATCGAGGTCCTTTTCGCGCGGGTGCGCGCGCTGAAGGACCGCGCGTCGTTCATCTTCGTCTCGCACCGGCTCGACGAGGTGCTCGAGCTCTCGGACCGCATCTACGTGATGAAGGACGGGGAGGTGGTGGCCGAGCTCGAGGCGGCGAAGGCGGACGTGCCGACGCTGCACCACTGGATGGTTGGTCGCAGCCTGCAGGCGGAGTACTACCGCGAGCCGCTGCAGAAGCCCTACCGGCCCGAGGTGCTGGTCGAGGCGAGGGGCCTGGCGCTCACCGGCGCCTACCGCGGCGTCGACTTCACCCTGCACGCCGGCGAGATCCTCGGCATCGCCGGCGTGATCGGCTCCGGCCGCGAGGAGCTGACCCGGACGCTTGCGGGCTTCCTGCCGCACGACGGCGGCACGCTCGACATCGGCGGACGCGCGATGCGCCTCGCGACGCCGGCCGAGGCGGTGGACGCCGGCATGGGCTACGTGCCACGCGAGCGGCGGGTGGAAGGGCTGGTGCTCTTCCTGCCGGTGGCCGCGAACATGACGCTCGCGAGCCTCGACGGGCTCACCCGCTACGGGCTGATCGACGGCGGCCGCGAGCGGACGCTGGCGCAGGGCTGGGTCGAGCGGCTGCGCATCCGCACCCCGTCGATCAACACGCTCTGCCTCAACCTCTCCGGCGGCAACCAGCAGAAGGTGGTGCTGTCCAAGTGGATGGAGGCGAATTCGCGGGTGCTGATCCTCGACCACCCGACGCGCGGGCTCGACGTCGGCGCCAAGGAAGAGGTCTACGAGCTGGTGCGCGCCGTCACCACCGAGGGCGTCGGCGTGATCCTGACCTCCGACACGCTGGAGGAAACCATCGGCCTCGCCCATACCGTGCTGGTGATGCGCGACGGGACCATCACCTACCGCACGGACGCGAGCCCCGGCGCCAAGCCGCGGCAGGTCGACCTCATCGGATACATGGTCTGATGGCGGCGCTTCTCTCCCGCCTCGGCAGGGACGGGCTGCGCCAGTGGCTGCCGCTCGCCACCCTCATCGTGCTCGTCGCGGTCGTCGGCGCGCTGCAACCGGTGTTCCTGCAGCCGCAGACGCTGCTCGATCTCGCCGGCGACACCGCCGTCCTCTTCATCCTCGCGACCGGGGTGACCTTCGTGATCATGCTGGGCGGCATCGACCTCTCGATCCAGTCGATGGCCTCGCTCGCGAGCGTGGTGGTGGCGCTTTCGCTCTCGCGGCTGGGCTACGGCGCCTTCATCCTCGCCCTGGCGCTGGGCAGCCTCGCGGGTCTCCTCTCGGGTCTCGCCCATACCCGGCTGCGGATTCCCTCCTTCATCGCCACGCTGGCGATGGGCGGCGTGCTCTTCTCCAGCGCGCTGGTCAGCTCGGGAGAGAAGTCGATCACCTTGCAGGTCGCCGAACGCGACTATCTCGCCTGGATCACCGGCGAAGTCTTCGGAATTCCGAACGTGGTGGTGATCGGGCTCGTGGTGCTGATCGTGGCGCACGTGCTGCAGGCGCGTACCCGCTTCGGCCGCTACAGCGCCGCCATCGGCGCCGGCGAGCCAGCCGCCTATGCCTCGGGGGTCAAGGTCAACCGCCAGAAGGTGCTGGCCTTCATCCTCTCCGGCTTCTTCGCGGCGCTGGCCGGCGTGATCCTCGCCGGCCGGCTCGCGAGCGGCTCTCCAACGCTCGCGGCCGAGATGCTGCTGCCCTCGATCGCCGCCGTCGTCGTCGGCGGCACGGCGATCACCGGCGGCGTCGGCAGCATCTGGCGGACGCTCGTCGGCGCGCTGATCATCTCGGTGGTGCGCATCGGGATGACTTTTCTCGGCGTCAACATCTTCGCCCAGAACATCGTCTTCGGCGTGGTGCTGATCGCCGCCGTCGCCATCACCATCGACCGCTCGAAAATCCCGATCGTGAAGTAGCCGCAGGCTCCTCGGGCGTTCCGGGGCCTCTATCGCGCGAGCGGTCGGACGGACGCCCTGTCAGAGCGTGCGAATATCTCCCCCGCTCAACGAAAAAAGGCCCCGGTCTCCCGGGGCCCTGACCGCCGACTTGTCGGCGTTGGACTTACCAGTCCTCGCGGGCGACAAACCGGCACTTGATCGGGAGCTTCATCGCGGCGAGGCGCAGCGCCTCCTTCGCGATGTCCTCGCCGACGCCGTCGATCTCGAACATGACCCGGCCCGGCTTGATCTTGGCGGCCCAGAACTCGACCGCCCCCTTGCCCTTGCCCATGCGGACCTCGGTCGGCTTCTTCGACACCGGCACGTCCGGGAAGATTCGGATCCAGACCCGTCCCTGGCGCTTCATGTGGCGCGTCAGCGCCCGCCGCGCCGCCTCGATCTGGCGCGCGGTGATCCGGTCCGGCTCGGTGGCCTTGAGCCCGTAGTGTCCGAAGTTCAGCTCGGTTCCGCCCTTGGCCTCGCCATGGATGCGTCCCTTGAACTGCTTGCGGAACTTGGTTCGCTTCGGTTGCAGCATTTCTTGTTACTCCCCGGCGTCAGCGCGCGCGTTCGCGGTCGCCGCGCTCGCGATCACGCGACGGACGCATGCCGCCGCCTTCCTGAAGCTCCGACTGGCGCCGGTCGCGCGCCTGGGGATCGTGCTCCATGATCTCACCCTTGAAGATGTAGACCTTGATGCCGATGATCCCGTAGGCGGTCTTCGCCTCGGCGACGGCATAGTCGATGTCCGCGCGCAGCGTGTGCAGCGGCACCCGCCCCTCGCGGTACCACTCGGTCCGGGCGATCTCGGCGCCGCCGAGGCGGCCCGCGACGTTGATCCGGATGCCGAGCGCGCCCATGCGCATGGCGTTCTGCACCGACCGCTTCATCGCCCGGCGGAAGCTCACCCGCCGCTCGAGCTGCTGGGCGATGTTCTCCGCCACCAGCGCCGCGTCGATCTCGGGCTTGCGCACCTCGACGATGTTGAGGTGCAGCTCCGACTTGGTGAACTGCGCCAGCTTCTTGCGCAGCTCCTCGATGTCGGCGCCCTTCTTGCCGATGATGACGCCCGGGCGGGCGGCATGGATCGTCACCCGGCACTTGCGGTGCGGGCGCTCGATCACCACGCGGCTGATGCCGGCCTGCGCGACATGCTTCTTGATGTAGTTGCGGATCTGCAGATCCTCGTGCAGCAGCTTGCCGTAGTCCTTGCCGTCGGCGAACCAGCGGCTGTCCCAGGTGCGATTGACCTGCAGCCGCAGGCCGATCGGGTTGATCTTCTGACCCATCAGGCCGTCTCCTCTGCTGCCACCTGCCGCACCTTGATCGTCACCTGGCTGAACGGCTTCAGGATCTTGCCGAAGCGGCCGCGCGCCCGCGGGCGCCCGCGCTTCAGCACCATGTTCTTGCCGACGAAAGCCTCGGCGACGACGAGCTCGTCCACGTCGAGACCGTGGTTGTTCTCGGCGTTGGCGATCGCCGACTGCAGCGTCTTCTTGACGTCGTCGCTGACCCGCTTCTTGGAGAAGGTCAGGTCGGCCAGCGCCTTCTCGACCGGCTTGTTGCGGATCATCGCCGCGACGAGGTTCAGCTTCTGCGGGCTGGTCTTCAGCATCCGGCTGACGGCCATCGCCTCGTTCTCCGCCACGCGGCGAGGGTTCTTGTCCTTGCTCATGGCTTACTTCCGCTTCGCTTTCTTGTCGGCGGCGTGCCCGTAATAGGTCCGGGTCGGACTGTACTCGCCAAACTTCTGGCCGATCATGTCCTCGCTGACGTTGACCGGGATGTGCTTCTTGCCGTTGTAGACGCCGAAGGTCAGACCGACGAACTGCGGCAGGATGGTCGACCGGCGCGACCAGATCTTGATGACCTCGTTGCGACCCGACTCGCGCGCCTTCTCCGCCTTCTTCAGGACGAAGCTGTCGACGAAGGGCCCCTTCCAGACTGAACGTGACATGGGCTTACCTCTTCGACTTCTTCTGGTGGCGCGAGCGAAGGATGTACTTCGACGTCGCCTTGTTGGAACGCGTGCGCGCGCCCTTGGTCGGCTTGCCCCAGGGCGTGACCGGATGCCGGCCGCCCGAGGTGCGGCCTTCGCCGCCGCCGTGCGGGTGGTCGATCGGGTTCATCACCACGCCGCGGACGCTCGGGCGGATGCCCTTGAGGCGATTGCGGCCGGCCTTGCCGATGTTCTGGTTCGAGTTGTCCGGGTTCGACACCGCGCCGACCGTCGCCATGCACTCCTGCCGCACCAGCCGCAGCTCGCCCGACGAGAGCCGGATCTGCGCATAGCCGCCGTCGCGCCCGACGAACTGGGCGTAGGTGCCGGCCGAGCGCGCGATCTGCCCGCCCTTGCCCGGCTTCATCTCGACGTTGTGCACGATCGTGCCGATCGGCATCGCGTTGAACGGCATCGCGTTGCCCGGCTTGATGTCGGCGCGGGCGCCGGCGATCACCGTGTCGCCGACCGCCAGCCGCTGCGGCGCCAGGATATAGGCCTGCTCGCCGTCGGCATAGCCGATCAGCGCGATGAAAGCGGTCCGGTTCGGATCGTACTCGATCCGGATGACCTTGGCCGCGACGTCGTGCTTGGTCCGCTTGAAGTCAACGATGCGGTAGAGGTTCTTCACCCCTCCACCGCGCCGACGCATCGTGATCCGTCCGGTGTTGTTGCGCCCGCCCTTGCCGGTCAGACCCTCGGTGAGGGACTTCACGGGGCGGCCCTTCCACAGCTCGGAACGGTCGATCAGAACCAGCCCACGCTGGCCCGGCGTCGTTGGCTTGTAGGTTTTCAACGCCATGTCTTGCTGTCTTCCGTTTGGTCGCCCCGGAGGGGCGCAGTTGAAGTCTCGCCCCGGAGGGCGCCGTTGTACTCTGGGCTCAGAGCCCGGTGGTCACGTCGATGGTCGAGCCCTCGACGAGCGTCACGTAGGCCTTCTTCACGTCCCGCCGCTTGCCGGGACGCCCCTTGAACTTCTTGACCTTGCCCTTGGTCACGACGGTGTTGACCGCCTTTACCTTGACGTTGAACAGCGCCTCGACCGCCTGCTTGATCTGCGGCTTGGTCGCGTCCATCGCCACTTCGAAGACGACGCCGCCGTGCTCGGACGTCATCGTCGCCTTCTCGGTGATGATCGGCTTGCGGATCAGGTCGTATTGCTCGGGCTTCGGGTTCATTTCAGTCGCGCCTCCAGCGCCTCGACGCCGGCCTTGGTCAGGACGAGCGTGTCGCGCTTCAGGATGTCGTAGACGTTGGCGCCGATCGACGGCAGCACGTGGATGCCCTCGAGGTTCTGCGCCGCACGGGCGAAATTGGCATCGACCGCGGCGCCATCGATGACGAGCGCCCGCTTCCAGCCGAGGCCCTTCAGCGCCTGCGCCAGCAGCTTGGTCTTGCCCTCGGCGAGCGTCGCCGCGTCGATGACGATCAGCTCGCCCGCCCCGGCCTTGGCCGAGAGCGCGTGCTTCAGGCCGAGCGCGCGGAACTTCTTGTTCAGCTCGTGCGCGTGGCTCCGCGGCGTCGGCCCCTTGTAGGTGCCGCCGTGGCGGAAGATCGGCGCCTTGCGCGAGCCGTGCCGGGCGCCGCCGGTGCCCTTCTGGCGATAGATCTTCTTGGTCGAGTAGCTCACCTCGGACCGGCCGAGCACGCTGTGCGTGCCGGCCTGGCGCTTGGCGAGCTGCCAGCGGACCACCCGGTGCAGGATGTCCTTGCGCGGCTCGAGCCCGAAGATCGCGTCGTCGAGCTCGATCGACCCCGCCGGGCTCGCGTCGAGCTTGATCACGTCGAGTTTCATTCCTTGTCGCTCCCTTCCGCGGGGGCTTCGCCGTCGTCGGGCTCCTTGCCGGCCTTGATCTCGGCCTCGGCCTGCTCGAGCGCCGCCTGCTCGGCGGCAGCCTGCTCGGCCAGGCGCAGCGCCTCGGCTTCGGCCTCGGCTGCGGCAGCCTCGTCCGCCGCCTTCTGCGCCGCCGCATGCGCGGCCGCAGCCGCCGAGCGGAGCGCCGCCGGCAAGATGACGTTGTCCGGCGTGGCCTTCTTGACCGCGTCCTTGATCGTGACCCAGCCGCCCTTCGAGCCCGGCACCGCGCCCTTGACCATGATCAGCCCGCGGTCGGCGTCGGTGCGCACGACCTGCAGGTTCTGCGTGGTCACGCGGACCGCGCCCATGTGGCCGGCCATCTTCTTGCCCTTGAACACCTTGCCCGGGTCCTGGCACTGGCCGGTCGAGCCGTGGCTGCGGTGGCTGACCGACACGCCGTGCGTCGCCCGAAGGCCGCCGAAGTTGTGCCGCTTCATGCCGCCCGCGAAGCCCTTGCCGATCGAGGTGCCGGCGATGTCGACGAACTGGCCCGCGAAATAGTGGTCGGCGGTGATCTCCTCGCCGACGCCGATCAGGTTCTCGGGGCTCACCCGGAACTCGGCCAGCTTCCGCTTCGGCTCGACCTGAGCCTTGGCGAAATGCCCGCGCTGCGCCTGGGTGGTGTTCTTCGCCTTGGCGCTGCCCGCACCGAGCTGGACGGCGGAATAGCCGTCGCGCTCGGCGGTGCGCTGCGCGACCACCTGCACGTTGTCCATCTGCAGAACGGTCACCGGCACCTGCCGTCCGTCCTCCATGAACAGCCGGGTCATGCCCAGCTTCTTTGCTAACACTCCGGAACGCATTGTCCGATCCTCAGAGCTTGATTTCGACATCCACGCCGGCCGCGAGGTCGAGCTTCATCAGCGCGTCCACGGTCTGCGGGGTCGGGTCCACGATGTCGAGGAGCCGCTTGTGGGTGCGGATCTCGAACTGCTCGCGGCTCTTCTTGTCGATGTGCGGCCCACGCAGCACGGTGAACTTCTCGATCCTGTTCGGCAGCGGGATCGGGCCGCGCACGCGCGCCCCGGTCCGCTTGGCCGTGTTCACGATCTCCGCCGTCGAGCTGTCGAGCACCCGGTAGTCGAATGCCTTCAGCCGGATGCGAATCGTCTGACTTGCCATTGCTCTGCCGTCCCTTACTCGAGGATCTTGGAGACGACGCCGGCACCGACGGTGCGGCCGCCTTCGCGGATGGCGAAGCGCAGCTTCTCCTCCATCGCGATCGGCGAGATCAGCGTGACCTCGAACTTCAGGTTGTCGCCCGGCATCACCATCTCGGTGCCCGAGGGCAGCGCCACGGTGCCGGTGACGTCGGTGGTGCGGAAGTAGAACTGCGGCCGGTAGTTGGCGAAGAACGGGGTGTGGCGGCCGCCCTCCTCCTTGGTCAGGATGTAGGCCTCGGCCTCGAACTTGGTGTGCGGCTTCACGCTGCCCGGCTTGCAGAGCACCTGGCCGCGCTCGATGCCCTCGCGCTCGATGCCGCGCAAGAGCAGCCCGACGTTGTCGCCCGCCTGGCCCTGGTCGAGGAGCTTGCGGAACATCTCGACGCCGGTGCAGATCGTCTTCTTGTTCGGGCGGATGCCGACGATCTCGACCTCCTCGCCGACCTTGACCACGCCGCGCTCGATGCGCCCGGTCGCGACGGTGCCGCGGCCGGAGATCGAGAAGACGTCCTCGACCGGCATCAGGAACGGCTGGTCGACCGGGCGGTCCGGGGTCGGGATGTACTCGTCGACCGCGGCGAGGAGCTTGCGCACCGACTGCTCGCCGATCTCGGGATCGCGGTCCTCGAGCGCGGCCAGCGCCGAGCCGGTGATGATCGGGATGTCGTCGCCGGGGAAGTCGTAGGAGGTGAGCAGCTCGCGCACCTCGAGCTCGACCAGCTCGAGCAGCTCGGGGTCGTCGACCTGGTCGATCTTGTTGAGATAGACCACCATCGCCGGCACGCCGACCTGCTTGGCGAGAAGGATGTGCTCGCGGGTCTGCGGCATCGGGCCGTCGGCGGCGCTCACCACCAGGATCGCGCCGTCCATCTGCGCCGCACCGGTGATCATGTTCTTCACGTAGTCGGCGTGGCCGGGGCAGTCGACGTGGGCATAGTGCCGCGTTCGCCGTCTCGTACTCGACGTGCGCGGTCGAGATGGTGATCCCGCGCGCCTTCTCCTCGGGAGCGGCGTCGATCTGGTCGTAGGCCTTGTACTCGCCGAAGTACTTGGTGATCGCCGCCGTCAGCGACGTCTTGCCATGGTCCACGTGCCCGATCGTGCCGATGTTCACGTGCGGCTTGTTCCGCTCAAACTTTGCCTTCGCCATCTCTCGTCTCCTGTCGTCTCGTCCGCGGACCGCAGGCCCGCCCTGTTCTCAGCTCAGGCGAATTTCGCCTGAATCTCGTCCGAAATGTTCTGCGGAACCGCGTCGTAGTGGTCGAACTGCATGGTGAAGTTCGCCCGGCCCGACGACATCGACCGCAAGGTGTTGATGTAGCCGAACATGTTCGCCAGCGGCACCATCGCGGAGATCGCGATGGCGTTGCCGCGGGTGTCCTGGCCGCCGATCTGGCCGCGCCGGCTGGTCAGGTCGCCGATGATGCCGCCGGTGTAGTCCTCGGGCGTCACCACCTCGACCTTCATGATCGGCTCGAGCAGCTTGGCGCCGGCCTTCTTCAGGCCGTCGCGCATCGCCTGCCGCGCCGCGATCTCGAAGGCGAGGACCGACGAGTCGACGTCGTGGTAGGCGCCGTCGACCAGCGCCACCTTGAAGTCGATCACCGGGAAGCCGGCGAGCGGGCCCGAGTCCATCACCGACTGGATGCCCTTCTCGACGCCGGGCATGTACTCCTTCGGCACCGAGCCGCCGACGATCTTCGACTTCGAACGAATAGCCTTCGCCCGGCGGGGTCGGCTCGATGACGAGCTTGATCCGGGCGAACTGGCCCGAGCCGCCGGTCTGCTTCTTGTGGGTGTAGTCGATCTCGGCCTTGCGGCTGATCGTCTCGCGGTAGGCCACCTGCGGCGCGCCGATGTTGGCCTCGACCTTGAACTCGCGCTTCAGCCGGTCGACCAGGATGTCGAGATGCAGCTCGCCCATCCCTTTCATGATCGTCTGGCCCGATCTCGATGTCGGTCTCGACCCGGAAGCGCGGATCCTCGGCGGCAAGCCGCTGCAGGCCCTGGCTCATCTTCTCCTGGTCGTTCTTGGTCTTCGGCTCGATCGCGATCTCGATCACCGGCTCCGGGAACGTCATCGTCTCGAGCACCACCGGCTTCTGCGGATCGCAGAGCGTGTCGCCGGTCGTGGTGTCCTTCAGCCCCGCCAGCGCGATGATGTCGCCGGCGAAGGCCTCGTCGATCTCCTCGCGGTTGATCGCGTGCATCATCATCATCCGCCCGACCCGCTCGCGCTTCTCCTTGGTGGAGTTGAGCATCTGGTCGCCCTTCTTGAGCGTCCCGGAGTAGATCCGGGTGAAGGTCAGCGAGCCGACGAAGGGGTCGTTCATGATCTTGAAGGCAAGCCCGGCGAACGGCTGCGCGTCATCGGCCGAGCGGGCGATGTCGCGGGTCTCCGTCTCGTCGCCCGGCTTGAAGCCCATGTAGGCCGGCACGTCGAGCGGGCTCGGCAGGAAGTCGACCACGGCGTTCAGCATCGGCTGCACGCCCTTGTTCTTGAACGCCGAGCCGCAGATCACCGGCACGAACTTCATCGCCAGCGTGCCCTTGCGGATCAGGCTGCGCAGCGTCGCGACGTCGGGCTCCTCGCCTTCGAGGTACGCCTCCAGCGCCGCATCGTCCATCTCGACGGCGATCTCGATCATCTGGCCGCGCATCTCGGTGGCCTGGTCGAGCAGCGAGGCGCGGATCGGCTGGCGGGTCCAGGTCGCGCCCAGATCGTCGCCCTTCCAGGTCCACTCTTCCATGGTGATCAGGTCGACGTGGCCCTCGAGCGCGGTCTCGGAGCCGATCGGCAGCTGGATCGGGCACGGGATGGCACCCGTGCGATCCTTGATCATCCGCACGCAGTTGAAGAAATCGGCGCCGACCTTGTCCATCTTGTTGACGAAGACCAGCCGCGGCACCTTGTAGCGGTCGGCCTGCCGCCAGACGGTCTCGGTCTGCGGCTCGACGCCGGCGTTGGCATCGAGCACCGCCACCGCACCGTCGAGCACCGCGAGCGAACGCTCGACCTCGATGGTGAAGTCGACGTGGCCGGGGGTGTCGATGATGTTGAAGCGGTACTTCGGGCTGTTGGTCGAAATGCCGTCCTCGGTGCGCTCCCAGAAGGTGGTCGTCGCCGCCGAGGTGATGGTGATGCCCCGCTCCTGCTCCTGCTCCATCCAGTCCATGGTCGCGGCGCCGTCGTGCACCTCGCCCATCTTGTGCGACTTGCCGGTGTAGAAGAGGATCCGCTCCGTGGTCGTGGTCTTGCCGGCGTCGATATGCGCCATGATCCCAAAGTTGCGGTAGCGTTCGAGAGGATATTCGCGGGCCATCTTACAGAGTCCTAATAACCGCCGCCGTCACCAGCGGTAATGACTGAACGCCTTGTTGGCGTCGGCCATCTTGTGGGTGTCTTCGCGCTTCTTCACGGCCGCCCCGCGCATATTGGCGGCGTCCTGGAGCTCGCCGGCGAGGCGCTCCTCCATGGTATGCTCGTTGCGGGCGCGCGCCGCCTTGATCAGCCAGCGGATCGCCAGCGCCTCGCGGCGCTCCGGCCGCACTTCGACCGGCACCTGGTAGGTGGCGCCGCCGACCCGGCGGGAGCGCACCTCCACCGAGGGCTTCACGTTGTCGAGCGCCTCGTGGAACACCTCGACCGGCGCCTTGCGCATCTTCTGCTCGACGCGGGTCATCGCGCCGTAGACGATCCCTTCCGCGACCGACTTCTTGCCGTCGTGCATCAGGTTGTTCATGAACTTGGTGACGATCTTGTCGCCGAACTTGGCGTCCGGCAGGATCTCACGCTTATCGGCCTGGCGACGTCGCGACATGCCCTATCTCCTTACCTTCGCCACAATCACTTCGGCCGCTTCGCGCCGTACTTCGACCGGCGCTGCTTGCGGTTCTTGACCCCTTGGGTGTCGAGCACGCCGCGCAGGATATGGTAGCGCACGCCGGGGAGGTCCTTCACGCGACCGCCGCGGATCAGCACCACCGAGTGCTCCTGCAGGTTGTGGCTCTCGCCGGGGATGTAGCTGATCACCTCAAAGCCGTTGGTCAGCCGGACCTTCGCCACCTTGCGCATGGCCGAGTTCGGCTTCTTCGGCGTCGTGGTGTAGACGCGCGTGCATACGCCGCGCTTCTGCGGGCTACCCTGCAGGTGCATCGACTTGCTGCGCGTGACGCGCGGCTGCCGCGGCTTGCGGATCAGCTGTTGGATCGTTGGCATTCGAGTCTCAACCCTCGTCTCAACCGTTGTCGCGCGGCAGGCGCGTCAGCTTCAGTTCCATCTCGCGGCACCGGCGCGTCATGCGCGAATGCCAAAGAGGCCGCGCCGAACCGCCCTCGGTCCGTCGCGGCGAAATTCCAGAGGACTGGGGCGTCGAGCCCGAGTCATGACCGCCAGTTCAAGGCTGTTCGCCGGTGGGGGTTTCCCGTCCTGCGAGGCGCGCGGAACCTAGGGGGATCGAAATCCCTTGTCAACACGCGATCGACGGCGAAGTCCGGGCCTTTTCGCGCCGCCCGCCGCGGGCCTTATGCCGGCGCCGAGAAGCGTCCGGGCGCGGCGGCGCCGGAACCCGCCATCGCCAGGACACCGACGGCGAGGTTCATCGCCAGGGTCAGCACCGGGTAGACGAGAAACGGCCACGGCATCCCGGCCGCGATCACCGCGAGTGCCATCAGCCCGTAGGAAAGCGACCAGAGGCACCAGGCGAGCGGCCGCTCGTTCGCCGGGTCGAGGCGGGTCGAGCGCAGGGTCGGCCAGAAGCTCAGCGCCGAGCCCGCGGTCGGCAGCAGCAGGAAGACGGTCCCGAGGCCGGCCGCCGGGGAGTGGCCCGAGCTCCAGGCGAGATAGCCTGCGAGGATCGCGAGGTCGAGCGCCAGGATGCCCCAGTCGTGACGGGCCGCGGGCACCGAAGGGCCGCGAAAGAAGGCGCAGAAGGCCACGTGCATCGAGAGGAGCGCGCAGAGCGCGGGAGCAAGCAGCGCCGACAACGGGGCTCCGCTGTCGCCCGCAATATAGAAGGGGACAAGGCTGCCACTGGTCCACATCAGCCAGGACACCCCGTTCGGCCGGGTCCCGCCGCGGCGGAGCGCCGCGGTATAGACAAGGAAGGCCGCGACTTGCACGAGGCCGGCGGCGATGCCGAGGGCGCTGTATAGGGCCATGGCCGGTCTCCCGTCTGGCCGGACCTACCGACGGGCCGACCTTGCACGACATGAGTGCCACGGCCGGCGTGATCGCTTTGTGACTCGGGTCACAGTCCAGACGGCGCCGGGGACCGGGGCAGTGGGGCGGCACTTCCTCGCTTGCGTTACCAGGTGATTGTCACTATTTCGCCGCGCATCGCAGAGGGGGCCGGACCGCCGGTCCATGCCAGATCAGGAAAAGGCGACATGGCGAAGGCAAAGTTTGAGCGGAACAAGCCGCACGTGAACATCGGCACGATCGGGCACGTGGACCATGGCAAGACGTCGCTGACCGCGGCGATCACCAAGTACTTCGGCGAGTACAAGGCCTACGACCAGATCGACGCCGCTCCCGAGGAGAAGGCGCGCGGCATCACCATCTCGACCGCGCACGTCGAGTACGAGACGGCGAACCGGCACTATGCCCACGTCGACTGCCCGGGCCACGCCGACTACGTGAAGAACATGATCACCGGTGCGGCGCAGATGGACGGCGCGATCCTGGTGGTGAGCGCCGCCGACGGCCCGATGCCGCAGACCCGCGAGCACATCCTTCTCGCCAAGCAGGTCGGCGTGCCGGCGATGGTGGTCTATCTCAACAAGATCGACCAGGTCGACGACCCCGAGCTGCTCGAGCTGGTCGAGCTCGAGGTGCGCGAGCTGCTCACCTCCTACGACTTCCCCGGCGACGACATCCCGATCATCACCGGCTCGGCGCTGGCCGCGCTCGAGGACCGCGATCCCGAGATCGGCGAGCAGTCGGTGCGCAAGCTCCTCGAGGCGGTCGACGCCTACATCCCGACCCCGGACCGCCCGGTCGACCAGCCGTTCCTGATGCCGGTCGAGGACGTGTTCTCGATCTCCGGCCGCGGCACCGTCGCGACCGGGCGCATCGAGCGCGGCGTGGTCAAGGTCGGCGAGGAGGTCGAGATCGTCGGCATCCGCCCGAACAAGAAGACGATCTGCACCGGCGTCGAGATGTTCCGCAAGCTCCTCGACCAGGGCCAGGCGGGCGACAACGTCGGGCTGCTCTTGCGCGGCATCGAGCGCGAGGGCATCGAGCGCGGACAGGTGCTCTGCAAGCCGGGCTGGTCAAGCCGCACACCAAGTTCGAGGCCGAGGCCTACATCCTCACCAAGGAGGAGGGCGGCCGCCACACCCCGTTCTTCGCCAACTACCGGCCGCAGTTCTACTTCCGCACCACCGACGTCACCGGCACCGTGGCGCTGCCCTCGGGCACCGAGATGGTGATGCCGGGCGACAACCTGAAGTTCGAGGTCACGCTGATCTCGCCGATCGCGATGGAGGAGAAGCTGCGCTTCGCCATCCGCGAAGGCGGCCGCACCGTCGGTGCCGGCGTCGTCTCCAAGATCCTCGAGTAGGCGCCCGCCAGCGCACATCGACGAGGGGCGCGGGGCTCAACCCGCGCCCTTCGCTTTTTTCGTGGAGGCGAGATGGTCGACCTGACCGACGGGCAGCGGATCTACGCGATCGGCGACATTCACGGCCGGCTCGACCTGCTGAACGCGATGCTCGACCGCATCCGCGCCGACCTCGCGGCGCGGCCGCACCCGCGGCCGCTGGTGGTCTTTCTCGGCGACTACGTCGACCGCGGGCCGGAGGTGCGCGGCGTCATCGAAGCGCTGATCGCGGCGAAGGCAGGGCCGTTGCCCGCGCGCTTCATCCTCGGCAACCACGACAACTACGTGTTGGCCTATCTCGAGGACCCGCACTGGCGGGACGAGACCGAGGGCTGGCTGCGGGAGAACCTCGGCGGCAATGCCACGCTCGCTTCCTACGGCGTCCCGGAGGCGGCGTCCAAGCCCGCCACGGTCGCGCGCGACGCCTTCGCCGCCGGCTTCCCCGCCCAACATCTCGCCTTCATCGAGGCGTGCGAGCTCCGCTTCCGCATCGGCGGCTACCTCTTCGTTCATGCCGGCATCCGGCCGGGCGTGCCGCTCGACGCACAGGCGCGCGAGGATTTGATCTGGATTCGCGAGCCCTTCCTGACCTCGACCGCCGACTTCGGCTTCAAGGTGGTGCACGGCCACACCATCGTGCCGGCGGTCGAGCACCATCCGAACCGTATCGCGGTCGACACCGGCGCGGTGAGGACGGGCGTCCTCTCCTGCATCGTGCTGGAAGGCGAGGCGGTGGCCCTGCTCACGTCGGCCGGGCCGAAGCCCCTTCCCGTCGGCGCCGGACTGCCGAGCTGGCGCAATCTCTGGATCCGCCGCTGATCAAAAAAGGTGGGGGGTGGCCGGCGCTGGCCACCCCCCTTTCCCGTCGCCCTGGGCCCCCACCCCTTGGTCGCCCGGGCGTCGGGATCACGGCATGAGCACGGTATCAATTCCCTGGATCACGCCGTTCGACTGCATCACGTCCGGGATCGTCACGCGGCCGGTGTCGCCCTTGGCGTCGCTGACGAAGATCGTCGCCCCGTCGACGCGGAAGGTCAGGTTCTCGCCGTTGACGGTCTTGACCTCGTAGGCGCCGCCCATCGCCTTCACCTTTTCCTTGATCTCGGCCGAGGTGAGTGCGCCCGGAACCACGTGATAGGTGAGGACGGAGGCCAGCTGCGGCTTCATCGACGGCTCGAGCAGCTTGTCGACGGTGCCGGCCGGCAACGCGGCGAAGGCGGCGTTGTTCGGGGCGAAGACGGTGAAGGGGCCGGGACCCTCGAGCGTGTCGACGAGGCCGGCCGCCTTGACCGCCGCCACCAGCGTGGTGTGGTCTGCCGAGTTCACGGCGTTCTCGATGATGTTCTTGTTGGCGTACATCGCCGCGCCACCAACCATCGGGTTGTAGGCGAAGGCGACGCTGCTGCTGGCGACCAGGATGGTCGAGGCGACCGCGGCTCGGATGAACGGCGTCATGTCTCTGTGCTCCTTGCATTCGAAGCCGCGTCTCTCGGAGCGGCAGAGCAGGGTACGGCGGGGCCGAAGTAAAAGTTTCGCCCCGCCGCGCGACAGGCTATGGTCGCTCCGGGGACAAGGGGTGGAATGCTGGACGATAGCGAGATCGAGCCACTTCTGAGCCGTTGCGCCCTGGGCGACCGCGCAGCCTTCAGCCGCCTCTACACCCTGACGTCGCCGAAACTCTACGGGGTCGCGCTGCGTATCCTTGCCCATCGGGGGGACGCCGAAGACGCAGCACAGGAGGCTTTCGTGAAGGTCTGGCACGGCGCCGGCCGGTTCCAGCCGGGGCGCGGCAGCGCCTCGGGCTGGATGGTGGCGATCGCGCGCAACGCCGCGATCGACCGGCTGCGCGCGCGTCGGGCGCCGACCCGCGACATCAGCGAGATGGTGGATCTCGCCGCCCCCGGCCCGACGCCGGAGGCGAGCGCCGCCGCCGCCGACGATCGCCGGCAGATCGATGACTGCCTCGGCCGGCTTCCCGCCGACCGGGCGCAGGCGGTGCGGGCGGCCTACGTGCAGGGGCATACCTACGACGAGCTGGCCCGCGCCTTCGACGTGCCGCTCAACACCATGCGGACCTGGCTGCGGCGGGCGCTGATCGCGCTCCGGAAGTGCCTCGAGCCATGACCGACGCTTCCTTCGCTGACGATCTGCCCGAAGATCCGGACGCCGCGCTGGCCGCCGAGTACGTGCTCCGGCTGCTCGACCCGGCAGAGGAGGCCGCCTGCGCGGCCCGCGTCGAGCGCGAGCCGGGCTTCGCGGCGGAGGTCGGGCGCTGGCAGGCGCATTTCTCCGGCCTCGACCCGGCCTTCGCGGAGGTGAATCCGCCCGCATCGCTCGAGGCGCGGATCACCGAATTGCTGTTCGGCCGCCCGCCCTCCTTCCTCGCCCGCATCTGGGGCAGCGCGCCCCTCTGGCGCGGCGTCGCCGCGGCGGCAATCGTGCTGGCGGCGGTGCTCGGCTTCCTCGCGCGTCCGGTGCCGGTGGTTCGGGGTCCCGAGCTGGTGGCGACGGTTTCCTCCACCACCGGCGGCGATCTGCAGCTGGTGGCGCTTCTCGACCGGGCTGACGGACGGCTGCGCTTCACCCACGTGGCCGGCGCGCCGGCCGCAGGTCGGTCCTTCGAACTCTGGATCCTTCCCGAGGGCCAGACCGTCCCGGCGTCGCTCGGCGTGATCCCGGCCGCGGCGCACTTCGAGGTCGCCGTGCCCGAGCGCTACGCGGCGGTCGTCGGTCCGGGGACGCAGGTCCTCGTCAGCGACGAAGCGGAGGGCGGCTCGACCACCGGCAATCCGGGCCCGGTGCTGGCGCAGGGCGCGATCAGCGAACTGTGAGCGTTTCGGCGCGCTGCAGCGAGCCAAGGTCCGCTTCCGCCTGGCACCGGCCGGGCGGAAGCGAGCGCGATAGCGTTCAGCCGCCGTGCGCGCCGATCTTGGGCGGGTTCAGCGGATCGAGCGCCGGAACCGGATTCGACGGATCCTGAAGGTTCGGCACCAGATCGTTCGAGGCCCCGCCCGGCACGCGCCGAATGCTGGGGAACTTGATGATCGACTCGTTGAACGCGAGCGTCACCTCCGAGGCGAGGCCGCCGACCCAGCCGTTGTCCTCGCCGGCATAGCGGCCGGGAGAGGTGGTGGGCATGCGGCTCGGTACCGCCCCGTTGAACAGCATGTCGTACTTCTCGAACGGGTCCATCGTCAGGTTGTAGAGCGAGCCGCAGCAGCCGAGGTCCTGCTCAGGCCCGAGCCAGGTGTCCTTGGCGGTGTAGAGATACTTCCAGGCGATGTTGAGCGCGGAGTTCTCCGGATCACCGCTGACGTCGAACCGCAGACCCTCGAAGTTCTCGCCGTCGATGTAGATCCAGCTCGTGCGCGCCGAGTGTTCGGCCTTGCCGAGGACATAGGCGCTGTTGTCGATGCTGTCGAAGTAGATCGGCTTGCCGTCGTTGCCGACCCATTCCTGCGGCGGCGGCTGGAGACCGACCATGCCGGCGAGCGTCGACCAGGCGTCGATATGCGTCATCATCTCGCCGCGCACCTCACCGGCGGGGACCTTGCCGGGCCACCATACGATGCCGGGCACACGCCAGCCGCCCTCGAAGGCCGAGCCCTTCTCGCCGCGGAACGGCGTCGTCCCGGCGTCGGGCCAGGCGTCCTGCCAGGCGCCGTTGTCGGCGGTCAGCACGACGATCGTGTTCGGCGCCTTCTCGCGGACCGCGTCCATGACCCGGCCGATGTTAGAGTCGAGCTCGAGCATCGAGTCCGAGTAGTTGCCGAGGTGCGACTTGCCCCGGAAGGCCTCCGCCGGGTTGTTGGGGTTGTGCATCTTCATGAAGTTCACGTCCATGAAGAAGGGCGCGGGGTCGTTCGAATGCGCGTCGATATAGGCCACCGCCGAGTTGGTCTGCCGGACGTCGAATTCTGCGAGATAGTCGTAGTCGATCGTCGCGACCCGCTTCGGCTCCTGGCCCGCGATACCCTCCCACTCCCCGGTGTTCACCGCGGCGTTGTAGAGCTGCATGAACTGCGGGTTGTACGAAGGAAACCACGGGTGCATTTTCGCCGAGGTATCGCTGTAGGCATAGACGCCCGGATAGTAGGCGGCGAAATTCTTCATCTCGTCGAAGCCGTGCTCGGTCGGGTAGAACTGCGGCTTGTCGCCGAGGTGCCACTTGCCGGAGAAGTAGGTCTGGTAGCCGTTCTTTTTGAAGAACTCGGCGATCGTCGGCGTCTCGGCCTTGAGCCCGTTCTCGTCGCCCGGAACCACCACCACCGAGAGGGCCGATCGGATCGGGATGCGGCCGGTGATGAAGGAGGCGCGGCCCGCCGTGCAACTCGCCTGGCCGTACCAGCTGGTGAAGAGCTCCCCTTCCTTCGCGAGGCGGTCGACGTTCGGCGTCGGGTGTCCGAGCACGGCGCCGCCCCCGAGGTAGGCGCCGAAGTCGTTCCACCCGGTGTCGTCGGTCATCAGGATCAGGATGTTCGGCCGCTTGTCTTCGGCCATCGCCACCGGCGCCAGCCCCACGACCGACACAACCAGCGTCAGTCCAAACGCAACCGTATCACGCAATCGCATGTATCCCCCCAAGTCTCTGTATCGTTACGGTGTCACTCGCCTGGCAGACCCAAACGGCGCCGCCCGGCATGGGGAGAGTACACAACGCAAGGTGATCGCGCTACGATCCCTGCGCCCAACCCCGGACGATACCGGCACGACTAATCGCTTGCAGGGCCGAGGCGTTGGACCTATTCAGGCGCGCGCATGCCGGCCCGTAGGGGTGTAGCTCAGTCGGTAGAGCATCGGTCTCCAAAACCGAGGGTCGTAGGTTCGAGTCCTATCGCCCCTGCCAGCATGCGAAAGGGCCGAGGCCATCAGGCCGTCCCGACCTCGCCCGGACGGGCCTTGCGTGACAGCCTCAGCACGCTGACGACCCCCGCCACCACCGCGAAGGCGGTGCCGATGAGCAGGCTCACCTGCTCGGCCCGGTCCGGTGCAACGTGGAAGACCAGCGCCACCACGGTCGCCCCGAGGGTCATGCCGAGCAGACGCGCCATCGCCAGCATCCCGCCGGCGGCGCCGGAGCGGCTGCGCGGGGCGGCCGCCAGCATCGTGCGGTTGTTCGGTGCCTGGAAGAAGCCGAAGCCGAAGCCGCAGAGCGCCATCATCAGCACGATCGTCAAGGTGCCCGACTCGACCGACAGCCGGCTCAGGAACGCCAGTCCCACCGCGACCGCCGCCATGCCGAGACCGCCGAGCAGGCCCGCGGCCGCCCGGTCGGAGAGCCGGCCGGCGAGCGGCGCGGCAAGTCCCAGCGCCACCGGCCAGGGCGTCATCAGCAGGCCGGTCGCCACCTGGTCGCGCCCGAGCACCGACTGGAAGTAGAAGGGCAGCGCCACGAAGGTGACCGAGAAGGCGGCGAAGGCGCAGATCGAGGCGACGACCGAGAGCGCGAAGACCGGGTTGCGGAAGAGATCGACCGGGATCAGCGGCTTCGCTTCGCGCGCTCCGCGGCGCACCAGCACCACGGCGGCGACGGCGGCGAGCGCGAGCCCGGCCACCGCCGGCAGCGCGGTACCCGCTTCACCCCCTTCGCGGGTCAGCGCGTCGGTGCCGACGAAGAACAGCCCGAACATCGCCGCGCTGAGCAGCGCGCTCGTCCAGTCGAAAGCCCTGTGCGACGCCTCCGAGCGCGGCAGCTGCCGGGCGAACCAGAGGTTCACGAGGCCAATCGGCACGTTGACCGCGAAGAGCCAGGGCCAGGGACCGACGGCGAGGATACCCGACGCGAGCGACGGGGCCACCGCGGCGGAGATCGCCACCACCAGCCCGTTCAGCCCGATGCCGCGTCCGAGGTGCGCATCGGGATAGGTATGACGGACGAGCGCGCCGTTCATGCTCATGATCGCCGCGCCGCCGATCCCCTGCAGGACGCGCATGGCGATCAGGAGCGGCAGTGTGTTCGACAGCGCGCAACCGAGCGAGCCCAGCGCGAAGACGGCGACGCCAGCCTGGTAGATCGGCCGGTAGCCGATCCGTTCGCCAAGTGCTGCGAGCGGCAGCAGCAGGGCGACGATCACCAGCTGATAGGCGTTGATCACCCAGACCGCCGCCGAGGGCGAGGCCTCTAGCTCGCGCGCGATGCTGGGCAGCGCGACGTTGACGACGGTTCCGTCGAGGACGGCCATGGCGATTCCGATGGCGATCGCCAGCACCGCATAGCGCCGCCGCGGGACCGGCAGCCCGTCCGGGTGGATCTCGTCGAGCATGGAAATTCCTCTCGTCGTGCGCACCATGTGGCTTGAAGCAGGATCGTCAAGGCCTCCCCGGGGTTGACATTCGGCGGCAGACTTGCGTTGATATCAACCTAATCCGCTCTTGCGAAAGCGCGGCCGGACGGCGGGGAAAAGGCTCCTCGTCCCCGAGCGTGCGGCCGGTGCGCCGGGTAGCGGATCGTCCGCGACCAGAAGGGAGAGAGACGACGATGAAGATCGTGACCAGCCTGAGTTTCCAGGGGCAATGCCGGGAGGCGTTCGAGTTCTACGCCGAGGTCCTCGGCGGCAAGATCACCGCGGCGATGCCCTATTCCGCTGCGCCGCCGGGGATGCCGATCGAGGGGGAAAAGTACAAGTCCTGGCTGATGCACTGCTGGCTCGAGGTCGGCGACCAGGCGCTGATGGGCGCCGACATGGACGTTAAATGGGCGCCGAACATCGACAAGCCGAAGAACGGCTTCGACGTGACGCTGCACAGCACCGACACCGCCGAGGCGAAGGGCTGGTTCGACCGGCTCGCCGAGGGCGGCAAGGCGGTGATGCCGTTCGGCGAGACCTTCTGGTCGCCCGGCTACGGCTCGCTCGTCGACCGCTTCGGCGTGCCCTGGATGATCAACGTCGTCCCGCCCGCCGACTGGAAGCCGGCGCAGGGCTGAGGCGCCAGCCTGCTCCGGGGCCCCCGGTGGCCCCGGAGCACGACAAGGGTGGTACACCGCTCCCGGTGTTCAGCGCGCCAGCACGAGGCGGGTCGCCCGCTCGGTCGGGACAGCATCCGTCACGCGATAGCCGAGGGCCCGATGATCCGGCGAAGCCGCATTGGGCGCCTTCAGCACGGCCTGCCTTGCAAAGCCCCGGAGCTTCGACTAGGTGCAGCCGTCCGACGGAGAGAACGCGCTCATGGCCCGCACCAACCCGCTGCAGTTCGTCCAGCAGGTCCGCGCCGAGACGGCCAAGATCACCTGGCCGACGCGGCGGGAGACCATGCTGACCACGGTCATGGTGATGATCATGGCAGCGATCTTCGCGACCTTCTTCTTCTCGGTGGACCTGCTCGTCCGCTTCGGCCTCGAGTCGATCCTCAGATTCGCCTCTTGAAGCCGCGCGCCCGCGGCGGTATGCGGGCGCCTCTCGACGGACAGCGGCGCGCGGCCGATTCGGTTGCGTGCCCGTTCTTGTTGTGCGCTTCGGCGTGCGCCACGACGGCCGGGCGGGCCGCAGGGCGAATGGGGTGACGGACGAAAATGGCGATGCGCTGGTACTCGGTGAGCGTACTCTCGAACTTCGAGAAGAAGGTCGCCGAGGCGATCAAGGACGCCGCCGCGCAGCATCACCTCGCGGATGAGATCGCCGAGGTGATGGTGCCGACCGAGGAGGTCATCGAGATCCGGCGCGGCAAGAAGGTGCAGACCGAGAAGCGGTTCATGCCCGGCTATGTGCTTGTGAAGATGGAACTGACCGACCGCACCTACCACCTGATCAACTCGATCAACCGGGTGACCGGCTTCCTCGGGCCGCAGGGCAAGCCCTCGCCGATGAAGGACGACGAGGTCGCGCGGATCCTCAACCAGGTGGTCGAGGGCCAGGAGCGGCCGCGCTCGATCATCACGTTCCAGACCGGCGAGCAGGTGAACGTCACCGACGGGCCGTTCGAGGGCTTCTCGGGAATGGTCGAGGAAGTCGACCAGGGCAACAGCCGGCTCAAGGTGTCGGTGTCGATCTTCGGCCGGGCCACCCCGGTCGAGCTGGAATTCGCGCAGGTCGCCAAGGCCTCGTGACAAACCCGTGGGAGGCCGGGGCGACGCGTCGCCTCGCCGCACCACGGTCCTGTAGCGCCCGGGGATCGCGTCCCGCGGGCTTGGAGAGAAGGAGGCCGTCATGGCCAAGAAGGTAGCGGGGCAGCTCAAGCTGCAGGTTCCCGCAGGAAAGGCGAACCCCTCGCCGCCCGTCGGGCCGGCGCTGGGTCAGCGCGGCATCAACATCATGGAATTCTGCAAGGCGTTCAACGCCCGCACGCAGGAAATGGAGGTCGGCCAGCCGACCCCCGTCATCATCACCTATTTCACCGACAAGTCCTTCCAGATGGAGATCAAGACGCCCCCCGCGTCCTTCCTCCTGAAGAAGGCGGCCGGCCTGAAGTCGGCCTCGAAGCTGCCGGGCAAGGACGTCGCGGGCACGGTGACGCTGGCCCAGGTGCGCGAGATCGCCGAGACCAAGATGAAGGATCTGAACGCCAACGACGTCGAGGCCGCGATGCTGATCATCGCCGGCTCCGCGCGGTCGATGGGCATCGAGGTGAAGGGCTGATCATGGGCAAGATCGCAAAGCGCACCGCCGCCGCCCGCCAGGCCTTCGACGGCAAGGCTGACCTCGCGCTCGCCGAGGCGGTGAAGCTGGTCAAGGCCAACGCCACCGCCAAGTTCGACGAGACCGTCGAGGTGGCGATGAACCTCGGCGTCGACCCGCGCCATGCCGACCAGATGGTCCGCGGCGTCGTGAACCTGCCGAACGGCACCGGCAAGACGGTGCGCGTCGCGGTCTTCGCCCGCGGCGCCAAGGCTGACGAGGCGACCGCCGCGGGGGCCGACATCGTCGGTGCCGAGGACCTCGCCGAGGCGATCCAGGGCGGCAAGATCGACTTCGACCGCGCCATCGCGACGCCCGACATGATGCCGGTGGTCGGGCGGCTGGGAAAGATCCTCGGGCCGCGCAACCTGATGCCGAACCCGAAGGTCGGCACGGTGACGATGGACGTCGCGACCGCGGTGAAGAACGCCAAGGGCGGCGAGGTCCAGTTCAAGGTCGAGAAGGCCGGGGTGATCCACGGCGGCGTCGGCAAGGCCTCGTTCGACGAGGGCAAGCTGGTCGAGAACGTGAAGGCCTTCGTGCAGGCGGTGAACCGGGCAAAGCCCGCGGGCGCCAAGGGCACCTACCTGAAGAAGATTTCGCTCTCCTCCACCATGGGGCCGGGCGTCACGGTCGACATCGCCAACGCGGTCACCGAGTAGCGAGATCCCCGGCGGAGACGCCGGGGCTGCGGGCGGCAACGCCCGGACTGTCCGAGACGGTGGGTTGCCGGCAAACCGGTGGAAATCCTGCCCGAGACGGGGATCGATCAGGATCAGAAGGAGGCGAGATGCCTCCGGGCGATGTTGGCGGGACCCAGAAGCGGACCCGAGGCCGCCGGGAAGACCCGGCGGAGACTTGAGCCGGCGCCGGAGGGGCGAGCCCCGAAGGCGCCAAACTTGGAGCAACACTGTGGATAGAGCCCAGAAAGAAGGCGTGGTCGAGGAACTCGGCCGGATCTTCACGGACTTCTGGTGTCGTCGTGGTCGCGCACTACGAGGGCCTCTCGGTTGCCGAGATGACGGACTTCCGCCTGCGACTGAAGCAGGCCGGGGGCGGGGTCCGCGTCGCCAAGAACAAGCTCGCCAAGATCGCCCTGAAGGGGACCCCCGGAGAGAAGATGGGGGATCTGCTGACGGGAATGACGGTGCTCGCCTATTCCGAGGACCCGGTCGCCGCCGCGAAAGCGGTGGATGACTTCACCAAGGTCAACAAGAAGATCGTTGTCCTCGGCGGGGCCATGGGGAACACCGCACTCGACCAGGCCGGCGTCACCGCCGTGGCCGCCATGCCGTCGCGGGAGGAGCTCATCGCTTCGATCGTGGCGACCATCGGCGGCCCGGCGGGCCAGCTCGTGTCGGCGATCGGCGCGCCGGCCGCGAATATCGCGGCCATCCTCACCACTCTCGAGGAGCGCGAGGCGGCTTGAACGCAACCGTAGAGTCCCTTGTGTGCAACTGCTTGCGCGGTAGCGCAGGCAAGGCCCTTGCCACACCGGATATCACACCCTATCTGATGGAACCTGAAAATGGCAGATCTTAAGAAACTCGCTCAGGAAATCGTGGGGCTCACGCTCCTCGAGGCCGCCGAGCTGAAGACCATCCTCAAGGACGAGTACGGCATCGAGCCCGCCGCCGGCGGCGCGGTGATGATGGCCGCCGGTCCGGCCGCGGGGGCTGCGCCCGCCGAGGCCGCCGAGGAGCAGACCGAGTTCGACGTGATCCTCAAGGCGGCTGGCGCCCAGAAGATCAACGTGATCAAGGAAGTCCGCGCGATCACCGGTCTCGGCCTCAAGGAGGCGAAGGACCTGGTGGAAGCCGGCGGCAAGGCGGTCAAGGAAGGCGTTTCCAAGACCGAGGCCGAGGACATCCAGAAGAAGCTCGTCGCCGCGGGAGCGGAAGTCGAGCTGAAGTGAGGCTAGCGCGCAACTTAAAGTTGCGTTAATTGAATTCGGCTGGATCCGCGACGCTTCGCGGGTCCAGTTTCGTGCGTCGAAGGCGTGCGTCTCTGGGGGCACCCGCGTGTCGGGTGCCGCGAAAGACGCAGGATCGGTCCGGAGGTGCGATGTGGGAAGTCGCACGAGCATTGGGCCAGACGCGTCCGGCACAGCCGAGGCACCCGTTCCCCGCCGGGTGGCTCGCGCAATGCAGATCTAGAGGGTAGAGCATGGCTCAGCGGTATTCCGGTCACAAGCGCATTCGCAAGTATCTACGGCCACATCCGCGAGGTCGCGGAGATGCCGAACCTCATCGAGGTGCAGAAGTCGAGCTACGACCTCTTTCTGAAGTCCGGCGACCAGGACGTGCCGCTCGACGGCGAGGGGCTGAAGGGCACCTTCCAGTCGGTCTTCCCGATCAAGGACTTCAACGAGACCGCCGTCCTCGAGTTCGTCCGCTACGAGCTCGAGCCGCCGAAGTACGACGTCGACGAGTGCATGCAGCGCGACATGACCTATGCCGCGCCGCTCAAGGTGACGCTGCGACTGATCGTCTTCGAAGTCGACGAGGAAACCGGCGCCCGGTCGGTGAAGGACATCAAGGAGCAGGACGTCTACATGGGCGACATGCCGCTCATGACGCCGCACGGCACCTTCGTCGTCAACGGCACCGAGCGGGTCATCGTCTCCCAGATGCACCGGAGCCCCGGCGTCTTCTTCGACCACGACAAGGGCAAGACCCACTCCTCGGGCAAGCTCCTCTTCACCTCCCGCGTGATCCCCTACCGCGGCTCGTGGCTCGATTTCGAGTTCGACGCCAAGGACATCGTCTTCGCCCGCATCGACCGCCGCCGCAAGCTGCCGGTGACGACGCTGCTCTATGCCCTCGGCATGGACCAGGACGCCATCATGGCGGCCTATTACGAGACCGTGACCTACCGCAAGGAAGGCAACGCCTGGGCCACCCGCTTCTTCCCGGAGCGGCTGCGCGGCACCAAGCCGAACCACGACGTGATCAATGCCGCCACCGGCGAGGTGATCGCCGAGGCCGGCAAGAAGATCACCCCGCGCATGGTCAAGGAGTGGCAGGACGCCGGCGACATCGCCGAGGTTCTGGTGCCCTTCGAATCGATCCTCGGCCGCTTCGCCGCGCGCGACATCATCAACGAGGAATCCGGCCTGATCTGGGCCGAGGCCGGCGACGAGCTGACCTGGGACATCGACGCCAAGACCGGCGACGTCACCGGCGGCACGCTGAAGGTTCTGCTCGACAACGGCGTCACCGAGATCCCGACCCTCGACGTCGATAACATCACCGTCGGCGCCTACATCCGCAACACGATGCAGGTCGACAAGAACATGAACCGCGACCAGGCGCTCATGGACATCTACCGGGTGATGCGCCCGGGCGAGCCGCCGACGGTCGAGGCCGCCGACACCATGTTCCAGTCGCTGTTCTTCGATCCCGAGCGCTACGACCTCTCGGCCGTCGGCCGCGTCAAGATGAACATGCGCCTCGACCTCGACGCCGAGGACACCCAGCGCACGCTGCGCAACGAGGATATCATCTCCGTCATCAAGGCGCTGGTGGATCTGCGCGACGGCCGCGGCGAGATCGACGACATCGACCACCTCGGCAACCGCCGGGTGCGCTCGGTCGGCGAGCTCATGGAGAACCAGTACCGCGTCGGCCTCCTCCGCATGGAGCGCGCCATCCGCGAGCGCATGTCCTCGGTCGAGATCGACACGGTGATGCCGCAGGATCTCGATCAACGCCAAGCCGGCGGCGGCGGCGGTGCGCGAGTTCTTCGGCTCGTCGCAGCTCTCGCAGTTCATGGACCAGACCAACCCGCTCTCCGAGGTCACCCACAAGCGCCGCCTCTCGGCGCTCGGACCGGGCGGCCTCACCCGTGAGCGCGCCGGCTTCGAGGTCCGCGACGTCCACCCGACCCACTACGGCCGGATGTGCCCGATCGAGACCCCGGAAGGCCCGAACATCGGCCTGATCAACTCGCTCGCCTCCTTCGCGCGCGTGAACAAGTACGGCTTCATCGAGACCCCCTACCGGCACGTCCGGGACGGCCAGGTCACCGACGAGGTGCAGTACATGTCGGCGACCGAGGAGATGCGCCACACCATCGCCCAGGCCAACGCCGACCTGGACGCGGACGGCCGCTTCACCTCCGATCTCGTCTCCACCCGCAAGTCCGGCGACTTCATGCTGAACCCGCCAGCGAACGTCGACCTGATCGACGTATCGCCGAAGCAGCTTGTCTCCGTGGCCGCCTCGCTGATCCCGTTCCTTGAGAACGACGACGCGAACCGCGCGCTGATGGGTTCGAACATGCAGCGCCAGGCGGTGCCGCTCCTCCGCGCCGAGGCGCCGTTCGTCGGCACCGGCATCGAGGAGATCGTGGCGCGGGATTCCGGTGCCGCGCATACCGCCAAGCGGGCGGGCGTGGTCGACCAGGTCGACGCGATGCGCATCGTGATCCGGGCCACCGAAGACGTCGCGCCCGGCGATCCCGGCGTCGACATCTACCGGCTGCGCAAGTTCCAGCGCTCGAACCAGAACACCTGCATCAACCAGCGTCCGCTGGTGAAGGTGGGCGACACGGTCACCCGGGGCGAGTTCATCGCCGACGGGCCGTCGACCGATCTCGGCGAGCTCGCGCTCGGCAAGAACGTGCTCGTCGCGTTCATGCCGTGGAACGGCTACAACTACGAGGACTCGATCCTCATCTCCGAGCGCATCGTCAAGGACGACGTCTTCACCTCGATCCACATCGAGGAATTCGAGGTCGCCGCCCGCGACACCAAGCTCGGGCCGGAGGAGATCACCCGCGACATCCCCAACGTCGGCGAGGAAGCCCTGCGCAACCTCGACGAGGCGGGCATCGTCTACATCGGCGCCGAGGTCGGGCCGGCCGACATCCTGGTGGGCAAGATCACCCCCAAGGGTGAAAGCCCGATGACGCCGGAGGAGAAGCTCCTCCGCGCCATCTTCGGCGAGAAGGCTTCGGACGTCCGCGATACCTCGCTCCGGCTGCCGCCGGGCGACTACGGCACGGTCGTCGAGGTGCGCGTCTTCAACCGCCACGGCGTCGACAAGGACGAGCGGGCGCTGCAGATCGAGCGCGAGATGGTCGAGGGTCACAGCCGCGACCGCGACGACGAGCTCGCGATCCTCGAGCGCAACATCTACGCCCGTCTTCGCGAGCTCATCCTCGGCAAGACCGCGGTCAAGGGCCCCAAGGGCGTCAAGGCCGGCTCGGTGATCGACGAGGAGTTGCTCGGCACGCTCAGCCGGGGCCAGTGGTGGCAGCTCGCCCTCGGCGATGACGCCGACGCGCAGTCGCAGGAGGCGCTGCACGGCCAGTTCGAGCTGCAGAAGAAGGCGCTCGAGCGGCGGTTCGAGGACAAGGTGGAAAAGGTCCGCCGCGGCGACGACCTGCCGCCGGGGGTGATGAAGATGGTCAAGGTCTTCATCGCGGTGAAGCGCAAGCTGCAGCCCGGCGACAAGATGGCCGGCCGTCACGGCAACAAGGGCGTGATCTCGAAGGTGGTGCCGGAGGAGGACATGCCGTTCCTCGCCGACGGCACCCCCGTCGACTTCGTCCTCAACCCGCTCGGCGTGCCGAGCCGGATGAACGTCGGCCAGATCCTCGAGACCCACATGGGCTGGGCCGCACGCGGCCTCGGCCGCGCGATCCAGGCCGGGCTCGACGAGTACCGCCACAAGGGCGACATGACCCCGCTCAAGGAGGCGATGAAGATCGCCTACGGCGAGGAGGTCTACAACGATGCCATCGCCGACCTGCCGGCGGAGGAGTTCCTTGAGGTCGCGGGCAACGTGACCTCCGGCGTGCCGATCGCGACCCCGGTCTTCGACGGCGCCAAGGAGGCCGACGTCAACGACGCGCTCGAGCGCGCCGGCTTCGACACCTCGGGGCAGTCGATCGTCTACGACGGCCGCTCGGGCGAGCAGTTCACCCGGCCGGTCACCGTCGGCGTGAAGTACCTCTTGAAGCTGCACCATCTGGTGGACGACAAGATCCACGCCCGCTCGACCGGGCCGTACAGCCTCGTCACCCAGCAGCCGCTGGGCGGCAAGGCGCAGTTCGGCGGCCAGCGCTTCGGCGAGATGGAGGTCTGGGCGCTCGAAGCCTACGGCGCCGCCTACACGCTGCAAGAGATGCTGACCGTGAAGTCGGACGACGTCGCCGGCCGGACCAAGGTCTACGAGTTGATCGTAAAGGGCGAGGACAACTTCGAGGCCGGCGTGCCGGAATCGTTCAACGTCCTCGTCAAGGAGATCCGCTCGCTCGGCCTCAACATCGAGCTTCTGGACTCGGAAGCGGAGTGAGGGCGTCCCGCGCCCTCGCCTCCCCTGCCACCCGTTTGAGGATTTACAGGCCATGAACCAGGAAATCAGCAACCCGTTCGCCCCGGTCCAGCCGACGCGCACCTTCGACGAGATCAAGATCTCGCTCGCTTCCCCCGAGCGGATCCTGAGCTGGTCGTTCGGCGAGATCAAGAAGCCCGAGACGATCAACTACCGCACGTTCAAGCCCGAGCGTGACGGCCTGTTCTGCGCGCGCATCTTCGGGCCGATCAAGGACTACGAGTGCCTGTGCGGCAAGTACAAGCGGATGAAGTACCGCGGCGTCGTCTGCGAGAAGTGCGGCGTCGAGGTGACGCTGCAGAAGGTCCGGCGCGAGCGCATGGGCCACATCGAGCTCGCCTCGCCGGTCGCGCACATCTGGTTCCTGAAGTCGCTGCCGTCGCCGCATCGGCCTCATGCTCGACATGACCCTGCGCGACCTCGAGCGCATCCTCTACTTCGAGCAGTACGTGGTCATCGAGCCCGGCCTGACCGCGCTCAAGGCCGGCCAGCTCCTCGGCGAGGAGGAGTTCCTCGACGCCCAGGACCAGTACGGCGACGACGCCTTCCGCGCCGGCATCGGCGCCGAGGCGATCCGCGAGATGCTCGCCGCCATCGACCTCGACGCCGAGGCCGAGCAGCTGCGCGCCGATCTCGCCGAGGCCACCGGCGAGCTGAAGCCCAAGAAGATCATCAAGCGGCTGAAGTTGGTCGAATCCTTCCGCGAGTTGGGCAACCGCCCCGAGTGGATGGTCCTCACCGTGATCCCGGTGATCCCGCCGGAGCTGCGCCCGCTGGTCCCGCTGGACGGCGGCCGCTTCGCCACGTCGGATCTCAACGACCTCTACCGCCGCGTCATCAACCGCAACAACCGCCTGAAGCGGCTGATCGAGCTGCGCGCGCCCGACATCATCATCCGCAACGAGAAGCGGATGCTGCAGGAGTTGGTCGACGCCCTCTTCGACAACGGCCGCCGCGGCCGGGTCATCACCGGCACCAACAAGCGGCCGCTGAAGTCGCTCTCCGACATGCTCAAGGGCAAGCAGGGCCGCTTCCGGCAGAACCTGCTCGGCAAGCGCGTCGACTTCTCCGGCCGCTCGGTGATCGTGACCGGTCCCGAGCTCAAGCTGCACCAGTGCGGCCTGCCGAAGAAGATGGCGCTCGAGCTCTTCAAGCCGTTCATCTACTCGCGGCTCGACGCCAAGGGCCTCTCCTCGACCGTCAAGCAGGCGAAGAAGCTCGTCGAGAAGGAGCGTCCCGAGGTCTGGGACATCCTCGACGAAGTCATCCGCGAGCACCCGGTGCTCCTGAACCGCGCGCCGACGCTGCACCGCCTCGGCATCCAGGCCTTCGAGCCGGTGCTGATCGAGGGCAAGGCGATCCAGCTTCACCCGCTGGTCTGCGCCGCGTTCAACGCCGACTTCGACGGCGACCAGATGGCCGTGCACGTCCCGCTGAGCCTCGAGGCCCAGCTGGAAGCGCGCGTCCTGATGATGTCGACCAACAACGTGCTGTCGCCGGCCAACGGCAAGCCGATCATCGTGCCGTCGCAGGACATGATCCTCGGCCTCTACTACCTCTCGATCGCCCGCGACGGGCAGCCGGGCGAGGGCATGGTCTTCGCCTCGATCGAGGAAGTCGACCACGCGCTGCACGCCGGCATCGTCAACCTGCACTCCAAGATCAAGGCCCGCATCGAGCAGATCGACGAGACCGGCAACTCGGTGATGATGCGCTTCGACACCACGCCCGGCCGCCTGCGGCTCGGGACGCTGCTGCCGAAGAACTTCAAGACCCCGTTCGACATCGTCAACCGGCTCCTGCGCAAGAAGGAGGTCGGCGAGGTCATCGACACCGTCTACCGCCACTGCGGCCAGAAGGAATCGGTGATCTTCTGCGACCAGATCATGACGATGGGCTTCACCGAAGCGTTCAAGGCGGGCATCTCGTTCGGCAAGGACGACATGGTGATCCCCGACAACAAGTGGGACATCGTCAACGACACCCGTGACAAGGTGAAGGAGTTCGAGCAGCAGTACATGGACGGCCTGATCACCCAGGGCGAAAAGTACAACAAGGTGGTCGACGCCTGGTCCAAGTCCTCCGACGACGTCGCCGACGCGATGATGAAGGAGATCTCGGCAATCGCGTAAGGACGACGCCGGGCGCGAGCTCGAGCCGAACTCGGTCTACATGATGTCGCACTCCGGCGCTCGCGGCTCGCCCGCGCAGATGAAGCAGCTCGGCGGCATGCGCGGACTTATGGCGAAGCCGAGCGGCGAGATCATCGAGACGCCGATCGTGTCGAACTTCAAGGAAGGCCTGACCGTGCTCGAGTACTTCAACTCGACCCACGGTGCGCGCAAGGGCCTCGCCGACACCGCGCTCAAGACCGCGAACTCGGGCTACCTGACCCGTCGCCTCGTCGACGTGGCGCAGGACTGCATCGTCAAGATCGACGACTGCGGCACCGACCGCTCGATCACCGCCCGCGCGGCGATCAGCGATGGCGAAGTCGTGTCCTCGCTCTCCGAGCGCATCCTCGGCCGCGTCGCGGCGGAGGACGTGCTCGACCCCAA
>CAVTSR010000001.1:0-32259 GCA_963737485.1 uncultured Alphaproteobacteria bacterium | reverse complement strand
CATAAAATCAACGACTTAACAGGATGTTGGCTAAAAGCGTCTAATAACCGTAAAGACTGCCGGCGCGCTCTATGAGCGGATGACCTCCTCGGCCTCTGGCGCCTCCGCTTACCTCCCTCGTGCTCGACCAATTGGACGCCAAGTGAGCCACGGCCTTAGTGAATGGCCGCCGGCGGAATACATTTCGGTGAGCAGCCAGGCCGACACCGAGGCGGCAGACCTCACCCGCGAGCGCAGGGAACTCGCGACCCAACCCGAGTTCGAGCGGCGCGAGCTCGCCGGAATCTACCAGGCGCGCGGCCTATCGAAGCAGCTAGCCGCGGAGGTCGCCCGGGACCTGACTGAACGCGACGCGCTCGGCTCGCACGCTCGTGACGAGCTTGGCATCACCGAGGTTGCGACCGCGCGCCCGTCCAAGCCGCCCTTACATCCGCAGCGACCTTCGCGGTCGGAGCCGCCCTGCCGCTTCTGTCGATCCTCGCGGCGCCGCCGGCGCCGTGATCCCTGCCGTTGCCATAGCCGCCCTCCCGTTGTGCTCGGTGTCTCGCGCCTGCCACGGCGCCGACCCTTCGCGCGGTGCGCTCCGTGCACCTTCTGGGGCGCGCTCGCCATGGCGGCGACTGCCGCGATCGGCACTCTCTTTGGTTTGGTAATATAGGGCGACACAGGTCCTTTGGCCGCCGCGATCCGAGATAAAGGTGCTGACGCCGAGGAATTTCATGGTTCGACTCGACGACTATTCGCGATCGAGCCGGTCCAAAGTCAGTTACAAGATGCCGGTGCTGTCGATCGAACTGGGTGTCTCTGCTGTACGCAAACTTCACGACGATTGCGACCAGTCCCGGAATGTGCCGATGTTGACGCGCGAGCCGCCACGTGTCCCAAAACCGGCATCAAAAAACCCGTGGTATGTCCTGGCCACGATCCATGGCGAGCAGACCGGAGAGGGATGGAACGAGGAGATTGCGGCCAAGAACCGCCGCATCTGGAATGGCTGGTCCTGCGAGCACCTGCCTAGGCCAAGCGAGCAGAGTTGGCAAAGCTGGCCAAGTTGGATGAGGCGGCGCTCGAGGCTTGGAGCGAGACAGAGCGGGCTGAGGTGGAGAAGGTCTTCGCTACAGGCCGCGGCATGGGGATGACCCTGCCCGACCCCGAGGCCGAAGTCGACTTCAAGGACACGCATTTCGAGACACCGCTGAGTATGTCTCAGTTCGTGTTCAGCCGGGCTGCCTTGTTCACCTCCGCTATCTTCGACGGGTACGCGTGGTTCGACAGCGCCGCGTTCTGTGGGGATGCCTGGTTCGGCAGCGCGTCATTCGGCGGGGATGCGTGGTTCGGAAGCGCCAGGTTCAGCCGCTATGCGTGGTTCGACCGTGCCAGATTCAGCGGGGATGCCAGGTTCTCCAGCGCCATGGTTGGCGGGGACGCGGTGTTCAATGGCGCCACGTTTGGCGAGGATGCATGGTTCGACGGCGCCGCATTCACCGGGTATGCATGGTTCGACAGCGCCACGTTCAGCGGGGATGCGTGGCTCGACAGCGCAAGCTTTAGCGGTGACGCGTGGTTCGGCAACGCCACGTTCGAGCGCTTCGCCAATTTCACGGGCGCGACCTTCGACAAGATTGCCTCGTTCTCCGATTGTCAGTTCGGCCGAACGACCAGCTTTCGTGAGGCGCGGTTTCAGGGCGCCTTTCCGCGGTTTTCCGGCGCGATCCTGCACCAGAACACTATCTTCACCGCCGAGGATCGGTACTGGCCTGCCATGAGCAGCGTCGAGCCTGAGGCCAGTCGTGACTCGTTGGCGGTGATCCGGCACGCCATCGCGAAGCAGGGGTTGCCGGAGGAGGAGCACTATTTCTTTCGTCGCGAAATGAGGTTTCGGGCGAAGATCGGCACCGTCTTCGAGAGGCTGCCGTACATCCTCTACCAGGAGCTCTCCGACTTCGGAAACTCCATCATCCGCCCGACCGTGGGCCTGCTAGCGCTCTGGGTCACCTTCGGATTGGCTTATTGGCTCGGATATTACGGCCAGAGTAAATTGGAGGCATTGCTGCCTGCCTTCGGCCTCTCCTTTGCCAATATTTTCGGCTTCCTTGGATTCCATGGCCGGTTCATGCCGAATGCCTTCGATAATGCCCCGGCTTGGCTGATCGCCGCTTCAGGGTTTCAGTCCGTCTTTGGCTTCGTCCTGCTCTTTTTCCTGGGTCTTGGCCTGCGTGCGCGGTTCCGGCTGCAGTAGCGCAAGGTCGGCTCAATGAACGGCGGCGACCAACGTCACTGTGGCGCCGCTCGGTCCAAGTCTCCTTCTCCTCCGTGGTCATAGATGCACGGCCCGCAGTCGGAGCGCGTTGCCAATGACGCTGACCGACGAGAGGGCCATGGCTGCCGCCGCGATGATGGGCGACAGCAGGATGCCGAACGTCGGATAGAGCACGCCCGCGGCGATCGGCACCCCCGCGGCATTGTAGATGAAGGCGAAGAAGAGGTTCTGGCGGATGTTGCGCATGGTGGCGTGACTGAGCCGGCGCGCCCGGACGATGCCGGTGAGGTCGCCTCCGAGAAGGGTGACGCCGGCACTTTCGATGGCGACATCCGTGCCGGTCCCCATGGCGATGCCGACGTCGGCAGCCGCGAGGGCCGGCGCGTCGTTGACGCCGTCACCCGCCATCGCGACGACACGGCCCTCCTTCCTCAGCCGCTGAACGACTTCGCTCTTGCGGTCGGGCAGCACGTCGGCCTCGACCTCGTCGATGCCGAGCCGCCGCGCCACAGCTTCCGCCGTCGTCCGGTTGTCGCCGGTCAGCATGACGATGCGGATGCCTTCGCGGTGAAGGGCCTCGATCGCCGTCGGGCGTGGTCGGCTTGATCGGGTCGGCGATCGCGATGATGCCCGCCGCCTCGCCATCGACGGCAACGAAGATCGCCGTGGCGCCGTCACGCCGAAGGCTCTCCGCCTCAGCGGCAAGCGCTGCCGTCTCGACGCCTAACTCCGCAAGGAACCTGGCATTGCCGATGACTATGGACCGGCCCTCCACTGTGCCGACGACGCCCTTGCCGGTCGGGCTGTCGAAGTCGGCCGCCTTCGCAAGCGCCAGGCCGCGCTTCTCCGCTTCGTCGACGATGGCGACCGCGAGCGGATGCTCGCTCCCGCGCTCGAGGCTCGCCGCCAACCGGAGAAGCTCGTCCTCGGTCACGCCGGAAACTGTCCTCACTGCCGTAACAGATGGCTTGCCTTGCGTGAGCGTGCCGGTCTTGTCCACGACCAGGGTGTCGACCTTCTCCATGCGCTCCAGCGCCTCGGCGTTCTTGATCAGCACGCCGGCGCTGGCGCCGCGGCCGACGCCGACCATGATCGACATCGGCGTCGCGAGCCCGAGCGCACAGGGGCAGGCGATGATCAGTACGGTGACTGCCGCGACCAGCCCGAACGCGAGCCTCGGATCCGGTCCCCAGACCGACCAGGCTCCAGAAAGCAACCACGGCCACGAAGACCACCAGCGGCACGAACCAGCTGGCGACGCGATCCGCCAGACGCTGGATCGGCGCCCGGCTGCGCTGGGCATCGGCAACCATCTGGACGATGCGGGCAAGCATCGTGTCGCGGCCGATCTTCTCTGCCTCGATGACGAGCCCGCCCGACCGGTTGATGGTCCCGCCGATGACGCGGTCGCCGACCTCCTTTGTCAAAGGCATCGACTCGCCCGTCACCATCGACTCATCAATGGCCGACCGGCCTTCGATGACTGAGCCATCGACCGGAACCTTCTCGCCTGGCCGGACCCGCAGGCGGTCGCCGATGCCGATCAGGTCGAGGGTCACTTCTTCTTCCGAGCCGTCGGACTTGATCCGCCGCGCGGTCTTGGGGGCGAGATCGAGTAGCGCGCGGATCGCCCCCGAGGTCTGCTCGCGGGCGCGGAGCTCGAGCACCTGGCCGAGCAGGACGAGCACCGTGATGACCGCGGCCGCCTCGAAATAGACCGCCACCGAGCCGTCCATGCCGCGGAAGGCCGCGGGAAATATGCCCGGCGCGACCGTTGCCACGAGCTGTAAGTCCAGGCGACCCCGGTTCCGAGCGCGATTAGCGTGAACATGTTGAGGTTCCGCGTCACGACCGAGGCCCAGCCCCGCACGAAGAACGGCCAACCGGCCCAGAGCACCACAGGGGTGGCGAGCACGAGCTGCAGCCAGTTCGAAAGCTGCTGGCCGAGAAGCATGTGAAGGTTGGTGAGGTGCCCGCCCATCTCCAGCGCGACGACCGGAACGGCGAGGACGACGCCGATCCAGAAGCGCCGGGTCATGTCGACGAGCTCGGGATTGGGGCCGGTCTCCGCAGTGACGGTCAACGGTTCGAGCGCCATCCCGCAGATCGGGCACGAGCCCGGTCCGACCTGCCGGATCTCCGGATGCATCGGGCAGGTGTAGATCGTCCCTTCCGGCACGGGCTCAGGCTTCGCTGTGTCCTCTGCCAGGAACTTCGCCGGGTCGGCGACGAAGCGTTCGCGGCAGCGCGCCGAGCAGAAGTAGTAGGTGCGGCCGGCGCTGTCGGCCCGGTGCTTGGCGGTATGCGGATCGACGTCCATCCCGCAGACCGGGTCCTTGGCGAGGTGGGCCGAGCCGGCTTGCGGTGCGGCGGCGCCAGCATGGTCGTGAACGGGATGTGGCTCGCGCATCAGGGGCCCTTCCGCTGACTACAGGTGAACCCGTGGGGGGTATCTGGAATGCTTGACAGCTATACCCCTGCCGGGTATGTGTCAATCATGCAGATCGAAACCAAGCCCGCCGTGCTGAAACGCCTGAAGCGCATCGAAGGCCAGGTCCGGGGCCTCGCCCGCATGGTCGAGGAAGACCGCTATTGCATCGACGTGGTCACCCAGATCTCCGCGGTCAGGGCGGCGCTGCGCCGCGCCGAGGAGGAAATTCTCCGCGACCACGTCGCGCATTGCGTCGAGCACGCCATCGCCAGCGGCGACCGCGACGACCAGCGGCAAAAGATCGCCGAGATCATGGATGTGCTCGCCCGGGCGGATCGCTAGACTGCCGCTGGGGCTCAAGACTGGGGGGCCGAGGGCCTGCAGGTGGGATCAAGGCGTCCCGCACTTCACTAAGTGAGTGAATGAGATCCACCGACAAGCGCCCGCTGCATTTTGCGCGGTCTTGGATTGCTTGGCGAAACACGACCCTCGAGGAGGCCGTACCGAGATTTGCGCACCCTGCGAGCGGCCCCGTCTATCGCGACAGCTCAAGAGGAAGCTGCACCGTGGCCTCCAACCCGCCTGCAGGACGGTTCGAGAGGGTAATTTCGCCGCCATGGGCGCGAACGATCGACCGAGCGATCGCCAGTCCAAGTCCGACGCCCCCGGTGTCGCGACTGCGCGAACCTTCCAGGCGTACGAACGGCTCAAAGACATTCTCGAATTGATCCTCGGGTAAACCCGGGCCGTCATCGGCAATGGTGATGATGGCGTTTCCGGACCTCGCCTTGAGCTCGACATGGGCCCTGTCGCCGTAACGGACGGCGTTGTCGATCAGGTTGCGCAAGGCGCGTTTGAGCGCGGTGGGGCGGACCGTCGCGAGGACGGGCCCGGTCGTCGCGATGACGGCTCTTTTCTCGCCCGCACCCGCGTCCTCGACCAGATCCGAGAGCAGTTTGGCGAGATCGATCTCGACGGCCGGTTCCGACCGGGCGACCCCTCGCGCGAACTCCATGGTGGTTTCGACCATCTCTTGCATCTCGTCCACGAGCGCCTTCAGCCGCGCGCCATCCTCGCTTTCGTCAAGCAATTCCAGCCGGAGCCGCATCGCGGTCAAAGGCGAGCGCAAGTCATGGCTGAGCGCCGCCAGCATGTCGGTGCGATCGGCGACGAGCCGAGTCAGGCGGGCCTGCATCCGGTTGAAGGCGTCGGTCGTGTCCCGCACCTCGGTCGGGCCGATCACCGGCAGTGGCTCAGCGTCCAGCCCGCGACCCAGCCGGTCCGCGCCTGCCGCCAGAGCGCGCATTGGCCCGACGAGGCGTCGAGCCGTAACCCAGGCCACCAGGGCGATCGCGAGCGCCATGAAGAGAAGCGGGAGGATGTCAGTGGGTGACCATTGTGGGCCAGGCCGATGGAAAAGCGTCTCGACGTTCAGCCAGTCGCCGCTTGTCAGCTCGATCGACAAGCGTCAGTTCCACGGGCTCGGTCCGTCCGGCCATCATCGCCTCGTGCATCGGGCGCATCCTGCGAGGCATGTCTTCGACGGACGGCAAGCGCGACACCGCGAGGGCGTGGACGTCAGCTCTGATTTGCCGGTCCGGTGCGCCGAGGATGGTGCGGAGTCTGGGACACGAAAGGCTTGGCGTCGGCACTGTCCTGCAGCGCCGCAGGCGCCTTCCCCAGCTGAAACCGAACGAGAGGCGAGTCCGCGGATCGAAGGATTGAGGCGTGCAGACTTTCAGGCGCCTCCTCCAACAGCAAGGCGACATTGGCGGCGCGACCAGCAGCCTCCAGCCCAATGGCCGCGCGAACGGCGCGATTGCGTTCGTCGGTAAGCAGGACGAGGCTGAGCCCTTGGGTCACAACGAGTGCGAGCAGCAACAGCGCCAGAAGCTGGCCCCCGACCGACCGGGGAAGAAGGCTCATGGCTCTGCCTTCACGTCCGCGGAGAGGCTGTAGCCACCACCCCAGACAGTGGTGATCACCTGCGGCTGCGTCGGGTCGCGTTCAATCTTGCGCCGCAGGCGACTGATCTGATTGTCGATCGTCCGGTCGAACACCTGCGCCGCGCGGCCGCTGGTCAGGTCCAGAAGCTGCTCACGGCTCAGGACGAACCGCGGGCGCTCGAGGAACACCGTCAGCAGACGGAACTCGGCCGTAGTCAGCGCGACCTCGGCGCCGTCATCCCGGATCAGCTTGCGCCGGTCGGTATCGAGCGTCCAGCGGTCAAAGACGAGCCGGCGTCCCGCGTGACTTCCACCCAGGACCTCGGTCCGCTCGCTTCGGCGCAGGATCGCCTTGACCCGGGCCAGCAGCTCGCGCGGGTTGAAGGGCTTGGGCAGGTAGTCGTCCGCCCCGATCTCCAGACCGACGATCCGGTCGGTCTCGTCCCCGAGCGCGGTCAGCATCAGAATGGGGATGCTGCGGCTTGCCCTCAGCCGCCGGCAGACCGACAGCCCGTCCTCGCCGGGCATCATCACGTCGAGCACGATCAGATCGAAGGCTCCGGCCTTCAGCGCCACGTCCATCGCGGCGGCATTGGCGGCGACGGTGACGCGCATGCCGTTCTTCTCCAGGTACTTCGCCAGGGCGTCCCGGATCTCACGGTGGTCGTCGACGACAAGGATATGCGGCGCCAGGGTCATGGCTCTCTCCTGGCGGTCAGATTAGTGGAATTCGAGGGCGGCAGGGCCTGCATTTGTCGCAAACCGTCGCAGTCCAGCGTCTTGGCGACAGACGGGTACAAATGAACCCTCGGCCTGACAAACCTCTGGGACATCTGCACCCAACCTTGGCGTCATCGCAGGTTTATCAGGAGCCGATGCAATGAAACATTCGACGGGTCTCGCATTTGCCGCCGCAGCCATCCTCGGCCTCGCTGTCGTCGCGGTCCCGGTGATCGCTGATCAGCGTGATGGCGGACACGGCCGCATGGGCATGATGGAGGGCGAAGACGGCATGATGGGTGATCGAATGGGTGGTCACGACATGATGGAGCAGATGCATGGCATGATGCGCGGAGGGATGATGGGCGGCGGCAACCGCTACGCCTTGCTGAATTTCGACGCCGACAAGGACGGCACGCTGAGTGCGGAGGAGCTGCGAGCTGGCATGCTCGGCGACCTGAAGACCTATGACACCAACGGCGACGGCACGCTTTCGCTCGACGAGTTCCAAGCACTCTTTGCCGCCCACACCCGCACCATCATGGTCCGCGGCTTCCAGATGCTGGACGAGGACGGCGACGGCAAGGTGACCGAGCTCGAAGTGACCACCGCTGCCGATGTCATGCGGGAACACATGGACCGGGGGGAGTGGAGCCGCGGGCTGCCCGGATTGGGCCCCGACGGCAGGGATCGTCCCGGACCAGGCAATCGGATGATGAACGACAATTGACCACCGGCGCCCGGCGCTTCGCGTCGGGCCCGCTCAAGGAGCAAGGTGATGATGAACGGCTTCGGGATGGGGTTCGGCGGTCTTTGGATGCTGCTGCTCCTGGTGCTCTCCGGCCTCGCCATCGCGGCACTGATCAAGTACCTACGGAAATGATCCGGGAGGTCCGGCCATGAGCTACACCTTCAATCGTTTCATAGCAGGCGCGACCATCGACGAGGTCGACGCGCGAATACGAGCGGCACTGACCGCGAAGGGCTTCGGTGTCCTGACCGAGATCGACGTGCAGGCGACGATGAAAAAGAAGCTCGATGTGGATATGCCGCCCTATCGCATCCTTGGCGCCTGCAATCCGCAGATGGCCTATAAGGCGATCGGGATGGAGCCACGCGTGGGCGCCATGCTTCCCTGCAACGTAATCCTGCGGGCGGTGGACGGCGGCGTTGAGGTCAGCGCGATCGATCCGGTGGCCTCGATGGCAGCGATCGACAATGCCGCCCTGCACGACGTGGCGGGTCAGGTGCGCGATCTGCTGGTCTCGGCTGTCGAGGCGATCTGACGCGGTTGCCGGCCTTGATGCCCCACGAAGAGAGATCACCGACCTCCCTCGGCTTCCCAGCGGCTCGCCCCGGCCTGGAAGGCACGCTCGCGCTCGGACCAGGTGCTCTTGATGAAAGCGAGCACGTCGCGAATTTGTTGGTCGCTCAGGATTCCGGCAAACGCCGGCATGTCGCTTTCGTAGCCCTGCCCGACAACGGCCGGGGTCCCCTCCCTGACGATGCGAAAAAGCACGCCGTCCGGATGATGCCAGCTGTGCCGGACGCGTCGTGCGGCGGCGCCGGGAGCGGCCCCGATGGCAGGCGCCGCATCCATTCCGGCTGGCCTTCGAGGTTAGCCCCGTGACAGGAGGCGCAATGCAGGGCGTAGAGGTCGCGACCGAGAGCCTCTGACTGGGCCATCTCGCCTGCGAACGCGAGGGGTCCGACGGCAAGGCCCAGTCCGGCAATGCAGGCAAGCTCGAACCTCATGTGGCCGCTCCTGCAGTAGAGGACGGCGTCAGCAAGTCCGCCGGCGCCGCACAAGTGCAGGCACCCACTGGCCGGCAGGCCTGCAGGCGCCGGCGCGGGTCACTGCGCGTTTTCTTCGATCCAGGTCGCGAGTTGCTCGATCTCCGCTGTCTGGGCGTCGATGATCCCCTGCGCCATGGCCTTCATGTCGGGGTCGTCGCCGAACTTCAGCTCGGCCTCGGCCATGTTGATCGCCGCCTGATGGTGCGGGATTATGCCGCATGCGAAGGCGACGTCCGGATCGTCGGCCATGACGCCTTGTATCATCTGGTCGGTCGTGGCGAGCATGCATTGCGTCATGGCAGCCTGATGCTCGCTCAGGTTAGCCTCAGGGGGTCCATCGTGTCGTGGCCCGGCATTCCGCTTGCGCCGGCCGTGCAGGCCTCCGGCATTGTCGCCGCACCCATGCCGTGGCCTTTGCGCCGCGGCATCCTGAGCGGAAGCAATTCCGAAGATTGCGAGGGTAGCCGCCATTGCGAGGGCGGTGGAACGGAGGGTCTTCTTTTCGGTCTCCTGGATGGCGATGGAGCGATCTGTTCGGGACCCGCCTGGATGTTGCGAAAGCTGCTTCGCGCCCTAGGCCTTCGGCGGCGGGGAAAGAACGTCGGGTGCGCAGCTGGCCGCGAGCCCGGTGCGATCGGGGCGTAGGATCGCGGGTGGCAAGCCCGCCAGCAATGCAGGAATTGGCAGGAGCGCCAGGCTGAGGGAGCAGGCCAGGCCGCAGCAGCCGGCCTGAGCCGGGTTTTCTTGCGCTTGACAGCCATGCGTAGCCCGCTCCGGCGCCGCTTGCGTTATCGTCGCGTGGGCGGCCGGTCCGTGGCCGTGGACCGTCGCCGCCGAAGGCGATGCCCAAAGCGCGATCGCCAGCATCGCAACGATTAGCCCGATCAGGCTCAGCCCGGGGATCGCTAGGCGTCCCGACAACTTTTCCGATCCACTTGACCTCCAGCCTTTCGGCCACGCCGGCCAGGCGGCGCCTGTGATCAGGCTGGCGTGACCGCACATCCTCACACCGGACCCTCTGTCTGCGGCCCCAGATCGTGGTTGATCGATACGTTCCTAAGCTGCAGGGCGTTCCCGATCACACTCACCGACGACAGCGCCAACGCCGCGGAGGCAGAAGCCGTTCTCCGGGTTGTGGATGGTGACCCTCTCGACGAGGCCCGCGAGAACCTCGGTTTTTGGCGTCCGGCTGCTGGTCCATGCAACTTCCGCCAGATTGTTTTTGCGTGGCGGCTGCCCCGCTCCAAGACCTTGATAAATCCGACGGCGGTGCACACTTGCATTAGCACTCACTGCACGCGAGTGCCAAAAAGTGAAGCTCTCTCTGAGAAGGCTTCACAAAGAACCCCATGGGAGAGCGCCATGCAATTCACACCCCTTCACGACCGCGTCCTGATCCGCCGGATCGAGGGCGAGGAGAAGACCAAGGGCGGTCTGATTGTTCCCGATACCGCCAAGGAAAAGCCCTCCGAGGGCGAAGTCATCTCCGTTGGGGAGGGCGCGCGCACGGAAGCAGGCGAGCTGATCCCGATGGCCGTAAAGGTCGGCGACCGAATTCTCTTCGGCAAGTGGTCCGGCAGCGAGGTGCGCCTCGAGGGCGAGGACCTCCTGATCATGAAGGAATCCGATATCCTCGGCGTCATCCAGGGCGAAAGCGCGGTTGAGAAGGCTGCCTGACCCGGCCCTCGACAAACCATTTCCGAGATACCAAGGGAGTACCAATCGATGACCGCCAAACAGCTGAGATTCGACACTGACGCGCGTGACCGCATGCTGAAGGGCGTGAACACGCTCGCCGACGCGGTCCGCGTCACCCTCGGTCCGAAGGGCCGCAACGTGATCATCTCCAAGTCCTGGGGCGCACCGCGGATCACCAAGGACGGCGTCACCGTCGCCAAGGAGATCGAGCTCGAGGACAAGTTCGAGAACATGGGTGCGCAGATGGTGCGCGAAGTCGCCAGCCGCACCAGCGACGAGGCCGGCGATGGCACGACCACCGCCACCGTGCTGGCCCAGGCGATCGTCAAGGAAGGCCTGAAGTCGGTCGCCGCCGGAATGAACCCGATGGACCTGAAGCGCGGCATCGAACAGGCGGTTGCCCTGGTGGTCGAGGATATCAAGGCCCAGTCCCGGACCGTCTCGGGCACGGAGGAGATCGGCCAGGTCGGCGCGATCGCCGCCAACGGCGAGACCGAGATCGGCCGGCAGATCGCCGAGGCGATGCAGAAGGTCGGCAACGAGGGTGTCATCACCGTCGAGGAGAACAAGGGCTTCGTGACCGAGACCGAGGTCGTCGATGGCATGCAGTTCGATCGCGGCTACCTCAGCCCCTACTTCATCACCAACGCCGAGAAGATGATCGCCGAACTCGAGGATGCGGTCATCCTGATCCACGAGAAGAAGCTCGGTTCGCTGCAGCCCATGGTGCCGCTGCTCGAGGCCGGTCATCCAGTCGGGCAAGCCGCTGCTGATCATCGCCGAAGACATCGAGGGCGAAGCCTTGGCCACCCTGGTGGTCAACAAGCTGCGCGGCGGGCTCAAGGTCGCGGCCGTCAAGGCCCCGGGCTTCGGCGATCGTCGCAAGGCCATGCTGCAGGACCTCGCGATCCTCACCGGCGGCACCGTGATCTCCGAGGAACTCGGCATGAAGCTCGAGAACGTCGGCCTCGACATGCTGGGCAAGGCACGCAAGATCTCCATCACCAAGGACGAAACCACGATCGTCGACGGCGCCGGCGAGAAGTCCGCGATCGAGGGTCGTGTCGCCCAAATTCGTGCCCAGATCGAAGACACCACCTCGGATTACGACAAGGAGAAGCTGCAGGAGCGGCTGGCGAAGCTCGCCGGCGGCGTGGCGATCATCCGTGTCGGCGGCGCCTCGGAGACCGAGGTGAAGGAGCGCAAGGACCGCGTCGAGGACGCGCTGAACGCGACCCGCGCCGCGGTTCAGGAAGGCGTGGTGGTTGGCGGCGGCGTCGCGCTGGTGCGCGCCTCGAAGAAGCTTCGGGGCCTGGAGGGGGCGAACCACGACCAGACCGCGGGCATCGCGATCGTCCGCAAGGCGCTGCAGGCGCCGCTGCGACAGATCGCCGAGAACGCGGGCGTCGACGGTTCGGTCGTCGCGGGCAAGGTCATCGAGTCCGAGGATCCCAGTTTCGGCTTCAATGCCCAGACCGAGGAATACGGCGACATGTTCAAGTTCGGCGTGATCGACCCGGCCAAGGTCGTGCGCACCGCACTTCAGGACGCCGCCTCGGTCGCCGGCCTTCTCATCACCACCGAGGCGATGATCGCCGAGAAGCCGGAGCCGAAGGGCCAGGCCGGCGGTGGCGGTATGGGTGGTGGCATGGGCGGTATGGACGGCATGATGTGATCAGGCGCAAAGCCTGACGTATCGGCCCCTACACTAAATCGGGCGCTCGCTTCGGCGCCCGATCTCAGTTTCAAAGGATCGGCCCGAGTGACTTCCACGGTCATACGGCCAGCGCGTTGGGTCGGGCCGACGGAGCTGCCGGCAGCCGTGGCCGCTTGAGTGTTGCGCGCGACCATCCGGGCCGTAAGGATGTACGGCGCCAGGACGTTGACGGCAAAGATGTCCGGAAACCCGTCAGCCGTTCGCCGAGGCGAACCACCATAACCCACTCCGCCATTGTGGATGACGGCATCGACTGGCCCGCGTGTGCCGACCTGGTCAGCGAGTCCATCGCGCCGCTGACGGTGCTGATGTCGCGGTAGCGTCCAGACTTTTTCGCACTTTCGCTCACGCGACGACGGCTCCGTAGGCTTCGTTTTGCGCCGCGCGGAGCGGCGCCATGTTCATGTACTTTCGGGTCGACCACTGGGTGCCGGCGATGTGCCGGAGCCTGGCCGCAGCGAGATTGAGGCAGGACTGACCGTCGGGGAAGGCGCCGACGACGCGGGTTCGTCTCCGGAATCTCGCGCATGATCCGCTCGAGCGGATTGTTCGTTCGGATCTTGATCCAGTGGCAGTCCGGGAAGGCGTAGTAGGTCAGGGTCTCGCGGACATGGGCGTCGACGAGGTCCGCAGCGCGCCCCATACGCTGGCGGCGGAGCTCGTCGACGACCGCCGAGGCCTTGGCCGCGGCGGTCGCCCGGGTCTCCTGGGCGTGGATCGCCTTGAGCATGTGGCTGACCTCCCGGACCTTGGCCGCCGGCACGTGGCTGAAGACGTTGCGGTAGAAATGCACGACGCACCGCTGCCACCGGGCGTCCGGCAGGTACTCGCCGACGCTCTCGACGAGGCCGCGACAGGCGTCCGAGATGATCAGCTCCACGTCTTTCAGCCCGCGATCCACGAGGTGGCGCAGGAAGGCCGACCAGCCGGACTTGTCCTCCTTCGCGCCCTCGCAGATGCCGAGGATCTCTCGGTAACCCTCGGCATTCACGCCGATCGCCACCAGCAGCGAGACGTTGCGCACCTCGCCGGCCCAGGTGCGCTTCATCACGATGCCATCGAGAAAGACGTACGGATGCGCGCCCTCGATCGGCCGGTTCCGCCAGGCCTCGATCTTGGCGTAAATCTTCTTGTTGAGGTTCGACACCGTGCTCGGGCTCACCCGCGTGCCCCAGAGCGCCTCGGTGATGTCCTCGACCCGCCGTACCGAGACGCCCGCGAGATACATCTCGATCAGCGCCTCCTCGACCGAACTCTCCCGCCGCCGGTAGCGCTCGATGATCGCTGTCTCGAAGGTCTGGCGTCGCAGCTTCGGGATCTTCAGGCTGACCTGGCCGGCGCGCGTCTCCAGCGACCGCTCATAGCTGCCGGCCCGCGTATCCTTGCGTGCTTCGCTGCGCTCGTAGCGGCCCGCGCCGCATAGCCGGTCCGCCTCGGCGTCCAACATCGCATTCAGCGCCTCCTCGACGGTCCCGCGGACCATCTCGCCGAGGTGATCCCTGATCCGAGCCTCATCGATCTGGATCACCTGGCCCATCGGCTTCGTCTCTGGCTTCTCGTTCATTCCAACCTCCTCTCACCAATCCTGAAAGGAGCCGCCTCGCCCGGCAATGTGCGAAAAATTCTGTACGTCATCGATGTCGCCGACGACGAGGGATTGTGCCGCCGTCTACCACGCCCAAAGTTACTGTCCATGACGCCTTATACCAACTCGCGCTGAGCCTGACTCATCCGGGGGATTCCCAAATCAGTCGTGGCATGATTCACCATGGAAAACGGGCGGGGTTTTCCATGGCTGCAGCGATCGAGCTTCGAGGTGACTTCACTGGCGCTGACCTGCGGCGGCTGGCTCGATCCAGCCGGGACGCCAAGCAGGTTCGGCGGCTGCTGTCGCTGGCGGCGATCCGCGACGGCGGTAGCCGGACGGAGGCGGCGCGGATCGGCGGTGTCGGGCTGCAGATCGTGCGCGACTGGGTGTTGCGCTTCAACGCCGAAGGTCCGGACGGGCTGATCGACCGCAAGGCGCCGGGCAAGGCACCGACCCTGACGCCGGAGCAGCGCGTGGCGCTGGCGGGTGCGGTGGAGGCCGGCCCCGAACCCTGGCGCGACGGGGTGGTGCGCTGGCGGCTGATCGACCTCGTGCAGTGGCTGTGGGACGAGTTCCGGGTGTCGGTGAGCGAGGCGACGGTCGGGCGGGAACTGCGAGCGCTCGGCTTCCGCAAGCTCTCGGCACGGCCGCGGCACTACGCCCAGGACCCGGAGGCGGCGGTGGCTTTCAAAAAAGTCTCCCGGAGCGCCTGGCGGAAGTCCGCGCCGCGCATCCCGGCAAGCGCATAGAGCTCTGGTGGCAGGACGAGGCCCGGATCGGCCAGAAGAACAAGCTCACCCGGAGGTGGGCGCGGCGCGGGACCCGGCCACGGGCGCCCCACGACCAGCGCACCGCCTGGGCCTACCTCTTCGGGGCGATCTGCCCGGCCGAGGGCAAAGGCGCCGGGCTCGTCATGCCGTTCTGCGACACCGAGGCGATGCAGGCCCATCTCCTCGAGATCAGCGCCATGGTGGCGCCGGACGCTCATGCTGTCCTGATCCTTGACCAGGCGGGATGGCATCTCGCCGGGGCGCTCGTCGTGCCAGAGAACATCACGCTCCTGCCGCTGCCGCCACGATCGCCAGAGCTGAACCCTGTCGAGAACGTCTGGCAGTTCATGCGCGACAATTGGCTCTCGAACCGCGTCTTCACCGGCTACGACGACATCGTCGCCCACTGCTGCGATGCCTGGAACGACCTTATCGACCAGCCCTGGCGCATCCGTTCCATCGGCCGCCGTTCATGGGCCGAAGGGTTCTGATCAATGCGGGTTGGTATTATTCGTCCAATAATCGATACGTGGCGCGCTATATAGTGTGAATATTTGTAATGACGCAGATTTTAGCTGTTCGCCGGCACGAGGTCTCTGCCGTAGTGGGGCAGCGGTTGCGCGGAGCGCTTAAGGGACTGTCTTTTCCGGTGTGCTTCACAGTCACTGTCCATCGCCTCCTTGAGCTGTTTCCCCTCTCACTTTTGGGCAAGGGAAGCGGTCGATGGATCATAGGTGTAGCCCGTGATCGTCCCGTCTCTAATTCTTCCCATCGCCTCGTCGATCACGAACAGGGGCACGAGGAACCACTCGCGCGGGACGATTGGGTGGCCAAAGCGGTCCTTGATCTCGATCTCCAGACGGGCAGCTCCGAAGATTTGGTGGATCAAATTCTCGAGGCGGCTGCGCGCGATGTTGTAGAGCTCGTAGGTCGCAACGATCTCGACGTCCGCCATCAGGAAGGTCGGGTCGAGACGGCGTTCGCAATCCGGCGCGGGACATCACCACCCGTCACCCCGATCTTGTGTAGGATCGCGCGGTTTGCCGCAACGACGGGATTTTCCGACTTGCTGCGCAGGACATAAACGACACCGCTCGCCTCATCGCTTTCCTCGCTCTTGTCGGCGAACAAGGGGCCGGCCGAAGGCTCGACGTTGCGCCTGCCGGCGGGGTCCTGCTGAAGGGCCTTCTGAAAGGACCGCATCAGGAGGTTACTTTCCGTGCCGTTGTCAAAGGCGACCCGAAGCCGAGCCTCAGTGTAACCATGCTCGTTGGTGTAGGGCTCCTCCATCGCCGCGACGAAGGCCTTCTGGCCGCCGACAATGTAGAAGCGTCCTGCGGCGATCTCCGACTTGCGCTCGAAGCGGCGCGTCTGGCGCAGGCCGGAAGCCAGCTCTTTCTGCACCTCGTCGAACGCAGGCGATTGATGTGAGCCCCGAAAACTGGATCGCTTCGAGTTAGAGTTTCCGCGGATTTGATCCCTTGGCCGGGAGGAGCGGAGAAGGATGAAGGCATCGAGATTTTCGGAGGCACAAAAGGCGTTCGTGCTGAAGCAGGGCGCTGACGGCGTGGCGGTTGCGGAGATCTGCCGGAAGGTCGGGATCAGCCAGGCGACCTACTTCAACTGGAAGAAGAAGTACGACGGCCTGCTGCCGACCGAGATGCGTCGGCTGAAGCAGCTCGAGGACGAGAACGCCAAGCTGAAGCGGATCGTCGCCGACCTGACGCTGGACAAGGAGATGCTCCAGGAGGTGGTCCGCCGAAAGCTTTGAGGCCTGCCCGGAAGCGGAAGCTTGTGGACGAGGTCTGCGGTGCATGGGGCGTGTCGATCCGGCGGGCGTGCCGGGTGTTCCTGGTGGACACGTCGACCTACCACTACCGCTCTCGTCGCGCCGGGCAGGCCGGCCTCGAACACCGAATAAGGGATATCTGCGAGACGCGGGTACGCTACGGCTACCGGCGGGTGCACGTCATGCTGCGGCGGGAGGGCTGGATGATCAACCAGAAGAAAACCCGGAGGATATACAGGGAGTTGGGGCTGCAGCTGCGCAACAAGACACCGAAGCGCCGGGTGAAGGCGAAGCTGCGCGAAGACCGCAGCGTCGCCGTCGCAGCCAACGAGACCTGGGCGATGGACTTCGTTCACGACCAGCTCGCTACCGGCCGGAAGCTCCGGGTGCTGACCGTCGTCGACACCTTCTCGCGGTTCTCGCCGGTGCTCGACGCCCGGTTCAGCTACCGCGGCGAGGATGTGGTGGCGACCCTCGATCGGGTCTGCACCGAAGTCGGCTTCCCGCGGACGATCCGGGTCGACCAGGGCAGCGAGTTCATCTCCCGCGATCTCGACCTCTGGGCCTATCTGCACGGCGTGGTCCTGGACTTCTCCCGGCCGGGCAAACCGACCGATACGGATGTAATAGAAAAGCCCCTTATGACATTCCGGATGCCTCCGCTTGCCGAGCTCGTCGGTGCGTCGGACGGGTTCGCCATCGCGACGTGAAGCGAGCGTAGTCCTTCTCCGCTTGCTCGGTTCTCTCGCGCTCGGCAGTCCTCTTCTCCAGAATGTTGTAGTCATAGGCGGCGCCGCGTTTGCTGTGTTCCGTCGGCAGGCCGGCTCGCAGTTCGACGGCCCTGAACTTGCGGGCGAGCAAGGCGGGCCGCGCCCAGATGTAGTCCGTTTCCTTGGTAAGCATGTGCCAGATGACCATGGCCAGCTTCCGCGCGATGGCGACGGCAGCGATATGCTTGCCACGGCGGGCCGCGATCCGCTGGTAGAACGCGCGGAACGGACCGGGAGATCGCGCGGCCGCCCATGCCGCCTCCACCAGCATTCCGCGGGCCTGGCCTCGGCCTTGCTTAGTGATCCGGCCGTGTTGGGCCGGTCCCTCGCCCGACTGGTGGACGCTCGGATTCAGCCCGAGGTAACTGACGAGTTTGCGCGGATCTGGAAAGCGCCGGACGTCTCCGATCGCGGCTGCAACGCCGGAGGCCACGGTCATGTCGATGCCAGGCAGGGTCATCAGCCGGCGGATCACCGGGTCTGACATGGCTCCCTTGGCGATCTCGGCCTCGATCCCTTTCAGGGAGCCTTCGACCAGATCGATCTGGGCCAGATGTCGCTCGACGGCATCACGCTCGTCTCTCGGCAGGACCTGCTTCGCTAGCCATTTGCGTCCGCTGATGCCGACGAGGTTGCCGTGCGGGCATGGTGGGACGAGGTGCGTGTGCAGGATCGACTGGATCAAGTTCTTGAGACGCACGCGCTGCCGAACCAATTGCGTTCGTCGCGCAACCTGCCGGCGTGCGGCCAGAGTTTGCTGATCAGGCATCCAGACCTCGGGCAGGAAGCCCGTGGCATAGAGCTTCGCCAGCACCGCTGCATCAATGGCGTCGGTCTTGATCTTCGCATGTGCGATCATCCGCACCTGCTTTGGATTGGCGATCACTACCCTGTCGACGAAGGGAGCCAGGAGCTCGGCGACGCTGGCTGCGTTCCCAGTCGCCTCGATCACCACGTGGTCATCGTGGGTCAGCTCATTCCTGGCGAACCCCTCGAGGCGATCCCGAAGCTTCGGAACCCGTCCCAGCCGCCTAAGCTCCCCATCGCAAAGCGCGACGACTTCCGCCGCGACCCGATGGATATCCATGCCGATGATCCGCACCTCCTCCTCCTCTCCTGGTCAAGATCGAGGGAGCCTGCGGGCGACACGACAATTACGGATCCGGCTCGCAGCGCAGCCGGGCTGGTCGCAGGGGCGGCCACATAACGACCTCGAGCTCGCAGCTCATGTCTGTCGGACGGCCTGCCCGCACTTGCGTGCTCCCGGTGCCCCAAGGCCCGGATCAGCTCACGGTATCATCCAGAGCCAACCTCGGACACGGAGCACCGCGCGCATCATGCCCGACAATGCCATCATCGAGAGCTTGATGAAGACACTGAAGGTCGAGGGCGTCTACCCGATGGCCTTCGAGACCCACGAGGATGTCGCGAGCATCTCCCGCTTCATCGCGAAATACAACAACCGGCGCCTGCACTCGGCGCTCGGATACCGCAGCCCCAACCAGTTCGAAGAGGAGAACGCCCGGCCGCCAGTCAAAACCGCAGCCTGATCATTGTCCTCCCCGAGGGGCCCACGCCAGGGGCCCGCTGTCGCTCATGCTCACGCGAGAGCAAGGTCGACCCTGTCGGCACCCTTGGCGGCGAGGAGACCCGAGATCTCCGATACCGCCTGCCCGAGCGAGGTGGCAGACAGATCGGAGCGGGTCGCCGCCGCCAGATCGGCGGGGTCCATTTCCGTCCCGTCCGGCGCCCAGAACCCCACGAGGGTCGGAAGGCTCGTCCGGCGACGCAAGCGCCGCACGGCATAGCGCGCGTGCGCAATCGACGCCGGGTTCATGTAGGAGAGGCAGATCAGGTCGATCCCGTCCAGGTCCAGCGAGCCGTATGCCTCGGGTCCGATCGCCTGAAACGACACCAGCCGCGCGTCGATGCCCGAGCGTTCGAGCAATTGCGCGAGAATCGTCGCCGCCACGTCGTCGAGATTGCCGCGGCCGCCCGCACAGAGGACCGTGCCGGTCGGCCGCCGGACACCGGGCATGCCTGTCGCTGGCCGGGAGGCTTCGCTTGGAGCCTCCGCCTGATCAGCGGTACCGGCGTCAGCGACGTCCTCGTGTTCCGACAGGTTGTCGACGATCGTCAGGGCGCCTTTGGCGACAAGAGCCCGGCGCTCGTCGGTCAGGACGCCGCGCGCCCGGTCGTGCTCGAACATGGACAGGGCGGGGATGGCGACGTCCTGGTAGTAGGCGAGCAGCGGATGGAGCCTCAGGTACTCCTCCGCCCGTTCGGTCGCCTCGTCGGGATCGCCTGCCAGCAGGCGCTGATACAGGCTTTCTGCGGGCTCGAGCGCCGGCTCGCTGCCGAGGAGGACATCGAGGAAGCCGAACTGGGGCACATGCCGGCCGAGAACGACGAGGCAGACGGTCAGCGGCGTCGAAAGCAGCAGTCCGACCGGACCCCAGAGCCAGGTCCAGAAGATCGCCGCGGCCAGCACCGCGATGGACGACAGGCCGGTGCTCGCGCCGTAGACCCAGGGCTCGACGATGTTGCCGATGACGAGCTCGAGGCTGAGAAAGAGCGCGCCCGTCCAGAGCAGCATCGTCCAGCCTGGATCCACCGCGATCGACAGGACGAGCGGAAAGGCCGCTGCGATGATCGGGCCGATGAACGGCACGAAGCGGAGGACGATCGACAGCATGCCCCAGAGCAGCGGGTTGGGCACACCGATCAGCCACAGGCAGATGGCGATGGGAACGCCATAGGCGGTGTTCACCACCAGCTGCATCAGCAGGTAGCGGCTGACCCGCTTGCCCGCGTCGCCGAGCGCCTGCGTCGTGCGATGCAAGTCCCGGCTGCCGACGAGCCGGATGAACCGGTCCCGCAGATCCTCCCGCTGCAGCAGCATGAAGACGACGAAGACGATGACGATCCCCGTGGTCGCCAGTGGCGCGATCAGCGGCCCGACGATGGCCTGCAACACCTGCAGCGGCGCCGCGTCGGGCTCGGTTACCCGAACCGGCACGGGCTCCGGATCGGCACTCTCGGGTTGAGGCGAACCCGCGTTGTCCTTCGGTGCGTCCGAACCGCCCGCAGCCTCGAGGTCGGTCCTGAGGTCGCGCAGCACGTTCGTCGCGCGCTCGATGACCCCGCCCCCCGGGGCCGACGACCGGACCGACTTGATCTTGTCCTCGATGTTGACCTGATAGCGCGGGAGGCTCGCCCCCAGCTCCGTGACCTGACCGGCTACGACGAAGCCGAACGCGGCGATGCCCAGGAACGCCAGGACGACCACCGTGACGACCGCCGGGATCTTCGGGATCCCGTGTCGCCTGAGCCAGGAGACGCCGGGCGCGAGCGCGAAGCTGAGAAGCCCCGCCAGCACCAGCGGCACGAAGACGTCGTGCCCGAAGTAGAGCGCCGCGACCACGACGACCAGCACCGCCAGGGATTGCATCCCGGTGCCAGCCGTCTCCGCTGGAACCAACGGGACCAACGCCGCAGGCTTTCTCGCTGTCTCCAGCGGTCTTCGCGCTTCAGGTGCCATGATGACTAAATCCGTCGCGATGGACGTGTTCGGTGCAAGCAGCAAGGGTCTGGGCCAATGCCTTCGGGATCCAATGCTGGGGCGCCATCACCTTCGACGGGTCGCCGCATAAACCCGCAGGCTGACCATACGTTCCGTGCGCAAGAGCAAAGCATCAAAATTGCTTACCGTGCGCGTCAGGGAAGCCGCGGCATCCGGGCGACGCTCTTCGATGCGGATCAGCAACCAGTCAGCGGGAAATCTGGTCCATCGTGCAGCTCTCGGGGGCCTTATCGGTCTGCCAGCGCAGCAGCCGCGCGCCATGCCGCATGTGCCCGCCGGTGATGTGGTCGGCGCTGACCTCCACCACCAGCACCGGCTTGAGCGGAACCGGTACGCGCTCCTTGCCCGACAAGCGGCTCTTGCCTTCAGGTGCCCCCGGCCCTTGAAGCCCGAACCGCCGATCAGCGGTTCGAGGCGCCTGCCGGTTTCGGCAGCGTCTCCGTAGATGCGCGTGCGCCGACTTGAGCTTGCCGTCGGCGTCGTAGAGTCCGAGCAGCAAATGCTCCCCCGCCTGCGAGCCGCGCTGCGGCAGAGCCCGGCGACCACGCAATCGAGCGTGGCAACCTGCTTCCGCTTCCCGGTTCGCCGCGCGGCGGCGCTGCCGCGAAGGTAGTAGGCGCGCTGCTCGCCCGCGGGCTGGTCCGCGAGGGGGTGACCGAGAACTACGCGAGGCGGACACGGCGTTGAACGCAACGCCGTGCCAGGGCCGGCTGACGGGTGGTCCAGGCGATCCCTTCCGCCCCCCACGCGCGCCGCACGGTGGTCTCGCCGGCATATGGTTGATCAGGGACGCTTCCTGTACCCTCCCGCTCTCCGTGGTTTGTGCTCCACGCCGGGGCGAAGGAAGCAAGATGGCATTCGACTTCTCTCTCATCGGGCGTGACGCAGTAGTAACGGGAGCCGGATCGGGGATCGGCGCCGCTATCGCCGTGGCCCTGGCAGCCAAGGGCGCTCGCGTGGCGCTCGTCGATCTCAACGAAGAGGCGGCCAAAGCTCGCGCAGCGGCTATTCCAGATGCCATCGGCTACGGCTGCGATGTCCGCGATGCAGCGAGCGTTGAGGCCACGGTGGCTGCGGTCCGGGACGACTTCGGCGGCATCGACATCCTCGTCAACAGCGCCGGCATCGTGGCCCTGGCGCCTGCCGAGGAGATCGACGATCGCGCGTGGGAACAGACAATAGCGGTGAACCTCACCGGCACGTTCCTTATGGCGCGTGCGGTTGGGCGAACAATGATTTCTGCCGGACGGGGCGGACGGATCGTCAATCTCGCGAGTCAGGCCGGATCAGTGGCGATCGAGGGGCATGTAGCCTACTGCGCGTCGAAATTTGGCGTGGTCGGCATTACCAAGACCCTTGCTCTCGAGTGGGGACGGCACGGAATCACCGTCAATTCGATCTCCCCGACGGTTGTGCTCACCGAACTCGGACGGAAGGCTTGGTCCGGGCCGAAGGGCGACGCGATGAAGGCGCAAATCCCCGTCGGACGTTTCGCCGAGCCCGACGAGATCGCCGCCGCCGCAGTCTTCCTCGCCTCGACCGAGGCTGCCATGGTGAACGGAGCCGACCTTCTCGTCGACGGTGGCTACACCATCCGGTGAGCTCAGATGCGGAGACGCCTCGGGGCGGAACATAGGCGACGAGTTCATTCGCTGCCCGCGGCAAGCGGTAGAAGAATGCTCGGACGCAACCTGAAACGCCTTCGTGCCTAAGGCGGGGGACGAAGCGCTTGACGTCCGGCGGCTCAAATCCGCTCTCGGTCAGGCACCCCTCGTGGCCAGTGCTCGTTGCCGAACCACATCCCTTGCGGCGCAAAGAGAGAGAATGGTCGTGATCGGGGAGGCGGTACGCGGCGCGCGGCGCCCGACGATTTTGTCGAGACCGCAACCCCTTCCGAGCTAGGCACTGTCCCGATAAACAGGAATCCCCTCGGGCGTCGGTTCTGATTCAACCTTCCGAAAGAGGAGGGTCTGATGCGCCGGCACGAACTGACCGACGAGGAATGGGGGATCATCGAGCCGCTGCTGCCGAAGAAGCCGCGCGGGGTGCCGCGGGTGGATGATCGGCGGGTGCTGAACGGCATTCTGTGGCGGTTCCGGACCGGCGCGCCGTGGCGCGACATCCCGGAGCGCTACGGTCCGCGAACGACGTTGTACAACCGCTTCGTGCGCTGGCGGGCTGCGGGGGTGTGGGACCGTATCCTGGCGGCGGTATCAGAGGCTTACGACGGCGACATCGTGATGATCGACTCGTCCTGCGTGCGCGTCCGCCAGCACGCCGCTGCGGTCAAAAGGGGGGTCCCGACGCCGGCGATGGTGGCATGGGACGCTCCCGGGGCGGGCTGACCACCAAGATCCACGCGCTGGGCGATGCCGACGGCCGGCCGGTGAAGCTCATGCTCACCCCGGGTCAGGCGGGCGATGCGCCGGTTGCGGCCAGCTTGCTGGAGGATCTCGCTCCCGGCGCGACGCTGATCGCCGACCGGGCCTACGACACCAACGCCATCCGCGAACTCGCCGCCGAGCGCGACGCCTGGGCCAACATCCCGCCGCGCAAGATCCGCAAAGGTAGCTTCGCCTTCTCGGGCTGGGTCTATCGCCAGCGAAACCTGGTCGAACGCTTCTTCAACCGGGTCAACCAGTTCCGCGGCCTGGCCACGCGCTACGACCGAAAACCCGAGAACTTCCTCGCGGGTCTTCACTTGGTATCCTCGCTCGGTGAAGGCGAGCCAGGGATGGGTGAGTTCGCGCCACCAGAAGCCGACCGGCCAACCGGTGGTGGTGGAGACCGTAGGATTGGCGATGACCCGGGCGATCCGCTTCGGCTTCGCCTTGTTGACGGGATTTCTATCCTTGAGGCTCATGCGTCGGGTCCCGTAGGCCTTCGGGTAATCGAGAAAGCGAAGTCTCGGCCACTGCCACGGACCCGCGCCTGATCGATCCAGAGCATGGCAGAGGGCTCGAGAAGCCGTGCGTTGCGGAGCGGTCCGCCGCAACCCGGGTCTCGGGAAGCTCGACAAGCGAAACGCCCACCCCCGGCTTGGGCAGCGAGTCGAAGCGTGCTTCCTCGCGGCATCAGCAATCGAACGGTCCACTGTGCCGCCGAAGCGGTGGGCATTGGGACGGCCGCGTCGGCCTGTTGCCGAGACTGCGTGACCGGCGCCGTCATCGAGACCTTCGGAACGATGCGCGGCGTGCGAAAGGCGGACTGCGCAGGTTGCGCGCCAGCGTGCGACCGCGGCGGGGTAGTCCCGGACCTCGCAGGCCCCGTCCGCGTGCTCGACGCGGTAGGCCAGCTTCTCCAGGGCCGATGCGGGCGCCGCCGGGGCAAGACTGCCCGCGACCATCGCGGCGGCCATCCAGAAGACTCGAGCGACCTGCATCGCGGCTCCGTTGTCAGGTGTCGACCGGCTTTTGTCCGGCCGGCACCGTGGCGGGTGCGTCTGCGGCCAGGGTCGACTTGCGCGCGTTGGAATGCAGCCGGTCGGCAGTCTTCACCGAGCTCAGGTATGCAAAGACCGCGGCCGCGCCAAGGGTTCCGAAAGCCAGTATGCCGACGAGTACTGTCGTGTCCATGTTTCCTCCAAGGCTAGTTGGCAGGAAACTCTCTGGCGGGCGTTTCGATCCACGCGGCGAGGCATTGTTCTCACGCCGCCGGCTGCGGGCGCAGCTCGGGCAGGAACGCGCCGCGCATCTCGCGAATGGTCGAAAACACCGAGCGGGCGGCCGGGAGGAGGGGCCGGCCCGCAAGGTAGATCAGGAACCACTGCCGCACGATCGGCAGGCCGTCGACCGGGAGCATGACCAGGCGGCCCTGGCCAAGCTCGTCGGTCACCGTGTGCTGCGAAATGAAGGCGATGCCGAGGCCGGCCATGACCGCCTGCTTGATCGTCTCGTTGGTGCCCATCTCGATGGCGCGGTAGACGCCGCCGTTGCCGATGCGATCGAGGTAGCGCGTCATCAGTATTCGCGTGCCCGATCCAGGTTCGCGCGAGAGGAAGGTCTCCTCGAGCAGCCGCTCCGCCGAGATCACCGCGTCGGTCGCAAGGGGATGGTCGGGCGCGGCGATGATGACGTGCGGATGCGGCCCGATCGGGTCCGCCTCCACGACGGGCGCGCGCGGCGGGCGGCCCATGATGCAGAGGTCGAACTGGCCTTCCGCCAGCCGGGTCAGCGTGTCCTCGCGGTTGGCGACCCGGAGCAGGATCTCGACGTCGGGCAGGCTCCGCCTCAGCCGGGCGACGAGGTAGGGCGCGAAATACTTCGCGGTGCTGACAACGCCGAGCGACACGGTGCCCGCCGAACCGTCGCGAAGCGCCGCGACCCGCCGCATGCAGACCTCGACCGAGGACTGGACCGCCTTCGCGGCTTCCAGCATCGCCGCGCCCTCGGGAGAGGGGGACCAGCCGCCGTCCGGGTCGCGGACGAGGAGGTCCGCGCCGGCGGCGCCCCGGAGGCCGCGGAGCTGCGCGTGCACCGCGGGAACGGAGAGGTTCAGCGCGCGGGCGGCCATGGTCAGCGACCGGCGCTCGATGATCTCGCGGAACGCCCGGAGCTGCTTCAACGTGATGGAATCAGGGCGCGATTTCAATTTACTGAACTCGGCTTTCAAGAACTTAAATTTCCTAACAGGGGTCCTTGGCGATAACAAGGGAATTGCCAGGGGAGGACAGCGCGTGCCGGAACAGGTGGCGGCCATCGAGGACGAGCGGATCGCCGCGCGGTTCCGGCCGGTCATCCAGGCGATGGCCCGCTGCGGCCGGGAGCTCTCCGGCCGGATCGCCCGCGACGGGCTCGGCGCGGCGCCGGGGACGGACGGCGGCGACGAGCCGGCGCTCGATCGCCTGGCGCGCGACCTGATCGCGGGGAAGCTGCCGGGAAGCGGGGTGCGCTGGTACGCCGCCGCGGCGACGGAAGCGGCGGTCGAGGTCGACCGCGACGGGGATCTGGCGCTGTCGGTGGCGCCGCTCGACGGGTCGAGCCATGTTGACGCGATGGTGGCCTTCGGGACGATCTTCGGCGTCTATCCCGCGGAGGACAGCGCCGAGGCGAGCTTCCTCCGGCCCGGGCGGGAGCTGATCGCCGCCGGCTATGTCTTCTACGGGCCGCACACCTCGCTCGTCGTGACCTTCGGCGACGGCGTGCTCCGGTTCACCCTGGATCGGGCGACCGGCGTCTTCCGCGCGGTGGACCTGCCGCTGAGCATTCCGGCCGCGTGCTTCGAATATGCGATCGACGCGTCGAACTACCGGCACTGGCCGCGGCCGATCCGGGCGTTCGTCGACGACTGCGTGGCGGGGCACCTCGGCCCGAGCAACGAGAACTTCAAGATGCGCTGGATCGCCTCGCTGGCGGCGGAGACGCACCGCATCCTGCACCATGGCGGCGTCTACCTCTGCCCCGCCGACGACCGGCAGGGCCGCGACCGCGGCCGGCTGCAGCGGGTCTTCGAGTGCGCGCCCATCGCCTTTCTCGTCGAGCAGGCCGGCGGCAAGGCGACCGACGGGTCCGACCGCATCCTCGACCAGAGCGCGACGAGCCTGCACGAGCGGGCGCCCTTCGTCTTCGGCTCGGGCACCAAGGTCGACCGGGTCGCCGCCTACTTCGACCTCCCCGAAACCGAGACATCCGCGCTGTTTGGCAAGCGCGGACTGTTTCGCGGCTGATTTCGCGGCCAGCGGTGAGCAAGCGTCATCCCATCATCTCGGTCACCGGCTCGTCGGGGTCGGGCACCACGACGGTGAAGCACGTCTTCGACCAGATCTTCCGCCGCGAGGGGATCAAGGCGGTCTCGATCGAAGGCGACGCGTTCCACCGCTTCAACCGCGCCGAGATGAAGGCCGAGCTCGAAGCGCGCCTGGCCGCCGGCGACGCGACCTTCAGCCACTTCAGCTACGAGGCGAACGAGCTCGGCATGCTGGAGCAGGTGTTCCGCGACTATGCGCTCGGCGGGTGCGGGCGGCACCGGCACTACGTTCACGACGAGGCGGACGCCGCCGCCTACGGGGTTCCCGCCGGCGAGTTCACCGACTGGACCGAGCTCGAGGCGGGCTCGGATCTGCTCTTTTACGAGGGCCTGCACGGCGCCGTGGCCAATGGCGATGTGAACATCGCCGCGCTGGCCGACCTCAAGATCGGGGTGGTGCCGGTGATCAACCTCGAATGGACGCAGAAGATCCATCGCGACCGGGCGAGCCGGGGCTACACGACCGAGGCCGTCACCGACACGATCCTGCGGCGAATGCATGCCTACGTGCACTGCATCTGCCCGCAATTCACCGCGACGGATATCAACTTCCAGCGCGTGCCGGTCGTCGATACCTCGAACCCGTTCATCGCCCGGTGGATTCCGACCCCCGACGAAAGCCTGGTGGTGATCCGCTTCCGCAACCCGCGTGGCATCGACTTCCCGTATCTCGTCTCGATGATCCACAACAGCTGGATGAGCCGGGCGAACTCGATCGTCATCCCCGGCAGCAAGCTCGACCTCGCGATGCAGCTGATCCTGACGCCGCTGATCCTTCGGCTCGTCGATACCGCCAGACGGGCATGAACCAGTCACCCCCTTCGAACCGACAGGAGTAACGCCAATGCCGGACGGCACCGAGAAGATGACCGCCAAGGCGCGCTACAGCGCCGGCGTGCTCGAATACAAGAAGATGGGCTACTGGGACCCCGACTACGAGCCCAAGGACACCGACATCATCGCGCTCTTCCGCATCTCGCCGCAGGACGGCGTCGATCCGGTCGAGGCGGCGGCGGCGGTGGCGGGCGAGAGCTCCACGGCGACCTGGACGGTGGTCTGGACCGACCGGCTGACCGCGGCCGACAAGTACCGCGCCAAGGCCTACCGGGTCGATCCGGTGCCGAACGCGCCGGGGCAGTATTTCGCCTATATCGCCTACGACCTCGACCTCTTCGAGCCGGGCTCGATCGCCAACCTGACCGCCTCGATCATCGGCAACGTCTTCGGCTTCAAGCCGCTGAAGGCGCTCAGGCTGGAGGACATGCGCCTGCCGGTCGCCTACGTGAAGACCTTCCAGGGGCCGGCCACCGGCATCGTCGTCGAGCGCGAGCGGCTGAACTGCTACGGCCGGCCGCTGCTCGGCGCCACGGTGAAGCCCAAGCTCGGGCTCTCCAGCCGCAACTACGGCCGGGTGGTCTACGAGGCGCTGAAGGGCGGGCTCGACTTCACCAAGGACGACGAGAACATCAACTCGCAGCCGTTCATGCACTGGCGCGACCGCTACCTCTACTGCATGGAGGCGGTGAACAAGGCGATGGCCGCCACCGGCGAGGTCAAGGGCACCTACCTCAACGTCACCGCCGCGACGATGGAGGACATGTACGAGCGCGCCGAGTTCGCCAAGGAGCTCGGCTCGATCATCGTGATGATCGACCTCGTGATCGGCTACACCGCGATCCAGTCGATGGCGAAGTGGGCGCGGCGCAACGACATGATCCTGCACCTGCACCGCGCGGGCCACGGCACCTACACCCGCCAGAAGGCGCACGGCGTCAGCTTCCGGGTCATCGCCAAGTGGATGCGGCTGGCCGGCGTCGACCACATCCACGCCGGCACCGTGGTCGGCAAGCTCGAAGGCGACCCGGCGACGACGCGCGGCTACTACGACATCTGCCGCGAGGAACGCACGCCGATGGCGCTGGAGAACGGCGTCTTCTTCGACCAGGACTGGGCCAGCCTCAACAAGATGATGCCGGTCGCATCGGGCGGCATCCACGCCGGCCAGATGCACCAGCTCCTCGACCATCTCGGCGAGGACGTGGTGCTGCAGTTCGGCGGCGGCACCATCGGCCACCCGCACGGCATCGCCGCCGGCGCCACCGCCAACCGCGTGGCGCTCGAGGCGATGATCTTCGCGCGCAACGCCGGCCGCGACTTCCTCGCCGAGGGCCCGACGATCCTCGCCGAGGCGGCCCGGACCTGCACGCCGCTGCGCCAGGCGCTCGATACCTGGAAGGACGTGAGCTTCAACTACGCCTCGACCGACACGCCGGACTTCGTGCCGACCGCAACCGTCTCCTGAAGGGACACCCCCGATGCGCATTACCCAGGGCGCCTTCTCGTTCCTGCCCGACCTCGACGACGACGAGATCCACACCCAGGTGCAGTACTGCATCGACAAGGGCTGGGCGGTGTCGATCGAGCACACCGACGACCCGCATCCCCGCAACACCTACTGGGAGATGTGGGGCCATCCGATGTTCGACAATCCCGACGCGGCCGCGGCGGTCTTCGAGCTCAACGAGTGCCGCAAGGTCTACGGCAACCACTACATCCGCGTCCTCGCCTTCGACGCGACGCCGGGGTGGGAATCGATCCGCCTCTCCTTCATCGCCAACCGGCCGAAGGAGGAGCCCGGCTTCCGCCTGCACCGCGAGGAAGGTCCGGGCCGGACGATGCGCTACCGGATCGTGCCCTACGCCACCGACCGCCCCGAAGGCGAGCGCTATGCCTGACGCGCCCAGCGAGGCCGCGCCCGCGGAAGTGGCGGCACCTCCGCTTCCGGAAACGGTGGATCTGCGTACCGAGTTCGAGGAGTCGGGCGTGCGCGCCGTCCTCCAGGAGCTCGACGACGCCCTGATCGGCCTCGCCCCGGTAAAGACCCGCATCCGCGAAACCGCGGCGCTCCTCCTCGTCGAGCGCGCCCGCCGCAAGCTCGGCCTGGCGCACGACACGCCGACGCTGCACATGTCCTTCTCCGGCAATCCCGGCACCGGCAAGACCACGGTGGCGCTCAGGATGGCGGATCTGCTCCACCGCCTCGGTTACGTTCGCAAGGGTCACCTGGTCACGGTCACCCGCGACGACCTCGTCGGCCAGTACATCGGCCACACCGCGCCGAAGACCAAGGAGGTGCTCAAGAAGGCGATGGGCGGCGTCCTCTTCATCGACGAGGCCTACTATCTCTACCGCCCCGACAACGAGCGCGACTACGGCCAGGAGGCGATCGAAATCCTGCTCCAGGTGATGGAGAACAACCGCGACGACCTCGTGGTGATCCTCGCCGGCTACGGCGATCGCATGGCGCGGTTCTTCGAGGCCAACCCGGGCTTCCGGTCGCGCATCGCCCACCACATCGACTTTCCCGACTATAGCGATGACGAGCTGCTGCAGATCGCCGAGACCATGCTCGCGCGGCAGAACTACGTCCTGACTGGCGCGGCGCGGGTCGCGCTCGGTGACTACGCGACGCTCCGTCGCGCCCAGCCGCACTTCGCCAACGCCCGGTCGATCCGCAACGCGCTCGACCGCGCTCGCCTTCGGCAGGCCAACCGGCTCTTCCAGACCGCGACCGGTGCGCTCGACGCCCGGGCCCTCAGCACCATCGATGCACCGGACATCCGCGCCAGCCGCGTCTTCGCCGGCGGGATCGACGCGGACCGTGACGCCGTGACTACCCCGCGATAAGCGGAAAGGTGACGCCGATCGCCCAGGCGAAAGCCACCGCGCTGGCGACGCCCGCCGCGGCCGGGTGGCCGGTCCGGGCGTAGGTCCAGCGGCTGAAGAGGCCGTAGACGAGAAAGAAGAGCAGGATCACCGGCACGATGATGACCAGAAAGAACAGCCGCTCGAAGTCGAGGGCGACCGCGATCGCCAGCGACAGCAGGAAGGCAAGCTTCGTGGCGGGATATGCGAAGCGCGCCGATCCAGGGCCGCGGGTCGCCCACTCGTCGCCGAGAAAGTAGAGGAGCGTCCCGACGAGCATCGCCAGGATGAGCAGCATGCGTTCAGGCCCCGGCAGGAAAGAGGTGACGAAGGCGTTGAGCGGCCAGACCAGCCCGACGAAACCGTAGCCGATGACCCCCAGCGTGGCAGCGATCAGCGCGAAGCTTGACGCGCGCCTCCGCGGTCCGCCGCTGCGAAGCCGGGTGAGGCAGAGCATGGTGAGCAGCCCGTAGAGCGCGAAATGAGCGGCCAGATAGTCTCCCACCAGCACCGGCAGGAAGTGCGTCGGCAGGACGCGGAGCAGCAGCGGGGTGGCGAGCATCGGCACGAGCAGCGGCAGCCAGAGGCGACGCCATCCGAGCCCCGCGCCGACCGGCGGTTCTGCGACCCGCGGCAACAGCGTCGAGAGCGGACGCGCGAGCAAGACGACGCCGGCGAATAGCAGCAGGATCCAGAGCCCGCGCGGCTCAAGGTCGGGCGGGCCGGCGCGCTGGATCGCGAAGGTCGCGTCGAGCCAGTCGAGCGCCTCCTGCATGCTGGCGCGGCTGAAGAGCACGCCGACATGCTCGACATGCGGGCTGAAGGCGGTACGCCGGGCAGTCCCGTCCGCCGGCACGCCGTAGGTTACCCCCGGCTGCGCTGTGGCCGGCGCCGACGCGAGCTGCACCGCGCGCAGTGCCTCTCGCTGGAGCATTCTCTCCCATCCTCCGACGATCACCAGGAGGTTGCGCGGGGTGGTGGCCGTCACCGCCGGTGAGAACATCGAAACCGCGACGGTGGCCGCGACGTCCGGCGTCGCCTCCGCGAACCGCACGACGATGTCGGACGCCATCGAGTGGCCGAGCACCGCCAGCCGCCCGTCGCCTAAGGTGCGCGCAAGATCGGCGATCCGCCCCGTTTCCGCGACGAGCGTACGGGTGGCGCCCTCCGCGTCGACGATGCTCCCGGTCAGCGGCTTTGGATTGCGCCCATGCCCGGCGAAATCGAACGTCACCGCGACATAACCGTTCCGGGCAAGGGTCAGCGCGAAGGACTGCATCAGCTGCTGCGAGCCGGCAAATCCGTGCGCGACGACGACCGCCGGCCCCGCCGGGCCAGATCGCGCGCGAAATATCGTTGCGGGGATGCCACCAACGGTAACCCGTTCGATCGTCAGCCCCGTCGTCGCAGCGCGCAGGTTCCAGAGCGCAGATCCGATTGCGATCATCGCGACGATAGCCAGCATCGCACCGACGATCCTGCCGCCAAACGTCGATCTCATGCCTCGGAGCTCCCCGGCCCCTCCCCATCGGCTTCTAGCGGCCGCGAAGGACGTAGAGGCCAACATCGATGGTGCCGGTGCGAAATCCGGCCTCGCAGTAGCTGAAATAGTATTCCCAGAGCCGACGAAACTCGGCCGTGAAGCCAAGCGCGCCGATTTCAGGCCAGGCCGCGTGGAACCGATCGCGCCACGCCGCGAGCGTCGTGGCGTAGCTTGATCCGAAGGTCTGCACGGTGCAA